>NZ_LOCN01000001.1:0-14720 GCF_001574435.1 Moritella sp. JT01
CTTAAAGCTGGCGGCGAAGACAACACGATGAACCAGTTCTAATTTAGAACCTCATTGTTAGCTTATTATCAGTTAAATAATAAGAGTCAGTTAATATGACAAACCAGCTTCGGCTGGTTTTTTGCTGTTTGTAGACTAATAAAAAATACCCCTCTTCTTATTTGATATAAAAAGTAAGGGGATGGGTTATGTTTAGTGCGTTACAAACTTAAGTGTTTTTTAATAAAATCAAGAAACACTGAAATCTTCGGCGAAATAAGATCACGCTTTAAATAGACAGCATAAGTCGAGCTAATGCTGTCATAAGGGCTTAATACATACTCGGGTAATATATGCACTAGTTTGTTATTTTTTAGTTCGTTATTGATCGCCCAGCGAGGCATAAGTGCAAATCCAGCATGGTTTAATAATAATTGTTTTTGACCGTTCACTGAGTTCACCGTTAAATGATCAACAATCGTTAACTTAATTGGTTTATCTTTCATTAAAAACCAGTCTCGCCAGCCAGAATAGCCATAAGTAATACAATCAAATTTAGCCAAGGTATCGGGTGAACTTGGTGTGCCATGCTCGGCAATATATTCAGGACTTGTACACAATATAAAGTCATTATCGAGTAGCTTACGCGCAATTAGATTTGAGTCGGGTAAACGCCCACTGCGGATCGCTATATCCACATTGTCTTCGACTAAATCAATGACACGTTCGGATAACTCAAGTTGTACTTTTATCTTAGGGTATTGTTTTTTGAACTTAGGAATCAGTGGCAAAATACAGCTTTCACCAAAGCCGACTGTCATACTGATCTTTAGCGTTCCTTGGGGTTCTTTCTGTAAATCATTTACAACACGGTTAGCTTCGTCCAGTTCCGCAATAATCCGTTGGGAATATTCATAATAAGTCAAGCCAGCTTCTGTTAAGCCGATGTTACGGGTGGTTCTGTTCAGTAATCGAATGCCGAGTTCTTTTTCTAAGGCTGCTAATTGGCGTGAAATTGAGGACGGTTGCACATCAAATACACGGCTGGCTGCGGAAATACTGCCGGTTTCCACAACGCAATTAAAATAATGTAAACGAGTAAGCATATAAGCACCTATTAAAACGAGCTGTAATTGATTGGATTGTTTAATTTTACAGGTCGGTCAACTTAATAGATTATTGCATAAAAAGCAAAGAAGGTTTTCTTACAGGCTTATTTTGGGCATAGGTAACAAGGACGCCTTTTATCCTAAGGCGCTAATTTTAATTTCCCGCTTTATTCTATTTACTCGTTATTGTCAGTCTTCGTTTTATTGCCTGTTTTACTGGGCATTAAATTCGCAAGTAATTCCGTTGGCATCGGAAATAAGATCGTCGAATTTTTCTCACTGGCGATTTCGGTTAATGTTTGTAGATAACGAAGTAGGATTGCATTTGGTTCTTGGGCTAGTTTAGCTGCGGCTTGGACCAATTTGTCGGAGGCTTCCATTTCCCCTGAAGCATGAATAACTTTTGCCCGTCGTGTTCTTTCTGCTTCCGCTTGACGTGCGATTGCTCTGATCATGGTTTCGTTTAAATCAACGTGCTTTATTTCCACATTAGATACTTTGATCCCCCAACCATCGGTACGTGAATCTAAGATCGCTTGAATATCGACATTGAGCATTTCTCTGTTGGCTAACATTTCATCTAGCTCATGTTGACCCAATACCGAACGTAATGTGGTTTGTGCCAACTGCGAAGTGGCTTGCAGAAAGTTTTCGACATTGATAATGGCTTTTTGTGAATCAATCACCCGAAAATAAATGACGGCATTAACACGTACTGACACATTATCTCTACTGATTACATCCTGACTCGGCACATCCATGACCACCGTACGTAAATCGACACGTACCATCTGTTGTATTATTGGGATGACAATGATCAAGCCGGGTCCTTTTACTTTTTCAAAACGGCCAAGGAAAAAGATAACCCCACGTTCGTATTCACGTAAGATCCGAAACATACTGATGATTAACAGGAGCAATAAAAATATAATTGCTCCTGTTAATAACATGCCGCTACTGAGGATTGCTTGCATCGTTAACCTCCGATTCAGGGATTGGCAATAGGATTAGCGTTAAACCATCAATGCCATCTATTTGTACTATTTGTCCAGCGCTTAATTGGTGTGGGCTATAAGCCGACCAACGTTCACCGTTAACATTAATATGTCCTTGGCCAATAAACCCAATCTCTATGGTCACTTCTGAGCCAATTAATGCTTCTTTACCACTGACAACTTTGTTTTTCCGCATATCCCAGAGATAGCTAAATATGAAGATAAAAAACAGTAATGAAAGCACTGCTACGGCAGCGATAAGTTGTAGCGACACTTGAAATTGCGGTAGATCGCTATCAAATAAAAATATCGATCCGAGTGTAAAAGCAATAATACCGCCGAGCCCAAAGATACCAAAACTGGGTGACATAGATTCTGCAACGAGTAAGGTAATCCCCAGTAATAAGAGACCTAATCCGACATAATCAATGGGCAGCAGCTGGAAGGCGTACAGTGCAATAAACAAGGAGATTGAACCTGTCACGCCAGCGATCCCAACGCCGGGACTATAAAATTCGAGTAGGATGCCATAGACCCCGATTAGCATCAGAATATAAGCGATATTCGGGTCGGTGATAGTACCAATAAAGTTACTGCGCCAATTGGGTCGGCGTAGTTCCAGTGGACTGTTTGTTAATGTTAGCAGTCTTTGCTGTTGTTTGATGGTTACGTATTGGCCGTCAAGTTCTTGTAAGAGATGTTGTGGCGATTGCGCTAACAGATTAATCACGTTTTTATCCAGAGCTTCGACCGCCGTTAAGGTTGCCGCTTCTGTCACTGCTAATTCAGCCCATTCGACATTACGCTTACGCAGTTGTGCTAATGAACGAATATAGGCAACCGCATCATTGAGCACTTTCTTTTCCATAGCACTTTTTTCAGTCACTTGTGGTGAATCAGATGGCGCGGGAGAGGGCTGTTTTTCTTTGGTGTCGGCGTTCGGCGAATCTGATTTGGTATCAGAGTTCGGTGAATCTGATTTGGAGTCAGGTTTTGTATTAGGCGTTGGCTCGGTTGCTGGTTGGTAAGGGTTCGTCGGTTTCTTATCCCCTGTAGGTAAAGGACTACCTATACTGACTGGGGTTGCAGCCCCTAATGTGGTCGTAGTCGCCATTGCTGCTATATGGCAGGCATAGAGAATATAAGTCCCAGCACTGGCGGCTCTAGCTCCAGGAGGATGAACTAAGCAGGCTACGGGAACATTTGAGTTTAAGATCGCTTGGTTAATATCCCGCAAGCTCGAGACTAATCCCCCTGGGGTATCGATAGTAATGATGATCAACGGTGGTGTCGAATGACTATTATCACTCGTTTCAGCATTTGTCTGGTTATTTGCGCGACTAATTTCGCTGGTAAGGTAATGGCTAACTGCGGGACCAATTGCGCCTTTGATTGTTAATACTGGCACAGGAATGCCACTTTCATTGGTGGCAGCACCTGAGGGTTCGGCTAGGTTAGCATTTAGCATACTACTGTAGAGCAGTAATATGCTTATCAGCCAGTAATACATAGATAATACCTCACAATCATATTAACTCTATTTTAGCTCATGAATATCATACCTGCGTCTTTACCTGCGTTAATAACAATACATATATCCTTGCGGTATTTATTTTATGTGAGTTTGAATTGGCTGAGTAATGTTTCTAATTGTTCTCCTGCGGCAGATAAGTCGGTAGAAACTTGTGTTGTTTCATGGCTTGATGCTAGTAGTTGCGCGACCACGTCACGGATATTAACCATGTTACGATTAATTTCATCGGTTACCGAACTTTGTTCTGTGGCGGCTGTAGCAATATGGTTTGCCATGTCATTAATCGCATCAACGGCATTAGTGACAGCGGATAAACTGCCGCTGATTTGGGTTGATGATTGCATTGCGTGGACACTGGTTTCTTGACTGGTTTTCATTGCGCTCACGGCTTGGGCAACAAATTGGTGTAAACCATCGAGCATGACTTTGATTTCTAATGTGCTTTCTTGAGTCCGACTGGCTAAGCTGCGGACTTCATCTGCGACAACTGCAAAACCTCGGCCCTGTTCCCCGGCTCTGGCTGCTTCAATCGCAGCATTGAGAGCGAGTAAATTGGTTTGATCGGCAATCGCACCGATAACTTGTAATACATGATCAATTTTTTGCGATTGTTCATGTAGGGAACTCATGTACCCGCTAGCTTGCTCTACGTTATCAACCAAAGTCGTGATCGCCGTGCTAGACGTTCTGACATTTTCTTGTGCTAATAAAGAATCTTGCGTCGCCATTTGTGTTGCATCGGCGACTTGAATCACGTTTTCTGCCACATCATTTGCTGTTGCATTCATTTCGGTAACCGCGGTGACCACCTGATCTGTTTCATTATTATGGATCGTCAGTTGTTCCGTGGTCTTTTGAGTTTGTTGGCTGAGGTTATTGGCAGAGTCTGATACTTGATGGGTGACATCTGCCACCGCGCTGATGATATTTTGTAATTTAGCGGTGAAACGATTAAATGCTCCACCAAGTAAGGCTATTTCGTCACTTCCTTTGATATCTAATCGACGGGTTAAATCACCTTCACCATCTGCAATATCATTGAGCGTATTGAGCATGTCATTAATTGGTTTAGCCAGACGTTTAGCAATCCACAGCATGAATACACTGGTTAGTATGACGAGTATAATGGCACTCGTAATCGTTAATTTTATTTGCGTATAAAATTGTTGCCACACTGAATGGCTAAAAATAGTTAAATCATTAGCAATATCATCTACATATACACCAGTACCAATAAACCAATCTGTGCCTGTAATAGGTGCGGCATAACTTAACTTAGGCTGTAATGTATCAGTACCTGGCTTAGGATATACATACTCAACAAACCCACCACCTGACTGACTGGCTTTTATTAATTCTTGAATAAGTAAAACGCCGTTTTTATCTTTCAGCGAAAATCGGTTTTGTCCTTGATTTTTTTCGTTACTTGCATCAGCGATATTGATCCCTTTACTGTCGTAAATGAAAAAGTAGCTAAGGTTGTTGTCACCATAACGTGCGTGTTTAAGGATATCTCGTACGTTTGCTAATGTTTGTTGTTGGGTTTTATTCTGCGCCGTGGCGTTAGTGATTTCTCGTTGCACTATTTTTTGCGTTATTTTTACTGCATCACTGATTTGTTTTTGTCGTTCTGTGCGTAGTAGCAATTCATGATCATGGATCATGGTTGTTACTGAGTTAGTCTGTAAATTAGAAATTATTGCTAATGTGGCTAGCAATGAAATAACCATAGGAACTATCGCAATCAGTAGTAATTTATTCTGCATTTTCAAATTATCCATGACCTAACCTTATAATCCATTAAAGATGACTGTCTGTATTTTTCATTAAGTCACCTTTTTACCTATTTTTATATATTTACATGTTCAAATTGTTAACTGAGTGTTTATTTTTTGTTTTTTTAACTGTTTTTTTCTAGATTGCTGATGGCAATGTATATAACAGGGTGTTGTTTCTTTGTTAAAGCCTGTGCTGTAGGGCACTGAGACTGATTTTTATGAATATTACTAACTAATTCATGGTCTTTCAGTTGTAGTTATTTCATTTGAAATATAATGTCTTGTTATTTTAACTGTACGATATTTGGTTGCATGTTAATCAGTTGTGGGTATTATGTTTATCTGTTTGTTGAGTGTATAACCTGATAATGTGCGTTTTACATTATCATTAGTCTTAAGGAAGGGATGTTGATGGAAGCTTTAACAGAGTTTATTTCTGCGGTAAATAGTGTTGTATGGGGTGTACCTATGCTCATTATGATCCTTGGGGTAGGACTATTCCTATCTTTAGGGTTGAAATTAATGCCTATTTTAAAATTAGGGACTGGTTTTAAGCTACTTTGGGCTGGACGTACAACGACGTCAGGTGACAAAAGTAAAGGTGAAATCACGCCATTTAATGCGTTAATGACATCACTTTCTGCCACGATTGGCACAGGTAATATTGCGGGTGTGGCAACGGCTATCTTTTTAGGTGGACCGGGTGCGTTATTTTGGATGTGGTGTACTGCGTTAGTGGGTATGGCAACCAAGTATGCAGAAGCAGTATGTGCAGTTAAATATCGTGAAACGGATGAGAATGGTAATCACGTTGGTGGACCAATGTATTACATCAAAAATGGTTTAAGCAGTAAATGGGCTTGGCTCGGCACTGCGTTTGCGATCTTTGGTTCAATTGCTGGTTTTGGTATTGGTAACACAGTGCAATCAAACTCGGTCGCTGATGCTTTATCAAGTAGTTTTGGTATTTCACCAATAGTATCTGGTTTAGTGATGATGGTATTGGTTGGCCTCGTACTGATGGGCGGCGTTAAACGTATCGCTGATGTTGCTGGTAAATTAGTACCATTAATGGCTATCTTCTATATCGGCGCTGGCTGTGTGGTTCTATTTATGAACGCGAGTGAGATCCCGGCTGCATTTGCATTAATCATTGAAAGTGCATTTACCCCTGTCGCTGCACAAGGTGGTTTTGCTGGTGCTGCTGTTTGGGCTGCAATTCGTTTTGGTGTCGCACGTGGTGTGTTCTCTAACGAAGCGGGTTTAGGTAGTGCGCCAATTGCGCATGCTGCTGCACAAACCAATGATCCGGTTAAACAGGGTCTTATCGCTATGTTAGGTACCTTTATTGATACCCTTATCGTTTGTACTATTACGGGTCTTGCGATTGTAGTTACTGGCGCTTGGACATCGGGCGATACGGGCGCAGCATTAACATCAGCTGCGTTTGCAAGTGCATTGCCAGGTGTGGGTAACTACATTGTTGCGATTGCGCTGTCTGTATTTGCCTTCACCACTATTCTTGGTTGGAGCTTCTATAGCGAAAAATGTGTGCAGTATCTATTTGGTGTGAAAGCGATTGTTCCATTCCGTATTTTGTGGATCATTGCGGTGCCAATTGGTGCAACAAGTTCATTAAGCTTTGTTTGGTTACTTGCTGATACACTGAATGCGATGATGGCATTGCCTAACTTGATCGCACTCGCGCTACTTAGCCCTGTGGTATTTAAGCTAACGAAAGAGTATTTTGCCAAGCAAGGCGAAGCTGCTAAAGAATAAAATATTAGCGAGTAACGATGAGTAAATAATTGTTAGTTAATATTTAAACCCCCGCCTATTTTATTGTTAAATAGGCGGTTTTTTTTAATACTCAAATATTCCTTCCGTATCTATTCATTGTCCTGCCGTTACATCTGCTTACATAGAATGACCTGCAGTTACTTTATTATAGTGTACATACAAGATGTAAATTAACACTATGGATAATTCAAAGATGACAGTATCGAATAAAGTAAAAATATGTTTACTGACCGCGGGTATTGTAATGCTTGCAGGTTGTGGTTCTGATAGCGGGAGTAAGACTACGCCAACTACAAAACCGACAACACAGACTACTGTAAAGATATTTGATGCCGTTGCTAATTGTAAAACTAAAAGCGATGTACCGAGCTGTCATTTTGATAATGGTGTTTATGTTATCAAATTAAGTAATAAAGTAACGGATGAGCAGCAACAACGCGTTATCAAACGCGTGACGAATATGATGCAATGGGCCCATCAAGATGTTCGTGAGCAGTTTGCCGCGAAACGTATTGTTTTGGGGCTTATCGAAGATGAAGATGCTTTACAGACGGCTACTGGCGAATTTGTTATTGAGTTAAATGAAAATAAAGGCACAATTATCGATGGTATTGAATTAATTTATACCAATATTAGCGGTAAAGACGAGACGCTTTCCCCGACGACTTATCAAAAAATGATGCAGCTTTATGATTACTATATCGATGGAAATACAAATAGTGCGGCTGGTGCTGCATTGAGTGTTTCTTACGAAGCATTTAAGACGGCATTAGTACAAACTAAAGCGACTGCAGATAGGGAGGGTATCGCTTATTTACAGTATGATGAATGTAACTACGGTAATCAACAGTTAACAAATAATCGTGCGCTAGGTACACCAAATCCATGTATGAAAGATGGCAGTTCAACAGATGACGACGGTAATGATATCTCAAAGGGGAAGCCGGATATGGTGCATTCGTTAGCTGCCAATTTAAACCCTGGTGCATTGTTAGGTACCGTGTACGAATATCAAGTTGAAGCTAATTTAAATACACCTGCTGGTGAGTTATCTGCTTCTGATAGCAGCGCGTTTGTTGACGAGGGCAATATTGGGTCTAATGTTGCAGTTGGTCTTACCGATCAATCTAAGTTATTTGTTAGTTGGGCAAATCCAGCATTCTTACCATTTAAACAATATTTGGATACTTATTTTTTCGTCAATAAGAAATAAAATAGTCGTATATCGGGAGGGGAATCGCTCTCCCTATATAGCGTTAAAATATTACTATTAGGCGACTCTTTTAGTTTCAAATCACGTTATTCATTGCCTGTCACCCTATCTTTCGTTACTGTGTTTTTATATGTAAATGATAAATATGAATGAGCAGGGAAAGATACGATTATGAGTTCAGATAAATTAGCCACACAACTAGTCTCGGCAGGACGCGATAGAAAATTCTCACACGGTGCAGTGAACCCCGTTGTTCAGCGCGCATCATCAATTGTATTTGACTCAGTTAAAGCCAAAAAAGCAGCAACCGCAAAACGTGCTGACGGTGAATTATTTTACGGTCGCCGTGGTACGCAAACTCACTTCTCATTACAACAAGCGATGACTGAACTTGAAGGTGGCGAAGGTTGTGCGCTTTATCCTTGTGGCGCAGCCGCTGTCACTAACTCTATTTTGTCATTTGTGAGCGCAGGTGATCATATTTTAATGACTAGCGCCGCCTATGAACCCACGCAAGATTTTTGTAATGTCATGTTAGCTAAAATGAACGTAGCGACAACATATTATGAACCTATGTTAGGCGAAGGTATTGCAGGATTAATGCAGGCGAATACCAGCGTGGTATTTCTAGAGTCACCAAGTTCAATTACCATGGAAGTTCAAGATATTCCTGCGATCGTAAAAGCGGTTCGTGCGGTAAATCCGGAGGTGATTATCATGATAGATAATACTTGGGCAGCGGGTGTGTTATTTAAAGCCTTTGAACACGATATTGATATTTCAATTCAAGCAGGTACAAAATACATCATAGGTCATTCTGATTATATGTTAGGTACAGCTGTTGCCAATGAACGTTGCTGGGCACAACTACGTGAGCAGTCATACTTAATGGGTCAAATGGTTGATGCCGATACTGCGTACATGGCGAGCCGTGGCTTACGTACTATGGGTATTCGTTTAAAGCAGCATGAAGTGGCAAGTATCAAAGTGGCTAATTGGTTAAGTACCCGTCCAGAAGTTGAACGTGTTAATCACCCTGCGTTACCAAGCTGTAAAGGCCACGAGTTCTACAAGCGTGATTTTAAGGGTTGTAATGGTTTATTCTCCTTTATCTTAAAAGATAAACTGAGTAATGAGCAATTAGCTAACTATCTCGATAACTTTCAGCATTTCAGCATGGCGTATTCGTGGGGCGGTTATGAGTCATTAATCTTAGCGAATCAAGCGTCTGAACTTAACCGCATTCGTCCCGCTGGCGATGTAGATTTCACGGGTACATTGGTACGTTTACATATCGGTTTGGAAGATGTTGAAGATTTGATTGCTGATTTAGAAGCCGGTTTTACTCGACTTTAAATCGCGTTACGTTTCAATAATCAATGATATTTAAATCAAGGCGCTTAAAGACTCTTAAAGAGGCTTAAAGATGTTAAGGCTATTATCTTGCAATGCTTAAGCCGTTGACAACAAGAATCCCCTTTCTTCCCCCGACTTGTCGGGCGCGAAGCGAGGGGAGCTTCAACTTGAGAATACTATTATCGACAATACAGTTCGCTTCCATGCGATTTAAAATTGAAGTCCGTTCAATTCAGCATCAAGACTGAACCGTCACGCCCTTTTTTACAGTATTTCTTGATTTAAACTGCGTCATACTGACCCCTGCTAATACCAAAGTACCACCAATGAGCTGCTCACTTGATAGCTGTTCATTGAGGATGAAGGTCGCCATAATCGCAGTAAATACCGGCAATAAATTCATGAACATTGCGCTTTTATCGGCACCGAGATAATGAATACTCTGCATCCATAACCAAGTGGCTAATATCGATGTTGGGATCGCGGCATATAATACCAGTGGTAACGATTCACTGCTCAGGCGCACTTGGCCGTTATATGCGAGTATAGGCAGTAAGATAATGACCGCAAATACCATTTGTACATATAGCGCAATCCAGTTGTTAAACGGTAAACGCCAGCGTTTGAGTAGCACTCCGTATAGAGCATAACTACAGGCCGCAATCAGCATGTAGGTATCTCCGATATTAATACCCTCAGACAGTAAGTTACTAATTTGACCGTGGCTTAACATATACACCAAACCCGTCATCGAAATAGCCGCGCCGAGCAATGCTTTTTTAGTCAATGAGATCCCGAGTAGTGGCACACTAAACATTAAGCTTAATAACGGCACTAAGGCAAAAATCAGCGTCATATGTGTTGCTGTCGTTGTCGCCGCAGCAAAATAGGCGAGAGATTGGTTAATAGCCATGCCCAATAATGCCAAGAATGCTAATTTAGTTAAATAGGGTTTAATCGCTTGGCGTTTTTTCCATACGGGTTTGATTAAAAAAGGCGTAAGTGTAATTAAAGCAATAAACCAACGATAGAAGGAGATTGTTTCGGGTGAGATAACGTTGGCCGACAAAACATTAACAATGGAATTACCTGACCAAATGATAACTGTGAATAGCGGGAGTAAAAAATACATGGCGATCTGCTTGCGTATAAAAAGGCGATTGTAGCAGAGAATACAGTGTTATTGGCAAGTACTTATTTGTAGAGTTATATGATAGTAGAGGCAACCTAGGTGATTTAATGTGATAGCAGAATCACCTAGGGTATTTTTAGCGGTTAGTCTTACTGCGCTAATGCTTTTTGTTTTATTTTCTGCTTAACGATGGTTTCATTAAATATCAGTGATAGCAAAATAATACCGCCGCCTAACGCCAGTTTTACTAAGTCCGCATCACGGTTCCAAATCACCAGATTAACCAGCAAGCCTAGCGGTACAAGCACGTTATTCATTGCCGCTAACGTCCCCGCATTAACTAAACACGCGCCTTTATTCCACATGAAGTAACCTAAGCCCGACGCGATAATACCGAGGTAAGTGAGTACACCCCATTGTGTTGTAGTCGTCGGCATTTTATCTGTGCTGCCCAGTAACATAAATGCGATGCAGGCAACAAGGAAGGCTCCAATATAGAATAGGCCAAACACTTCACTGTGTTTTACATCTTTTAATTCATTTTCAGAGAGTTTTTTATAAGCCACTTGGCCAATCGCCATCGCAATATTTGCACCTTGCACAACAAGGAAGCCAACCACGAAACCGTCGTTAATACCCGCATATTTAATTACCACAGCACCCAATACCGCGATGATCGCAGTGCCTAAATACCAAGGGTTAAAACGAGAATGTAATAGGTCATCAATTAAGGTAACGTAAATCGGGGTAAATACGGTAAACAGTAATACCTCTGGCACTGATAAGAGTAGGAATGATTGATAATAAAACCCGTACATAATACCCAGTTGGCAAGCACCAATAGCCATGACTTTTACAATCGTACTACGCGATAAATTACCTAGCTTTAAGAATGGGATGAATACCAGCATGGCTAAACCAATACGGAATAGTACCGAGAACCAGGCATCAACCTGACCCGCTAGATAAACCCCGATAAGACTAAACGAAAAAGCCCATACTAAATTTGTAATGATTAAAAAATGCATTCCTTTACCTTAATTAATAGATGTAAGCAGAATTAATGACGATTGCCGAACATAGTGACTAGAGTTTATATTTTGCTGTATTTACATGACAGGCTTGTGTTTAAAACTTGCCTGTTTACTTTACGTCAGAGTAATAAATGAGCACTCATACCCAAGCTACTTCAAGATGCACAATCAGCAAACCGAAAGGAGAGGATATTCAAGGCATGAAGTCGAGGATTTAGTTATTCTAAATCAAGACTTCATAACGCCGAAGATTCATTCTTTCGGCTTGCCCTACGGGAGGCGAGCAGGAATAACAGCACAGCGTTGCAATGTCTCTGATATAGCATCTTGAACTAACTTGGGTATATAACTCGAGAGTACTGGTATATTTGTCGTTGTTATGATTAATATTAGCTGTTTATCTTCGAATATCGAGATCGTTAAAATGATGAAATTGAGTGCTTTATTACCTTTTACGCTGCTGGTGGCGTTTAACACGGTTGCTAATGTGGCTACAAATCCTATTTATCAGTTAGAAGTCGAGCCTGCTATTGGTAAAATGGTGACGCCATCTACCACCGAACTCTGCAATGTGGCTAAGAGCACGGCGGATTATCTTGCTTTAGGTGAAGATTACGACCCCGGTATAATTACCGCAGGCATGACTGCGCAATTTGGTGGCGATTTAGAAAGAGTAAAGCGTACCCTTAATTTTATTTGCCAAGTGCAGCAAGCGGATGAATTAGCTGGAGTCCCGAGTCGTCTGATGGATGCTGAATTTATAGCTCAGCACTTTGATGTGATCCGCTGGATGCCAGATAAAAAACAAGCGCAGGGCTTTGCCAAAAATAAACCGCTGTTGAAAAACATTCCTGATGATAAAATCTTACTGACCAAATATTATATTAAACTCGCGAAAGGCAGTGCCAAAAAAACAGCTGAAACCCCTTATGCATTATATGCGCTGCCAAATGATGAACAAGGTTTAACGCTAGAGCAGGGCGATGCAGATCGCGGCTTAACTCGTCATAAGTTGACTAAGCAAGATGTGTTAACCGGTATTTTAGACAAAGATAAGTTAGCCGAGCCTATGGTTTGGTTGTCGCGTTATGACTTAGAAGATTCCTTAATGCAGGGCACTGTAAAAGTTGATATCGCCTCAGATTCTAATGGCGTTAGGAGTCAGTTTTTTAATGTCCATCGTAATAATGGCATTGGCTACCAACGTAACTTGAAAAAAGAACAGCAAAGACGTTATTGGTATTTTAAGAAAACTGACTCTGTGATGGGTTATGGTAAAGATGCAAGTTACAAGATCCCTGTGTATCCATTAGTGACGGTTGCAGGTGATTTAGCACACCTAGGATTAGGCAAGCTGATCATGCTCACTCACAATGGCGAAAGTCGATTAACGGTATTAGCGGATACGGGCGGCGCATTTGAAAATAACCAATATCAGCTTGATTACCTCGGTGGCTATTTTAAAAACTGGGATGATTATATTAATACTTATCGCACTTTCCCTGATTACTTTGAAGCGCGAATATTATTGTTGAAAGATAAATAAATTGAGTCGCCTCAACTCACAGATTGTTAGCTTATCTGTAAAATACAGAAAACCAGCCGAAGCTGGTTTTTTCATATTAACTGACTCTTATTATTTAACTGATAATAAGCTAACAATGAGGTTCTAAATTAGAACTGGTTCATCGTGTTGTCTTCGCCGCCAGCTTTAAGCGCGTTATCGCCAGAGAAGTAACCTTTATGTGCGTCACCGATATCTGAACCCGCTAAGTTTTGGTGCTTAACAGATGCTTGTTCACGACGGATTTCTCGACGTTGAATATCACGTACATAAGCAAGCATACCAAGTTCACCGAAGTAACCTTCAGAAAGAATATCTGTACCCAGTGCTGTTTCATGGTAAGTCGGCAATGTGATTAGGTGATGGAAGATACCTGCTTCACGTGCTGAATCCGCTTGGAACGTTTGTATTTTCTTATCTGCTGCAATTGCTAGCTCAGACGTATCGAATTTCTCATCCATCAGGCCGCGTGGGGCTGTTGCTGGGTCAGGGTATGCTGATACATCTTTACCTGCTTCAACCCATGCTGCGTACTCTTGTTGACGGAAGTTAAGCGTCCAGTTAAATGATGGTGAGTTGTTATAAACAAGTTTCGCATCAGGGACTGTCTTACGTACTTCGTTAACCATATGAGCAATTTGACCTACGTGTGGTTTTTCAGTTTCAATCCACAACAAATCAGCGCCGTTTTGTAAGCTAACTACACAATCAAGTACGACACGGTCAATCTCTGTGCCTTCACGGAATGCATACAGACCAGACGCTAAACGGGTTGGTTTAACTAATTTGCCGTTTTGCTTGATAATCATGTCGCCTTCGGCAACATCTGCTGCTGATTCAACTGGCGTTGTTTCTAGGAATGCATTGTATTGAGACGCTAAATCACCAGGCGTTTGCGATACCGGTACTTTTTGCGTTAGGCCAGCGCCTAATGAGTCAGTACGTGCAACGATAACACCGTTGTCGATACCTAGTTCAAGGAATGCATAACGTACCGCGTTGATTTTCGCTAGGAAATCTTCGTGTGGAACCGTTACTTTACCTGCTTGGTGACCACATTGTTTCGCGTCAGATACTTGGTTTTCAATTTGGATACAACATGCACCGGCTTCAATCATTTTCTTAGCAAGAAGGTACGTTGCTTCTTCGTTACCAAAACCAGCATCGATATCGGCAATGATTGGCACTACATGTGTTTCGTGGTTGTCGATAGCCGCTTGTGCTGC
>NZ_LOCN01000001.1:14773-517497 GCF_001574435.1 Moritella sp. JT01
TCTAGTTCACGTGCATCTGCTTGACGTAGGAACGTATAAATCTCTTCGATTAGTGCAGGTACAGACGTTTTTTCGTGCATTGATTGGTCAGGTAAAGGACCGAAGTCAGAACGCAGTGCCGCAACCATCCAACCAGAAAGGTAAACATAGCTTTTCTTGGTTGTTTTTTCGTGGCGTTTAACAGCCATCATCATTTGTTGCGCAGTGAAACCATGCCAGCAACCTAAAGACTGTGTGTATTGTGAAGAATCTTCGTCGTATTCTGCCATATCTGCACGCATAATATCAGCAGTGAACTGTGCAACGTCAAGACCCGTTTTGAAACGGTTTTGAGCACGCATACGCGCTGCATATTCAGGGTTAATAGCGGCCCATTTCGAACCTTGTTCAGCTTTTAATGTAGCAACTGAATCGATATCATTGTTGTATGTTGACATAGCAAATCCTTTACAGTGATCAAGTGATTATTAAATTGAAACGCAGCGATTAAAGCCTTTTATTCGTTTGCGTTTTGATGAGTTAATATTAAACGCTCAATTAATATTTAGTTAGTTTATATTTTCTATAGTCAGCATTCACACTATGAATATAGATGGCTGTTAATTTATCTTATTTATGGTGTATTCTGGTTATAGTCGTTAGATATGGTTAAATTTTTTTAATGGAAGTTGCTATACCATTGAGTTAGCATTGTTTTATTACTTTTACTGTTGTGGGTATTTATTTTATGAATATATCAGGGATTGATCTTAATTTATTGATTTACTTCGATGTTTTGTTGCGTGAAAAAAACGTAACGCGTGCAGCAAGTATGCTTAATATTACCCAACCGGCAATGAGTAATGGCTTGCGTCGATTACGTACTTTACTTAACGATCCAGTTTTAGTGCGTACCTCTGGTGGTATGACCCCGACTGAAAAAGCACGTAAATTAGCGCCAGTGATCAGAAAATTATTGCTGGAACTCGAAGAAGCCTTACAAGAAGAAAAAGAGTTTGATCAAAATAGTCAGCGGGTTTTTCGTATTATGGCTAGTGACTATGCGGAGTCAACTTTGATACCTAGGCTATTGAGCAAGCTAAATAAAGTCGCACCGAATATGACGGTGGATATTATGACGCCCTCTGATGTGACCTTCCATGATGTAGAGGAAGGTAAGATTGATATGGCGATTAACCGGTTTGATGAATTACCGCAATCGTTTTATCAAAAAACCTTATGGTATGATTCATTTACTTGCATGATGAATGCGGATAATCCGATCGTAAATAAATTTAATTTGAATCACTATTTAGCATCAAAGCATGTATGGGTATCTAAGACTGGTTTTGGCGTCGGTGTTGGGATGAATCCACATGATGTACAAAAGTTGGGTTGGGTAGATGAAGCACTCAGTCGCTTAGGTAAGAAACGTGATATTACGGTATTTACACGTAATTATAATGTCGCGATGCAACTGGCGCTACAAGATGAGCTAATAGCGACATTACCGACTCAGGCTGCGCTCATTCATAAAAACAACAGTAGCTATACTTTGCTTGAACCGCCATTCCCGATCCCAAAAATTGAATTGAAAATGATTTGGAGTCCGTTGCTGCATCACGACGCTAGCCACATTTGGTTCCGGCAGTTGGTACTTGAAGCCGCCACGGAACTACGTGCGGACAATTAATACTGCTGGATCTCTAAGCTGCTGATCACGTGATGGCCACTTGTTACTTGCTGGCTTAGTTGATACATCGCATTTGCAAGCTGGTCGATGCCTATCGGCTTTTGTTGCTTTAACAGAGGCACTGGAAAGACGGATAATACGGCAAGCGGGTAATAGGCGATGGCTTCCATGAATCTAAACTCATCACGTTTGCCATGTAATAATGTCGGTTGATAAAGGTATAAAGCAGTGAGGGGCAACTGACGTAATAATTGCTCTGTTTCGCCTTTAGTTTGTAAGTAACTACTTACCGATTTAGCATTGGCACCTACAGCACTGATGACATGTAATTGTGCTTTAGTATTATTTGCTACCCAAGTGCCAAAGTTAACAATATAATCTTTGTCTACTTGCCTAAATGCGGCTAATGAACCCGCTTTTTTACGTGTCGTACCGAGGCAACAATAAGCACTGCTAATGTCCGCTTCAATAGACAAATCATTAAAATTGGCTAAATCGATAATGATCTCAGTGACCTTATCTTGATGCTGAAACTGTGTCGGTCGATAATGCACGACATAGATATTTTCAACCGTCACATCATTGAGTAACTGCTGCATTAATTGGCTGCCCGTTGCTCCTGTCGCGCCTACAATAATGACATTTTTCATGCTAATTCCTTAATTTATAGTTCTACAACACGGCTAAGCAGGTTTATTACCGCGAATATGAAAGCGGGCAAACATTAGCGTTAATAGTTTTAAACTGAATAGCCAAAATAGGTTTAGCGTTATCCCGCCAATTAACCCCGTCACTATTGCAGCTTGGCTTAATGGTATGCCTGGTGTGAAAAGTGATAAGGTATTTTCAGCTAATTTACTGTCGATGCGAGTAACAAAATAAGTGAGTTTATTTATATAACTACCTTCTGTTAGGATCGTCAAATCGGTCGCTAATTCAGGTAATGATTGCTGTAATGTGAGCACTTGCTTACCTACTTGCTGAACAGCCGGTGCAGGGCTGGATTTAAAGTCGGCAATGAGTGTATCGAGCTGACCATTAAAGTTAGTATCGGCAATTAATTGAAATTGTTGTAGTTGGTTTTGTTGGGCGAGGTAATAACCGGAAAGTTGCTGGCTGTAATGATCAATAAATTGCGGAAGCTGCATAAATAACATGACGCCAATGGTAAATAATAAGCGTTGTAGTAAACCATGAATAAACGTCATATTGCGCGCGTCCTTTGCGATGATTCGACCCTGTAAATCACTACAGAGTCGTGCTTATAAATTTTATTGATTATAGTGTGACGCGGTATATCTTTGTTTACAAATTATAGCTATTTACCGTTATAACTCTGCGCCATATTGCGATTCCATCCAGCCTTCTAAGATCACCATCGCTGATGCACTGTCAATGGCGCCTTTTTGCAGGGCTTTAAAACCACCTTCTTCAAACAAGCGTGCTTTGGCATCTTTTGTCGTTAGACGTTCGTCATGCATTTCTGTTTTCACATTAAAGCGGCCTGTTAAACGATTGGCAAATTTAATCGCACGTTTGGTGATGTCTTGCTCGGTACCATCCATGTTGAGAGGTTTACCTACGATCACAAGATCGGGCTGCCACTCTTTAATCTGTTGTTCAATTAAATCCCAGTCTGGGATGCCATCATTGGCTTTAAAAGCCACAAGCGGTCGCGCTGTTCCTGTGATCTCTTGACCAACGGCGATACCAATACTTTTTGTTCCGAAATCAAAACCAAGCAGGGTTCTTTGTCCGTTTTCTGCATTACTCATATTCTTCTCCGTAGGGCTCTTTATACTCAAGCTACTTGGCTATATATTAAGAGTGACCTACTTGACTCGATAATTGGCTGACGTCGATACCTATTTTTTGTACGGCCTGTTCCCAACGTTGGTGTACTGGCACATTAAATAAGATATCTTCGTCTGCATTAATGGTTAGCCAACTGTTGTCAGCAATCTCTTGTTCTAATTGTCCTTTTGTCCAACCAGAATAACCTAACGCGACAATATAATTGTCGGGTTGTTTGTTGGTGCCAAGTGTTGCTAATACATCCAATGATGAGGTGATCATCAAGTCATCATTGATTTGTAAGCTCGAGCTAAAACCTGGATAGGCTGTATGCAATACAAAACCACGGTCTTCAGATACGGGACCGCCTTTAAATACCAGATCATCGATGACTGTTTTCGGCTCGATAGGGGAGGCTGTCTCATCGTCGAGATCAGCTTCGACTGTTTGTGATAATAACTCGTCGATAGAAATATTGACGGGAAGATTAATGATGATCCCCATCGCACCTTCGTTGTTATGTTCACAAATATAGATAACAGAGCGCTCGAAAATACCATCTTTCATGCTCGGCATCGCGATAAGGAAGTGATCTTGCAAAGAGTCCATAGGCCTATCTTTAATTGTTAGCTGTGAATTTTATTATGGCAGAAAACCATAGCTTAAGCGGTGAAATTCACTATAAGCTATGATTTATTTCATTCTTTATTGAGCGTGGGCAGGTAAATTAATCTTTCTTTAAACGCGCTTCAATCGCATCCATCAACATTCCGGTGATACTGACATCATAGGCGGCTTCGATTTCACGGATACATGTTGGGCTAGTTACATTGATTTCGGTAAGTTTGTCGCCAATCACGTCTAAGCCAACAAAGATCAGGCCTTTTTCTTTTAATTTAGGACCTAATGTTTTGGCAATATGCCAATCGCTTTCTGATAATGGGCGTGCTTCACCACGACCGCCAGCGGCGATATTACCACGTGTTTCACCACTTGCAGGGATACGCGCTAGGCAATACGGTACTGGTTCACCGTCAATCACTAAGATACGTTTGTCGCCATCTTTAATATCAGGGATGAACTTTTGTGCCATGCAGTAACGCGTTTCATGTTCAGTCAGTGTTTCGATAATCACGCTGACGTTTTTATCTTGTTCGTTAAGACGGAAAATTGATGCGCCGCCCATACCATCAAGTGGTTTTAAGATCACATCTTTGTGCTCTTTATGGAATGCGCGTAATTTGTCTTTTCGACGTGTTACCAGTGTTGTCGGCGTGAATTCGTTAAACCATGCCGTATACAGTTTTTCATTGGCATCTCGGAGACTTTGTGGTTTGTTAACGATTAATGTTCCTTCGTCTTCAGCACGCTCAAGCATATAAGTGGCGTAAATAAACTCAGTATCGAACGGTGGATCTTTACGCATTAATACCACGTCAAGATCGGATAGAAGATGGTTATTTTCTTCACCTAGTTCGTACCAGTTAGCGGGATCTTGTTGTACTTTTAATGGACGAGAAGACGCATATGCACGGCCTTCAAGCATAGATAGATCTTGCATTTCCATGTAGAAAAGCTCGTAACCACGGTTTTGCGCTTCGATTAACATTGCAAAGCTAGAGTCTTTCTTAATGTTAATGTCTGCGATGGGATCCATCACGATGCCAAGTTTAATTGTCATATTCTTTATCCTATCCTAAATCGCCAAAGCGGCATTGTAGTGCGGTTATCGCTGTTAATGCTGCTGTTTCTGTTCGTAATACTCGAGGGCCTAATAACGTTTCTTCAAAGTTAAATTGCTCTGTCATGCTAATCTCATCCGCAGATAAACCGCCTTCAGGACCAATTAATAAACGCACGCCATGTTTAGGTTCGGGTAAGGTATTAATGCTGTATTTTGCGCGTGGGTGCAGGTTCAGTTTTAATTCAGTCGTTTCTTCTGCCGCCCAGTCTTTTAGCTGTTTTGGTGCTAATACTTGTGGCACGAAATTACGACCACTTTGTTCACATGCTGCGATGACAATTTTTTGCCATTGCTGTACTTTTTTCTCTAAGCGTTCACCAGAGATCTTAACGCCACAACGTTCACTAAACAGTGGGGTGATGGCTGTTACACCCAGCTCGACAGATTTTTGGATCGTGAAATCCATTTTATCGCCGCGAGATATTGTTTGACCAAGGTGGATCTTGAGTGGTGATTCACTGTCGACATCTTGGAATTCGTCAATGTGAACTGTCACCGATTTTTTCGTGGTCTGTTCAATTGTGGCATGGTATTGGCCACCTTTACCGTTAAATAAAGTTAGCGTATCACCTGTAGTCATACGTAATACACGACCAACGTGGCCTGCGCCGTCTGGTGATAATTCAAAGCTAGAGCCCACGATTAGTTCGCCGGATTCGAAGATGCGAGGATGACGCATGCTATTTACCTTTATTCAAAAATGTAGTTAATAAAATGATTATACCCACTTTTTTTATTAGCAGATGAAATTTATCCGTTAACAAATAAAATAGTTGTAGGTTACTGCTGTAACCTACAGTGATCACCGTCTCGTTACTGGCATCGTCAGATTCATCCTAAGGTTAAAAATTGATCCTTTGTTCGTTTAAGCGGGGTCGATGCATACTCACTATCTTGAAAAGAATAAGTTATTAAAGAGTGCAAGTGACAAGCTTAAACGTCCTATATTGGCACTGTTATGGACGGTATTTTACTGTTCATGTTTAATCGTTGAGTGAAGGCATATGATGAATAAGACCCGGAACATACAATTAATAAATGAATTTCCATTGTTGGAATCGCTGATAGATCTTAAACCTCTGAGCTGGTTTAATCCTAAAGTGACAAGCTATGCGGAAGCCTTACCTTATGTTGGTTTAACTGCTGTGGATGTGCAGGAGGCGAGTGAACGTTTACTGCGTTTCGCCCCTTTCTTTTGTCAGGCATTTCCTGAAACACAGCAGAGTAACGGTATTATTGAATCACCGCTGCAGACGATCCCGGCTATGCAAGCGGCGCTGGGAGATTACTATCAGACGTCATTACCTGGTCGTATGATGATCAAGTTAGATTCTCAATTACCGATATCAGGGTCAATTAAAGCGCGGGGTGGTATTTATGAGGTTCTGCAGCATGCCGAAAAACTGGCAATTTCAGCAGGGTTGCTTAGTGTAGAGGATGATTATAGTAAGATTTATTCTGAACAATTCAGGGCATTTTTCAGCCAGTATAAAATTGCAGTTGGCTCAACTGGAAATTTAGGTTTATCTATTGGCATTATAGGGGCCAGTTTAGGGTTTCAGGTCAGTGTGCATATGTCTGCAGATGCTCGGCAGTGGAAAAAAGACCGTCTGCGTGCTCATGGCGTGAATGTGATTGAATATGAATCGGACTACAGCATTGCGGTCGAACACGGTCGTGAAGAAGCGTTACAAGATCCGTTCTGTCATTTTGTTGATGATGAAAACTCCACGTCGTTGTTCTTGGGTTATGCGGTCGCTGGTGAGCGATTAAAGCAGCAATTTATGGAGAAAAATATACTTGTTGATGCCCAACATCCACTCTTTGTTTATCTTCCTTGTGGTGTGGGTGGGGGGCCAGGCGGCGTTGCTTTTGGTCTTAAGCTGGTCTTTGGCGATAATGTTCATTGTATTTTTGCGGAACCGACACATTCGCCGTGTATGTTATTAGGCGTTTATACCGGACTCCATGATCAAATATCCGTTCAGGATCTCGGTATTGATAATATGACGGCTGCTGACGGTCTTGCTGTTGGTCGTGCTTCGGGTTTTATCGGTAAAGCAATGGAGCGGATGTTAGATGGCTATATTACGTTAACGGATACTGATATGTATCAGTTATTAGGGCTGATTCATGACACTGAGCAGCTTAAGCTTGAACCTTCTGCACTGGCTGGAATGCCGGGTATTGTGCATGTGGTCAATAATTCAGAGTATCTTGAGCGGATGCAACTTGGCGATAGTTTGGCGGATGCAACGCATTTGGTGTGGGCTACCGGCGGCGGTATGGTGCCAGAAGCGGAAATGAAAGCTTATTTACAGCAAGCTAAACATTGATCCTTCGCTTACCCTACGGGCGACTCGCTCGAATAACAGTACTGCGTTACAATATTTGAAAATGATATTTTAAAATCGAATACCATTATCTGCATATTGTGCCTTGTTCTGATATCCCAGCGAGTCTCTGATATAGCATCTTGAAGGAGTTTGGGTATTAAGTTATGGAATTAACATTCGGCAATCATAAACAATTTAGCGGTAGCCAATTAGCTAACCTGGATACCTTTGTCAAAGCAGCGCAGTACGGTTCATTCACGCAAGCGGCAGAGATGCTTTTTCTCACCCCCAGCGCGGTCAGTCATCGTATTGCGAAGTTGGAACAAGAACTCGGCTTTAAGCTGTTTCATCGTTTGCATAAACAATTGAAATTGACGGGCGAGGGCGCGAGGTTATGCCGTAGTTGCGAACGGTTGTTTAATTCACTGGATGAAGAGTTAAATGATATTCGCAGTAATGAATTATCAGGTCGTCTGACAATCTATGCCCGTCCTTCTATTTCATTGTGTTGGCTGGTCCCTCGGATCCATGATTTTCATCGCCAATATCCAGCTATTCAGTTGGATATTCTTACCGGTAATGACGATATTAATTTTCATACCCAGTTTATTGATGTCGCACTTTATTATACATCGGGCCCCTTTCCTGGACTATCGAACATTGAATTGATGTCTGAGGAGGTTACGCCTGTCTGCTCTCCCGCTTATGCGGAGTTACACGGCCTTATTGATAACCCCGAGAATATTCGTTACTGCAGCTTATTGCATGATTGTAAGGCGTGGCCACAAGCCGCTTATAATGCGGAATGGTTAGAATGGGCTGAGTGCCATCAGATACGTGAAGTGAATTATAATCGTGGTTTGAGTTTTGACCGTTCTGATTTGGCGATGGTTGCCGCGATTAATCATGCTGGATTGGCAATCGGGCGCAAACGACTGGTAGATAAACATTTACGTAGTGGTGAGTTAGTCGCTCCTTTTCCTGAACTCATTAGCCCTGCAGCATATCAATATCATGCTGTATATAGCGCAGACATTACACCCAATCCAAGAGTGAAGGTGTTATTAGACTGGTTACAGCAACAGGCTGAACAATAGTCGTGATTTTAAATATGAAAAATAGACAAAAGTGGTATCACCTGCACTTCATTAATTGGGTGATACCAGCATCAGGGTTGGCGTATTAATGCTATTATTAGCGGAGAATAACGCCTTTATTTAAGTCGATAAGTTTACTTAATACTTTGTCACCGTCCATACGGATACCATTGTGCTCGAACTCTGATGTTAACCAATATTTAAGGTTGTTAACGCGTGCGGCAGTTTCTAAACTGTATTGCATTTCAACATACATATCTTCGCTATAGATCGCCGCGGCAACCGGCACTTGGTTATTTTTAAGCACGTCAAGGTCGTAAAGACCGGACCAATCTTGTTTTTTCGCTAACAGTTGCGCTGCTTCGTGTAATGGTTTCAAATTCTCAAATTGCTCGAACATCCACGGATAAATCATTTCACCAGTGAATAAGAATGGCTGACCTGTTTGGTAATTAAATTCGTCATAGTCTGCGCGAACGCGGTGTGCAGCCCAGTCAGATGCTTGTTGCTGGCAATAGATAGACTCATGCAGTAACGCAAAAATTGGGTTGGTATTGTAATCCAAGAATTGACAGAATTGCGCTAAGAACAATGGATTAACTTGGGTGCTTTTTTGCGTACCTTGTTGCGTAGTGATAAGCGCTTGTTCAAGTAAGTAATAAACAGCTTCCGGTCCTTCTTCCATCCCTAAGTTAACACCAAGTAGTTGCAGCATTTCAACCGTTAGTTTTTCACCTGTCGCAAGGTAAGTATCGTTATCGGTAATATGTTTCGCTAATGCAGTAACAAGGTCTTGCGCATCACTAAAACGGTTAAAGAAATCATTATTTTTCGCCTGAACGCGTTTATAGGTGGCTTGATAAACCTCATCGGCTGGACGAGTCAGTGATGGTAAGCCACCAGTGATGAAAGCTTGTGTTAACCCTTCTGGCGCAGCGGTTAAATAACGTAATACACAGAAGCCACCAAAACTTTGGCCTATGATGCTCCAAGTATTGAACGGTGATAATTGTGCACGGATAGCTTCGGCATCACGAATAATATTATCAGCGCGGAAGTGGGTGAGGTAGTCAGCTTGTTCACTTGCTGTTAAGTGGGCAAGACTCACCGCGCTGATTGGTGAAGATAGCCCAGTGCCACGCTGATCTAGCAGCAATACGCGATATTCTTGTAATGCGCGTTTTATCCAACCGCCATTTGCCATCGGGCGCACCGCGCCAAACCCTGGACCACCTTGAAAATAAACCAAATACGGGAGGTCTTGATCTTGTTTATCTGGCGCGACAAGTTCACGTACAAATACGTCAATCGTGTCACCGTCAGGTTTGTTGTAATCAAGTGGCAAGGTGAATGTGTGCTTTTGTGCAACTAAGCCGCTTAATGTGAGATCAATTTTCATGGCAATCCTTTGTTCGCAATAAAGTAATTATGTAGGGTATTGTAACCTTAAATTTGCGCTAAGTATTAATGTTTAATGGCGGTCGATTAAGACCTATTAAATAAGAAATCATCTTATAGTAAGAATTATAACTGTTAACAACTTGTTATCAATTGCATGGTAATTCGTAAGCATTTATTTACGTTACAGTGTGTGGATTACTCGTCTCAATCTTTTTTATTTATCTATTATATTACAGTTAATATGGAATAGGCTTATTTAACAGTATATTAGGTGTGTTAATTTTAGGTTTACATCGCTAATGTTAAGTGCGGTTGATATTTGAATTAATTTTCTAAAAAAAGTTGGCAATACCCAATTGTTAGTATATTGTTAATTTAATTGGTTTTGAGTCACTCCCTAAGGTTGATGCGCGTTAATAGTGTTAGCTAAATTTATTTGTAACTTCAGGAGGACAGATAAGCTAAGCATTACTCAATTTATCTGCCATTTAGGTAGCACTGGTAATGTTGTAATGTCCAGAGTATTTCTGAACGGATTCAGGTGTTGAGTGTTCGTTTTAAACAACACATTACAGGTGTTGTATTAGCAATCACAATATTTAGATGGAGACTACAATGAATAAAATAAATAAATTTATTTTAAGCACTATAGCGCTAAGTATTCTTAGTTCCACCACTGCAGCTACCGCCGCTCAGAGGACCAATTTACGTGACAATGTTCAACAATTGTCAGCAATATCTTCAGCAACAACATCCATTACAGATCCAAATACAGCTCAGTTATTGGGACTAGCCAGTAATGAAGATCTTAGTGTGGTTAAAACTTATCGCAATACTGATGGTGGTGTTACCACGCGTTATCAACAGATGTTTAATGACATTCCTGTTATTGGCGATCATGCAATTATATCTCGTTATTCTGACGGTACTATTAAGAATGCTCATGGTGCTGTTGTTTATGGGATTGCCACTGATGTTATCAATACCACGCCTCGGCTAGCAGAGAAAACAGCGTTAAATAAGGCTAAAATGCTTAGTGCACCGGCGAGTCCCCTTCTTGTAGGAGGCTCTGTCAGTGTAGAAAATGAAACGTCGAAGCTAGGCATCTGGCAAGATGAAGACGGAGTTGCCCGCTTGGTATATGAAATCAGTTTCCTCCAGCATAGTGATAAACCATCGCGCCCTTACTATATTATCGATGCGCAAACGGGTGAGGTATTAAAGTATTTCAATAATCTGCAAACTGCCGATGCCACTGGTTTTGGTGGCAATGAGAAAACGGGAAAGTATCATTATGGTACTGATTTCGGGTACTTGAATGTAGGGCAGTCTGGCAATAACTGTATTATGAATAATACGAATGTTAAAACCATTAATCTAAATCACGGCACTAATGGTTCATCGGCGTTTAGTTTTACCTGCCCTGAAAATACGGTTAAATCAATTAATGGTGCTTTTTCTCCGCTTAATGATGCTCACTACTTTGGTGGTGTGGTATTTGATATGTATAACGACTGGATTAATACAGCGCCGTTATCTTTTCAGCTGCAAATGCGGGTGCATTATAGCAAGGACTATGAAAATGCATTTTGGGATGGCACGGCGATGACCTTTGGTGATGGCGAATCGTACTTCTATCCGTTAGTAAGTTTGGACGTTTCAGCCCATGAAGTCAGCCACGGTTTTACCGAGCAAAATTCAGGATTGGTTTATGAGGCTAAGTCAGGAGGCTTAAATGAAGCTTTCTCTGATATGGCAGGTGAAGCCGCTGAATTTTTTATGAACGGTACTAATGACTGGCAGGTGGGTGCTCAAATATTCAAAGGCAACGGCGCATTACGCTATATGGATGAACCGACCAGAGATGGAAGATCTATTGATCATCAATCCAATTATAATTCAAGCATGGATGTGCACAATACTTCAGGTGTATATAACAAGGCTTTTTATAACTTGGCAACGACAGTTGGTTGGGATACAAAAAAAGCCTTTATTGTTTACGCAAAAGCTAACCAACGCTATTGGACCGCTAATACTAACTGGGATGAGGCTGGTAATGGTCTGATGGATGCGGCCTGTGATTTGGGTTATAGCACTGATGAGGTTAAAGTTTCATTAGCTGCGGTAGGTATTAATTCTAACGCTAGCCCTGGTACTAGTTGTGGCGGAACTACACCTCCTGATAGTAAGAAAGTATTAGAAAATGGGGTTACGGTAACAGGTCTTGGTACTGACAGTGGTGACGAAATTATTTATACAATGGAAGTTCCTGCTGGTGCCAGTGACATTCGCTTTAGCATGAGTGGCGGTAACGGAGATGCAGATCTCTACGTCAAGCTCGGTTCTAAACCGACAGAGAGTGTTTATGATTGTCGCCCTTATACTGTAGGAAATGATGAAAGTTGTGATGTTACGGCATCGGGCGGGACTTACTATGTTCGAGTTAAAGCATATAGCGCTTTTTCGGGATTGAGCTTGGTAGGCAGTTATACAGCTGGTAGTGGTGGCGGTAATGATGTCATCGACAGAACAGAATCTAATATATCTGTAGATCGTCAGCAGTGGAAACACTTCACTCAGGATCTGAATAAAGGTTACGCTAGCTTCACTGTAACAATGTCAGGTGGCAGTGGTGATGTTGATCTTTATGTTCGGCATGGTGCTGAGTCTTCGCTTGTTCGATACGATTGTCGCCCATACTACTTAGGTAATGACGAAAGCTGTACCTTTGATGCACCAAAGTCGGGTACATGGTATATAGATCTTTACGGTTACAGCGCAGCATCCGATGTGACGCTAAATATCCAAGCAAATCCTTAAACGTATCGTTATCTATTTTGCAGGGGGATATTCCCCCTCTCTTATTCAGGTAAAATTCAATGAAAAATTTATCTTATACCTTGCTTCTATTAAGTTTAGCTTCTCTATCGACGCTGGCTGCCGAGGCGGAAAAAAATATTGAGACACCACAACAGGTGTGGATCACTTTAGGTTCAGATGCTTACAAATTAATTAACCAGAAGCATCGCACTCAGTTTAACCTAAGTCAGAACAATATGCTGAACGCTGGTAATAGCGAGATTGCGTTGGTCAGTATGAGTGAAGACAAAATAGATCAGCTCAGTGAACTTATGCATCACAAATTTAACCGCTGTGGCGGTTTCTTCTTCCATGAAACGTTTGAGCAAGCGCAGGCATTTGCCAGTGCGCCAGCGAAAATCGAAACACAGATAATGGTCAATTACACTATTAATAACACAAGTGGGGTTGATGCCTTGTTGAGTGAGTTATCAGCAGATAATTTAGCGAATACAGTTAATACCTTAAGTAGTTTTCATAATCGTTATTATAACAAGCAGGCCGGGGTTGATGCTGCGACGGAAATCAAGAATAGCTGGACGAATATTGCGGGTGATCGCGCTGATATTAAAGTGGAATTTTATAACCACAGCTGGAAACAACCGTCGGTTATAGCAACTGTCGTTGGTAGATCAGAGCCTAATGATATCGTGGTTATTGGTGGGCATCTTGATTCTATAAATCAGTCGGGGACCTCAGACCGAGCACCTGGTGCTGATGATAATGCTTCCGGTATATCAGTGGTTACTGAAACGTTAAGAGCATTAGTTGCTAGTGGGTTTAAGCCTAACAAAACAGTTAAATTTATCGCCTATGCTGCTGAAGAGGTCGGGTTACGAGGTTCTAATGCTATCGCACAGGATTTTAAAAACAGCGGTAAAAATGTTATTGGTGTCGCCCAGTTTGATATGACAGGGCATCATGGTACTGCAGATCATGATATTGTCTTTATGACAGACTATACTAGTCGTGCGCAAAATCAGTTTATGAGTCAGCTCATTGATACCTATTTTTCTGATATCAGCTATGGCTATGACAAATGTGGCTATGGTTGTTCTGATCATGCGTCTTGGTATAACCAAGGATTTGCAGCGTCAATACCATTCGAGTCAACCATGGGAGATATTAATACCAAGATACATACTGAGAATGATTCAAGTTTTGATGCCCAACATGGAATAAAATTCGCTAAATTGGCGGTTGCTTATCTTGGTGAGCTGGCCAAAGGTGGTACCGGTGATACGCCTCCTCCTCTTCCTCCACAAGATGATTTATTGATAAACGGTGTAGCCAGAACTAATCTAACCGCGAATGCAGGGCAAGATGTCATGTTTAGAATGGAAGTCCCAACCGCTGCTACAAATATAAGCTTTGTTATTAACGGTGGAACGGGGGATGCTGACCTGTATGTTAAATTTGGTTCAAAACCAACAGATAGTATTTATGATTGCCGTCCTTATGCCGTAGGTAATAATGAAAGTTGTAATGTTACTGCATCGGGCGGTACTTATTATGTTCGGGTTAAAGGGTATAGTACATTTTCCGGATTGAGTTTGGTCGGCAGTTATACCGCAGGTAGTGGTAGCGGTAATAATGTAATCGACAGAACAGAGTCTAATATATCTGTGGGTACCTGGCGGTGGGAACACTTCACTCAGGATCTGAATGAAGGTTACACGAGTTTCACTGTAACAATGTCAAGTGGCAGTGGTGATGTGGATCTTTATGTCCGGCATGGTGCGAAGTCTTCACTTCGTCGATACGACTGTCGATCAAACGACTCAGGTAATAACGAAAGCTGCACCTTTGATGCTCCAAAGGCGGGTTCGTGGTACATCGATCTTTATGGTTACAGCGCTGCATCCAATGTTAAGCTAAATATTCAAGCCAATCCTTAGCTATATAAGATATGGCCTTGATTTAAAATAATTGAATCAAGGCTTCATCTCCTGTCCTGTCCTTTCCTTTCCTTTCGGTATATTTGATATCACTTTATTTTCATTATGTTTAGATCGTGATACTTTTAATCTAATTTGTTGATTATAAGTGTGAAATGGAGTGGTCATTATGGATGAAGATTATAAAATAAGTGCTAATTTTGCAGATATGGATTTAGCGGTAATACACGAATTTATTGCGGGTACATATTGGGCGAAAGGAATTCCGATGGCCACGTTGCAGCGTTCGTTAGAAAACTCATTATGCTTTGGTGTGTTTACCCAAGCTGGTGAACAAGTGGGGTTTGCGCGGATGATCACAGACAAAGCAACCTTTGCCTATTTATCGGATGTTTTTGTACTTGAGTCGCATCAAGGTAAAGGGTTAAGTAAATTGCTTATGGCGGCTATATTAGATCATCCGGATTTACAGGGACTCAGACGCATGATGTTAGCCACCAGTGACGCCCATGGTTTATATCAACAATTTGGTTTTACAGCGCTGGCAGCGCCAGAGGTTTATATGGAACTGCATACGCCGTATTTGTATGAGAATGCATGAATGTAATTATTCTTCAGTGATTTAATTAGGTTCGAATTACCTCATATTTTCAAGTTTCATACATTGTAATACCTTATTTTTAATCATTAATCATTAATCATTAATCATTAATCATTAATCATTAATCATTAATAATTAGTATTCGAAATACCTAGTCGTTATTTGGACTGGTTTTAGTGTGTTATTTAGGTTTTATATTTATACCGTATGGATATTTGTTTATAACATAAATGACGATGCTTGGTTGCTTGCTGTTTAAGTTGCTTAGTTTTAGATAAATGTTATTGATTCTTTATGCTGAGGTGTAAACGTAGTGGAAATAAATTTACTCAATTTCATTTTGATATCAATAGCATTGGTATATTTTATTAAATGGCTTCAGCGTATGCTTTTAGAAGATAAAGTGGGGGGATTGTTATACGTAATGATTCATCTTTCTATTGCATATGTATATGCCACTGTATCGAGATACGACAGCTTTTATTCCTTAATTTGGATCGCAGAAGGTGCTGATTTAATCCCTGTATTGTCTTTTTTAATGGCTATGTATCATTTATATCTATTTTCAAAGTGTAGATCGTAAAAATTAGGGAAGAATTTTGCCAAATTATTTAAAGCTACTGTGGATAGTAAGTATAGCGTGCCTTGGTCTAATGCTCAGTGGGATGATATACACTCATAACTCGTTGGCTGTAAAAGGCATCATTCAAAAATCAGGATTGATTGATGATATTTATTGCTCTGATTCTCGCTTGCCAGAGATTAAAGATATCAATATTGTGAGTGGCACAGACTCAACGATTGAGTTTAGTGAAGAGGGGAATTGTCAGCAGCTCAAAACTTATTATAGTCAATTCAAGACTTTTCACGCCTACCAAATTAAAGTTCCCATCTTGGATAATTTCAGGAATTTGTCACTTGTTCTTGATGATGTTGAGAAGTTAAATTTTCGAACCGAACGTATCATGTATAACTTGTACTTATTATTATCCCCGCTTTTAGCGCCGCTGATAATAGCTATTGCTAGAACGATGAATTGGCGACGTCAGAAAACACGAGATACATGGGATGAACTAAAATGAAGCGTTTCTGGAAAGACAGTATGAAAGAAATAGGTAAGATTCTAGGCCTGTGCTGGGCGCTGGCATTTTTTGTATTCATTGTATTGGTATTAGCTGCGGGAATGGTCGAGTTACCAGACTTTGCACTGTCGTATGTTGATAAATTTCAGTACTTGTTTACTTCATTTTTAACATCTTACTGGTTCATTGCTTTCTTTATTGCTGGGTGGTTATTTATAACTTATTCTTTCGCTAAAGAAAGTGGCTGGCGAAGTTTAGCTGTAAAGTTTCGGTATGATTTTAATTTAAGTAAAAATGAAAAATTTATTACGGGCAGTGGCTATATTGGTAAACGGTATAGTAATGGTACGTTACAGTGTTATGCGAACAACCAGGGCCTTTTTTTGAAAATGCTATTACCTTTTCGGTTTGGATCTAAAAACCTGTTTATTCCCTGGCATGATATTGCCAGTATTACGGAAGAATACAGTGTATTTTTTGCTGGTTATCCTCGCTTTATAAAAAAAATAGTAAGTATTATCTCCAGACAAACCTACTTAAATATTAAACTTAAAGATTTTCCAGAGCAAATTATTACAGTGAATAGTGCTGGTATAAAGAATGAAATCCCAACAAATTTACGTTGATGGGATTAAAGCGAAATACGTTTCTCGTTTTGCTGCAATTTGTTTCCTACATTGATGTTACTTCATCGCCAGTAATGCACCAAAACTAACCAGCCCAACCCCACACACCTGATTCAATCGTTTTCTAACACGTAGTAATCTTGTCTGTAATGCCGCAGAGGTAAATAATATCGCGACGATCGCAAACCATATGCCATGTAGGGCAATCATATAAGCACCGTAGATGAAGGCCTGAGTATTGTCATTTGAGTCTGGTGAGATAACTTGGCTAAATACACTTAAGAAAAACAACATTGTTTTAGGGTTTAAGACATTACACAGAAAACCTTGAGCTAGATATTGCCAATTTTTATTTTTACGTTGTTCTGCCGACGTGGTATTTAATGGACTGTTTGCCGAGCAAATACCTTTGATACCAAGGTAGATCAAATAGCCTGCACCAGCGTAGCGGATCATGTTATACAGAAATTCATTCTGTGAGATTAAATAGCTAATACCAAACATCGAATAACTGATGTGCACGCAGATGGCGAGACTCAGACCAAGTGCAGTATAAATCCCCGCTTTACGCCCATCGTTAATACTGGTCTTTAAAACTAAAACAAAGTCAGCACCAGGGCTGATAACGATTAAGATGCCTAATATAGCCAGACTAAATATTTCCATAACGATTCCATTTATGATTCATAATTATTGATAGGCGTTCATTGTAGGTTAATTGTGAGTTAGCTATAATCGAATAGATTTCAATTAATATGTGAGAAAAAGTCACCAATGAGGCATTTAAAAGCATTCCATATTTTCCATATTGCAGCGGTGCTAGAAAGTTATAGTAAAGCAGCAGACAAGCTGTGCATTACCCATGGTGCGGTGAGTAAGCAGATTAAAACATTAGAAACGCACTTAGCGGTAAATCTGTTTTATCGTGAAGGGCGAAATGTGAAATTAACGCCTGCTGGTAAACTATTGTCTGGATATACAGAACAAGCATTTAATGCCTTGGAAGCGGGTGTTCAGCATGTAACTCAGGCTACGCATACACACTTAGAAGTATCGTGTGAGCCAACATTAACAATGCGTTGGTTAATGCCAAGGTTGAGTGATTTTTATCAAGATAATGTCGATGCCGATGTGCGATTATCAACAGCAGGCGGCCCTGTGATACTTGGCAGTAATGGTTTGTCGTTGGCGATACGACGAGATGACTTTCCACTATTGCATGATTACCAACAGACCCCCTTAGTTGAAGAATGGGTTGGCCCTGTCTTCTCTCCTGAATATTGGCAACAGGTACAGAATGACGCTGGTAAGCTTAAATTATTACATAGCCAGACTCGGCCACAGGCTTGGGATAATTGGTTACAAGGTAATGCTGTTTCATGTCTTCAAGTACAAAGTCTGAAGGTGAAAAGCGAACAAACATTCGCACATTTCTATTTTTGTTTACAAGCGGTGGTTGATAACTTAGGGGCGGCAATAGGCTCATACCCCTTAGTCATGGATGATTTACTACGTGGTAATTTAGTCGCGCCGTTTGGCTTTAAACGTTCAGGTCATCACTATATGTTATTAAGCCAAGGTGACACTTTATTAGCGCAAGGCAATACTTTGTTAGGTAAAGATGGTCAGTCTGATGTTTTACAGCAAAACTTCATTGATTGGTTACAACTGAATCTCGCTGCCTGTGTGCCAAGTCAATAAATCAGGTTACCAAAAACCACGATCTAAACAGGCAGACTTAACAACGTAATTTTCATTGCCTTGCAAGCTCTCAATAAGTTGTGTACGTCGACATTCAGTACGCGTCACTGGATATTGTTTATCCCATGCCTGCAACTCACGTTTCTGTCTACCTATTTTGTACATAGGGTAGGCGGCTTCCATATATAAGTAAGCACGGGCTATTTGGCCTTTGGCATAATTAGGTGGTTGTACCGTTTTATTTTTTATTTTGATAGGGCAGCTGCCGAATTGATTTTTTTTTGCGTTGACTGAACTGGCAAAATTGTAGTTACTACGTAATGCGTTTACAGCACCAATTGCTGGATATAGGTTGTACATATCCGCCTGCATATAGCGGTAAGGGATATTAATTTTTTCTGCACAACGACGACCTTTAAAGTTTTTGCCTTTGCTGTTCACGCAAGCACTATTACCTTCGCGCCATTCACTAAAGTTACGACCGAAGTTTTCGGCTGGCACAACGTGTTCCCATTCAACTTTTGTTTGGCGTTTCACATGCTTTGTCGAAGTAAACCCATTATTGTCGGTGATCTTCTTTTTTCTATTGAAATCAGCGTGGCAATAGATCGTCAGTCTAGGTACATCGGTATATACCTGCCGTTCAAGCATTTTTTTGGCTTTACTAAAGGATTGATTTGTTTGATTGCCATTGTCCGAAGCATTAGCAAAAAAAGGGATGAATAAGGTGGTCGATAAAACTATAATACCGAATTGTTTTAACATTACAGACTGCTCCAATGTAATAATGCAGCATTGTAACACAGCTAAAAATAGACGGCAGAATAGGCTTAATTAGTGGTGTATTGATATAAGAGTTTAGAAATGAATGCAATAATTAGAAGCTGGCAGAAACTGAAATAAGGAGGCAGACATGAGGTATAAAAAAGAGCAGAAGAGAATAACTGCTCCTTGGATATCGAAGTGGTTAGTTTGCGCGAGAAGCGGCGTAACGTACTGCGATATCTGCATCCGTAAGCATTTTTTCTTTTAACACACCGGACTTTGCCATGAAAATACGTTGGGAGATAGATAAAGCACTAAGATCAAGAGTTCGGGCGATTTGCTCCGCTTGATTTTTGTTACGTTTTAAAACTGCAGCTATCAGTTTTTCCATTTCATAATCGGTAGATCTTGCAGTATCTAACGTTTGAGTCATAACCTAGTTCCCTATCACAATGGTATGTATTGAGTTATTTTATCTTATGAATTGAGATAAATACACCTATATACGTTAATTTTTTAGATAATTATCAAACAAGTAGTCACATATACAGATTAAGTTAATCCATTGTAATTCAATGTTTTATGATTAAACTTTGTTTGCAATAACGACAAATATATTTGATGTTATCACGGACTATTTTATTATGGCGACGAATTGTTAATAAGTGTTCTGTACAGTGACAAGCATAGGTAAAAGTTTTGCCTTTCACTCTGGAAACATCATATTGATGTGTGGTTTTGGCAGCGAGGTCAAAAATTTGATTCATAACTTGTCGCCATTCTTCACCATGGGGTTTAGTCCGCCCATAGATTTGATAAACCAATAAATGCGCCACTTCATGTGGCACTGTATTTGCTATGAAATGCTGTTGGTTTTCTTGCAATAAGATAGGGTTAAAACGTAACTCATTAATTTGTAATCGAGCACTACCTGCGGCTTTACCACGTTGATTAAAGTGAATTTGAGGACGGGGAAAGGTTCGGTTTAAGTGCTGCTCGGCTTGTTGATAGCAAGTGGCTATTTTACCTAACACCAAGTTTTCGAGCGTTTCGGACGTTGCATTTGGCTGGGGTAAACGGTTGGGCATGATCGTTATCTATAAAAAAGGCGCTTTGGTTATGTTACCAAAAGCGCCTCTTTGTAATCAACAGCTAGTTAAAGCTAATGTTGATTAAAGACCTGCTGCATCACGTAGGATTTCAGCTTTGTCTGTTGCTTCCCAAGAGAATTCTTTACGACCGAAGTGACCATAAGCTGCTGTATTTTGGTAAATCGGACGCTTAAGATCTAGCATTTCGATTAAACCGTGTGGACGCAACTCGAAATGTTCACGAATAAGTTTAACGAGTAGCTCGTCGCTTACTTTACCTGTACCGAATGTTTCAACAGAGATTGACGTTGGTTCAGCAATACCGATCGCGTAGGACACTTGGATTTCACAACGATCAGCAAGACCTGCTGCTACGATATTTTTCGCTACATAACGTGCAGCGTATGCTGCACTACGGTCAACTTTTGATGGATCTTTACCAGAGAATGCACCACCACCGTGACGCGCCATACCGCCGTATGTATCGACGATAATTTTACGACCTGTTAAACCACAGTCACCTACTGGACCACCAATAACGAAACGACCAGTTGGGTTAATGAAGAATTTAGTATCTTTATTTAACCATTGCTCAGGTAATACTGGCTTAATGATTGTTTCCATTACTGCTTCAATCAGATCAGCTTGTTTGATGTCTTCTGAATGCTGTGTTGAAAGAACAACGGCATCGATACCAACAATTTTTCCATCATCATAAGCAAATGTGATTTGGCTTTTTGCATCAGGGCGTAACCAAGGAAGTGTACCATTTTTACGTACTTCAGCTTGGCGTTTAACCAGCTTGTGTGAGTAAGTAATCGGAGCTGGCATTAATTCTTCAGTTTCATTGTTTGCATAACCAAACATTAAACCTTGGTCACCAGCGCCTTGCTCTAGTGGATCATCGCGGTCAACACCTTGGTTGATGTCTGGAGATTGCTTACCAATTGTGTTTAATACTGCACAAGAGTCGGCGTCAAAACCCATTTCTGAGTTGATGTAACCGATTTCACGTACTGTTTTACGGGTGATTTCTTCGATATCAACCCAAGCGTCAGTCGTTACTTCACCACCAACCATAACCATACCGGTTTTAACATAAGTCTCGCAGGCTACGCGTGCTTTTGGGTCTTGAGCGATGATTGCATCAAGTACAGCATCGGAGATTTGGTCTGCAATTTTATCAGGATGACCTTCTGATACTGACTCAGAGGTAAACAAGTGTTTAGCCATGGTTTTAATTCTCTCTTAATTTAAACACAACCGACGTAATGTACGTTCATATGTGTAGAAGTTTTAACATCTAGACGGCTATTCTAAACTACTTTACCTGTATTAAGATAGTCCTTCGATCATATTAATTTCGTAAATATTTTTAAACGCACTATTTTAAGTATATTTTTATTTATGTATATATGTAATAAATAGTCAATATGAAGTAGCATAGTGCGAAAGTATTAAAAGTATGAAGTGACGAGCTTTTTTCAGCTTAAAATAATTATTCGTTCACTATCATTAAATGTAACTACCACTCATTTGCCATTGGGAATAATAAAGTGTCATTGAAAAAATCATTAGTTATCACTGCAGGGTTACTGGCTAGCTTTAGCTGCGCTGCATCAAACATCTCAGTCGCGTTCGATAACGACAATATTGTGTTGGGCTATGGGCTTGAAATGCAAGAGGCGCTTAAGTTAAAAGGTGATTACCTACAGACTATCGACAATGGTTATACCGTAGATACGGGACTTTATGCGTTTCAAGATGTTGGTTCAACATTCTTTGAGATTGGCGCGAAAGCCATAAGAATGGATAACGATAATGGTGATGGTTATGCATTAGCATTTGGTGGCTTAGGTGGTCTACGTTTAACTCAAGAGTTTAGTTTAGAAGCTGGATTTCATTTCAGTCCTGAAATCCTCGCATTTGGTGACACTGAAAACTACACGCAGTGGGTCGCTCGTGCTAACTACGCGTTAATGCCAACAGCAAGTTTCTTCGTTGAGTATAATCATACAACTGTTGAGTATAAAAACATGCCAAAAGAGAGTTTAACAAGTGACATTCTATTTGGCATGGAATGGGTATTCTAAGACGTTTATAGACTTAGTCAATATCATGAAAAAAGCACCTAATAGGGTGCTTTTTTTGTTTCTAGTTAAAATGTGGCATTAACTTGTTGGAGAGCGTGTTGTTGTTATAGCGTTATCTTCTGCTGCCGGTTCTTTAGGTAATGACAGCTTTAATAATTCTGCATAAAGCGGCTTTCCACCGATTGCTTGGGCGACAAACGTTGCGCCAAGACAAGTGATGAGTAAAGGTAGAATCAACTCATAGCTATCAGTCATTTCAACCACTAATACAATGCCAGTCACTGGCGCTCTTACTGTCGCGGCAAATAATGCCCCCATCCCTGCTATCGCGTATACCGTTGGTTCGGCTACGAAGCTGGGAAATAGCTCGGCTGCAATAACGCCATAAGCAAGGCCAAATAAAGTGCCTAGTGTTAACATTGGGGTAAACACACCGCCAGGTGCGCCCGAAGCAAAACAAGCGATAGTACCGAATAGGCGGATCACAAATAAGCCGACTAAAATAGCCCAAGTACTTGGCTCTTGAATCATCCTGACCATTAGATCTCTACCGTTACCAGCGGTGTCAGGGGCAAATGACTGTAATAAGGCAAACAGGCAACCAAAGAATACACCGGTAAGAATAATACGGTGCATTTTATTATTTTGTTTACGTTTTAATAATTTTGTACTGTTTATAATCCAGCGATTAAAATACACGCCAATGACACCAAAAATGGAGCCTAATAAAAGAAATAGCCAAAGCGAGGTTAGTGGTGGAACGTCAAAATGCATGACTGGCATAACGGCTTCTTGGCCATGAAAAGCGCGCATCACAATGGTGGAAACCGCCGCTGCGAGAGTCACACATTTTATCGATGTCATGTTGTAACGAAAATGGGGACGCATTTCTTCAATAACAAATAAAATCCCGGCAAGTGGCGCATTAAATGCGGCTGCCAGCCCCGCCGCCGCCCCAGCAGCAACAAGGATATGAGTGGCATTGGTATAACGCTTTGCTGTGTCTGCAAACATGCGCCCAATTGTGCCGCCGATTTGAATCGACGGGCCCGCCCGACCAAAAATCATACCTGAACTAATGGCTAATGTACCTGCTATAAATTTAACCGGCAATAAGCGACGCCAGCGAATGTCATACATGCCATCAAGCGCACCTTCGATATGGGTAATGCCACTGCCCGATGCTTCGGGGGCGAAGCGTAATGTTAGCCAAAATGAAAAACCAACCATAGCGCCACTGAGTATTATGATTAACAGTATATTGAGGCTTGGTGGCAGTGCTAAAGGATTGAACATTTGTAATCGTTGGGCGTCAGTCCATAGTACCGCCGCTTCAAATAGGGCGATGATTAAGCCTGTCATCCCGCCAACAAGCGCAGAAATAATAGGTAGCACAATGTAGTCGTGTTTGGCAGAAAGTAATTTTGGACTTGTACGATGCTTACGCAGTGCAGTTTTGAAAAATTTTAAATTGGGCGATTTAGCCATTTGCATGTGCCGTTTTCTGCTAAGTTCGTTGTGGAGAATGAATGCAGAAACAGTATAACGAATAAACAGCTTCGATAGTATTTCTTTTTAGTTAGATCGCATAAAAACAATTCCGATTAAAAAATATTATTTATGTACAAGGCTCACATTATTGTTAATAAAACTGCAGCGTTAAGTTCGCTTGAGTGCTAGTATACTTTCATTCGAAAGGTTAAGGGGTTTGTATAGAACGTTAATACCCCGACCGGAATCTAAAATCCGATAAATCTAAATAAACTAAAAAAACTTGTTATACATAAGATAATTTTATGACAATATAACAGCTTAAAAGTATTTTAAATTAATCATAGCAGGAGCAAAATATGCCATCTCGTCAAGAGCTAGCGAACGCAATCCGTGCATTAAGCATGGACGCAGTTCAACAAGCAAATTCAGGCCATCCAGGCGCACCAATGGGCATGGCAGATATTGCCGAAGTTTTATGGCGTAAAAATCTTAACCATAACCCAGCAAATCCAAACTGGGTTGACCGTGATCGCTTTATTCTTTCAAACGGTCATGGCTCAATGCTTATTTACTCACTGCTTCACCTTACTGGCTATGCATTACCAATTGAAGAATTGAAAAACTTCCGTCAGTTGCATTCAAAAACACCTGGTCACCCAGAATACGGTTATGCACCTGGTATTGAAACAACAACAGGTCCACTAGGCCAAGGTATTACTAATGCTGTTGGTATGGCGATTGCTGAAAAAACATTAGCAGCGCAGTTCAACAAACCAGAACATGAAATTGTTGATCACTACACTTATTCTTTCCTAGGTGATGGCTGCCTAATGGAAGGTATCTCACACGAAGCATGTTCACTTGCAGGCACATTAGGTCTAGGTAAACTGGTTGCATTCTGGGATGACAACGGTATTTCAATTGACGGTGAAGTTGATGGTTGGTTCACTGACGATACAGTAAAACGTTTTGAAGCTTACGGTTGGCATGTTGTTTCTGTAGACGGTCACAACCCTGCAGAAATCCAAGCGGCAATTGAAGCATCTAAAGCTGAAACATCACGTCCAAGTCTTATCTGTTGTAAAACAGTGATTGGTTTTGGTTCACCAAACAAAGAAGGTACGCATGGCTGTCATGGTGCTCCTCTAGGTGACGCAGAAATCGTTGCAACACGTGAGAAATTAGGTTGGAAACACGCTGCATTTGAAATCCCTGCAGATATCTATGCTGAGTGGGATGCCAATGAAGCTGGCGCACAAGCGGAAGCGGCATGGAATGAAAAATTTGCGGCTTATCAAGCGGCATTCCCTGAACTAGCTGCAGAATACGCACGTCGTACTTCGGGTGAACTACCAGCAGACTGGGAAACTAAAACGTCTGCCTACATCAAACAGCTGCAAGCTGATTCTGCAAAAATAGCGACACGTAAAGCATCACAAAACTGTATCGAAGAGTTTGGTGCAATGTTACCTGAACTACTCGGTGGCTCAGCTGATTTAGCACCATCTAACTTAACGATGTGGTCTGGAACTAAAGCGATTACTGCTGATGACGCATCTGGTAACTACTTGCATTACGGTGTACGTGAGTTTGCTATGACGGCAATCATCAATGGTATGTCTTTACACGGTGGTTTAATGCCTTACGGTGCGACATTCCTGATGTTCATGGAGTATGCGCGTAATGCAATGCGTATGGCTGCATTAATGAAAGTGCAAAATATCCAAGTGTATACGCATGACTCAATTGGTTTAGGTGAAGATGGTCCAACTCACCAACCAGTAGAGCAAATTGCAAGCTTGCGTCTAACACCAAACATGAGCGCATGGCGTCCATGTGATTCTGTCGAATCAGCAGTTGCTTGGAAATATGCAATTGAACGTAAAGACGGTCCAACGGCATTAATTTTCAGTCGTCAAGGTCTAGCACCTATGCCGCGTACTGATGCTCAGTTAGCAAACGTTGTTAAAGGTGGTTACACGCTAGTTGATTGTGATGGCAAACCAGAGCTTATCCTTATCTCTACCGGTTCTGAAGTTGAGCTTTGTACTAAAGCTGCTGCAGAACTTACTGCAAAAGGCCGTAAGGTACGTGTTGTATCTATGCCTGCAACAGATGTATTTGATAAGCAAGATGCAGTATACCGTGAATCAGTTCTTCCGTCTGACGTTGTTAAACGTGTTGCGGTTGAAGCGGGTATCGCTGACTTCTGGCACAAATACACTGGCTTTAACGGTGCTATCATCGGCATGACAACATTTGGCGAATCTGCACCAGCTGACCAACTGTTTGAAATGTTCGGCTTTACTGTAGCAAACGTTGTTGCAACGGCTGAATCACTGTAATTCAAATTCGGCATGCTGATATTGCGGCACACTGTCTTTAATTAGAGTAAAGAATAAAGAGAAAAGAGCGCTTAGGTGCTCTTTTTTATTACCTGTAATTCATTTATTTCGATTGGTACTAGATTTTAGGCACAAAAAAACCAGCATGACGCTGGTTTTTCATTATTCCGTATCGGTTTGCTAACTACGCAACCTGTACTGGAATATCGTTACTTGTACGAACTATGTCATTAACTTGATCAAGATAAACAAGCGAAGGTTTGTGTTGTTTCGCTTCTTCATTGTCCATGCGTACGTATGCACAGATAATGATGCGGTCACCGACTGCTGCTTTACGTGCTGCCGCGCCGTTCACTGAAATGATTTTCGAACCGCGTTCGCCAGCGATAGCGTAAGTTGAAAAGCGCTCACCATTATCAATGTTATAGATATCGATTGCTTCATATTCTAGGATCCCTGACGCATCAAGCATATCTTGATCGATTGCGCATGAACCTTCATAGTTTAATTCTGCATGTGTTACACGCGCTTGGTGTAATTTACCTTTTAGCATTGTGGTTTGCATGTTCTAAAACCCATTCCATTAATAGTTTATGACTATATACTGTACAAAACAGACCGTACAAAATATGTACCCGCGACCATAGTAGCGTATTTGTTTAATTAGCGCAATTGTACTAGTTGTTAGGTAAAATTGCGCTAATGGTTAGCGTAATTTAATCACTTTATTATCGATTAAACGTGCCTTTCCTAAGAATGCAGCCATTAAAACAACGGCTTGCTGACTGTCTTTAGTGAGACTCGCTAACGTATCCGCGTCAACAATATCAATCGCATCGGTATTAAAACCAGCAGCATTAAGCTGTGCAGTGGCTTGTGCTACTAATGTTTTATTTGCTTGTTCATCAGTGCTTACTTGGTTCGCAATAGTGTCCATCACATCAGCTAATAGTGGTGCTACCATGCGCTCTTCAGCGGTTAATAAACCATTGCGAGAGCTCATTGCCAAGCCTGATTCTTCACGTACAGTCGGCAGGCCAACAATTTGAATTGGCATTGCCAGATCATCAACCATATGACGGATTAAGGCTAATTGTTGGAAATCTTTCTCACCAAATAAAGCCACGTCAGGTTGTACTAAATTAAATAATTTAGCCACAATCGTCGATACACCATTAAAGTGACCCGGACGATGTGCACCTTCAAGTACTTCAGAAATACCCGGCACTTGAATGAAGGTTTGCGATGCTAGGCCGTGTGGGTATATCAGCTCTGGACTTGGCGTGAAGACTAAATCGGTATCAACACTTTGTAATGCGCGGCAATCTTCGTCTAACGTACGCGGGTATGCTGCTAAATCGGCAGCTTGGTTAAACTGCATTGGATTAACAAATATACTGACTACAACACGGTCAGCGTATTTTTGCGCTTCTTTAACAAGGGCTAAATGACCATCGTGTAAGTTACCCATAGTCGGTACAAATGCAGTGGATAGACCACGACGACGCCAAGCGATAACCTGTTCTCTAAGAACATCAATATTTGCAATAATATCCATATATGAATTACCTAATTAAATTGGTAGGGGATGTTGAAAAAGGGGGTGCATGCAAATTTTAACTATTTGCTTATAGCCCCCTCTATCAATTTAAGCGTGCATGTGAATTTATGAGAACATGTGCTCATCGGCAGGGAAAGTCTGTGCGGCAACTTCATCGATATAAGCGATGATGGCTTTACGCATATCGCCGGTTTCGGCTAAAAAATTCTTTGAGAATTTAGGTACAAAGCCTTTCGAAATACCGAATGCATCATGCATAACTAAGATTTGACCATCTGTATCGCGACCAGCACCAATACCAATGACAGGGATAGTTAAGGCCTCTGAAATACGTTTTGCCAACGGTGCTGGGATACACTCTACAACTAATAGTTGGATACCAGCAGCTTGTAATGAAAGTGCATGCTCGACCATTTCATCCGCTTTATCTTGTGCTCGGCCTTGTACTTTAAAACCGCCAAAAACGTGAACGGATTGTGGTGTTAAGCCAAGATGACCACACACAGGGATACCGCGTTCAGTCAGTGCTGCAACGCTCTCAACTAACCATTCGCCGCCTTCAACTTTAACCATGTTGGCACCCGCTTGCATAAGCGTTGTCGCATTGGTTAAGGTCTGCTCTTTAGTGGCATAACTCATAAATGGCATATCTGCGATAACCAGTGAGTGAGTCGCACCTGCACGAACACAGCGGGTATGATAAGCAATATCTGTAACAGTAACAGGTAGCGTATCATTGTGGCCTTGCAGTACCATGCCCATCGAGTCGCCAACTAATAATACTGGCACTCCGGCTTCGTCAAATAATGCAGAAAAACTCGCATCATAAGCGGTAATACTGGCAAACTTTTGTCCTGCTTGTTTCATTTTAAGCAGTTTAGATACGGTAACTTTGCTCATTATAAATCCTTCTTCACATTACTCTATGTTTTGATAAATAGCTAAGTCATTACGCGGACAGGCCTTAAGGAAGTCTGACAATACCTGACCACAAGGTAATTGTAATTGTGGTGCTATTTCTGCTAATGGATAGAGTACAAATTCACGCTCTTTCATGCCGTAATGCGGCACGGTTAAACGGGGTGTACTCATGATGTCATCACCGTATAGTAAGATATCTAAATCGAGGGTTCTTGCTCCCCAATGTTCTTTACGTACACGGCCTTGCTCATTTTCAATCTGCTGTAGCGCATCAAGTAATTCAATTGGCGCTAAACGGGTATCGACACAGGCAACCGCATTAATATAATCTGGTTGCTCTTGTGGTCCCATTGGCTTACTTGCATACAGGGATGATACCGAAATAAAACGACTTTCAGTCAGTGCCTCTAGCGTTGTTATTGCTTCTTTGGCTTGCGCTACTGGATCGGCAAGATTACTGCCGATCGCGATATAACAGCGGGTATAGTCTTGCTTGTTAATATCATGTTTTTTTAGAACTGACATACTACTAAGCATCACTTTCGCTCGCAGGCTTCTTCTTTTTAGCGCGTCGAGGACGTGTTTTTTTACCTGCAGGTGCATTCAATTCTTTAATTAAGTTTTGACGGCCTGTTGCATTGGCAGTTTGATAATCGCGCCACCATTGAGTGACTTCAACTAAGTCGCCACCTTGGATCTCGGCGCGCATTTCTAAGAAATCAAAACCAGCACGGAATTTTAAGTGTTCGAACGCTTTTTCTGCGCGTTTACCTTGGCGACGTGGTAAGCGGCCTTGTAAATGCCAAATATCACGGATTGTTGAAGTGAATCGACGTGGAATTGCAATACTCTTAGTTTGCGAATCCAGCGCGTCATTCATTGCTAATAACAAGGCATCACTGTAGTTAAGACCACTGTCAATAACGCGTTCTTCAGCCATCGCTTCCAGTGGATACCATAACATCGCGGCATATAAATAAGCCGGTGTTACACGCTTGCCAGCATTAATACGGCGGTCAGTATTGTCTAACGCAATTTGGATGAATTTATCACAGTTACTTGAACCGTCTTCATTTTGATACTTGCTAACAAGTGGGAACAAAGGTTGGAATAAACCATGTTTTTTCATTAGTTTGTAAGTGGCTAAACCGTGACCATTTAAGAATAGTTTTAATGTTTCTTCAAATAAACGGGCTGCTGGAATACTTTGTAATAAGCTGGCTAGCTGTTTGATTGGTGCTTCTGCTTCAGGGCTGATTTGCATGTCTAATTTAGCGGAAAAACGCACTGCACGTAACATACGTACTGGATCTTCACGGTAACGAGTCTCTGGATCACCAATTAAACGTAGTTGTTTACTTTGTAAATCGGCAAGGCCGCCAGCAAAGTCATAAACAGCACGGTCGGCAATGTTGTAGTAAAGTGCATTAACGGTAAAGTCACGACGTTCAGCATCTTCACTAATGGTGCCGTAGACGTTATCACGTAACAGCATGCCACCATCAGACTGCTTTGATGTTTGTTGATTTTGTTCTTTTTCTTCTACGTGATGACCACGGAAGGTTGCAACTTCGATCATGTCACGGCCAAATAAGATGTGAGCAAGACGGAAGCGGCGGCCCACTAAACGGCAGTTATGGAATAGTTTTTTGATTTGCTCTGGTTCAGCATTGGTCGCAATATCGAAATCTTTTGGTTCTTGGCCGATAAAGATATCACGTACACCACCACCAACCAGGTAAGCTTGGTAGCCTGATTTGTGTAAACGATAAAGTACTTTTAAGGCGTTTTCACTAATTAAATTATGGTTTACCGGGTGTTGACCCTTCTCCAGTTTCAGTTCATTTAATCCTAAATTCTGTACATCTTGTGGTACTACTGGCGCAACGGCCGTATTAGAATGAGTATCTTCAGGTGTGTTTTTACTCTGTGCATCACGATCTTTGCGTGTATTTGACGCTGTTTCAGAAACAGTTTCTTTCACATCCGATGTTTGATCTATCTGCTTTCTGCTTAGTATATTTTTACAGAATTTAGTGATTTGAGTGAAAATGGTACACCTCGAATTAATAGTAAAATAGGTTGAATTATTTATGCCGCCATATAATAGCGCTGCATTGATAAAATGACAAAGATTGTTGACGAAATTTAGTATTAATCTTGCCTTATCGGCTTAATACGATTGATTTCTGTCTGGGTAGGTTTTTGACGGACCAATGTTCTGTACCCCATTGTAATAGGTGGGGGATAGATAGATCTTGAAGCTCGTTACACACGGGTAATGCTAAGAATCTGAATGCATCAATTAAGAGGGCTTTAGCCTGACTGATATCTAAGCCGGGCGCATGATTCTGTTTACTCAATTTAGAGCCATCGGCATTACTGGCCAAAGGCAAATGTAAATATGAGGGGGCTGGCTGTGAAAATTGTTCAAACAGATATAATTGTCGTCCTGTTGGTTCAATTAAATCAGCGCCACGCACCACTTGGGTAATACCTTGGTAAATATCATCCACGACAACGGCAAGATTATAAGCAAACAGGCCATCTTTACGATGAATGATAAAGTCTTCTGCAGCCAGTGCTTTCTCGATATCTATTTTACCATGTAACTCATCCATAAAATGATTAACTGGCACTGTCGTCGTTACCCGCAAGGCGGCATTATTTGCAGTCAGTTGTTTGTGCTTACAGTGTCCTTGATAAAAGACGCCTTGTGCTTGGATCTGTTTGCGGGTGCAATGACAGTAGTAGGTTAAACCTTGCTGGTTAAGCTGGGCAATGGCTTCTTGATAAGCAGAACTGCGCTGGCTTTGATAGATAACATCACCATCCCAATGTAACCCAAAGGCATCGAGTGTTGTTAAGATATTCGTTGCGGCACCTGCAATTTCTCTAGGGGGATCGAGATCTTCAATGCGCACTAACCAAGTACCTTGGTTGGCTTTTGCTTGTAAATAGCTGCCAACAGCAGCGATCAGGGAACCAAAATGTAATGGTCCTGAAGGAGAGGGCGCGAAGCGTCCTACATAGCTATTGGACATAAACTGGGTTCTTAAAATAGAAAGAGGGCTAAGAAGCCCTCAATAAATCATGTCAGTTAAAAACTGATTAGCCAACCATTTGCTTTTCTTTGATTTCAGAAAGCGTTTTGCAGTCAATACATTGGTTTGCAGTCGGTCGTGCTTCTAAGCGACGGATACCAATTTCGATACCACATGTGTTACAAAAACCGAATTCATCATGTTCAATTGATTGAAGTGTTTTTTCGATTTTTTTGATCAGTTTTCGTTCACGATCACGTGCTCGAAGTTCTAAGCTAAATTCTTCTTCCTGAGCTGCTCTATCAACAGGATCTGGAAAGTTTGACGCTTCATCCTTCATATGAACTACAGTGCGATCAACTTCTTCACGTAGTTCATTACGCCAAGCACTTAAAATGTTTTTAAAGTGATCGCGTTGCTTCTCGCCCATGTATTCTTCACCAGGCTGTTCTTGGTAAGCTTCAACACCTGCGATGGCTAAAACACCGAGTAATTTTTTCGCTTCAGGCATGCTATCTCTCCTAGTCCGCATTACGCCATAATATTACAGAGCACTGCTAAGCAATATTTATGGGCGGTATAAATACCAGAAACACACAAACTGCGCAAACTAAACTGGCAAATTGTTCACTAACACCCTCTTTTGGGTTAGTTTAGCTGTGACATTAGTCACAGTTGAATGAAATTTGTTCTATCAACGTAATTTCGTGTTTTTCTATTGTACTCGCGTATGCAAATACTTCAACTCCTTGGTCAATTGCCTGCTTAACAAGATTACTATAGTCTTTATCTAAGTGTTTAGCAGGTTTTAGCGTCTTAATTCCTGTGTGCTGAATAACAAATAATAATACTGCTCGGTGTCCGTTTTTCTTTACAGTCATCAGCTCTCTGAGGTGTTTTTGTCCCCGGACGCTGACAGTATCGGGAAAATAACCACAGCCGTTTTCTAATAAGCTGGCACTCTTCACTTCGATATAGCATTTACCGCGTTTAGCATCATCGAGTAAAATATCAATCCGGCTATTTTCATTACCATATTTCACTTCGGTGGTCAGATTTTCGTAGCCAGTTAGCTGTGATATAGCGGCCGATTGAATTGCTTCTTTGGCTAGTTGGTTGGCTCTGGCTGTATTGATGCAAATTAAATCACCATTGGCTTTTTCGGTAAGCTCCCAAGAGCGTGAATATTTACGTTTTGGATTGTCTGAGGTTGAGTACCAGATAGTATCGCCTGGATCACCACAGCCTGTCATTGCACCGGTATTAGCACAGTGAATGGTAACTTCTTCACCATTTTCAAGAATGACATCGGCTAAAAATCGCTTGTAGCGTTTAATTAACGTGGCGGACTGTAAGGGTGTTGGATAATGCATAATCAGCTCATTAGTGGGAAAACAGCCTAGAGCATAATAATTTTTGGAAAAGAAAGCCATAGGTAACCAGAGGTTACAACATCATGGTTGCCTATGTCGTCGAAAGGTAATTAGTTGAACTTAGACAGATCTCGTCGCCACTGTTTGTCTTCTTCACCCCCAGATTTTTGCCATATTTGTTTTACATTGACGGTCAATTGGCCATTAATCTCATTCGCATTGAGGATGAATGTAAGCGGGTTAGCGATATTGGGTTGTGATAAAATCTGTTGGTCGTTAAATACTTGCTCGACAATACATATCGAGGTTTTATCTGGGCTGTCAGCATCGCGAGCGAGTGGGTTATTACAGTTGTTCATCAGATCTCCCCCATTAGGATACAGCACACCTAACATTTGATGCTGGTTACCAATTGAAATATCAAAATAGATTTTTTGACTGGCAAGGTAATTATAGATGTTAGCTGACAGTATCGACGGTGCACGCTCTTTTTCGTTATAAAACCGGGATAGTTTTAAATACGTAGAGCTACCACCGGGGGCAGTAACATCGGCAGAACGCACGTATTTATGTAATATACGCATATGGTGTATAGGGAGGGTCCAGCCAACTTGCACTTGGACTTTAACATCGCCATTATTCAGTTCTTCAACATTGGTGATGCGTGTTCGTACTTTGGTATTGAGGATAGGGTCAATGACTTCTGCTTCAATACTATCTCGTACTTTTAATAACTGGGCTAGATTGAATTGCGGGCTACTACCGTGATCTGAAAACAGGCGCTTTACATCATCGAGTACCGATGTAAGCTGCATGACTTGACGGTCTTGTTGGCGTATTAACCGTGCGCTTTGCTGCGTTGATATTTGTTGTTCAGCAATGGCTAATTTGATCTCACCTAAATTTTTTAAATTATTATCGAATTCGTTATCTAGGGTGATCAGACTTTTTTCTATCGTGGGACTGTTACGTAATATGGCGATGCTTTGGCCAATGTAATGTTCATCAAATGTTGCCCGTATTTGCTGTACTACAAATATTTGACCTTTGTACACATCTTTATCTTTGACTATCTGTGGTTTGTTTTGTGGCGTAATTTTAATATACGCGGCTTGAATAATAGGCACATATTGTTTGTAGTTAGTAAGATTGACGGGTTTGTTCATTAATTGATAATTACGTACATTAAAGCTGGCTTTGATACGGGCTTTTTCTTGCATAATTTGTTTGGCACTGGCAATACTTTCGCCATTGCTGAGTTGATGGGTAATAGTATATGTTTTTGACCAAAAGCCAATGTGAGCCATTGCGGTATGGTTATAACTGAGTGTGAATAATAAGGATAAAAAAAGTGACGTAGATAGGCGCATAGTAACTTCCTTTTGCTATTCCTTATAAATAATAGACTTAAATTTAATGAATGGTGTTTTTAGGGTAAAATCGAACTATTACTGATTAATTTATTTTATTCTGAGAGGCCTTTGTGGCAGCGTTACCGATCACCGCCGTATTACCCGATTTATTTACAGCCTTAAAATCATCCAATCAAATTATCTTGCAAGCGCCACCTGGTGCTGGTAAATCAACCTTATTACCACTTAAATTACTGCAAGAAAATATCTTTAGTGGTCGAATTTTAATGTTAGAACCAAGGCGTCTTGCTGCGCGTAATATTGCTGTATTTATGGCCTCGCAGTTACAACAAAAAGTCGGAGAAGATATTGGTTATCGTATGCGTGGCGATACTAAAGTGTCGAAATCAACACGGTTGGAAGTGGTAACTGAAGGGATCTTAACGCGGATGATCCAGCAAGATCCGGAACTCAGCGATTACGATCTCATTATATTTGATGAATTTCACGAACGCTCACTCAATGCTGATATCGGTTTAGCGTTTGCGCTCGAAGTGCAGCAAGGTTTACGCGATGATTTAAATTTATTAGTGATGTCGGCAACGCTCGACAGCGAAGGGCTACAGAAAATGTTGCCAGAGGCGAAACTATTAACGGCAGAAGGACGTTGTTTCCCGGTTTCTTATAGTTATCACCCGATGAACTTACAGCGTAGTACGATTAAGCAAGCGTTGCCCAGCGCGATAACAGCAACGGTTAAATTAGCGCTACAGCAGCAGGGCGGTAATATTCTGGTATTTTTGCCTGGGGTGAGTGAAATTAAACGTTGCCAGCAACAGTTACAAGAATTAGTTAATGCGCATCTACAAGTACTGCCCTTATATGGCCAATTAACGCAACAGCAGCAACAGGCAGCAATTAATCCTATCGCCGCAGGGCAACGCAAGATTGTATTGGCGACCAACATAGCCGAAACCTCATTAACTATTGAAGGTATTTCGGTGGTGATTGATTCTGGCCTTGAGCGCCGAGTTAGCTTCTCCCCACGCTCGGGGGTCAGCAGATTACAGACCAGACGAATAAGCCAAGCATCTGCAACTCAACGAGCAGGGCGTGCGGGGCGTTTACAAGTAGGGCACTGTTATCGTTTATGGCGTGAAGAAGATCACAGTCGCTTAGATGCACAAATAGAACCAGAAATTATTGCTGCTGATTTAACTTCAACCTGCTTAGAACTTAAGGTATGGGGGGTCAATAGCTTTACGGAACTGTCATTACTCGATCAGCCTTCATTGGCAAATGTGCAATATGCTGAATCGTTATTAACCGAACTTGGCGCTCTAGACGCGGGGAGTTGCAGTAAACATGGCCAAGCATTGGCTGAATTTGGTATGTCACCACGGTTAGCGCATATGCTGTTAACGGCAAAAGAGTGGGAAAGTGAACTGCCGGGTATTAGTTGGTTGGCCTGTCGATTAATCGCATTACTTGAAGGTAGTGAACGCTTACCACTTGATTTGGATTCTGCATTACAACAAATGGCATCGGGGCAATTTAAACAAGCGCAACGTCAAGCACAGCAATGGGCCCAACGTTTTAGCTTTGTGAAAAGCAGCAGTCAGTATCGAAACACGAATGCTTATACTGGGTTGTTATTAGCGTTAGCGTATCCAGACCGTATCGCACAGCGTCGTGATAGTACAGGACGAGGGCAAGCTGGTCACGGGCAAGATGTGCTGTATATGTTAAGTAATGGACTCGGGGTTAAATTGATGAGCGACGCCAGTTTAACCAGTGCTGAATTAATGGTTGTGGCTGATTTATCCTTAACCGAACAAGGCGCTGATGCCATGGTGTATAACGCCTGTGCAATTGACCTCGTGGAATTACAAACGTGGTTACCGCAGTTATTTAGTCAACAGGCGTTTGTGCAATGGGACTTAAAAGCGCAGAAATTGATTGCTGAGCAGCGTCAATGTTTAGGCAAGTTAGTATTATCCCGTAAGGTATTAACCGATATCACCCCAGCGCAAAAGCAAACAGCAGTACTGGCTGGCATTCGCAAGGCTGGTTTGTCGGTATTACCGTGGAACGAACAAAATAAGGCTTTACTTACACGCTTGCGTTGCGCACACCAGTGGCTGTCTGAATTGGGCTTTGTTGATTACAGTGATGTGGCTTTAATTGACGATCTAGAACACTGGTTACTGCCGTACTTAACAGGCGTAACTGGGCCTGCGCAGATGAAAAAAATACCGTTAACAGAGGCGTTGTTATCACGTTTGGAGTGGTCGCTACAGCAGCGTTTGGATAAAGAGTTACCCACTCATTTTACAGTGCCAACAGGTTCAAAAATTAAGTTACGTTATAATGATAATGCCGCGCCGAGTTTACCGGTGCGTATTCAAGAGATGTTTGGTCAAGCTAATAAACCTGCGGTAGCCAATGGCCGCGTACCGATTGTGATTGAATTACTGTCACCGGCCCAACGTCCACTACAGATAACCCAAGATTTATTGGGCTTTTGGAGTGGCAGTTATGCCGAGGTGAAAAAAGAAATGAAAGGTCGTTATCCGAAGCATTATTGGCCAGATAACCCATTAGAAGCGATGCCGACACGACGTGTAAAAAAACATATGTAGGAAAGCAGCAATAATTATTCGTAATCTGCTATTATCCCGCAGAGTTCGTTTCAGACAAATAAAAGAAGATTTATCATGACTAAAAAAATCGCTACATTGCATCCCCGTAATCCACATCAGGGACGTTATGATTTAACCGCCTTAGTTAAAACATACCCAGCGTTAAAAGCGTTCATAACGCAAAATCCTAGTGGAGAAGATACGGTCGATTTTAGTGATGATAAAGCCGTCATTTGCTTGAACAGTGCATTATTAGCCCATTTTTACCAAGTACCAAATTGGCAGATCCCGACAGGTTATTTATGTCCGCCAATTCCAGGTCGTGCAGATTACATTCATTACATTGCTGATTTACTGGCAGAAATGAATAATGGCGAAGTGCCAACCGGTAAGCGTGTTAAAGCGTTAGACATTGGTACTGGGGCTAACTGTATTTACCCTATTCTTGGTCATCGCAGTTATGGTTGGGGCTTTGTCGCTACCGATATTGACACTGTGGCAGCAAAAACTGCGAATGTAATCGTGCAAGCGAACCCAGGTTTAAACAAAGCGATTAAAGTCGTGTTGAAGAAAACATCGGGCAGTATGTTTAAAGGTGTGATTAAGTATAACGATAAATATGCGGTTACGGTTTGTAACCCGCCATTCCATGCATCAATGGCAGATGCGGCCGCTGGCACCGAGCGTAAAATTAAAAATTTACACAAAGGTAAAGCAGCGCCAACGGATACCACTAAGTTGAACTTCGGTGGTCAGAACAGCGAACTTTGGTGTGAAGGTGGCGAGTTACGCTTTGTTAAAGACATGGCGAAAGAAAGTAAAGATTTCACTGAGCAAGTGTCTTGGTTCACGAGTCTTATCTCAAAGGGTGAGCATATCGAAGAACTTGAAGAGTATTTACAATCGCTTGGCGTAAAACAAATCCGCGTGATCCCTATGTCGCAAGGTCAAAAAGTCAGTCGTATATTAGCGTGGAGCTTTATGGATACTGATGAGCAACTGCAATGGGCTACTGATAACTGGTAGTCGACGTTATATTTAGGTAGATTAATACGGCAAGCATCGCGCTTGCCGTTTTTATATCTAAGGATAATGTGATGTTGGTATGGTTAGGTTACAGTTATTTAGTATTGAGTATCATTACTCTATTGGTATATGGTAAAGATAAATGGGCGGCTAAACGGCAGGGATGGCGTACACCAGAGCGTACATTGCACTTGTTGGCGCTGTTAGGTGGTTGGCCAGGTGCGCTCGTCGGACAAAAACTCTTTTCTCATAAAAAAAGTAAAATCAGTTTCAAACGTATTTTTTGGTTAACGGTTGTTGGTAATGTATTAATTGTACTCGGCATTTTTCAAATTGATCCGAGTTATGTGATTGTGGGTTAGTTTCAGATACTAAAATTTTCGCCTGATTTACACATATTTACGTTATCTATACTATGCCTTTGTTTTGTTGTGTTATACCATTTCGGTCTTATTATGCTAATTACTGCTATTTTGAACGAAGACTGGGTATTCATTAAATGTCGTCAATTAAAAAAAATAAATTACAGTTAGTGCTAACGTGGGTGCTATTAACAAGTGTATTACTCATCATTGTCGCGCTATTACCAGTGACAGATAAAGTCGATGACAGTAATAATATCGGCGTCAGTGCTAATCCTGTTACCGCTGAAATTACGGATGTATCGAAAGCAAAAACAGCTACGTTGCTACCTGAATCATTGTCACAATCAGCATTGCCTGATCCCGTTGCGACTGTTACTGAATCGGCTGTTGCTGTAATCGCTGAGGATCTTGCAAAGTCGTACCCAAAAACCATTAACTACGTGATCCAAAAGGGTGACACCTTAGGGGCTATTTTTGAGCAGTTAGATTTAAGTCAAACGAGTTTATATCAAATACTGGAAGTGGATTTAAACGTTCTGGCGTTAGATAGCATTAAACCCGGACAAACCTTAATATTCACCGAGTTTGAAGGCGAATTGACGCGTTTAGAATTACAAGTAAGTCTTGCTCATCAAGTCGTTTATAAGCGTTTAGGTGAGACCGGTTTTGAGTTTGAAGAGATAAATGTTGACGGTGAATGGCGAGACCATAGTTACATCGGTACCGTTGAAAACAGTTTTTCTAGTTCGGCAAAGCAAGCAGGACTATCGTTATTTGAAGCACAATTCATTGTGACGTTATTAAAAGACAAAATTAATTTTAGCCGAGACTTACGTAGCGGAGATACGTTTAAAGTCTTAGTGTCTCGTCAATATATCGGAGATCAACTCACCGGTGAAAATCGTATTGATGCGGTAAGTATTAATAATCGTAATCGTAATATTAGTGCCTATTTGTATGAAGGTATTTATTATGACGAAGCAGGCCTGAGCATTGAACGCGCGTTTGTGCGTCGTCCTGTTAGCAGTAAGTATCGTATATCATCAAGCTTCAATCCAAGACGTGTACACCCCGTGACAGGTTTATTACGTCCGCATAACGGTACAGATTTTGCGGTACCAATTGGTACCTCTGTTTATGCAACGGGTGATGGTGTAGTGTCGCGAGTGGTTAATCATAAGTATGCTGGACTGTATATTGAGATCTCGAATGGTCAAACATACCGTACTCGTTTTTTACACTTAAGTAAGGCGTTGGTGAGAAAAGGACAGCGAATAAAACGTGGACAAAAAATTGCGTTATCGGGTAATAGTGGTCGTGTTACCGGCCCTCATTTACATTACGAGCTACACATACGTGGCCGTGCAGTTAATGCGATGACTGCGGACATTCCTATTGCGTCGGCAATTGATAAACGTCAACAAGCGGCATTTAAACTGGCGTTAAATAGTTACCATGCAGCTTGGGAGCAAGCTAAAAGCTAACTTTACCGCGCATGTTTTTGGTCTTACCACGCTGAGTTTTAGTGTCCATACGTTTCTTTTTGGCATTACGACTCGGCTTGGTGGCACGACGTGCCTTTTGGATCACGGTCGCCTGCTTAATCAATTCAACTAAACGTTCAAATGCCACCTGTTTGTTATAATCCTGACTACGCGATTCTTGTGATTTTATTATGATCACACCGTCTTTGGTAATACGATGATCGCTTAACGCTAATAATCTTTCTTTATAAAAATCGGGTAGTGAAGACGACTTAATATCAAAGCGCAAATGGATCGCCGTTGATACTTTATTGACGTTTTGACCACCGGCGCCTTGTGCGCGGATGGCTTGAATATCAATTTCTGAATCTGGAATTGATACATTGCTCGAGATGAAAACCATTGATGAACCTTGGTGTTATATTACAGTGCGATATTGGGCAGACAGATGCTGTGTTATTGATGAGTAACCGCTAGCGTCTGGTTTTAGATGCACCTATGATACGCGAGTTTGTGGCTATTGTTAATTTTCAATTGCCACACGTGATTATTTGCAATTCGATTAGAGAATATTTATGGAAATAATTCGACCAGTCAAAGTGACGGATGCTCACGCGTTATCAGCGTTATTTTCGCAACTGAATAACGAAACGCCGTTTATGTCCATGGGTGAGAAAAATAGTGCGACTGAACTCAGCGAGCACCTGGCGTTATTTATCAATTCAGCAACCCAAGTGCTTTATGTAATAGAACGAGGTAACCATAAACTGATCGGTTTTGCGATAGGCATAACAGGTTATATTAGTGGTGATAGTCATACTGCCTCTTTGGTTATGGGTATTCAGCAAGCGAGTATCGGTTTGGGGCTTGGCGGGAAATTATTGGCACATGTCGAAGCGTGGGCGCGTCTGTCTAAACTAAAACAACTAGAATTAACCGTCATGATAGCCAATGAAAACGCGATAGTATTTTATAAAAACAATGGCTTTAAGCAATTAATATCAAAACCACAAGGGATGATTGACGACCTTGCTGAAAATGAATTATATATGGTAAAGGCAGTTAATTTGGATTAAGGAAGATCAGATGGATATTGGTTACTGGGCAATGTTTCTCACCGCATCATTAGCACTAAATATGACACCGGGACCGGATCTGATATTTGTACTGACTAAGACGGTTAGCCATGGTCGTAAAACGGGCGTAGTTGCCGCCGCTGGGGCTTGTTCTGGTGCTTTGGTGCACGTAGCTGCCGCAGCATTAGGTTTATCAGCGATCATCGTTTCTTCCGCTTATGCTTTTATACTCATTAAAATCATTGGTGTGGGTTATCTTATTTATTTGGCTTGGCAGGCATTCACTGCATCAGGTGGTATTGAATTAACGACCACTGGCCATACTGATGGTGATTCTTCATCGCTAATGTCGCATTGGAAAATATTCAAACAAGGGGTATTAATCGATGTCCTGAACCCCAAGGCGGCGATCTTTTTCATGGCTTTTTTACCACAGTTTGTGCGTGAAGGGCATGGTTCGATCTCAATGCAATTATTGTTGTTGGGTTTGATTGTGGTGATTGGCGCATTTGTGGTGGAACTCGGTTATATTTTTGTTGCCCATCGTTTAACCAAAAAAGTAAAAGGTAATCAAAGTTTTACTGTTTGGCTTAATCGCGCTGTTGGTACTGTTTTTGTTGCTCTAGGGATCAAACTCGCGGCCACATAATCAGGTAGTTAAAATACCCCGCTGCAATAGTTGAGTTAGGGGGAGTGAACAGGGTAAACTAACGATTCTTTTTTACGCTATTTTATCTAATCGTATTAGACTGTATTTAATGCAATTTCTAGGACCCTTTCCATTGGCTAAACGTCCCGTAAGTGATGACACAAAAAAAACTGTCAGCAAACGAAAAACACCAGCAAAACCTGCAGCAAAAAAAACAACTAAGAAATCCACAGCCAAAAAAACCACGAAGCTAAACACGAAAAAGGCAACCAGTCGTACCTGGACTCGCAGTATTGTCATTTTCCTATTTAAATTTAGTTTGGCTTTTTCGGCTCTTTTTGTTCTCTATGGTATGTATTTAGACAGTAAGATTCAAACGCGATTTTCTGGCCCTATTTGGAAGACCCCAGCGCAGATATACGCACGCAGTTTAGAACTAAAACCAGGGATGTTTTTACCACACGATAAATTGGTCGAAGAACTGGTGTTACTTAATTATTTGAAAGTAGCAAAACCGCGTACTGCAGGACAATACTCGATATCGGCGACTAAAGTCGAATTACTGCGTCGAAGTTTTACTTACCTTGATGGCATAGAGCCGAATAAAGCGTTGTTTCTGTCCTTTGCCGACAATCGGTTAGTCAGTATCCGTGATCAGGAAACCGGTAAATATCTTAATTCAGTCAATCTTGATCCTATGCTGCTTGATACTCTGCAAGCGCCGAACCAAGAAGATCGCATTTTGGTAGAATTACAAGATTACCCACAATTATTAATTGATACCTTATTATTAGTGGAAGATGGCAACTTTTACCATCATAACGGCATATCGCCTGTTGCTATTATTCGTGCTGCGTTTGCCAATATGAATGCTGGGCGAACGGTACAGGGAGGCAGTACACTGACTCAGCAGTTAGTTAAAAACTTTTTCTTAACCCGTCAGCGCAGTTATTGGCGTAAATTTAACGAAGCGTACATGGCAATATTGATTAACTATCGTTTAAGTAAGGATGCGGTATTAAGTGGCTATCTTAACGAGGTTTATTTAGGTCAAAACTACAGTGATGGTGTATATGGTTTTGGTTTAGCCAGCTACTTTTATTTTGGCAGACCAGTACCGGAACTGAGCATAGACCAAATGGCATTCTTGGTTGCCGTTGTTAAAGGGCCGTCGTTTTATGATCCGTGGCGCTATCCCAAACGTGCACTTGAACGTCGTGATATGATCATTCGTTTATTATCCAAAAATGGCAAGATCAGTACCGCTGAATATCGCGCCGCGATTACTCGACCGCTGGGTATTATTCCACGTGGACACATGAGTATCACTAAAGCACCGGCGTTTTTATCGTTATTACGCCGTGAGTTAAAGACCACGTTTGGCGATGCGCTTTATGATCAATCCGGATTGAAAATATTCACTAGTTTGGACCCGCTGGCACAACATGCGGCAGAAACAGCGGTCACGACAAGTCTACCTCGATTAGAAAAGGCTCGTAATATTTCCGGATTAGAAACCGCCATGGTGGTGACCGACCGCCAATATGGTCGTGTCAAAGCAATAGTGGGTGGTCGTAACACGCAATATGCAGGCTTTAACCGCGCGCTGGATGCTTCTCGTTCGATTGGATCAGTGGTGAAACCCGCCATTTATTTAACCGCATTTGAGCAGGGTTATGATCTTAATTCACCGTTAGAAGATAAACCGCTGCGATTAAATAACCAGTACGGTAATAACTGGCAGCCAAAAAATTATGATCGTAAATACCGTGGTGAAGTACCGCTGTATCAAGCCTTGATGCAATCGCTTAACGTACCAACGGTTAATTTAGGCATGGCTCTGGGTGTGGATAATGTGATTAAAAGTTTAAAACGTCTAGGTGTTGAGAAAGTTGATAATCACTATCCATCGATGTTATTGGGGGCATTAAATATGTCACCATTCCAAGTATCACAAATGTATCAGACCATTGCGACCGCTGGGGTGTATCATAAGTTAACCAGTCTAGTCGCGGTGGTTGATGAAGAAGGTGATTTAGTCTACCAACAAAACCTGAAAGGTCAGCGTCGCTTCGATCGTAAAGATATAGACCTGACTATTTATAATATGACGCTGGTGGCCAAAAAAGGCACTGCTCGACGGTTAAGCTGGCAATTTCCAGGTATTAACTTTGCAGGCAAAACCGGTTCGACCGATAAGTTACGTGACAGTTGGTTTGTGGGTTTAGATAATCGTGACGTGGTTACGGTTTGGGTGGGACGTGATGATAATAAAACCTCAACCTTGACTGGTTCGAGTGGAGCATTAACGGTATTTGGTGATTATATGAAACTACGTAGTGCAGATAGCTTAGTGGTGAATTAGCGTAGATACAACAAGATTATATCAGAACTAAAAACGGCGAAGGATTACTATGATGACTATTACTAGTAAGATAGAAAAACCTCGCCGTTTTTATTTATGTGAACGAGTTGGTATTAACTGGACCTAGAAGTGACCTTCAAAACCAACAAATGCACCGTCAATGGTTGCATCAGCTTTCACGTCATCAACACTAAAATTAAGTTGTTGAATACGGTAGCCAGCGCGGATAGACCAATCAAGTACATAACCTGGGTTTAGCATGAAAGATAAACCTACTTCTGCATCACCGTATACATCACCAGTAATACCGATCGCATTTACCATAGCAAAGGCTTTCAATGGGAACATAGGCAGGCCTACTTCACCGTATACATAACCCATAGGTAATGGACCAGAGAATGACACATTAGTCGAACCATCTTCGAAAGTACCGTTCAGTTGACGCCATGTCACACCTGCATCAAGTGATACAATGTCATTGTCTAAGAATTCATAGTACAGGGTGAAATCAACGGTTTTTAAGTTAACCTTTTTGCTCGCTGAAGAGCCTTCAACATCGATATTTGAGAAACTAACTGCTGCATTTGGAATTAATGGAATTGGATGTTCAAACTTCACATACATACGGTAGTTGTAAGTTTCTTCGTAATTAGTGCTTAAAGCATCGCCTTTGTAGCTAAGTGTACCGTCAACACCTGATTGCCAGATATCAGCACCAAAATAGGTGCCAAGCATATCAGCAGCTACGCCGTTCGAAAAACCGGTAAGAAGAGTTAGTGCAAGTAGTTGTTTTTTCATAATGAGTCCATGTTCATCTATGTAATTTGTCGCGCAACAGTAACAGCAAGCGTCCTTAGTTAATAAGTATTAGTCAAAACCTAGTTATTTCCTAACACTATTAACAGGCGGTTAATACTTTCAGCCTGTGTGGGAAAAAGTTTAGCGCTAATATTAAGTTTTACAAAGCCGTTTGCATGCAGTTGTTTTTGGTGGCTATTATACATTTTACAGTTAAATTATCATGTTTAATGATCTATTTATGTCATTTAAACCAAAGTAGCTTAACTTGTTTTTGGCTGGTACTTTTACTAGGTAAAAAAAAGACACAAAAAAGCCCTAAAAATAGGGCTTAACAAAATGATAAAAATGGTACTTTTATCATACTTTTAGGTGCGAAATTGTTACGCTAGTTTAGCAAAACAACGTTCAGCCGCTGCAATTGTTGCTTCAATATCGGCACTGGTATGCGCAGTTGATAAGAAACCGGCTTCAAATGCAGACGGTGCAAGGTAAACACCTTCAGCTAACATTAAGTGGAAGAATTTCTTGAAGCGTTCTGCATCACACTTACATACAGCTTCAAAACCAGTGACTTCAGCTTGGTCGGTAAAGAAGAAACCAAACATACCGCCAACGTAGTTTACAGCCAGTGCGATGTTTTGGCGTGCAGCTGCGGCTTTAAGACCTTCTGCTAATTGCTTGGTGCTTGCACTTAATTGCGCAGCCACTTCTGGCTTATCAATTTCGGTTAATGCAGCAAGACCTGCCGCCATTGCAATTGGGTTACCCGACAATGTACCCGCTTGGTATACCGGACCTGTTGGGGCAATGTGTTGCATGATCTCAAGTTTACCGCCAAACGCGCCAACTGGCATGCCGCCGCCAATTACTTTACCTAATGTCGTTAGGTCTGGTTCTACTTGGTAGTGTGCTTGTGCACAGCCCGTTGCAACACGGAAACCTGTCATTACTTCATCAAAGATAAGTACGGCATTGTATTTATCACAAATACTACGCAGTCCTTGTAGGAAACCTGCTTGTGGTGGAATGCAGTTCATGTTGCCAGCAACAGGTTCTACAATGATACAAGAGATGTCTTCTGGATATTCAGCAAAGAGTGATTCAACCGATGCTAAATCATTGAACGTTGCTGTCAGTGTATGCTTAGCAAAATCAGCTGGAATACCTGGTGAACTTGGTTGACCTAACGTTAATGCGCCAGAACCAGCTTTAACCAGTAGTGAATCTGCATGGCCGTGGTAGCAGCCTTCAAATTTCAAAATTTTGTCACGATTTGTGTAACCACGCGCGAGACGGATCGCACTCATTGTGGCTTCAGTACCTGAGCTAACCATGCGTATTTGTGCCATTGACGGCACCATAGATTGTACTTTTTGCGCCATGATCACTTCTATTTCGGTTGGTGCACCAAAACTTAAGCCATTTTCAACAGCGGCAAGTACCGCAGATTTGATCGCAGGGTGGTTATGACCCAAGATCATTGGCCCCCATGAACCAACATAATCAATATAAGTATTGCCATCTACATCATAGATGCGCGCGCCTTCGGCACGTTGAATAAAGAGTGGGCTACCACCAACGCCATTGAATGCGCGCACTGGCGAATTAACACCACCAGGAATAATAACTTGAGCTTGAGTGAAAAGTTGGCTTGATTTTGACATCTGCAATCCTTTTATCTACTGTCAGAGACGATATATTAGAAATATTTTAAGGCGTTATTATACCTATTCAGGGGTTTAAACGTAGCTTTTTTACATTTTTAGCGACTTGTACTTAAGTTGCCTTTGTTTTCGTCGGTATAATCGTTAAAATAGCGCTTTATTTTTATGCTTCATCACGAAAAAGGCTGACATGTTTAAGATTATTAAACCACGTTACATCGTATTATTAGCGCTCGCTATATTATTAGGTTATGGCTTTTCTTATTTAAAAGGCATGGAGTCAGCAGCAAAAATAACCATGAAAGATGATGAGATTTCACGACTCAGTAGTGACTTAGCGGAAACGAGTAAGATCAAAGCACAAGTTGAAGTCGAACTACAAACCTCGCAAGTATTAGTGGGTCAGCTAACCGAGCAGCAACGTACGCTATTTAATGAAAATGCTGAGTTAAAGCGTGAGTTAGTTTTTTATCGACGAATCATGGCACCGGAAGACGTCATTAATGGCGTGAAATTAGAAAGCCTGACATTTATTCCCGAAGTCAGCGAAGATTACTACTTTATGCAGCTTGTATTAATGCAGGTACAAAAGAAAAAGCGCCACATTAAAGCCTCTGCCGATTTAATTTTTTACGGTAGCCTCGATGGGAAACCAGTGGAGTACCGTTGGAATGAATTAGTGGATAAAAAACAACAAAAATTAAGTTTCTCATTTCGTTATTTCCAAGCGGTGGAAGGATCAATTAAGTTTCCGTTGGGGTTTGTACCCGAGCGCGTTGCATTTGTGGGTAAGATAAAGGGGAATCGTTGGAATTCTGGCGTTAACTTAAAACAAAGCTTTGACTGGAGTGCGGTATTACAAACCAGTGACTCTATCTCTGGGTAATCACCTATCATTACAGTGCTAGGTATAATGCATTAAGAAACGATAGTTGACGAAATTAGTCAGGTATTAGATAATTGAACGTATAAATCGAGTTTAAGTGAGAGCAGATATGGAACTATTTACAGACGTTGGTGCAACTCAGGCTGATAATAATATTGTTGAACAAGCTGTTACACCTGTCGCAGTGGAAGCAAGTGCAGACGATATGGTATTGCCAATTCACTTTAGTGATGCAGCGGCAGCGAGAGTAAAAGAATTGATCACTGAAGAAGAAAACTTAGCACTTAAATTACGCGTGTACGTTACAGGTGGTGGGTGTTCTGGTTTCTCTTACGGTTTTACCTTTGATGAAAAGATCAATCCAGGTGATACGGTTATCGAAAAGAACAGTGTAATTATGGTTGTAGACTCGATGAGCTTGCAATATTTGGTTGACGGTACGGTGGATTATATTGATGGCTTAGAAGGTTCACGTTTTCTCGTAAACAACCCGAACGCAACAACAACGTGTGGTTGTGGTTCAAGCTTCTCAATCTAAGTTCTAGTTTACTCTTCTGATAATCGAGCTCTGAAACTGTCATTGTCAGCCAGCTTGATTAGGATGGAATACAATTTCATACTCAAGTTAGCATTAAAATTCAGATAATAAAAAAGGGACCGAGGTCCCTTTTTTATTATCTGAATAGCCAGTAACTTACAGGGTCACCTGGGCACTCGTATGGACCACATTCGGCGAATGCATTTAGCATATTTGATGCTGTTATCAGGATTACTGCGATAATAGCTATTTTAGCTATACCAGTCTGCATTGAAAAAGGTACATATTTAACTTTTTCATATTGAGCAGAAAAAGCCATCATTATAGCGGTTCCAGCAATGATTACAGCGAAAGTAATAAATGCCCAAGTATAAAAATGCATGCCTAAAAACGGAGCACCATAGTGTGGTGTTCCAGGTATTACGTGTAGCGATACTTGACGTAATGCGACTGCTGCACCTAAAAGTGCACCTGCAAGCATAGCGCTATAATGTATCATTCGAGGGCCAAAGATTATATTACATAATAAGCCGAATAACACAGCGATAAAGCCAACACGTTGCAATAAACAAAGTGGGCAAGCTAGTATGTTTTCTGCAATTTGTGAATAAAATGCAAATCCAAGTACTAATGACAATGCAATAGCACCAAGGGCATTTAACTGGCGAGATAGATTATTAGTCATTATTTATCCTAAAGTAAAATTTGTAGCGTGTCAGTTGCATGATGTGAAAACCAAAATGCGCTCACGAGCAATGAAAATATAAATCCATAGAATGACCATACCCGTTTCCCTTTTAATGCGAACACCATGCTCACTAGGTATAGGGCAAAGATTAATGCCATCATAATTAATTACCTTAAAATGTGTTTTTGAATAACTTTTGTTGAATATACTCGCTCATATCAAAGTTTTCAACATTAAAGTGTGTTAAGAGGTCGAGTTTGTGCATCAACTATCATATTTGTGAAGATCTACGTGCCCACGAAAGCGACAGTATCGATTATTTAATCTTGAATGCGCGCCAAACCAACAATAACCAAGACAACATCAGGCCGCTGCCACCGAAAGGCGTGATACTACTTAGCCATTTCTCACCGGTTAATGCATACAAGATTAAACTGCCACTGAACGTAATAATACTTATCAGTTGTAGTCCTGCTATCCAATTAAATCGTCCCGCGACAAACTTATTATCCAATAAAGCCAAAAATAACAGGCTTAAAGTATGAATAAATAAATAGTCTCGTGCCGTCGCAAAGTTGGCAACACTGTTATTCAGTACCAGTTGAGAGTGCCATAGATGCGCACCTAATGTACCCACAAGAATATTGGTAAACATTAATATTGAACTGATGATAAGGAAATACTTGAGTCTGTTGTTCTGCATGGTGCGGTTACCTTTGATAAGTCGAAAAACTTAATTTGTTGTAATACGTAATACTTACGCTGTTGTAATACGTAATAAAGTTGTCATTTATCTTACATTTTTTGTTCATATTTATCACATATCTTTGTCATATTTCATCCTTAGAATTAATCTAAATTTAAAGTAACTACTCAACAAAATATTTTATATTTTTTAATGGGATGGAATTCAAAATGAAAAAAACATTACTTGCACTTGTATTACCAAGCTTATTCGCATCAACTGTTGGCGCAGCTGAAGTTTATAGCGATAACGGTCAATCAGTTAACGTTTACGGTCGTGCTTATGCAGGGCATGACTTTAGCGGTGAAGACAAAAATGCTAATTATGGTAATGATTCTTACATCCGTATTGGCGCTAAATTAAAATCAGACATCTCTGACTCACTATCGGCATTTGGTCGTTATGAACTACAGTGGGATCTAGCTGATGGCGAGAAACAAGAAAAAACGAAAACTCGCTTAGCGTATGTTGGTCTTAAGAGTGACGTTGGTGCATTCAGCTTCGGTCGTCAATATGGTGCTGTTTCATTAGTATCAGATATTACTGATACGGCTTATACCAATGCATATGGTGGCAATCTGGGTGTAGGTAAAGACCACGATGGTACAAATCGTGACAGTAGCCTATTAAAATACAGCAACAAATTTGGCGGACTACAATTAGATGCGTCATACCGCCTTGATGATAACCGTAAAGATGCAGAAAGTGATGCTGCATACGGTTTAGCTGCGGCATATAAACTTGATTTTGGTCTAACACTTGCGGCTGGTTTTAACGCGAGTTCACCAACAGATGATTATGACGCATCAATCTTCTTAGTGGGTGCTAGCTATAAAACGGGACCTGTTAAATTAGCTGCTACGTATTCTCAAGGTTCTGAATTCTTAGCTGAAGGTGAAGACCATACTGGTTACGAATTAACGGCTGAATACAAGATAAATAAACAATTACGTGCGCAAATTTTGTATAATGTACAAGAAACTGAAGACACAAAATCATCGGCTAAAGCAGACTCTGTTGATGACCTCGTATTCGGTGTCCGTTATGACTTCAACAAAAGCTTCCGTACTGTTGCTGAATACCGCATTAATGGTGTCGATGGCATGGATGACGATTTCCACTTAGCTGCACGCTACAGCTTCTAATTATTAAATTAGCGATAGCGGGGTTAAATTAGCCTCGCTAAATTAAGATAGTTGAATGCGCAAAAGCGGCTAACCTTCGGGTTAACCGCTTTTGCGCATTCAGTTCTCTATCTAGTTCATATTCAAAGCGTAAGCTGGTTGTGTATAGCTTGAAAACAGTTGATAATGGCTGCAAATTTCTAGTTTGGCCTTTTAGTTTAGTAAGGTAGGTAAAGATAATGCAGCAATTGGACTTAAGTCGCTATGCTTGCCCTTTACCACTTATTAAAGTGAAGCTATGGTTAAAGCAAGCTGAGCTTGGCACAGAAATAACCGTACTACTGACCGATCCTGGTTCTCGTCAAGATATACCCAAATTTTTAATCAGTCTTGGTCAAGAAGTCGTTGAGTTAGAAAACTCGCCATTAATGTTACGCATTAAGGTGAAGAAGCTAACGCCGCATTTATCCCTAACACAGCTCAATACTCAATATTAAGGCAATAATAATTTATGATCTCTGTCGTATCTCGTTGGTATCAGGAACGTTTTTCTGACCCGCATGCAGTCACTTTATTTCTTCTGTTAGTATTTGGCTTTTCGGTTATTTATTTTATTGGTGGATTAATTACCCCTTTTTTAGTGGCTGTGGTACTGGCTTATTTACTTGATTGGCCATTAATACAGTTAATGCGTTTAGGGTTATCCAGAATCTGGGCCACGGTGATCATTCTAATGTTATTTGTCACCATGATGGTCATGCTCACATTGGGTTTGGTACCAACCGTATGGCATCAAGGTGTGAACCTGGTTAAAGCGATGCCAACGATGCTTAAGGAAGGGCAGGAATTTTTACTGATGTTGCCGAAAGAAAATCCAGATGTATTTAACGAAGAATTAATCAAAGCGGCGTTACTGACTTTGCAGGAACATATCGTTGGGTCTGGTGAAGCGATTGTTAGCGCTTCTTTTGCGTCGTTATTTGATCTTGCCGCGATCTTGATCTACTCAATTTTAGTACCGCTATTAGTGTTCTTTATGCTTAAAGATAAGCGTCTTTTGGTGAACAGTTTAGTGAAAATATTGCCGCAGAATCGTCGGCTTGCGATGGAAGTTTGGACCGAAATGAATGGTCAAATTGCCAATTATATTCGTGGTAAGGTATTTGAAATTATCATTGTTGGTTTTAGCACTTGGTTGGTGTTCTTCTTTACCGATTTACAATATGCGGCGCTGCTTGCTGTATTGGTTGGTTTCTCGGTATTAATTCCTTACATTGGTGCTGCCGCGGTGACGGTTCCAGTGATAGTCGTGGGTTTATTCCAGTGGGGATTAACGCCAGAATTCACTTATATGATGATTGCTTATGGGGTTGTTCAGGCACTTGATGGCAATTTGTTAGTGCCAATTCTGTTCTCTGAAGCGGTGAATCTACACCCTATCGCGATCATTATGTCGGTATTGTTATTTGGTGGTTTGTGGGGATTCTGGGGCGTGTTTTTTGCGATCCCATTAGCGACCTTAGTGAAAGCGGTGTTTAACGCTTGGCCTAAAAGCATCACTGAAGAAGCTTAATAGTATATCCAGCGAATCTCTACGGGAGGTGAGCAGGAATAACAGCATAGCGTTACAATATTTGAAAATGGGATAACCATTATTTACATATTGCGCTTTGTTCTGATATCTCTGCTCGTCTCTGGTATAGCATTTTGAAGTAACTTGGATATATTCGTTGGACGCTATTTATTGTTATTTAGTCTGCTAGTAATTTATCTGTCTTAGCCGCGCACACAAAATCATTCTTATGTAATCCTTTAATACTGTGTGACCACCACGTGATCGTCACTTTACCCCATTCTGTTAATAGCGCAGGATGATGGCCTTCTGCTTCAGCCAACTCCGCTACACGATTAGTAAATGCGATCGCTTGTTTAAAGTTTTTAAACTTAAATTCACGCTCTAACTGCATAATGTTGTCACGTACTTCCACTGCCCAATCTGGGATCTGGTTAATTAATACGGCTAACTCTGCGTCACTGACTTTTGGTGCATCGGCGCGACATGCTTGGCAACTTTGTAAATTTAACTCTGTCATGGCTGTGTTCTCGTTTTAATTAAGGTGTTAAATAAGGTTTTAAATAGGATTCACGATTATTTGTTATGTCAGGGTTTAACAAGCCGCATCTTCTTTCGGTGTATAAGCCGAAGGTTTCATGCCTAATATTTTGGCTTCTTTTATCAAGGCAATTAAATCGAGTTTAATTAATTGTTGTAAATCGGATAGCTGGTTAATCACAAAGTAATTCTTTTGTAACTCATCAATACGGTAATGAGTTCGGAATGCTTCTATCACTTGCAGTGGTTGACGATTGGGAATATCGCTGTCTAAGCTGTAGCACGTTTCTTCTTTAGATGACAGAATTCCACCGCCAAAGATCTTCAAACCTTGGTCGCTTTGCATTAAACCAAACTCAATCGTAAACCAGTATAAACGTGCCAGCATAGGGCGATCTGCTTTGTCGGCTTTTAAACCCAGTTCACCGTAATGCTGAGAAAAATCAGCATAAGCTTGATTGGTGAGTAGCGGGCAGTGACCAAACAATTCATGAAAAATATCCGGCTCTTGAATGTAGTCTATGTCGGCTTTGGTGCGAATGAAAGTAGCCGCCGGAAAACGTTTCGTTGCCAGCAATTCAAAAAAACGTTCAAAACCAATTAAAGCAGGGACATTCTCGACTTGCCAACCCGTTAATTTCTTTAGCTTACGGTTGATATCCGGCAATTGCGGAATGCGGTCTGCGCCCATTTTCAGTAGTTCAATACCCGCGATGAATTCATCACAGGCACGGTCTTTAATAATACGTGTTTGACGATTGTAGAGCGTTGCCCAAGTATTGTTTTCCTCATCGCTATAATTGATGTACCCGTGCTGATCTGGCTTGTGTGAAACATATTTTGGTGTCGGATCAATTGCTAAAGATGAGTTCATAATTACGGCCTACCGCTGTGTTATTCGATTGATGTTTAGATTAACCTTAATAAAACTTGCGGTACAGATTCAGTAAAACGATAAATAAACCAGTACAGTCGTGCTAATCTGTCACTGTACTGGTGAGTAAACGCGTAAACTGTACTGGTTTATGACTCATCGATTACTCATCAATAATAAAAGCAGCAAGCATAAATGACTAAAGTATTGTTATATCAGCAAATAGCTGATGATTTACGTGAATTTATTCATCAAGGTGTATATTTACCAGGTGACAAATTACCCTCACTCAGAGCCTTGTCAGTAAAGCGAAAAGTAAGCATTACGACCATTCAAAGGGCGGTTGAAGAACTTGAGATAATAGGCCTTATTGAAGCGCGACCTAAATCGGGTTATTACGTGTGTTTTAAGACCCGTACCGAGGTGGTTATTGAGCAGCCAATTATCCCGATGAAACCTAAGTCGGTGAAGATCCATGAGTTAGCCAGTCAGATATTTCATCAGTGCGGAGCGCCTGATGTTATCAATATGGGCACCTCATACCCGTCGAGTGATTTTATGCCGACCCCCGCATTACAAAAAATAGCCAATCAAGTGATTAAGCATCACATGTCAGATATTGTTGAAGTTCAGTTTTCTGCCGGTAATGCTGTATTACGTGACGTATTAGCTAAGCGCATGAATGAATCGGGTTGTCAGGTTACCTCAAACGATATTATCGTGACCAATGGTTGCTTAGAAGCCTTATCGGTGTGTTTACGTGCCGTGGCGAAACCGGGTGCAACAATTGCGTTGGAGTCGCCAGGTTTTGTCGGTTCATTGCAATTAATTGAATCATTAGGGTATAAAGCGTTAGAAATACCTTGCCACTCGGTGACGGGAATGAGTCTAGAAGCGTTAGAGTTAGCGTTAGAGCAATGGAAAATTTCGGCGGTACTTGTGGTACCAAGTTACAGTAATCCGCTGGGTTCGTGTATGCCGGAGGCCAACCGTAAAAAGCTGGTGGCGCTATTGTCGACTCATGATATTCCGTTAATTGAAGATGATTTGTTAGGTGATTTATCGTTTGATGGTTCGCGCTTAAAACCCTGCAAGGCATTCGATAAAAAAGGCATGGTGTTGTATTGCTCATCCGTGTCTAAAACTATTGCGTCAGGATTACGAGTAGGCTGGATTGCGCCCGGGGCATATTACAAAGAAGTCTCTTATTTTAAGACTTTTACTAATATCAGTGCCCCGCAATTCTCGCAGATTGTCGTTGCTCAGTTTTATAACAGTGGCAAATATGAACGTCATGTTCGTCAATTGACGACGAAGATCGCCAAACAAGTATATTTGATCCAATCTTTTATCCGCCAATACTTTCCTGAGGGAACACTGGTATCAAGTCCACAAGGTGGATGTATTTTGTGGGTGGTATTACCCAAAGGTATCGATGGACATCAGCTGCATCTTAAAGCGATTAAGATGGGTATTGGTGTGATCCCTGGGCAGTTAAGCAGTGCAACGAATAAGTTTGACCACTGTATCCGCATTAACTGTGCCTGTGATCCTAAAGTTGATATTCAGCGCAGTATTAGAACATTGGCTGATATCGCACATGAAATCTTAGGTAATAGCGGTTGATAGTGGCCGTGAAATTTTCCATCTAGTCATGACCAATATCAATTTTTATTGCGGGGTGGGGCGTTATAATCTCACCTCCAGAGCTCTCCCATTCTTAAGTTACGCTTTTCTTGTCGTTCTTAGTTGGTCTCTTTATGAGTAAAAAGTTATGAGTCACAAACCTAATCTCTCTAGCGCAATGATAAATCTTATTGAAGAAGTACGCGGTGTTTTTCCTTTCTACGAACCAGAGAGCAGTATCTGTGGTGACTCTTGTGAAGGTTGCCCGAAGAAATTATTAGAATTAGTCGATGGTGAACTTTGCTATTGGGAAGATCAAGTTAACAGGGGCACCGCGCCAACATTTGATGAATTAAACCGCGTTGGTAAATTGTGCAAAAATGTTAGACGCGGTTTAAAGCGTAATGGATTAGTTGATTAGGTTTTTATATTTAATTGCTTGAGGAAATACTCAATATTGGAAATTTATGTTCTCCAAATGAGACTGTAATTGACTGCGTTTCTCGACCTCTAAAGTTTAATTTATATTGAAGTGGGCTCATGCGGCTACCGTCAGCAAATAAAGCGATTAAGTGCTCATTATTAAACTCTCGATTACCGGATGATAAATTAGTGAGTGTAATTACAGCCCAGCGTTCGCCAACGTCATTACTCATGAGTACATAGTTAACGATCTCGAAGTCACCTCTTTTGGGGTCAATATCATAATCGTTTGGGAAAGAGAGTTGGATATCTTGTGATACAGAACGGTCAACCGTCAGAGCCTCGTTGCCTTCAGCTTGAGCGAACCAAGATATCAATATTAAAACTGGAAGTAGAAATTTAAACACGCAGACTTCTCCTTAAATATACCATTTGTATTGTAGGAAGCCCCATTTATCAAGGTGGATTTGAAAACGTGAGCATTCCTGTTGTATATTTTTAATCGTTAATTAAAAACATACAGCTGATTCTATTGGTATTTTAATTTAGGGCAAGGGATAAATATTATTTTTCTAAATGGGCTGGTTGATGAGTAAACTTAACCTTTTAATCTAAGGCTAAGTTTACGGTTTCATCACTTTAAGTTATCGCTCAGCAGCTGGAGACACATAATATTATTATTGCGAATAAGCTCTAATTTCACCTACATTAATATATTGATCTGTCTGCTCTAGACGTATATATCTCGCGTTAACTGCACTAAAGCCTGTGTCTGAATCAAAAAACCATCTTGGACTATCATCTAATATGGTTGACCATATTTCATTTCTATCTTGATCTAATACAGACAGTGAAGCGCCGATAGTTCTGTATTGATACCCATTATGTCGATTTTCTAACACGATAGCGCCTAGGTTTTGTTCTGTTTCTAAATCAATTTCGAGCCATTGCAGACCTTTATTTTTAGTCACTGCCATCGTATTAGTTTTACCATCGACTAAGTTACTGGTTGGTCTACGGACACTATAAATAGATGAAGCAGTAACGGTTTTATTCAACGCAACATTGATAGGTGCAGCAGGTAAAGGTGGTTGTTCAGGAAGTGGGGCTGGCAGGGTGTCTTCTTTATAAACCGCCAATTCCATAAAAGTTAAATGCTTGTTAGTATTGTTTATTTTTATATACCTCACATCATTGCCGTTGAAACCACTAATCGTGGAATTAAACACCCATTGGGGTTGGTTTACTAACGGTAATGATTTCCACACTTCTATTTTATTTTCATCAAGTAATGATAAAGTAACGCCCTTCGCCCTGCTACTTTTATATGATCTATTATATAGAACAACTGACCCGATATTGGTGGCGGTTTCTAAATCGACTTCTAGCCATTGATCTCGCCCCTTACTTGTTGCCGTATGCTCTGCCATCTTACCATCGGTTAAATAGCTGGCAGGTCTGTTAGGTTCAGCTTGAGATGAAGCGGTTACTGGCTTGTGCAATGCTAAGTTAGTTAAACCGGTAGGTAAAATATAGCTAACTAGCTGGTCTTCATCCTGTATATCCGCACTGAGCAGTACTTTTTTATTAAAATTGATGTGTGGCAGCAAATCTATATTAATTTCGTTATTACTTATTGTTGCACTTCTTACTATGCTATTTGTATAAATTAGATCAATATTTTCAAGGGTATAGCTAATGTCATGTGAGTAAGCTTTAAATTTCCCCTCATTATAATACCAATACACTTTGGCATCTTCGAGTGGCATAACATCATCAACTATTTCGTTATTGGCTCTTAAGTCAATCACATAGTTCTGTACATAGTCATCCCAGCCATAAGCCATACCACTGCTATGACTAAAACCATTGGAGTGTGCGCGCTCGTGAGAAAGAATACGGTATACGCCAATTTGACTTCTATCTGCATTAAACCTAGGCAAAGGCCAGTTGATTGATAGCCAGGTATTACTCGCAACCCCAGCAGACCCTGATTGGTTAACCCTATATTCTAATTGTTCCTCGGTAGTCACGACTCTACGCCATTTATCATAAGCGGATTCAGGAGCCTCACCACGGATGTATTTGAAGTAACCAAAATAATCGTGTTTAGTTTGTTTTTTACTGTAAATTTTTCTTAAGCCCGTTTGCATCAAGGTATAGCTGTAAATATCTTCATCGGTAGCATCATCTGTATATCTAGACACATTTGGCTGATACAAAGTCACAGGGTCTAGAAAAACCACTACATCAGTTTGGCTTAGTTCGTCGAGTGCAACATCGATCGAATGAAACGGTAAAATTGTTTGTGAAATGGAGTTAGGCGTATCATTAATTAGCACGGCTAATTGCGTTAAACTGCGCGGAGTTGAGTTGTTAATACGCAAAAATGGAGTCGGATAAATTGCAGTGTCGGTAATAATCTCGACTGTAATGTCTGAAAATTTATATCCGTTTCGTGCAGTGAAAATTTCACTATTAGATAATGTCTGAAAGCTTACCGAGTCAATAACTTGGGTGTGTATTTCTCCTGCCACATCAAGCTTATTGGCTGAGTTAGCTAAGGCATCAAAACAGAAGAGTGGTAAGGTCAGTAACAGAGTTCCGACTTCAAATTTTTTCATCATTAAATTCCTTTTTTCATGATATAAATGAGTGACGTTTATATCGTCATGTATTCATATGGTAGTACCTATTATTGGATGTGGTTGTGTATTATTTCTAATTCACTAAAATAGAGATGCCTTGCCGTTGGTTTGTGATTAGTGTCACTTTAGTAGTACCTAACAGCGTGAAATATCACTTTACTTATACAAGCCCTGTGCATAAGAAATAAAAAAGGTCGCGAATGCGACCTTTTTTATTAAATTATTTCTTTTATTTTAACTGCTTTTTCCCACCAAAAAACCTGACGACTAGCACAAAAAACATAGGTACAAATAGTGTTCCTATGAATGTTGAAACCAGCATACCACCAAGTACAGCAGTACCAATTGAGTGCTGAGCAACAGAACCAACTCCAGAAGCAATAACCAGTGGCACAACCCCTAAACCAAATGCCATTGACGTCATAATAATCGGTCTTAATCTTAATTTAACCGCTTGCGCAACTGAAGCAATCAGATCGCCGTTTTCTTCATACTGTTGTTTCGCAAATTCAACAATCAAAATCGCATTTTTTGCCGTTAATGCCATTGTCGTTATAATGGCAACTTTGAAGAATAAGTCATCATTAATTCCCCTTAGCCATATTGCAACAAAAGCACCTAATACACCAAAAGGCACCGCTAATATAACTGAAAAAGGAATAGTCCAACTTTCATATAGCGCTGCTAATACAAGGAATACAAATAATCCAGAGAGTGCATAAAGCCATATAATTAAAGAACCAGACTCTTTTTCTTCTAAGGCACTCCCTGTCCACTGAACGTCATAGCCAGGTGGTAATTGAGCAAGTATATCTTCAACTGCTTTAATAGCCTCTCCGGAACTATATCCATCCCCAACCTGAGTTGATATTTCAAGTGCTAATTTACCATTAAAATTAACATAGGTTGATAGTGCACTGGTAAACTTACCTGAAGTAAACTCTTTAAAAGAAACCATTTCACCAAGGGTGTTTTTAACGTACCACTGCATGAGCCCATCGGGATCCATTCTATAATCGCTTTCTCCCATTACAATAACAGGACGTATTTGATTATGATCTAGATAGTCATTCACTCTCAAGCTAGCTTGTACAATATTAATCGTTGAATCAATACGACTTATCGGAATATTTAATGCGTTCAACTTATCTTGATCTAGAGTGATTTGATAAATATTATCTTTTTGGTCTCCACCACTACTCACTCGTAGATCCTGAAGCGCAGGATAATTAGCAGCCAGGTCAAAAAATTGCTGTTTAGCATCCAACAATCTGTCTGGCCCTTGTCCACTAGAATCAACTAATGCGAATTCAACACCATCAGATGATCCACCAAGGTCAAGTTCTGGGAGGGTAAATGCAAAAACATTGGCATTTTTAATCGATGCACCAAATGTCATAATCCGTTGTACTACAGCCTCCGCTTTTAGATCATCAGAGTTTCGCTGCTTAATATCTTTGAGCTTGATATAGGCTAATGCAGAAGTACCATTAAATCCCGTTAAATCCCCGAAGTCCGCTACCGCTGGATCTTGAGAAATGAATTCCCCCAGTTTTGCTGATACTTCTCGCGCTTGTGCTATCGTGGTGTTCGGTTTCATATTACCAATAGTAATAATGGTATCCGATTCTTCATTTTCGATGAGCGTACTTGGTATCGTATTAGCAAAATAAGCACTGAGTCCGATACACAATAAAAATAATAATGAAAAAACACCACTACGTTTAATCATTGTAATAGTCATTGCTTCATATTTTTTGCTTAACGTATTAAATCCTTTATTAAACCAACCGAAAAACCCTTTGCTATGATCACCTGTTGATGGTTTTAGTAAAGTTGCACACAATACGGGGGTCAATGTCATCGCAACAACCACGGATAAAAGCATCGCTGTTATCAACGTGATTGAAAATTGCTGAAAAATAACCCCGACACTACCGGGCATAAAGGCCATCGGCATAAATACGGCTGAAATAGATAAACCAATACCGATTAATGCTGAGGATATCTCGTCCATTGATTGTTTCGTTGCTTGATATGGTGTTAGCTGTTGTTCATGCATCAAACGTTCTACGTTTTCAACAACGACAATAGCATCATCAACTAACAAACCAATCGCAAGTATTAATGCATACATGGTAAAAGTGTTTATTGAGAAGCCCAATAAATAAATAATTGATAAAGTACCAAGTAATACGATTGGTACGGCAATCGATGGAATTAACGTTGCTCTTACACTTTGTAAGAAGAGGTACATGACTAGAAAAACTAAAACGACGGCTTCAACTAAGGTACTTAATACATTACCTAATTGCGCTTTAATTTTAGGCGAGTTCTGTTTAAGGAATGTAAGCTCCATCCCTTGGGGCAATTGAGGTTGTAATCGTTCGACTAAGACCTTAAGTTTAGCCTCCATATCTATAATATTGGTCCCATTTTCAGGATAAACCATCACGACACCCATAGGTTTACCCTTAGGTGTTGTTTTTCTAAATAAACGGAGCTGGTTAATGTAATTATCATAACCAACTTCGATACGAGCCACATCTTTAAGTTTTACTTGCCCACCTTTCTTATCATTTTTAACGACTATATTACCGAATTCAGCAGGCGTTTTTAATAAATTCCGAACATTCACTTTTATGAGTAACTGTTGATCTTTCTTTGCTGGTGACTCACCAAAATAACCCGATGCAACTTGGCTATTCTGTGTTTGTATATGGGACACAATATCAGATGGAGATAATTTGAAACGAGCAAGTTTTAAAGGGTCTAACCAAATGCGCATTGCATGCTTAGGAGATACTCCATGTACACGGGCAACACCCGGTACCCGACTAATATCGTCGATGAGCACTGTATTGATGTACTTACCAATATCACCATAGCTATTTTCTGTGGTTGATGTTAATGCTAATAGAGTAGAAAAAGATTTACCCGTTTGACTAACATTAATCCCTTCACTTCTGACACTATCAGGTAGCTGATATGCAATACCTTGGACTTTATTCTGTATGTCCATATAGGCTTTTTCGGGCTCAACGCCAACGTTAAAATAAACTGCAATGTTTACATTACCATCATTAGTAGAGGAGGAACTAAAATATCGCATTCCCTCAATACCCGTTAAGTTCTGCTCTATTTTTGACGTGACACTATTTTTAACCGCATCCGCAGAAGCACCGCGATATTGGGTTGATATAGTGATAACTGGCGGGTTTAGTGACGGATAAAGAGTAACCGCCAGCTTATTAAAGGCTAATAGGCCAAGTAACATTATAAGTATGGAAATAACCCAAGCAAATACCGGTCTGTCTAAGAAAAAACGAGCCATTATTTAGCCTCTTCTTTTTCTGTTGTGGCTGTATTTTGGGGTAGTTCACTAATAACCACCTTTGAACCGGACCTAATTTTGACAAGGCCATTCACAATTACTTTATCATTTTCTTTCAATCCTGATGTTACCCGCCAATGATTATTGATCGATTGCGCGACTGTAATCACTCGCTGTTCAGCTTCGGATGCATCGTTAACAACATACACTGCCGGTCGGCTCTGAGAATCAAAAAATACGGCTTTCTGTGGTACTAAAATCGCTTGGGGATCTGTACCCACATTTAATAATGTATGGACAAACATACCCGGAAGAATATTTTTATTGGGGTTATCAAACTTAGCTTTTAAGTGAACAGTACCTGTATTTTGATCGACGAATATATCAGAGAAAAGTAGCACTCCTTTTTCCATATAAGGGGTGCCGTCACTGAGTACAATGTCAACGGTGGCATTTTTATTTAATTTTAATTTACCACTCGCAATCTCGCGCTTAAACTTTAAAAATTCATCACTCGATTGACTCATTGTTACTTTAATTGGATCGATTTGTTGAATAATAGCTAAAGGTTGCGCCTGATTAAGCTGAACTAGTGCCCCTTCAGTAAAATAAGATTCTCCAATAATGCCTGATATTGGCGCTTTAACTTGCGTATAAGCCAGCTGTATTTGTGCTCTATTCACATTGGCTTTTTGTACATCAACATTCGCCTGCGCTTTTTTATAATTAAGTAATGCTGAATCGTAATCTTTTTTACTTGTGACGCTTTTCGTTAGCAACAATTTTTGCCGCTTGTATTCATTGAACGCAGTGTTCATCGATGCTGTCGCACTTTCTAAATTAGCATTTGCACTGGTTAATTCTGCTTGATAAATACCGGAGCGAATAGTATATAAAGAATCACCTGCTGTGACCTTACCACCTTCTTTAAAGTTCACAGATTCAATAATGCCACCGACTTGGGGGCGAACTTCTGAAATCTTATTCGCTTGGCTACGGCCAGGTAATTGAACTTGAATAGCTTGTTCTGTCGGCTTAATTGTAATGATATCGACCGCGATAGGTGGCGGTGTAGACTGATCTGGAGATCGCGTCTTATCATTACAGCCTAAAACAAAAATGCTAAGCACTAACGCTGCTAATAGGTTACGCGTTTTAGTCACTATGTACTCCAGTTATTTTTTATTATGTATTAAATTACGAGGTTGAAAATGAGCGGTAAACGATTAAACCTGCTACAGCGGTATCCATACCTTCAAGGCTGGTTGGATAGTATTAAAGGCAATTAGTTCAGGAGCTGATAGAATTTAGTACCTTAGTTAGGTAATAACGTAAGGTTAAGTATACCTAAATGATAAAAAGCCAATAAACAGGAGTCATTATATCCTCAATATCTATTGGCTTTGTATTGTTTTGTAAACTAACCGTAGATTAGATTAACCGATTATTTAGCGGCTAAATAATCCAATACTACTTGGTGATGGTCTTTAGTCTTAAATTTGCTGTAGTCACCTTCTAATGGTACAGCTTTTAGCGATGCAGAAGTGAATACATGTTCAATAACACCTTGTTCATCGATTAAGAAAGACAGTGAATACCATCAAATACCTGACCCATTAATTTTTTCAGGCCCCCAGATACCAAATTCATCACGGGGCACTGAATTTAGTTAGGCGAACCACTTCATCTGGGCTGATGCTAAGTGCTTCTACATTTAAGGCATATGATATGCTCACGTAATTTTTGCGCTTGTTTAATGAAGCCTGGTATTTGGTATAGATTAGAGGGAAGCTGTCTGCGACTATTTTCTTATAAGTAAAGTATTGATCTTATAAACATACTTAGTTTAGTGTTACCGTTTCCTTCCTTTTTTCTAGTTAATATAGGCTGAACCTTTTCGGATTTCGGGGGGATTTGAATTGTAGCGGGTAATCATTCATGTTATTTATGTAGGCAGTTGGATTCATCTGTCTGGGCATGATCTAGTCGATAAATTAATTTTTACTGTGGATTTAAAGTCGAACGGTATCAGATTATTCTGATTATTGACTTTAATGAAGCTTAGCTAAAGCCAAAAATATATGAATATAACACCCCCATTACGTTCTATCTTACTCGTAGACGATATAGCAGAAAACATTCACATTTTGAAAGGTGTTCTTAATGAAGAATATAAGATATTTGCCGTAACAAGTGGTCATAAAGTATTAGCTATTGCAAGGCAAGCCCCTCAGCCAGATATGATTTTACTTGATGTAATTATGCCTGAAATAGATGGGTTTGAAGTTTGTCGTTTACTAAAAAAAGATCCTGTAACTAAGCATATCCCTATAATATTTGTGACCTCAAAAAATGAAGCTGTAGACGAGTTATTAGGGTTTGAATTAGGTGCCGTCGATTATATAACTAAACCTTATAACCCTGCTATTGTAAGATCAAGAATTAAAGCCCATTTATCTTTATCGGTACAGAATAATAATCTAGAAGACTTAGCTAAAATGAATCACGATAATATTATTAGTCGTGAGGAAATGATAGCCTTAAATAATATATTTTAGGGTGGTGCTAGTTGTAGATATATGTTGAATACACTCCAAAGCTACGCTCATAAAAATAATACTAATGTGAACGATGATGTCGCATCTATAATAATACAAAAATTTTCATCATTGAATAATACAGATAAACAGTAAGTGACTCATATCATCGAAATACTCAATATTGGAAATGACGATGAAAATTAACAATATCGGATTTTTTCGGTTTAAATTATATAAAATGAGTATATTTTAATATACAAACTTAATGGCATGAGAGTCTTGCACATATGGTGCTATAGAGCTATTAATCTAAATCAAAGGCTCTTTTCAGCAATACATTTAAGATTATAATCGCTAATCTTAAATTAAAGTGACTACAATAAGAAGATTTTATGCATATAGAAACCCCATTACGTTCTATTTTGATTGTGGATGATATAGCTTGTAACATCCAAATATTAAAAGATATTCTGAATGTAGAATATAAAGTTTTCGCAGCAAAAAATGCTAATAAAGCATTAGCTATTGCACTGCAGTATCCCCAGCCAGATATGATTCTACTTGATGTTATGATGCCTGAAATAGATGGGTTTGAAGCTTGTCGATTACTAAAAAACAATCCTGAAACTAATCATATCCCTATCATTTTTGTTACCGCTAAAAGTGAAATTGTAGATGAATCATTAGGGTTTGAGTTGGGCGCTGTTGACTACATAACTAAACCATTTAACCCCGCTATTGTAAAAACTAGAATTAGATCACAACTTTCTTTTTCGGATCAAAATCATCACCTTGAAAATTTAGTTAAAGTAAGAACACATGAGCTAGAGAGTACTAGGAAAACAATTATAAATATGCTAGGTAGAGCGGCCGAATATAAAGATAATGATACAGGTATGCATATTGTGAGAATGGCTTTATATAGTAAATTACTTGCAGAACAAACCAGTGGTGATAAAGAATGGGCTGATTTATTATATAATGCCGCACCTATGCATGATGTGGGTAAAATTGGCATTCCAGATGCTATTTTATGTAAAGGAGGGAAACTTGATGCGCAAGAATGGGAAATAATGAAAACTCATGCGGTGATCGGTGCGAGTATATTAGGCGGAGAAGACAGCAGCTTATTATTATTAGCAAAAGAGGTAGCCTTGAATCATCACGAGAAATGGAATGGCTCCGGTTATCCCAATGGCTTATCTAGAGAAAAAATCCCCCTGTCTGCTCGTATAGTGGCTCTCGCCGATGTTTTTGATGCTTTAACTAGTGATCGCCCCTATAAAAAAGCTTGGCCAATTGAAAAGGCTGTTAAATTTATTCAAGAGGAATCTGGAGAACACTTTGATCCGAGTTTAGTTGTTCAATTTTTAAAGTTGCTACCCAAATTTGAAGAAATAGCAAAAAACCATCGTAACTTATAATATATTTATTAGAGGCCATTAAAGTGCCTAAATTATTAATAGAATCAAATAACAGTCGCATTATGCTCGGTTTTTTAATAACCATTTGTCTTCTTGTTGCTATTGGTTTAGCGAGCGGTTTCAATTTTATAAAATTAGTTACCGACGAGGAACGCTTCTCAGAAGCAGGACAGTTATTGATTGAACTCGATAAAACTCGTATTGCAGAGCTTATTTATGTTCGAGATGGCTTAGAGAATCATGAAAAAAAAGTGATTGCTCAGACTGAAGTTGTAAAATCATTAATTAAAAAACTCATTAATAATTCTGGACGATTATATATTGGTGGATTGTTAAAAATATTTCATCAATATCAAGTATTTTTTGAGCGTTATGTCTTGCTGAATGAAGAATTGCATAAAAAATACAAGGATATGAAAAATTCAGAAATATTAACAAATGATAGTGTCGAAGCTTTGAAGGTATTGCAAAAAAAGCATATCGACTACGATAAGCAGATAATGATGAAATTTAGGTTAGAAGCAGATGAGATAGTAGGAAATATAAAAAAAATACATCAGTTAGAAAGCGTCCTTAAAGAAATCGCAAGTATTAAAAAACGACCACATATAAATCGTAATTTAGTCCCTTTTGGGGAATATTCTCATAAAATCACCTATCTGAGCAAAGCTTTTAAAATATCCACTAAAACCCCTGAAAACGTAAATAAACTAATGAAGTTAGAGTTTCAAGTAGTAAAATTGAAAGCTCTTTTTAAACGATTAGAAAATCTAAATAACGATGATGATCTAACAAGTAATACTCCATTAGTTATTGATATGGAGAGACAAGCGTTACTGCTTAGAACGTTGATTTTTGATTTACGTACTAGCGAGCTAAAATCCCTTGATGCAATTATTGCACTGCGTGAAAAATCTCAACAATTAATGTCGATAAGAGCAGAGTTTCATGAACACATTGATACTTTATTAGATGATATAAGTACTGTTAGGGGATTTGACCATGAGCTTTCGTCAGTGCAAGAGCAAAAAAAATGGTATTTATTGTTTAGTAAAATTCAACAGTTACTAGTTTTAACAAAAGCCGAAGCTAAAAATATTCCGCCTTCACTTGTAGGAAAAAATAATAAAAGTGCTTTCAATGAACTTTTATCAAATCTTGATCTTTACCTCAATAACCTTTTATCAGTAGCGAATTTAAAAGAACAAAGGTTGCTGCTTAGAAATGAACTGAATGATACGGCTATGAATGCTGATGATATTTTGTCTAGTTTTCGTGAGTATCGATTTAAAGACATGGCTGAATCACGTCGTTTAGCTAACGACATGTTTATGCTTTTTACTTTTTTTTTAATTAGTATCGTATTACTTAGCTACTTTATTTACCGCTCGCAAACATTGCTTACAAATTTAATTCGGCGATTAGGTATTGCAGTAGAGCAAGTAAAAAGTGCAGACCAAGCCAAATTGGATTTCTTAGCTAATATGAGTCATGAAATAAGAACCCCGATGAATGCTATTATCGGCATGAGCTATTTAGCGCTAGACACAGAATTAAATCCTAAACAGCACAACTATATTAGTAAAGTAAACCGCTCTGCTAATGATCTATTAAGAATAGCTAATGACATTTTAGATGTCTCTAAAATGCAAGCCGGTAAACTATTGATTGAAAAAATTGAATTTAATATTTTGGAAGTGTTAGATGAAGTTCGCGATATTATTGGCCTAAAAGCAGAAGAACAGGGCTTAGCATTACTATTTGATATTGATAGTGATTTACCGCTTAATTTCGTTGGTGACCCATTAAGGCTGAAGCAAGTACTCGTCAATTTAGGTAGTAATGCGATTAAATTTACTAGAGAAGGAGAGATCAAATTAAGCTTCAGATGCAAAATACTCGAAGAAGATAAAATTGAACTGATGTGTGAGGTTCGAGATACGGGGATAGGCATGTCACAAGAACAAATGGAACACTTATTTTCTGCATTTTATCAAGCGGACACCTCAACGACACGAAAATATGGTGGTACAGGTTTAGGTTTGGCAATTTGTAAACAATTAACGCAATTAATGCAAGGTGACATATCAGTAACCAGCGATCTTGATGTCGGTAGCTGTTTTTCATTTTACGTGACACTTGACCGTGAAAGACACAGTTCAAATAATGCGCGAGAAACCTTAGACTTTGATGTAATGATGCCATCAGAATATAAATTAGTAGTTGAACGGCAATTACGTGGAGCTAATTTTTTATTAGTTGAAGATAATGAGATTAACCAAGAGCTTGTTTATGAAATATTAACAAATAAAGGTGCTCACGTAACCATTGCCAATCATGGAAAGGAGGCTATTGAATACTTAGATCATCAAACTTTCGATTGTGTACTTATGGACTGTCAAATGCCAATAATGGGTGGTTATGAAGCTACAGCAATAATAAGAATGGATGAACGATTACAGCGGTTACCTATTATTGCAATGACGGCTAATCTCATGGAAAAAGATTTGGAAAGAGTTAAAGAGAGTGGCATGAATGACATCATAGGAAAACCAATCAATATTGTTCATATGATGAACACACTTGCGAAGTGGGTCGATATAAAACAGCCCCGTATACTGAATGAATCGGAGCTGGTACTTAGTACTCCACCTGCTAAAATTCATATAGCAAGCACGATTAATATTGCAGGTCTAGATGATGCGATGGGTTTATCTTGTACTAATAATGACCTCGTACTTTATTATAAATTACTAGGTAGATTTTATAAACGATATATGAAAAAAAATAATGCTTTAATTTTATCTGAGCTAAATTTAGAAGAGAAAAATTTCTTTGTTCATACTTTAAAAGGCCTAGCTGGAAATTTAGGTTTTTTAGATATTTACAAACTTTGTCATACTATCGAAAAGAGTACTGTAAAATCAACGAATAATGATCTGTTGCAGTTACTTGAGCAAATGCTAGCAGATGCATGTGTAGCATTAGAACAATACTTTCAAGCAAGTGATGTTAATGTTACAGGTGATCCCACTAATCAAGTTGGACACCAAACTAAGATCCTGTCGGTTGTAGAAAGCATAAAACAAGCGTTAATGCATTCAGATACCGCTGTTGTCGATTTAATAGAAAAATATTCAGCGAATGAAATCGGCTTATCTATGTCTGATTATGAAATAGTAATAGAACATGTGAATAATTTTGATTTTGATGAAGCATTAACTTTTTTTGATGGCTAATTATTGTTTCACAACAAAAAGCCAACAAACCTGAGTCATTAAATACTTAAACATGTTGGCTTTGTTTTTCTTAAATAAATAAGAAACGATTATTTATTGGCTAAATAATCCAATACTACTTGGTGATGGTCTTTAGTCTTAAATTTGCTGTAGTCACCTTCTAATGGTACAGCTTTTAGCGATGCAGAAGTGAATACATGTTCAATAACACCTTGTTCATCGATTAAGAAAGACAGACGGTGAATACCATCAAATTCCTTACCCATGAATTTTTTAAGGCCCCAAACGCCGAATCCGTCTGCGACTGCATGGTCTGGATCTGAAAGTAGGCTAAAGTTTAATTCATCACGGTCACTGAATTTAGTTAGGCGAACCACTTCATCTGGGCTGATGCCAACGACTTCTACATTTAGCGCTGTTAATGCTGTGATATGATCACGTAGTTTTTGTGCTTGTGTTGTGCAACCCGGCGTCATTGCTTTTGGATAGAAATAAGCTAAGACTTTTTTGCCTGCGAATGAATCAAAAGAAATGCTTTCATTATGTTGGTTAAGCAGAGTAAACGATGGTGCTTTATCACCAGACTTTAAAGTTTGCATGAATATGAGTCCTAACTATGAATAAATCGTATGTGGCTATTGTGCGGGAGTTTTTGCATCTCGACAAGGGACTATTAGCAATTGACATTAATGGACATGAGTACATTAATAAAACAGTGATAAATATTATTTAAAGAGGTAACAGTGCAAACATTGACGCAATTGTGGGATCTGCTTAATCGTTTGAACCGGTTTAGTTTTAAAGTTAACGCTGACAATGAATCTGTCACTGGCTGGCAAGGTGAAGGGCTAGGCTTAATTAAGCGTCGCGCTAGTTGTACTGAAATAGATGTTAGTCAGCCGGAATCGGGAGCCATTGTTGAAACTATCGAACGTGGACATTACTATGTATCAGCCAATCGTAACGTACCTATGCACAATCAATATTTGTGGCAGTTCGGAGGCGATCATATTCGTTTAACCCATTTACGCTTTGGCTGGGATAAACCGGTATTTTTGTTTGATATTATTGAAGATGGCCAAGGTGAATTAGTCACGCGTCAGTCACATCAATGCGCGGCAGATAATTACGATGCCTCGTTTGTATTATCCCCAGACAGTCTTGTGATGCAGTGGCGTATTCAGGGGCCTAAGAAGCGTGAAGTCTTAGATTATATTTATTCGGTATAATGCGCATTGGCGCGTTTTTTGTTCTTAGGTCTATCGTCAACTATACTACCACCTACTTATAAGCACTATTCCGCACAGATAACTTTGACGTTAAATACGTTATTTGGAACGCCATGGAACTGCTGGATTTAATTGGAAATACGCCGTTAATTAACCTGAGCTTTCTAAGCCCACAGCCTGAACGTGTCAGTTTGTTTGCTAAAGCCGAGTGGCTGAATCCCGGCGGCTCGCTTAAAGACCGCTCGGTGAAACTGATCCTAACAAGCGCGATCGAAGATGGCCTGTTACAGCCAGGTAAAATAATTCTCGATTCCAGTAGCGGTAATGCGGGTATTTCTTACAGCATGATTGGCGCAGCGCTCGGCTATGCGGTCACCATCGTGATCCCCGACAATGCGAGTAATGAAAGAAAAATGCGTCTGCGAGCCCACGGTGCGCAGCTGATCGAGACCGATGCGTTAGAAGGTTACGATCAAGCCATCCGTCATGTGCATGAGTTATATGCCAACTCACCAGATAAATATTTCTTTGCCGACCAATACAGTAATCAAGCCAATGTGCTTGCGCATTATCACGGCACCGCCGCGGAGCTAATTGCGCAGGTATCCGGCCCCATCACCCATTTTGTCTGTGGTGTAGGTACTGGCGGCTCCTTAACGGGTATTGCGCAACGACTAAAAGCTAAGTATCCGGGGGTCGTTATCGTGGGGATCCGCCCCGAGCGTTGGCCGGGTATTGAAGGCCTGAAACCCTTGGGCGAAAAAGATGATATTTTACCGAAAATTTTTGATGCCTCTTTGGTTGACCGTTGGCTTGATGTGAGCGCCGATGAAGCCAAAAATATGTGTCTTACTATGGCTGGTCATGGTTATTTTGTGGGGCAATCTTCGGGTGCATACCTTGCTGGTTGCTGCAAATTAATGGCTGAGCTGTCAGAAGGGGTGGTGGCCACCTTAATGTGTGACAGTGGCGAACGTTATTTCAGTACGGGGTTATGGCAATCATGACAATTGAAATTAATGACGCGATTAAGTCGGCGATGCTAGCGCAGGCAGAGTCTTGTTTTCCAAATGAGAGCTGTGGTTTCATTATCGGTTCAAGCAACGCAGACGTGGCCAAGGGGGATTATTATATACCCTGTAACAATGATCACGGACACAATCAGCAGCGCCGTTTTCTCATTGACCCCATAGCCTATCAATTAGCTGAAGATGAGGCGGATACCAACGGGCAAAGTATCATCAGCATTGTCCATTCTCACCCTGATCATCCGGATCTCCCTTCTGAATTTGATCGGTTACATGCCTGGCCTGGAGTCAGTTACATTATTATTGCTGTGTTTGCAGGTAAGGTACGCAGTTATCGATCGTGGCAATTGAGCGATGATCGCAATAAATTCCATCAGGAAGTCATTAATCCGGGAGATTAATATGATGACAGTGACGCTAAAAATCCCATCCCCGCTGCGGCGTTTTACCGATCATAGTCGTACCGTAGACGTTGACGCTGATAGTGTTGCAATGGCACTTGAACAGCTATTTATTCTGTATCCAGATCTGAAATTACAAGTCATGGATGAAAACGGACAGCTACGTAATTTCGTTAATTTATTTCACGACAAGGTCGATATTCGTCAGCAGCAAGGATTAAATACTCGCTTACACCAAGGCAGTGAACTGCGTATCGTCCCGGCAATCGCGGGAGGCTCTGACCCTAAACGTCGTTTGTCTGCTTTGGAGTTGGGTCGTTATAGCCGCCATATCATGTTGCCCGAAATGGGAATTGAAGGACAAGAGTCACTAAAATCTGCCAGTATTTTGATCATCGGTGCGGGTGGGTTAGGCTGCCCGTTGGGTTTGTATCTTGCCGCCGCAGGAGTTGGTCATTTAGGTATAGTGGATAATGACGTTGTCGACGAATCTAATTTGCAACGGCAAGTCTTGTATACCGTCGATGATATCGGTAAGCCGAAAGTCGATTGTGCTGCGGCGCGTCTGCGTCAGCTCAATCCTTATATTGAAATTAGCTGTTATCCCGAGTTACTGACCAGTGCCAATGCCATGCAGTTGATTGAACCCTATGATCTGGTGATTGATGGTACCGATAATTTTCCTACCCGTTATCTGGTGAATGATGCTTGTGTATTACTCAATAAACCGAATATTTACGGTAGTATCTTTCGTTTTGACGGTCAGGCAACTGTGTTTAATTATCAACAAGGGCCCTGTTATCGCTGCCTTTATCCAACTCCACCACCGCCAGGATTAGTACCGTCTTGTGCCGAAGGTGGCGTGCTTGGGGTATTACCGGCTGTGATAGCCTCAATTCAGGCTACCGAAGCGATTAAAATGCTGACCCAAATGGGTGATAGCTTATCCGGTAAGCTGCTGCTATATGATGCGCTGCAAATGGAATTTGAATATTTACAGATCGATAAAAATCCAGATTGCCCGTTATGTGGTAAGCATCCGTCTATTCATGCATTGATCGATTATCAGCAATTTTGTGGTATTACAACCAGTGCTGAACCACGCAGTTATCAGGACATAAGCCCGCAAGAGCTGAAACAGTGGTTGGATACTAAGGAGCCCTTAGTTTTAATCGACGTAAGAGAACTTTATGAGCGCGAAATTTGTAAGATAATGGAGAGCCAGCATATCCCTATGGCTCAAATTGATGCGCATATGGCGGAGTTCAAACCCGAGCAAGTACTGGTGGTTCACTGTAAGTTAGGGGGGCGCTCTGCGAAAGTGTGTCAACAGTTTACTGCTCAGGGTTATAAGCATGTTTTTAATCTCACTGGAGGCATTTTAGCCTGGACGGATGCCATCGATAATACGTTGATCCGTTATTAGTTACAGTCTATAAGAATGCACATCATTTACAATGAAACTGCCTGTCACGTATCATAAATTGAAAAAAATTATAAAATCCAATCATGCCAACACCCCTAAAGTGGTAAGTGCTATCTTTGGGGTGTATTTTAATGCTGCCGCATAACTAAATAACAAGATATTAATAACAAATTAGTTTGTTTATGTGGTTTTTTATTTTGAATTAACAGCGTTATAAATGGAGTTTGTAATGAAAAAACATTTCTTGCTAATTGTTGGTAGTTTGATGGCTGTCGGGTTTGCTCAGGCAGACGGTATAGCATCAAAAAGCCAATTATCTAGGGTCAATCATCAGCATCCACAGCTATCACAGATACAGGATGTAACCGAACGTCCCCCAATGACATTACCTGAGCTGACAACCTATCCTCGCCTAAAGCGGTTTACTATGTTGTCGGATGCAGCAATACCAAATATTAATGAAAGTTGTTCCGTAACTGAATTTACTAGCCGAACAGGCAGGAGTTTGACCGATTACGTGACTGGTGTTTCCAGCGGCTGTATCAATAAACAATTTTCTGTCACTAGCGCTGATGCTGCTAACATTTTTAATGAAAATAATATGCTCACGATTACGGACTCTTTCCGCTCAGCGAGTCGTCGTTACAAGGGTAATAAGGATGATAACATTCTTAATTTAGTACTGTTTTTAAGAGCTGGTTATTATACCCAATTTTATCAACGAGATGCTGTAGGTGAGTACTCTGATGCGATTAAACAGTCGTCCTTGATCGCATTAGATGAATTTTTCAAAAATGAACATTTTACTGATGTAACAGATGAACACGGTAAAGTGCTTTCTGAGGTATTAACGTTAGTGGACAGTTCCGGTCACAATGCCGATTTTATTTATATTGTGAAAGATATGCTGGCGCGTTTTGATAATAGCTGGAATGATTCACGCAATATGAGTGCGTCGATTAACTCGGTATTTACTATCCTATGGCGAGGCCAATGGGCAGATGATTTTGCTGAACATCTTGCAAAAGATAATAGTATTGTTGATGCCCTCAAAGTGTTTATTGATAAGCAGGATTATCTTATCGGTACAGATAATGAGTATTTAATCAACAATGCAGCGAAAGAGCTGGGGCGTATGCTTAACTATGCGCCTTCAGTACAAAATAAGGTAAAACCTTACTTACTTGAATTACTTCGTGATTATAGTATGAGTGGTCGGGGAACCGGTATCTGGTTAGCGGCTGCAGAAATGGTGGACTATTACAGTAATTGTGAAGAATACAATATCTGTGGTTATAAAAAAAAATTAGAGCAACAAGTCCTTCCTATAAGTTATACATGTAGTCCGACAATTCAGATCCGTGCTCAGTCTATGACTCAGGGTGAGCTAAAGCAGTCATGTGAGAAAATGGCGAAGGAAGAGATTTACTTCCACGCAAAACTTAATACGGGTTATCAACCAGTGACGGATGATCATAATTCGGCTCTGGAAGTCGTGATCTTCAATGATGCCACTAATTATAAACAGTACGCGGGTACTTTTTTTGGTATTAGTACTGATAACGGTGGCATGTATCTGGAAGGTGAGCCTTCTGTGCCTAATAATCAAGCGCGTTTTATTGCCCATGAAGCGGATTGGATCACAGATCGCTTTGAGGTTTGGAACCTTAAGCATGAGTATATTCATTATCTTGATGGGCGATACAATATCAAAGGTAATTTTAACGACTCAACAAAAGAATCGACGATCTGGTGGATTGAAGGACTTGCTGAGTATATATCGCACGGTGATGATAATAGTGATGCAATTGAAGTTGGTAAGAACAATAATTATCAATTAAATAAATTATTTATGAATGACTATAACAGTGGTCAAGAACGCGTTTACCGTGGTGGTTATCTAGCCGTTCGCTATATGTTTGAAAAACATGCAGCGGAAGTTAACAATATTCTGAATGAATTACGTCAAGGTAATTTCAGTAACTACGCCAGTTATATGTTATCTATGGGTGATATTTATAATGCAGATTTCAGTTATTGGTTGACTGAACTTGGTAATGATAATAACGGTGGGAATAACATCGGTGAATGTATGACTCCGGAAGAAGCGAATGGCGCTTTAAGTCTTAATACACCTATCTGTGGTCTCTCAGGTACTGATGTAGCTTATTATTACTATTATGTAGAAGAAGCTGGCACTTTGTATTTTTCTATACAGGGTGGTCGTGGTAATGCAGACCTTTATTTTAGTAACAGTGGGTGGCCAACGGATTACCGTTTTACTTTAACGTCGCAACAACAAGGGAATAACGAGTTGATCATGGCTGATGTTGCAATTGGTTGGGTATACTTGATGGTCAAAGGCGAACCTGATTTTTCAGATATAAAACTAATGGTTAGTAATATTACCCCTCAGTTACCGGATAACACTTGCATCGCTAGCGAAGACTTTGACGGTACATTAACGGCAGGCCAGGCGGTTTGCGTTACCTCTGAACACCCCGAATACTTTGCTTACTATGTCGAAGATGATTCAACGTTGTTCTTTAGTACTGAGGGCGGTGAAGGTGATGTAAATCTTTATTATAGTGGCGCTACTTGGGCATCAAAAGATAGCTATCAACAATCCTCAACCAATAGTGGTAATCGTGAAGATATTACAGTACATGCCAGTAAAGGCTGGGTATATCTCACTTTAGATGCTGTGGAAGCATACCGGAATGTGAGAGTAAAGGTTTCAACCTATTAGCATAGTCTGAGTTTTTATGTTTATGACTCCTCGATGTAATGAAGAGGAGTCTGCACATATTTTGAATATGTTTAGCCGTATGAATGATAAATTGGGAATTAAAGGTTAGGCAGATTTAAGAAATAGTTTTTTGGTGGATAAATAAGCAGGTCTAAATTTCGTATTGAGAGTATGTAGTGGTCGATATTTATATTTAAACTGAAATAAATGGTTATTTATTTTGGTAAATGTCCATTATGTAGATTTAGTTCTTTAAGTTGTGGTCTCTACCAGTCTTTCATAATACATATCTCATTGTTGTAAATAACAATGATTATCATTACACTCCTTGTTGTTTGGCATTTTAGCCTAAATCAGATAACAAGGAACGGTTATGAAAAAAGTAAATTGGAAACGAGTCAATCGTAAAACCCACTATTGGGGCGCGGCAATTATCGCGCTACCTATACTTGTTGTGCTTATTAGTGGATTATTACTGCAAGTCAAAAAAGAATTTACTTGGGTTCAACCCGCGAGTATGAAAGGTGAAGGGAAAGTGCCGCAATTATCTTTTCAACAAATATTAGATATCGCTAGCACAGTACCTGAAGCAGAGATTAATGGTTGGAAAAACGTAAGTCGTATCGATGTTAGGCCTTCGAAAGGGATTGTGAAAGTAAAGGCTAAAAACAAAATTGAAATTCAAATTGATAATATCAGCGGAAAAATATTACAAGTGGAATATCGACGTTCAGATCTAATTGAATCGTTACACGATGGTTCATTTTTTCATGAGCATGCTAAATTATGGTTATTTTTACCTGCCGCAGTGATTTTACTGATGCTGTGGATAACGGGGATATATATGTTCTTAATGCCTTATATATTAAGACGTAAAAACCGTAAGAAGTTGGAATTAAGGGACGTTAATCTGCACTTGTCATCATCGATGAATTAATATGTGATACAGGCTGAGATAATAAGATTAGGCGCGGTTAGTATATTTGCTATTAACCGCGTTTTTTCATTTAAGATGTGGTTGTCTTACTTTCAACAATGAATTGATAATCGGCATCTAAATGCTGGCATAGACTTGCAAGTTCAGCTTCTAATTGTACGAGATCGCAGCCATGTGTGGTATTTAAAGTGAAATTAGCTTTTAACACGTCCGAATTTTTATCACTGCTTAATACTTCTGAGCGTAATCCCGCTAAATTAAGATCATGCTTGGTAAAGAATAAGGTGAACTGTTCGATAAGTCCTGTTGAATCAGGAATCGTCACTTCTACTTCAATGGTATGAGCGTAACTAATCGGTTCGTGATGCTCGGTGCGTTTCATCATGGTGATTAAATCAAGCTCTTGGCTCTTTAATGGCAAGCTGGATTCAAGTTGGATCATGGCGTTCCATTCGCCAGACAGAAGCATGATTAAGGTAAATTCATTACCAAAAATAGCCAATTTGCTATCAACGATATTACAGCCGCAATTACTTACGTGTCCAATCAGTTTATGTACGATACCGGGACTGTTGCTGCCAAGGGCGGTGATAACTAAATTTTGCGTCATTTTCTTCCTGATAAATTAAGGTAAACAAGTAGAGCATGATATACCCAAGCAACTTCAAGATGCAACAATCCGTAAGCTTATCAACCAGCATATTGATGTTGTCATGCATATAGCCAAAATATGCTTGCGGCAACCGACTGGTACTATTACTATGCCACGTGTTTTATAGTTAGTTATCACAAGGCCAATATGTTAACAGGTAATATCGTCGCACTTATTACTCCTATGCTCGACAACGGAGACGTCGATCTTTGCTCTTTACAAGGTTTAGTTGAATATCATATCCAGAGCAATACTTCAGCGCTTGCAGTGTTAGGTACCACTGGCGAGTCGTGCACATTTACCCAAGATGAGCACCTTTCCGTGGTTAAAGAAGTACTGGACATGGCGCAAGGTCGTATCGCTATTATTGCTGGTTCAGGGTCAAACAGTACCCGAAACGCCATTACATTAAGTCAAGAATTACACAAACTAGGCGTAACTGCCGGACTTTGTGTCACGCCTTATTATAATAAGCCAACTCAAGAAGGCTTATACCAGCATTACAAAGCGATAACAGAAGCCTGTGATTTACCTCAGATTTTGTATAATGTACCGAGTCGTACAGGTTGTGACATTAGTGATGAGATCGTGGTTAGATTAGCGGAACTTAATGCTATTATAGGTATCAAAGATGCTACCGGTGATTTAACGCGTTTGACTCAGCTTAAGCCTTTCCTGCCGGATGATTTTTTACTATATAGTGGGGATGATGCAACGGGCTGTGAGTTTATGTTGCAAGGTGGTAACGGGGTTATTTCTGTTACCAGTAATGTGGCTGCGGATGCCATGAGCCGTATGTGCGGGTTTGCATTAGCGGGACGGCGCGAAGAAGCGACTGAAATTAATAATAAATTAATGCGTTTACACCAAGATTTATTTGTCGAAGCTAACCCAATCCCGGTAAAATGGGCGTGCAAACAGTTATCTTTGACGACAACGGCTAATTTACGGTTACCATTAATTGAATTAGATCAGCAATATCATGCTCAAGTGAGTGCGGCACTCGCGCTTGCAGTGGACGCATAAATTTTTGAATTAGGGAATATTAATACTATGACTATGTCATCAACAGGTCACCGCTTGACTGCTGCGAAGCGTTATAGCGTTATCGCGTGTGCTATTTTAGTCAGTGCTTGTTCAGGAACAGATACAAGACGTCAGGCAAATCAAGAATTTGAATATTTAAATCAAACAGTCAAACCAGAGTTGGTGATTGCAGACGGACTTGATGCGCCTTTGTATACACAGCGTTTTGATGTGCCTGAATTAGCCGAAGGGACTGAAGACTATCCTGTGGGTAGGGCTGTTGATGTGCGTTCTCCGGTACAAATATTGGCGTTATCACCATTAGTACGTGTTCAAGAAGGCAGTGAAAATGTCACGGTTTGGTTTAATAGCCGTAGTTCACAAGATGATATTTCTGCGCAGGTCTGGACATTGTTAGCGAACTTTTTAGCCGATAAAAAAGTCGCTATTGCTAAACTCGATGACGTGAATCATACGCTAGAAACGGATTGGTTAATTAACCAAGAAACGTTTGATGAATTTAGAGAAGTATCAGAATACGAATTAAAGCAGCGTTATAAGTTCACGCTATTAGCGGGGGAAAATAAACGTACTGTTGGTCTGCAAGTGGACTTGATTGACCATGAAGAACGTTTAGAAGGTACTAAGGTTGATAATGAATTAAGTAAAGGCGATAGCCGTCGTTTTGCTGTTCAAATGTTAAACTTACTTAATATCTATTACGAAATTGATCGTATTGAAGGTAACAACAAAGAGACTGAACAACAAAAAGCATCGAAACTTAAAATTGATTTTGTTGATCAGAAACACCCTGTTATTACATTGAATATTCCGTTTGATGATGCTTGGAAATTATTGCCTATGGTATTAAACAAAGTAGGGATGACGGTTGAAGATGAAGATAAACTGGCAGCCTCGATGTTAATAAGCTTTGACGAACAAACGGATGATTATTGGATTGACAATAAGATCACGCGCGTGACATTAGCGGAAGATGATTACCGCATTCAAGTCGGTGAAATTAATGGTCATACTTCAATTGCCTTCTTTGGTGAAGACAAGCAACCTTTGTCAGCTGAAGTGATGAGCCAATTATTCATTAGTTTGAAAGATGCGGCAGATGTATTACGTGCCGAGAAAGCGGCTGAATAATCGCAATGACACACCTTGCGTGGTTAGTCATGGAATAAAAAAGGGCCTATGTATCAGTACATAGGCCCTTTTTATTGCGTTTTATATTGCGACGTTATTATAGGTAATCGTGAAATAGCCGTTATTGAATGTTATTTGTCTGTGTCTTTCTTGTCGTCATCTGCCATTGGGTTTTTATCGTATTCGTTACGGTATTCATTGTTATATTCTTGCTGCTCGTCGTCATCAGTCAATGCTTTGGCATTTTTACCTGCATCAAGATGTAAGCTCTTGTTAAATTGGTGTTCAATTTCTTCTGGTATCTTCATTTTCATGTTTGCGGTGTATTTTAACGCCATGATTGACCCTATAATAAAACCTAAGGCCACTAGAATAATGAGCCAAACCATAAATCCTCCTATTGTTATGCGAGCGTTATCTAATCGTAATTGAGCATTGTTGCTCGATATTAATTAGGTGTTGAAACGTTACTTATATACTGGGTATAAATATGTTCTATATTCGTCAAAATAGCGGTTTTACCTTGAATGTCCGCATTGCGGATAGTGTCGATGACTAGCGCTAATGTGTATTCTTTTTGTGCTTCTACTGCGATGGGTAAGTAACTTAAATGCCAAGGCTCGCGTGATACGCCACCGAGATCTTGTCGATAGGGGCGATAGAAACCACAGTCGGCAATATTGTCATCTAGCCAAGCAGAAAATGACGCTAAATAGCCCCCTTCGTCATATTCTTGTGGGACCAGTTGTAATTGATAACCCTGAGGTAACGCGCTGTAGTCACACACATCTATTTCAGTACCCCAATGATGGCGACTTGCGCCGGGTAGCATCGACCAACGTAATATCGCGAAGACTTTTTCTTCTTCACTAAGTATAGCTGGATCTAATGGCTGACTGTCATGACCCAGAATGGGTCTTAGGCCACTAAATTTATTATTCCAAATATGCAGTTGTTGTTCAAAAGAGCGAAAACTCGATACTACATCGAGATTGAATCCGGCGTGTTTTGCCCGCGCTTGTAACTGTTGAAATGCCGCTAATACTTGCTGGTGGATAAGCTTAGGTTGTGACGGTAGTTCAATTACATGGCTTTGCACTTGTCCTGTTAATTCAAGTTCAGTCAATGGGGGGACGATTATTGATGGCGGTGTTGTCATTGATTATACCGTTCGGTCACTGTGGCCGAGATCGCGTTCTGGGGCGATAATGTCACGCACTCGTTGTTTTAATACTTTGGCTTCGGGGAAACCGCCGTCTTGTTTACGTTCCCAAATCAGTTGCTGATTGCAATGGATCTCAAAGCGACCGCCTGTGTCTGGGTGTAAGCTTATTTTACTTATCTCTTCACCAAAGGTATGCAGGAGCTCTTGTGTTAGCCAGGTAGAGCGCAACATCCAGTTACACTGTCGGCAATAGTAAATATCAATTTCAGCTTTGATCTCTGACACAAGTAAGGTCCTCTTTTATTAATATTACTTATCCTAGCGTACTATTACTTATCTTAACGTCAATAGTTGCTGGTGGATATGATTTTTATACCCAAGTTACTTCATGTCTTGAAGATACTCTTCATTCGATTTTCTGGTTGTGCATCTTGAAGTCGCTTGGGTATATTGCTTATTTAGGGTACACTTCGGCCTCATTTTCAGCATCGGTTTTTTTAATGTATAGCATTTTATTTCAGAATAACGATTTCTTGGTTATCAACAAAGCAGCGGGCATTGGTTTTCACGATGAAGACGGCGTTGATGGTATTTGTTCTATTGTCAGAAAGGATATTGGCAGATTAGTTTTTCCAGTACACCGTCTAGACAAAGTGACATCAGGATTGTTGTTACTGGCTAAATCATCAGAAGCGGCTGCTAAATTAGCGAAGTTATTTGAATTGCACGAGATCCAAAAGTATTACTTGGGTGTTATCGATAGCAAGCCAAAGAAAAAACAAGGTTTAGTGAAAGGCGATATGGAACGTTCACGTCGCAGCATGTGGCGTTTAACAAAAACGCTAACTAGCCCTGCTGTTACGCAGTTCTTCACGCAAAGCATCGGTGATGGTAAGCGTTTAGTAGTATTAAAACCGCATACAGGTAAGACACACCAGCTACGTGTTGCATTAAACAGCCTAGGTAGCCCTATCTGTGGCGATCCGCTATATCAAAGTGCTGATGCTTGGAAATACGATCGCGCCTACCTACACGCGTATTGCTTACAGTTTACCCTTGATGGTGAAGACTTTAGCTTTGTGGCTGACGAGTTTAGCGGTAAAGAATTTGAGACTGCTGCATGTAAAGAAGCATTAGTTGCTTATGCACAGCCAGAGACATTGGCTTGGCCAAAAGTATAATCGTTATATAACCAAGTTACAGTACAGTTGTTTGATTAAATAATAGCTTGGTTAAATAATGCATAAAAAAACGCCCAACGTAGTACTCTTTTGAGTAATGCGTTGGGCGTTTTTGTTAACGACGATACTATTTATTCAAATCAGAACAAATTATAGCCCAAGCGACTTCAAGCCGTTTGGGTATAGCCTTATTCAAATTAGAATAAGTCAGCAATCATCGTTTCTAGTTTGTTTTGGTCAATCGCGAAGTTACGGATACCTTCAGCTAGTTTTTCAACTGCCATTGGATCTTGGCTGTGATCCCAACGGAATGCTGCTTCAGTTAGTTTCGCTTTTGGTGCGACTTGTTCTGCTTCTGAGAATAGAGCTTGTGCTACAGGCTCTGAAGAGTTTTGTAGTTCTTCTAATAGCTGTGGTGCGATTGTTAGACGGTCACAACCAGCAAGGGCTAGGATCTCACCTGTGTTACGGAAGCTTGCGCCCATAACAACCGTGTTATAACCCGATGCTTTGTAGTAGTTGTAAATAGTGCTTACCGAGATAACGCCTGGATCGTTAGCGCCTTCATATGTTTCGCCCGTTTTCGCTTTGTGCCAATCCATGATACGGCCAACGAAAGGAGAGATTAGGAATACGCCTGCTTCTGCACATGCTTGCGCTTGTGCGAAAGAGAATAGTAACGTTAAGTTACAGTTGATGCCCATTGCTTCAAGTTGTTCTGCAGCGCGGATACCTTCCCAAGTCGAAGCCAGTTTGATCAGGATGTTTTCTTTTTCAATGCCCACTGCTTTATATAGCTCGATCAGTAGTAACGCTTGCTTCACACTTGCTTCAGTGTCATAAGAAAGACGCGCATCAACTTCTGTCGAGATACGACCTGGAATTGTCGTTAAGATCTCTTTACCAATTAATACAGCTAGTTTGTCACATGCAAGTGCTACTTGTGTTTCTGGTGTTGCATTTTCTTTAGCATACGCAATTGCTTGTGCTACTAATGGTTGATAAGTCGGTAATGCAGCTGCTTTTAAGATAAGTGATGGATTCGTCGTCGCATCTTGAGGCTGGTATAATTTAATTGCGTCCACATCGCCTGTATCTGCAACAATAGTGGTTAATTTACTTAGCTGTTCTAACTGGTTACTCATTATTTTACTTCCACAATTATATATTGATCGGTGTAAGGGCTACCATCACTATCATTAATATTGATTATAATGTCAATACTATAAAACTAGACTGCTGCAAACCTGACTGCTTGGGAATCTTAGCTTTAATGAAATAGCGGTAATTTCTGAATTGTATCTTAGCACAGCTTTCATTCGAAAGTATGTAGGCTTTCATCACGTTTTATAGCAAAAATATTACTTGCAATCACATTCTGCTACGGTATGTTGTTTGTATATAATAAATAGGATATATGAGCAACGTAATGGAAAAAGACACCTTAAATAATGTGCATATTTGTTCTGAACAAGTATTGATGACGCCTTCCGAATTAAAAGTTAAATTACCTATTTCGAATCATGCCCTTGGCTATATACAAACCGCCCGTGAAACGATTGCTAATATTATCGCTGGTAAAGATACACGTTTACTTGTGGTGTGTGGTCCTTGCTCAATTCATGATGATAAATCCGCGTTAGAATATGCTCACAGATTAAAAGCCCTGCATGACGAATTAGGCGACCAGCTGTATATCGTGATGCGAGTGTACTTTGAAAAACCACGTACAACAGTTGGCTGGAAAGGCGCAATTAATGATCCGCATATGGATGGTTCATTTGATGTTGAAACGGGTTTAATCAATGCGCGTAAATTATTAATTACGCTTGCTGAAATGGAGATCCCAACAGCAACAGAAGCACTTGATCCAATTAGCCCACAATACCTTGCGGAGCTATTTTCTTGGTCTGCGATAGGCGCGCGTACTACTGAGTCACAAACTCACCGTGAAATGGCTTCTGGTCTGTCAATGCCTGTTGGTTTTAAAAATGGTACTGATGGCAACTTATCAACCGCAATCAATGCGATGAAGTCGGCGTCACATTCACATCGTTTCATGGGCATTAATCAAGACGGTCAAGTTGCATTGCTCCAAACTCAGGGTAATCCTGATGGTCACGTGATCTTACGTGGTGGTAAGCAACCAAATTATGATTCAGTTGCTGTTGCATTAGCAGAGCAAGACATGGTCAAAGCGGGTTTACGCCCAAGCTTGATGGTTGATTGCAGTCACGCTAACTCAAACAAAAACCACGAATTACAGCCATTAGTGGCGAAAAACGTGATTCACCAGATCCAAGAAGGCAATAAGTCGATTATCGGTGTCATGATTGAAAGTCACTTAAAGGGTGGTAATCAATCGTCAGAACAACCGATTGAGGATATGGTATACGGTGTCTCGGTGACGGATGCATGTATCGACTGGGATACGACTGACACATTATTACGTGAAACAGCAATTGAATTAAGTGGCTGTTTAGCTAAAAGAACATAGTCTGTAGGTCGTACATATCTAAGTAAATAGTACGGCAAGGACGTCATGAGGTGCATGGTCAGTGAAACTGGATCCGTTAGGTAAATTAAGAGATAAAATAGATGATGTTGACCAGCAGTTGGTCGACTTATTAGCACAACGATTAGCGTTAGTGGCTGAAGTTGGTGAAATAAAAAGTGAGCATGGCTTACCTATTTATGTACCTGAACGTGAAACCGCGATGTTGGGAAAACGACGTGAAGAAGCGGAGGAAAAAGGTGTGCCTGGAGATCTAATTGAAGATGTATTACGCCGTGTTATGCGTGAGTCGTATGCATCTGAAAAAGACTCAGGTTTCAAAACCGTAAAACCCGATTTGGGCCGTATTGTGGTTATCGGTGGTGCGGGTAAGTTGGGTATGCTGTTTGTGCGTATGTTCCGTCTGTCTGGTTATCAGGTTGATATTCTTGAGCAAGGTGATTGGGATAAGGCTGACACTTTATTTGCCAATGCAGGACTTGTGGTTGTCTCGGTACCCATTAATCTAACAGAAACTATTATCGCGAAGTTAGGCCGTTTACCCAAAGATTGCGTATTGGCTGATATCACCAGTATCAAGAATAAGCCGTTGCAAGCGATGCTGAATGCGCACGAAGGCCCTGTTGTCGGTTTACATCCAATGTTTGGCCCTGATGTTGGTAATTTGGCGAAGCAAGTTATTGTGTGTTGTGATGGCCGTGGTAAAGAGCAATATCAGTGGCTGTTAGATCAAATGCAGATCTGGGGCGCGCGTATTTATGATGTTGATGCTAAGCAACATGATGAAGCGATGACTTTGATCCAAGCCTTACGTCACTTTACAACGTTTGTATATGGTGCACATTTGGCTGAAGAAAATCCAGATTTACAGCAATTACTGGACCTGAGTTCGCCAATTTATCGTTTAGAATTAGCCATGGTAGGGCGTCTGTTTGCACAGGACCCAACGTTATATGCAGACATTATTTTAGCGTCAGATAATAATGTGGCGATGATCCGCCGTTATGCTGAGCGCTTCATGCAAGCCGCTGAGATGTTAGAGCGTAACGATAAAGAGGGCTTCATCCGTTCGTTCGAAATGGTATCAGATTGGTTTGGTGATTATTCAACGCAATTCTTGCAAGAAAGCCGCAATCTACTGTTACAAGCAAACGATAACCGTCAGTTCTTTGGGTAGATAATGACGCAATAGTTTAATTAATCCTTTTGAAGACAAATAAAAAGAGCATCTCGATGATGCTCTTTTTTTATGTGTCATTTAAACTACAATCATGAACTTATAAACTAATCATGAACTTATAAACTATAGTAGTTCTGCTGGTACATCTGTAGCGGCGACATCTTCACTCGGATAACAACCTAATACTTTTAATTGGTTGGTAATACGGGTGAGTTGTTTAATTACATTTTGCATTTTTTCGGATTGTAAATTAGCGGCGACATCAATATAGAACATTTCCTCCCAAGGGTTACCTTGGATAGGGCGTGATTCTAATTTCGTCATATTGATGCCTTGTTCGCGTAATACTAACAATGCTTCAACTAGGCAACCCGCTTGTTGGCCTGTAGACATTGTGAAGGTGGTTTTTGCTGGTATTTGTACCGCCACATCAACGGGTTTACGTGCCACAACAATAAAGCGGCTGTAGTTTTCAGTTTGATTTGCTAAACCGGTGCGAATAGGTTGTAAACCGTACAGTTCACCACCGGTAATACTGCCAATTGCAGCGGCATTTTCGCTGTTAAGCTCTTTTACTTTCGCCATTGCTGCTGATGAGCTGTCCACAAATTCAATTTTAATGTGTGGGTGTGCACTTAAAAACAATGAACACTGCGCAAATGGTTGTGGATGGGCATAGATAGTTTTAATTTTTGACAAATCAGTATCACAAGTCGTGATTAAACTGTGTTCAATTGGCTGTGTTAGTTCGCCAACAATCGATAACGTTGTGTGTTGTAATAGATCGTAAACATCATTAATGCTGCCTGAAGAGGTATTTTCAATAGGTAGCATGCCGTAGTCAGCTTGACCTTTTTCTACTGCAGTGATGATTTTTTGGAATGTCGGGAAGCCTAATTCTACTAAGCGGTCATCTTGACGCGCAAAGTATTTTTTACACGCGAGGTTTGAATAAGAGCCTTTGTCACCTAGAAAAGCAACGCGTGCGACCGATACCGCTGCATTTGGATTTTTAATTTCTTGTAAAAAGGCTTGTTGTAATAGTACTGAATCTTCAAGAACCGTATGGTAAATGTTCATGATGTAATTGCTATCTAGACCAAGTTCACGACCTTGATTAATTAAACGCACTAGTAGTTGTTGTTCACGATCTTGATCGCGTACAGGTTTACTCGTCGATTGCTTGCTTTTTGCCACTTCAATGGCTAATTCTCTGCGTTCGGATAATAGTTTTAATAAATTATTATCAAGCGTGGTAATGCGAGTTCTAATATCGTTGAGGTCTGCCATGAAATAGGATCCTTGTGCGTACTCTATAAGGTTATATGGATATATATGCCTAATGGTGCACATTTATTTATAATTGATTGTTTAATTTATTTATCTAGCGGGTCAAAGTCAAGGTGTCTGGAGAAAACTGCAGAAATAAAAAAAGCGCAGTCCTATGCTGCGCTTTTTTGTTGTTCCTCAAATAAAGAGAGAATCAGGAAATTTTAGTCTTCGTGTTAATATTCTGCGAGCTCTAACTCATCGTCAGAAATTTTTTCAACAGGGAGTTCTTCACCACTAATTACACCTGCGCGACACTGCTCTTTACCGCTTTTATGCGCGGAGTGTTTCTCGCTGTATTTATTTAATTGACGCTCTAGCTTTTGGCCTAAAATCGTAATAGCAGCGTAAAGATCTTCTCCTTCAGAAACTGCGAGTAATTGGCCTTGAGGAAGATGAATGCTAGCCTCAATTTTTTTAACGTTATTCTTGTCTTTCGTAATCGTTACGTGCGGATTAATCATTGGAATATTGAAGCGTTCTAACTTCGCATATTTCATCGCAAGTTTTTCTTGCATAGGAGCCGTAACTTTAATTTCTTTACTGGTTATTTCAAATGTCATAGACATCTCCTTGTGTAATACCCTTAAATTGGTTCAACTTCAGAATACGACTTTCAGGTTTAAATAAAGTGATCTGGATCACATTTAATAATTTAGTTTTTGAAAGCCCTTAAAAGTGTGACGCATTAAACATTTATAAGCATTTATGTTAAATTCGTTGTCTTCGACTCCATGCTTAGGCATTATGTCTAGTCCTATTGATAATAAAATTAAATAATTACTGATACCAATACTATGATTAATAAATGTAATATGACGACTTTACGTGATGAGCTTGTTGCAGATGCTACACACCTTGACCACGTGTTATTACAGTTAAGTGTTATAGATTGGTGTGGTCACGATGAGTTTATTTTCTTTGTTGATAACCTTGTCAATGAAACCCAAAAAACCTTAAATATTGCTGATGTCAAGATCCATTTATTTACGGATATTTTTGCTGGCGTGATGCCATTATTACCACGGTACATATCAATACTCGACCTTGATACAGGGTTTAGTATTGAAGATGTTGCACAGCTTAAGTCCGGCTTAATTGTTTTTCAACATACTGATATTAGTGACTATAAATCAAGCGTGGTCAATTTGGTGTCGCCCTTATTTAAAGGCGAGAAATTAATTGGTGCGATTAATTTTAATGGTATGCAAGCACGCGATAGTACGTCGGTATTCATCTCCTCTTTTTGTCAATCTATTGCAAACTTAGTCCAACGTAATTTACGGTTAATGGATAACGAATTACAGTGTGCATTATCGGTAGAAACGGCGAGTAAATCGCAACAACAATTCCACAGCTTGGCCTTTTTTGATGCGCTAACAGGGTTAGCTAATCGCCGCTTACTGAATCAAAAAATTGATATGCATTATGAAGCTGCAATCAATAACCAGGTAATTGGTGCATTATTATTTATTGATCTGGATTATTTTAAAGCCATTAATGATTCGCTAGGTCATGCCGTTGGTGATGAAATATTAGTCGAAGTCGCTCAGCGATTAAGAGAAATACAAGGAGATCAAGATTTAATTTCTCGCTTAGGAGGGGATGAGTTTGTCATCTTGTTACCTGATTTGTCTGAAAATCCAATGCATGCCGAGCAACACGCCAATCTATTCGCTGAACAATTAATCGAGCGCATTTCCCAGCCTTATCTATATAAGGGGCAAGCTTTGTATATCGGAGCAAGTATTGGTGTAACGCTATTTCCAAGTAAAGACCAAGAAACGGCTGATTTGTTAAAACAAGCGGATACGGCAATGTATCAAGCTAAATCAAATGGACGCAAAAAAGTCACTTTCTTTGATGTGAAAATGCAGCGTAAAGCAGATAAGCGTTTGCATATTTACAATTGCCTGAAAAGTGCAATTGCTAAGAATGAATTGTTTTTGCATTACCAACCGCAACATATGGTGCAAAGTGGCGAGATTATTGGTGTTGAAGCGTTAGTGCGTTGGCATTTAGGCGGTAAACAACAAATATCTCCTGCCGAATTTATTCCGATTGCTGAGGAAACCGATCTTATTATTGAAATCGGTATATGGGTATTACAGGCCGCATGTCGTCAATTTGTTGAATGGCAATTACAAGGTGTTAATGTACCGCAATTATCCGTCAATGTGAGCACCCGACAATTTCATGATCATAATTTTGTTGATTCGGTATTGATGGTATTGGATGAGACCGGTATGGATCCGATGCAACTCAACTTAGAGATCACCGAATCTGTGGTTATTGAGCATGCGGAAGACGCTATCCGTAAAATGACCGACTTAAAAAATATCGGTGTGAGTTTTGCTGTGGATGATTTTGGTGTGGGTTATTCGTCGCTAAGTTACTTAAAACGTTTGCCAGCGAATGAGCTAAAAATTGATCGCTCATTTATTCAAGGGATACCTTATAACGTGTCCGATATGGCGATAGTGGAAGCCGTATTGGCGATGGCAAAACACATGGGCTTTAATGTGACAGCTGAAGGGGTTGAAAGCCGCCAGCAGCTTGAATTTTTACAACGCCAGCAATGCAGTTTTTACCAAGGTTTTTATGCGAGTAAGCCACTCACTGGCGAAAACCTCGCGCTTTATGTTCGACGCCAGCAAGGATAGCTTGGTGTCATTTACAACGTGTAGGTTATAACCCTAATGTAATAAATATGGATATAAGGTGAACATTTTTGTCTCTTTCGCATCTATATCCTTGTTAATTACAGTTAAATGCTATTATTTTAGTAAGTAAATTGAATGAGTACTTTTATCGGGCGGAGGGACCTAGCCATGAATAAATCGCTTAGTGCTGCATTATTATTTCTTACATCTTTATTATCTACCCAAGTCGCTACCGCGAGCACCGCTGTTACGACCGCGTCTCTACGCTCTGCAATTGCAATGCATGGCGAGCCTAATTATGCTGAAGACTTTACCCATTTCGATTATGTTAACTTAACGGCGCCGCGCGAAGGTACGCTACGACGTGCTGCTATGGGCAGTTTTGATAACTTTAATGGTTATATCGTTAAAGGCATCTCAGGAAGTGGTACCGGATACTTATTTGATACCTTGATGCAGCAAAGCAGCGATGAAGCATTTACTTTATATGGTCTGGTAGCTGAATACATCGAAGTGCCAGAAGATCGTAGTTGGGTTCGTTTTCATTTAAATCCCAAGGCTCGATTTTCTGATGGGTCTGAGTTAACCGCAGCGGATGTGAAATTTACCTTTGATGTATTGATAGAGAAAGGTGTACCGCAATTACGCGCGCAATACAAAGATGTCACCAGTGTTGAAGTCGAAAGTAAATCCGTTATTAAATTTAATTTAAAAGACAACAAGAATAAAGAGTTAGCCTTAATATTGGCAAAATTACCGGTGTTTTCTGAGAAAGACTGGCAAGGTAAAGATTTTGCGAAAGCGACATTTAATGTACCACTCGGTTCAGGGCCTTATACGATGAAGGCCTTTGATGCGGGTCGTAGTATTGAATATCTGCGTAATGATAATTATTGGGCGAAAGACTTACCGGTAAATCGAGGCCGTTATAACTTTAAACATATTATTTTTGATTATTACAAAGATGGCAGCATTGCTTTTGAAGCCTTCAAAGCGGGCTATATTGATTTCCGAGCTGAAAATATTTCTAAACAGTGGGCGACGGGTTATCAAGGTAATAAATTTACTTCCGGTAAAATCATTAAGGAAGAGATCCAACATCAGAATCCACAAGGCATGCAGGCATTTTGGTTTAATTTACGTAGAGACAAATTTAAAGATCCCAATGTACGTAAAGCATTGGGGTTAATGTTTGATTTTGAATGGACCAATCGAACGTTATTTTATGGTGCCTATAAGCGCTCGGATAGTTTCTTTAGTAATTCAGAACTCGCAGCAAGGGGCATCCCTAAAGGGGACGAATTAGCCCTGCTTACGCCTTTTAAAGCACAATTACCCGCAGAGCTGTTTACCCAAGTTTATACACTCGATAAAACTAAAGGTGATGGCCGAATTCGTAAGCAACAGCGCCAAGCGATTCACTTGTTGAAACAAGCGGGTTGGACGTTAAAATCAGGCAAGATGGTGGATGCTAGCGGTAAACAATTAAGTTTGGAGTTTTTAGTTTATAGCCCGTCGTTTGAACGCGTTATTCAGCCATTTCGTAAAAATTTACAACGAATTGGTATTGCTTCTGAAATTCGTATTGTTGATGTTTCACAATATGTGAACAGATTGAATAACTTTGATTTTGATATATGCACCCTGATACAAGGCCAAAGCCTATCGCCGGGTAATGAACAGCTAAGTATGTGGGGCAGTGAGTTTGCCAATGTACCTGGTACGCTCAATCGTATCGGCTTACAAGATCCTGTGGTTGATGCTCTGGTGAAAAAAGTGATTAATGCCGCAGATCGTGACAGTTTGATTACTGCGACGAAAGCGCTTGATCGGGTTTTATTGTGGAAAAATTTGGTGATCCCACAATGGCACATTAGCAGTTACCGCGTAGCATATTGGCAGCAAATACAGCGACCGACACAGTTACCTAAGTATGGTTTAGCCATTGATAGTTGGTGGCAAGAAGACAAACCTAGTAATAAAGGGAACTAGGTAAATGTGGAATTATATTCTGCGTCGTTGCTTACTCATGATCCCGACGCTGTTGGGCATTATCACTCTTAATTTTATTATCATTCAAGCGGCACCAGGTGGGCCTGTTGAGCAGTCTTTAGCTAAATTACAAGGAATTGAGTCGTCAGCAACCAGTCGCGTTGATGGTAATAGTCAGGGTGAAGTAAAAGTTAATTTAAATCATGATAGTGGTGGACAGTATCGTGGCGCACAAGGTATTGATCCTGAATATATAAAAGAGTTAGAGCGGCTATATGGATTTGATAAACCCTTATATGAACGTTATTGGTTGATGCTTAAAAGCTATTTACAATTTGATTTTGGCGATAGCTTTTTTCGCGATAGCTCTGTTATAGACCTGGTATTGGATAAGTTACCTGTGTCGATTTCGTTAGGGTTGTGGACCACGATCTTGGTGTATCTTATTTCGATTCCTTTGGGGATAAAGAAAGCCATCTCACACGGCTCATCATTTGATGTGTGGAGTTCGAGTGCCGTGGTAATTGGTTTCGCGATACCTAACTTTTTGTTTGCGCTATTACTGATTGTGGTATTTGCGGGCGGCAGCTATTTTGATTGGTTCCCTTTACGTGGGCTCACTTCTGCTAACTTCGATGAATTAACGACCTTCGAGCAAATTAAAGATTATTTCTGGCATTTAACCTTACCTATTTTGGCCTCAGTGATCAGCAGTTTTGCTACCTTAACCTTGCTGACCAAAAATACATTTTTAGATGAAATTAATAAGCAATATGTGGTCACGGCGAGAGCCAAAGGATTGACCGAAAATCAGGTGTTATACGGACATGTATTTCGCAATGCCATGCTGTTAGTGATTGCGGGATTACCGGCTGCGCTTATCAGTATTTTCTTTACGGGTTCTTTGATGATTGAAATTATTTTCTCGTTAGATGGGCTTGGGTTATTGGGTTTTGAGTCGGTGATTAATCGTGATTATCCGGTGGTGTTTGGTACCTTGTATATCTTTACGCTAATGGGACTGATTATTAAATTAATCAGTGATGTTACCTATATGATCATTGACCCACGCATTAACTTTGAGGCGCAATCATAATGGGGTGGATCGTAACGTGGCACCGCATTAAACAAAATCCGATGAACTTAAATCGTTGGCAAACCTTTAAACATAATAAACGCGGTTATTGGTCGTTGTGGTTGTTCAGTGGGTTATTTTTATTGAGCTTATGTGCCGATATTATTGCGAATGATAAGCCGTTATTAGTACGCTATAACGAAAGTTATTACTTACCTATTTTATATGATTATAGCGAGTTGGAATTTGGTGGTGAACTCGATATTCCCGCTGATTATCGCGATGAATATATTCAAGATATTATTTTAGAGCAAGGGGAAATGTGGTGGCCTTTGATCCCGTTTAGCTATGATACGTTTAATTATAATTTAACAGTACCTGCGCCGTCTGCACCGGACAGTCAAAATTTATTAGGCACAGATGATCAGAGTCGCGATGTATTAGCGCGGCTTATCTATGGCTTCCGTATCTCAGTGTTGTTTGCGATTACCCTGACCATATTTAGTACGATCATAGGTGTAGCCGTGGGCGCGACACAAGGGTACTTTGGTGGTCGTATCGATCTTTATGGCCAGCGCTTTATTGAGATCTGGTCCGGCTTACCTATGCTATTTTTGTTAATTATTTTAGCCAGTTTAGTGCAACCTAACTTTTGGTGGTTGTTAGGTATTATGCTGTTATTTAGCTGGATGGCATTGGTGGATGTGGTTCGTGCTGAATTTTTACGTGGTCGTCATCTCGAATATGTCATTGCAGCGAAAGCGTTGGGGCAATCTCACCGAGCCATTATGTTTAAACATATTCTGCCTAACGCCATGGTTGCCACGATGACTTTTATGCCGTTTATTTTTACGGGTGCATTAACCACATTAACCTCGTTAGACTTTCTTGGTTTTGGTTTAGAAGTGGGGTCACCGTCGCTAGGTGAGTTAATTAAGCAAGGTAAAAATAATTTACAAGCGCCTTGGTTGGGGATTACTGCATTTGTGTCGATGTCGGTAATTTTGGTGTTATTAGTCTTTATTGGAGAGGCGGCGCGTGATGCGTTTGATCCTCGTAAGGGGGCGTGATGAATAACGCTGAAGCGAAACCGCTGGTACTTGAAGTTAACGACTTATCGATTAGTTTTGGTCAACTACAAGTCGTTGAGCACGTCTCGTTTAATATTGAGAAAGGTAAAACATTTGCGCTGGTGGGTGAAAGTGGTTCAGGTAAATCAGTGACTGCATTATCTATTCTGCAGTTATTACCGTTTCCTGCGGCGAACTATCCCGCGGGCAGTATTAAGTTGATGGGTAAAGAAGTGATAGGAAAAGATCGAGCCGTGATGCAATCGCTACGTGGTAATATGGCGAGTATGATCTTCCAAGAACCGATGACCTCGCTTAATCCTCTGCATACCATTGAAAAACAGATATCAGAAATACTCTTCTTACATCAGGGACTCAATAAAAAGGCAGCCCAGTTACGTTGTCTTGAATTGCTTGATTTAGTCGCGATACCTGAACCAAAAAAACGATTAGACTCTTACCCGCATGAATTATCGGGCGGTCAACGTCAACGCGTGATGATTGCCATGGCATTAGCGAATGAACCGGATTTATTGATTGCAGATGAGCCGACAACTGCGCTCGATGTTACTGTGCAATTACAAATTTTGGAATTGTTAAAATCATTACAAGCTAAATTGGGAATGGCGATATTAATGATCACCCATGATCTGAATATCGTTAAACATTTGGCCGATGATGTGGCGGTGATGAAACAGGGTGAGATTGTGGAAATGGGTGCTGTAGAGCGCATTTTTTCAGATCCTCAGCACACTTACACCAAAACCTTACTGGATGCTGAACCACAACGTGACATACGCGCGTTGCTATCCACAAGACCGTTATTACAGATAAAAAATCTCAAAGTTTGGTTCCCACTAAAAAAAGGGCTTTGGCAGCGTACTTACGATCATGTTAAAGCCATTGACGGTGTGTCGTTGCAATTAAATGAAGGTGAAACGCTTGGTATTGTTGGCGAAAGTGGCTCTGGTAAAAGCACCTTGGTACGCGGTTTATTGAGGTTGATTGAGAGTGAAGGCGATATTTATTTTAACGGTACTAATCTGCAAGGACTAAATTTGACTGCTATGCGCGTTTATCGTCAGTCGTTACAAATCGTCTTTCAAGACCCGTTTGGTAGTTTAAGCCCACGCATGTCGGTACGTCAGATTATCAGTGAGGGTTTAGAGGTGCAGGGCAAGCACAGTGATGCTGAAATCGAAATAGCGGTTAAGCAAGCCTTGATTGATGTTGCACTACCTGCGGATGCCTTAGTACGCTACCCACATCAATTTTCGGGTGGACAACGTCAACGTATTGCAATCGCACGTGCTTTAGTACTCAAGCCAAAAATATTAATTTTAGATGAGCCTACATCTGCATTAGATCGGACGGTGCAAAAACAGATCTTAGATTTATTGTGTCAATTACAGCGACAGCATCAATTAAGTTATATATTTATCACCCATGATTTAAGTGTTGTACGGGCTGTGAGTCATCGTATATTAGTGTTGAAAGCGGGTAAGGTTGTTGAAGAAGGTGAAACTGAATCTGTCTTCAATCAACCGCAACATGCCTATACGCAAGCATTATTGTCGGCTGCAATGTGTTTTAACTAAACTGTCCGAGGTGTAACACTTTAGTGATAGTGACATGGTGTTCGAGTATGAAGCATGTTAGTTTCTTAAATGCTGTTTTATTCTATGTTATTTAAATAAAGGATTATAGATGTCATCATTTTTAAGCCACTTTTACCAGTTTCTGCTACGCGATCAACAAACTGACGATGATAAAATTAAAAGCATGGGGGTGATCACTTTTGCTTTAGTCGGGATCATTGTTGGTGGCTATAGCGCGATCAAATGGAACAATTTAGAGGTGGCAGCGCTCGTGACGACGTCGGTTATTATGCTGTTCGGCTTCTTAGGCAGTATTAGCTTAGTTAAACTGGCGGTTAATCCTATTGTTACGGGTAACGTCATGCTGTTTGGTGGCATGATTCATTTATCCAATCTGATGTTTCAAACTGGTGGGGCTGCTTCTCATTCAATTATGTGGGTTGCTGCGATGACGATTTTTGCTTATCTATTAATTAATGCTAAATCAGGTTTTTTCTGGTCGGTGATCATGGTCGCCGTTTATGTGGTGATGGTGGTGATGGATTATACGGGCTATGAACTACCACAATTGGTTTTATCGGCCAAAGATGCCAAGGTTGAGCATTATTCTGCTTTGCTTTTACCACCTTTGGCTATTTGGTTCGCTAACCACTACAACAGTAAGTTACGTGACAAGGCCATTAGTAGTAATAATACGGCGCTTGAAGCGGCCGAATCAGCCTCTCATTCTGCGGAACAAAGTCGTGAAGAATTACAGCAATTATTTAATCAAGTGAGTGAGACTGTTACTCAATTGGTGCAGACATCAAATGACTTAACCTGCCATTTAACAGAAATGTCGAAATACGCAAAAGACATTGATGATGGTGTCGGAGAGCAGGTATCAGCAACTGGGCATATTAATGAATTACTGCAAAATACAGCATTACTCGTTGGTGATGCCAGTGACATAATTCAAACGGTAAGTAATGATTCGCAACGAGTTGAAGAGCAAGCTGATAATAGTTCGGTGGCGATGACTGCCACGATTACTTCTATGTCAGATATTAAAGACAGTAATGACGCGATTGAAAAGGCAATTATGGTGATCACCGATATCGCTAATCAAACTAATTTACTTGCGCTCAATGCGGCGATTGAAGCGGCGAGAGCGGGCGAACTCGGCCGTGGATTTGCGGTTGTGGCAGATGAAGTGCGTAATCTATCAAAACGCAGTACAGAATCAGCCAATGAAATTAAGCTGTTAATTGAAAAAAGCGCATCAGATGTAAATAATGGTTATGAAGCCGTTGAAACGAATGCTGAAACATTCGCTGAAATTATTGATGCGGTAACGAATATGAGTGGTCAAATTGCATGTGTAACAAGCAATGTTGTGAATACCAATGAAAATATTACGGGTGTATTGTCTGCAAGTGAAAAAGTAACATTGGTCACTAAGACGAATGAGTTGAGCGTAAAAGCAATGAATAAGAGTATTGGTGAGTTGCAGCAAGTCGGTGATGAATTAAGCGGCATGTCGATACGACTTGTTGCTATGGTAAACAGCCATTAGCGATATTCGTTATTGATATTATGTTACAAACACAAAAAAGCTCACTGCTAGTAGTGAGCTTTTTTGTAATTCTGAATGCTGTTTTTCTAAAGCGCTAACCCTAAGTTAGAGTGAGATAACCAAGCACGCCGGCATTGAAAAGTCAAATACGATGTATCACACCTGCTTGACCAATAAAGTGGTCGGCTGTTTCGATTTCTAATTTTAATATAGCGTATTAATCTTAATATGCAACTATTGATAATGCATTTTAAGGTGTTTATTTTTATTGATTGTTAATATAGTGACCTTGATCGTTAAGATTAGTGTAAATTGCTGTTAAATTAAACCCACTAACAAGGCGATAAGTTTAGAGTTTAAATGGATATTTTCTCTAATTTTATCATGTTTGAAATAATTGCAAGATAAGGATATCAAATGCAGTTACTTAAAATAATCGTGATTATGACGGCATTATTACCAGCATTAGCGATAGCGAATAATTGTGCCATTTTAGTAAAACTTACGTCACCTTATTTACAAAATAAACCAATTTATCTGGATGAAATATTATCACAGCCCATCGTTAATAATCAGTTATGCCTTAATAACAGTGATATTGCGAATAGCACTGAAGCCTATTATTTGGAACTCTTTTCAAGTAATGGTTTAAGCCTCGAATCTTTACTTATCTTTCCTGAATATATACAGCGAAATATGATTACAATTACCACCGCGGATTTGCTGACTAATTTTTGTCGTCAATGTAATGACCTCCGTCATTATAGCCAGTTTGTTCATTCACCTCGGGTTAAAACTATCGCCACTGAGATGGATGCGATTGCCGCTAAACAGCCCAATATGATCATACTTGATGTCATTAAACAGGTATTTCAACAGGCATTATTAGATCTGTATAACGAAGATATTTTTCTGGGTTTGGATGAGGTGTCTGTAGCGAAGTATCAGACTCAGAAAACGGATGCTGTTGATAAAGACAGACAGGATAAAATAGAAAATAAAGATAATAACTTACCATTACCACCCCATTTCTTACCCGTTTATGATGGCGCAGCATTACAAAATTTTGTCCCAGAAGGTTTGCATCTTAATCGTATCGAAAGTTTACCATTAGCCAGTTATAGTGTGGATGCAAGTGCTGCTTCTGTACTTGAATTCTATCAGTCCTATTATCCTGATTATGAACGTATAGGTTTTGGTAATTTTGTTCTTTTAGTGAAAGAGAAATTACCATTTGAAGGATATAGTCCTAAGTATATGGCGATACCACACATTGTTATCTCTGAAGATCCGTTAGGAAAAGGTAAAACGATTTTACAGATCACTTATCGACCTGATGATGGTGAAATTAAAGGGAGACGCGCAATAGTTTTTAAACCCGTTACGTGAGCAATTCGACTTTCATGCCATAAGGTATCTTGCGTTATCGACAGGGTTAAGCTAATCGCCATTCCTTGTATTATCCCGAGTAATAATCCCAACAAAATATAAGTTGGTAGAGATAAATTTATCGTTTGTTCGGGAATGAAAGGCGGTGTAATTATTTTAACTGTATTTGTTGACTCGAATTCGCTGAGGTCATAACTAATTGATACCATTTCATAGCGCGTGAGTAGATTCTGATAAAATGTATTTGTTGTCGTGAAATTACGTTGTAATTGTAGTAACTCTTGTTCAACTATCGAATACTTATGTTGATTTTTTTTGAAATATTCATGCTGTTTTTCTAATGTTTTCAATTCTAATTTTATTTTTATGATGGTGTTTCTATAGTGCTCATAATCATCGAGTTCATTCAGTAATAACGGTGTTACTTGGGTTGTTAAAGCTTGACGTGTAAGTCGTGTAATACGATTTAACAGTAAATCTAACGCTTGTTGGTTTTTTATTTTCGATTGCAGCTCTTGCCTTTGATCTTGTAAGCGAGATATCTGTAGGTTTGTTGACTTAACTTGCGAGTGTTGTTCTGTGTAATGTGCTGATTTTTGTATTTTTAATGTTTCGAGCTGTCTCATTTTATTATCAATAAACTGAGCGGCGGGATTGGTTAGGATTAGTTTCTTTGTTAATAGCGTTAACTTAGATTGTAGTAAGGCTAATGCTTGCTCTTTATCTTTTATACTACTTGCGATGTAAATCTGTGCCGATTCTCTGGCAGTATATAACTCAGGAATGATGTCGGCATGTTTAAATTTATAGTCAAAAAGGGATTTTTCAGCTTGTAATAATACTTCATGTTGTTGCTTGAGTTGCTCTGCAAGAAAAATTTTACTGTTTAATGCGACATCTTGGTTGGGCTTAGTTAATCGTAAAATAAATTGATTACTGACCACGTCGAGTATCACGCTTAATTGTTGCGCATCCGGCCATACCATTTCAATAGTGACTAAGTCTGTTCCCGTGAGAGATAGCGTTAATGACGCTTTTATTTGCTCAACGATTGCTTGCTGCTGTTCTGTTGAATCACTTGATTTAATTAACCCAACTTGTCTTGCTACCTCTAATAATACTGACTTACGTTTAGCGAGAATATTAATGGTTTTAAATCGGGACTGAATATTAAGGGGCAGTGATAATTCGGCTAAGAACGGGTTTAGCAGGTTGCGCTCTTGCAGTAAAATGGTGGTATGAGAGTGATAGCTATCTGGAATACTACGGCCAACTTGATAGCCAATCAGGGGCATCGTTAATATTGGGATCAGCACGTAAATGCGTTTACGCCAGAAAATATCACAACAGCGATATAACCATGCCCACGCACTCATCTGTTACTGTTGCTTGCTATTAGTTGATACGGTGCGATTAATAATGTTGTAAACGGTGCCATAAGTGATTGCCATCGATAAGAACTAAAATAGTAACAATACCAAAGTTGGTATTGTTAACTGTAGTTAGCTGTTTGAATTATGGCAATATTCATGCTCATCATGGAAAAATAAAATCTTTTTATTTTGGATTTTTTTGCGCTTGAAGGGCTATATCACAGAGTGTTTTTATTCCTGTCAGTACGCGGGGAGAAAAACGGTGAGATACATCTGGGTTAATTCTAAATATATTACCACTTTTAACCGCAGGGATGCTTTGCCAAGTTTGCCACTGTTGTAATTCACTGTCGTTGACTGTACCTGCGATGATCACCGCGGGCTGCTTCACGAGTACTTGCTCAATGTTGATCACTGGATAGGGAACTGGACTGTCACTGAATACATTATTAAACCCACAAAGGGCGAATTGTTCTTGTAACCAAGGATCACTGGCTACTGTCATTAATGGCGTTGCCCACACTTGATAAAACAGATCTTGTTTGGGATTATTCTTATAATCTTCACGTAGTTGATCTAAGGCTTTACGGTATCTATCACTGACTGGGTTAGCAATGGCTTGTGTACCAAAGACTTCGCCAAGCTTTTGTATTTGTGTGGCAACATCGTCTAATCCCCCCGTTTTTGACGCATAGACAGGGATCCCAAATTTTTTGAGTTGGTTGATATCGGCCGCTGAATTACCTTGTTGCCAGTAAATAATCATGTCGGGATCAAGCGCGAGTATCGTTTCGATATTTATTTGTTGCGAGCTAGCGACAATGGGTAATGCTTTGGCCTCTTCAGGATAATCAGAGTAAGCACTGACACCGATCAGTCTATCTCCCGCACCAGCGGCGAAAACAAGTTCTGTGGTATGCGGTGAGAGCGACACGATACGCTGTGGGTACTTTTCTTGCACTGGTAAAGGTAATGATTGAACGGGTAATGATTGTACTATCACTGAAAATGCAATGATGAAGAACGTAGCGAACCGCGTGGAAAAAGACATAAAAACTCATTGTTGTGACAGGTTAAAGTGAACTTTTTTATTTAATCGAAATAAGCAAGTAGATAGCACTGATAAAACATAACCAAATGATGAGTGCCAAGGTCAATTTTTGTTGTGCGCGTTTGATATCATCACGCTGTGCTGGCTGGGTATGACCAAGTTGGCTAAAGCGCCGCATCGACCCTTGGTATTTTCGTGGCCCCCCTAATTGAATCGCAAGACTATAGGCAAAGCTTGATAATAAAAAACCAGTGCTAAAGTGATGCCATTGTTTGGCTTGTTGGTTTAAATTTGACAATGGGCTTGTCGCGCGCTGTAAGCTGCGTAATGTGCATGCAAGTATAAGATGAGCTGGTGACGCTAATAGCTGTAATAGGGCCGCTGCAGGGCGACCAAATTGATGATTAACCGGTAGTTTACTATTCCAGTTATGTGCCATTAATTGAATTGCGCGATAAATAATCGCGGCCCAGATACCAACGCTGATATACCAGAATATAACGGTAAACCACTGATAGCTATTACGTAGACACAGGTTTTCAATACTGGCTTTATGCACACCGAGTAAGGATAACTGGTCTAAATCGCGTAATGTCCGAGGTTGTATTTGGCTTATGATGGTTTTTTTTTCGAGGTTACCTAAATTAACTTTAGGCAAATTTATTTTTTCCCATTGCAATAAACACAGTAATAATACGAACTCAAATAAGATGGGTTCAATCACAATAAATTGAATGACGGCTGTGATCATTAAGATAAACCCAAGCATGGTGATGAGCGCAAGATTACCTGCAATATATTGTTGCTGCTGGCTGCGCTGTGCGTTATTCACTTTATCCGCAATGGCGCTAAAAAATAAGTTTAAAAGTTGCGTAGGATGAAAGCGAGGTGGGCATAGTGGTAAGCGTGCGATGAGGATTGCAGTCAGTAAGATAAATACTGACTGCATACTGGTCCAATCCATGGCCAAGTTCATGTTATTTTAACTCGTGTAACATGTTTACTACCATTGCTGATGAGTTTTTCGCTGCAACAACTAGGTATTCTTCAAATGATGTTGGAGACTCTTTTCCTGCGATATCTGATAATGAACGGATCACAACAAAAGGTACGTCAAACTGGTGACATGTTTGCGCAATTGCTGCAGCTTCCATTTCTACTGCTGCCATTGTAGGGAAGTTATTACGTGCTTCTTCTACTTTTTTAGGATCGGCCATGAAGCTATCACCAGTACAAATTAAACCTTCAATCGTTTTAATTTCGCTGTCTGCTGAGATCGCTTTTTTAGCGGCTTCAACAAGACGTGGATCAGGAATATAAGCAGCAGGTTTTTGTGCACATTGACCCATTTCGTAGCCAAATACGGTTAAGTCAACGTCGTGGTGACGCACTTCACTTGAGATCACTACATCGCCAACTTTAAGCGTTTTATCGTAACCGCCTGCGGAACCTGTATTGATGATGCAATCAGGTTTGTAATGTTCAAGCAGTAGTGTTGTCGCTACGGCTGCAGCAACTTTACCAATACCTGATTTACTTAAAATTACATCATGACCTGCAAGTGACCCGCTGTAGTATTCACAGCCAGCTTGAGTAAATGTTGTTACGTTATCTAGTTGCTCGCGCAGGATCTCAACTTCCTGCTCCATTGCACCAATAATACCAATTTTCATCGTTGTCTCTAATCTATCTCGAAAAATGTTATGCTAGCACAGTTTCGTTGCGGTATGAATTGGTCGCCAAGGTATTAATTAAAAGAAACACCTAAGCCAAACGTAAGTCGAAAGTCATTTTTTTCTAGTGTGTCGCCATCAGCATTGGATAAGGGATTACTTCTTCTGTCCCAGAAAAATGAAATGTCGAAATCAAGTATATCAGTGAGCTCAATATCAAAGTTTAATTTCGTAATTTGTAGGTATCCACCAAGGTTGGATTCTGTTGCAGTCAATTTATAATTTAATCCCAAATCAATCTTGTCATGAATTTCACGTTTATAATCGAGTTCGAAGTCTACAGCGAGACTGGCATCACTTTTATTGAGCTGTGCGTCAGTATATTCATATTTGGTATATAAATAAGAGGGACCTAAGATCATTTTCAATTCTTGTTCACTATTATCAATGAACTGATAACCAAGACCGATACCTAAATTTACCTGGCTGTTTACATTTTGTAGCGGATCGCGATATAAGTTCAACTTAATCGGTCGGAAAAACAGGTCTTTGTCGATATAAACACCATAAACATCGTAGGTCACTAAAAAACGGTGGTTTTCATCGGTTTTTACATTATCTGTTTTGCCAATGGTCGAGGTATATGAGGTTTTAATTCGTGATGTAGTGGTGTCACGAGAAAGCTCTGCATTGGTGTTATACTCGAGCTTATTGGTATTACCCGAGCTTAGGTTTGCTCCGAAGGTTACCTTTCCTTTCCAGATATTAGTACCCGTTTCGGGGCCGGCGATCAGGGTCATAAGGTCTTTTTGATTAACTTTATGTTGACGGTTGTTACTGATCGTCATTACACCATTTTCAAGTGCAATCGTACCTGTGATAACCCCCCCGTTAACGGTTAAAATGGTAAATAATTGGCGGCTATTAATACGGCTAATGTCTTTCCATTTAATTTTTAAATCGCCGAGGTCATCGCTATCAAAAGCAAGTTTGTCATTATAGAGATCTTCGATTTTCCCAATTAAGAATTCTCCCGACTTTAACCAGACCCAGTCTTCATCTATACCTAAACTATCCGCGAGGATGATTTCTTGACTATTTTCAGTGGTGGTAACCGCGTCTGTATTCAGGGCGATATTGGTTTCAATGCTTGTCGGCTCGGTAACTGGGAGGGGGAATTCTGTTTTAATATAATCGCCTAAAACTATCTCTTGCGCAGAAAAACTCGGTACGCTAATTAGCATACTTAAAAAAATTAAAGTGATTCTGAGTATAATCAACTTTAATTTCGTTGTTGTGAGGGCGTTAAGCGAATTTATTATTACCAAGTGTTAAGCCATTGATGCCTTTAAATTGACGGATATAATACAAAAAATCAGTCGATAATTAAATATATTATCGATTTTTTTAGCTTAAAATAAAGAAGAAAAAAACGCTAGCATTATTAATGCTAGCGTTTTTAATTAGATATGTAATTTCAAACGTTTAACTCTTTAATCTTTAAACGTCTAAATAGTCGAGCATTGCCTCGGCAGCGCGGCGACCTTCATCAATCGCTGTTACGACTAAATCTGACCCTCGAACGGCATCACCGCCAGCAAAGATCTTTGGATTTTCAGTTTGGAATGGGAAGTCACTTTTTTCTGGCGCAATAATACCATTCCAGCTATTCGTTGTTACACCTTCATCCAATAACCATTGTGCCGGATCTGGCTGGAAACCAAATGCTTGAATAACCGCATCGGCTTTTAGCACATGTTCAGAGCCAATCACTTGTTCGGCACGACGACGACCTTTCTCATCTGGGTTACCTAAACGAGTTTTCACCATTTTAACGCCAGTGGCTTTATCGCCAGCCACTTCAATATCAAGCGGTTGTAAATTCCATAAGAATTTAACCCCTTCTTCTTTGGCGTTTTTAACTTCACGCTTAGAACCAGGCATACTTATTTCATCACGACGGTAAGCACAATAGACGTCTTTAGCGCCTTGACGTATTGCGGTTCGTACGCAGTCCATCGCGGTATCACCGCCACCCAGTACTACAACCGTTTTTCCTTTTAAATTAATGAAATCATCAGCGTTCTTTTCAAAGCCAAGTTCATGATTAACATTAGCAACAAGGTAAGGGAGGGCATCATAAACGCCTTGTGCAGAAGCGTTATCAAAACCACCATTTATGTATTTGTAGGTACCAACACCGACAAAAACTGCATCGTATTCTGCAACTAATTCACTGAATTGAATATCTTTACCAATCTCAGTGTTAAGGCGGAATTCTATGCCCATTTCCGTGAAGACTTCACGGCGATGACTCATCACGCTTTTATCCAGTTTGAACGCGGGAATACCAAACGTTAATAGACCACCAATTTCTGGATTTCGGTCAAAGACGACGGGTGTTACCCCATTACGCACTAAGATATCGGCCGCGCCAAGACCGGCAGGTCCTGCGCCAATAATAGCCACTTTTTTATTGTTACGAACGACTTTTGACATGTCTGGACGCCAGCCCATTTTAAAGGCTTCGTCGGTAATGTATTTTTCAACATTACCAATAGTCACCGCACCAAAATCATCATTGAGAGTACAAGAACCTTCACATAAACGATCTTGTGGGCAAACTCGGCCACAAACTTCAGGCAAGCTGTTGGTTTCATGACAAAGCTCTGCAGCCTCAATAATACGACCTTCTTCAACCAGCTTTAGCCAGTTTGGAATGTAGTTATGTACTGGGCATTTCCACTCACAGTACGGGTTACCACATTCTAAACAACGACCCGATTGCATTTTCGCTTGATTCGCCGTAAATGGTTTATAAATTTCGATAAAGTCCACTTTACGGATCTTTAACGCTTTTTTATCTGGATCAATGCGTTGTACATCGACAAATTGAAATACATTATTACTCATGATCCCTCCTATTGAGCCTGGACACGTAACTCTGCAGCAGAGCGTGATTTGTGGCCAAGTAATGCGTTCATATCAGCTGTTTTAGGCTTGATAATAAAGAATTTATTTATCACAGTATCAAATTCATTAAGCAGGTCTTGCGCATGCTGACTGCATGTTTGAGCAAGGTGTTCAATGATAATACCGCGAAGGTGTTCAACGTGCATTGGGTAATCCGTTACTGCATGTTGCTCCACCAGTTCATTGTTAAGTTTACTCGCTAATTGACCACTAAGGTCATAAAGATAAGCAAAACCACCTGTCATACCGGCACCAAAGTTAACACCCGTCTCACCGAGGACTGTCACAATACCACCCGTCATGTATTCACAACCGTTGTCACCAATACCTTCGATTACGGCATTGGCACCTGAGTTACGCACTGCAAAACGTTCGCCAGCTAAACCTGCCGCGTACAATTCGCCACCGGATGCGCCGTATAGACAAGTATTACCTGCGATAACCGCTTCGTTTGATTTAAACGCTGAACCCGGTTCAGGACGAATAACGATCTTACCGCCAGCCATACCTTTACCAACGTAATCGTTGGCATCGCCAGTGAGGATGAGGTGTAAGCCACCGGCATTCCAGACACCGAAACTTTGTCCAGCAGTACCGGTAAAGTTTACGGTGATTGGATCTGATGCCATACCTTGGTTACCGTGCTGTTTCGCAATTTCACCAGACAGACGCGCCCCAACAGAACGATCGGTATTTTTAATTGGGAAGCTACTTGATAACCCTGATTTCTCAGTGATTGATTCTAAGTAATGCGCAATTAATGCTTCGTTAAGTTCTGCTTTATCATACGGTTCGTTGGTTGCCTGACAGTAAATACCTAAGCCTTCTTTTGGCTGGGGCTTGTAGATGATGCCAGATAAATCAATTTTACGTTGCTTGTCAGTTAAGCCGTCTAATTGCACCAGTAAATCGGTACGGCCAATTAAATCAGTTAACTGAGTTACGCCAAGTGATGCCATGATTTCACGGGTTTCTTGGGCAATAAACTTGAAGTAGTTCATGACCATTTCCGGCAGACCATGGAAGTGATCTTGACGTAATTTTTCGTCTTGTGTTGCAACACCTGTTGCACAGTTATTTAGGTGACAAATTCGGAGGAATTTACAACCTAACGCCACCATAGGACCAGTACCAAAACCGAAGCTCTCGGCACCAAGGATCGCACCTTTAACCACATCAAGGCCGGTTTTTAGGCCGCCATCAACTTGTAGACGGATACGATGACGTAAACCATTTTCAACAAGTGCTTGTTGTGTTTCTGCTAAGCCAAGCTCCCAAGGGCTACCTGCATATTTAACAGAGGTAATCGGACTTGCTGCGGTACCACCGTCGTAACCCGAAATGGTAATTAAATCGGCGTACGCTTTTGCTACACCGGTAGCAATGGTACCAACACCCGGTTCAGATACTAACTTCACAGAGACCAAGGCCGATGGATTGATTTGTTTAATATCAAAAATCAGCTGTGATAAATCTTCAATAGAATAGATATCATGATGCGGTGGTGGTGAAATAAGGGTTACACCCGGTACGGCATTACGTAATTTAGCAATTTCAGTCGTTACTTTATGTCCGGGTAGTTGACCACCTTCACCTGGTTTTGCACCTTGCGCTACTTTTATTTGAATGATTTCTGCATTCATTAAGTAATGCGGTGTTACACCAAAGCGGCCAGAAGCGATTTGTTTAATTTTAGATACTTTTAAAGTACCAAAACGACGTGGATCTTCACCGCCTTCGCCCGAGTTAGAGTTACCACCTAAGGTGTTCATCGCAATCGCCAGTGCTTCATGGGCTTCAGGGCTTAATGCACCGATTGACATTGCTGCGGTATCAAAACGTTTGAATAGGTTATCTTCGTGCTCTACAGCATCCAGTGCAACCGGATTATCTGATTTTTTCAGCTGTAACATATCACGCAAGGTTGCAATAGGGCGCTCATTTACTTCGGTTGAATACTGCAGGTAGTCTTCGTATTTACCGCTTTGTACTGCTGTTTGTAATGTACTGACAACATCTGGATTATAAGCATGGTATTCACCACCGTGAACATATTTAAGTAGACCACCTTGTGAGGTCGGTTTACGTTTTGTCCATGCTAACTTACTTAATTTTTGCTGATCGATATGGAAATCGCTAAAGTCAGCACCTTTGATACGGCTGCTTGTGCCTCTAAAGCATAACTCGATAACTTCGTCGGCTAAACCAACGGCTTCAAACAGTTGTGAACAACGGTAACTGGCAATGGTAGATATACCCATTTTCGACATGATCTTGTACAGACCTTTATTAATGCCATTACGGTAGTTTAATAATGTTTTCGCAATATCTTGTTGGATGGTATCTATTTCAACCAGTTTACGCAGTGATTCATAAGCCAGGTACGGATAAACCGCAGTGGCACCAAACCCAATTAATACCGCAAAATGATGTGGGTCACGGGCACTTGCCGTTTCGATAATAATGTTAGTATCACAACGTAAGTTGGCGTCAACCAGTGCTTTTTGTACCGCTCCTACAGCCATTGCTGCTGGGATCGGTAAATTGTTTTTCGCTAATGTCCGGTCTGTTAGTACTAACAGCACAACCCCTGAAGCTGCAAGTTCAATCGCTTCGGCAGTAATACGGGCTACCGCGCGTGCTAAGGTTTCATCTTGACCGTTAAAGCAAAGGTTAATTTTTGCAGTTTTATAGTATTCGTTACTTAATTCAGTTACTTGCTTAAAGTCTGAGAATAGTAGTACTGGTGAATCAAATAGTACGCGGTGCGCATGACCATCTGTTTCATTAAATACATTGTGTTCGCGCCCGATGCAAGTTGCCAATGACATTACATGATTTTCACGTAATGGGTCAATTGGTGGGTTGGTTACTTGTGCGAATTTTTGACGGAAGTAGTCATACAGCGAACGTGTTTTAGTTGAAAGGACAGCCATCGGGGTATCATCACCCATAGAGCCTGTTGCTTCTTGCGCATTTTCACCTAACACACGAATAATCTGATCAAGTTCTTCTCTACTGTAATCAAATTGTTTTTGATACGTTGCTAATTGTTCGTCATTAAAAGTACGCATACCAATGGCTTCTTTTGGTAATGCTTCAAACGGTGTCAGTTTCGTTGAATTATTTGTTAACCATTCACGGTAAGGATTACGGCCTTTTAATTCTTGGTCAATGTCCCAAGATGTCCATAATTTACCTGTTTCAGTATCGATGACCAATAATTCGCCTGGACCTACACGGCCTTTTTCGATAACTTCATCTGCGGTGTAATCCCAAATGCCGACTTCAGAAGCAACGGTGATAAACCCGTCTGTAGTACGTACGTAACGTGCAGGGCGTAAACCATTACGGTCAAGACCACAGGCAGCATAACGACCATCACTCAGTACAATACCCGCTGGGCCATCCCAAGGTTCCATATGCATTGAGTTGAAGTCATAGAATGCACGTAGATCATCATCCATATTGGGATGATTCTGCCATGCTGGCGGCACGAGTAGACGGAAAGCGCGGAAAATATCCATACCACCGGCTAAAAAGAGTTCGAGCATGTTATCCATTGACGATGAGTCTGAACCTTTGGTATTAACAAACGGAGCAGCGTCGTGCATATCAGGGAGTAATGGCGAGCTAAATTTATAACTCCGTGCGCGAGCCCATTCTCGGTTACCTTCGATCGTGTTAATTTCACCATTGTGCGCCATAAAGCGGAATGGTTGTGCTAACGGCCATTTTGGCGATGTATTTGTTGAGAATCGTTGGTGGAATAAGCAAATTGCAGATTGCATACGAAGATCGGCAAGGTCTAAGAAGAACTTCGGCAGATCACCCGCCATACACAAACCTTTGTAGATCGTGACGAGGTTTGACAAGCTGGCAATATAAAAGTCGCTATCATCTATAATGCGCTTTTCGATACGGCGTTTAGTTAAATATAAACGACGCTCGATATCTTTAGGCGCCCAACCTGCGGGAGCATTGATAAAAACTTGTTGAATTTGAGGTAATGATGACATGGCTATTTCACCAAGTACGCTCGTATCAAGAGGGACTTCTCGCCAGCCGACAACATTCAGTGTTTCGCGTTCGAGTTCTTCTTTAATGATCTGCTTTGCAGCTGCTGATTTATCCGTATCTTGATTTAAGAACATCATACCAACGGCGTAATTACTTCCGAGATTCCAATCATTTTCTACCGCAATAGCACGGAAAAAACCGTCAGGCTTTTGCATTAGCAAACCACAGCCATCTCCTGTTTTTCCATCTGCCGCGATACCGCCCCTATGTTGCATACGGTCTAATGATGATATAGCGACGCGAACTAACTTGTGACTAGCTTCACCTTCTTGATGGGCAATTAAACCAAAACCACAGTTTTCTTTTTCCAGCGACGGGTCATAGACTGACATTGCACTTCTCCCTTGCATTCAATTCACTAAATTATAAACTATGTACACCCAATTGAGCTTCTACTTATGGGTACAAAATACATAAAAAAATAGATAAATCGTTAAAGTTTCCAAAAGCCGAAAATTGGCTAACCTGCCAAATTTACCAGAATTAATACTTAGGTCAATCTAAAAATGTATTCTGAGCTACTTATCACCTTTTCATGTAAATGGTCCATTTGTTTTGATATTGGATAATAAACTGGCCTAAATACTGATGATTATTTAAAAAATGGTTTTTTATTTTGACAATATGACATTGTGTAATTTTTTACCTCTGTTTTCATAGTCGTTCATGTTGTTGCGGAGTGTTTTCCTGCCTGTTTAATTGTAATGTACTGATTTGTTTAGTTTATGCTAGCTGGTACTAAAGTATGAAAACAAAAGTGGGCGATAGTGGTAGTTTTAATTATAACTGCTTTACAGTGATCTTATTTTGGTGTTGTATAGTTTATCAGTATGAGATGGATCTTAGGTAAAGTATGGATATAAATTATCAATTCTTGATGACTGCAATATTCAGTTGGTGGCAGGATATAACTGGACTTTCAACAAGTACAACGGTCGGTATGACGTTTTGGTTGGGTGTCACTGCCTTATTGATAAGTATCCTTGTTATTTTAACGCTATTGCGAAAACTCACGACGTGCCAATCATTACTGACTTTTTCGGCAAACCCGACACTTGTGCTTGATATTAAAAAAGGCACGATACTTTATTCTAATTCTGCAATCGCCACTATCTTTGATCAAGATAATAATACCAGTAATATTATCGCACAGTGTTGTTTCGAACGTTTATCCCATCGAGTTGATGAAAGCGCTGTCACTAATGATGTTTTTCATATTAAGCAGCTAAAAAAAACGTTACGCTTTAGCGCGGTACAAATCAAATATCAACGTCGCCGGGCTTGGTTGTGTCAGATCGATCATATTGGTACAAACTCTTCCGCTATTTCGCCTTGGGATATGGATGGGCAAATCATTAATAGCTTGTTCCTTTCCAACTCGGCTTTTATTCATATTAAAACCTTAGATGGATTAATTCTTAATTGTTCACCATCATGGGCAGCTCAATTCGACCAATCGATAGAGCAAGTGAATGGCCATTTTGAACACGATTTTTATAGCGCCTCTAAGCTGACACAAATTCATTCTTATGAGCAAACGGTCCTCACGGGTAAAGTTCAAGAATATGAAGAATGGAGCACTGTTGATGATAATAATATGTTATTAAAAACCATTAAATATCCCTTGTATGATGAACACAAAAAAGTGGTCGCTATCTTAACGGTATCTCATGATCTTACCGAAGTGATGGAACTGAATGAGAGATTACTTAATGAGAATAGTGAACACTTACGTATAGAAGCAGAGCTTAGCCGTAATAATAGCTTATTAAACTCAGTCATTAATGCGACACCGGACCCCGTTGCGTTTATGAATGGTAATGGAAAATTCGTGGGTGCGAACGAAGGGTATTGTGAAGTCGTTGGTGTTAAACATGCCGATTTGATTGGCATGGATAGACAGAGTTTGATTAGTATTGATAAAAAATCGTGGCTCTTAGAGCAAGAAAACCAATTATTACTGGATGGTAAATCTGTTCGCTATGAAGAGTTGTTGCATCTATCAGAGCAGAATCCGCGTTGGTATGAAATATGTAAGCAGCGCTATGTAAATAATACTAATGGTGAAAGTGGTATTTTAATTATCTATCGAGATTTAACTGAACGTAAGCGAATTGAGCATGATCTTGAGCAAGCGATTGAGAAATTTGATGAACTGAGTTCAACGGATGCTTTGACTAAAGTGGCTAATCGACGCACCTTTGATAATAAACTACAGCATTATTGGTTAACTCATCATCGAGAAGTGAAACAGATGTCTTTATTGTTCTGCGATGTCGATTGTTTCAAGTTATATAATGATAATTACGGTCATCCAATGGGCGATATTGTATTGACTAAATTAGCCCAAGTGATGAATGAGCAAGTACATCGTGGTGCTGATTTAGTCGCGCGTTATGGTGGCGAAGAGTTTGCTGTTATTTTGCCTAATACCGATGAAGAGGGGGCAATTCGCCTTGCGAGTAAGATCATTACTGCTGTTGAAGGTTTAGCCATTGAGCATGCTCACTCTAAAGCGGCAAAACATGTCACATTGAGTATCGGTATTGCAACGATGTGCCCAGTATCTGACAGTTCGGAAATACAATTACTTGAAAATGCGGATAAGGCATTATATATCGCGAAGGCTAATGGACGAAATCAGTATTCGGTGTATCAAGAGTTAAGTCATGATAATGACATACTGGAATTAGACTTTGATTTATTAAAACCTTAATTTTCCTGTGGTTTGCGTATAACCTATCGTATATTATGGATGGTCTAGATAATTTTATATGGATCGACCATGATGAAAATCAGAGCTTGGGCTCAATACTATGTTGATATGCTCACTAAGTTAGGTGTTATTCGGTTTAGTATTTTTTCTGCCGCCACGGTTATTTTCTTTTCTATTACGATCCAAGCAAGTATTAATTATATCCTACGTGGAGAAGTTAAACTTGACGATTTATATGCCGCAATTTTATTTGCGAGTGTCGTGACGCCTTGGGTGGTATTTTTCCTTTCGATTGTAGTGCAACAACTTGAGGACTCGCGCAAACGCCTGAGTAAAATGGTGTACAAACTGCAAGAGGTGCGTGCTCGAGACTTGCAGCTTCAGCAAGAATTACAAGTTAATCTAATTGAACTTAATGATGAATTTGAAGAACGTAAAAAAGCAGAAGCAGATAGAAACCAAGCCTTCAAAGACTTAGAGAATGAAGTCTTTCAGCGTGAACAAGCACAATTAGTTGTCGAGGAACGCTCGGCATTAGTGCGGTCATTCATTGATAGTTCTCCCGATCTGGTTTATTACAGTAATGAGCGTGGGCAGTTTTCTGGCTGTAATTTATCGATGGAAGCGTTAACGGGTAAAGTTGAAAAAGAGCTTATTGGTTTGACGCCGTTTGATGCTTTTGATACCGAGATTGCGGCGAAGTTCGCGGCAACAGATAAAGCTGTATTGAGCACTCAATTACCAGAAACCTATGAACAATGGTTAACATATCCTGATGGTCACAAAGCCTGCTTTGAATTGCGGAAAGTGCCCTTTTTTGGGCAACGAAATGAATATATCGGCGTACTTGGTTATGGCCGCGACATTACCGAACGTAAGAAATACCAAGATGCGTTAGAGAAAGCCAGCCGCGACAAAACCACGTTTATTTCGACTATTAGCCATGAATTACGTACCCCTTTAAACGGTGTTGTTGGTTTAAGCCGGATTTTACTTGATGGTTCGCTTAACGATGAGCAACGTCAGCATTTAAATACGATCTATGTGAGTGCCCAAACAATGGGTAATATTTTTAATGATATTATTGATTTGGACAAATTTGATCGTCGTAAGTTTGAAATCGTAAATCAACCGATTGAATTTAGAAGTTTTCTGAATGATATAAAAACGCTAGCCCTGCTTCAAGCCGAGCAAAAAGGCTTGGTTTTAGAGTTTGATGTATTTGGTGATATCCCAGACTTTATTAATGCTGACGGTACTCGATTACGTCAAGTCTTGTGGAACTTGGTGTCTAATGCGGTTAAATTTACCGATTCGGGCGAAGTGAGCATTCGGGTGTTTACCAGTGAGGAAGCAGGTAATAAAATTGGTTTGACCTTTGAAGTTGAGGATACCGGTATTGGTATTTCTTCAGAGGGGCAAGATAAAATATTTGCGATGTATTATCAGGAACAGGGAAGTAAACGGGCAACCGGTACGGGTATTGGCTTGTCTGTTGCAAAGAGCCTCATGACGGCGATGGGCGGGGATATTTGGGTGAGTAGTGAGCTAGGTCAAGGCTCCTGTTTTACGATTGAATTTGATGTCGATGGAGTGGAAAGCTTACAAAATAGCGCAGATGTTGAAAGTGAGCAAACTAAACTGTCCATATTACTGGTCGAAGATATCGAGCTGAATGTCACTGTATGTACGGCTATATTAAATAAATTAGGCCATACTGTTGAAGTTGCTGTTGATGGTCGCAGTGCGATCCAAATGGCGGAAAAAAACGCCTATGATTTAATTTTTCTTGATATTAATTTACCTGATATTTCTGGATTTGAAATTATTAAAATATTACGGAAAAATACCGCGTTGGAGTTACCTCCGGTTGTCGCGCTCACTGCAAATGTGATTAATAATCGTCAAGAATACATTGAAAAAGGTATGGACGACGCAATCAGTAAACCGCTGTCGATTAACGCGGTGACTGGTGTTATCACGCGCTTACTGCGCAGTGTCGATCAAGGTAAAAAACCGAAGGTTAACTATACGGCTGTCGCACTCGCTGATGAGCGAGAAATGCTTGAAGAATATCTTGATATTGACTTATTACAACAATATCTTGATACCTTAGGTAAGGAGATCTTATTACAAAGTGTCTGTTTATTTGAACAAACAATGCCTCATTATTTAGCGATATTGAACTCGAATTTAACCGCCAGAGACCAAGATGCAATTGTTGATGAAGCGCATAAAATTAAAGGTGCAGCAGGTTCAATTGGATTAGTGCGTATACAGCAGGTATCACAATTAGCACAATCACCAGAGCAGCCTACATGGTGGGAAAATATCGATGATTGGGTTGAACAAATCAATACCGAATACCTGCATGATGTTAAACGTTTGAAAAATTGGATTGAAAATCAAAATGTATAATTGGGATTCGTTCACTAATTTTATTACCTTATTGTTGGTTTTTTTGCATGCGGTAATTATTATGCTAGTGTCATTTCGGGTTATTACTAAACGACGTCCGGCGAGTATTTCGTTGGCATGGCTAGCTGTGATTTACACGTTACCGTTTGCTGGCGTTATTGTGTATGTTATTTTTGGTGAGTTATATTTAGGTAAAAAAAGAGTGCAAAGAGCGGAGGCGATGTTAGGGCCTTTTACGCAACGAATTAACCAGTGTGCAGCCCCATATAAAGTTAAAAGCGGCAGTAATACCAGCGCCTTGGTTACTCCGTTGCGTGAGCTGATTTATAGCCGCTTTCAAATGCCGAGCGTAACAGGCAATCAGTTGACGTTATTAACCAGTCCCCACTGTATTCTTGAACAGATAACGACAGATATAAATAGTGCTACTAACGTCGTGTATTTAGAGTTTTATATATGGGCGGTTGGTGGTAAAGCTGATCTGGTGGCGTTAGCTTTGATTAATGCCGCACAACGAGGTGTTGATTGTCGGGTCATGCTCGACTCTGTTGGTAGCTCAGCGTTCTTCAAAAGCCAGTGGCCTAAATGCTTTAAACAAGCAGGGATCCACCTTGTCGAAGTGTTACCTGTAGGGCCAATGCGGATATTCTTCCATCGTCAAGATTTACGTATGCACCGCAAGCTCATTGCTATTGATAGTAATGTTGGCTACACCGGGAGCATGAACTTGATCGATCCTCAAGTATTTAAACAAAATGCCGGCGTGGGTGAGTGGATTGATATTATGATCCGCATGCAAGGGCCGATTATTCCTATTACTGGTTCATTACTTGAATGGGACTGGGAAATGGAAACTGGAGATAGTTTAGTTAATACCACTATTTCTAAGTACAAGGAAAGTTCGGTCTTTGAAGAGAATAGCCAAGTACAAATGATTCCATCTGGTCCTTATTTTGATGATGATAATATCCATCAAGTATTGGTTTCGGCAATTTATTTAGCACAAAAATCATTAATTCTAACCACGCCTTATTTTGTGCCTGATGAAGCGCTACAGGCGGCGCTTAAAACGGCCAGTGCGCGCGGTGTTAAGGTACAAATTATTCTGCCAGAAAAAAATGACTCACGTATGGTGGATTATGCATGCAAAGGTTTTTTTGATGAATTGTTAGTTTGCGGCGTCGAAATATATCAATATCAGGATGGCCTACTGCACACTAAAAGTATACTTGTAGATAATGAATTATGTTTGGTAGGGACGGTTAACTTGGATAAACGTAGCTTTTGGCTTAATTTTGAGGTCACATTACTTATAGACCGATCCCCTTTTATTGCCGAACTTTATCAATTACAGCTATCCTATATAGCACATTCACATAAAGTTTGTTTAACGGAATGGCGACAACGAAGTCGAGTACAACGGTTTTTGGAAAGCCTATTTTATTTATTTAATCCACTATTGTAGATATAAATAAGCAGCAATAATAAATGATTAGCAGGTATTAAAATGAAAAAAATTATTTTATTGGCGTTAACGGTATTTGGCCTAGCAGCGTGTAGTAACTCTGAAACCACGGCTGAGACAGCAAAACCATTACCCATATTACCAAGCTACAGCCATAGTTGCCCTGATGAACGTCCACAAATGTGTACGATGGATTACCGTCCTGTGTGCGGCACTACGACGTCGGGTGAATTGAAAACATTTGGTAATGCGTGTGGTGCATGTACAGATGCCAGTGTTAGTGGCTATTCAGAAGGTGAGTGTAAGTAGTGATATGAATGTAAGTAGTTTGGGTATAGATCGTCCATATAAAAAAGCCAAGCGTATGAGTTTCATCCACTTGGCTTTTTTGTACTTTTAACAAGTTAATAAGTTAATTCATCAACGCGTTAGCTATTATATTAATCGGTTTGTGATTCACTGGCTAATTTAGCATCTTGGCAGCCTTTAATTGCATCTTGGATTAGATCTAAAGCAGTACCATTGTACTCAGGTAGAGCCACTTCTGATGTTGCGATAGGCGTGGTGCGTTCACCCCATTTGATCATCGTTGCCCCCCAAGTCAGGCCTCCACCAAATGCAGCAAGTAGCACATTATCACCCGCCTTAATACGGCCCTCTTCTAGCGCTTCACACAGTGCAATCGGCACTGTCGCAGATGAAGTATTCCCGTATTTATGTACGTTAACCATGACTTTTTCTTTGCTGGCACCCATGCGTTTTGCCAAGAAATCAATGATACGTAAGTTAGCTTGATGTGGGATTATGAAATCAACATCTTCAGCTGTCATGCCAGCTTTCTCGAGTGCGATAGCAGAGGCTTCACCCATGCGTGTTACGGCGCGTTTAAAGATCTCTTTACCCTCGAAGTTGAAGTCAAATAGACCATCAACATTCTTGAAACGGGCTCTGTCTGTACCAAAATTAGGGACTGAAAGGATATGGCCAGCATCGCCATCACAGCCAATTTTATTACTTAAAATACCCTGCTTCTCAGTACTTGATTCCAGGATCACAGCACCAGCACCGTCACCGAACAGCACTGCGGTGCTACGCTCTGTCCAGTCAAGGAAATAACTGATACGTTCAGCACCAATCACTAAAATCTTGTTCATTTGACCACTTTGGATGAACGCATTTGCTGTACTTAGGCCATAAATAAAACCCGTACACGCTGCGTTCATATCAAATACTGCCGCGTTGCTTGCGCCTAATTTTGCTTGTACTTTTGATGCCGCACTTGGCAGTGTGCAATCGGCAGTACAAGTGGCAAAGAAAATACCGTCAAGTTCTGATGCATTAATGCCTGCTGCGGCAATAGCTTGGCACGCAGCAACATAGGCTAACTCTGATGTACTTACATGGGAGATACGACGTTCTTGCATACCTGTTCGAGATTGGATCCACTCGTCATTAGTATCAAGAAAAGTGCTTAGGTCATCGTTTGTTAATGTCGCGGGTGGCAGGCATTTACCCCAACCGGTGATGTTTGCATAATGCATTGAAATTTACCTGTGTTTTGTGACTGGCTAATACAGACGGAGTCGCGAAATGTACGCAATACGAAGTGATTAAGTACTTTATTATACGCTGTATAGCGAAATGACAGTGATTGAAATTGAAATTATTTTGTCAATTATAGAGGCTCGCCTTTGAAAGTGGTAGCTAAATTGTCATTGAAGGGTAGCGGTGGTAAAAATTAGGCACAAAAAAGGCATCGTTTAGGATGCCTATCTTTGTGTTAATATTGCCGGTCACTTGTGGTGAAGATTATCCTGGATAAGGAGTTGTGCCTGATTGGTCGCAAGAAGGGTACTTCTATCACCGCATCGACCTAGGTTAAGGTGTCTGCTAATCAGCTTTTGGCGTAATCTTTAACTGGGTTTAGTATAGCCAAGTTGATGGGGTATGTGGTTGCGATGTTTGCACTAATAGTGGATTTTTTAGCAATTAAATTTGCAGTAATGATGATAATTAGCAATAATTAACCCTAGGTATATTATCGTGCGCTATTTGTAGTCTCTATTTTTAATTTAGAGGGAATACGAAACAAGTAAAAAGATGAAATAGGGGTGATGAACATGAAATTAGACAGAACAGATAAGTTAATTCTTAATTTAATACAAGAAAATGGCCGGATCAGTAATTTAGAGTTAGCGGATAAAATTGGCTTGTCAGCGTCGCCTTGCTCCCGACGTGTGAAGCATTTAGAAGAGTTAGGCTTAATTGATAAACATGTCACCTTACTTAACCAAGCTAAACTTGGTTTAAAGTTGACGGCTTATATCCATATTAGTATGGATCGACATACACCTGAACGTTTTGAGAATTTTGAATCTGAGATCGCTGCTATTCCAGATGTGATGGAGTGCTGTATTATTACCGGTAGTGATGCTGATTTTCAATTAAAGGTTATCGTGCCAGATATGGAGCATTACCAAGAGCTACTGTTAGGAAAACTAACGGGGATTAAAGGAGTAACGGGCGTGAGATCGAGCTTTATGTTACGTAATGTTTTAAGCCGAACGGTATTACCGCTCGACCACATTAAATAGGTGACTAGCTTGCTGCAGAAAGGTACTTGTTTTTTGCAGCTTGATAATCGGCAATGACACCATCCATTACAGATTCTTCATATGGGATCAAACCGCTTAATAGCATTTCTTTTTGGCCAGTTCCGACTTTTTCATCACCTTCGTAGAAATCAAATTTAAAGGTGACGGTTGCACGTTTACCATGTACGTTGATGATCGCTTCATCAAACTTCAGCGCAATACTTTTAACGTCGACACGTGTCAGGCTTATTTGCATGCATTTATACATAATTAATGCACGAGCAGGGTTAAACATGAGATTTTCGCTGCGCATGAGCGGCACCATTATTTCAGGAAAATTCTTTCCTGAAAATTGCACATACTCTTTAATGATCTTACTGATAATTTCTTCATCATGAGATGTGTTTCCGCCGAGCTCTAATTCCATAAATGCTTGTTCATCAGCATTCACTATCGCTGTTTTATTGTTTAATAGTGGTGAAAATTGCAGATCAACGTCATTTTTCACCATACCGGTAAAATCAATCTTCATCGTTTCTGATAAGCCGAACTTAGCCAAAGAAACAGCAAAAAGTAAATCACCTGGTACACAAAAGCGTTTATTATCCACATCATGGATCTTGTTATAATCGTTCGCTACAGCTTTAGCGAATCGACTAGCTTGTTGTTGAGTAAAGCGAAAAGAGCTGTCTTTTTGAGAATAGAATTCGTTTAGAAACATATTTAATTAAACTACGGGAATGAAAAATCCAGTTTACATTACTTTTGTTTATAGGCAGGTCGATCCAGTTGCAAATATGACGTTTTTAAATGCAACGTGGATCACGTGATGGGACTCTTGACTCAATGAATGACTGTAAATGACTACTTTTTAATATCTGGAGTGACACTTCGTAAGATGCCAATACCGGTACTGAGTAACGTTGAGCTAGTTTTGAGAAGCGTTTCTGCCGGTATTGCTGCAGCAGACCCCATCATGGTCGGAATAAACTTTTTAAAGGCATTATCGACACCATCTTCAACTTCTTTACTGAGTTGGGGTAAGAACTCATCAATAATTTGATCTAACTCTTGTTTTACATGTGCTTCTAATTCAGGTTGTATTTCTGCAATTTTGGCCTCGATAGCGTTCGCAATGTCTTTACTTATTTGGGGTGATACTTGATTGATCGTAGCTTCTGCTTCTGTTTTTATTAAGGCGATTTGTGTGGCTAAATAGGGCTTAATTACGTTATTGAATACATATAAGAAAGCAAGTGCAGTAAAGATGCTACTGAGTAAGGCCGTAAAGATAATTGTTAACATGATGAGCCATTAAATGATGAATAAGCTATTAATATTAACAATTTAGTGATTGCTGTAAAGGGATATCTGAAAGGAAGCAGGGATGGACCCAAAATGATTTATGGATCCTCCATGGTTTATGAAATCGAAAGTGAGCTAAAATACCACCGTTCGGTTTTCATAAATAAATACGCGCTCTTCAAGCACCAGACGCAATGCTTTACTGAGTACTGATTTTTCTACATCTTTGCCTGAACGCGCCATATCTTCGGCGTTGTATTTATGATCTACATGAATGACATCTTGTAAAATAATCGGCCCTTCATCTAAGTTGTTTGTTACATAGTGGGCTGTTGCACCAATAATTTTTACACCACGTTCGAAAGCTTGTTTGTATGGCTGTGCGCCAATAAAAGCCGGTAAAAATGAATGATGGATATTGATGATTTTGTTTTCAAATGCAGCCACAAAATTAGGCGTTAGAATACGCATGTATTTAGCTAAAATAACATAATCAGGCTGGTATTTTGATACTGTGTCAATGATACGCTGTTCATGTTCCTCTCGGCTGATATCGAGATGAGAAACTGTGTGATAAGGCACATCAAATTTTTCTGTTAATTCAGCAAGGTTATCGTAATTACCTACCACTGCAGCGATCTCAACATCCAAACCGCCGTAATAATTCTTCATTAAAATGTCGCCAAGGCAATGCGCTTCTTTGGTGACTAAAATAACGATGCGTTTACGACCCGCAGAAACGAGCTTACGGTGTGACCCCGTTGGTAGCGCGCTATCGAGGTCGGCAAGTAAGGTTTCATCGTTGAATATCCCTTCGAGCTCGGTACGCATAAAAAATCGATTGTGGGTGTTATCGACAAACTCGGTGTTATTGACAATATTGAGTTGATGTTTATAACATATGTTGGTGATCTTCGAGATAAGTCCTTTTTGATCGGGACAGTCGGCCAGTAATATTTTCTTTTCCATAATATCTACTACTTTATTTGATGTTTAATATGATATACCCAAGTTACTTCAAGATGCTATATCAGAGACGAGAAGGGATATCAGAACAAGGCTCAATATGTAGATAATGGTTATTCCATTTTCAAATATTGTAACGCTGTGCTGTTATTTCTGCTCGCCTCCCGTAGGGCAATCCGAAAGAATCTTCGGCGTTATGAAGTCTTGATTTAGAATAACTAAATCCTCGACTTCATGCCTTGAAAATCCTCTCCTTTCGGTTTGCTGATTGTGCATTTTGAAGTAGCTTGGGTATATGACTAAATGCAATACTTATTTCTAGTATGCCGTTAGCCATATTTACTGTATTTAGCAATGACGGTTAGCCACAGCACTTCTTATATTTTTTACCACTGTCACATAAGCAAGGATCATTACGGCCTTGTTTTAGGGGCGCTGGGTTTAATTCGCCATTGGTATAAAACCACTGCTGATCTTGAAATACGAAGTTGGAGCGTTCATGCAAACACGCCTCTTCTTCACCTTCTTGAAACCACGCTTTGAACTCGACAATGCCAGTCGCGCTTTCTTCATCACCTTGGCTCATCATTATTTCTAACCGTAGCCACTGGGTATGTTCGGCTGTTTCTGCAATCAAGTCTTCATTTAAATCGGCAATAAAGTCAGGGTGATGTGTTGCCATTAAATAAACGGGTACATTGTTTACATAAGCACTGTAGCGTGAACGCATCAGTTGCTCTGCGGTTACTGGTATCGCGGTACCATAAATGTATTTACCGCAGCAATCTTTAAAGGGCATTGCTAAACCACAGCTACAAGAAGTATGCATAATGGCGCTTTATTTCGCTTGCTGAATAGGAGTTCGAGTACCAATTAATACAGTACCGCTCTCTTTAAATGAAAGGACTTCTTTACGTTTCGCCGAGATTAATAATGCACCGTCATCATAGAATAAAAAATTTTTCCAGTTACGTTTAAATGTGCCCCAATTCGTTTCAATCATATTGAAACGTTCATAGCAAAAATAAATTTTACTGTTATCATCCCAAGTTAAATGTGCGAGCACTTCTTCAGGTAATTCATTACTATCATCATTGTCCCAAGCTTGCTGCCAATTAGCTTCTTGCAACCAGGTATTTTGGTCATGTGGCCAGTCGCCTTTACTGAATTGATCGGTAAAGTTACATTGCGAGCTAATAAGTTGGCTCCATAATTGACCGGCTCTTGCTTTGCTAAAGGGCTTGATATTAGCGAGATCATCCGCATTCACGGGTAACGACGAATGATTAAATATCCATTTTCGAGAATAAGATTCAAGTTCTATATAATTCATTAATGACACTGGTTATAAGTAAAATTGTTTTCAGTTTACAACATTATTAACCTTGGCGGTATCAATTACTCAACGGGGCCCAATTAAACGAGTGTAGTGTTATTATAAAATATCCTAGAGGTGTTATTATAAAATATCCAATAAAATGCAAGACGTTGTTTAAACAACCAATTGGTTAACTTAAGGTATTCAAAGATGTTTCAACCGAGCCAATTTCAGCCGCAGTGGTGGATTCGTAATGCGCATTTACAAACAATGTTGCCGACGATTAGCCGCCGAAATCTGACGTTTCCGACAATTAATGAAAGATTAGAACTTGAAGATGGTGATTTTCTTGATCTTGCTTGGACTGCTCTGCCAACAGCTGAAAATAATAAACCGATTGTTATTATTTTTCATGGTCTTGAAGGCTCTGTGGAGTCGCCTTATGTCAAAGGGATTATGCGTGCGATCAGTGCGGCAGGCTGGATTGGTTTAGTCATGCACTTTCGTGGTTGTAGTGAAGAATCAAATCGTTTATTACGGGCTTATCATTCTGGTGATACCAGTGATGCAAGTTATGTGATTGGTTTGATTGCTAAGCGCTACCCTCATGCTCCGTTATTTGCTGTCGGGTATTCGCTCGGAGGTAGTGTGTTAACGCATTATTTGGCCCAAACAGGCAAGCAATCTCAATTATTAGCAGCATCTGTTGTATCTGCCCCCTTATTGTTAGCTGAAAGTGCTGAGCGGATTAAAAAAGGCTTTTCTAAAGCGTACCAACGACGATTGATTAAACGTCTGCAGGCCAGTGTAGTACGTAAATTCGAACATTTGGATATGCGCACTGCGTTGAATTTGACGACCAAGCAAGTCAAAAAATTAAACACGTTTGTCGAATTTGATGATCGTGTGACAGCGCCGCTACATGGTTTTAAAGATGCTCTGGATTATTATCGGCAATGCAGTAGTTTACAGTTTTTACACAAGATCCAAACGCCTACATTATTTATTCATGCCGAAGATGATCCATTTTTAACTAAAAAAGTGATCCCTGAGTTAAAAGATATGTCGGCAAATATATTATTCGAATTAAGTCGCTATGGCGGGCACGTCGGTTTTGTATATGGCTCAATTCTAAATCCAAAATATTGGCTGGAAGAGCGAATACCCACTTGGTTTAGTGAATTCACTAAAGATAAAAAGACTAATACCAAATAGTTAACCCTATTTAATTCACCTATTTTTTGAGACCGAAATTGCATTGGCAATGAATCTTAAAAAAGTGTTCTATTTTTAATGGTAGCGACTTTTTGTAGCACTATTTCATACTAATTTAGAAACTTGGGCTAGAGAGTACGGTTCTGCTTATCCATCAATTTACAAACGAGTATCGACAAAAAATAGCAACGAGCACCGCGCCGCTTATTTCAGCAGAACGTTTAGTTATCATGGAAGGTAAGGCTGTTATTTAAGTTAATCAAAAGCCCCATTAAATTATCTGAGTTAATGGGGCTGGCTCATGTTTATTTTATTTCACGATTAAGACAGGGCAGTGAGAATGGCGAGTCACTGATTCTGCGACACTGCCAATTAGGATATGCTCTAATCCAGTACGACCATGACTTGCTATGACGATCATATCACAATCAAAATTAACAGCGGCTTGCGTAATTTCCGTTGATGGGTGTCCCTCTAATACCGCAGTATGTAATGGTATGCTTGGCTTAATATCAGTGGTTAATTCATCGAGCTTTTCTTGCGTTATCTTTAGCATGTGTTCGTGAATGTCATTGGGGGTGATTGCAAGTACTTGAAAGCTATCAAAGCCATGGATCTCATTAATCACACTGACTAAATGCAAGGTAGCATCATATTTTAATGCCATTTCTGCCGCATAGCTTATCGCTTTATTCGCTGTATTTGAAAAGTCGGTTGGGCAAAGGATATTGTTAATGGTCATGATGAGGCTCCTAGTTAAGATGGGACTAACGAAATAGTCGTGAAATACACTATTAAATATACTCACTTGGGGCTAGTAAACTGTTACTTAGATCATAAAATATAACTTAAATATTTTGCGATGACCATTTCAGTATAGGACAATAATATTTCAGTATAAAACAAGTGCATCTAAGTTTTAAAAAGAGTCACGGACTAAATAATCATGCCTAACGAGGTAAATGTGGGATACGGGAAATGAAAAATGGGAGGGGCAGCTGATGATAATGAAAAGACTAGCGAATCATCACTAGTCTTTATAGTAAGGAGGTGACTCTTATGCAGTTAGTGTAAGTGCATTATAGTTAGTTAGTTACTTGCGGAGTTATCTGGTATTTATCAAAAACTTGCTTACTGATATCTGCTACCACTTTATTTAGCTCTAGTAATGTTTTTAATTTTGAGTTCGCGATAAAGATACCGACAAACACCGGCTTATGATCTTTCTTCCAAACCATGGCCGTTAATGTACGAGAGCCATTTACCCCACCCCCACTGCGATCCGCAATTTTCCAACCTTTGGGTAAAACGGCACGCGCCAAACCATCAGACACCATATTATTAGTCATCCACACTTGAAGTTGAGCTTTACTTTCAGCATCAAGTACATTACCTATTAACAGCTTTCTGATGGTGTTCATCATCGCAACAGGAGTTGTTGTGTCGTTTTTAGCACCTTTCTTAACATAGTTTACCTTGGGTTCAAAATGGTCAAGACGAGTTTCATTATCACCAATAGAACGAAGAAACGCAGTTACTCCTTTCGGTCCATCTATCTGTTCTAATGCTAAATTAGCCGCATAATTATCACTCATTATCATTGCTGCCCCACAAACACTTTTAAGTGACATTTGAGCACCAATAAAGTGTTGAGTGATTGGATTCCAATTGATTAACCCTTCTTTACTCACGTTAATTTTTTGGGTTAAGCTCAACATATTATGTTGTACGTCGTACAGCACGTTAGCACAGGCTAATGTTTTAAATGTACTCATCATTGGGAATCTTTCTGTTCCATTAAAACTCCACTGAGTATTATTTTCGGTATCAATCACTGAAACACCAATTTGTCCCTCTATCTGTTGCTCAATGTGACGCAATGATGCATCAATATTTGCGGCCGAAGCCGTATAAGAACACAACAAGAATAGACTATACGCTAAATGTTTTTCCATTATTCTTATCCATTAAGGGAGTAGGTGGTTGATTATGCTTAGCTATTGCACTTAGATTTGCATGGCTATTTCATCTGTAACGCTATCATGTAAATTGTTTTCTCGACCATCGATAAATTCGATACTCACTTTGCGATCTCGTGGATATTGAATAAGATCTCCTAGCTCAGAACTGGCTAATTCCGCACCAAAAGAGTGTACTTGGATATTGCTTTCGTTCACCCCTAACGAGATAAGCTGATCATGAACTGCTACTGCTCTTTGCTGTGCTAAATTAATGTTCAGTTCTTCTTGTCCGCTTGGATCCGCGTGACCTGATAGAACGATGCTTATGGTTGGGTTTTCTATTAAGTAATCTGCTATTTGTGTTAACCGTGCTTGATTCGTTATATCAATCACGCTTTGATTGACTGCAAAGAGTAGGTCTAACTGTAATGCATCCAATACTAATTGTTGGTTTAACTCGTCTGTTTCTGATATTTGTTGGATCTGTTGGTCCAAAATTAATACATCTTGTTGCAGCTGATTATTCTGCAATTCACTTGCCAATAGATTCTCTGCTATCTGCTGGTTTTCTGAAATAAGCTGATCAGATTCAATTGATTTGTCCCAGGTATTATTAATCCAATCTCCGGCGGCAACACCGAGTATTAAGCCAATTGGACCACCTGCAATGGTGCCGACGATAATGGTTGATGAAAATACACCTGCTTTTTCCCATGTTGTTAGTGGTTCTTGTTCTGCTGCATTTGCTGAGATGCTCGTGAATGCCATTGACGTAATAAGTAATGTTTTTGCGAAGATAGATTTTTTCATGGTCAGTTTCCTTTTGATTAAGACTGCTTAACAAGCTATGACTCTATTAAAGCAACCAATAAAGGCTTTTTACTGCCAACAAAATGACAAGTTAGGTATCAATAATGACGAAAAATGACAATGTTCGAAAAGAGCGATACCCAAGTTACTTAACTATACATGTGCGAGAAGAATTAAATTAACGTCAGTACAAAGTACTATTTTGATATCTGTGTGAGATTAAACACGCATTAACTGTTTTCGATATCGCGTTATTTGTTATTTTAATGAAGTTATATTTAAGGGGGCAGGTCATTATTGGATGGTGTTATGGATGGTTATACATTGAAAGTTTTTTTCAGCAGCGTTATGGCGGGGTTGCTATCTGGTTGTGCTACGTCTGTGGATGATTTATTGCTACATGATAATTTAGCGTTTCGAAATATAAATGAACAATCGTTAGTCAGTGGCGATAAAAAGCTCGATATCCAATATCTCGGCGTCGGGGGATACTTATTTCAATATGGTGACGATAGCATTATGACTGCACCTTCGTTTACCAATCCGGGCTTAATTAATGTGTCTTTGCCATTACCTATTGAACCAGACCATGCCCTGATTGATGAATTATTACCTGTAGAGGCAAAGCAAGCCGAATTTATTTTAGTCGGTCACGCGCACTATGATCATTTGATGGACGTGCCTTATATTATGCAGCAGCATATGCCGACGACAATTGCTGTTGGTTCAACGACGATGACGAATATTGTGACAGCTGTTATCGCTGATGAGCGTTTACTTGATATTACGGATTATGCTGCAGAAGGTCAACAACCGGGTCGGTGGATATATAACCGTCATAACACCATTCGTTTTATGCCTATAAAATCAGATCATGCACCGCATTTCATGGGTATTAAAGTGATGTCTGGTACCTATGAAGACGCATTAACGGAATTACCCAGTACAGCTTATGGTTGGAAGGAGGGGCAAACCTATGCTTATGTCATCGACTTTTTAGATAATCAACAACAACCGATTTATCGTATCCACTATCAAGATGCCGCAAGTAACTCTCCGGACGGATTAATGCCCGTGATGAATGATACTAAAGCGGTCGATATGACCATTTTATGTGTTGCTGCATTTCATCAAGTTGATGATTATCCTGAAGCTATTTTGCAACAGACACAGCCAAACACAATTGTGCTAGGACACTGGGAAGACTTCTTTAATAACAACAGTTTTGATAATCAGAATAAACCGGTTAAAGGTGTGCGGATGACCAATATCGATGATTTTATTCAGCGGGTTGATGCGGTAAAAAAGGTCGGAGCTAGATCGATATTACCAACCCCTTTTTCTTTTTTTATCAACCATATTCTTTAATAAAAGTATTGGTTATTGGACAACATCGATAGAAGTGCTTGTGACAGCTTACACTCCCTTACTCTTCCTTACACTTTAATTGAGTTACCTTAAGGTTTCTGCACTTTCCTACGCTTTTTTGCGCAACCTTAAGTTTGCTTACAATACTTTGAGTTTAATTACATTATTATCATGTGAAGTTAGTCTAATCCATATATTTTGGTCATTTATCTCCCCATGAAAAAAAATAATAAAGTACTTCATACTCTGGCTGATCATTTAACAATAGGAGCAAGGATTGCATTAAGATGCCGGGATGTGGGCTGTAGTCATTACGACATTGCTAAATGCTGTAATGTGACAGAGCGCACAGTGTATAACTGGTGTAAAAGCAAGAGCATACCTGAATTAAGATATATTCCATCCCTTTGTTTTATCCTTCGCTCACAGATCTCTTGGTTGGTTACAGGACGTATAGATAAATACCAATGGGTTGATGAGTTCCCTATTGGTTTTTTTGATTTTCTTGTTTCTATTCGTACTATCAATATTGAAAACCGTGGCGACGTTCTTCGTAGTGTGTTTGAAATGGCGATGACATTACATTTTAGTATCAATAATAGCGCTCATAAAAAACACAGTTTTAATTGCTTTGTGGGTAAAGAGCCTACGCATAAAGTACATGAATTTAAGTGTTTTATGAATAGAGTAACGACAAATAGTCCATTTCATCATGTGGAAGAAGTTAAACATGAGGTGCAAGAAAACCTAACTTTTAGTGGTCGCTTCAATATACGAAAATCGGAATTAGAGTTATCAAATAAAGGCATCTCATTATTTTGTGGCGTTTCTGAAAAAACAGTCTACAACTGGGGAAAAGGAAAGTCCTTACCAACAATTATGCAATTTCCTGCATTATGTTCCATTTTAGATGCTGATATGAGTTGGTTGGTCACAGGCTGCTGTGATCTTCCACAGTGGATAGGTATGACTCCTACGGAGTTAAAGGTAATGCTGGATAATTTAAATCGCTTACCGAGCCGAACTGTTAATCAAATATATCTATCTGTATCTGTAATTGTTCACGAACTTGATACTATAAATTAGTTATATGATATAACCGTTTTGCATAGTCACAGAAATAGTAGCGCAAACACTTTAGGTGTATGTTTATAATAGATTTATTATATGAGCGAATGTCTCTCATATAGGTTATTCGAATGGAATAAGATTTCAATATAAAATGGTAAATGGCGGAAACAGACGCCCGAAATGGCAATTTAAAATTTACTTATCTAATTTATAGGGTAATGTCTTTACTAGCTTGTAGCTAACCCTAAAGTAGTTGAATTAAAAGTGGAGGTTGTTCAAATAATGTATATATCAAAGAATGAAGTTAATATTGAAAGGAATGAAGTTAATATTGGTTATATTAAAATCAACCTCAACAGTGGGTTGATAAAGCACCAAAAACCAAATTTTAAAATTGAACGGATGGGGAAAAGAGAGCTAAATGCTTTAAATGTTCTACTTCATAATGAGAACGATGTTGTGAGTAAAATTACCTTGATTGATTCAGTCTGGAAAGATCGTGTTGTAACAGAAAGCTCTTTAAATGTTGCAATATTCAACTTGAGGAAACTACTTGATAAATATGACGAAAATAATCACTACAGTTTAGTCAATGTAAGTGGTTATGGCTATGGTTTATACAGTAATATTCTTAGCTAAATATACCGTAATAACTAGATTGATAACTATCATTTTATGGAGGTTATTAATCTGAAGTTATATTATTTAATAATTAAAAATATTGTTTATTTTAAATAAAAAGTCTGAAATCTAATTAAGTTAGTAATTATTTTATACGTATTTATAAGGAGAAGATTAACTTACGTGAAATAAATTGTTTTAAAGAATATCGGAGAGCAAGGTAAATGAAATTTGGATAGGTGGAATAACATGTCTGTTTATTATTAAATAATTATAAATTTGTTAAATGTCGATTTATTATGATTATGGATAATAAATAAGGTTATAATTAATTTTATTTATTATTGATGTTATATTTTATGATGGTAATGAATCGTATTGATAGCGCCTACTATATGTATAGAAGAGGTTGTGATGAAAATTTATTTTTGTGATGTAAAGGAAGCATACTGCCTGCTATTTAATAATTATATTATTAGAAGTGCTTTTCAAGCGATTGTAGATGTTGATGGACATATTATTGGGTATGAAGCTTTAGCTCGAATATGTTTAAGAGATAGTGGGTTAGTAGTTCGACCTGATGTGTTTTTTTCTATCTTGAAAAGTAATGATGAATCACGAGATTTATTATTTTTAATTAATCGTTTACATTTATGCAGTTATCGCTCATCTAAATTTTTTAAAAAACATCATAAAATATTTCTCAATTTGACGCCAGATTTTTTTGAACTCTTATCTGATTCCCCTCGAATTATTGTGGAGGTAAATAAGATGCTTAAAGAGTTTGATATTCCTTTAAGTAATGTCGTCGCTGAAGTAACTGAGAGCAGTGCTGTTTGTGAAGATAAGTTGGCTCGAGGTGTAAAGTTGATATCGGAATATGGTTACATTCTAGCACTTGATGATTATGGTGATGAAGCGTCTGATTTTGAACGCTATAAGCTGTGTCACCCTGAAATCGTAAAAATTAGTCGAGATTTCTTTCTATCTCATAAGGCAAGTGGCTCTTATATAATCTTTAAAACTCTTATTGATGCATTTAAAGGATATGGCTCAAAAGTGTTAGTTGAGGGGATTGAATTACAAGATGATTACAAAGTATTGTTATCATTGGGTGTTGATTATTTTCAAGGTTTTTTCTTTCATAAGCCAGAATGTGTTTCCCCCTGTGTTTTGGTAAAGGGAGCTGTCGCATAATGCCTTTCGATTACATTACGTTCAGTTCAGTATTTTTATATGCAAATGCTTCTCAATAATTCTTTTATTCGGATTAGAGTGATAGTGAAGTAAATTGATGCTCTCGGATGCTTTCTAAGTTAAACGATCTACAATAGAGAAATCCTTGGCAAAGACAATTCAGCTTTGCAACCCGATCATGCTGGTAATCAGATTCGATTCCTTCAAAGATCAAATTATTTAACGAATTTTTAGATACTAAATGATATAAAGCTAAAACGATAGAGTGATTATTCATATGTTTATAAATAAATGTTCTATCAATTTTAACTCTATCCCAAAGTAATATATGTAATACATCAATAGGTGTTTCTTCAGACATAAAATTATCCAACCATAGCTCATGACCTTGTGATTTTAGTATACGAATAGATCTCTTTGCACTGTCGGTTATTGTGTTACTTTTAAAGTTACAGATTTCAAATGCAAATCTAACTTTGCTTAAAGAGACGACTTCTTTAACAAATACACTGTCAGATAATAAACTGAATGGACAATTTATAGATGCTATAATTCGTTCCGAATTTAATTTGTACTCACTCATATTGAGTTCTTCAATTTGTATTAAAATTAACTCTTTTACAAAATCACCTGATATAGTTTTAAAAAATTCTTCTGTGTTGATATTTCCCTTAGAATTGTGGTTGAAACTGGTTGTTATTTCTAGTGCAAATACCTGCTTGTTTTTGGGATTGACAATTGATTGAGCAAGTAAAGTGAAATCGGCAGCGGAATTGTTATTAATGTTTTTTATGGTCACAGAGTTATGATTCTGTACTTTTATATAAGACATAACCTACTCCTGAAAAGTTTTTTATTATAATATCACTGGATACAGATTTTATAAATTGTCTTAAATTATGAACGGTTACATTTAATGAACTATCGGTCACTATTCGGTTGGACCAGACTGTTTTTACGATTAACTCTTTTTCTATTATATTTGCAGGGCTTTTAAGTAAAAAATCGAGTAATAATAATTCTCTTTTACCTAGTTTTTTATATGTTGATATATCTAACTTATTACCGACGTTACAATACAAACCTGAACGTAAGTTTAGTTCGACATTACCGATCTGCATACACGTTGTAGTCACCGTTTCACAATAGTTCATAATTATCCTTAAAGATGTGCGAGACACCCTGTCATGTTGTTTTAGGACCATTTTATAGAAATTAAAAGAATAATCATTACTAAATAATTATATTTTTATTAAATAACGGTGTTTATTTAAAAATGACAATGCACACATGTAAATATTCATGTATGTACACCCTAGCGTTTATTAATTTAAACGATTTAAGTTTGTTGTAATGAAAATTAATATCTTGTTTATTTATATATTTATATGTTTTTTGTTTAATAAATATATGAATAATTAAGTTGTATAGATAGGGTGTAGTAGTGAGAGCTTATTATTGTAAACATAAAGATAGTTATGGCCTTTCTTTTAAGGAATAGATTATCCGTAGTGCACTAAGTATTACTGCCGTATTGTGTGCATTATTTGTATCGTTAAGAATAGCTTTATGTCACCGCACGTTAACGTGCACATCCTAACGATATGAAGGTGCAGAAATTACAGTTACTGCATTTTAATTTATATTCCTTTTTATGTATAAATGTCTCTTCAATAAATGTTCTTTTTACTCGCATGAGTAAACCTTTCCCATTGCATTTATTGCACTTTTTTTGAAACATAGCTGATACCCGCTAAAAACTAGAATTATATTTGATTGATTAAATACCAATCTTAAAAGAATGTAATGATTATTTTATTAAAAAAATATTAATTTCATTGGTCGCTGATTATTTCAAATTAATATGAAAAATATTCTACTCATATGCAGGAGGGAGCCTTTGAGTACCAGTAGGCAAAACAATGAGTATGATGTGAGGAGATGTCAGATAGCTAAGTAGATTTAGATTCGTTAAAAATGAGTACGGGATCTGAATTGGTACTTTCTCCTGATTACACGCTGAATAACTAAATAACACGAGTTAGGCACTGACATTTTATAGGTTAATCAATGTACATTTGCAGTTATAAAAATGACAAGGTGTCCACTCGGGCATGTCTAACAATTTGACTGTATTCCGTTGTTGTGGCTGGAGCCACTAGAGAATACTTATTTTAGTTTCGCTAAATGGAGTTAGCAACAATGACTAAGAAGACACTTTCTAACAATATCTCTCTACTTTCTGTATCCGTGGCATTAGCACTGACTGCGGGAACTGCTCAGGCGAGTTTAGGTAACTTAGGTACAACGTTTGGCTTATCACCTGTTGATATTGCTTCTGCACAGTCTTTTTCTTTATTTAATTCACAATCATCAGCGGCATATTACAATCCATCAGCACTTGCCGCGACGGATCAAGGCGAGATGTATGTGGGTTTATTATCAGCCACTCCGGACATTACTGCTGGCGATCAAAAATTTGATGACGCAACGCAGCCGATACTCGCGGGTATGAATGTGAATATAACCAACCTTTTTAATTTTTCTTACCCAATTTATTTTGGTCTGATTGCTGGTATCGAAAATTATGGTACTGAAATGATGGCGTTTAGTTCGGCAACGTCAGAGACAGGTCAGTTAGTTAATTATGGTGAGAAGCCATTATTTGTTGCTGCATCGGGTTCAATTCAAATTATGCCAGGTTTAACCATTGGTGGTGGTGCTCAAGTATCATTGCATGCTGATGCTGATATGAGTCTAGAAAGTGAATTAGACGGTACTGCGTCAGGCAATGAACGTGTCTCGGTTGCTGCAGAGCCAGTTATCACCCCCATCGCTGGTATTACCTTAGATTTAGGGCGTATGGCATGTGGCAGTGATAAGAGCTGTGCGGGTAATGGTATTGCATTTGCTGTCGCTTTTCGTGGTGAAAGTTACGGTCAAGCAAACATTAAAGCGGCCGCAACGATTACACAAACTGTATCCGATTTACCCATCAACCTACTCACGTATGATGCATACCAGCCAGATATTATTTCTGCGGGTGTGCGTATTAAAGCGGGAATGGTGAGTTTAGCATTCAGTGCCGAACAACAAAAATGGTCAGATTTGAATGGTTTGATGCTCGGCGACACAGTGAAAGATCAAGCGAGTGTAGGCTTTGAAGACATCATTATTCCACGCGCAGGTATTGAGCTGAACTTCAACGATACAGTTAGATTAATGGCGGGTGCAAGTTATGAAAAATCGCCATTAGACGCTGATAAAGCAACGTTGGATGTGAATTATTTAAGTGCCGATAAATTAGTGGTTGGTGCTGGTTTCTCTTATTTCCATAAAGGTACTGGTTTAACGGCTTACCCTTGGCAGATTGATTTTGCGTATCAACTACAAGTACTTGATCCAACAGATCACACTATCTCACATCATGATAGTGCAAACAATTCTTCAGTTGAGTTAGAAGGCACGGTGTCAACCATTTCACTTTCATTTTCGACTAAGTTTTAAGGGGGCTTTATGAAAACAGTTAACTTTCGTTTAAATTCTTTTTTTAGCTCTTTTGTGAAGAGTGGCCTCGTTGCCTCGGCTGTTATGCTTGCTGGTTGTGGTCTTGAACCACAAGATAATGAGAAAGTGGAAGAACCAATTTTAACGGCAGAAGAAAGCCGGGATGAATTAGCAAAACGTCGTGCTAAAAGTTTATTTGATGCGCATGAATTCTATTCATTCCCATCGAATGGTCAAGGTGATGTCGCGGTTAATACCTCTGTACTACTATCATTCTCGCATCCGTTAGATAGCTTTTCGGCGCAAGATTTTAGTTTAATAGACAGTGATGGTAATGTAGTTGAAGTGACCTCGGTCGAAGTAACTGAGGGGAGTTTTGCGACTGATCCTGAAAACAAAAAAGCGAATGGTTTGGCATTTAAACCAAAACGCGCACTTAAAGCGGGCGAACAGTATTCCGTTATTTATGAAATAGGCTTGATTAATGAAGTCGAGGGTAATAAAGAATTAACCGTAGAAAGAACGGCGAAAAATTCCCTGACGTTCACGACGCGATTAGGTAAAGATTCAGCTAATTTTGCATTGGATAAAAATGGTTTTTATCCAACGGATGATTTGCCGTTTACGACGTTTACATCATTACGTCTACGCATGACCAATGAAATTGATATAAAGACTCTGGTAGTAGGTGATACATTTAAATTCCAAAAAGTCGGTTCGACAGAGCAAGTTGCGGGTGATTTAATTGCCAAGGGTCGTTATGTCACATTCGATCCAACGGTTGACCTTGATGTTGATGCTACGTATGAATTAATCGTCAGTAATGGCGTAAAGGATAAGGTGGGGAATAGCTTTGCGGGTTTAGAAAAAACATTTACCGTATTAGACCCAGGTGAACGAGCATTTAAGCCAATGAACATAACCTTGAATAATGGCAGTCAGGAGTCACCTTATTCTGGTGAACTCATTAATGCGGTAACCATTAAATCAGTACTGATTGGTGCTAATGATACAACTTATGTTGATTCGGACCTGATCACTGAATTAGCGAATCTGGGTAACTTCAAAGGTTCGGCTCCACTTGTTATCCGCAAAGGTTCTATTTTAAATAGTTCTAACCTGACGGTTAAAGTGGGGGGGGTATTTCCAACGGGTTTCGATACCGGTAATATTCGCATGACTAATATTTCTGATGCGACGGGTTATTTAATTAATAATACCAGTTCAGATCATAAATATGCCCCTAAGCAATTGCATCTGTTTATGGATGTCGCCATGACTACTGATGGCTATAACGAAGACGGCAAGCTTAATGGTAAAGCTAATGGCGGCTTAAGTCAGAATATTATGCATCTTGAATTGATGGGGACTGTCAGAACGGAAGGCCCTGCGATGATCATTGATGCTGTCAGTGAAATTGATTTGAAAATTTTAGGTGTTGATGATGCACATGCGCAAGTATCATTCCATATGGAGTCGTATACTGAAGCAGAAACACCCGCACCAGCTGTCGATCTACTCTCACCAGTATTCCATTCTGCTTACCCTAATATGAACACCGCGCACTTTAGCTTAGGTGACAATGTTACGATTACTTATAATGAAGCGCTAGATTTAGCGTCATTACAGAATCTTATTCTTAAAGATGAAAATGGTATTAGTGTAGATACATTTATTTCACAGGACGGTGCTTCCATTATTATTGACCCGACAGATAATTTAATTCCTTTAACGGATTATACCGTCACTGGTGTAATTAAAGATCTTTCGGGTAATAGTACCTATGTAATGCAAAATTTTTATACCCCAAATAAAGAGCAAGGTACAGAATTTGAAGAGCATGATGAGATTGCAGCTCGCTATACAGCCCCTATGGTAGAAGGCATGGTGCCGGGTTACTCATGTGCCTTTGAAGATACAGATTTAGGGCTTGATTTTGCGGGTCGTTGTGCCGGAGGTAAAACGACTGACCAAAAACTGAATGTGTTTAGTTTAGCTGAAAATCGCGATATTTTTATTGTTTTCAGTCAGCAGATGGATGAAGCGAGTATCCGTTTAGGTGAAACGTGTAATACAGGTTCATTCCGTGTGGAAATTGTAGAACCTAATGGTCTAGGTCATTGTGTTGGAACCGTTCCTGGTGTGCTCAATTATGAGAATAAAATATTAACCTTCTCTCCAGACGAGAACTGGCAAGATCAAGGTTCAAATTTATATCGTTATTCTTTAATTTCTTCAGAAGGTGCGACCAAAGGTGGTGTTGATTGTTCTACAGGTGAGGTTCTATGTAGCGTACAAGGTTACCCTTTACAAACAACCTTGTTAAAGTCTGACAGTCGTGAAGATCACGGTGGTCCAGATATGCTAATGCCATTTCGTGCGGTTCCCGCTAGTAAGTTAGTGTTTAACCCATTAATGATGCCAACAACCGATACGAATCGTGATTACCGTTGGGATGATATAAAGGAAGAGGTTGTCAGTGGTAACTTGGCCAAACTATCTCTACTTAAAACGAGTGGTGCATTAATTCGAGCGACGGTTGGTTGTGAGTTAGATCAAACTTGTAGTGACGATTATGCTAAAACGTATATCAGTGGCTTTATGCCAACGGAAGTTGGGGAGTACGATTTCGAGAATAACCGTATTCCTGTTAAGGTCCATGCCGAGCAACTGATATCTTCAAATGTAAACGTTGCAGCTATACTTGGTTTCTTGAACATTGGTCTTATTAAATCTGAAGTACCAACAGGCACTATGGTTATGCGTCCAATGTATCCGGTCGTAAATGGGAAAACAGAAGTACCAACGGGCTATATTATTTGGAATGAAGAAGAGAACAGACTTAATTTCAAAATTGACTTAGATATCTATATGGATAATCCATTCATGAGCGTGTTAGGTGGTGTTGTTTCACATAATCTACATAGTTATCCAATTAAAGCTAAGTTACAAGGTCCGTTGACGTTTTTAGATGATGGCCGAATGAATATTGAATTAATGAATTTAGATCAGATTGAGCTGGATGTAGTCCTCAACCTTGGTGGCTTTAATTCAAAAGGTGGGATCGCTGGAATGACGCTTATTATTGAACCTGGTGACATGTCACTACAGCAGATTTCACAGCCAATGAAATAATCATTTATATCAGTTAAGTAAAAGTTAATAAAACACAGGCCGCACATCTTTATTAATATAAATGTGCGGCCTTTTTATTTTTCAACGTTACTTTTTCAATTGCTATTGTTTCAATTCAATTCGCTTAGCTAATCGGTGCAGGTTACCAACATCGACAGAAAGGTGGCGTGCCGTTGCAGCCCAGTTATTGTTGTTTTCTTTGAGTGCTTTGCTAATTAACTGTCGTTGAAATTGCTCGGTCGCGTCACGTAAATTATCGACGGGTATGCTGGTGATGGGCATCATTGGTTTTTCAGTCGTATCTGTTACTCCAACTGAAAAATGCTCAAGCTTAAAATGTGCAGGTTGAAGCACCACGTATTCATCTTTAGCTTCTGCTCTGGCCAGAATCGCAGCGCGATTAATACTGTGCTCCAATTCTCTGATATTACCTGGCCATGGATAATTCATCAATATAGCTTGGCAGGTGGAGCTTAAACTCAGGTGGCTTAATTGCAGTTTGCTGCGACAGCGTTCAATGAAAAAACCAGCCAGTAATATAATGTCTTCGCCACGTTCGCGCAACGGTGATACTGTAATGGGAAATACGCTAAGGCGATGATAAAGATCTGCTCTAAAACGACCTGCAAGTACTTCTTCTTTTAAATCTTTGTTGGTTGCCGCTATGATGCGCGTATCGACTTTTAAGTTTCGGTCATCACCAATACGTTGTAAGTCGCCATATTGTAATACCCGTAATAGCTTTGCTTGTAAAGTCAGGGTTAACTCACCAATTTCATCAAGAAACAGGGTGCCTTTATCTGCTAATTCAAATTTACCACTGCGGTTACTTATCGCACCGGTAAATGCGCCTTTTACATGTCCAAATAATTCACTTTCTGCAATAGATTCTGGTAAAGCTGCGCAGTTAAGGTATATCAGAGGTTTGTCGGCTCGGGAAGATTGCTGGTGGATTGCGGTGGCGACTAATTCTTTACCAACCCCTGTTTCTCCCAAGATTAATGCGGTCATATCGGTGCTCGCAACGACGCTTATCTCTTTTTTTAAGGCTTGGATCTGCGCGGATTGACCAATAATTTCAGTGTTACTTTGGGGTTGATGTTTGGCGGGATCTGATTCTGTCATATCGCCTGCCGCTTTTTCCAGTTTATCCATCAATAATGCAATATTAAGTGTTGCGGCTGCAAGCGCACTCACTGTGCGTAGTTCATCATTGCTGAAGTTATCAAACTGGTGGGGATCAAAGCTATCGAGGGTAAGAGCACCAATCAGGCGTTGGTTTGCCATTAAAGGTAAACCAACACAGGCATGCACATGCAAATTACCTTCATGTGAGGTAATCAGGGCGTCATAAGGATCGGGCAGAGAACTGTCTGCAGGAAACCTGACCACATCACCAGCTCTGGCAATGGCTTCTAATCTAGGGTGTTCACTGATATTGAATTGTCTGCCCAATACGTCAGCATTAAGGCCATTAATTGCTAAGGGTTTGAAATGCAGTCCCTTAAACTCTAATAGCGCAGATGCATCACACTTGAATAGTCTACGCATTGTTGTAAGTAGGCGTTCGAAACGATCCTGACTGGAGATATTGGTTGTTAAATCTAAGGCGATATGGATAAGGTCTTTAGTACTAGTTTGCATAATGTCAGCCATATTAAATACTGTCTTATCGACAGTGTATAGTCATAATGACAATATGTAAAGATAGTCATAATGACAGTGATACTTGGATATTCTCTTTAAAATCAATGCATTAACTTTTGGCATGGTACCTGCAATTAGAGACGATATAAATTCGTTAACTCTTTAATTGGAATACAATATGGCTATTCATGTAAAAAATAATATTTCTTGGGTTGGACAGCGTGATTGGGAAGTGCGTGATTTTCACGGTACTGAATTTAAAACAGAAAAAGGCACTAGTTATAATAGTTATCTTATTCAAGAGGAAAAGACGGTACTGATTGATACGGTTGACCACAAGTTCTGCTACGAATTTATTCAACAATTAGAACTGGAAGTTGATCTTAACAAAATTGATTACATTGTGATTAATCATGCTGAAGAAGATCATGCAGGTGCATTAGCTGCGTTATTAAATAAAATACCGAACACCCCTATTTATTGTACTGAAAATGCGATTGACTCAATTACTGGTCATCACCACCACCCAGAGTGGAACTTCAACGTGGTTAAGACGGGCGATAGTTTAGATTTAGGTAATGGTAAGCAGCTGGTCTTTATTGAAACACCCATGTTGCATTGGCCTGACAGTATGATGACGTATATGACCGGTGATGCGATTCTGTTTAGTAATGATGCATTCGGTCAGCATTATTGTGATGAACGTTTATTCAATGATGAAGTTGATACCAAAGAGTTAATGGATCAATGTTTACGTTATTATGCCAATATTCTTACTCCGTTTAGCCCGCTCGTTACCGCAAAGATTAAAGAAATATTAGGCTTTAATTTACCCGTCGATATGATCGCGACAGCACACGGTGTTGTGTGGCGTGATAATCCGATTCAGATCATTGAACAATATCTGGCGTGGGCAGATAAATATCAAGAAGATCGCATCACTATTTTTTATGATTCTATGTCGAATAATACTCGCACGATGGCGGATGCTATTGCACAGGGCATTCATGAGGTGGATAGTAATGTTGCGGTGAAAGTATTCAATGTGGCACGTCATGATAAAAATGAAATTTTATCGAATGCCTTTATTTCCAAAGGCATCTTAGTGGGTTCATCAACGATGAATAATGTGATGATGCCTAAAGTCGCCGCCATGCTTGAAGAGATTACTGGTCTGCGTTTTAAAAATAAAAAAGCGGCGGCATTTGGCAGTTATGGTTGGACTGGTGGGGCGATTGATCGCATTGAAAACCGACTGCATGAAGCGGGCTTTGCACGTTACCCAAGTCTTAAAACAAAATGGAAACCAGATGGTAAAGCGATATTAGCATGCCGTGAATATGGACGCACGCTAGCGAAAGAGTGGGCGTTAACAAATCATACGGTTGCAGATGTAGTCGCACCCGTAAAAAATCAAGCTGTACTAGAAAAATCTCCGCAGACCGTTGCAGTTGAAAAGTCAATACCAGAAAGTGCAGTGGCACAGTTTGACGCAGAGAGTTCGATGTTATGTACTGTATGTCAGTGGGTATATGATCCTGCGCAAGGAGAACCAAATCAAGATATTGCACCGGGTACAGCATGGTCAGACGTACCTGATTATTTCCTTTGTCCCGAGTGCGGTTTAGGTAAAGATGTGTTTGAAGAGATAAAAACTAAGGATACAGCATGAGTTCACCCATCGTTATCATAGGCAGTGGATTTGCTGCTTATCAATTAGTTAAATCAATTCGTCGGTTAAGCAAGGAACAAGCAATCATTGTGATCACTGCTGGCAGTGGTGATGATTATGTCAAACCGGAACTGAGTCATGTATTTAGCAAAAAATTGACTGCGCAAGATATGGTTAAGCAAAGTGGGATAGATTTTGCGGCTGAATATAATATTATCCTGATGAAAAATACCTATGTTGATGAAATCAATCGCACGGAAAAAACAGTGAGTTGTCACGGTATCGAGATAGCATACGATAACTTAGTACTTGCTACGGGGGCACAATCGTTTGTGCCATTTGTTGATGGGGATGCTGCCAAAGAGATTATTACGCTGAACAGTCTGGATGAATATCAGCAGTCACAGGAACAATTAGCGAATGCTAAATCTGTATTAGTTGTTGGCGCTGGCTTAGTTGGAACTGAAATTGCGATGGATTTAGCCATCGCTCATTATGATGTCATATTAAGCGACCGGTCAGATTCATTACTGCCGAATTTACTACCTGAATTTATATCATCTCAGCTGTATCAAGCAATGAGAAGGCAGGGAGTTCAGTTGCAGCTGGGTAATGAACTCAGCAAGATGACAAAAACGGATGCTGGTATCGAGGTTCGTTTTAAGAGCGGACATAGCGCCAAGGTTGATTGCGTGGTGTGTGCAGCTGGTTTGAAACCTAATACTACATTAGCGAGTCTGGTTGGACTCGCGGTCAATTGTGGTATTGTTGTTGATAAGCAATTAAGAACAAACGATCCACATATTTTTGCAATCGGCGATTGCGCTGAGATTGACGGTAAACATTTGGCTTTCTTACAGCCAATAATACTCAGTGCTAATGCGTTAGCAAAAACGCTAACGAATGCCGCGACGAATGTGATTTTTCCTGCGATGTTAGTCAAAGTTAAAACGCCGCTATATCCTATTCAATTAAGTGGGAATACCACTGCGGCAGATGCGCGTTGGCAAGTAGAATTTACTACCTCGGGAATGACTGCAAAGGCTTTTGATCGTGATGAGGTGTTAATGGGTTTTGTGGTGACGCAGGCAAACATGCCTGAAGCGTTTAAGTTATTACGCTTGTTACCTAACGTACCCCAAGTGGCTAAAATATTATAAGACGATTCTTAAATAATTTAAAATTGAAAGCAGCAGGCGATAGAAGTTAGCCTGGTGCTTGTTCGATTAAATCACTACTGCTTAATAGAAAAGTATTTTATTAAGTCTTGGCTATAATCTTCTATTGATGTGTATCCGTAGTACTTGAGTGCATCATTACTGTCAATACCGTATCCATAGGTAATTAGTCCAATCCATTCACTACGGTTTTCGATAATTAGTTGATTAATTCTGTTTATTAAAGCATTCATATTATTATCTCCAGTTGAGTCGTTCACTTACTTTCAAGTTTACTCTGTTGGCGACAACACATGAGTGTTACCCATCCACATAGCAATACTATTCGCTCATTAGTTACGTTATCATTACTTATTAGTACTAATCAGTATTATTGTTCTATAGGTCGAGTATATGAAAGAATATATTGAGAAGGTACCGCAACGTATTGGAGTGTCTTGGCGGTATAAGAAAGTATTGGAAGAAGTAAAAAATTTTGATTGGCACCAACATGAAGAATATGAAATTGCCATACACCGCAATTTTAATGGGCTAAGTCTTATTGGAAACTATTGCAGCGATATCAATCATAATCACATGGTATTATTAGCGCCAAGTATCCCACATGCATTTTGCTCTGATAAACTGCCGATATCGCAGCGTTGTGAAACGCACGTGTTATGGTTTAAAAAAGAATGGATCGAGCAGTTAATCTATTGCTGCAGCGAACTCAAACCATTACGTTCTGTTTTAAGCGAAGCGCAAAAAGGCATACAGTTTTCACATACGACTGCAGAGCAAGTTTTCTTGTTGCTAGATGACGTGTTATTACTCAATCCCGTTGAGCAATTAGCAACTTTAATGCGTGTTTTTTCGCTTTTAATTGATGATGAACAGCAAACGCCATTGTTATTGAGAAAGACCGTTCAAGGTGATCCGGATAATCACGTTGAAAATAAGCTTAGAAAGGCAGAAACGTTTCTTCTTAAAAATTTTCAGCGTCCTATTTATCAAGCGGATTTAGCGCGCCATTTATATGTTAGCGAGAGTACGATTAGACGGTTTTTCTTCAAACATTATAAAGAAAGTTTTTCACAACATTTGATGAAAATTAGGTTAAACGTTGCCTGTGAACTGCTCGTTAACACTCAATTACCAATAAATATAATCATGGAAAAAGTGGGTTACTTTAATCAAGCCAACTTTAATCGTCAGTTTAAAGCCTATAAGCACGTGCCCCCAAATAGCTACCGAAAAGCATTGAAACTGTTAGATGATGGTAAACAAAACTAAAAAGGCCGCGAACTTGAAGTTGCAGCCTTTTTATCGTTTATTCATTTAAATTAAATGGGCATTACAAATAACGCGCCTGTAAATGGGTTTTAAAGTGCGCAGGGTTTAATGTTTCACCTGTAGCTTTAGCGACTAAATCATTGGTACTTAGCAATGATGCATTTTGCCAAATATTGGTTTTAAGCCAGTTAAAGATAGGCGATAAATCACCACTGGTAATGATTGCTGGCACATCCATCTGTTGGTTAATCGTCGCCATGAACTGCGCCGCATACATAGCGCCAAGTGTATAAGACGGGAAATAACCAAAGCTACCATCAGTCCAATGTACATCTTGCATACAGCCATTACGGTAATTCCCTTTGGTATCTACACCAAGGTATTGCTGCATTTTAAGCGCCCACAACTCAGGAATATCATCAACTTCAATATCGCCATTCATCAATGCTTGTTCGATTTCGTAGCGTAACATTACATGGGCAGGGTAAGTGACTTCATCGGCATCAACACGGATAAAATCAGGTTTAACTCGGGTATAGCATTGGCTTAAATTCAGCGGGTTATAAATTGCTTTATCTGTGCCTGAAAATGCTTTTTGTATTTCTGGTGTTAGTAACGTTAAAAACTCTTTACTACGGCCTAATTGCATTTCAAATAACAAGCTTTGGCTTTCATGAATGCCCATCGAGCGCGCTTGACCTACAGGCAGGTGGTTCAATGCTTTTGGTAGACCTTGCTCATAACGTGCGTGACCCGTTTCATGGACCACCCCCATCAGGCTTTGGGTGAAATCATCTTCTTCGTATCTCGTTGTTATCCGCACGTCTGATGCAACACCACCACAGAATGGATGCGTTGATACGTCAAGACGACCATGATTAAAATCAAAACCGAGGATCTGCATGGTCTTTAAACCAAGCTGTTGTTGTGCTGCAATTGGAAAATGTCCTGTTGGCATGATGACATTGTCACTGCGTTGTTTTTCCTGGGCTGCGAGCGTTAATTCCGGTAACCAAGATTTTACTTCATCAAAAATAGGGTTTAGTTGTGCACTGGTCATGCCCGGTTCGTACAAATCCATCAAGGCATCGTAGTTACTGCAATTGTTAGCTTGAGCGCGAATACTGGCTTCTTCGCGAGACAGTTCTACAACGGTTTTTAAGTTTTTAGAAAAACCTTCCCAATCATTTTCTTTACGCTGAGTACGCCAAGCGTGTTCACATTTAGAGCCTGCGAGGGATTGAGCTGCAACGAGGGCTTCTGGTACGACATTGGCTTGTTGCCAGCTACGATCAATTTCGGCCAAGCTTGCTTGTTGTTCACTTGACAGGTTTTCAGTTTGAGCTTGGTTAATTAAGTCGGCCAGTTGTGGTGCGGTACTTTGCTGGTGGATCATGACAGCTAGTTCAGCCATTGCTTCAGAGCGTGCTTCATTACCGCCTGCTGGCATCATGGCTGCTTGATCCCAACCACAAATAGAAGATAGGTGGCTTAGGTTATGGATCTTTTTAAAGTGCTTAGATAACTCTTCATATGCTGAACTCGTTGTCATGTTAACTCCAAGGTTGAGACTATTAATAGGGGAATATCAGCCTGATTTAGCTAATATTTTATCTAATACTCTAAAGGGTAAAATACGTTTTAACAAGGCAAATAAATAGGTTGGAAAGGTCACGTAATAACGTACTTTCGGATTTTTGCTTTCTATCGCATGAATAAGTGCTTTAGTTACCGCCTCAGGGCCAAGGGTAAACTGACTGCTGACGTCTTTTTTACCTAACCGACTAATTTGCTGCTGGTAATCAGCACTGTGGATACTATTTTCGATATCAATATTGGCTTGAAAGGCTGACAATGAATTAGCTCTAAATTGGCTTACAATAGGACCAGGTTCAATAAGTGACACCTTGATTGGGGAATCCAATAACTCCAGTCTTAACGTGTCTGTTAGTCCTTCTAGCGCAAATTTACTTGCGTTGTATGCCCCGCGATATTTCATCGTCACTAAACCTAGAACTGAGCTGTTTTGAATAATGCGGCCGCGGCCATTGGCGCGCATTAATGGAATAATTTGTGTGGTTAGCTCGTGCCAGCCAAAGACATTGGTTTCAAATTGAACACGCAACGCATCTGTCGGTAAATCTTCGACAGCGCCCGGTTGACCATAAGCGCCGTTATTAAAGAGTACATCAATCTTACCATCGGTGAGTTGCGTTATATGTGCGACCGCAGCAGTAATAGAGGCTGTAGAATTTAAGTCCAATTGTACACTTTCAAAACCTTGTTCAATTAACTTAGTCACGTCTTGCGTCTTTCTCGCCGTTGCAAAAACACGATAACCTGCCGCTTTCAGGGTGACAGCAGCGTGATAACCTATCCCTGTTGAAGCGCCGGTAATTAATACTGTTTGCATTGTTTATATCCCCATGTTGCTTTGTGCTTAACGTATAATAAAGAGTTGATGGTTTTTTGTTAGGTATGCAGTTTGTCATGAATTTCAGACACAAAAAAGCCCGTTACTATTTTAAACATAGAGTGACGGGCTTAAGCGTTATTTATACCAACAAAGATTAACCTTGTTCTAGTAATCTGCGTAGGTCAATTACGGCCGCATTAGCACGAGACAGGTAGTTTGCCATTACCAGAGAGTGGTTAGCAAACATACCAAAACCAGCACCGTTTAGAATGATAGGGCTGCTTACAGGCTGAAGTGATGCCTCTAATTCAAGAATGATTTGGTCAACACTTGCCAGTGCATTCTTCTTCTCTAATACGCCTTTAAAGTCAATACGTGCTGCTTTTAAATAATGATATAGTGCCCAAGAAGAACCACGTGCTTCCCAGAATACATTATCGATTTCTAACCATGGTGTTTTAACGGTAGAACCAGATTCTGTGAATGTGGATTGCTCCGCGCCAAGATCTCCCGATAAATCAGTATTGATACGGTATTGACCAACAGATGCACTTAAACGTTGTGATAATGAACCAAGACGTTTTTCCACTTGTTTAAACCATTCTGCCAGGTTATCAGCACGCGCATAAAATTGTGCATTTTTTGATTGTGAATCGTTTAATTTATCTAGGTATGTTTGAAGATTAGAAATTGTTTTTTTGTATTCAGAATTGGCATTGGTTGGGAATAAACGTGTATGTTCAACGTTTAACGAACCGTGGGCTTTCTGTAGGTCTTTATTTTCAGTTGACTGCGTTTGTGAGCGGCTTAAGTCACGACGTAATACTAACATCAGATCACGTGATTGCTCTAATAATCCATATTCCCATGATGGCATGTTATCCATCAAGATCGCAGGTGGTAATACGGAATTACTGAGATAACCGCCATTTTTGTCGTCTAATGTTTGGAGTGTTTTAATCAGGGTGGCAGTGGTGTAAGAACCTACCGCAATATCAGCATTATTCTTAGTTAACTCTTCCGTGACTTGTGTTGGACTGAAATTAGCGGGTTCAGCACTCCAATAAATAGTCGTTGCATAAAAGATAATACTGACGGCAGCAATACCTGCAATGATTTTAGATTTACTCATCTGGTCGTTCCCTCGAATCATACATTAAGTTTAGTAATATTTACTCTAGTGTAACTCGCTGAAATGCTTGCAACAAGCCTAATCACAATATAATAAAATACAGGCCAATACTGACATAAAGTACGTTATGTTTTTTTAATTCTGACTACATGCATAATTTCTATCTTGAATCCTGCGACGTTTTCGACCTCAGGGTAATAAGTCAGATTTACGTATACGCCGGTTAATGATCTATAAGCCTTTTTGCGTTTAAATTTGAACGGTACACGGTGGCCTTCTATCATGACAGTATTGAGGTACCATTCGTCTTTTTCTCTTTGTACATGGGAAGTGACTTTTTGGAGTTCTGAATGGGTTAATCCGGGATGCTTGTTGAGTAATTTATCGGGATCGGAAGCCATTTATTATAGTCTCATTGTATTTTAGTTACTTGAATATAGACGTTGCTTGCAATGTTGAACTTGTTGACTGCAACTTGAAATTATCGATGTTCTGCCATGAGTATATCTCAAAATGGCGTTAAACTTTGTTTATTGACGCTATTTTTCAGGTTTACGGGTGTAAATATGATATAAACTAAGAGTAAATTTCAACTCCCTTTCGATAATTACATTAGGGGTAACAGGGAGAAAGATGTGAGACAAAATACACGTCATCAAAAAATAATTTCGCTGGTTAAAGAAGAAGGGTTTGTCAGTACTGAAGTCTTAGTTGAACATTTCTCAGTCAGCCCACAAACAATCCGTCGAGATTTAAATGAATTAGCGGATAAAAACTTGGTTCGCCGTCATCATGGTGGCGCCTCATTACTAGAAAGCAGTGTAGTTAATGATACATACGTTAACCGCAAACAAAAAACAGCTAAAGGTAAAATGAAAATAGCGCAAGCGATGGCGGAACGCATTCCTGATGGTTCATCGTTATTTATTGATATTGGCACCACATCAGAAGCCTTAGCGCACGCATTACTTAATCATACTAATTTACGTATTGTTACCAACAACTTGAATGTTGCGACTATTTTGATGCAGAAGCCTGATTTTAGAGTGATTGTCGCTGGTGGTGAAGTACGTAATAAAGACGCCGGTGTTGTGGGTGAAGCAACGGTCGATTTTATTAAACAGTTTAGAATGGATTTCGGTATTGTGACTATCAGTGGTTTAGATATGGACGGTTCATTACTCGACTTCGATTATCAAGAAGTGCGAGTGACACAAGCGATTATCGAATGTTCACAAGAAGTATTTTTACCTGTTGACCACACTAAATTTGGCCGTAATGCTATGGTTAACATTGGTAATGTAAATCAAGTTAATAAATTATTTACAGATATCGAACCGCCAGAAGAACTTGCGAAGTTATTGTTGTTACATCAGGTCGAGTCGATAGTCTGTAAATCAACGTTAGAGAGTTAAACTATTAAATAATTATTAGAGAAGGGAGTGTCTCGTGATCCGTGTTGTTTTTAATCAAAAAGGTGGCGTAGGTAAATCTACGATCTGTAGTAATTTAGCTGCTATAGCTGCATCAGAAGGTAAGCGTACGCTTATTATTGATTTAGATAGTCAATGTAATACCAGCGCCTATTTATTAGGAAATGATTATAAGGTTGATTTTAGTGCTGCTGAGTTTTTTGAGCAGACATTAAATATTATTATGAAAGGGCGACCTTATAATGATTTTATCACGCCGACGCCATTTCCTAACCTTGCTATTATGCCAGCGTCAGAATTGCTTGGTGAATTGATTGTTAAATTAGAACAACGCCATAAGATCTATAAATTGCGTGATGCTATGGTGAAGTTAAGACGTGATTACGATGAGATTTACATCGATACGCCGCCAGCATTTAACTTTTATAGTTTGTCGGCCTTGATTGCCGCGGATACTTGTTTGATTCCCTTCGATTGTGATGATTTCTCACGTCGTGGTTTATATAGTTTATTAGCCAATATTGAAGAAACACGACAAGATCATAATGATAAATTAAGGGTAGAAGGGATTGTGGTTAACCAGTACCAAGGGCAAGCAAGTTTACCAAAAAAACTGGTTGCAGAATTAAGAGCGGAAAATTTACCGATTTTAAATACCCTGATCCACAGCTCAGTGAAAGTAAAAGAATCACATAATATTTCCCAACCCTTGATCAATTGTGCGCCTAAGCATAAAGTGACGCTGCAATTTTGCGATCTCTACGCTGAGATCTCTGCATAATATTTTCGATTGCTTTGGCTAAGGATATGAAGCCTTGGCTAAAGCGGTTTGACTTCTTTTCATACTCATTTGTGTGAGTGTATTTTTATTAATCATCTTTTTAGACAGCATTCGGCCTCAATGTTTGCTGTTTAAGTGATAAGCAAGGTAGTTATGTCAGTTAGTATTAATGACCTAGAATCATTTTTTCGTAATATCCAACAATCCATTATCACGGCTTTTCAGGCTGAAGAAACCAATGGCGAGTTTATCGCTGATCATTGGACCAGTCATCTCGGTCGGGGCACTAGCTGTGTATTACGCGATGGTGAAGTATATGAAAGCGCGGGTGTAAACTTTTCGATGGTAAGCGGCGATAAATTACCGGCAGCTGCATCGGCTAAACGTCCACAATTTACCGGAATGTCATATCAAGCGATGGGCGTGTCGGTAGTAGTTCATCCACGTAACCCGCATGCACCGACAAGTCATGCCAATGTACGCATGTTTATGGTGACTGATAACGACGGTCAACAGCACTGGTGGTTGGGTGGTGGTTTTGATCTAACGCCAATTCATTTGTACGCGGATGATGCCCGTCATTTTCATACTGCGGCGCGTGATGCTGTCGCTCCATTTGGTGATGAGCTGTACCCACAGTTCAAACAAGATGCAGATGAATATTTCTATATGCCACACCGTGAAGAATATCGTGGTATTGGCGGCATTATTTATGATGACCTGAATCAGTGGGACATTGAAAAAAGTTTAAGCTTTATTGAATCTGTTGCTAAAGGTTATACGCAAGCTTATGCGCCAATTATTGCTAAACGTAAAAATCAGCCGTACACAGAACAAGAACGCCAGTTCCAATTGTTCCGTCGTACTCGTTATGCCGAATTTAATTTGATTGTTGACCGTGGCACTATTTTTGGTCTGCAAAGCAAGGGGAGAACGAAGTCTATTTTGATGTCTATGCCTCCGCTTGCCAGTTGGCACTATGATGATCTAGAGCCGCAGAACGAGGCACAACAAGCGTTAGTTGATGTTGTTTCACAACCTCGGACTTGGCTATAGTTTTTATTTTGGGCCACGCTTAATTGCGTGGTTTTAACGTTCAATTCGAACGAATGTGTTTCGAAAAATCTTTAATTATCGCCGCTGTTGTTCCCCATATCGGATATTTACCCCAAGGCATAAAGGTGACTTCACGGTACTTACCTTTAAATAAACTTCTTTCGATAATGTGATTGTCATCATCGAGCAGGAAAGATAAAGGCACTTCAAATATTTCATCAACTTCATTGGGGTCAATCTTGGATTGGTAATCACTGTCGATCAAAGCCACGACGGGGGTGACATAATAGCGGCTAATCGTGACTCGACTGGGTAGTGTTCCTAATACGGTGATTTTATCGGCTGGAATACCAATTTCTTCATGGGTTTCACGTAATGCGGTGGCAATGGATGAACTATCGGTTTCTTCGGATTTACCACCGGGTAGCGCTATTTGACCACTGTGGTGGCGTAGATGTGACGCGCGACGAGTCAAAATTAAATTCAGTTCTTGCTCTCGTTCGACAATAGGAAATAGGACGGCCGCAGGCGTAAACATTTTGGATAATTTACTCACCGATTTACTGCCAGGCGACAGTACAAAACGTGAAGTTAAAGAATTAATATCCATACGCGTCCCTGCAACTAATTAAGTTGAAATAAGTACTTTAGTTTATTCACTGATTTATTACGTTCATTAACTAAAGTACTGGATGACTCATTTAAAGTATAGGTAATATTTTACTTATAAAGAGTTAGTATTTTATAATCTTTAAAATCAACCACTTAAATTTAATGCTTTTTACAGTGGCGATTAAGTGGCGATCCCATATTCTAACAGCCTTTTCTTTTCTTCATATCAACAGGGTTAAGCAATATCGCATCATTCAAATGTGACGGTGCGAAATGAGAATATGTCATCGTCTGCTTAATATTAGTATGGCCTAATATTTGCTGTAACACTAAGATATTGCCGCCATTCATCATAAAGTGACTTGCAAATGTATGCCGCAATATGTGGGGTGCTTGTCCTTGTGGCAATTCATCTATACTACTTTTTATCCTATCTCTAATGTCATTATAAGTGCAGGAAAATAATGGACCAGCAGCATCGCTGTGTATTTCGTTGTATAGGTCTTTTGAGATGGGTACCGTTCTGTTGCGTTTGCTAATGAACACTTAGCACACGAATAATGATTATTATGGCAAACAGTTATTGTTACTAAGTAATATTTCGGTGTTTGTACTATTGAATAAGCAATTACCTTATGTGATTTGCATCCCTAAAGTGTTACTTGGTGATTTAATTTTCTTTTAGTGTTGTTATATTTAATTGTGCTTTTAATTAAGACATTCTTTCAATATATAAAAGGGAAATTACACATATTATGGAAAACACTAAAATTACTGCTCGTACTGTATTATTCTTTTCAGATTTTAGCTTCGAAGGTTCTCAATATGGTCCTTATGAGGTTACTGATAAGGTGTATGACTGTGTTAGAGAAGGTTTCAATGACAAAGCTTATTCAGTTAAAGTTGGATCTGCTTGCTCTCTCCACTGCTGGGAACACCAAGGCGCAGCGGGTGTTTATCGAGAGTACAAAGAAGACCAGGCTAATATAAATGAACTCCATGGACTCTCTTGCTTTAAAATTGTTCCAGAAGAAAACCAAGTTGTTAAAATTCGTCTCATCGACCATTCAGGCTCTAATTCTAACGAATACACCTTGTTCGCTAAAATCGCAGGTAGCATTGGCGTTATGCCTGAAGTCATTACAACGTCTAATGATAATGATTATATTGCTGTTGGGGATATGACTCCTGAGCATGATATGTACATTTCGGTACAAGTTCGTGACACTGACCGTGCATCTAGCAATTATGGTGAATTTGTTGCTAATGGGGCGCTGTATTTTAAAACCGATGGTGTTGAAGCATCTGTTGATTGGGACGCTTCTCTGAATTATCCTAAAAATATGACTGTAGAGATTAAAGGTAACAATTTATTCAATTTGATCATTGATACTGTCAATTTTATGTAAACCAACGACGAGAATCGCGTTATAACCCTTTCGTCAGATTATTTTAACACTAACACGTATGGGTTGCATGTTTCACCATGTTAAGGCAAGTTTAAAATGTCACATCGGTTATTTATTTAGAAATGTCACATTGTTGATATCTTTAATCCCAAGATTAACTTGCCTTGATTTACTGCTCCAACATTACCACTGCGAATAACGAATTTTATGGTTAGTGGGGATAAATAGAACCGCTTGATTTCTTCATTACCTCTACAAAATATAATGTGTATTGACTAGGCTAGTACAATAACTTTAAGCCATTTTTGTCCAAATATAAGATAGAAGACGTTAATGAAATACTTTCTACCCCTGCACTGCGTTTGTATTAAACATTTTCACAGTCTGGATAACGGCGATTAAATGGCGGTCAACAGGTGACTTTGTGCAATTAAATGTAACTATATGCATAGCGAGGGGAATAGAATAAACATTGAAAAACAATGATTTACTTGTTTTTCAATGCGTTACCATTAATCAGCTAAAGAATAGGTAATATTTTTGCTAATTTATCGAATGTTTCTTGATATTCCTCTTCGCCTACCGAGTCTGCGACAATACCACCGCCAGCCCAGCAATATATCTCACCGCTATCACATAATAGAGTGCGGATAGTAATACTGGTATCCATATGCCCGTGTGCCGATAAATAACCGATGCTACCGCAATACAATGAACGACGATGGGGTTCTAATTCTTCAATAATTTGCATTGCTCTTATTTTTGGCGCACCAGTGATTGAGCCGCCAGGGAAACACGCTCGTAATAATTCACTTGGTTTTTTGTCTGCTGGCATCTGACCGATGACCGTGCTTACTAAATGATGGACTGCGGGAAAACTCTCGACATCAAATAATTTAGGAACACGGACCGAACCTGGTACTGCAATTTTACCAATATCATTACGCAGTAAGTCGACAATCATTAAATTTTCAGCTCGGTCTTTCTCTGCACTTTGCAATGCCTGTGCATTCGCACGATCAATGCTCGGATCTTGACTGCGTGGACGGGTACCTTTAATCGGCTTTGTCTCAATCTGCGTATCTTTAACTTGAATAAAACGCTCTGGCGAAATAGATAATATCGCTTTATCTTCGAGGCGCATAAATGCAGAGAAGGGCGCTTTATTATGCTGACTTAAAGTGCAGTAGGCTTGCCATTCATCGCCTTGATATTGATTGTTAAAGCGTTGGGCTAAATTAATTTGATAACAATCACCCGAGCGTAGATATTGCTGGATTTGATCAAATTTTTGGAGGTATGTCTGTTCTGACATATTAGAAATCCAGCTGTTTTTCAATTCAAATGTTGTTGCAGTTTTTTTGTCTGATAATTGTCTGCCTACACCTTGCTGTACTAACCAATCATAACGATCTTGCCAAGCTTGTTCGGCATTGTCACTAAATTGTATTTGCCATGCTTGTTGCTGCTTAATATCAACGACAATCGCCCAATCATATAAACCAACCGCCATATCTGGGAAGTTCAGATCGTCCTTGGCAAGGTTGCCAATTTTTTCAATATTTCGTCCTAAGTCATAACCCAAATAACCCAGCGCACCGGCAATGAAAGGTAAATCAACATCCAGCGTATGCGGTGCTATGTCGCCAATAAGTTGTTGGTTAAGGGTTTGTAATACTGAAAATGAATCTTCGGTGGTGACGGTTTTACCACTGGCCTGATTAATGGTTGTTTGGGTCTCTTCTGTGACGAGGGTTGCAATCGGATCCGCCACAATAATGTGGAAGCGACTATCAATGTGATCAACAGAACCTGACTCGAGTAAAATTGACCAAGGGGCAGCACTTAGCGGGGAAAAAAGTGAGTGAATGCCATTGCTAGGAAAGGCGATTGATTTTATTACAAGTGTTTTCATCGGTACAGCATATCCCTCAATTTTGATGCGCGCAGATTATCATAAATCGTCTGATTAATCTTGGCTCTAAGGCGATATAAAATGAATTCGGTGTTGCTATCAAGTTGTGCTGCTGTTGTTATTTCGTATAGATTAAGCACAGTTTTTAGTGGAGAGAAGTGATCAGCAAAGGTATGATAGAGAAAAATTTAGAAGTAAATACCTTAACGTTAACTATTTTGAGGCCGTTCTATTGCCTTGAACATGATAAATATAATAATTAGTTAGCACAGTGAGTAAGCAAAAGGGAGTTGACCATGAGTACAGTTATCCGTAAAGCGGACTTTATCGACAGTATTGCAGATTCGCTACAATACATTTCATATTACCATCCGCTTGATTTTATCCAAGCAATGGAAAAAGCCTACAACGCAGAAAAAAGCCAAGCCGCTAAAGATGCGATTGCACAAATCCTCATTAATTCACGTATGTCTGCGGAAGGTAAGCGTCCAATCTGTCAAGATACTGGTATTGTGACTTGTTTCGTTAAAATCGGCATGAATGTGCAGTGGGAAACGGATCAAACAGTGCAAGAAATGGTTGATGAAGGGATTCGTCGTGGTTATGGATTTGAAGGTAACCCACTCCGTGCTTCAATTGTCGCTGATCCCGCTGGCGCACGTAAAAATACCAAAGATAATACCCCTGGCGTCGTGCATGTCGAAATGGTACCTGGCGCGAAAGTTGAAGTGATGATCGCAGCGAAAGGCGGCGGTTCTGAAAACAAAAGTAAGATGGTGATGTTAAACCCGTCTGATGACGTTGCTGAATGGGTTGAGAAAACAGTTCCTACAATGGGCGCAGGTTGGTGTCCACCGGGTATGTTAGGTATAGGCATTGGTGGCACTGCTGAAAAAGCGGCAATCATGGCCAAAGAATCATTAATGGAACCGGTTGATATCCACGAGTTGATGGCGCGTGGTGCGGAAACAACGGATGAAAAAATGCGTTTAGACATTTTTGACCGTGTCAATAAACTCGGTATTGGCGCGCAAGGTTTAGGCGGAATGGCAACGGTATTGGATATTAAAATTAAATCTTGCCCAACTCATGCAGCATCAAAACCTGTCGTTATGATCCCGAACTGTGCAGCGACACGTCATACTCACTTTATCCTTGATGGTTCAGGTCCTGCAGAATTGCATGTACCAAGATTAGAAGATTGGCCTGAAGTGACTTGGGAAGTAAGCGATAGCGTTCGTCGTGTTAATGTTAATGACATCAAACCTGAGTCAGTACTCGAATGGAAAACCGGCGAAACGGTTTTATTATCAGGTAAGATCTTAACAGGTCGTGATGCGGCGCATAAACGTATTAAAGACATGTTAGACAGAGGTGAAGGCTTGCCAGAAGGCGTAGACTTTACTAACCGCTTTATCTATTACGTTGGTCCGGTTGACGCTGTGGGTGATGAAGTCGTCGGTCCTGCTGGTCCAACAACTGCAACACGTATGGATAAGTTTACCGATACTATGTTAGAACAGACGGGTTTATTAGGCATGATCGGTAAATCAGAACGTGGTCCTGCAACCGTTGAAAGTATCAAGAAGCATAAAGCCGTTTATCTGATGGCCGTTGGTGGCGCTGCGTATCTAGTATCAAAAGCGATTAAGAAGTCACGTGTTGTCGCGTTTGAAGACTTAGGTATGGAAGCGATTTACGAATTTGATGTTGTTGATATGCCAATGACAGTTGCAGTGGATACTAATGGTGTATCTGCACATGTCGAAGGTCCAGCTATCTGGAAAATAAAACTGAATGAATAACGCGAAAATAACGCATTAGTGTTTTAAAAAACTGTTTGAAAATGAATAAAGCGGCAACCTAGGTTGCCGCTTTATTCATTTTAACTGTGCTATTTTTAAGGAATTGAAGATAAATATCGGCGCTCGTGTTTATCTTTAAAACCTTAGCTGTGGATACCTACTAATGGGTGCTTTTTATTTTATATACGTAGAAAAATGCGAACTAGGGCAAGTTCAAAACATTTGTTTCAAACATTTGTTTACATTGTGTTGACATTTTGTCCGTCAGAACGTAATTTTAAAACGTTCGTTTAAAAAGGGTTAATTATGGTTAGTAAGTTGGATACAAAAACTCGCATTCTCGATGCAGCCGAAAGCTTGTTCGCTGAACATGGGTTTTCAGATACTTCTTTACGCTTGATAACTACACGAGCAAGTGTGAATTTGGCATCGGTTAATTATCATTTTGGTTCTAAGAAAGAATTGATTCAGGCGGTTATCGCCCGACATCTCGAACTCTTCATGCCTCTACTGAATGAGAAGTTAACCGCCTTATGTGCACAAGCTGAAAAACCATCGTTGTTAGATGTGTTTAACAGTTTTGTTGATCCGCTATTAGCGTTAGAGCAACAAAGTAAAAATGGTACCGTGATTTTTATGCAGTTGCTTGGTCGAAGCTATACTGATGAGCAAGGGCATTTACGTTGGTACACCACAACGCATTACGGTGAAGTCTTAGCCAACATAACTAAGGCTTTATTGAAAGCGAACCCAGCGTTGTCATCGCAAGAACTCTTTTGGCGATTACATTTTACCTTGGGTACAGCAGTATTTACGATGGGCTCAAGTGGCGCATTGATGGATATTGCGAAAGCAGATTTTAATCAAGATATTGATGTCGAGGGACTAATTCGTAAAGTGATCCCTTATTTGGCATCTGGAATGAATACCTCAACAGAAACTACAAGCATGTAGATGCAATTTAGCTATTTGGATGTTGTGAATTCAGATCCAAAGTTGTAAATACAGCATCAAAATAGTGAAACAAAAGGAAATCGTTATGAGCGCAATGAGTGAGTTTAGAAAGAAAAATATCACAGCACCATTATTTAAAGTGTTTAAGAGCATCTTGCCACCGCTTTCACAAACAGAGCAGGAAGCAATGGAATCTGGTAGTGTGTGGTGGGATGGTGATTTATTCGCAGGTAGCCCTGATTGGAATAAAATGCTTAGCTACCCAACGCCTAAGTTAACGAAAGATGAGCAAAGCTTCATTGATAACGAACTTAAAACACTAATGTCGATGCTGGATGATTATAAAATCGTTCATGAAGATCGTGATTTACCAAAACCAGTTTGGGATTTCATTAAATCAAACGGTTTCTTTGCGCTTATCATTCCAACAGAATACGGCGGTAAAGCATTCTCTGCTTACGCTAACTCAACAATTGTAACAACGATTGCTACACGTAGTTTATCTACGGCTGTAACAGTAATGGTTCCTAACTCATTAGGTCCAGGCGAATTACTTGCACATTACGGCACACAAGCAGAAAAAGATCGTTGGTTACCAGGTCTAGCAAACGGTACTGAAGTACCATGTTTCGCACTGACTGGTCCTGAAGCGGGCTCTGATGCTGGTGGTATTCCAGATATGGGTCGCGTTGTTAAAGAAGAATTTGAAGGTAAAGAAACGCTTGGTATCCGCGTATCGTGGAGTAAGCGTTATATTACGTTAGCACCTGTTGCTACTGTACTTGGTCTGGCATTTAAACTGCAAGATCCTGATGGTCTACTGGGTGACAAAGTTGATATCGGCATTACCTGTGCATTAATCCCAACGTCACACGAAGGTGTTGAAATTGGCGACCGTCACTTCCCAATGGGTCTGGCATTCATGAATGGTACCACTTATGGTGACGATGTATTCATTCCTATGGATTGGGTTATCGGTGGCGCACCAATGGTTGGTAAAGGCTGGCGTATGTTGGTTGAATGTCTATCTGCTGGTCGTGGTATTTCTTTACCCGCTCTAGGCAGTGCTTGTGGTCATTTAACTGCACGTATGACGGGTGCTTACTCATATGTACGTAAACAGTTTGGTTTATCAATTGGTAAATTTGAAGGTGTGCAAGAGTCTCTGGCTCGTATTGGTGGTCTAACTTACCAACTTGAAGCTGCGCGTAAATTTACAACAGGTGCACTAGATCTCGGTCAAAGTCCTGCGATTGTTACGGCAATCTCTAAATACCACATGACTGAAATGGCGCGTACTGTTATTGATGATGCACTTGATATACAAGCTGGTAGTGGTATTCAGTGTGGTCCTAAGAACTATTTAGCCAGCGCTTACTGGGGTATTCCGGTAGCGATTACGGTTGAGGGTGCAAATATCCTTACACGTAACCTAATGATCTTCGGTCAAGGTGCAACACGTTGTCACCCATATGTACTCGGTGAATTACAAGCGGCTGCAAATCCAAATGAAAAAGAAGGTTTAGCGCAATTTGACGAATTATTGTTTAAGCATATTGCCTTTGGTACGAAAAACTTCTTTGGTGCATTAGGTCAAGGTCTGACTGGTGGTCAGTTAAACTCTGCACCAGTATCGGGTCCAACGAAGAAATACTACAAACAACTTACTCGCATGAGTAAAGCATTAGCATTGTGTGCTGACGTATCTATGCTTGTGCTTGGTGGTGACTTGAAACGTCGTGAAATGATTTCTGCACGTTTAGGTGATGTACTAAGTAACTTGTACCTTGCGTCTGCAACGTTGAAACATTTTGAAGAGCAAGGTCGTCAAGCTGAAGATCTACCTATGCTGTCTTGGGCTATCGAACGTAACTTGTTTGAAATTGGTAAAGCATTTTCTGGTTTCTTCCAAAACTTCGGTAACAAAGCCATTGCGAATACACTTAAAGTGGTGGTATTCCCATTCGGCATCAGCTACAAAATGCCTGCTGATGATATTGCAAAAGATATTTGTAAAGTACTGCTTAAACCAAGCGAAGCGCGTGACCGTCTGACACACCTTTGTTATGTTGGTGACGAGAAAGATGCAAACACGGCAATGTTCGATATGGAATCTGCGTTCCAAGCTATGTATAAAGTGGAGCCAATCGAGAAGAAAATCGCGATTGCTGCATCTAAAGGTACTATTCCACGTAAGTTAGCTGCAAAAGTTGCTGCGCCACTTGCTGTTGAAAAAGGTATCATTACACAAGTTGAAGCAGACGAATTACTTGCTGCTGATGAACTACGTTTTGCTGCGATTAACGTTGACTCATTCACACCTGAAGAGTTTGCGGGTATTTCAAAAGTAATAAAAGACGATAAAGTAGCTTAAGTTTTAACTGAGCGACTCATTAAAAATCTAGCTTACGGGCTAGATTTTTAATAAATAAAAAAAACCGAGACTGCTATCAGTCTCGGTTTTTTTATGTCTGTATTATTTCTACAAGGTTAAGCATAGTTATAAAATGACGCTTAACCTTTATTCGTGCAGGACTCATTGAGTACAGGAATACAGTTATTTTACTTTTAGGATTTTACTGGTGTTGGTTGAACCAACGGTATCCATTTTATCGCCTAATGTGAACAAGATAATATCACCTGATTGCACTTGACCTGTTTCTTTAAGTACCGCGTAAGTACCTTCTACGATTTGTTCCTGAGATAAACCTTCCGTGTTAAATTGTAGTGGGGTTACACCACGGTAAAGGGCTGTCGCATTCAATGTTTTTTGATGTGGAGACAAGCAGAAGATCGGTAAGCCAGAGCTAATACGTGACATCAATAATGGCGTAGTACCTGACTCACTCAATGCAACAATAGCCTTTACACCTTTTAAGTGATTCGCAGCATACATCGTCGACATCGCAATGGTTTCTTCAATTGAATCGAATGTATACTCGATACGGTGGTTCGAGACATTCATGCTTGGGTGTGTTTCTGCACCTAAACATACTTCTGCCATTGCTTTCACTGTTTCTACAGGGAAGTCACCGGCCGCTGTTTCTGCAGATAGCATGACCGCATCTGTACCATCAAGAACCGCATTTGCCACGTCCATCACTTCTGCACGCGTTGGCATTGGGCTCGTGATCATTGATTCCATCATTTGTGTTGCGGTGATCACGACACGGTTATATTTACGTGATAAGTGGATCAGTGATTTTTGTACACCCACAAGTGCTGCATCACCAATTTCAACGCCTAAATCGCCACGTGCAACCATAATTGCGTCAGATGCGAGAATGATATCTATCATGCTTTCTTTTGTTGCTACAGTCTCTGCACGCTCAACTTTGGCACAGATTTTCGCATTAGAGCCCGCAGCACGAACAAGTTCACGCGCATAATTGATATCACTGCCGTTACGCGGGAAAGAAACCGCAATAAAGTCGACGTCAATTTTAGCTGCGGTTAGAATATCTGCTTTATCTTTGTCGGTAAGCGCTTCGGCAGATAACCCTCCACCTTGCTTATTGATACCTTTGTTATTTGATAATGGACCCGCTACCGTCACTTCTGTGTGGATCTGTTGACCTTTAATCTCGGTTACTTTTAACTGTACACGACCGTCATCAAGTAGCAGTACATCACCCGCGAAAACATCATTAGCTAGTTCTGGATAATCGATACTAACGCGTTCTTGGTTACCCGCTGTTTTATCAAATGTTGCGTCTAAACAGAATTTATCACCTAAATTTAGTTGGATCTTACCGTCTGTAAATTTAGATACACGGATTTTAGGCCCTTGTAAGTCACCTAAAATAGCCACGTGTTTATTGTGTTTTTTAGCAATAGCACGAACCTCTTCGGCACGCTTGATGTGGTCTTCCGCGTTACCGTGAGAAAAGTTCATACGTACCATATTGGCACCAGCAAGAATAATTTTTTCTAGATTATTATCGCGATCTGTTGCTGGACCTAAAGTGGTTACAATTTTAGTTCGACGTAACATAATGACTCCATATGAATAATGAGATGATATTTTAAAGTATGCTATTTAAATACTGTCAGACAAAAGGTGATCTTCAATCGTATTAGTATGCAAAAGGTTGATTACCGTTTGGTGACAAGAATAAGTAAAAAGTGACAGGGGAAATAAAAATGGCCACATATCAGCGGCCATTTTGGATTAATCTATTTTGTTAAAGCGTGAATCCTTGATTGCGGATTTTACTTTCTTCAAGTTCTCTCTGAACTTTTCACCGCGACGTAATGTGAAGCCTGTCGCCAGTACATCAACCAGTACCAATTGCGCGACACGTGATGCCATTGGCATATAAACGTCAGTATCTTCCATTACATCAAGTGAAATAACCAGATTCGAGTACTCTGCAAGTGGAGAATTTTCAGCTGTGATACCAATCACGATTGCATCATTTTCACGTGCGAGTTTCGCCACATCAACCATACTTTTAGTACGGCCTGTATGTGAGAACAATACCACTACCGAGTCTTCAGTACTGTTAATTACACTCATGCGTTGCATCATAATGTCATCAAAACAAATGACGGGTACGTTGAAACGGAAGAATTTATTTTCAGCGTCACGGGCAACCGATGCCGAAGCACCTAAGCCGAAAAACGAAATTTGTTTCGATTGAATAAGCAGATCAACCGCTTTATTAATTATTTCTGGATCTAAGCTGTTTTTTGCTAAGTCTAAGTGAGCGATTGTGGTTTCAAAGATCTTCTGAGTATAAACTTCTGGGCCATCGTTTGCTTCTACGTTTCTGTTTACGTATGGGGTACCGTTGGCTAAGCTTTGCGCTAAATGCAATTTAAAATCAGGGTAACCTTTGGTATCTAGACGACGGCAAAAACGGTTAACTGTCGGTTCACTTACATCTGCAACTTTGGCAAGTGTCGCAATACTTGAATGAATAGCTGATTGCGGAGATTCTAGAATAACATCAGCAACCTTTTTTTCAGACTTACTGAATATTTCTAAATTTTGGATTATTTTTTCGAGCATACTCATGATATTTCCCTGGCAAGCTCCGCAATGGGCGCATGATAAAGTAATGAAGGTTAATGCGAATCTATAGCGGCATTATAAACCTTGCTGGATATTTATTACGTGAATTATGTAAAAAATATGAAGTAAGTCGAACTATTATTACATTTTTTACTTATGTTTAGCATCGTTCCATATGTTTTTGTGACTTTATTATGGTTAAAGCAGCTTAAACAGCATAAACGTGGTGCTAATGACGATTTTACAGGCAAAGTATATGTAGGTTTATAACTAATTATAGTCGTAATATTTGTTCAAAATAGTAATTAAATTGCACAAACAATCATGTGCTATACCTACAGTAAGTCATATTCATTAATCAGGGAGTATTTTATGATCAGTACCTTTGATATGTTTAGTATTGGTATTGGGCCGTCGAGTTCACATACTGTTGGTCCTATGCGCGCTGCATTTGACTTTTTACAACAGCTTAAAGCACTCAATAATCGTGAACCTATTTTAGGTATTAACGCTGCACTCTTTGGTTCGTTAGGACAAACAGGTGTTGGTCATAGCAGTGATATTGCTGTTATTTTGGGGCTAGCAGGTTATGAGCCAGACAAGATCGATTCTGAGCTAGTGCCCGCTATATTAACGAAAATAGAGGAACAACAAGGCATTGACCTGAACGATATTGGCTTTGTGCCTTTTACGCGTGCTGAAAACATCATACTGCACCAGCGTAAAACTTTGTCTTATCACAGTAATGGGATGACGATAACTGCTTTAAGCCAAGATAATATTGTATTGAGTAAGACATATTATTCAATTGGCGGAGGTTTTATTCTTGACCATGACCACATCGAACAGCCATTGGAAGTGAATGCCCAAACACCGCCTAAATATAAATTTGATAGTGCTGATGAACTCCTCACTATTTGTCGATTACACGGCTTATCTATTGCCAAGCTTATGTATGAAAATGAGCGCCAATTAAATCCCGATGATGTCATCAACAAAAAGCTATTACAGTTGCATAGCATCATGGTTGATTGTATTCATCGAGGTTGTCGTAATGAAGGGATTTTACCCGGTGGTTTAAAGGTTCGCCGTCGTGCACCTGGATTATACCAGCGATTACAAGCGCCAGATGCCAAAGATGATACGTTTCACGGCATGGACTTTGTTAATATGTATGCGATGGCTGTTAATGAAGAAAATGCGGCTGGTGGACGTGTTGTTACGGCGCCGACCAATGGTGCTGCGGGTATAATTCCTGCGGTGATGTATTTTTATGATCAGTTCGTTAGCCCGTTAACGGAAGAAAAAATAAAAAACTACCTATTAACCTGCGCCGCAATTGGTACTTTATATAAGAAAAATGCCTCTATTTCTGGTGCTGAAGTGGGTTGTCAGGGCGAGGTTGGTGTTGCTTGCTCTATGGCCGCAGCTGGCTTGACGGCTATAAGGGGCGGGACACTTGAACAAGTCGAGCACGCTGCTGAAATTGGCATGGAACATAATTTGGGGCTGACTTGTGATCCGGTGGCAGGCTTGGTACAGATTCCTTGCATCGAACGTAATGCGATTGGTGCGGTGAAAGCGATTAATGCGTCACGGATGGCGCGTATGGGATCTGGAGACCACAAGGTATCGCTTGATCAGGTGATTAAAACCATGAAAGCCACAGGTGATGATATGAAGAATAAATACAAAGAGACATCGAAAGGTGGTTTAGCGATTAATGTGACGGTTTGTTAACTTAAATGTGACAGTAAAGGGAATTAAATCAGAGGGTTCAGTAAGGCGCTGGCTCAGGATTTGAATGTTAGCCCCAGTGTCGAAGATGATCCGCGAGTACGGCCTAACTTATCATAGGTAATATTATTACGTGAGCGACTGCGGATGATCGTATCGGTTAGCCGTTTGGCATTACGCAGATTGAGTTCAATCAGTTTACCATTAACGTCATTTAATTCTTGGCATTGAGTAAGTTCAGTTTCAATTTGTTGTTTTTGAGAGAGATAGGTAGACAATAATTCAGCAGCATCAGGGTGCTGGTTTATTTGGACATCAAGTTCGGCAATTTGGGTTATTTTTTGTTGCTTATCTTGACTGAGTTTTTCTAGTGCCGTGACGTCGCGTGACTCTAACGCTGATTTTTCAGCTGTCAGTAGAGCCAGTAATTGTTCTACATAAGATACTTGTAAAACGAGTAATTCGGGTAATTCTTGCATTTTCATGTCTGTTACGGTACTCGGTTATGCAAGTAAAGATTCGAAGTTAGACATATTCTTTGCTAATTTATTCGCATCAACGTGATAGCTACCATCAGCAATGGCCTTTTTCAAACTCTCGACTTTCGATTCGTTAACAGGTGTACCTTGAGCTAAATCATGTTCCATAGCGGTCAAACTTTTGGCTTGTGATGTAATGTTAACTGAGTCGCCTTGTGCTATACGTTGCGGTGAAGTTTGAGTCGGATTACCATTTTGAACTCTGGTTTTCTGCTGCGCACTTCTTGCTTGATCTAGCTGGAGACTACGGTTATTTAAATTGGTTAAATTTATGGCCATTTTTCTACCTATTGAATTGTAAACAGGTGTACTAAAAGATTATCGACTTATGACAATAAAACTTTAGCAAAATTTAATAGTTTATTTGGATGGTTCCTGCTGCTTGGACAACACCCGAAACAATTCGTTTCGATTTACTGTTACGCACCTTGATTTTTTCATCCAAAATACCGTTAGCCAATGCTACACCATCAGTTTTTACGGTTAGATTTCCCACTGAACTGGTAATTGTAACGCTTTCGCCTTTACACACAAGACATATATCTCGTGTTGAGATCATTTGTTCAGTCGAGAGGGGTCTTTTTAAGCGTGCCCTATTAACAAAAGCCAAATCTGAAATATAACCCGAGCGTAATAATACACGGTTCATATATTCTATTTTAGTATTGTTTTTAGTTAATCGGCTACCTTTTGATAAAGGTCGATTGCTAACCATCACAGGTACTAGTCGAATAATCTTTAACGGTACGTAAAGTTGCCAGTTATCAGCATTATCGCAACTTATTTTTACCGTCGCGGAGCGTTGTAAACTTTTATTACCAACTAACTCTGCAGACATATTACCTTCACACTGAGTTACTGCTATTCTGCGGTCAATTTTTGTTACTTTTATACTTACTCTTTCATTCTGAGAGCTAGGTAGTTGCGCTTTGATAAAAGATTCCGCAAACTCTTCAATAACTTGATGTTGGTCTATTGTTGCGTTCGCAAGTGGTAAATAACTCATTAAACTGAAACAATAGAAAAACAACAATGAAAAAATATATTTAAGCATTTAGGTTTCTAAGCCGATATAAGATTAACGATTACGTATAAAGTGATTTAAGAGCCAATTTTTTGACTGCTTTATACTGTAAACAACAAATATAAATGAACAATACAGTGGTAAGCAATATTTAAGCCATGTTGAAAATAAGCGACATTTACCTGAGGATGAATAATGGCAGGATTACTCGATACGGTTAATCAACGTACACAATTGGTAGGACAAAACCGTCTAGAATTACTGATGTTCCGTTTAAACGGGCGTCAGCGTTTTGGTATCAATGTATTTAAAGTAAAAGAAGTATTACAATGCCCGCCATTAACGACTCTTCCAAAGCTTCATCCTGTAGTGCGTGGCGTTGCCCATATACGTGGTAAAACGATCTCTGTGATTGATTTAAGCTTAGCCACGGGTGGTCGTCCAATTGAGGATTTAAGTAAAGCATTTATCATTATTTCTGAATATAACCGTTCAGTGCAGGGCTTTTTAGTCTCGAGTGTTGAACGTATTATCAACATTAATTGGGAAGCTATTTTACCACCGCCAAAAGGTACAGGCCGGTTTAGTTATTTAACGGCGGTGACAGAAGTAGATAAAGAACTCGTTGAAGTCCTCGATGTGGAGAAAATCCTGCATGAAGTTGCGCCAGTGAAAATGGAAATTAGTGAAGAAATACTTGAAACGGCAACACAAATTAATAAGACAGAAATAGAGAAAGTGATTCTTGTTGTGGATGATTCAAGAGTTGCACGTAATCAGATTAAAAAGGCGGTTTCTGATCTTGGCTTTAAGATTGTATTAGCTAAAGATGGCCGAGACGGATTAAATAAACTCCGTGAAATGGCAGCCAATGGCCCAATTACCGACCAAATCGCATTGATGATTTCAGATATTGAGATGCCAGAAATGGATGGTTATACGCTTACTGCCGAAGTGAGAAATGATCAGTCATTGAATGGTTTATATATTATTTTACATACGTCGTTAAGTGGTGTATTTAATCAGGCGATGGTAACTAAAGTTGGCGCAAACGATTTTATCGCAAAATTTAATCCCGATGAACTTGCGGGTGCGGTTTTAAAAGCATTAAAAGCAGCTGACCCTAGCTAGGGGCATCGTTGTGTTGAATAAATGTATTTTCATATAGAAAGTTGAGTAAAAAATAGTGCAAACATTGTCAAATGAAGTTTATACCCGTTTTAGTGAATTTCTTGAAATTCAGTGCGGTATTGTATTAGGGCAAAATAAACAATATTTAGTTAAAAGTCGCTTATTGCCACTATTGGCAAAGCATAAAATGACCAGTTTAACTGAGCTAGTACAAAAATCGATGACTATGTTAGCGCGTGATTTACGTAATGATGTTATTGATGCGATGACCACTAATGAAACGTTGTGGTTTCGTGATATTTACCCGTTTGAGTACTTACAGGCACAAATCTTACCTGAATTTATTAATAAAGGTCAGCCAATTAAGATCTGGTCTGCCGCCTCTTCATCTGGACAAGAACCATTTTCGATTGCCATGTCAGCGATTGAAACGCAAGAAAGGCTCAAGCGTTTAGTTAAACCTAATGTGCAAATTATTGGTACGGATATATCACCGACAATGATTCAACACTGTAAGAAAGGGGTATATGACCGCTTGGCGCTTGGTCGTGGTTTGTCTCCTGAACGTAAGCGTCAGTTTTTCACGACACTACCTGATGATAAAATGCAGGTGAATCGTGACGTGCAGCAGTTAACGACATTTCGTGAAATCAATTTATTGGAAAGTTATGCTTTGCTCGGTAAGTTCGATATTATTTTTTGTCGTAATGTACTGATTTACTTTTCCCCGAAGATTAAAAGTCAGATCCTTAATCAATTTGCGGGATCATTAAAACCGGGTGGGTACCTCTTCTTAGGTGCATCAGAATCCTTGACTGGGTTAACGGATAAGTTCGAAATGGTCCGTTGTAATCCAGGGATCGTATATAGGTTAAAATAGCTTATTTTATGACGGTTACTGTTTGAACATGGATGTTCGTTTATTGGCGGTAACCGACCGCCATACACCGTCAAAAAATTGATTTTTTAGATACACTTTACTATTTTCATCTACAACGCTTATTTTCAAAGTATCGCTACATTTCACGGTTTAATTTAAGCTATTGATTTCAATTGCTTTTATCCATTCACGCTGTAGATTCAATAAAACTTTACTGTTACTTATTATTTTGGCACATATGTTGCTTCCATTATTTGTATCATCGTAATTATCATACGATTGATTACGATATAAATATATAGGAGGCGTTCATGGCTATTAATTTTGATAATGCATTGGGTATACACCAATATTCTGTTGGCGTAAGAGAGCGTCGTGCAGAGGTATTAGCCAGTAATATTGCCAATGCGGACACGCCGGGGTTTAAAGCAAGAGATTTAAGCTTTAAGGATGCACTTGCCAGTGCGACCCAGGGCAGTAGTTTTAATTTATTAAAAACCAGCGAACGTCATATATCAGGCGGCAGAAGTATGGCGTCTGATCTTCAATATAGAATTCCGAATCAACCCGATACTGGTGACGGTAATACTGTCGATGTACAAATTGAGCGTGCGAGTTTTATGCAAAATAGCATGGAATACCAGGCATCACTGTCATTTTTGAGCAGTAAAATTCAAACTATGCGTAAGGCAATTAAAGGGCAATAATTATGAGTTTATTTCGAGTCTTTGACGTTGCCGGTTCGGCAATGAGTGCACAATCGGTTCGTTTAAATACAACCGCGAGTAACCTTGCTAACGCGAATAGTGTGAGTAGTAGCGCCGGTGAGACCTATAAAGCACGTTATCCTATTTTCCAAGCTCAATTTGATCAAGCTAATGCTGCGCAAAATGAAGCTGTTGGCGTAAATGTTGCAGGGATTGTAGAAAGTGATGCGCCATTAGTTAATGAATTTAATCCAAATCATCCATTAGCTGACGAAAATGGCTATGTATATCGTCCGAATGTAAACATAATGGAAGAGATGGCAAACATGATTAGCGCATCTCGTTCATACCAGACTAACGTGCAAATAGCTGATTCTGCTAAACAAATGCTGAATAAGACATTAACGTTAGGCCAAGGTTAATAGAGGATATTGGGCTGTGACGACAATTAATAACAGTAATAACATAGCTGACTTTAGCAGTCAGTTTAAAACAGACAAAAAGGATGCGGCAGAGCAAGCGGCAGAAACTACCCGCAAAAAACTCGGTCAAGAAGACTTTTTCTCATTATTAACACAAGAGCTGGCTTATCAAGACCCGTTCAAACCCGTAGAAAACTCAGAGATGGTGGGGCAGATGGCGTCATTCACTACTGCTGATGGTATTACTAATATGGGTCACAAGTTTGATCAGTTAACTACAATCATGAGCTCAAACCAAGCGCTACAAGCCTCTAGTCTTGTGGGGACGAAGGTATTAGCCCCGGCATCGTCAGCATTTTTATCTGATGGTGAAAATGTATCTGGGCGTATTGATTTGCCTCAGAGTGCACCTAATTTACGTTTGCAAATTGCCAATCAAGTCGGTGAAGTCGTTAACGTTATCGATTTGGGTGAACAAAAAAGCGGTGCTATTGCCTTTGATTGGGATGGTACTGACATGAATGGCAATAAAGTGGCGGAAGGAAGTTACCGCTTAAAAGCATCGGCCTCGATAGACGGCAATGCACAAGACCTCAAAATATCAAGTTTTCAGCATGTTGAAAGTGTCAATATTGGCAATACTGGTAACGGTATTATGCTAAATCTGAAAGGTATGGGTAGTCTTCCTCTGAGCCAAGCAACAGAAGTTGCAGCTAAAACTTACTAAATTTATCGAATAAGGAAATCTTATGTCATTTAACATCGCCTTGAGTGGGATTAATGCTGCTCAGAAAGACCTTAATACAACGGCAAATAACATTGCTAACGTTAATACCACGGGTTTTAAAGAGTCTCGCGCCGAGTTTGGCGATGTTTATGCAACATCGATTTTCTCAAATGCAAAAACGTCTGTTGGTAACGGTGTGGCAACTGCCCATGTTGCACAGCAGTTCCAACAAGGTAGCCTGAACTTTACCGAGAACTCACTTGATTTGGCGATTAACGGTAATGGTTTCTTCGTTATGTCTGATGGACTTGAGTCTATGGACCGTAATTATACGCGTGCAGGTGCCTTTAAGCTTGATGCAAATAGTTTTGTGACTAATTCAGCGGGTAATTATCTGCAAGTTTATGATGTTAATGAAGATGGTTCACCAAAAGCGGTGAGTATGGCGTCAACAAAACCGCTACAAATACCTGATACCGCAGGTGTGCCAGAGTCAACTAGCAATGTTGATATGACGATGAATTTACCGGCGACATCACCAGGATTAGACCCATTGAAATTTGATCCCGCAGACAGTGGTACCTATACCTCTTCGACGTCTGTCTCTATTTATGATTCGTTAGGTGAGTCTCATACCTTATCAACTTATTATATAAAAGATGGCTCAGCGGGTGCACCATCAAACTCTTGGTTAGAACTTAACTACGTGGATGATCAACCTCTTGATATTGTTGGTGGTCAGGCTGTTGCATCCGCTCCAGGAACACCAGTAAAACCGACCGCCATGCGAATGACGTTTGATTCATCAGGGCTATTGCAACAGCAACTCCCTGCGATCGCAGAGACCGTGCCACTCGGTGCTATTTTAATCAATGGTGCGGATACTACTCAGACGATAAAACTTAATATTAATAACCCGACTCAGTTTGCGTCTGCGTTTGAAGTTTCAAAGCTTGAGCAAGATGGGGCGACTGTGGGTCGATTAACGGGGATTGATATAGGCCCGGATGGTATGGTTGCGGCGAGTTACAGTAATGGTCGTAATGACAAGTTGGGTATGATTGCGATGGCGAAGTTTGCCAATGAACAAGGATTGAGCCAGACGGGTGATACGGGCTGGCGTGCATCACAACTTTCGGGTAATGCGATTGCTGGCGAAGCCAACTCAGGTACCTTTGGTAAAATTAATTCATCAGCACTAGAGCAATCAAATGTAAACTTGACCAGTGAGCTTGTTAACTTAATTACGGCACAACGTAACTACCAAGCCAATTCAAGAACGTTAGAAGTTAACTCTAAATTACAAGATACAGTATTACAGATCCGTTAATGTAACGGGCGAGTAAGCCATAGAGCAAGCGGAATTATTCGACATATAATTTACCAAAGAGATACATTTTTGATAAAAAGCCATCCTATTTAGGGTGGCTTTTTCATTTTGGCACTTTAATTGCTTATTGTTGATATTAGACGGGTAATTAACGATTTCAACGAAAAGTGACAGAGGATTGACGAATGGACAATATGCTTTATATCTCGATGTCGGGTGCCAAAGAAAATATGAATGCATTGGCTGTTCGTGCCAATAATATCGCCAATGTGAATACACATGGTTTTAAGGCTGATTTTGAACAAGCGCGTTCAATGCAAGCTTTTGGTGAAGGCCTACCAACCCGTGTATTTGCTATTACCGAAAGTCCGGGGCAGGATTTTACTGCTGGGGGACTACAACAAACGGGTAATGCACTCGATGTGGCGATCCAAGGTGATGGTTGGTTAAGTGTGCTGGATGATCAGAATAAGGAAAGTTATACCCGTAGCGGCAGTTTGCACATGAGTCCGACTGGCGAGTTATTGACATCGTCAGGTCGTTCTGTACTTGGTGAAAACGGTCCTATCGTGATCCCTGTACCCGTTGAACAAATAAAAATCCATGCCGATGGCCGTATCGAGGTTCGTCCTCAGGGGGCTCCGGCAAATGCATTGGAAGAAGTCGACCAATTAAAGCTGGTTAATCCTGATGTTCGAAATTTAGTTAAAGGCTATGATGGTATGTTTCGACAAGCGGATGGTATGCCAGCCGCCGTCGATTTAAATGTCCAAGTAGCAGGTGGCGCGTTAGAAACCAGTAATGTTAGTGCTGTTGGTGAACTCACCGGAATGATTAATTTGCAACGTCAATTTGAAATGCAGATAAAAATGATGAAAACAGCAGAAGAAAATGACAAAGCATCAGATTCGCTATTACGAGTGAATTAATTGTTCATTGATGAGTCCACACAAAGTATAAATTAGACGAGGAAATGTTATGAATCCTGCATTATGGATAAGTAAAACCGGTTTAGAAGCACAGCAAATGAATATCTCAACGATTTCAAATAACTTAGCCAATGCCAGTACGGTTGGTTTTAAGAAAGAACGCGCTATCTTTGAAGATCTATTGTACCAAGCGATAAATCAGCCGGGTGGTCAATCTTCGCAAAATACCAAATTACCGTCTGGGTTAATGGTTGGTTCGGGTGCGCGGGTTGTTGCGACCCAAAAAGATCATTCTCAAGGCAATATGCTGACGACTGATAACTCGCTGGATTTAATGGTCAGTGGCCGTGGTTTTTTCGAAATTGAAATGCCGGATGGCACTACGTCATATACCCGTAACGGTCAATTCACCTTAAATGATGAAGGGATTATCGTGACACCAGGCTCGGGTTATCCATTGCAGCCGCAGATCCAAATACCTGCAGATGCACAAACTATTACCGTTTCGGAAGATGGTGAAGTCTCGGTAAGTTTACCGGGTCAGACAAACAACCAAACCGTTGGCCAGATTAATATTTCAGACTTTGTTAACCCTGGTGGTTTACAGCCAATTGGACAAAACATGTATATTCAAACGGGTGCGAGTGGTGATCCGGTACAAGGTCTTCCAAGTACTGAAGGCCTGGGTAAATTAGTGCAAGGTGCGATTGAAACATCGAATGTAAACGTGACGGAAGAATTAGTAAACCTGATTGAAAGCCAACGTGTATATGAGATGAATTCGAAAGTAATCTCAGCGGTTGATGAAATGTTAAGTTACACCAATCAACAGCTATAATTTAACGGCTAACCGTTAAACATTAATTAATAACATCGAGAATTATAATGCGTAATTTTATCCTTGCTCTGTTTGTTTTTATCCAGCTAACGGGTTGTGCATCTTTAATTAAAGTAAAAGAAAATGCAGTCTCTAAAAATGAAGACGCGACCAAAACCGAAGATGCGGAAGAACCTGCTGATGTGAACGAAACGCCACAGCAAGACTCACCTGATTATGCACCGATTGTACCCGATGATAATCCAGTACAAGCGAAAGTAACGGGATCGTTATTTAATCCACAATACAATAATAATATTTTCTCGGATATTAAAGCACGTCGTGTCGGTGACATCATTACTGTCATATTGACAGAGTCAACCAGTGCTAAAAAGAAAGCCAGCTCAAACCTAGGTAAAGATAACTCGTTTGAATTAGACCCTATTAAGCTTGGTGGTGAAGAGGTGGTTATTGGCGGTTATACAATTGAAGGTAGTTTAAATCAAAAGAGTTCTTTTTCTGGAAATGGTTCTGCCGATCAGAGTAACAGTTTAGTAGGTAATATCTCTGTTACCGTCGTGCGTGTGTTACCTAATAATAACTTAGTTATTCGTGGTGAGAAGTGGCTCATGCTGAATAATGGGAGTGAGTATATTCGTCTTACTGGCTTATTACGTCCACAAGATGTAGACGCAGATAATAAAGTGAATTCATCTTTGATCGCGAACGCGCGTATTCAATATGGCGCAATTGATGATTTGGGGGACGCGCAGGTACAAGGTTGGGCAACTAAATTCCTGAATGGTAATAAATGGCCTTTCTAATCTGAGTCAGTGTGTAAATAGCATCTTGGTATGACAATTGCTTTTAGCTCTATAACGCCCATTATTTAGCGGTTGTCATAATTTTGGCAGTAAGTAGTACAAACCAAAATAATGACAATTCTTATAGCACAGGTTATTTAGATGAAATTATCAACTCGGATTAAACGACAACAACATGTTTTATTTGGCATTAGCATTGCTTTGTTAAGCTTTTTTGTTGTTACGATCAGTACTGCACATGCAGCGCGAATTAAAGATATAAGTTCTGTGCAAGGGGTTCGTGATAACCAATTAATCGGTTATGGCTTAGTGGTTGGTTTACCGGGCACAGGTGAAAAAAGTAATGCGTTTTCAGCGCAAAGTTTTAAAACCATGCTGAATAATTTTGGCATCACCATGCCAGAAGGCGCGAAGGTTAAAATTAAAAATGTCGCGGCCGTTGCGGTAAGTGCGATATTACCCGCATTCACGAAACCAGGTCAAACGATTGATGTAACGGTTGCAGCTATCGGTGAAGCGAAAAGTCTACGTGGTGGTTTATTATTGCAGACCTTCCTAAAAGGTGCTGATGGACAAGTGTATGCGTTAGCGCAAGGTAGCCTTGTTGTCGGTGGCCTTGGCGTTGAAGGGAGAGATGGTTCAAAGGTGATTATTAATACGCCTACCGTCGGCCGTATCAGTAGCGGTGCTATTGTTGAAAAGGAAGTTGCGAATCCGTTTGGCGATGGTGATTACCTCACATTTAATTTACATCGTGGCGATTTTACGAACGCGAAACGTCTTGCAGACTCAATTAATAATCTGGTCGGTCCTAATACTGCTTATCCAATGGACGCGACGTCAGTACGGGTACTTGCTCCTCGTGATATTTCCCAACGTGTTGCTTATTTAGCGACATTAGAAAATCTTGAATTAAAAATGGCGGACGAATCAGCAAAAATTATTGTTAATTCACGTACCGGCACCATTGTTATTGGCCAAAACGTCAGGCTAAAACCCGCTGCAATCACTCATGGTGGATTAACGGTTACCATTAATGAAACTCAAGAAGTCTCACAACCCAACGCCTTCGCTAATGGTGAAACTGTGGTTACTAATAAATCGACCATTAATGTGACTCAAGAAGATGCACGTATGTTTAAACTTGATGCGGGGGCGACACTCGATGATTTGATCCGCGCTGTCAATCAGGTTGGTATCGCGCCGGGTGATTTAATGTCAATTTTAGAAGCGCTTAAAGATGCGGGTGCATTAGATGGGCAGCTAATTATCATTTAATGACGTGAAGCTAATTAAGCACGCTATGATTTATTTTATGAGCGCTATAACCAGTGATTGGCTATAGCGCTTTTTTGTATCTATTTCATTCTATTATCAGAGTTGGTTTAAGAATTGCATTGTTATATATAAAGGTTGAAATTAATACATGATTTACTTTAAGTGATTGATTATATTGTTTTTAACAGTGGCAGGTAAATGGCAGTAGCTTTCAATTATTAATTAATACGAATAACTGACTGATAAATAATAATTATCGAAAATAGTAACGGGCTGGGTATGGATAATTCATTTAAAACAAATGTAAGCAGTAACGTCTTAGATACACATAATCTGGATTCTTTGCGTAAGCGAGCGCTGAATAATGATGAAACGGCATTGAAAGAAGTCGCAAAGCAGTTTGAGTCTTTGTTTACCAACATGCTGATGAAAAGCATGCGTGACGCGAATGCCGCATTTGAAACTGAAAGTCCAATGAATAACAACTACACCCAATTTTATCGTGATATGCAAGATAAGCAGATGGCCGCGGATATGAGTCAGTCAGGCAGCATGGGGTTAGCGGATGTTATTGTTAGGCAGTTGTCGAATAATGGCGGCAATTATATGCCAGCCTCGTCATTGCAAGGGGATACTAACCCACTGCAGAATCTGCAAGCCGCTAAGGCTGTAGACAAAGGGTCGGTAGAAGATAAAGACGCAGCTGTAGTCCCTACTATTGATAAGGAGGGGAGTTCTATCGCTGATGGGAAACAAGCGAATGCCACATTATCAACGGCAGAAAAGCCTCGCCAGATACAATTCAACAGCCCTGAAGAGTTCGTTGCTTCATTAACGCCTTTTGCGGACTCAGTAGCAAAACGCTTGAATGTCTCTCCAGATGTATTACTTGCTCAAGCTGCGTTAGAAACAGGCTGGGGTAAGAAGGTATCGACTGATAATCAAGGCGATAGCTCACACAACTTATTCAATATCAAAGCAGATAAACGTTGGGAAGGTCCGACAGCAAGTGTGGATACCTTAGAGTTTACCGACGGTGTAGCTAAACGTGAAAAACATCAATTTAGAAGTTATCAAAATTTTCAGTCTAGCTTTAATGATTTTGCTGATTTCTTGCAATCAGGCGATCGTTACAGTGAGGCGTTACGCAATTCTGCAGACTCGGCACAGTTCTTGAATGGTTTACAGAACGCGGGTTATGCAACAGATCCTAACTATGCAGCGAAAATACAAAACGTCATGAAACATGATGCATTTAAATAGCCGTGCTTAGTTGAGTAACTGAATAAGTAATAACTGAATATAAAGAAATACAGATAATCTATTTTGGAGTGATGATCTGATGGTTGGAGCAGTAATCTGATGGCAAATTTATTACAAATAGGCACGTCTGGTGTTTTAGGTCACCAGCAAATGCTTAATACCACAGGTAATAACATTTCGAATGTTAATACGGATGGATATAGTCGCCAGCGCACCCAGCATAACTCACAAACAGATAACATGGGGCTTGCGCGATCCGTCACTGGTCGAGAAGTGAATAAATTTGCACAAGCAGAGTTATTAATTGATACCAGCGCTTCTAGTAATAAAGATAAGTTTCTTGCTGAAATTACGCGTACCGATCAAGTATTATCTGATGACTCAAATAATATGGCGGCTGGTGTATCGCAACTATTTGAATCTTTTCACACTGCTAACGATGATCCAACCTCTATCTCTAATCGCCAGTTGGTTATTTCTGATGCGCAAACATTGGCTGCCAGCTTCCGTAATGTTGGTGAGCAGTTAAATAATCAAGCAAAAACAGTAAACAGTGAACTTACAGAGAAACCAGCGTTACTGAACTCTTTAATTAAAGAAGTTCAAGGGTTTAATAAGCAGGTGATGATTGCGGAAAATACCTCACGAGGTGCTTCTGGCACGTTACTTGATCAGCGTGATGTTACGATCGAAGCGCTCGCAAAAGAACTCGACATATCAACGATTGTGAATGACAACAAAAGCATTTCAATTAACTTGCTTAACGGGCAACCGTTAGTAATGCAAGACAGTATTAGTCAATTTCAGGCTATTGGTGGAGATCCAGATCCAAGCAATATAGAACTGGTCTTAAATATCAATAAAAATACGATGCCGCTACAAGATATTGAGCTTGGTGGACGTATTGGCGCATTGATAGAATTCCGCGATAAAACCATTAATTCATCGTTACGAGAGATAGGCCAATTAAGCCTTGGTATTGCTGATGCAGTGAACACTCAAAACAAAATGGGCTTAGACTTGAATGGCGAAATGGGTAAAGAGATATACACAATTCCGTCAACACAAGCAAAACATTATTCAGGTAACTCTAATCCTGCGCATGTGATCACAACTCAACTAATCGCAGGCGAGGGGAGTTCGTTAACAACCAGCCAATATCAAGTATCGATGACCAGCTCGATGACTTTCGATGTTTATGAAATTAAAAATGGTGAGCGCAGCGCGAATCCGCTGGCGATTAATGGTGCTTACCCTGGTCCTATCGAAGTCACTGACCATGGTTTTGAAATCGATTTTTCTGCAGCAACTGGTGGTTTTCAAAGTGGAGATAAATTTTTAATGAGTCCGACATTGTTTAATCTTAATGATTATGATGTCACCCGCTCGCAACCAGAAGATATTGCTTTAGCCTCGATCTTACGAGCAAAGACAGGGCAGGCCAATACGACAATGAGCCGAATTTCCGTTACGGAAATATCAGATTCAACCCTCTCTTTTAAACATAACGATTTAAATATAACAGCACCGCAACAGATCTCAGTGAATAACAGCGGTGACTTTGATATTTATGATGGTAATGGTCGTTATATGGCAACCAGTTCTGGCGCATTGAATGGACAGGATTTATTTGCGAATGCTATTCCTCCTTTAAACCCAGGTGTGGGTTATGAAATTAAAATGGATGGTAAACCAAATCCAGGCGAAATTTTCACGTTAGCTTACAACCGCGATGCCATTGCAGATAACAGTAATGGTTTAAAACTAGCGGGCTTAGAAAATGACGCCAAATTACGTAAAAATCATAAAAACAATGGTGAAAACCAGATGACGTTTGCGGAGGGTATTTCAACCATGATCTCAACGGTTGGTAATAAAACCCGTGCCGCACGCGTTGATTCAGCTGCAAATGAAGCGAAATTAGTGCAAAGCCGTAATTGGATTGAAAGTGTGTCTGGAGTTAATCTTGATGAAGAGGCTGCAAATATGGTGCGTTATGAACAGGCTTACAATGCATCCGCACAAGTGGTGAGTATTTCTCAAAAAATATTCGATACCATTCTGAATGCAGCGAGGTAATTTAGATGCGATTAACCAATAACCAAATATTTTCTCGCTCGATGCAAGACATGTCGCAAACACAAAAGCGCTTGAATACGGCACATTCGCAAGTCACCTCTCAAGAAAAATTTCGTACTTCGGGTGATGCACCAGCTGAAATAGCGAAATCGAGTTACCTGAATGATGAAATCAAAAAAAATACCCAATACCAAACCAATGGTTTGATGCTGAAAAGTACATTAGGCTTAGAAGAAACAACACTCAATAACTTACATACTGCGATGGAACGTGGACGGGTGCTTTCGGTTCGTTCGCTTAATGGTACCGTTGATTCGCAAGACAGATACGCCATTTCGTTAGAAATAGACCAAGTACAGAAAGAAGTATTCAGTTTAGTAAATAGTAAAAATGCCAGTGGCGATTTTATTTTTTCTGGTACAGCGTCGCATCTACAAGCGTATGTCAAAGATGATCAAACGGGAGAATATACCTATCGTGGTAATGAACAAGACAATGATATTCAAATCGCGACCAATGTCTATATTAAGGGGAGCGATAATGGCAAGCGAGTGTTTGAATCTGCTCCTGCTCGGTTAACCACGAATAGCAGTAATCTTACCGGTAATCTCATTACCGTGACGACTGAAGTCGTAGACCAAGGGGAATATGATAATTTCCACGGCAAGAATTATGATCATAGTAACCCAGCAAACAATACCTTTAAGCTTAATATTATAGCGCCGTTACTCCCTGGTAATAGTGATATTTTTGAGATCTTAGATAGTACTAATAGTGTGCTTCAAAGTGGTAATTTCACGTCAGAAAAGGGGATTCGTTTTAATGGTGTCAACATTACGGCGCAAGGGACTTCACCGGGTAGTGTCGATATATCTTTAGAACCACCGAATAATGTCAATATTTTGAACACACTCGAGTCATTAAAAACGGCACTAACGGATACTTCATTATCAAATACCGAATTTCGAGAGCGGATGGCGGATGCACAAATAGGTATTGAAAATGCTAAATATTCAGTGATGTCTACTATGTCTACGGTTGGTGGCCGTAATAACACGATTACACGTGTTACTGAGTCCAATGAATCGTTTAAGGTCATTAATCAGGAAGCGATGGCAATTCTTACCGAGGCAGATCTTGCCGCGGCAATGACGGACTTAACGAAAGAGCAAAACATTCTTGAGATGAGCTATAAGTCATTTAACAAAATCAATAACTTAAGTTTATTTAATTCGGTGTCATAGCTTGGCACACAACTTGCTTTTTAGATGTATAAATAATTTATAAATGGATACTTAAGCACGACTTACATACAAATTATGTCACTGCTTAATCACGTTACACACAGAGGGAAAACGAATGGCTATATATGTAAACACTAATGTTGCGTCTTTAAACTCGCAGCGTAGTTTAACGAACTCAACGAACGCCCTACAAACGTCGTTTGAACGTTTATCATCAGGTAAACGCATTAACTCCGCTGCTGATGATGCTGCGGGCTTACAAATTGGTTCTCGTTTAGAAGCACAAGTAAACGGTTTAAACCAAGGCGCTCGAAATGCCAATGACGGTATCTCAATGGCGCAAACTGCAGAAGGTGCGTTAGATGAAACAACTAATATGTTACAACGTATGCGTGTGCTTTCAATCCAATCTGCCAATGGCTCAAACAGTGATGCAGACCGTACTGCACTTAATAAAGAATTTGGTCAGCTACAAAATGAAATTGATCGTGTAGCAAAAGATACAACGTTTGGTGGCGAGACGTTACTTGATGCATCATTTAATAATGATTTTCAAGTGGGTGCTGATGCTAACCAAGTTATCAATGTTAAAATTACTACAAACATGAACTCACTTGGTTTAGGTGTTGGTACTGCTGCGTCTAATGTACTTACTGTGGCGGCAGCTCAAACTGCTATCCAAAGTTTGGACACGGCGATTGCGTCGGTAACAGATATACGAGGTGATCTGGGTGCGAAACAAAACCGTTTCTCATCAACAATTCGTAATTTATCAAATATCTCTGAGAATGTATCGGCATCTAAATCTCGTATTATGGATGCAGACTTTGCTGCTGAATCGGCGAAACTAGCGCAAAATCAAGTATCTCAGCAAGCTGCAAGCACAATGCTAAGTCAAGCTAATCAGCAATCTCAAGTTGCTATGTCATTATTAGGCTAAGAGGGCGGGCTCCCTCTGGCCCCTTTGGGGCCGCCTAATATATTGCTTTTACCTATATCCTTATCATTATTGCCCTATGTAAGCGTATAGGTAAAAGTATTTACCTTCCTATTCCTACCTTTTACTCTCTTTTATTACACCGAACCTTAATCATTTCGATATTAAATCTTATCTTTTAAAATCATTGTTTTACTTGTACTGGTGGTGTCATTTTTTGTCATCAAAAATATAACTGACAATTATTTGTTGTTGAATATTCGCAACTGGCAATATGATGGCAAAATTTTGTCTTGATGGTTATTAGGGTTTATTAATTATTAATATATCAAGCGATAAAAATTAATAATTGGTTTAATTATATTTAAAAACAATTGGTTATAACTTTTTTTTGTTTTAAATGTATTTGGCATGCAGATTGCTTATCTAAAAGATATAACATTTATTTAATTTGAAACAAGCAAAAAGGAAGATACCGTGGCCTTATATGTAAATACAAATGTAGCATCTTTAAATTCACAACGTAATTTGACGAAGTCTACAAATGCGTTACAAACATCATTTGAGCGCCTATCTTCTGGTAAGCGTATTAACTCTGCTGCTGACGATGCGGCGGGATTACAGATTGGTTCTCGTTTAGAGTCTCAAGTTAATGGCTTAAATCAAGCTGCACGTAATGCCAATGATGGTATATCTCTTGCTCAAACAGCGGAAGGTGCATTAGACGAAACCACCAATATGCTTCAACGTATGCGAGTATTATCAATTCAGTCTGCGAATGGCTCAAATAGTGCCGCAGATCGTGTTGCGCTTGATAACGAATATAGTCAACTGCAGGAAGAAATTAACCGTGTGGCAGAAGATACTACATTTGGTGGTATGGATCTGTTGAATTCGACGTTTAATCAAGATTTCCAAATTGGTCCTGATGCGAATCAAGTCATTAATGTAAAAATATCGACGAACATGAATGCGCTTGGCTTAGGTGTCGGTACCGCCACATCTGATATTTTGACCCCTGTAAATGCGCAAACGGCGATTACTAGTTTGGATGCCGCGATTGCAACGGTGACTGAGATCCGTGGTGATCTGGGTGCGAAGCAAAACCGTTTCTCATCAACGATCCGTAATTTAACTAATATTTCGGAAAATGTGTCTGCGTCTAAGTCACGTATTATGGATGCCGATTTTGCCGCAGAATCAGCAAAACTGGCTCAGAATCAAGTATCGCAACAAGCTGCAAGCACCATGCTTAGCCAAGCGAATCAGCAATCGCAAGTGGCTATGTCATTATTACAAGGTTAATCGTTGCAAGGCTAATCGCCTATTATTTTGGCTCGAAAGGGCCAAAATAGCACATTTCTATTCTTGTAAATTTCCTTTTCAATTTTTCAAGTTACCCCTTCCCCTTTTTTAATCTAGATTAATGTATTGCTCTCTAATAACTGTGACGGTTTCTTTGGTTTGTTATTTATAACATTAGTTTAAATTAATTAACAATGATTCAACACCCCTAGAGGTTGAATTGTAATTGATTGAAATTAAACGGTTAAATGTGGATATCTGTTCAGGTTTAGAACGAAATTAGAAAGAAATTAAATAAAAATAAAAAATAACTCTAAAGGATGTATTTTTATTGTCGATAACTTTCATGACGATACAAATAACTGATTATTAATAAGGGCTGTATTTTATATACACAGCAGTCCTTTACAGGATTTCTTTTAGGAGACGAATATGGCTGTTTATGTAAATACCAATGTAGCATCTTTAAATTCACAACGTCATTTAGGTAATGCTACCAACGAATTACAAACTTCTTTTCAACGTTTATCATCTGGTAAGCGTATCAATAGCGCTGCTGATGATGCTGCTGGTTTACAAATCGGTTCTCGTTTAGAGTCACAAATAAATGGTTTAAACCAAGCATCTCGAAATGCAAATGACGGTATTTCAATGGCGCAAACCGCGGAAGGTGCGCTAGACGAAACAACGAACATGTTACAACGTATGCGTGTACTTTCAATTCAATCTGCGAATGGTTCAAATTCTCAAGCTGATCGTAATGCATTGCAATCAGAGTTCAATGAATTACAAACTGAAATCACGCGTGTATCAACGGATACAACGTTTGGTGGTGAAAAGTTACTTGATGGTAATTTCAATCGTGAGATTCAAGTTGGTGCTGATGCGAACCAAACCATTACACTAAAAATGACAACAAGTATGGATGCGACAGCGTTGGCTGTGGGTAGTGGTACAACGAACGTTTCAACTGCGGGGGGCGCACAATCAGCAATTACGGCTCTTGATGCAGCGCTTGAAACGGTAACGGGTACACGTGCTGACCTAGGTGCGAAACAAAACCGTTTTTCATCAACGATTCGTAACATCAGCAATATTGCTGAAAATGTATCAGCGTCTAAATCACGTATTGTTGATACCGACTTTGCTGCTGAATCCGCTAAACTGGCACAAACTCAAGTACAGCAACAGGCGGCAAGTTCGATGTTAAGCCAAGCCAATCAAACTTCACAAGTAGCACTATCACTGCTTTAATCGTTTAGGTTTATGTTTGCCCTGCACCTTGTAGGGCATTTTGGTCTTTGGGAGTTACCATGTCCATTGATAATAATATGGATCATAAGAGCATTCGTTTTAATCCTGACCCTGTTGTGACAAAAGAACCTGTCATAACGAATCCTGCCGTTTTAATTTCACCAATCGAACAAGTTTTACCAATCGAAAATTTATTATCTGAACCAGAAATAGCGAATGATGTAAATTTGGAACAAAAATTGCTTGAAGCAAAGGATACGCTACAAGCTCATTTTGATGTTAATAATAAGAAGCTAAACTTTAGTGTTCATGGTGACACTGGCCGTATGGTAGTTAAAGTTGTTGATCCCGAAAGTGGTGAAATACTGAAAGAACTACCATCAGAAGCGGTTTTAAAGATGGTCGCTAACATTGAGCAATTTCAAGACAATATATCAGCTAGTTCAGGTCTCTTATTTGATGAGATGGTTTGATTAACATAGCGAGATAAAATAGTAGGATGTTTAATGTGGCAGGCAACTTATTGCCTATCACATTACTATTGATGAAAATTAAGGATACGCATGGCTGGTATTACGATGGCAGGTTCAGGTTCTGGTTTAGATCTGGAAACGATCATTACAACATTTGTAACTGCTGAAAAAATGCCTAAAGAAACACGCTTAAATAAGAAAGAAACTAACCTTACAGCGGAGTTATCTGGTATTGGCACTTTGAAGGCGGGCTTGGCCGATTTTAAGGCCATTACTGGCCAATTGGGTAATGTGGACTCTTTTTATCAAAGTAAAACTAATATTAGTTATCAAGGCCGAAATGTCGAACAAACCACTGCTGGTAACGGTGTTGATAGCGCTGCGTTGCCTATCACTATTAAAACGAAAGGTGTGGTACCAAAAGGTGCATTTGATGTTGAAGTGAAACAGCTTGCACAGGGGGCGCGATTAGAGTCTGATTTTTTACCCGATCGAGAAACCAAACCTGGGCAGGGCATGCTGTACTTTGACGCAGGTAAAGATACTTTCCAAGTAAATGTTAATATCACTGATACATTACAAAACATTCAAAAAAAGATTAATGATGCGCCTGACAATTACGGTATTAGTGCCAATGTAATTAGTTCTGATCTGGGGGCTAAAATTGTCTATACCTCAGAAAAAAGCGGTAAAGCAAATGATTTATCGGTTTTCACCTCGGATTCGAGTTTGAGTATTATTTCATCTAGTATGAACGGGCACCCAGCCACCGATGCGATTATTACGGTGGATGGAAATACTATAACCAGAGAGACTAATGTCTTTAATCATGCGGTATCAGGCGTCACTATTACTGCCAATAGTTTGACTAAACTGAACGAGCCTGCCAATTTTTCAACGTCGACAGATCATGCTGCGGTGCAAGAACTCATTTACGGTTTTGTAGATGGTTATAATACCTTGATGGACAGTATCAATGTATTGACCAACCCTGAGACGGGTGTCTTGAAGTATGACTCAAGTGCACGAAGTATCAAGCAGCAGCTGCAGAGTATTACCGGCGGCGTGGTTAATGATGCCAACAAGAAACTAAACACCTTATACGGCGCAGGTATTTCGTTAGAAGAAGGTGGGATGTTAGCGGTTAACCCATTTGGTATGAATGGGTCTAAGTCTGGTACCCAACGCTTAAATGACGCAGTAAATGACTCATTAGATGATCTTGGCAAACTTTTTGCAGGGAATAATGGTATTGCGGCACAAGTGAATAGCGTGTTGGCAAACAATTTGGGAAATCGGGGGATGATTTCTCAGCAGGAAAATATGCTGAATGATAATTTACGTGATATTGGTGATGATCGCGATAAATTAGATCGTTACATTTCATCATTTGAAGATACATTACGGAAGAAATATACCGCCTTAGATAATACGGTGTCACGTTATAATGCCACCGGTGATTATATTCGTAATGTATTAGGTTAATCATATTATTTTTTGGTATTTAAATAAATCAATAGTTAGGTAAAAACATGAGAGCTAATATAAGACGTTATCAGCAAGTCAGCCGAGAAAGTGGTATTTCTACTGCTGATAACCACCAAGTGATTTTTATGTTGTTACAGGGGTTATTAGATTCTGTAGCAGTAACAAAAGGCTGTATTTTACGTAAAGATATTGAAGGTAAAGCCAAATCTATTAATAAATCAATTAATATTACATCTGGTCTGATCGATGGTATTAACCATAAGATTCATCCCGAGATTGGTGAAAACTTTGATGCGCTTTATCGTTATATACAAGTGCGTTTAAATGATGCGTCATTAGAGCGTTCAGTCGAACCGTTAGATGAAATCACAGCATTAGTCACACCGATTAAAGATGCATGGTTAAACATTCCTCAAGCGGAAAAAGAAAAAGCGGAATCGATGCGTAAGCAAGCTAGCGGTGCTTAATGATGGATACCACTGACGTTGAATTAATGGCGAAGATATCGGCTATCTCCGCGCAAGCAAAGCAAGCAATTATAGAAGAAAAGTTGGCTGAATGTGATCAACTATTAATCCAACGTCAGGTTTTAATTGAGCAGTTAGTGCTGCGTTCGAACCCTGCTCAATCCCTTAATACCCATGCTTTTCTTACTCAGTTAATGGCGGATGACCAAACGCAAATCGCATCATTAAAAAAAACGAAATTAGCCCTTGAATCACAGCAAGCCATCACTAAGCGTAGTGCCAAATTAATTAATCGCTATCTTACTATTAAACAATTTTAGGTTGTTATTATGGACCATTTAAATCACGATATTGCCGCACACATTGCTGCGCTAGAAGTACAACAGCAACAGCGTAAAAAGCAGGTGAGTCTGGCTCATGCCATCGATGCGATTAATGCTAAAGTACAACCTAGCGCAGACCCTATCGCCTTATACCAGGCGAATATGCGTGCGTTTGAGCAGTACATTCCTGATATCTACCAATCTTTTGTCAATTATCAACCGACTAAATTTGAGTTAGCGAGGGTTGATGACGCATTACATTTGGTTGATGTGGATAATAACGTGGTATTAGGTGAAGATTATTTTCATGATAGTTTGATTGATTTTGAGCAATTTCGGGTTAATCCTCAATTGGCTCGTATTGATTTTTCGGAAGAGATCGAGAGTGTTGGTGATTTCATTCATGTGAAATATCTTAATCAATTTATTCGGGCTTTAAAGGGGATTAATAGCAAACATAAAGACGAATTTGTGTTGCCTGAAGCGGTTAATATGATGGTGTTTTTCGGCTTAGGTTTGGGCTATTTCTTACCTGAAATGCTAAGTAAGCACAGTGTAAAACGGTTATACATTTATGAACCAGAGAATGATTTTTTCTATGCGAGTTTATTTACGCTAGATTGGGCTGATATTCTACAACGTCTTGATGATAGCGGCAGCAGTTTACACTTGTGCCTCGGGGCAGATGAAGATGTATTTTTTAATGATATTTCCTATCAATTAATGACCAAAGGTCGTTATGACTCGACATTTAGTTTTTGTTATCAGCATTACCAAACAGAACAAACAAATAGCGCGTTAGAAAAATTCAATCAGAAAAATTTCCATGTCGCGTTCGGTTTAGGCTTTTTTGATGATAGCTTAATGGCGTTAGCACATCAGTATCATACTTTAAATAGTCACGTGCCTTTATTAGCAAAAGTTGAACCGCTACCAGAATGTGCAACACGCTCTGTGTTTATATTAGGGAATGGTCCCTCACTTGATGAGCATATTGACTATATTCGTGAAAATCGAGACAAGGTATTACTTGTTAGTGGAGGGACGACAATTCGTGCCTTACAGCAATATGGTATTACCCCTGATTTCCATCTAGAAATGGAGCGTACTAAGGTGACCTATACGGTTCTAAAATCGGTTGCTGATGATGCCTATTTAAGATCAATCCCACTCTTAACGCTAAACACGGTGACACCTGATGTGCTCAATTTATTTGATCGCAGCTTGATGGGGTTAAAATTACAAGAGCCCTCAACTGAGATAATTCTGAATTCAGAGTTAGGCTGTGACAGTGATAATTTAACGCAATTGGTCTTTGCTAATCCTACGGTGTCTAATTTAGCCTTATCTTATTTCACGCGAATGGGCTTTAAAAACATTTATTTGTTTGGTATTGATCTTGGTTTTTCTGGTGATGCCCATCACAGTAAAAAAAGTATTTATTACCATGAATCTGGAGAAGATAAGTTATTATTTGATAAGAAAAAACTATCTGGTTTTGTCTCTCCTGGTAACCATGTTGAAGAAGTTGAAACGACAATGATTTTCCAAATGTCTGCGAAAGGCATGGGCGAGTTATTAGATTTTTATCCGGATGTTAAATGCTACAATCTCGGCAATGGTATCAAGATTAAAAATGCCATACCAACGTATCAAGCCGATGTTGTATTGACAGATGAAGTGTTTGATAAAACTGAATTTGTTGATCGTATGTTGGCACATTATTCTGCAGATACGACGGTGCTAGCGAAGCAGTACAGTGCGGTCTTAGATCAAGATATATTTGTCCATTTTGTCGATGAAATGATTGCGATGGTTAAATCACCCGTTGCCAGCCGTTATGATGCATTAGAGCAACTACAACAACAATTTATGTTATTAAATAGCCAGCTTAAGACGAAGCATGCATTCTTAGTTGAGTTATTAAACGGTACGTTACAGCATTGTCATGCCGCACTCATTAAAATGTTGTTGTTACCAGCGGCTGCTGAGCAAGGCCTTGTTTATTATCAACAGGGCATCGATATTTATATTAACTACCTTGAAGAAACGAAGGTGAAATATAAGCGAGAACTGTTCGAAGTAGATCAAACGGATATTTCAGATATTTGGAAATAACAGACGTTAGTTTACGCTGGGTTTATTTCGTTAAGTAAGGTGAAAGTCGCGGGATAAGACTGCATCTTACTATTATTTAGGTATATAATCATAAGCCATTCAAACAGTTTGGCTTATGATGAAAACATATTTTTTAATCCCTTTCCTTGCACTATTATCCGCATTAACGCCCCTTGCTGTTGATATGTACCTGCCCGCGATGCCAAGTATTGCGAGCGATTTTAATATCTCGATTGAAATAATTCAAACAACGCTTAGTACCTATCTATTAGGTTTTGCAATTGGTCAGCTTTTTTATGGCCCTCTGGCAGACAGTTATGGCCGTAAACCTGTGCTTATCTGTGGATTAATCACTTATTTAATTGCCAGCATTGGCATTGTTTACGGTGATACAATCGAACAATTTAAGTGGTTACGGTTATTGCAAGCGATAGGTGGCGGGGCTGCATCTGTGGTGGTTAGCTCACTGCTGCGTGATCTATTCTCTGGTTCACTGTTTTCTAAAATGATGTCTTATGTTGTATTATCAATGACATTAGCGCCGTTAGTTGCTCCGTTAATTGGTGCGCAGCTATTAGTGTGGTTTAGCTGGAACAGCATATTTGTGCTGCTCGCGATTATTACTGTGTTATGTATTGTGGTGAGTGCTATCGGCCTTAAAGAAACATTACCGAAAGAACGTCGGGTCGCGTTTAATTTACGGCAGGTATTTCGTAATTATTGGCTGATTTTACGTAACCGTAAAGTGCTTGGTTTAATGCTTTGTGGCGCGTTTAATGTGTCTGGTATGTTTGCCTTTTTAACTGCTTCACCATTTGTTTATATCGATTATTTTGGCATTGATGCACAAAATTATGGTTACCTTTTTTCCTGTAATATTCTAGGCATGATGGTCGTGACATGGATGAATGCCAAGATTGTGATGCGTTATGGTTATCAACAAATATTACGCGCTGGTATTATTATTAGTGCGGTGATCTCGGTATTATTTTGGGTGATAAATGTAAACCTAACATTTGGCTTAGTTGGTCTGATAATTTCGACCGTTGCTTATATATCATTGATTAGTTTAATCGGTTCGAATGTGATGACGGGAGTATTAGCCGAATTCCCTCATATATCGGGGACGGCTTCAGCGTTGTCTGCGACGATCCGATTTGGGTTTGGTGCTATAGCAGGGTTAATTATCAGTATCTTACATGATGGAACACCATTGCCTATGATCATGGTGATTAGTGGTTGTGGTATATTATCTTTCCTCAGTTATTTTATACTGACGGATAGAGCAAATAAGGACAGTTAATGCGAATTGAATTTATTAGTACTGGCGACGAAGTATTATCAGGTCAAATTGTCGATACCAATGCGGCATGGATATCACAATATTTTTTTCATCAAGGTCGAGAGTTTACCCGTCGTCATACCGTCGCGGATGATCTCGAATCGCTCATTGATATCATTACGGAAACAAGCCTTCGTGCTGATGTGGTGATCATGAATGGTGGTTTAGGTCCAACGTCAGATGATTTAAGTGCTGAAGCAGCGGCGAAAGCGATGGGCGTACCATTAACATTATCGCAAGAGTGGTTCGATCATTTAGTGGCTAAATATGCCAAATCTAATCGTACTTTGTCTGTGAGTGACGAAAAACAAGCTTGGTTACCACAGCGTAGCGAAGTGGTTGATAATCCAGTTGGCACTGCATGTGGTTTTAGTTTTCAATTTAATCGTGCTCGTTTTTACTTTACCCCTGGGGTACCAAGTGAATTTAAACATATGGTTACCGAGCAAATACTACCGGATATTCAACAACGTTTTACGCCAGTAACAATACCTACTTTAATCAAGATTAAAACATTTGGTATTTCGGAATCTGTGTTGAATGAACGCTTAGCCGCATTGTCACTTCCGCAGTCAATTACGTTGGGATTTCGTGTTGATTTTCCGACTGTTGAAGTGAAATTATTATCGATAGTTCAAGCTGATTTAGCGAAGGCCAGAGAGCGAGTACTTGCAGAGCTTGGTGAGTTTGTGCTGTTCGAAGGGGATTATTCGTTTGCACAATACTTGCAAAATATAATACTCGAAAAAGGGCAAACATTATCGCTTGCGGAGTCTTGTACTGGTGGACTTATCGCGAGTGAATTAATTGCTGTCGCGGGTAGCTCTGGTTACCTCGATTCGAGTCATGTGACTTATAGTAACGAATCTAAGAGTCGTTTAGTCAATGTTGATAAAACGACGATAGCTAACCACGGGGCTGTTTCAATAGAGGTCGTTGCCGAGATGGCTGAAGGCGCGATGCTGAATGCGGGGGTTGACTTTGGTATTGCGGTGTCCGGTATTGCTGGTCCTGGTGGCGGTAGCGAAGCAAAGCCAGTTGGCACGGTTGCGTTTGCTCTGGCTAGCAAGACACATACTTACAGTCAGTTGCTATTTATCCCTCGATGGAGTCGTCAAGGGATTAGAAAGGTGGCGTTATACGTAGCTTTAGATATGTTGAGAAGAGAGTTGTTGGGATTAGGTTTAGCGGCAGAATTTGGTTCGATAGAGCGTCGAGCTGAACAGGATAAGGTGAAGGACTAGTCTTTTCGTACTGTAATAGCGTTGTGATAGCAGCAATCACAACGCGTTCTTTATTTTGTCCTTGTTACCATTTCTGTTTTGGTTGAAACAGTAGGTCTAATTCATTTTTTTCGTTTTCTTTTTCTTGGCGATCTTTTAAATCATCTGATGAAGCTTGAGTGAGTTGTTCGTTCACATCATTAAGTAAAGAGGTGAGTGTTTGGTGTTTATTGACAAGGGATTCATTTTTATCATTAATATTATTTAAGGTATCTATACCCTTACGGAGTAATTGCTTACAAGAACCAAATTGACTTGTTGCCCGCGCTTCATAAGCACGCTTCAATAAATTATCAATGTTGACGTTCAGTTGCATCAGCTCAAGTTTACGATCTTCAATCACAAATGTTTGGGTATTTAGTTTGCTTTTTGCATGTTCGACACGTAGTACAGCGCGAATTTTTTTAATTTGTTGTAATAATATAATGGCTTCACGATCGGAGTTCGGAGAGCGAAACATTTTGTTTTCAGTCTGAGCGGGTGCATCTTTTAATTGGGCCATTTGCGCTTTAACATTCACTAAGCGTTGACGGACTTGCGGCAGGGAAGGGTCCATTTGTAATGTCGCTGTAAGTGAATCATGCATACGGCTATGTAGCACTAACATAAGAACTTTACTGTAAGGTAGTGATGTTGAATTTAGCAGTAGTTCTTCAGCTTCTTCAATTACTTGTCTGTGTTTTATGATTATCTGGCGTTTTTCGGTTTCAGCTTTACGCTTGTACTGTAAGATGATGTTATAACCGATCACCAAAAATAGTAGAACAGCAATCGCGATAATCATAAGAGTGAACTTCATTGTATAATAGACCTAATTTTGCTGCGGTATATAAGATATTACTATAAATACTTTAGTTAAGGTAGTGTTAACGTGAAGATACCCCCACCAAGACTTCCACCATTTTTTAGCGCGATATGTCCTATTTTCCCTTTAATTATATGCGCGTTAGCAATTAATCGAGCAAAATATAAGCCTAACCCAGTGCGCCCTTGCTTACAACTTAACTCGCCCATTGCACTGTGCTGTGCTTGTAACATGCTGTCAGGGTAGCCATCGCCGTTATCGGCAATTTCGATCACAAGCTGTTTATTGACGATATTCGCCGTTACGAGGATTTGTCCTTTGCTGTAGCGTAATGCATTGATGAATACATCGGATAATAAGTAACTAATTAAATTGTGATCACAATACCAAGCGAGATCGATATCGATGTTAATATTAATTTCAATGTTATGACTGTCACTATACATCTGATTTTTAATGCGAAACTCATTGAAATAATCTGAAATAAAGCATTCGGCAATGTTTAATGGTAGCTGATCATGTTCATCACGGTACAAAGAAAGTACTTGGATTAAGCCGCTATTAAGACGTAATACTTCATAGTGTAAATCAGCGAGTTTAGCGCCGTGTTTACGGTCATCTTGCGAGGGGTTGATATCTGCAGACATCGATTCAATTGATTGTAATAAGAGGCACAAGGAATTTTTCATATCATGTACCGCAGATGTTAGGATCAACGCATAATCAACTGTGTCTTTGCTTGGTTTAATGTTATCGTCTAAAGGTGTCATGATATTTTTGTTCGGCATAAAAGTAATGACCCCTAGGATATATTATTAAGAAGAAATAACAGTATTCTGCTATTGTTTTGTTAGAATACAATTAATTATTTGGTATATAGAGCACATCACGAATGAAGTTACAGCAATTTAGATACATAGTCGAAGTCCTAAACCATAATTTGAATGTGTCGGCGACAGCAGAAAGTCTTTATACTTCGCAGCCTGGTATTAGTAAACAAGTTCGTATGCTAGAAGATGAGCTGGGAGTGCAGATCTTCGAACGTAGTGGCAAACACCTCACCAAAGTGACGCCTGCAGGTAAAGATATAATTCGTATTGCTACTGATATTCTGGGCAAGGTTGAAAGTATTAAAGCTGTTGCAAGTCAACATACGCATCCTTCTAAAGGCACGTTGAACATTTCTACCACGCATACTCAAGCGCGCTATGCCTTGCCAAAAGTAATTAAAGGCTTTATTGAACGTTACCCAGATGTATCACTGAATATGCATCAAGGTACACCTGCACAAATCAGTGATTCAGTTTCTAAAGGTACTGCTGATTTTGCTATCGCCACTGAAGCATTGCATTTATACAGCGACCTAGTAATGCTGCCTTGTTATCACTGGAACCGTTCAATTATTGTTAAACCGGGTCACCCATTAACGAAAGTTGGTAAGATCACGGTTGAAGATATCGCAAAATATTCATTGGTGACTTATGTATTTGGTTTTACTGGTCGTTCAGAATTAGATTGTGCGTTTGATGAAGCGGGCTTAGAGCCTAAAATTGTCTTTACCGCAACCGATGCTGACGTGATTAAAACATACGTGAAATTAGGCATTGGTGTCGGTGTTTTAGCGACAATGGCATTTGATGACGAAATTGATGATGATTTAGTTCGCATCGATGCAAGTCACTTATTTACGTCGAGCACGACTAAAATTGGTTTCCGTAAAGGGACGTTCTTACGTACTTATATGTATGATTTTATGGAACGATTTGCACCGCATTTAACGCGAGATATTGTTGATAAAGCGATTATGCTAAAAACAGCAGAAGAGATTGATGAGATGTTTAAAGATATCCAGCTATCAACGAGGTAACGAGATAACGAGATAACGAAATAGTATTCACTCGGCTAACACAGTGTACTTAGTCGAGGGTGTTTTCAGTCTGTTTAGTTACTTTTTTTGATTTCTTTTTGACTGTCTTTTTATGATTACTTTTTATTTTTCCCACTTCTTTCTTCGCAGACCCCTGCACGACGGTAGAACAAGCATTATCGTTAATAACACTAATTAACGCATGCATACTTTGTGACAGACTATCATCATGGGTAAGCCGTGTTATTTGTTCGCTGACAATATCGATAGCACTACTCATCACGACTTGTTCTAACTCTGTAAAGGCATCTTCGATGTAACCGGATAATTTCGTCAGGTCAGGTAGATTTGTTCGACATGCGATTAAACCAACATTGAGATTATTCATGTAACTGTACAGTGTTATATTCAGTGACATGCCAGGTGGTAATGCTGATAACGGGAAGCATTCTTGCATTTCTGCGCCCATCATATACATGGGCTTGCGCGGTCCCGGCACATTTGAGATCAGCACATTACCGACTGGTGGTAATACATTATCGAGTTTCAACAACTCACTGATTACTGCTAACCCCTGACTTGCTAGTGTGTAACTCGTTAGCGCTTCATCTGATAATGATCTTGCTTCTTTCTTTAATTTATCACAAGACTCTTTAATGGCCATCAATCGAGCGAGTGGAACTGTATTGCTGTGACCTAATTCCACCATAGTAATTGCAATGCGGTTATTTGATGTGGTGTCGTTTGATGCTCTAAGATTCATCGGGATTTGTGCTGTAAGCGGCTGCTTAAGTTTATAATTAAGGTCGGATAAATAACGATGTAATGCGATATCACAAATACATACCACGACATCGTTGATCGTCGTTCCCGCTATTTTGCCTATGTTCTTTACACGCGAAAGTGGCAGTACGCTTGTTGCGGCTCGACGTGCACGTTTAGGACTCACTGAAAAAGGGGTTTTGGGTGCTGTAAATGGCGTTGGTATACTGGTTTTATAAACGTTAGCAGCTTGTAATAACAGCCGAGAACCAAGTCCAATAATCGAGGGTATAGCACGCACTTGTTTTGTTAATAAAGCACTGTTTTGTTTTAATTTATGTACCAAACTCGCTTTAATTTCAGGGTTAGGTTGCTTACCTTCAAAGCCTTTTAGGCTCCAAAATGCTTGTAATGGACCTTCGGCTTGCTGTGATAAATAGCTAAGCATGATTTGGTTACCTTTAGCACCGTCAGTGAAAGCGTGATGCATTTTTAGATAAACCGCAAATTGATTGTTAGCGAGACCTGAAATTAAATGTATTTCCCATAATGGACGGTTACGATCGAGCAGATTTGAGTGGGCGTGTTCTATGTATTCAATGAGTTGCTCTCGTGTTCCCGGTTGAGGTAAGCGAACGCGGCGAACGTGATAATCTAGGTCTATATTATCATCTTCTTGCCAGTACATCATGCCCGAGTAAGCAGTATATAGTTTGTAATTAAAAGGCTTTTCTATTTGCGTGAATTGCATCAGTTGTTGATATAGGTCTGTACCGTAATCGCCTTGATAGTCATTCGGAATATCAAAAATTTGCATTGCAGCTACATGGTTTGGCCGCGATACCGTTTCGCAATATAGGAAACCCATATCGGGTAGAGTGAGCGCTTTCATTATATTTCCCTAATTTTTGCAGAGCGGACAGCTAGCTACGTCGTGCGATTTGAATAGAATAAGTGACCTAATGAGTAGAGAATAATTAAACAGTAAAGTCATTAGTCTCGATGCTAATCACTGCTATTTACACCTAAAAGTATGAGTGTTTATCTCATAGGCTGCTGAGTATTAAAATAAATGCGTAATCAAAGGGGTGAGGGAAGCGTAATACCTGTTATAAGGTAGTCTGTGGTTACTTTCTTTGTGGTATAAAAAAGCCAGAATAGTGACGAGCACATTCTGGCTTTTATTTTATCTACATCTAAATAATTTATGCTTATTTAGGTTAGTGTCAGACTAAGTACAAGTGTGCGCTTTTTTGATGTCGCCTACATTTAATACTTTAATTGCTAAACCACCTTGTGAAGTTTCACGGTATTTAGCATTCATGTCTTTGCCTGTTTCGTACATAGTTTCGATAACTTGGTCTAACGATATACAAGGCTCACTGGTACGACGCATCGCCATACGTGAAGCGTTAATTGCTTTTACAGCTGCAATCGCGTTTCGTTCGATACAAGGTACTTGTACTTGGCCACCAACAGGATCACAAGTTAGACCTAAGTTATGCTCCATGCCGATTTCCGCCGCTTGGCAGACTTGTGAAGGACTCGCCCCCATTAATTCCGCAAGACCAGCGGCCGCCATTGAGCACGATACGCCTACTTCACCTTGGCAGCCTACTTCTGCTCCAGAGATTGATGCATTCGTTTTGTATAGGATACCAATAGCACCTGAAGCAAGGTAAAATTTAGTCTGTTCTTCACGCGTCAGCGGACGAATAAACTTATTGTAATAAGCTAATACTGCCGGAATGATACCCGCAGCGCCATTGGTTGGTGCTGTCACTACTCGGCCACCGGCTGCATTCTCTTCACTAACAGCAAGTGCGAACATGTTAACCCAATCAATAATAGTCATTGGATCAGTGTTAAAACCATCACTGGCTTCTAGTTGGCGTTTAAGCGCGGGAGCACGACGCGGTACACGTAATGGACCAGCAAGTAAACCTTCTGTTTTACAACCGCGTTCGATAGATTCAGACATTGCAGTCCAAATGTTAGAAAACGATTGATATGTTTCATTTTCACTGCGGAAAGAACGCTCATTTTCTAACATTAATGCACTGATAGATAATGCATTTTCGTTACAGTGCTTGACTAATTGAGCCGCGTTGGTAAATGGGTATTTAACGTTTGCCGTTTCACCTTGTGTTAAACCGAAGTTTTCTTCGTCAACGATGAAACCACCACCGGTAGAGTAGTACGTTTTTGTAAACGCAACTTCACCATCGATGTAAGCATGAATTTTCAAACCGTTTTCATGTAGTGCAAGCGGTTCATCAATAAAGTTCATAGCTGAAGCGGGAAAATCAACAGTATGACAGTGTAGACCGATCGTTAAACGACGTGTTTGTTCAACACGGAGGATAAATTCTGGGATTGAGTCAATATCAACAGTTTCAGGTAAATTACCTGCTAAACCCATGATGATAGCAATATCAGTGTGGTGACCTTTACCAGTCAACGATAATGAACCATGCACATCCACTGTGATTTGAGTGACTTCGCGGATCTTCCCTGTCGCTCGTAGGTCGTCGATAAATTGTTTGGCAGCTTTCATTGGACCAACAGTATGAGAACTAGATGGACCAATACCAATTTTGTAGATATCGAATACACTGATCATAGTAATTCCTCAGCAGATGCTTAAGTTATATAAGCTTAAATAAATAAATAGCGCGCTAACAGACTTTTGCTAGGCAGAATAATAGAGACTAAACTTTTTTTTAATCTCTCAAATTTTTAGGTCGTTATCATAGCGCTTTAATTGGAAAACACAACTGCCAATATAGCAGTCTGCACTGTTATTTAGAGGTTGATCCCATATAACAATTCATTATGTTTCATAATTGCAGTGTAAAGCTTTGCTGTATTTATTTAGTGAAGATAATTAGAGTGCGAAGGTAATAATGACGTTTATTTAGAATGTCATCATTACCTTTAATAATGAATGGCTTAGCGTGTTTGTAATGTTTACTGTTAATAGTTAATAATCCAGTGATCAACTAATAATAATATAAATAACACCATTAAATGTATGATTGAGAATTTGAATGTTTGAAATGCAGTTTTACGTGTGGGGCTGAATTTTAAGCGATAAGCGTAATAAATAAAGCTTATTCCTAGGATAGTAGAACCCGTTAAATAGAGTAGACCACTTAACTGGGTGAGCCAAGGTAGCCAGGTTACAGGTAGTAGTAGCAGTGTATAAAGCAATATCAGAGTCTTAGTGTATTCAGCGCCATGGGTAACGGGTAACATAGGTATCTTGGCTTTGGCGTATTCTTTCTCTTTATGGATGGCCAATGCCCAAAAGTGTGGCGGTGTCCAAATGAAAATAATCATCACCAATAATAATGCCTGCCCAGTCACTTCTCCTGTCATTGCGGTCCAGCCAAGCAGTGGTGGTGTTGCACCAGCTAGCCCGCCAATGGCGATATTTTGTGGCGTAGCTCGCTTCAAGTACATAGTGTAAATGACGGCATACCCAATCAGGCTGGCAAAGGTCAACCAGGCGGTTAACGCATTTACAAACACAAAGAGTGTTGCCATACCGATTATTGCCATACTTGTAGCAAAGAATAATGCTTTTGGTGTACTAATCGTGTTCTGTACTAATGGCCGGTGGTGGGTTCTGGTCATGATGGCGTCAATACGCTGGTCAAGAATATGATTGTATGCTGCTGCGGCGGCAGAAAGTAACCCTATGCCGACTAATGCAGGGACTAATAAACTGAGTGAAGGTAAATCGGGCAAGGCGAGTACCATCCCGACTAAAGCGGTCAATAACAATAAGGCAACGACTTTGGGCTTCGTTAGTTGGTAATATGCGCGCCAGTTTGGTGTGAGCGTTAATTTGATTGATTGCGTATTCATAACACCTCTTGCAGTTGCTGTTGGTTTAACCAAAGTAGGGTTACTAAGGTGATGAGTAGGATCGCAGCGACTAAATTATGTGCCACAGCAATGCTAAGTGGTAATTGAAAAAACACGTTTGCTACCCCCAAACTTACTTGTACACATAAAACGATAACGAGTACCTTGGCGGTAAGGCGGATCTTTTTTTCAGGTTGAGATTTAAATAATTGATAGGCGGTTAATAGTAAAAAAATGAAGGTCACACCAGCCCAAATCCGATGAGTAATATGAATATTCATTCTGGCGATCGTATCGCGCACACCGTACTGATAAGTTTCGGCCAAAGGACTCAGGCTAAATACATCACTAAAGTCAAAACGGCTGAGCCAGTCACCGTTGCATATTGGGAACTCAGTGCAGACAATTGCAGCGTAATTTGAGCTTGTCCAGCCACCGAGTGCAATTTGAATGATTAATATCGGCAGGGCAATGCCGCAGTATAATTGGATCCGCATCAACCGTTGCCGCTGTGTTGGTAATATAACCTTGTTATTGAGTGTTTGCGTAGCTTGGATGAGTGTCCCTTTTATATTGGATAGCCGTAATCGCAGTAACACAAGCAGGGTTAAAATACTAAACCCGCCTAATAGGTGCCCCATGACAATAATGGGTTGTAAGTTCATGGTCACTGTCCACATACCTAAAGCAGCTTGAAATAGCACTAATAAGACTAACAAAGTCGCTAATGGAACGTGTTGTTTGCGCTTGCCACACGTGATGAAAATGAGCAGGATAAGCATGCCTAATAGTCCTGCAATATAGCGGTGGATCATTTCGTTCCATGCTTTCTCGGTATGCAGTGGTTTATCAGGATAAGCTAATTGAGCTGATGCGATATCTTTTGCGTTTGCGGGGACTGAGTTAAAACCATAACAGCCCGGCCAATCAGGGCAACCAAGTCCGGCGTCGGTTAAGCGCGTATAAGCCCCGAGTGCAATCACTAGAAAGGCAAGTAGTATCGTCAGGTTGAGCAGTTTTGACATAGACAATCCTTGTATATTCGCTGACTTATCCGATTTTAGATATTTTAAGTAAGCGTTTTAAATCCTTTAATAAGCCCGCTGATACCTTTATTGCCGCTGTCCTATCTGCTGGGTATTGATAGTGCATAAAGATATTTCCATGCGGATCAACTAAATATAGTGTATCCGTGGATAATTGGTTTTGGTTTATCTCACTTAATTGCAATCTTTCTAGGGCTGGTATTTCAACGTTATCGCGAGATAAGTTTGCTGGCGGTATGACGGTTACTGGGTATTTAGTGAGATAGCGCTGTACTCTCGTTCCTTCGGCGGCCAGTAACGTATGTACTTGCTGCATTTGCCATAAACTTTGTTGGCATTGTTGTGCGCATCTATCACTTGGATTATAGAGCAGTAACCATGCTTGCGGTGGCTGTGACATGGTTAGCGGTGGTGATAAAAGTTTTCCTGTATTGGTTTTAGCCCCCTGATACCAGTCATTAACTAGCACTAATTTAGCGATTAAAATGGGCGCTATAAATAAGCCCACGATGATGAATAATGGCTTTTTCTGCATGACTAATCCTTATCTTGCATGTGCTTATATTGAGTTTGATATCTTTTTAACCAATAGCCACTCGATAGGCTTAACGCAAATGCTAAAGCAAACCATTGGACCGCATAAGCCGTATGTTTAGCGGGTGGCATGACCGTTATTGTCCACGTTTTGATAAAGCCGATGTGCGTGTCTGGATTTAGTTGTAATAGTAGTGGATGGAGTGGCATGTCTAGCGTGGTCCGTAGTTGGGGTATATCGGTACGCTGTATTACCAAAGGCCCTTGTGTCGTAGGGGCGATATTCTCACCGAGAAGCAAAGGTGAACCTTGCTGTGCACTTAAAGTACCGTCTAACTGATAATGCCCTATCAGTAGCGGAATATCAGGTAACAATGAACGTGACGCTGAACCAGGTAACCAACCAAGGTTAACGAGAATAGTTTGTTTATCGCTGTGAAAGGGAAGATACAAATGATAGCCAAACTGTTTATTGTAAGTTTGATTATCTAATAATATCGGTGCTTCATTATCAAAGTAACCGTATAAAGATACCTTTCGATGTAAACTGCCAGCGGTTATTTGAGTGAGAGATGTGAGCGTTGGTTGGTTGATATCTAATAGCGCTTGCTTCTCTTGTGCGCGGGCTACTTGCCATAACCCTAATTTTATACAAACGATAATCGCGAGTAGGCTAAACAGAGCAAAACTGATTAAGCGCTTAGAGAGTTTATAGCCTTGCATCGTGCTAAATAAAGTCTGCATATTTAACCTTAAAAAATAACGGCTTGGATCGAGTTATAAATGCCCGTTTTGAGCATACTATTAAGGATAGAGTTATTTTTATAAAGTGGTAGGAAAACAGATGAAAATTGAAGTTAATTAACAGCTTGCAGACGAATATCCCAGCGAATGACGCTGGGATAGAAGCGTTATCAGAATTGCAATGATTAACGTGAAATTAAGGTTAACTTAATCGTGTGTTATTTTACTTGCCAAGCGATAGTTTCGCCCGTTCTGATTGGCACCATTTTAGCGTCACCAAAAGGCAGTGTTTCAGGCACTTTCCATGCAGATTTTTCTAACGTGATAGTGTCCGCGTTACGTGGTAAGTTATAAAAATCAGGACCATTGAAGCTTGCGAATGCTTCTAATTTATCAAGTGCATTTTCTTGTTCAAATACTTCAGCATAAAGCTCAATTGCAGCATGTGATGTATAAGCGCCAGCACAACCACAAGCAGATTCTTTTTTATCATCGGCATGTGGTGCAGAGTCCGTACCAAGAAAAAATTTGTTGCTACCACTTGTTGCAGCTTTAACAAGTGCCGCTTGATGCGTATTACGCTTCAAGATTGGTAAGCAATAGTAGTGAGGTTTAATACCACCCACTAACATATGGTTACGGTTGAATAATAAATGGTGTGCTGTGATGGTCGCAGCAATATTGTCACTGGCATTATTTACAAATTCCACGGCATCAGCAGTGGTAATATGCTCAAGTACAATCTTTAAATTTGGAAAATCAGCAACAACGGGTTTTAATACGGTATCTAGGTAAACTTTTTCACGGTCAAAGATATCAATGTCAGCATCTGTTACTTCACCATGCAATAACAATGGCATACCTGCATCTTGTAACGCTTGTAGTGCAGGGTAAACATTCTTAATTGATGTTACACCCGATGATGAATTTGTCGTTGCACCAGCAGGGTAAAGCTTTGCCGCATAAACAATACCGGTTGCTTTTGCAGTGCGGATATCTTCAGCAGTTGTTTGATCGGTAAGATAGATAGTCATTAATGGACTAAATGAAGAATCGGCTGGTACGTTAGCTAAGATACGTTGGCGGTATTCTTTGGCGATCTCAGCATTTGTTACTGGCGGTACCAGGTTAGGCATAATGATTGCGCGACCCATGTAACGGCTAATGTCAGCAACAGTATGTTTTAAAACATCACCATCTCGAAGGTGCAGGTGCCAGTCATCTGGGCGGGTGATCGTTAAAGTTTCCATTTGATTTCTCCATCGCTAATTTCCGCAGATTCTAAAGAGTAATGTAGGGGAAGTCAAAGACGTAGTCTGAATTGATGATAAAAGACGAAACCAAGTAAGCTTACTATTAATATTAGCTTACTTGGCCTCTATTTTATCAACTTAATTACATGCCGAAGCTAGCAGCCCATTGCATCATTAAACCACTTATATAAGCACCGTACGTTCCTAATGCGTAACCTAATACAGCAAGTAAGATGCCCACGGGTGCTAATGATGGGTGGAACGCAGCCGCAACAACGGGTGCTGATGCTGCGCCACCGACGTTAGCTTGACTACCGACAGCCAGAAAGAATAAGGGTGCACGGATCATTTTAGCGACAATAATCATTAGAATGGCATGGATTGATAACCAGATGATACCAATGAGGAAGTAACCTGGATTGTCAAAAATAGCGGTAATATCCATATTCATACCGATGGTCGCAACCAAGATATAAATAAAGCCTGAGCCAACTTTTGAAGCACCAGCATGTTCAAGTTTACGAGACATAGGTAGGCAAGATGCAATCAGTGCAAATGTTGTCACCAAGACGATTAACCAAAAGAACCCAGATGTTAGGCTGTATTTTGCTAATTCTGGTGCGTTAATTTGGATCCAAGGGGCAATTTTATCACTTAAATAGTGCGCAAGACCGGTTAAACCAAAGCCAACAGCAATAATTGACATGATGTCTGGGGTTGTAATTGGACGTGCATTTTCAGCTTCATATTTTGTAACCGTTTCTTTAAGTTCATCAATTGCACTGGTATCAGCTTTAAGCCATTTATCCACGCGTTTTTGATTACCCGCCATGATCAATAGAATCGCCATCCAAATATTGGCAGTGATAACATCGACAGTGATCATTGCTGAGAATAAACTATCATCAACAGTGAATACTTCTTTCATTGCTGCTTGATTCGCACCACCACCAATCCATGAACCGGCAACGGTTGTGAGGCCACGCCATACATCGCCACTTACAATGTCAGGGTTGATTTGATCAATAATAAGGATCGCGATTGGACCACCAATCATGATACCAAACGTACCGGTTAAGAACATGATAATGGCTTTCGACCCGAGTCCCATGATCTTCTTCAAATCAGCTGAAATGATCAGTAGTACTAACGCTGCAGGTAATAAATAGCGGCTCGCCACAAAATATAGACTTGATGAACTTGCATCGATAATGCCAAATGTATTAAGGAGTGACGGTAGGAAATAGCATAACAAGAGACCTGGAACGAACTTGTAGAACTTCTTCCAAAAAGGATGTTCACTTTTTTCAGTAATGAACACCGCGCCCAAAATTGCTGCGAGTAAACCCATCACCACAGCATCGTTGGTAATAAGATTGATTGAGTTTTCCATCTTCTTCCTTGTGAGATTAACACTGTACAACGCGTTAATACATTGTTGAATTATTTATCACGGAATATACATTAATCACTGCTTTATGATCAATTGGAAGAGTAAGTGAGTGTACTGGTACGCATGGGTGGCGTTATATTCTATTTGTGGGGGTGGTATGAATTATGTGCACATTTAGTTTAATGCGTTTAAATATAGTAATATCTGTATGATATTAGTACATGGTAGAGGCGTTTTAGGAGGGGGTAACTGAGATCACAAAACAGAACTTATTACCCTAAAGAGGTGGGTTTGAATCTCGTTGAATAAACCGATACATAGAAAAAAAGTGTTTAACCGTGAAAAGATCCTCATCACGACACTTATTTAAGTACCGTGACGAGGGTGAGTAATTCGTGCTGCGCAGGTTTATTTATGGCTAAACTATTTATGACTAAATAATATAGACAAAAATGAACAGAATTATCCACACAACATCGACAAAATGCCAATACCAAGCAGACGCTTCAAAAGCAAAATGTTTACCCGGAGTAAAATGCCCGTTGATAATACGAAATAACATGACGGTTAGCATGATGACCCCCAGCGTTACGTGCATGCCATGGAAGCCAGTGAGTAAATAAAAAGTATTGCCATACACACCAGAATCAAATTTTAATGACAATGCGTGGTAAGCATGTACATACTCTTCAGCTTGAAAAAATAAGAAGGTAACCCCTAAAGCAACGGTAATGGCTAGCCAGATGACCAACCTTTTACGTTGTTTTGCTATCAGGCTGTGATGGGAGAAATGTAATGTTACCGATGAACTAATTAGGATAATGGTGTTGATGAGCGGCAAACCATACCAAGGCATTGCTTGTGTTTCTCGTCCATCGGGTGTGATTGTTAATGGCCACTGGGGTATGAAGTCAGCCCAAATCACAGCATGGGTCATGGCATTGTTACCTTCACCGCCCAACCAAGGTATAGATAGATTACGTAGGTAAAACAACACTCCAAAGAGCGCGAAAAAAAACATCACTTCTGAAAAAATAAACCATAACATGCCCATTCTTAAAGAACGATCAAGTTGCTTATTGTACAACCCGTTCATTGATTCGGTGATCACATTTCTAAACCAACTAATGAGCATAAACAATAGTATGCCAATGCCGATTAATAAAATAGGTATCCCGCTGTTACTGCCGTCTTTATCGACTTGCTGAACTGTCGTTGCCGCACCGATGGCAATGATAAAGAGCGCGATAGCACCGACGAAAGGCCAAATACTGCTTGCTGGAACATAGTAGTTTTTTGGGGCTTTGGCATATTCATTATTATCTTGCATTACAGGGCTCCTAGCGCATAGCTACTTCTGTCGGCTCATTTTTAAATAGGGTGTAGGCGAGGGTTAACGTTGATATATCGGATGGTATATTAGGGTCGATATAAAAGATCAGCGGCATCATTGCTTCTTCGTTTGCCGTTAACATTTGTTCTTGAAAACAAAAACATTCTGTTTTTACCAAATATTGCGCACCATAACCAGGGGAAATGGAAGGCACAGCACGGCCGAATGTATCTTGGTCACTTTGATTAATGGCAACAAAACTAACCTGATAGCGTTCGCCTGGATGTAGCTCTACGCTCCTGATTTCAGGTTCGAATGTCCAAGGTAATTGCTTATTTAAATAAGTGACAAACTCAACTTTCACCGTGCGTGATTCATCAACGCTCGTTATTGGTATTGTTGATGCTCGGCTATAATCTTTACCATTGAGTCCCGTAATATCGCAAAACACATCATATAAAGGCACGAGTGCAAAACCAAAACCGAACATACCAACGACGCTGAATATTAATAGCCGTAAGTGCTTTTTCATTTTAGGTGTTGTCATTATTTCACCTCGGGTGGTGTATCAAAAGTGTGATATGGCGCTGGAGATGGTACGGTCCATTCTAATCCTTCGGCACCTTCCCACGGTTTTGCAGGGGCTTTTTTACCACCGCGAATAGCCATCATTACAACAATGACAAAGATGATCTGAGAAAGACCAAACAGGAAACCACCAATACTGACTATTTTATTAATATCGGCAAATTGCAGTGCGTAATCTGGGATCCGACGAGGCATCCCTGCAAGTCCCAAGAAATGCATAGGGAAGAAGAGAATATTGACAGATATTAATGAGCACCAAAAATGTAACTTACCAAGCTTTTCATTAAACATGTATCCGGTCCATTTTGGTAGCCAGTAATAAGCGGCAGCCATGATAGAGAATATGGCACCAGTCACGAGCACATAATGAAAATGCGCCACAACAAAGTAAGTATCATGGTATTGGAAGTCCGCAGGGGTAATCGCCAGCATCAATCCCGAAAAACCACCGATAGTAAATAACACGATAAATGCGAGTGAAAATAGCATGGGTACTTCAAAGGTAATAGAACCACGCCAGAGGGTTGCTATCCAGTTAAATATTTTCACCCCTGTAGGCACGGAAATGAGCATGGTGCAATACATAAAGAACAGTTCAGCGGCCAGCGGTAAACCAACGGTAAACATATGGTGAGCCCATACGGTAAAGCTAAGAATAGCAATGGATACGGTTGCATAGACCATTGAGTGGTAACCGAATAATTGCTTACGTGCAAATGCGGGAACAATCGCTGAAATGATACCAAATGATGGTAAAATCATGATATATACTTCGGGATGACCAAAGAACCAAAAGACATGTTGGAATAACACCGGATCACCACCACCTGCGGCATCAAAGAAACTGGTACCAAAGTATTTATCGGTGAGGATCATGGTGACCGCGCCAGCAAGAACAGGCATGACGGCGATTAATAAAAATGCAGTAATTAGCCAAGTCCATACGAACATTGGCATTTTCATCAATGTCATCCCTGGTGCACGCATATTTAAGATGGTCACGATGACATTAATCGCCCCCATAATCGAACTGATCCCCATTAAATGAATAGAAAATACAAACATGGCGGTACTGTCAGGACTGTATTGAGTCGATAGTGGAGGATAGAAGGTCCAACCAAAGTTAGGCCCACCGCCTTCGGTAAATAATGACAATAGTAATAAAGAGAATGCGAAAGGTAGGATCCAAAAACTCCAGTTATTCATCCGTGGCAATGCCATATCTGGCGCACCAATCATAAGCGGTAGCATCCAGTTCGCAAGTCCTACAAAAGCAGGCATTACCGCCCCAAAGACCATAATTAAACCGTGCGACGTGGTCATTTGATTAAAAAAGTTGGGTTCAATCAATTGTAAGCCAGGTTGGAATAACTCAGCCCTAATGATCATTGCCATCGCCCCACCGATGAAAAACATGGTCAAACTAAACCACAGATATAATGTACCGATATCTTTATGATTTGTTGAAAATAACCACCGTTTATACCCATGGGGAGCGCCATGGTGATCTGTTCGTATTTTTATTGCTGGCACATCCAAGATGGTTTGATCAGCATTATCTTTTAATTGTATCTCACTCATTTTTCTGTCCCTTGAATTACTGATTGATACTATTTAATGCCGCATCTATTTGTGAAGGTTGTATAATATCACCGGTATTATTACCCCATGCATTGCGTTCGTAAGTGATCACTGCCGCGAGTTCTTTTTTGGTTAGTTGTTTTGCGAATGATGCCATTGCAGTACCGGAAACGCCTTGAAGAACAACATTGATATGTTTATCCACATCACCCAGTGCGATAGGACTATTCTGTAATGCTGGGAATGCACCTGGAATACCTTGTCCAGCAACTTGGTGACAAGCGGCACAGGTTCGATTATATACCTCTTCTCCGAGTGTCATCATGGTCGGCATATCCATGGTTGTCGTTAAACTTTGTTGTTCCGCTTGTAACTGCTGTTTTGCCGTGACTTGCGCTTGGGCTAACCAATCATCAAATGCTTCAGGCTCTAATGCCGTAACCACAATTGGCATAAAGCCATGGTCTTTACCGCATAATTCGGCACATTGACCTCGGTAAGTTCCGGGAGTGTCTATTTTGGTCCAAGCCTCATTAATAAAGCCGGGGTTCGCGTCTTTTTTCACTGCAAATGCAGGCACCCACCATGAGTGAATGACATCATCAGCCGTGATTAGAAAACGGACCTTTTTATTGATCGGTAATACGAGTGGATTATCCACCTCTTTTAGGTAGTGCGGTTGCTTCTCTATTTCGTTGTTGATTTCAGCTTGGCTGGTGGTTGAACGGCTATAGAACTCAAGGTCATGGTCAAAATAACGATAGTGCCACTTCCATTGTGAACCGGTGATTTGAATGGTGATATCAGCTTTAGTGGTATCTTCCATTAAGATTAGCGCTTGTGTTGATGGGATCGCCATACCAATTAAGATAACGATGGGGATCGCAGTCCAAATTATCTCAACAGTTGTACTTTCATGGAATGACGCCGACACAGCGCCTTTGGATTTTCGATGACTATATAAGGACCAAAACATGACGCCAAACACAATGAAGGCGATGGCTATGCAAATGTACAAAATTGTCATATGTAAACTGTATACGGTATTACTTATCCCTGTGACCCCTTCAGTCATATTTATATTTGACTGCTGAGCAAATAATGGTGTTGAAACTATCCCTAGCATAAATGTGTTTATTATTTTTTTTGGTTTGAATAAGCGCACATAACCTCCCTCAAAATTATCCATAACGATATAGATTAGATAATGAGTGAATTGTGTTAATTCGCTGCTACAGCCCTAAGCATCTAACAATTCACTGTTATTTGCCAAAGTATAGTTACAGAAATGTTAAATGTGCTACTTTGTTTCTCAGATAATTTCGTTTATATTTTTTCCTATGCCTCAAAGGTGATGACTTCAAATGATTGTTTTAGCGCTGTAATTTGTTTCTGCAGTTTAGCAATGTGATTAGAGACTGAGCACGAGAGGTCCAGCTTGTCTTGTTCTTGAACGCTGTCTAAGCGCATCACTTTTAGTTTGATGATTTGTGTATCGGTCATGAGATTATTAATATGCTGAACCATTTCTGGATTGGGGTACTTCTCTTTGAGTAATTCTAGTTGATTCGAAAAGTCTAAAAAGATACGTTCAATTTCGATAATAGTCATAGCAACCCCTAAACATTATTGTTGATGATCCAAAGAAGATTAATGTGAACAGCTTAAACGTTATTATAGTGTAAATTCCAATTTTCAACGCTGAGACCTAAATACGGGCTGTTTGTTGTTATTTTTGTTGTTATAGTTTGTTACCTTGCGGCGAATGCTTTAATTTAAGGAGAGAGGTGAGTACTTGGTGATGGAATTGATTAACGGGATAAAAGGATGGCGAGTAATTAACCAAACTCAAGATTGAAAACAGTAAATTTCCTGTTTTTCATCTTATTTACCCATAAAAATCATTTTTATTCTTGAATTCTGACTTTTCATCCATACATTATAAGCAAATAAAAATATTAAAGCGTTATTTAGAGTCGCAATGCTCGATTTTATTCTTGCTGCTAGTTATAATATCGCGTCATAAATTTCCAGTTGGAAATGTTAATAAATTCATTAGAGGTATCTAAATGCAAGTTTCTGTAGAAACGACTCAAGGCCTAGAGCGCCGTTTAACTATCACAGTTCCAGCTGCAACAGTTAGCAAAGAAATCGAAAACCGTTTACGTGGTTTAGCAAAAACTCAACGTATCGATGGTTTCCGTCCAGGTAAAGTACCAGCTAAAGTAATCAAAAAACGTTTTGGTGCTGCTGTAGCTGAAGAAGTTGCTGGTGAAATCATGCAACGTAACTTCTACGAAGCAATCGTAGCTGAAAAATTAAACTTAGCTGGCGCACCAACGCTAGAGCCTGCAGAAGTTAAAGAAGGCGAAGACTTCTCTTTCACTGCAACGCTTGAAGTTTACCCAGAGTTTGAAGTTTCAGGTATCGAAGCAATCGAAATCGAAAAATCAGTATCTTCAGTAACAGACACTGATGTTGATGGCATGATCGAAACTTTACGTAAGCAACACGCTGAGTGGGTTACTGCTGATCGCGCTGCTGAAGCTAACGACCAAGTTAAAATTAACTTCAACGGTAGCATCGACGGTGAAGAATTCGAAGGCGGCAAAGCTGAAGACTTCACTCTAGCTATGGGCCAAGGTCGTATGATCCCTGGTTTCGAAGAAGGCATCGTAGGTAAATCTGCGGGCGAAGAGTTCACTGTTGAAGTAACTTTCCCTGAAGAATACCATGCAGAAAACCTAAAAGGTAAAACTGCAAGCTTCGCTATCACGCTAAACGCTGTTGAAGCACAAGAATTGCCAGAAATTAACGCTGAATTCGTTGGTAAATTCGGTGTTGAAGACGGTACGCTTGAGTCTCTAAAAACTGAAATCAGCAAAAACATGAGCCGTGAACTTGAGCAAGCTATCAAAGCTGACACAAAAACTAAAGTTCTTGACGCACTAGTTGAAACAAATGACATCGAAATTCCTGCTGCATTAATTAAGCAAGAAATCGTTACATTACGTCAACAAGCTATGCAACGTTTTGGCCAAATGGCACCACAAAACGCACCAGAACTTCCTGATGAACTATTCACAGAGCAAGCTAGCCGTCGTGTTAAAATCGGTCTAGTTCTTGGTGAATTCATCAAATCAAACGAAATCACAGCGGATGACGCACGTGTTCAAGACATGATCGCATCTATGGCTTCTGCATACGAAGATCCAGCTGAAGTTATCGCACACTACAAAGACAACGACCAAGCTTTAGAAAACGTTCGTAATGTAGCTGTTGAAGACCAAGCTATTGATTTAGTTTTAGAAAAAGCAAATGTAACAGAAAAAGAAGTTGCGTTCGAAGAGCTAATGAATAAAGCGACTCAAAACGCATAATTGTTTATTAGATTGAACAAAATACGTAATTAAGCGCTATAATGGCTCGAGTGGGGGGTATTTCACTTGGGCCATTTTTATTTAGGGATGATAATATGTCACAATTCTTTAATAATATCACAGAGTCGCCGTCAAACACGTTAGTACCTATGGTTGTTGAACAAACAGCTAAAGGCGAACGTTCTTATGACATTTATTCTCGACTTTTAAAAGACCGTGTAATCTTTTTGACTGGCCAGGTCGAAGATCATATGGCGAACCTTGTTGTTGCACAGCTACTGTTCTTAGAATCAGAAAACCCAGATAAAGATATTTTCCTTTATATTAATTCGCCTGGTGGTTCTGTTAGTGCTGGTATGTCAATTTATGACACCATGCAATTTATCAAGCCAAACGTATCTACGATTTGTATGGGTATGGCGGCGAGTATGGGAGCTTTTCTACTTGCTGGTGGCGAAAAAGGTAAGCGTCACGCATTACCTAATGCTAAGATTATGATCCACCAACCTTTAGGTGGTTATCAAGGTCAAGCATCTGATATTGAAATTCACGCGAATGAAATTATTAAAACTAAGCGTAAATTAAATGAAATATTAGCTGAACATACTGGTCAAGAGTATGATCGCCTTGCTACAGATACGGACCGTGATAATTTCATGACGTCAGCTGAAGCGATGGATTATGGTTTGATTGATTCAGTAATAACAAAACGTGATTAAGTAATTTTTGACAGGTCGATTGTCTTTTAGCCATAATGAAGATTAGGCATTGGGCTTTTACTTGTAATATGAGGTTATCGAATGACAGAAACAAAAAGTGGGGATAACGGCAAATTACTCTATTGTTCTTTTTGTGGCAAAAGCCAACATGAAGTGCGCAAGTTAATTGCCGGCCCATCTGTCTACATTTGTGATGAATGTGTTGATCTTTGTAACGATATTATTCGTGAAGAGATTAAAGAAATTGTACCAAAACGTGAAGGTGATGCATTACCGACACCGCATCAAATTCGTGGCAAGCTCGATGATTATGTCATTGGTCAAGACCATGCTAAGAAAGTGTTAGCTGTTGCGGTATACAATCACTACAAGCGTTTACGCAATGGCGATACATCAAATGGTGTAGAACTAGGTAAGAGTAATATCCTGCTAATTGGTCCAACGGGTAGTGGTAAAACATTATTGGCTGAAACACTAGCACGTATTCTTGATGTACCTTTTACTATGGCTGATGCCACGACATTAACTGAAGCGGGTTATGTTGGTGAAGATGTTGAAAATATTATTCAGAAATTATTGCAAAAATGCGATTATGACGTAGAGAAAGCCCAACGTGGTATTGTCTATATCGATGAAATTGATAAAATTTCGCGTAAATCTGATAATCCATCTATTACTCGTGACGTATCGGGTGAAGGTGTTCAGCAAGCATTATTAAAACTGATTGAAGGGACTGTTGCTTCAGTACCGCCACAAGGTGGTCGTAAGCATCCTCAACAAGAGTTTTTACAAGTAGATACATCTAAGATTTTATTCATCTGTGGTGGTGCATTTGCTGGTTTAGACAAAGTTATTGAAATGCGTACTAACAAAAATAGTGGTATTGGTTTCACAGCTGAAGTGAAAGGTGAAGCTGAGAAAGCAACTTTATCTGAAGTCTTCTCTAAAGTTGAACCACAAGATTTGGTTAAATTCGGTCTTATCCCTGAATTTATCGGTCGTTTACCTGTGACTGCGACATTAACAGAACTTGATGAAAGTGCATTAATTCAGATCTTAACAGAACCGAAAAATGCACTGACTAAACAGTATTCTGCACTATTCGATTTAGAAGGTGTTGATCTCGAGTTTTGTGAAGATGCACTTACTGCAATTGCAAAAAAAGCGATGTCTCGAAATACGGGTGCTCGTGGCTTACGTTCAATTGTAGAAGCCATTTTACTGGATACTATGTATGATCTACCTTCTGTTGACAATGTGAGCAAAGTTGTGATTGATGAATCTGTAATTAATGATGAATCAGCACCAATTTTGATTTATGAAAATACAGAGAACAAGGCTGTATCAGCAGATTAGTGTTAGATTTTTAAACACTTAATCTTAAAAAGGGGGCGCAATGCCCCTTTTTTTATATTATTTTTCATATTTTAAGCTCCTAGCATTGATTGTTGAGTAATAACCCCTATATATTCAATATTAGCCCTTAGTCCAGTTTTATAAGTGAGGACAAGATGAGTTTTGAGCGTACGGAACGTGTAGATATACCTGTATTACCATTGCGTGATGTTGTGGTTTATCCCCATATGGTAATCCCTTTGTTTATTGGCCGAGAAAAGTCAATTCGTTGTCTTGAAGCCGCAATGGATACAGATAAGCAAATATTTTTAGTTGCACAAAAAGATGCAGCTCAAGATGATCCCCAAGTTGATGATCTGAATAGCGTGGGTACAGTCGCTAATATTTTACAAATGTTGAAATTGCCTGATGGTACGGTAAAAGTATTGGTCGAAGGCACACAAAGAGCAAAATTAAATAGCTTGAGTGATAGCGATGATTATTTCCAAGCCGAGATTGAATATATTATCTCTGAATCAGTATCTGATGAAGAAGAAGATGTACTTATTCGATCTGCAATTGGCCAGTTTGAAGGCTATATAAAACTAAACAAAAAGATCCCAGCTGAAGTTTTAACCTCAGTGACGGCGATCGATGAAGCTGCGCGTCTTGCTGATACAATGGCTGCTCACATGCCATTAAAATTAGAAGATAAGCAGGTGGTATTAGAGTTAAGTAACGTTGGAGAACGTCTTGAGTTCTTAATGGCACAGATGGAATCTGAAATCGACCTATTACACGTTGAAAAGAAAATTCGAACACGTGTTAAAAAGCAGATGGAAAAAAGCCAGCGCGAATACTATTTGAATGAGCAAATGAAAGCGATTCAAAAAGAGCTTGGTGAGTCTGAAGATGGTGTGGATGAATTTGAACAATTGGCTGATAAAATTGAGCAAGCACAGATGCCTGCTGAGCCTAAAACCAAGACCATCGCTGAGCTGAATAAATTAAAAATGATGTCACCTATGTCTGCAGAAGCAACTGTAGTACGTAGTTATATCGATTGGATGATTTCAGTTCCTTGGAAGAAACGTTCAAAAGTTAAAAAAGACATTGGCAAAGCGTTAGAAGTTCTCGATGCAGACCATTATGGTTTGGATAAAGTAAAAGAACGTATTTTAGAATATCTAGCAGTACAAAGCCGAGTTAATAAACTCAAAGGTCCAATTCTTTGTCTTGTCGGTCCTCCGGGCGTAGGTAAAACCTCGTTAGGTCAATCGATTGCGAAAGCAACAGGACGTAAGTATGTTCGTATGGCTCTGGGTGGCGTACGTGATGAAGCGGAAATTCGTGGTCATCGCCGTACTTATATTGGTTCTATGCCGGGTAAAATCATCCAGAAAATGGCGAAAGTTGAAGTGCGTAATCCGTTATTCTTATTAGATGAAATTGATAAGATGGCATCGGATATGCGTGGTGATCCAGCATCGGCATTATTGGAAGTTTTAGACCCAGAGCAAAATACAACGTTCAACGATCATTATCTTGAAGTTGATTATGATTTGTCTGACGTTATGTTTGTTGCGACATCGAATTCAATGAACATACCAGGTCCGCTACTCGACCGTATGGAAGTGATTCGTTTATCGGGTTATACCGAAGATGAAAAACTGAATATTGCTAAACAGCATTTACTGGATAAGCAAATTGAGCGAAATGGTTTAAAATCAAAAGAGATTACCATTGAAGATAGCGCGATAATGGGTATTATCCGTTATTACACTCGTGAAGCGGGCGTACGTTCACTTGAGCGTGAAATTTCAAAACTATGCCGTAAAGCAGTGAAGCAAATATTGCTGAACAAATCACTTAAGTCAGTGACGATCAATCAAGATAATTTATCTGAATATTTAGGCGTTCAAGTCTTTGATTTTGGTAAAGCTGAAGGTGAAAGTCGTGTCGGTCAAGTAACCGGTCTGGCGTGGACAGAAGTTGGTGGTGAGTTATTGACTATCGAAACTACATCTGTTCCAGGTAAAGGCAAGCTGAATTACACCGGATCATTAGGTGAAGTGATGCAAGAATCTATTCAAGCTGCGATGACGGTTGTTCGCTCTCGCGCGGATAAGTTACGTATCAATGGCGACTTTTATGAAAAGCGTGACATTCATGTGCATGTGCCTGAAGGTGCTACACCAAAAGATGGACCAAGTGCGGGTATTGCCATGTGCACAGCGCTTGTATCTAGCTTAACGGGTAACCCTGTGCGTGCAAACGTTGCAATGACAGGTGAAATCACGTTAAGAGGTGAAGTATTACCCATTGGTGGCTTGAAAGAGAAACTGCTTGCAGCACATCGTGGTGGTATTAAGTGTGTCTTGATTCCAAAAGAAAATGAACGTGATTTAGAAGAGATCCCAGCCAATGTAATTGGTGATCTTGAGATTCATCCCGTTCGTTGGATTGAGGAAGTGCTAGAGCTTGCTTTAGAGCATAGCCCTGCTGGTTTTGAAGTTGTGTCAAAATAGTTTTATTGCTTTAGGTTAGAGTGCTGTAGATACTTGAATAGTAACTCTAACCTTGTTATAAACGCTGTTAAAGTTAGTTATATTGATGTTCAACTATTACATATAAATGATTATAATTAGGGGAAGAAAGTGAATAAAGCTCAACTGATAGATTGTGTTGCCGCTAAAGCTGATATTTCTAAAGCTGCTGCAGGTCGTGCTATTGATGCAATGATCGAATCTGTAACAGAAACACTAGAAAAAGATGAATCTGTTACTTTAGTGGGTTTTGGTACTTTTAGTGTACGAGATCGTGTTGCACGAATTGGTCGTAACCCACAAACCGGCGCAGAGATTCAAATTGCAGCATCTAAACTACCCGTATTTAAAGCTGGGAAGTTATTAAAAGAAGCATTGAAATCTTAAGCTATTGATTTTAATTTTTGAGTAAAGGCGCATCATGAGGTGCGTTTTTATTGTTATTTACTGTATTGCAGTTTAGAGAATACAATTATGTTAGAGAAGTTTCGCGAAGGTTCACAAGGACCGGGTGCTAAGATTATTTTAGGCGCAGTGATCGTTACGTTTGCCCTTGCTGGTGTAAGTAGTTATCTAGGTAGTGGTAGCGCTCAGTCCGCTGCGACAGTGAATGGCGTCGATATTTCAACGCAAGCACTTGAAAATCAAGTTAGAACTGACCGTTCTCGCTTAGAGTCTCAACAGGGTGAATCATTCGCCGCGCGTTGGGAACAACCCGAATTTCAAAATCAAGTACGTCAACAATCATTAAATACATTAGTTGCTCAAAATTTATTACAGAAAATGACAGATGACTTAGCGTTACGTATTGGTGATGAAAAGATCCGTAGTTATATTTTTGCGATGGAACAATTTCAAACGGATGGCGTATTTAATGACGAACGTTACATTAGTTTATTACGTCAAAGCGGCATGACGCCTGCACAATTTGTTGAGCGTTTACGTGCTGATTTTGCACAACAACAATTGACTGATGCATTAGTAAACTCAGAATTTAGCTTACCAAGTGAAGTTAAACTATTAGCTGCGTTACAAAATCAACAGCGTGAATTAAGTCAACTTATCGTGCCAGTAAATAAATTTGCTAGCGATGTGGTGGTGACTGATGCTGAAGTGAGTCGCTATTACGAAGACAACAAAGCGTTCTTTCAAACGCCACAGCAAGCATCTGTTGATTATATCCTAGTTGATATGAAGAACATTAGTGCAGGTATTGAATTAGACGCGGATGCGGCTGAAAATTACTATAACGAACACTTATCATCTTATACTCAAGAAGATAAACGTAAAGTTGCACATATCCTTGTTGCATTCAATGATGATGAATCTGCTGCTGAAGCAAAGGCACAAGACTTACTGGCTCAAATACAATCAGGCGCAGACTTTGCTCAATTAGCTAAATCATCATCTGATGATACGTTTAGCGGTGAAAATGGCGGTGAACTGGATTGGTTAGAAAAAGATATCATGGATCCAGCATTCGAAACGGCTGCATTTGCACTGAAGAATGACGGTGACGTAACGACTGAGCTAGTGCGCAGTGATTTTGGTTTCCATATCATTAAACTATTAGCGGTTGAACCGGGTAAAGTAAAAGCATTTGCAGACGTTAAAACAACAATTGAAACACGTTTGAAGAATGAGCAAGCCGTTACCCATTTTGATGAGTTAGCTGAAACATTAGCAGAGCAAGCATTTGAAGTACCTGATTCACTGGATGTTGCATCTGAAGCAACGGGTTTAACAATTGTATCAACAGAGCTATTTTCTGCGAATGCGATTCCTGCACCCTTGAATGATCCAAGAGTTGCTTCAACGTTATTCGATCAAGACTTTATTGCCGAAGCGCTAAACTCTGAAATCATTAACATTTCTGATGAGCAAAGTATTGTGGTTCGTATTAACGAATATAAACCACAAACAACGAAATCATTAGTGGATGTAAATGATGAAATTGTAGAACGTTTAAAAGCAATGAAAGCAGAACAAAAAGCACGAAGCTTTATGGCTACTGTATCCGCTAAGATTGATGCGGGTGAAAGTGTTGCTGCTGAACTTGCAACGGTTGGTGTAAACTTTACTGCACCTGAATGGTTAAGCCGTTTTGATTATACCAAAGCGGACTTTAAAGTATTGAGTACATTATTCTCAATGCCAAAACCTGCTGCAGAGCAAGTAAGTGTTGCCACTGAGACATCATTGAATGGCGATGTGACACTGCTGAAGTTCACATCTGTTCGTGACGCTGAAGTAAATGCTGAAGAAGCGGCTCGTTTAGGCGATACATTAAAAAATATTAATGCGCAAGCTGACTATGAAATGTTAATACAAACATTGATTAAAGCCGCTGACGTATCTTATCCTGTTGCTGCAGAGTGATATAAAAACTAAGTAATACTATAAAGCATTACTTAGTCGTTTAATTAATCCCAATGTGATTTTATATTGCGTTGGGATTTTTTTGCACTGTAATAATAGGGATTTATTAACTAGAATAAGAAGTTATGGCTAAATACATTATTACATTTATTACTATTACTCTCTTGTTACTCGCTGGCGCATGGTTTTATTCGCCAAAGGATAACCCGATCTTGGGGCATTGGGTGTCGACTGATGATTTTTATGGCAAGCCTGAGCTATTAGTGTTTACAGAATTTGGCATGTTGAAAGATGGTCGGCATGTGCCCGCTGATTTTGTGATTGGTCGTCAAAAGGTGACAGTAACAACTAATATAGCAAGCACCGAATATCTAATTGTGAGTGAGAATATGATTAAGCAGCGTGTGCCACGTCAGACGTGGCGGTTTTACTTACGTGCCGAGGCATTTGAAGATATGGAAGCAGAGTTAAATCAGAATGAGATTAAGCGCTATATTCAAGAATAAGGACATTAGCAGCTGTGTCTCTTCATGTTATATTGATTAGATAATATTTGTCCACATAATGCCGCTGTAGGCCGAGAGAATAGCTGCTCTGTATTACCTTGCTCGATGCATTCCCCTTGATGCATAACAATCATTTTGTCGCTTATGTGCTTAACGAGGCCAATATTATGGGTAACCACAATATAAGAGATGCCAATTGTTTTTTGTAGATCTAGCATCAAATTGATCATTTGTGAGCGCAGCGATATATCCAGCGTTGATAATGTATCATCAGCAATAATAATCTTCGGGTTTAAAATAAGCGCCCTGGCCAGAGCAATACGTTGTTTTTGGCCACTCGATAACATCGGTGGGTAGAAGGTTGCATATTCTGGTAGTAGACCGACCAAACGTAGCGTTTCGGTGATTTTTTCTGCGCGCTTGTTTACTGACATATCCGTATTTAATTGCAATGGCGCATCTAGAATTTGACCGACACTGGTACGGGGATTAAGTGATGTTTCAGGATCTTGAAATACCATTCTGATCGAACGGCAACGTAAGTCTGTATTGCTGTCATCTAGTTTGCAACCATCAATATAAATATTACCTTTAGTCGGCGGTATTATGCCTGCCAGTAAACGTGCTAGTGTCGATTTCCCCGAACCGGTTTCACCAATAATCGCGAGCGTTTCGGAACGGTTTAAATTAAATGAAATATTATTGACCGCCACGACTTCTTCGCGTTTAAAAAAACCCGTTGGATTGATATAGGTTTTCCCTAAGTTTTCTACACGCAGTAAAGGTTGCACACGCTTTTCCGCTGCGATGTCGATTATTTTTTCTGACATTTTGTACCTTTTAATTCATCTGCATTTAACGGGAAATGGCAACTAAACATATGGCCTTTTATCTTTTGCATTGGTGGTGTTATCACACAGTTTTTTTGGGCATTAGGGCAACGCGGTCCAAGTCGGCAACCAATTGGCAAATGGTGTAAGAGCGGAACCTGCCCAGCCAAGGTATTTAACCGTCCTTTATGTGGCACTTGGCTAAAATCTGGATTGGCACGTAATAATGCTGCAGTATAGGGGTGGTGGGTATGATTAAACACTTGATCTATTGTGCCACTTTCAACCATCTGCCCACAGTACATCACGGTCATATTATCTGCTAACAAACTCACTGTTTCTAAATCGTGGCTAATAAGAAGAATGGTGGTGTGTGATAACTTATTTAGCTTATCGAGTAAACGTAAAATTTGGTTTTGCGTTTTAGGCTCCATTGCAGTTGTCGGCTCATCAGCAATCAACAGACGGGGTTTTTTCGCAATTGCCATTGCTATCATCACTTTTTGACAGAGACCTTCAGAGAGCTCAAAAGGGTAGCTATTCATCACCTTTTTATGATCTTTTACACCGACTTTATGCAATAGGGCAATGGCTTGTTTTTTACGCCAGTTAAAACGATTCCAAAAATGGCCGGTAAACTGATCACACGGGATGGCCTCTGCAAGCTGATCGCCGGCTTTTTCTGATGGATCCAAATGCGCGGCTGCATCTTGAAAGATCATACCAATTTCTTTGCCCATCACTCGGCGACGTTGTACAGGGGTTAAGTTAAGTAAATCGATATCACCTAATCGTAAGCGGTCTGCACGAATACGCCAGTTATCTTTGGTGATCCCCATAATTGCTTTTGCAACAAGGCTCTTTCCTGAGCCCGATTCACCTACGAGCCCACGTACTTCACCATCACTGAGGGTCAGGTTAAATCGATCTACCGCTTTTAAGGTACCTTGTGGTGTTTCAATTTCAATGGTGAGATTTCGAATGTCGAGTAGTGCCATTAGTCAATTCCCGCAATAATAGATTGTCTTAAACTTTCGCCAACGACATTAACAATGAAAATAGTCACTAAAATCGCTAGACCAGGTAATACAACGGTCCAAGGTGCGATAAATACAAGGTCGGTTGCACCCGATAACATCGTGCCCCATTCCGAAAGGGGGCGTTGTGCACCTAAGCCTAAAAACCCTAATGCACTTATATCAATTATAGCTGACGAGATCGCACGAGTAAGTAAGTTTACAAGTGTTTCAATGATATTTGGAAATACGCCATAACGAATAATGCGGTAGTGATTTGCACCGTCAAGTTTGAGTGCAATGATGTATTCTTTTTGTAGTTCTTGATAAACCGATAAATAGACACCGCGAATAAATTGTGGGATAGAAGCCAGTAAAATTGCTAATAAGCTGTGATCCAAGCCTGGTCCAAGTATTGAAATAAAGATAATCGCTAATAACAACGACGGAATCGATAACGCTGTATCCATTATATGATGCAAGATGCTGGATAGCAGGCCACGGCTGATTGCAGCGGTAATACCAATTGTTGTGCCGATGATTAAGGCGATAAAGCTAATCAGCAGGGCGTTACCAAAGGTTAAAGGTAAACCATATAATAACCGTGATAGCACATCTCGGCCTAAATCGTCGGTGCCAAAGAAATAGTCAACGGTACCTTGATCATCCCATGAGGGTGGTTGTAAGAGTAAATGGGCTTGTCGTAGGTCTGGTTCATGGGGTGCAATCAAAGGTGCAAAAACCATTAAGAAACATAAAAAACCAAGTGCCCATAGCGCGGCCATCGCAATTTGTTGGGATGAATAGTGCTTCCAGGTTTGTTCGGTAGGGGAAAGAATATGTTCATCCGCAAAGACATTAATGTTGGGCATAAAGTTCTTTCCTGCGAATTGGATGAATGACGACAGTTAATATTTCGGTTAATACATTTGCGGTGACCACAAAGATGGCCACTGTTAACATCCCGCCTTGGATAGCAGCATGGTCTTGCTGATAAATACTGTTAATTAGCCAACGGCCGATGCCGGGCCATGAAAATACAGCTTCAGTGACCATTGCTGTCGTTAATACGGTACTAAATTGCAGACCAAGGTGCGGGATCATGTTTGGGATTGCATTACGCAGTACATGGCGCAGGATAATTTGGGTTTTACTTAAGCCCTTACTGGCTGCGGCTTTAATGTATTTTTGCTTCATGACATCACTGACGTGGTTACGCATTTGGCGAATAACTTCCGTGGTCGGCACCGTTGCTAATACAATTGTCGGTAAAAGTAAGTGCTTAAGCGCATCGTAAAATGCATCTTGGCTATGCGGGTTATCGGAAATAAGTGTATCAATAAGCATAAAGCCAGTTACTGAGTCAATCTCATAAAGTAAGTTCAGTCGACCTGTAACAGGTAGCCAATTCCAGTTAAGGGCAAAATACATCATGACTAACGATGCTAACCAAAATACCGGAATGGAAAAGATAAACAGAGAAATAGCCATGATGGTACTGTCGAGTGAGCTACCACGTTGCATCCCCGCCATTGTGCCAATGGGTACCCCAATTAAAATAGATAATATGAAGGCACTAAAACAAAGCTCTAATGTCGCGGGAAATACCGTTAATATTTCATCGAAAACGGGTTGACCCGTACCCGTGGTAACCCCCAGGTCACCTTGTGAAATTGCCATCAAATAATCAAAATAATTACTGAATACATTCCCATCTAAAGCTAAATCACCGGCCACACGGGTTCGGAGGTAGAAACCAATGACGGTTAATGCTGCGACCGTAATGACCAACAGGTTAATACGTCTTATTATATAAAAAAACATGAGTTACTGCCGTACTGTATTAATGAAATTGATGCCACCGAAAGCGGTTGTTTCAACGCCTTTTAGTCCACTTGTATAGGCATGTAAACGTAACGAATGTGCCAGTGGAATGAGTGGTAGTTCTTGTTGAATAATCTCTTGAGCGCGATAATAGAGTGTTACGCGTTCAATGTATTCTGTTTCAGTGACCGCTTGATTAATTAAATCATCGAATTCTGAGTTACACCAACGGGTATAATTCGATCCCGTGTTAATAGCATTACAACTCAATTGAAAGCGGAAGAAATTATCTGGGTCATTATTATCAGCAACCCAACCTAGTAGGTAACTATCATATTCACTCTGTTGTAATTTCTTTTCCATGAGCTGCCACTCATATTTAATAATTCTTACCTCAATACCGATTTGTGCTAGTTCAGATTGAATAAGTTCCGCCATTTTAACGGCATCTGGATTATAAACTTGTGATGATTTCAGCGCCATAATATCCATGCTAAAACCATTTGGATAGCCGGCTTCGGTCAATAGCTGACGTGCATATGCAAGGTTATATTTATAGCTTTTAAGGTAAGGGTTATAGGCCCAAGACACTGGTGGCAAAATAGATTTAGCATTGACCCCGGTATTGTAATACACCGCTTGTAATAGGGTTTCTTGGTTGATTGTGTGCGCTAATGCACGGCGAATCTTGGGATTGTCAAATGGTGCTTTTTCGGTATTGAATGCCCAATAAGCGACGTTTAAGCCTGTTTCTACTGATATACTGACTCGGTCATGCTCACTGATCATTTCAACCTGGCTGGCCGCTGGATAAGCCATGATATCGCATTCTTGAGTCAGTAATTTCGCTAATCGAGATGATGCATTTGGGGTGATATCAAAGATCAATTGTTTTATTTTGGCATTGTCCCCCCAATAATCATCATGTCTTTGATAGCGAATAAAATTATCAGTGCGGTATTCTTTAAATTTAAATGGGCCTGTACCAATAGGTAGATTGTCTATATCGGCCTTTTTGTTTAACGCAATCAAAGTATCGGCATATTCAGCGGATAAAATCACACTAAAATCACTGGCTAAATTAGCAATAAACGAAGAGTCAGGTCGCACGAGTTTAAATTCAATCGTGTAATCATCAATCTTTACGAGGGCTTGGACTTGTTGGTCTAATTCAATACCTTCAAAGAAAGGGTAGCCCGTCGGAGAAACGTCATGATAAGGATTCGTTTTATCTAAAATACGCGAGAAACTAAAGATGACATCATCAGCATCAAATGGTCGTGTTGGTGTAAAGTAATCGGTTTGATGAAAACGGACATTTTTCCGCAAGAAAAAACGATAAGAGAGGCGGTCTTCAGATATTTCCCAATCAATGGCCAATCCCGCTTTAAATTGCTGCGTATTTGGATCAATAAATAGCAAGCGGTTGTAAAGCTGGCTAGTCGTCGCATCAAGCGTTACATTTGATGTAGCCGTTTGAGGGTTAAATGAGGACGGACTTCCCTCGGTGCAATAAGAGAGACCGTCCTGTTTAATTTTGGTTTGCTTATCACATGCCGTTAAGGAGAACATAACGGTCAATGGCAGTATATATTTAATCAAATTTGGAATATGCATATTGTTTTATCACGATTACTTACCTCGCTAATTTATCACTAAGGTAATGTTCAACCAAGTTAATCTGTGTCTTTTACATCATAATAGTTAAGTTTATTGCAATATGATGTAAAAATTTTAATTATATCAGCTAGTTTTTGCCGTGAACGAGTAATATTTAGCAGTATTATTAAGCGATCTATTCAAATCAGGTATTCGGACTATATTAATCTTAGTGGCTCTATTTTTATTGACGATAGGCCTCTTGTTTACATGCTATTATATGCGCATAGAACTTTATGGTGGTTACAGTAATGCGTTTGGAATTAGTTTGTGAAGATAGAGTCGGTATTAGTCGTGAGATCCTTGATTGTTTTTTAGCTCGAGATATTAATTTATCCGCAATTGAGATCCAGCAACCCGACCGGATATTTATTAAATCACCTAATTTAGAATTTTCTGATTTACAGGCATTAATGACGAGTCTGCGTCGTATCAGTGGTGTATGCGATGTGAAAACAGTCGGTTATTTACCTTCTGAACTCGAGCATCAAGAAATTCAGACTTTGATGACTAACTTACCTGATATCGTATTTTCAGTTGATGTTAAAGGCTCCGTTTCTTTGGTTAACACACCCGCATTGACTGCGCTTGGGCTATCTGAGTCGCAGGTGAAAGGTCATTGTATTAGCCATTTTGTGAAGGGTTTCTCTATCTTAAAATGGTTGGAATCAGATGAAGTTTGTGCGCAAACGCAAAAGCTAACGTTATTGGATGAAGACTTCCTTGGCGATATATTACCCTTGAATATTAGCAGTGATATTAATCAAGTAGCACGTTCAAAAGCAATGGTAACACCAGACGAGCTCGTTGGTGCGGTGATTATTCTTAAATCGGTAGATCGCATTGGCAAGCAGTTTAATTTCTTACGTACTTTCCAGTTTGCTGCATTTGATGAAATTCTCGCCAAAAGCGATAAAATGCATACGCTAATTAATACGGCGAAAAAGTTAGCCATGCTTGATGCGCCGTTAATGATTTTAGGTGAGACAGGGGCGGGTAAAGAACTTATTGCTAAAGCCTGTCACCAAGCAAGTGGGCGCTCACAAAATCAATTTTTAGCATTAAACTGTGCAGCGGTGCCTGATGCGGTTGCAGAGTCTGAATTGTTTGGTGTGGTCACTCATGATGGTGAAACCAAACGTGGTATTTTTGAACTTGCGAATGAAGGTTCGGTATTGCTTGATGAAATTGGTGATATGTCACCTTACTTGCAAACTAAGTTTTTACGCTTGTTAGAAACAGGTTGTTTCCGACGGGTTGGTGACGAGCAAGAGGTATGTGTTGATGTGCGTATTTTTTGCACCACACAAAACGATCTGGCTAAATTAATCAGTGAAGGTAAATTCCGCCAAGATTTATATTATCGTTTAAATGTATTATCGATGACGGTGCCTGCACTGCGTGAACGTAAAGAAGATATTATCCCGCTATGTCACTCTTTCTGTTCCGTGTTCAGTCATGAACTACAGCGTACTAAACCGCTGTTAAGCCGCAATGTATTAGATCTATTACAATCTTACCCTTGGCCGGGTAATGTGCGTGAATTACGTAACGTGTTATATCACGCATTGACCTTGTTAGAGGGGGATACGCTAAACCCATGTGATTTAAATTTACCGAAAGCGAAAAATGAAAGTTATGATGAAGACTTGTTTGATGGCTCATTAGATGAAGCGTGTAAACGTTTTGAAAAGCTGTTACTGCAGCGCCTATATCCGTCTTACCCAAGCACACGTCAATTGGCAAAGCGCTTGGGCGTATCTCATACTGCCATTGCCAATAAACTACGAGATTATAAAATTACTAAAAAATAGTATTACGCCGCAAATGTCGTTATAAGCTAAAATTATTAAGGCTTATAGGCCAAAACAGTGACGGCTTGCATCCCTCGTATGCGAGCTACTGTGAAGGGAGTCCATATGATGGATACATTTGCTAAATTTTTTTACTCGATTGCTTTGAGTATAGGGACTTTCTCTATGACCGTATCTGCAGCCCAAGCTGAAGTCTATCCTTTTCAAGCTAAGTATGCGGTGTATTACAAAGACGTAAAATTTGGTAGTGGTGAGCGTACATTACGTCGTTTAAGTGGTGATAGCTATAAGCTCACGACACAAGCGAGTGTATTATTTGGTACCGGCGGCTATAAAAATAATTCATGGTTTAGCTTTAAAGACAACATCTTAACCACTGACCGTTACGAGCATGAAACATCGGTAATGGGCTTTGGAAACATATCATCAGCTTCCTTTGAAGATAATGGTGACATTTTAATGGATTTTGAAGATGGCCATGTAGAAATTAAATCAAAGCCGGGTGTGATGGATGTTGGTGCCATGACTATTGTTGTTCAAAATGATCTTAAGTTAGGTAAAACAGCATTCAGCTACGAATGGGTATTTGAAAAAAAACTAGAAACCATTCAATTTGAAGTTGTACAGAAAGAAACGATCAACACTATATTTGGCGACATGACAGCGGTTAAAGTCAAAGAAGTTAAAAAGAAGAAAAACCGCGCGACTTATTATTGGTTTATTCCCAAACTAGATTACCAGCTTGGGCAAGTTGAAGTATATAAACATGGCGTACGCAAATCGTACTTAAAACTCACAGATCTTACTTTTCAGTAACCTACCATAATTAGAAGATAAAATGACAAAGCCAATCATGATCATGGGGTGCACGAGCGACGCCGGTAAAAGTTTCGTTGTCGCGGGCTTATGCCGTATGTTTGCCAATCGTGGTATTAATGTCGCGCCATTTAAAGCGCAAAATATGAGTAATAACGCCGCTGTCACAGCACAAGGAGAAGAGATCGGCCGCGCGCAGTATCTACAAGCCATTGCTGCCAAAGTCCTTCCCGATGTACGCATGAACCCTGTATTACTAAAACCCAGTGCGGACACCCAAAGCCAGCTTATTTTAAACGGTAAACCAGCGCCAGAATTAAGTAACATTCCGTGGATGGAACGTAAGTCTCACCTTTTTGAACATGTTGAAAAAGCACTTAACGATTTACAACAAGACTACCAGCAAATCATTATTGAAGGCGCGGGCAGTCCGGCCGAAATTAACTTACGTGCCAGTGATATTGTGAACATGAGTGTTGCGCTGGCTTGTAATGCCGATGTTTATTTAGTTGCTGATATTGATAAAGGCGGTGCATTTGCGCATCTACTCGGTACTTTTATGTGCCTTGCAGAAGAAGAGCAAAAACTGATTAAAGGTTTTGTATTAAATAAATTTCGTGGTGATCCGTTATTATTGGGTAATGCCATGACTTGGTTGGAAGAGAAAACCGGTGTACCGACGGTTGCTAATATTCACTATTTTCCGCATCGTTTACCTGAAGAAGATACCTTACATCACCGTGCAACTTATCAAAGTGGACATATCAATATCGCGTTGATTACTTACCCCTATGCGGCGAACATGGACGAGTTTGATAACTTGATCCACCAAGATAATGTCAGCGTAGTCCCACTACGAGACGGTCAATCATTGGCTGACTTTGATGCCGTTATCTTACCCGGTAGTAAAAATACAGCGGCGAGCTTATTACATTTACGCGAATCCGGCTTAGCCAATGAGATTTACAAAGCGGCGCAGCGTGGGCAGCCTATTATCGGTATTTGTGGGGGCATGCAATTACTTGGTGAACAGATCTTGGATCCGCACCACATTGAAGGCGGTGATGAACAAGGTTTAGGACTGCTCCCTATTATCACATCACACGCCCAGACTAAAACCACCCGGCAGCGTGATATTGACTGGCAAGGTTTTAAATTATCGGGTTATGAAATTCACCACGGTAAAACAACGATTAGCGATGCGAGTCAAACGACGCGTTGTAAAAGCTTTATCGAAACCGATTTAGGCTGGCAGAAAGGGAATGTTTATGGCTGCTATTTACATGGATTGTTTGATAATAAAGGTTTTATCAATCAGTTTTTAGCGAATTTAGGCTGGGTAGGTGAAGCGGACGATCATGCCGTAAGCTTAGATGCGGAACTAAACCGTGTTGGTGATATGTTTGAAAAATTGAACTGGTTATAAAGTGTAGATAAAAATAAAGCAGGTAAACGGAGTTACCTGCTCAAATATAGCTGTGCTAGTAATAAGAGTTTATCAATAATTAATCTTATTAAGGGCGGACCTTATTAAGGCGCTAGGCGATCAACACGCCAGTCATTTCCATTTTTCACATAACTAAAACGATCATGCAAGCGATCGGCTTTACCTTGCCAAAACTCTATACTTGTCGGTTTTACCACGTAGCCACCCCAAAACTCAGGTAGTGGCACTTCTTTATCTGCAAATTTATCGGTGAACTGTTTAACTTGTTGTTCAAGGATTTTGCGTGAAGTGATTACTGCACTTTGCTCTGATGCCCATGCGCCGATTCGGCTACCACGTCCACGAGACTGGAAGTAGGTATTAGAATCTTCAGCTGAGATCTTTTCGACCACACCTTGAATTCGCACTTGACGCTGTAAAATATTCCAATGGAATGTTAACGCGATATGTGGGTTTTGAGCGAGTTCCTTGCCTTTTCGACTGTCGTAATTGGTAAAGAAAACAAAGCCTTCTTTGCTCAATTCTTTGAGTAGTACAACACGACAAGAAGGGTAACCATTCGCATCAACAGTAGACACTGTCATGGATTCAGGTAAGACAATGCCGCAGTCTTGCGCCGCTTTGAACCAGTTCTGGAACTGATCAAATGGATCAACACTCGGATCAAGGTCGGGCAAGTCGACTAATACGCCTTGCCCTAAGGTAAATGCACAACGAATCTTATTTAATAAAGACATTGTTAAGCCTTATGCATATAGACCCAAGTTTTCTTTAGCGTACTGTTCAAACTCAGTACAACCACCAAGGTGTTTTTCATCAATGAAGATTTGTGGAACCGTATTTACTGGTACACCGGCTGATTTTTCTAGGTCAGCTTTACTGATGCCTTCAGCAAGCATATCGATGTAGTTGAAATCAAAATCTTCATGCTCAGCTTTTAATGTTTCTGCAATTTGTTTTGCACGTACGCAGAAAGGGCAACCAGGGCGACCAAAAATAACTGTAAACATAATATAAGATACTCCACGTAAAAAAAATTGGTTAGCATGCTATGTGTACTCTATGATCAAGTACCAGTTGCTAGTGAGTGAGTTCACTCTAATGTGTACATAGTATGTTTTTCTGAAATAAAATGAAATTGTTTATTGAATAATAATTGATAGGTAATAACTATTGATGATGAATTTAACATGATACGTATAACTTCTGTTAATAAATGTAAATTTTTAGCACCGAGTTCTAATAATTGCAGAGATACATAGCAATCACAGTGGGAATCAGTGATAATTATCGATTAACTTTTATAAATCAGCTTGAAACGACATATGAAATCATTAGAGTTTTATCAGTCTACGATTACCAACTTAAAGCAACTGCCAATGTCGGCAGGGCATATTGATGTTTTATTTTCAGCGCGTGATTTTAAAGCAAAAATATTAGACTTAATTGCTTCATCTTCGAAACGCATTTATATTTCGGCTCTTTATATCCAAGACGATGAAGCAGGCAGAGAAATTCTTGATGCGCTTTATCAAGCTCGTGTAAATAATCCTAGATTAGTGATTAAAGTGTTTGTTGATTTTCATCGAGCACAACGCGGTCTTATTGGCCAAAAAGATCATGGTGGTAATGCCGACCTCTATAAAGATATGCGTAAAAGACTCGGTGACAAAGTAACGATCTTAGGCGTGCCAGTGAAAGGTAAAGAAGTATTAGGTGTATTGCATCTAAAAGGCTTTATCTTTGATGAAACCGTGCTTTACAGTGGTGCGAGTATTAATGATATCTACTTACATCAAGCGGATAAATACCGCTGCGATCGCTATCATGTGCTTTATAATCCTGCGCTAGCTGACTCGATGGTCTCTTATTTAGAAGACTATTTTGTAAGTCAAAATGCGGTGACACGACTTGATGATGATATTATTCCGTCAAGCAAAACCTTGAAACAAGATATTCGTCAGTTCAAACAAACGTTACGCAGTGCGCAGTATCATTACATTAATACTACGCCAGAAAGTACTGAAGTGGGTATCACTCCTATTTCTGGTTTTGGTCGTCACGGTAATAAACTAAACCAAACGATCACCAATTTATTACGTGCGGTAGAAAGCGAAATCACTATTTTTACACCGTATTTTAACTTGCCATTATCCATATCAAAAGACATTAAACGTCTGCTAAAACGTAATGTGAAAGTAACCTTGGTTATTGGTGACAAAACGGCTAACGATTTCTATATTCCACCGTCAGAACCGTTTAAAGTTATTTCTGCATTGCCTTATATTTACGAAAGTTACCTGTATAAGTTTGTGAAAAGTTGTCAGTCATTTATCGATCAGGGTCTGCTTAATGTTAGATTATGGAAAGATGAAGGTAACAGTTTCCACCTTAAAGGTCTGTGCTGTGATTATAAGTACCACTTATTAACAGGTAATAACTTGAATCCACGTGCGTGGGGCTTAGATTTAGAGAATGGTATTTTAATTCATGATCCTAAACAGTTATTAAAAGATACTCTACAAGCTGAGCAAGAACATGTGTTGAAAAATACGCGTCGTATTAAGCACCTTTCTGATTTAGACAGTTTGGCGGACTACCCTGCACCAGTACAAAAATTTATGCGTCGTATTAAAACAACACGCTTGGATATGTTACTCAAACGTATTCTATAATTTAGCCGTTCTAAAAAGCTAAATTAATAGGATAGCAAAAGCTTGTTACTGTCTCGGTAACAAGCTTTTTTATTTTTGACTATTTTTAGTTACTAATATTTTGGTACTCGCGTCACTTTCACCATTATGTCTCGTTATATTTACCGCCAACGGATGAAGTAAATTAGTTTCATTCTACGTAAATGCTATTGCTCTGTTCTAGCTTGCTGATTATACTCTGATTAACTATTAAACAACTAAATTGGCTGTTATTTTCATGTTCGGATTTTTAAAACGATTTTTTTCTGATTCAGATGCTAAACCTGTCGACAATACGCCGAGTGTTGAACCTGTACATTACAATGGCTATCTTATCTTTGTTATTCCGAAGGAAGAGGGGGGGCAATATCGTGTTGCGGGTTTAATTGAAAAGCCGATTGGAAAAGACATGGCAGAGCGAGATACGGATGAAAAAGAAAACGAAGTGGAAAATTTAAGACATTCATTTATTCGTTCTGATCTTTGCATGAGCAAGCAGCAAGCTGAACAAATCACGTTACAAAAATGTAAGCTATTTATCGATCAAGTAGGCGATAACATGTTTAAGTAATTTACTTATTCGCCTAATTAACGCTGGAGTTCACTATGTTTTTTGCAAAAAATAAATTAACCATGGTTAGTGAATCAGATGCACTGCCTGATAATCCGACTGCGGTAACCGTTGATGCGTTACATTATGTATCGGCAACGAGTATGGTTCCGCCTTTTATAGATCAACATCAAGTCTGCTATTTTGCGATGGGCTGTTTTTGGGGCGCTGAGCGATTATTCTGGACTGTATCGGGTGTTGTGACGACAGCTGTTGGTTACCAAGGTGGCTACACTGTGCATCCGCGTTATCAGCAAGTTTGCTCAGGTCAAACCGGGCACACGGAATCGGTGCTAGTTGTATTTGATCCTGCAGTAATTAGTTACGCGGAACTTTTGATCTTGTTTTGGGAAAATCATCAGCCAACGCAAGGTATGCGTCAAGGTGCTGACCAAGGTACGCAATATCGTTCTGCGATTTACTGTACTTCACAGCAACAATTAGCTCAGGCTAAAGCGTCTGTTGGCCATTATCAACAAGCGCTTACAGACGCGGGAAGTGCTGACTCAATCACTACTGAGGTCGATCTGGCTGCGCCATTTTATTATGCAGAGCAAGATCACCAGCAATACCTTGCTAAAAACCCACAAGGCTATTGCGCTCTAGGCGGCAGTGGTATCTGCTACCCTGGTAATTAATGATGAAAGCGAGAAATAGACGAATCTTATTTATACTCGTGTTTACCATTCTCGCTTTTATGTGGCAAAGCGCGTTAATTGCTCCACTTAAGATACTGGTTGTTTTTTTACATGAGCTAAGCCATGCGCTTGCGACTTGGTTAACCGGCGGTAAAGTCGTGGAGTTTGTCGTATCTGCCTATCAGAGTGGGCATGTTCGCTCTGCGGGTGGATCGCGGTTTATTATTCTGAGTGCGGGCTATTTGGGATCGTTACTGTTTGGTTTGCTGTTTTATGCTGCCAGTAGTCGCCGTCAAACAACTGATATTAGTTTAGCCTTGTTAGCGCTCACTATGTTGTTGGTTGCCGTGTTCTTTGGTGGCACCTTATATACCATAGGTTTTGCTGCTGTGATTGCAGTGATGATCATGGCATTACTTAAGTATGCGAATACAGGCATTAAGCAAACAGTCTTATTGGTGTTTGCCAGTGCTAGCATGATCTATGTGCCTTTAGATATTTGGCAAGACACCATCATTCACAGCGGATCATTATCTGATGCTCGTATGTTAGCGAACGAAATGGGTGGCGCGACCTTTATGTGGGGGGGATTGTGGTTTCTTGCCAGCTTATATTTTATTTATTTAACGCTACGAAAATCCTGATCTAACACACCCGTTAGTATTTTGATATTATCAGTGAAGACAAGGTCACTGATAATACTTAAATCAAACTCTTCATAACAGCCTGAACGCACATGTAGTTGTTCGCAGTGGTTAAATACATTGTCGCGGAGTAGTGCTGCTATTGGTTGCTTAATTGCTTTTGCTAATGCTTCTTTTAATGTCCAAATACGATAAAAAGCCTGCGCTTTTAATATTAAGGATTGTGCAGTACAAGCCGCCAATTCTTCGGCATGATAATAGTGGTTTGCGATTCTTTCGAGAGAACGTTTGGTTGAAATCCATTCTAAATCGACTCCCAGTTTAATTTGCAGTGTTGTCGGTACTAGGGCAATAAGAACTTGTCCGTGAGAATGAGAAATACAACATTTTAACGGAATTATGTCCTCATTATGGTATATCTTTAAGTCATGTTTTTCAGTATCGAATAACACATAAAGCTCAGCAAAATCATAACCTAAGCATTGGCTAGCATAAGCCTTAATGATAATGCGAGTCGCAAGGTATTCTTGTTGGGCTTGTTGCTGTTTACGCTTCGTAAATACTTCATATTCACGAGGATGCAAATAATGCTCAGCAAATGATGTTATCTGTTCGCTACTGATGGTGTTACTGTTAAATAGGTAAGCCTCAATTGTTGAATCGATATTGGCAGGTAAGTCGGCATGAGAGGTAAACGTTAATTGTTGGCTAAAAAATGATTCAGTGTGTGGCATTAGAGATGAAACCGTTATATCACTATTGATGGAAGTATAACATAAGTAAGATACCGCGTAGTCGTTGTCGTTAAGACTCTATTTGAGGTGGTTTGGGTGTATCGTTTTTCGATTATATTTTCCAGCGTCATGATTGAAGTGATAAAGATAGGTTACATATGTCTATAGTTAAAGGTAGTCATGATTATATTTGTGATGAAGAATTTGATGATGTTTATGGCTTTGTTTCTAATGATCACCAATTTGACTGGGGCATGCATTCCCATCAAGAAAGCCAGTTAATACTGTCTCCTTCAGGTTGTATCACGGTAAATCTTCAATCTCAGAAACTGGTGATTCCACCAAATTGTGCAATTTGGCTACCGCCAAAAATAGAACATAGTATTGAGCGTCGCGGTGGAGAGAGTTTGGTTACATTATTCTTTAAATCAAGCATTGGTTATACAGTCCCCAATGATCTGCGTGTATTAAGATTAAACTCTTTGTTAAATGCATTAATACAGCGAGTATCTTACGCCTCTAGTAATCGCCAATTCCATCCCTCATTGATTGAGTTACTGTGTTATGAAAGTTATCAAGCGCCACTTACTGACTTATCACTGCCATTACCAACGGATAGTCGTTTGTTGGCTTGGTTAAATTCTTTAGAAGAATATTCCCCCCAGAAACTCGGCGTTATGGCAAAGAAAATTGGTGCAAGTGAAAAAACCATCAGCCGTATTTTCTTTAAAGAAACGGGTATGCACTATCAAGAATGGAGAAAAAGGTGGCTGTTATTAAAAGCCATTGAGCTGTTGTCAGAAGGCGAATCTGTGACAGGTTGTGCGTTAACGTTAGATTTTTCAACTACTAGTGCTTTTATATACTTTTTTAAGCAGGCAATGCATACCACTCCAAGTCAATATAGAAAGTACTTTGAATAGCGGTTAGGGTTTATCGTTCTACTTATAAAGAGATATTAAATTGTCTGATTATCGTTACTCAATGTCCCCAGTTTGATAGTCGATAATTATTATCCTGTTAGCATATTTGATTCAATTAAGTTGATAGTGAAGAAATGCTAATGAAAAATTATGTCGTCGCTTTAAGTGTCTCAAAGCCTAAACTTGAGAACATTAATGGAAAAGATTTAAAAACATCAATTGTTAGAGAGCCCCTCTATCATCCCGTTTATTTTGATCAAACGGGCCCCGTTGGAAATAAGCCTGCAGACCATATCGAAGATGTCTTTGTATATTCAGAAAATCATTACGACTATTGGTGTGAAGAATTTAATATTGAGCGTTCGTCATGGAAGCATGCGCATTGGGGAGAAAATATTACCTTAAACCATGCCTGTGAGGAAACGTTACGGATTGGTGACATCGTACGTATTGGAAATGAAGCTGTGTTACAGGTGACGTTTCCTAGAATTCCGTGCTTTAAGCTGTCTTGGCGTTTGGGGCAAGCGATCAGCGTATTATCCGATATTATTGATTCAGGACGAATTGGTTTTTACATGAATGTTATTGAACCGGGAACAATAAAGCCCAACGATACATTCACTGTCATAAAGAGTCATCCACTGCATCCTACCGTCGCTGGCGTATCTCGTATGTTGCAAAGTACAGATACGAGCATGGCACAAATGCTTGAGGTAAAAAATCTGCCAGACCTTAGCCCCTGGGGACTTACGTGGATTAACAAAAAAATACATACTATTGAAGAGCTATCACAGTTAAAAGAATATCGTTGGTTAGGATGGCGGTCGTTTACGATTAATCATATCGTTGCAGAAACCCATGATATCTATTCTTTTTATTTGTCACCATCTGATACACAAGCTATTCCTGTTTTTCGTCCTGGTCAGCATTTAGCTGTACGCTTACAAGTTGAAAATGAAATAATTGAGAGACGATGGAGCCTTTCTGAATATTGCCCAGACAAAATGCAATATCGCATATCAATTAAAAAAGTAGATAATGGTGTAGGATCTTCATGGATGCATGCAGCAAAAGAAGGTATGCAAGTTGAGATTAAAGCACCATCGGGTGATTTTTATTTAGATAACACTGATATTATGCCTATTGTTTTGATATCGGGCGGGATAGGTGTGACACCGATGTTTGCGATGTTACAGGCACACCTTATGAAGAACAGAAACTCGCGAGCACCGATTTATTGGATTCAGTGTGTGAGAAATAAAGATAATCACCCGTTTAAAGATGCTGTGTTAGCAAAAGTTGAAGAGCTAGGTGCGCGTATTCATTTTGTTTATTCAGAGCCCACTGAAAATGAGACGATTGGGCATGATTATCATTCATGCGGCCTGCTGTCTGTTGATAAACTTATGTCTATATTAAAAACAGAAAACATTGAGTTTAACGGTAAAAAAATCGCTATCCCTTCTGCATTTTTTAGTTTCTATCTATGTGGACCTAAACCATTGCAACACGCGTTGTATTCAGGTTTAAAAGAAAAAGGCGTAGAAAGGGTCTTTTTTGAAGAGTTCGTTTCAGGTCTGGTAATGAATAATGCGGATAATAGGTTAGATGTCGCAACGGTTACTTATAAAAACGCGCAAAAGCAATTAAGTTGGCATTTAGAAGATGATGTATCACTTTTGGAATTGGCTGAATTTCATGATTTAAAACCACAGTATCAATGTCGAAGTGGTCAATGCCACCGTTGTAAGGTGAAAGTGCTAGAAGGTAAAGTAAGGCACACATTAAGCGTCGAGGGAGTAGGGGAAGATGAAGTGCTTTTATGTTGCGGTGTTCCAGATAGCTCACAACTCGTCATCGATGTTTAGACAATGCTGCTAAACGCCATTATTTCAGGGTGTATACCTATGTGTTAAGACATTATCGTCAGTATAATCAGCCTTTTAGGTTATCACTCCTGTGTGGGTGTTACATCAGTAAATTGTACAACAATCTAGGGTTCTGGCATATAATCAAATGACCATCTATTGAAGAGTTATATCGTTAATGCCGTTATATCACCACTTAAGAACTGATGTTAAAGTTGCCGAGAATAGCTTTCACCAACACGACGATAAAGTGCAGCTTGTCTACATACACTCTGGCTGTTGTATTATCTCTAGCCGCAGTGATAGCACCCTTGCGGTTAACGGACAGTTACTTTGGATACCTGCTGGTGTCGAACATCGTTTAGAGGTGCTAAAAAGCACGACTTTCAGTGTGCTATTCTCCGCACCTAATGAACTACCGATGTTTAGTAACAACATGTGTGGGCTCACCGTTAATGGTCTATTCGTATCACTGATGGAGTATATTAATGAAATTGAATTGACCGAGGTCGACGATATCCCCGCACATTATTTAGCGGTACTAAAAGATCAAATTAGTCAGCTGAGCATCAAAGAACAAGGCTACAAAGCCACCGGTGAGATCGACAGACGCTTATTACCAGTAATTCAGAGCCTTACCCTTAAGCCCGATATCAAATTATCGCTAGAGGATTTTACCGAGAGTTGTGGCGCCTCGACCAGAACGCTTAATCGGATGTTTCAAAAATGCTTTGAGCAACCGTTCCGCAGCCTGAGGTTGCAGATTGTGATGGAGAAGGCTTTGCAACTCAACCGCCAAGGCATACCGCACACTGAGGTTGCCCTAGAACTTGGTTATAACAGTCTCTCCGCTTTCTCCACGGTGTTCAATAAATACCTTCGCGATAAAAAAATCTGAGCCAAGTTGGCGGCTACGCGCAATAGACTGGCGTTTAGACTAAAGCGGTTGAGTTTATAAGTGAGTAAAATAAAGGCATATTCAATCTAGGAACATCTATTATGCCATTGTTTAAAGTACTCGCAATTAGCCTATTAATGGCAAGCAGTTATTTTTTTGCTGCTGACATGTACGCCCCGAGTCTACCGTATATGGCTAACGCGCTAAACGTCTCAAGTGGCACGGTACAGCAGACTGTCAGCATTTTCTTTATTTTCGTGGCTATAAGCCAGCTGTGTTGCGGCCCCTTATCGGAACGTTTCGGACGCCGTCCTATCGCGATAATAGGTAGTCTGGTATTCGCACTCGGTTCGCTCATTTGCACCAGTAGTCAGGATATTAATGTACTTATTTTAGGCCGCTTAGTGCAGGGCATTGGTGTTGGCGCTCTGTACCTATTGTGTCGAACAATTTTGCAGGACTCTTTTTCTAAGATGCAGCTCGTCGGCATCATGTCTTGGTTCGGTATTTTATTTTTAACCTTGCCGGGACTAACGCCAGCGCTCGGTGGCATATTACAAACGCATTTTGGTTGGCAAGCTAGTTTTTGGTTTATGTTCGGCTTAGCGATAATAATATTTTTGGTCATTACGTTGTGTCTTGGTGAGACGCATCAGCAAAAGAATGTGCATGCAGTGAGATTGTCTAATATTGCGCAAGACTACTGGATGATCGCATCCAACAGTAAGTTCTTGCGTTATTTGTTGCTGATGATTGTCTCAAACGGTGGCGTTATTGTATTCTATCTGATGGGCGCCTTTATATCGCAAGAAAACTATTCGATTGCCCCGCACGCGTTTGGTTTAACCTCACTACTATTGATAGGTAGCACGATCTTTGCACGGCTCGTGTTTAACAGCCTACTCAAACAGCGCTTTAGCGAAAAGCAATTGCTGCTTTCTGCTAGCATCATCATGGTTATTGGTAGTTGTGGTTTATTGGCCAATATTACTTATGCTCACTTTAGCCTAATGATACTTAGCGTCGCTGTTTATTGTTTTGGTGCCGGTCTTATCACCAGTATCGCAGCGGTCAATGCCCTGTACTTATTCCCTGAACACAAGGGACAAACAGGCGCTATCTTCGGCTCGCTGCAAATGGCAGGAATGTTCTTGTTAACGTTATTGGTCAGTCACATCGCTAATACGGAACTTGTTATGGCGGTTGTGTTCGTCATGATGGCCACACTTAGCCTTGCTACCCAGTGGCGGAAAGGCTAAGTGCTAGAGGGATTTGTTGAGACTTGTGTACAAGGCATGCCGCACATAGCGGTTGCCTTGGAACTGGTTTCGACAGCTCTGTCGTTACATCAAAATAAACTTATAGCCTAATGATGCCATCAGTAACATCAGCGATACTGATAGTGTTTTACGTACAAAGCCGGGACCAAATTTCATTGCAGATGCGCTACCTAGGTGATTACCAATTAGATTCATCATGGCTAAAGGGATCGCCAACATATAAAGTAATTTACCTGCCAGCATAAACGCAATCAGTGCGCCGATATTTGACGAAAAGTTGAATAACTTCGACGTTGCAGAAGCCGACACTAAATCAAACTTTAATAAGTAGTGTAAAACTAATATCAAGAAACTACCTGTACCTGGGCCAAAGAATCCATCATAAAAGCCAATGATAAATACAGCCAATGGCACACCAAAATAAATGATCTTCGTGTTGATCTTTTGATCGCTTTGGTGATTTTCTTGCTTTGGAATGAAAGATATCGCGATACCGATGGGCAACATACCGAGAATTATTTTACCGACTGTATCAGGATCAAAGTATAAGATCGCTTCGGCACCCACGTAAGCACCAACTAGACCAGCGGGGATCCCGGATGCCACCGCGGTCCAAATGACCTTTTTGTTTTTGACGAAATTACGGATCGCTGCAATGGTGCCCAGTGTGCTGACTATCTTCTCCTGCCCCAACGCGACCTGTGGTGGTAGCCCAGCTAAGATGAACGAAGGCACCAGTATCAAGCCGCCTCCGCCAGCAATACTGTCAATAAAGCCTGCTGCGAAAGCCGATGCCATTAACGCGATTAGTATCCATACCGTGATATCTGAACCAAAAAATTCCATTTTAATATTCTCCTACGTTGCTATCCTTAGGCTGATTTTATCGCGTTCGCTTTGATGAGCGCTGATGTGTCCATATTCCCCAGTCCGTGCTGCTGTAATATCTGGTAATCACTATCGACTTGACTCGTCAATGGTAATTGCAGTTGATAGCGTGCCGCTTCTTCCAAACAGATCCCGAGATCTTTTCTCATTAGATCTATCGCAAAGCCAAAATCAAATTGATCGTTTGCCATCGTTTCTGCTCGGTTCTCCATCTGCCATGATCCCGCTGCGCCATGCTTAAGTGTCTCTACTACGAGTGCCACATCTAATGATGCCTTTTCTGCTAACGTTAAAGCTTCACTTAAACCTTGTAAAATCCCTGCGATACATATTTGATTGACCATTTTACAACGCTGACCTTGGCCGTGGCTGCCCAGCAACGTTACCTGTTTCGCATAAGCGCTAAGCACTGGTTGAAGTGTCGTGAAGGTCTCAGCGTTACCACCACACATGACGGTTAACGTGCCATTTTCGGCACCTGCTTGCCCTCCTGAAACGGGTGCATCTATAAATTCAACTTCATGGTTTTCACATGCTGCGGCTAATTCTATGGCAAGATGTGCTGATGTCGTTGTGTGATCCACTAAGATCGCGCCCGGTTTTAGGCTGGCTAATACGCCTGATTCACCGTATACCACGCTGCGTACATCGTCGTCGTTACCAACGCAAATGAACACGATATCTGCACTTTCAGCGGCTTCTTTAGGGGACAAGGCTAATTCTCCTTGGTAGTCTTTTACCCACTGTATGGCTTTTTCTGTTGTACGATTAAATACCTTGGTTTGGTATCCAGCACGTTTTAAATAACCCGCCATTGGGTATCCCATGACCCCAAGGCCTACAAACGCAACGTTTAAATAATTCATGTTTTACACTCCAATCAGTAATGACATATGTCAATTTATGTTTGTAATCTATTGTATTACCTAGTGGTAAGTCAATTGTTTTGTACAATTAATTAACAAACATAATTATATGAATAGGAAAATGTTATGGATCTAGCGCTGTATGTTTTATTTCAGCAAGGTAAACTAGGGTTTATCAACGTTATGTTTTTGCAGTGTTCATTAGAGGTAAGTTAATGAGTGATATTAAGTTTCGACAAATCGCCGAAACAATTGAAACTAGAATTAATACTGGTGTATATCAACCTAATACTAAACTACCGCCGCACCGGGTGTTAGCCAATGAGCTTGAGACCACGCCGACAACTGTGTCCAAGGCCTATAAATTATTGGTTGAGAAAAACAAGGTTGAATCCTTTGTTGGCCGTGGCACGTTTGTTTGCGGTAATTCTGAATTGGAAACAGTGATCCAAGCCTCTGACGATGATGCAGATTATAACTTCTCAATTTTACAGCCCTGCCTAAAATATAATGTTTTACCTTTACAGGCTGCATTTCAACAAACGTATGCGGCATTGCCGAGTGAGCTATTGGGTTATATTGAACACTCAGGGCATTTATCTCACCGAGAAGCGGGAGTTAAATGGGCGGCTGAATTTGGTTTATCCGTTTCTGATCCTGACGAAATACTACTTGCCAGTGGCGCGCAGAATGCACTGGAAATACTGATCCAGACCTATACTAATCCAGGTGATTGCATTGCCGTTGAAGCATTTACTTATCCTGGTATTCTTTCTATAGCCAATTTATTGGGTCGCCGCGTTGTTGACGTTGCAATGGATAATGAAGGGATGTGCCCGACTGCACTTAAAGACGCTATTCTTAACGATAAGCCGAAATTGGTTGTCATTGTACCGTCACACCAAAACCCAACGGGTGTGACTATGCCGCAAGCGCGTAGAGAAACCATTGCTAAAGTGATCGAAGAAGGGAATATCTGGTTATTAGAAGATGATATTTATGGCTTCTTAAACCCAATGACGATCCCGGCAATCACAAACTATATACCCGAAAAAAGTTTTCATATTACCAGTCTGTCGAAAGCGATTAGCCCTGCGTTACGTTGTGCATTTATTAAAGCGCCTAAAAGTGAGATTCGTAAAATAGGCGCATGCATCCGTACTTCTATCTGGCTGGCGTCACCACTTAATTTTGCTGTGGCAGCACAATTAATTAACTCTGGTGAGGCTTTTATTATGGCGCATCAACAAAAATTACTGGCCGCGCAGCGACAACAGTTTGTGACAGATAAATTGGGGTTTTTATCTTGCTCTAGCCAGCCGACAAGTTACCATATTTGGGTGGCATTACCGGAACATTGGCGACAAGAGCATTTTGTGATGGAAGCTAAAAACCAAAAATTACTGGTGAGTAGTGGTGGTTACTTCTCGCAACAGAGTGATAAAAGCAATCATATTCGCTTATCTTTAATGGCGATAGATGACGAACAACGCTTTCAGCAAGGTGTTGTATCTCTAGCTAATTTACTCCAAGATGGGCAGGGTTCACACTTCCTGTTTTAATTATTTTAACTGTTCATGATGTAGACCCATAATAGGACATTAGGCTAAGGAGAGTTTATGTTGAAAAATACGATTACGGGTATACTTATTTTAAGTTGTTCTGGCTGTGTTTTGTTAGCCAAAAAAGATCCGACACCACCAGAGATAGATCCGGCGGATGCAGACGTTCCGGTATTACTATTACCGCCAACAGCAACGCCGACCTCGGCAGCGGAATGTGCAGGTGATATGGAATTACCTGTAGAGTTTAGCCGTAAGTTCACAGCTGTATCTGATCCTGAATTATTAGCGCAATCTATTGGTGAACCTGAAGAAGGCAGACTCTGTCAGGGGCAAGTATATGTTGCTAAAAAGAACTCCAAAATTTTACTGTTTCGAGCTTGGAATGGCACTAATCCAACGAGTAAACTCGGTGAGTGGTGGGCATTAAAGAGTCCACGTGGACAAATATCGCAATACCGCAGTGATTATCAAATATGTTATCAATGGTCGCCGTTAGATAAACTCACCTTGTGCAGTTTAAAAGCAGGAGCGAAAGTAGTGATTGGCACTGGCCAAAGTGCGACTTGCTCAGATTATCTTGAATATCCAAGCTCAGGGAAGAAGCAGGTATATCTGGCCAATGCAGACGTGGATCTAGTTGATTGCACTAGCTACAACGCTGAATTTAACTGGACGCCCATTATTAATAATTAATGTGTCCTTAGTCATAAACGATAGGTAGGAAAGGAATGAGATATGATCAACGCAGGTGGTTATTCACCGTAATTTTCTTTTTCTCTAGTATGAGTATCGCTGCTGATAATGTCATTGTGCGTTATCTTCCGACGAATGATATTACGTTACAGCCTATCGCTAAAAAATTGCAGTCAGACAGCAGTATTCAAGATGCAATTACCTTGATGAATGAAGAATTTATTTTTCTTCAACCGTTAACTATCGTCTTTGGTGCTAATGATGGCCCGTTATATGATCCTACCCGTAATGACATTCTAATTCCTTATACTTTTCTAGACGAAGTCGAGCAGCGCTTTAACGCCGTTAATTACGCGGATGATAATCAAGGTAACGCTAATCCAGAAAATCTGGTTCAGGTGGTGATGGATGTGGTGATACATACGTTATTCCACGAACTTGCCCACGCTTTGATTGCGACGTATGAATTACCGATTGTGGGTAAAGAAGAAGATGCGGCAGATAATTTAGCCGCAGTATTGTCGATTGAATACTTTGAAAATGGGGCTGAAATAGCAATTAGCGCAGCCGATCTATTTTATCTTGAAGGCGATGAGATAACCGAATTTGAAGAGGCCGATTTTTGGGATGAACACAGCCTTGATTTACAGCGTTACTATGCCACCCTTTGCCATGTTTATGGCAGTGATGAAACTCAATACGCCTACTTGTTAGAAGAGACTGGATTTTCTGATGAACGCGCTGAACTGTGTATTGGTGATTATGAACGCATGACAAATAACTGGCTAACACTCTTAGACGTTTATATGTCGCCTGAGGTTGATGCTACTACGCCAGCTAAATAAAATCAGGGTGTTTGTCGTACACCAGTTTAGTCCATATCATCAAAAGGCTGACCAATACTCGGTAAAAACACATCAAGGAAATACCGGATTTCATCTGTCATACGCTCGTCTAATGCTTTTTTACAGCGTAATTTGGCTTTCTCAAATTCATGGTTACCACAGCTTTCCTCTTCAATACACTTCATATAAGCACAGAGAATATCTGCATCTTTGACTAATTTTTTATAAATAGGATCAAGATCAGGGGTTGATAATAGTGGTTTATACGCGTCACGTAATTTTGCTGGCAACATATCGAGTAAGGTTTTTTCAGCGGCCAATTCAATCTTGTTATATTCACGAATAATGGCTTTATTATAATATTTCACCGGGGTGGGTAAATCACCGGTAAGCACTTCGGTGGTGTCGTGGAACAATGCCATTGACGCTGCTTTGTCAGGCTCATCGCTTTTACCGTAATAAGTATTCCCGATCAGCACAAGTGCATGGGCAACCATCGCAACCTGTAAACTGTGTTCGGCAATATTCTCATTGGTGACATTACGCATCAGCGGCCAACGATAAATTAACTTCATGCGGGCAAGGTGGGCAAAAAAATGGCTCATGCTTTTCTCCAAATCAAAAGTATCTAATGACGATACAGGCTAAAACCGCGTAAGTCATCGGTTTCATTACTGTAGCACTTCTTTGCATACTCTCAAAATTTCAAATAGTTAGATTTCTCGCTTTGCATTTAAACTGTTATGTTATAACATAACAAAATATGAGTGTTATATTATAACAATAAAGGAAAAATAGTTGTGAAAAAGAAATTGGTTTCCCTCGCGATTGGTAGCATCTTGGTATCCCCTGCTTTTGCTAATACGTTATCAAATCCACAAATTGGCGTTGTACTCGATGGTTATTACCAAAATGGTGAGCGTAATAACTCTGAACGTGGCGAGGGGTTCGGACTTGGGCACACTGAAATTAGTATGTCCGCTAATATTGATGACAAGTTTCACGGTGTATTAACGACAGTGTTAGAGGGTCATGGCGATGAAACCGAGCTTCTTTTAGAAGAGGCGTTTGTTGAAACCGTGGCAATGCCTTATGGTCTTAATATTCGAGCTGGACGATTCTTGTCAGACTTTGGTTATTTGAACAACCAGCATGTACACACGGACAGTTTTGTTGAGCGTCCAATCGCTTACCGTACTTTCTTAGGTTCTCATTATTATGATGATGGTTTGCGTGCAAACCTAGTACTACCAACGGATATGTATGTGAAATTGGGGATTGAGGCATTGAGTGGCAGTAAGATGTCTGCTGTGGAAGATGGTGCTGAAGTGGGTGTTTATACTACGACATTAAAACTGGGTGATGATTTTTCAGAATCGTCTAGCTGGCAGTTTGGTTTAAGTTATCTGCGTAATGACAACGGTAAAACCAAAAAATTGGAAGAGCATGACCACAGTGCGGATTCCGGTCATGATCACGACCACAGCCATGCATCAGCGGTGACGGGGTCAAATCTATACGGCGCTGACTTTGTGTGGAAATGGGCGCCCAATGGCAACTATAAATATCGTAACTTAACGCTATCAGCTGAATACATGTTGTTAGACGATATTCTGGATAGTAAATACAAAGGTGAAAAGAATGCACCAGATAATCTAGCCGCGTATTACGTATCGGGTGTATATCGTTTTACTCCTAGTTGGTCGACAGGTCTACGCTACGGTGAAGCTGAAAGCTATGACGGGCATGCACATGGCGATCATGTACATTTGACCTCTCTAAAAGACCGTGAGTTTGATGCGATGCTGGCGTGGAACTCTTCTCATTTTGGTACCGTTCGTGCCCAATACTCACGTGTTGAAAACCAATCTAAAGAAACGGATAACGTATTTACACTGCAATATGTGATGACGTTTGGGGCGCACGGTGCACATGCGTTTTAAGAAAAGCACATTATTCGTGATCGTGAGTGCGGCAATGTTGTCTGCACCTGCACTCGCGTTGAATATCTTTGTCTGTGAGCCAGAGTGGAAAGCACTATTGGCTGCACATGCACCCAAAGCAACTATCTATTCTGCGACAACAGCACTGCAAGACCCACATTACGTACAAGCGAGGCCATCTTTGATTGCGAGGATGCGCCAAGCGGATATGGCCATGTGCTCTGGTGCTGAGTTGGAAATTGGTTGGTTGCCGATGTTGCAGGCGCGAAGCAGTAATCCGGCGGTGCAAAACAATAAGCAAAGTATGCTGTATGCGTCAGAGATTGTCAGCATGTTGGATACGCATCATCATGTTGACCGCAGTATGGGGGATATTCACGCCTATGGTAATCCGCATGTGCAGTTTGCTGCCAACGATATGATCCGAATTTCTCGCGTGGTGAGCAAACGCTTGGAAAGTATAGATCCCGCTAATGCATTTAGTTACTTAGTCAATGGCGTGAAGTTCCGTGAGCATTGGCGACAAAAGTTAGTTGAATGGGAACTGCGAGCTGAACCGCTGCGAGGTATGCAAGTGGTGAGTTATCACGAGACCTATCGTTATCTGTTTGACTGGTTGGGGATGGGGCAGGTTGCAGACCTTGAGCCTAAGCCGGGTATTTCACCGACGACTGCACATTTGCAATCGTTGACGAAGTTAGACCCAGCGTCGTTTGATGCGATTATTTACTCTTCTCATCAGAATCAACGTCCGGCTAATTGGCTGCATCAGCAAACACAAAAGCCAGTGATTCAATTACCACTCACGGTATCGGAAGGGCAAAGCCTTGACGAACTGTATGATGGCATATTGGATAACTTGCTCGATGTGCTTGTTGAATCAGCGAAGAATTAACCTATGCTCACAGATTATCTTTGGCTAGCCCCGGCGGTGCTGTGTGGTCTGATTGCGCTGGTGGGTAATGTGATATTGGGGCAGCAAGTGCTACAGCGTAAAATCATTTTTATTGATTTAGCCGTGGCTCAAGTTGCTGCATTAGGTGCCGCGTTCAGTCAGTACTGGCTAAGTAGTTTTGATATCTTACCCGAGACTTGGTTAGGGCAGATGATTGGTCCTTGGGTATTGTCGCTGATGCTATGCGGTTTAATTGCTTTGATGGAAAAGCACTATCAACAGCACCTTGAACCTATGATAGGTAGCTTGTTTGCGGTGTCTGCCTCATTGGCTATTTTGCTGGCAAGCAAAGACCCGCACGGTGCTGACTTTATTCAAGGTATCTTAAATGGGCAGTTGTTATGGGCAACATGGGATGATGTTTGGCCGTTGGCTATTATCACCGCCGCGATGGTGACTTTGGTAACGATGAAACCTGAGTTTATGCGCGGCAGTGGTTTTTACGTTATCTTCGCGATATTAATGCCAATAACGGTCAAGTTGACGGGGATTTACCTTGAATTTGCGTTATTAGTGATCCCCGCTCTTTGTGCATCTGCGTTAAAAGGCATACGTTTTTTTATCGCGAGCATGGGAATTGGCGTTACAGGTATTTTGTCTGGTATCGCAATGTCTGCTCACTATGATTTACCCAGTGGTGCAAGTATCGTCATTACCTTGTTTGTATCTGGCGTACTGTTTCATTTATTGCTGCAACCTTTAGTTGTGAAGACTGAGGTTCGCGCTTCATAAAATAAAGTAACACGTTAAACAAAGCCTGATCTCAGAATGCTACTGGGGTCGGGCTTTTTTCATTTCATATCAATATCGCTTACCTTTTTGATTTAGAGATCAACAATTGATTTATAGCCGTCAGGAATAGATTTAATCGACATTAATACCGTCTTAGGGTACTGTTATTATATACAGTGTTTTGTCGGCGTGCTAAATGGAACACATCTATGGTTATAAACTAAGGGAAATATATAAATGTTACATTCAAAAGCAAGCTGCCTCTGTGGAGCAGTAGAAATTACCGCAAACGAAATTAATCCTAAATTTACTGTCTGCCACTGTGACTCATGTAGAGGATGGGGTGGCGCTCCATTTTTTGCTGTTCAATGTGGAACGAATGTAAGCATTACAGGCCTAGATAAAGTGAAGATGTATAATTCATCATCTTGGGCATCTCGTGGTTTTTGCACTGATTGTGGAACCCATTTATTTTTTAAATTTAATGACAGTGGTGATTACAATATGCCAGTGGGCATATTTAAAGATTTGAATGGATTAGAAATGGATATGCAATACTTTAGTGATCAGCGACCTGACTATTATTGCTTTTCAAACGAAACGAAAGAAATGACCAAAGCTGAAATTATGGCTTATTTTGCAAAAAAGATATAACAAGCATGTTTAAAATAGCCAATAAAAAGCATAGATATTAGATTTTTATTAAAAAGGCGTCATTACGACGCCTTTTACTATCGATAATTTGGTACTTTATTAATATTCTTAACTTATAAAAATAAGCTAAGTTAATGCATTGTTTTAGATTAACGTTATTGTTGTTACTTAATTTTTTAGAATAAGCCAAGGGAATGGAGACATTATGGGACAAGTGGAAAATAGGGAGTTAAATGCTTCAATGGCTGCGATGGAAAGTAGTATTACTAATTTTGGTGTTAGATTTATTCCTGACTCAATGGTTAGAGCTGAATATAATATTCAAGCTAAAAAATTATCTAGAGAAATTATATCTGATGTTACTTCAGGAAAAATAACTGCAGCTCAGGGAGCTGAAAGAGCTTCTTCAATGAGAAATCTCATCATGGATACGATGAGAGGAAAAACATCTGAAATAGCCAAAGCTTATGCAGTTAACCAGAAAACAAAAGGTAAATCACTTAGCTTTCTTGAACAGAAATATTCAAAAAAACTATTCAGCGTAGAGTTTGAAAAGCTTAATGGATCTCAGCAAAATAAGATTTGGAAAGAGATTGTCTTTTCAGCAGGACGGCCTCAACTACAGGCTAATAAATTAGCTAAAATACTAGGTCGTGCTGGCAAGGGATTTATCGCACTGACCATTACGATTTCGATCTATAATATTGCAACAGCTGATGATAAGTTAATAGCAACAGCGAAAGAAAGCGCTGTGCTTGGTGGTGGTTTACTTGGTTCCGTTGCGGGAGGTGCGGCTGCTGGTGTTATATGTGGTCCTGGTGCGCCGGTCTGCGTGGGTATTGGTATATTTGTAGGCGGAGTAATGTTTGCTATTGGTTCTGAAATTACATTTAACTCATTCTGGACCTAAATATGAATATTAGATCAATACTTGCTACGGCATTTATCTTTGGCGTTTTTGGCGTATTTTTATTTTGGTTATACTCAATTGGTAAAGTTAGTATTCTAGGGATCGTTGCTATTATCTCTGTGGGTGCCGTATTGATAACGTTGACGCATTATTTTTATAAAAAAATATGGTCTGAATCAGAATGATACAGATATTAATCTGTAATCAAAATACAATAAAGGCGCTAATATTAGCGCCTTTATTCGTTAGGTATTCTTGATAGTAATCAGAAACTAATCCTGACGGTAAGTCTTTAAGAAGTTAGCCAGCTTGTTGATCGCAACCGTTAACTCTTCAACTCGCGGTAAAAATACTACGCGGAAGTGATCAGGGCGAGCCCAGTTAAAACCAGTGCCTTGTACAATCAATAGCTTTTCTTGCTGTAACAGATCTAATGCAAATTTCTGATCGTCTTTGATATTGTACATTTCTATATCAATTTTAGGGAACAGATACATTGCACCTTTTGGTTTTACACACGTGATACCCGGGATATCATTTAACATCTTCCAGGCTAAATCACGTTGTTCCAGTAAACGACCGCCCGGTAGAATCAATTCATTAATACTTTGATAACCACCCAGCGCTGTTTGTATTGCATGTTGCATCGGTACGTTCGAACACAGACGCATCGAGGCGAGCATTTCTAATCCGGCAATATAGTCTTTAGCAAGATGGGTCGCGCCACTTAACACTAACCAACCAGAACGGAAACCGGCAATACGATACGCTTTCGATAAACCATTGAAGGTAACAATCAGAATATCTTGTGCCAGCGTACACATAGGCACGTGCTCAACACCGTCATATAAGATCTTGTCATAGATTTCATCAGAAAAAATGATTAACTGGTGTTGGCGAGCAACTTCAATCACTTCGAGCAAGAATTCTTTGCTGTATACAGCACCCGTTGGGTTGTTCGGATTGATTAACACAATACCTTTGGTATTTGGTGTGATCTTGGCTTTAATGTCATCCAGATCAGGATACCAATCAGATTCTTCATCACAAATGTAGTGCGTTGCTTTACCTCCCGAAAGGGTAATTGCCGCTGTCCACAATGGATAGTCTGGAGACGGTACTAATACTTCATCACCGTTGTTTAGTAATGCCTGCATTGACATCATGATTAATTCTGAAACGCCATTACCCAGAAAAATGTTGTCAATAGACACATTCAGTAGACCTTTCTGTTGATAATGTTGCATCACTGCTTTACGCGCAGAGTATAGCCCTTTTGAGTCACAATAACCTTGGCTCGATGGCAGGTTATGAATAACGTCTTTTACGATTTCCTCTGGGGCTTCAAAACCAAATGGGGCGGGATTCCCGATGTTTAATTTGATTACTCGATGACCTTCTTCTTCTAAGCGATTCGCTTCTTTTAATACTGGTCCACGTATGTCGTAACACACGTTATCTAACTTATGAGATTTTTCTATTGAGTACATCCCGGCTCCAACGCTGTAAATATGTAAATTGTTTTTATTTCTGTAATAAAAGTAACGTATATAAGGCATTGTTGGAAGTGATATTTGGCGTTAAGGTCGATTTATTGTTGCGCGATTGTTAATTGACAAGGTTCTGGTGTAATATTGTCAGTAATGGTTACCAGATTACGGTGATTTTGTGAGAATATTGTTGTAATACAGCAGTTAAATTCAATGTCAATAGAAGCAAGGAAGGCGCATGAGTCAGCAGTTAAACCCAGCAAAAATGAGTGGATTAGAGATACTACAAGCAATGGTTGAAGGGATTTTTCCACATCCTTCGATTTGCCAAACAATGCCAATGCAATTTGTTGATTTAAGCGAAGGGCATATTCACTTTAGTGTGCAAGCCGACGACCGTCACTTAAATCCGATGGGTGGTGTGCATGGTGGTTTTGCGGCAACAGTACTTGATTCTGTCACTGGCTGCGCGGTACATTCCACATTAGCCGCGGGCGAAAGTTACGGCACCGTCGATTTGAATGTAAAAATGGTGCGTCCAATTCCAAAAAATACCGTATTGCAGGCCAAAGGTAAGGTATTAAACGTATCAAAAACCGTCGCAATCTCGGAAGGGGATATTCGTGATGCCGATGGTAAGCTTTATGCGCACTGCACCGCTACGTGTGTCATTACTCGCCCAGCTAAATAGGTTTTCTTTATGATAAACACTACATCTGAGATTAGTTTATGCCAAATAGCTATTCTGAAATAGCACCGCATACATTTCAGTTCAATCCATCGGCCAGTGAAAATGCGGGGAAGATGGTGATGGGGCATCGTGGTGCGTCATCTATAGCCCCAGAAAATACCTTGGCCGCTTTCCAACTAGCAGAGGACAATAATGTGCCTTGGATTGAAGTCGATGCCGATATGCTTGCTGATGGTACTGTGGTTATTTGTCATGACAGAACCCTCGACCGTTGTAGTGATCACAGGGGGTTACTACACGATAAAACTGTCACCGACCTCGATGATATTGACGCGGGTGCTTGGTTCGGACTGGATTTTGTTGGCGAACGCATTCCGACGCTGGTGGATCTTATCTTATTCACCAATGAAACCGGCATGAATCTGAATTTAGAATTGATGTCAGGAGCGGACAAAGCCACGACAGACCGATTGATAGACGGTGTTATTCGCGACATTAACCATCATTGGCAAGGTGGTCAGCAGTTACTTATCTCTAGCTTTAATCATCTATTATTATCTGAGGTCAAACGCCGAGCACCGGAAATAAGTTTAGCGTGCTTGTTCGAAGCGCCATTACCGGATGATTGGCTAACCTCGATGCAATATGTCGGTGCCGAATTTATTCATCCTAAGGATAGTGGTTTGACTGAACTGCAGGTTAACGCCATGACTGACGCTGGTTATAGCGTGAATGTATGGACGGTTAATTGTTTGGCGCGTGCGAACCAGCTCTATAATTGGGGCGTAACGGGGATTTGCACTGACATTCCTCAACAGTTTCCGCCTTGTTACCGGAATTAATAGCGAGATAACTTAAAGTATATTGGTGAAAATATCGTACGGAAAGGACAGCAGTGCATGACGGATAACAATATCAATGCAGTCAGTGAACGTTTAGCCCTGCGTTGGCAATTATTACTGCAAGATAACTTTGCGCATTTGACGATGGCACAAATACAGCAAGCTTGGTCGCGTTTGTTATCCCATTACCAAGAAGTGCATCGGTATTATCATGACCTCTCGCATATTGAAGCCTGCTTTACTTGGTTTGATCTCGTTAAGGAACAGCTTGACGATCCATTAGCGGTTGCATTCGCCATTTGGTTCCACGATGTTATCTATGACGTGAGACGTGCTGACAATGAAGTCAAGAGTGCGCAGTATGCGGTGACTGCACTCACCAACTTTGCGGTATCGACACAGTTAGTACTGCAAGTGTATGAGCTAGTATTGTTAACTCAGCACCCCAGTAAACCAAGTCGTATAATCAAAAGGCAATCGGGAAAGTTTTTATCGAAGACAACCAATACTGTGCGAGCAAGCCTTAATGATCAGGCGTTATTTTTAGACATAGATTTAACTATATTAGGTCAGAATAACGGTATTTATGAAAATTATGAAAACGCCATTCGCAGCGAATACCAACATGTGCCACTGTGGTTGTACAAACGTGCTCGGAAACGTTTGTTAAAACGGTTTTTACGCCAGCCAATTATTTATTACTCTCGTTATTTTAAAGAAAAATTTGAACAGCAAGCCAGAGTGAACATACAATCAGTACTCTGCTCCTAATGGAATACATAAATCATGATTATTAATGGCTCCCCTAGTCAAGATGTTGCAATTGCCGACCGTGGTTTCAATTTTGGTGATGGGCACTTCACCACCATCAAGATGGCAGCAGGGCAAGCCTTATTACTTAATTTACACCTAGCGCGCTTACAGCAAGCATGTACGGTGCTCGCAATCGAGTTTACCCAATGGGATGAACTGGTCGCGGCAATCACTCAGCAAGCACAGGTATTACAAGACGGAGTATTAAAAGTCACCATTACCCGAGGCGAGGGTGGCCGTGGTTATGGCCCGCTAGGTTGCAGTCGCGCAAATTGGTTTTTACAACATCGTTCGATTCCTGCGCAATACAGTGAATGGGCGAGTGTGGGTATTGAATTAATGCTTTGCCAATATCAACAAACCGTGAACCCAGTATTAGCCGGATTGAAGACGTTAAACAGACTTGATCAGGTGATGATTAAGCAAGAACTCGATGCCAATAACATGGCTGATGGACTGGTTTGCTCGACAGACGGTTATGTTATCGAGACATCTGTAGCCAATGTGTTTTGGGTTATTGGGGATAAAGTCTATACACCGAGTACTAAACGCAGTGGTATTGAAGGGGTGATGAAAACGCACATTTTAAACTTGTTGAATAAACTGGGATTGAAGATAGAAACCGGAGATTACACTATTACTGATGTGCTGGGTGCAGATGAAATTTTTATTACCAACTCAGTGATGGAAGTGGTGCCTGTTAACCGTATTTTAAAGCAGGGAGCTCAAGACAATATTCATGTTGTTCGTTATGATCTGGCAGTGAATGATTCATCGGTATGGCGATTATTACAACAAGAATTGCAACAAACTCTGCACGCTTAGTCTATTTGATTAATAAGGATGAATAACGCTAGCTGACTCGCGTTATTCATTATTACTAACATAAATGGGGTGTTAATAAATACGACGTTTAAGCCCTTTCTTATCCAAGATCTTGGTGGCGATCTCTTCAACCGAAAATGACGTACTGTTAATGTACGGAATTTTTTCGCTACGGTATAAATATTCCACTTCCGAAATTTCTAATTTGCATTGACGTAGTGACGCATAAGTACTGTTAGCAATACGTTCACTACGAATATCTTGCAGACGTTTCACATCGATGGTTAAGCCAAATACTTTATGTTTATTGCGTTTTAATGCTGGTGGCAGTGTCAAATGATCCATATCATCGGCAATAAATGGGTAGTTGGCAGTCTTGATACCAAACTGTAATGCCAGATATAAACTGGTTGGTGTTTTGCCACTACGGGATACACCGACTAAGATTAAGTCGGCATCATCGTAATCTTTACAGGTAATGCCATCATCGTTGGCGAGGGCATAATTGACCGCTTCAATACGGGCATCATAAGTGTCATTTTTAAGGCTGTGCGTACGGTGTGATTTTGGCTCTGCTTTGATATTTAATTGTTCAGAAAGCGGCGCAACAAATGTACTCAGAAAGTCGTGAGAATGGCCTTTATTTGATTCGATGATTGTCCTTATTTCAGATGAAACTATCGAATGAAACACTAGTGGCTTCTGTCCTGTTTTAGCAACATGTTCATTAATTTTTTGAGTAACAAATTTTGCTTTTTCTTCGGTTTCAATAAAGGGATAAGTATGCTGATCAAATTCGATCGGAAATTGGCTTAGAAGCGCGTGACCAAAGACTTCGGCGGTGATCGCTGTGCCATCAGAGACATAAAAAACAGTTTGCATTAACTCTATCCTTTTCATAAACAGATGAAATTTTCTAAGTTAGTATCTTACATTGAAATTAATAGCTGTGTATGATTAAAAACACTAAGGAAAGCAAGATGATTATTTTGCATTAATAATATGTGAGCAATATCGAATATAGCCCACAATTAAAATCATTTTTGAGATAGATTAAATCTGGAGAACTGCCGTGATAGAGTACGTAATTGGGTACGAAAAACTTGGAATGAACGACGTAGAACGAGTTGGCGGCAAAAACGCATCTCTAGGTGAGATGATCAGTAACTTAGCTGGCGCAGGCGTGCAAGTTCCTGGTGGTTACGCGACTACCGCTGATGCGTTTAATCAGTTTTTAGAGCAAAGTGGTGTAAACGATAAAATTTATGCACTACTTGACGATCTCAATGTTGATGACATCGCAGCGCTAACTAAAGCGGGTGCCACTATTCGTCAGTGGATCATTGACACACCTTTCCAACCTGAATTAGAAACCGCGATTGCTGAAAGCTATGAAGTACTCGCTGGTGAAGCTGGCGAGCAAGCATCATTTGCAGTACGCTCTTCGGCAACAGCTGAAGATATGCCTGATGCATCATTTGCTGGTCAGCAAGAAACATTCTTAAACGTACGTGGTTATGACAACATCATTGTTGCAATTAAACACGTATTCGCATCACTCTTTAACGATCGTGCTATCTCTTACCGCGTGCATTCTGGTTATGACCACCGTGGCGTGGCATTATCTGCGGGTATTCAACGCATGGTGCGTAGTGATGAAGCATCATCTGGTGTGATGTTCTCTATTGATACTGAGTCTGGTTTTGAAGATGTCGTATTTATTACTTCTTCATACGGTCTTGGTGAAATGGTTGTACAGGGGGCTGTTAACCCTGATGAATTTTATGTTCATAAACCAACACTTGCTAAAGGCAACCCTGCGGTTGTACGCCGTAACATCGGTAGCAAACTGATCCAAATGATCTACTCTGCCGACGAAGGGCATGGCAAACAAGTTCAAATTGTGGATGTTGAAGCAAGCAAGTCACGTCAATTCTCTATTACTGATGAAGAAGTAATGGAACTGGCGAAACAAGCTGTGATCATCGAAAAACATTACGGACATGCGATGGATATCGAATGGGCTAAAGATGCGATTGATGGCAAAATTTATATCGTTCAAGCACGTCCAGAAACGGTACGTAGCCGTGAAGATAAGCAAATTATGGTACGTTTCCACTTAGACGCTAAATCAGCTGTGGTTACTGAAGGCCGTGCGATTGGCGGTAAGATTGGTGCCGGTCCTGCTAAAGTCATTTCATCAATTGCGCAAATGGATGAAGTGAAAGAAGGCGACGTATTAGTAACAGACATGACAGACCCAGATTGGGAACCTATCATGAAACGTGCTTCTGCAATCGTAACAAACCGTGGTGGACGTACTTGTCACGCTGCAATTATTGCACGTGAAATGGGTATCCCTGCTGTTGTTGGTTGTGGTAACGCGACAGACCTAATCGTCAATGGTCAAGAGCTAACAGTATCTTGTGCTGAAGGCGACACTGGCTTTATCTACGAAGGTATCTTACCTTTCCGTGAAACGGCTTCAGAAATTGCTAACTTACCGGACATTCCAGTAAAAGTAATGATGAATGTGGGTAATCCTGATCGTGCATTTGACTTCGCTGCATTACCAAACGAAGGTGTTGGTCTAGCACGTCTTGAGTTCATCATTAATCGCATGATCGGTATTCACCCGAAAGCGCTGCTTAACTTTGATAAGCAATCGCCAGAGCTGCAAGCTGAAATCAATGAAATGATCGCAGGTTATGCATCACCAGTTGAATTCTACATTGCTAAGCTACAAGAAGGTATTTCAACACTGGCTGCAGCTTTCTATCCGAAAAAAGTAATTGTGCGTATGTCTGACTTTAAGTCAAATGAATACGCTAACTTGGTCGGTGGTGAAAATTACGAGCCTGAAGAAGAAAATCCAATGCTAGGTTTCCGTGGTGCATCACGTTATATCTCTGAAGACTTCCGCGATTGTTTCGCGCTAGAAACAGACGCGATTAAACGCGTACGTAACGACATGGGTCTAACCAACGTTGAAATCATGATCCCATTCGTGCGTACATTAAGCGAAGCGGCATCAGTTATCGATTTACTGGCAGAGCACGGCCTGAAACGTGGTGAGAACGGTTTACGCGTTATCATGATGTGCGAGCTGCCTTCAAATGCATTACTGGCTGATAAGTTTCTACAATACTTCGATGGTTTCTCGATTGGTTCAAATGATTTAACCCAGCTAACACTGGGTCTGGATCGTGATTCAGGCATTATCTCTCATTTGTTTGATGAACGTAATGAAGCGGTGAAAGTTCTGCTATCAATGGCAATTAAAGCGGCTAAGAAAGCGGGTAAATACGTTGGTATTTGTGGTCAAGGTCCATCGGATCATGACGACTTCGCTGCTTGGTTAGTTGAACAAGGAATTGACAGCGTATCGTTAAACCCTGATACAGTATTAAGTACTTGGTTATACCTAGCGGATAAACACGCTAAATAAATTAAGCGCGTTTAAACCTGTTTAGTTTAATATAGAGAAAGCCCCAAATCAGTGTTCATTAGCACTGGTTTGGGGCTTTTTCATTGGTTATGCCGCGTACTTATTTATGCTTGTCGATGTGTGCAGTTGATATTCGACATTGTTAAGTTGATTGTCAAAATTGGCTAAAATCATATCGATGGACTCTGTCGCTATATTAAAAAACCGATCCGCTTTTATTGTTGGTCGACTAATCATAATTTCACTCTCAATCACTTTGATCAAATGAGATATTTTTAATAAGTAGTCTGGATTGTGTTGAATATTAATACTTTGTTCTAACGACTGGCAAAGATAGTTAAGTCGAATTTGCTCTGCGCGTGTACAGACTTTGGCTGCCGCAATCCCTGTGCCTAACGCACGTATCTGTGCAATGCTTTCTGCGGTAAATAGTAACTCTTGCCATAAGAATTGGATTGACTCGCTGTTATCATTATTGAGTTGATGTAGCTTATTATCAAACGCAACATCGTTGATAAGGTAGAGTAAATTTAATACTAACTTATTGTGTTGTTCGAGATTATTCCGAGTATTTAAGTTGAAGTAATCGATGGCTAAACGTTGCCAATGGTCAGCCATGGCTTGCCAGCGTTCGTTTTCTAATAAATCAGGATACATATCGATGATTTCTATATTTAATTGATTTATCTGTTCTGTTACCGTTTCTAAACGCGGCTTTAGATCTATTTCGCCGTGTAAAATCCCATTCGATAGCCCACGATGTTGCTGCATACGTGTTAATAACTTACGTATGATATTGAGCTTAATTAAACCATCGAGTTGTAACTGCCGGCGTTTATGTTGCTGCTGCTGCATCTGCAGTAAGAGGAAACATAAGCCAATCAAGGTGCAAAGAATGAGTGCTCCAGTGAGCAGGACGGTTGATAGTGAGTTCATATTGCATACCTTATATCCATCTAGGGTTGTATATACTTAAGCAAGTATAGTACCAGCGTGTAAGTAGGTAAATCGGCCTATATAGCGGTAATCATGCACCGAAATTGTGAAAGTATGACTTTAATTCCCTAAAATGGTGAGAGGTTATAAGAGAGATTAATTTAGGTTTTGTCTACGGGGGGCTTAAAATGCAAAACGCCCGATGTGCTACACCGGGCGTTTTAAGTTATATCTTAGTCAATATCTTTCAAGGTTTTTCATTCTGCTGATTTTAGTTTTCGCGTAGCGCTCTAAAGCCAACGTAATTAGCTCGAAAATTGGGTTTTAGTGCTAAGCGAGCATCAACCAGAGCAAGTTTTGGAGTGAAGTTCCAAGCGCCGCCTCTTGCCACTAAATTATTTCCACTGGTTAGTTCCCAAACGTTACCTACGGTATCATATAGACCAAATTTGTTGGCTTTAAATGATTGTACTGGCGCGGTACTTATATTTGACCATTGGCTGCCACAATAAGCGCAATTGGCTTTTGAGTTGCCCACATCGTTACCCCACCAGTAGTTGTAGCTACTGCCTGCACGCGCCACATATTCCCATTCGCTATTATTAGGTAAACGGTATTTTTGGCCTGTTGCTTTTGATAACCAAGTTAAGTAAGCCTTGGTATCGGCTGAATTGATACAGACAACGGGATGCTCATCGGTCTGTGCGAAACCGGGGTTACGCCAGTTTAAGTCGGCATTATATGTTTCTTTACCGTCAAGGTACTCCATGCAACCATTACCTGATTCTGCTGCGGTCGTATAGTTACTGGCATTAACAAAATGCTTGAAATCAGCGACTGTGATCGGGCTTTGACCTACTGAGAAAGCCTTGATAATTTGCTTTTTGATTTGTTTAACGCCACTATCTGCGGATGCTGTTAATTGGCCCGCTGGCACCGAGATTAATTCTGGACCGCGTTCACCTGACGCCAAAAAGTCTTGTACAGTCTGACCATTTTTCAATGACACAGTGGCTTTAACTAGCTCTGCTCTTACCATCAGGTTGTTTTTTAGTTTAACGTTTTGTTCAAAATCCATGTAGTTCGGTTTTTTTACCACAATATGGTGGGGACCTGGTGATAACATCACTGAAAGTTTGGTCGAACCATAGCTAACGCCATCAATAAATACTTCATCATCATATTGGTTAGAACGGATGGTGAGTTCATATAACGCACCTTTATTATCGTTGTTATCCGCTTTTGTGGTGGTTTGTTCTATTTTCGGTGATTGTTCTGCGCAGTAACGAGTTGAGATATTTAACAGCTTACACGCCTCATTTCTTGGTAAAACGCCCTGCATTGTCACCTGCATGGTCGAGCTATAAGTACCTTGACCACTGAATTCACTGGTTAAAACTTTGTGACCTAATAATTTAACATGCGCGCGAGAGTTCGTTTTATGTTTACTGACTAGTTTAGCTTCTGTTACTGAGTTAAATAGCGTATTTAAATACGTTTTTGAGGCTTTTTGCTTACTCAATAGATTACTACGAGTGATACATTTTGAGAATGAAGTTTGTAGATCACAGCTAACGCTTTGGTTAACATCGAGTGAGTGAGCTTGTTGCATCTCATTTGTCAGGCGGTTTATACGTGAAATATTTATCTCTTCACTGATTGTTTCACGTTGATTTAGTAGTCTAACACGCTCAATATTTTTCTCTGAAACTTGTTTATTGAGTTGTGCTAGGGTGGCAACAGAATCTTTAATGAGTTGCTTATTTTTTTGCTGCTGCTGAATTGCATAGCGGTAGTCATTCTGTGACGTGGTGATGTCTTGCATTGGATTATCAATCATCAATGCATACTGCGCATTCATTTGCGCCAAGGCTTTTACTGTTTGTCCAACAAGTGCTTTTCTTTGCGTTCTTGCTTGTGCTAATTTGGTATTCTCGATAGCTATATTGTCATTTATCACAGCGAGTGATGTGATAAATGTGTCATATTCAGATTGAATACTTTTAAGCTCTGTTTGTAAATTGCCTACAGTGTTATTTTGTTGGTTTGTTTCAGTGGATTGAGCTGTATTCATAATCAAAATACAACTCGCTGTAAGGGCTCTTAAAGCAACACGCATTTTTAATATTTCCTATTGATGTTGTCTGAGATGACAATGAAAAGAACCCTCATCTACGCCCAGAACTGACTAACGTATAAGTTATGTAGTAAATTCTACGCATGATATTTCTTAAGGTGTTAAACTGCAAGTTAAACAATAGTTTGATTTTAATATTATGTTACGTAAAGCATATATTACGATTAAAACAGTGGGTTTTAGGTTAATGCTTATACGTTATTAGAGAGATAAATTTAGCCTTTATCTATGGGAGAGAAGTTAATTCCCTAAAATGGTGAGAGGTTATTAAAGGGCGATTAATTTAGGTTTTGTCTACGGGCGGCTTAAAATTAAAAACGCCCGATGTGCGACACAGGGCGTGCTAAGTGATATTTGAGTCAATATCTTTCAAGGTTTGTCATTCAGCTGATTTTAGTTTTCGCGTAGCGCTCTAAAGCCAACGTAATTAGCTCGGAAACCGGGTTTTAATGCTAAGCGGATATCAATTTGTGACAGTTTTGGGGCGAAGTTCCAAGCACCGCCTCTTGCGACTAAATCATTTCCACTGGTTAGTTCCCAAACGTTACCGACGGTATCATATAGGCCAAATTTATTGGCTTTAAATGATTGTACTGGTGCGGTGCTTTTATTCGACCATTGGCTACCACAGTAAGCGCAATTAGCTTTTGAGTTACCTGCATCGTTACCCCACCAGTAGTTGTCGTTACTGCCTGCTCGCGCTACATATTCCCATTCGCCGTTATTCGGTAAACGGTATTTTTGACCTGTTGCTTTTGATAACCAAGCTAAGTATGCATTGGTATCGGCAGAGCTGATACAGACAACAGGATGCTCGTCGGTCTGCGCAAAACCTGGTTGGCGCCAGTTTAAATTGACATTATATGTTTCTTTGCCGTAAACATACTCCACACAACCACTACCTGATTCTGCGGTTGTAATATAGCGGCTAGCGTTAACAAAACGTTTAAAATCAGCGACAGTGATCGGATTCTTACCGACAGAGAAGGCTTTGATTGTTTGATTATTAGTGTTATCAACCGATGTTGTTAATTGGCCTGCTGGCACCGAAATTAATTCTGGACCGCGTTCACCAGAAGCTAATAAGTCTTGTACTGCTTGACCATATTGCAGTAAAACTAATTTTTTCAACAGCTTAGCTTTTACCATCATGTTGCTCTTTAGTTCAACATTTTGTTCAAAATCTATGTAGTTCGATTTTTTGATTACGACATGGTGGACACCTGGTGACAGCATTACCGAAAGCTTAGTAGAACCATATCTAACGCCATTAATGTACACTTCATCATCGTATTTGTTAGAGCGAATAGTGAGTTGATATAACACATCTTTCTTATCTTTCTTATCTTTTAGATCCTTTTTGATGGCGGGTAGTACCATTTGTGATGCTTGAGCAGCGCAATAACGCATTGCAATATTTAATAGCTTACACGCTTCATTTTTTGGTAATACTCCTTGCATTGTTACCCGTATGGTCGAGCTATAAGTACCTTGCCCACTGAATTCGCCCGTTAATATTTTGTGCCTTATCAGTTTTACATGCGCGCTGGAGTTGGCTCTATATTCACTGACTAGCTTAGATTCTGTTACTGAGTTAAATACTGTATTTAAATACGTCTTCGAAATTGCTTGCTTACTCAATAGGTTACTACGATCAATACATTTTATGAATGAAGCTTTTAGATCACAATTAACGCTTTGGCTAATGTTTTTTGATTGAGTTTTTTGTATCTCATTTTTCAAACGATTAATACGTGCAATGTTTATCTCTTCACTGATTGTTTCACGTTGATTTAGTAGTCTAATGCGTTCAATATTTTTTTCGGATAGTTGTTTGTTCAGTTGCGCTAGGATTGTAACAGAACCTCTAATAAGTAGATTATTTTGTTCCTGCTGTTGAATTGCGGCGCGATAGTTATTTTGTGATGTAGTGATATCTTGCATGGGGTTATCAATCATTAATTGATATTGGGCATTCATTTTGGCCAAGGTTTTTTCCGTTTGCCGATAAAGCATTTTTTTTTGCATTCTTATGTTTGTTAATTTGCTTTTCTCGATAGCTATATCGTCATTTATCACAGCGAGTAATTCGTTGAATACGTCATATTCAGATTGAATACTTTTAAGTGCTATCTGTATATTAACTACTGTCTTTTTTTGTTGTTCTATTTCAGTGGTTTTGGCTGCATTACTAATTAGAATGCAACTCACTGCAAGGACTCTTAAAGCAACACGCATTTTGAATGTTTCCTAATAATTTTTTCTGAAATTACAATGAAATAACCTTCATTTACGTTCAGATCTGATCAACGTATAAGTTATGTAGTAAATGTCGTTTATGGCATTTTTCAAGGTTGAAACCACAAGTTAAACAATAGTTGATGTTACTATTATGTTATATAAAACGCATATTGGCATTAAAATCGTTAATTTTAGGTGAATAGCTTGCCTAATGGAGAGTCGTTATAAGAGAGATAAATTTAGCCTTTATCTATGGGAGAGTAATTAATTCACTCATGTTACACTGTATTTAGTTGAAAATTGTCACAAGGGAATGGATGATGATCCCCGAATTAAGTTATCAGGATGCAGTAAAATCAGAATATCTCGCTTTTTTGGCTGCGTTAGCGCAAAGTAAATTTAGTGGCGATATTGAAAAGTCGTATGCCAGTCGGTTAGCGGTTGCTACCGATAACAGTATTTATCAGTTACTACCACAAGCCGTTATATTACCTCGTAATCATCAAGATTTAGTTATCATGACGACGTTGTCATTACAGGCCGAATTCAAAACGATTACTTTCTCTCCTCGCGGTGGTGGAACAGGTACAAATGGCCAGTCACTCACTGACGGTATTATTGTTGATATGTCGCGACATATGAATAATATTATTGATATCAATGTTGAAGAGGGTTGGGTACAAGTTCAAACGGGTGTTGTTAAAGATCAACTGAACGAATTTCTTAAACCCTATGGTTTCTTTTTCTCTCCTGATTTATCGACCAGTAATCGCGCGACTATTGGTGGCATGATTAACACGGATGCTTCTGGCCAGGGGTCATTAAAATACGGCAAAACCAGTGACCATGTACTGTCTGTTTCGGCAGTATTAATGGATGGCACCGAATTGGTGACAACAAGCCAGTCTGCTGAACAAGTGCAGGAGCAAGCTCAGAGCAATAATTATTTGGGTAAGGTTTGCCATCAAGTTATTGATACGATCGCGCATAAGCAGCAAAAAATTGCAGACACCTTTCCGCCATTAAACCGTTTTCTTACCGGTTATGATTTAGTCCACCTTTATGATAAAAGCACGGATGAATTTGATCTCGGGCGGATCCTGTGTGGTTCTGAAGGATCACTGGCCTTTATTAGTGAAGCGAAACTTAATTTAACACCCATTCCAAAATACCGCTGTTTGGTTAATGTCAAATATGACAGCTTTGACTCTGCTCTGCGTAATGCGCCATTTTTAATTAAAGCTGATGCACTGTCGGTAGAAACCGTTGATTCGGTGGTATTAAATTTAGCCAAGCAAGATATCGTTTGGCACTCAGTAAAGTCACTGATCACTGATATACCAAATAAAGACATGCAAGGTATTAACTTTGTGGAATTTGCTGAAGATGATGGTGATATTCAGCAACAAAAAATAGACTATTTAACGGCTGAACTTGATCGTCTAATGGCGGCTGGAGAAGCGGGGGTCATTGGTTATCAAGTCTGTGATCAGCTAAGTGATGTATTGAAAATATACGGTATGCGTAAAAAAGCCGTTGGTTTGCTTGGGGCTACAAAAGGTCAAGCTAAACCGCTCGCGTTTGCTGAAGATACCGCCGTGCCGCCAGAAAATCTAGCTGACTATATTGTTGAGTTCAGAGCCTTATTAGATAGCTATAAACTTCATTACGGTATGTTTGGACATGTTGATGCGGGGGTTTTACATGTACGTCCAGCACTCGATATGCTGGATCCTCAGCAAGAAGTTATCTTGCGTGAAATATCCGATAAGGTTGTAGCCTTAACGGCTAAATATAAAGGACTAATGTGGGGTGAACATGGCAGAGGTTTCCGTTCAGAATACGGCCCAGAATTCTTTGGTGATGAATTATTCACTGAATTACGCAAGATTAAAGCCGCGTTCGACCCCGATAACCGTTTAAATCCAGGTAAAATATGTACGCCGATTAATAGTGATGCAAAGCTTGTTTCTGTTGATGCGAAAAAGCGTGGTGCTTTTGATCGTCAAATACCCATTTCAATCCGTGAAAGTTTCACCCAGTCCATTGATTGTAACGGTAATGGTTTATGTTTTAACTATGATACCAAAAGCCCTATGTGTCCTTCCTTTAAGCATACTGGCGATCGTCGTCATTCGCCAAAGGGCCGCGCTGGTTTAATGCGCGAATGGTTACGTCAATTGTCTTGTCATGAGATGAATGAGCAAGAGCTAGGTCAACAGTTAACGGTACAGAAAAATGGTGTTGCGACGTTTACCATACGTTTAAAAAACAGCTGGAACAAAGCGCGTGGTCGTTATGATTTTTCACATGAAGTCATGGACGCGATGCAAGGCTGCTTGGCGTGTAAGGCATGTACAGTTCAATGTCCTGTAAAAGTGGATGTACCTGAGTTTAGATCGCGATTTATAGATCAATACCACAGCCGCTATATGCGTCCCGTTAAAGATTTTGCGGTTGGCTATTCAGAAAACTACACCCCTGTGATGGCAAAGATGCCTAACTTCTTTAATTTTTGGTTAGGGCAAGATTGGGTGCAGAGCGCAGTAAAGCATACAATCGGCATGGTGGATATACCGTTATTAAGTACACCGACCTTATCGGAGTCATTACGTGGACATTATGCGCAAAGTTTTGATTTGGCCTTTTTACAGCGATTAAGCGCGGAAGATAAGGCGCAACATGTCTTAATTGTACAAGACCCGTTTACCAGTTTTTATGAAGCCGAATTAGTGGCATCACTGGTGAACCTAGTGGAAAAACTGGGCTTGAAACCGGTTATATTACCGTTCAAACCAAATGGTAAACCGCAACATGTGAAAGGCTTCTTGGCTAAATTTGCCAAAACAGCACAAACGGCCGCTGACTTTTTAAATTCGCTACACGCCTTAGGCATTCCAATGGTCGGTGTCGAGCCTGCATTGGTGCTTTGTTATCGTGATGAATACAACCAAGCACTGGCGGATAAACGCGGAGACTTCTCTGTTCAGCTTATTCAAGAGTGGTTATTGAACGATAAGGTACAAGCAAATTTGAGCGCGTTAATTAAGCGCGAAGCAGGTGACGCTCAACCTTATTACTTATTCGCCCATTGCACTGAAAAAACCAATAAGCCAACAGCTGAACAAGAGTGGCAACGTGTATTTGATGGTTTTGGTTTAGCATTAGAGACTGTGGCGACAGGCTGTTGTGGCATGGCCGGAAGTTATGGGCATGATGCCAAAAATGTAGTCGCATCAAAATCAATTTATGGCCAAAGTTGGAAGCATGCTTTGGCGCAACGAGATTCTTCGCGTTGCTTAGCGACGGGGTACTCTTGTCGTAGCCAGGTTAAACGAATTGATGAAGTACGGTTGAACCATCCGATTAAAGCGTTATTAGGCGCTTTAGGTTAGTCATTATTAAGTATGAGTGGCATTAGTTGTTAATAATATGCTGCTCATACCTTCTCCTCCTTTAGTGTTTAGCCAAGTGTTATTTTATAACGCATTGTCGCATTTATCTTTTTATAGACACATTATTTGATATTAGCAGCGTATGCTGTTGTTGCAACTCAAGTCTGTCTCGAACAAAAGGAAGATGTTCATGCCTATTACATTACCAATCAAACGACAATTTAAATTATCGCTAAAACTCTCTGGTGTTTTATTGGCGACAAGTATGTTTTCTGGCTGTGCATCTATGGCCGATTTTACCAATAGTGCCGATAGTTTTGTTATGTCAGAAGCGGCGCTCGAAGAAATGAATGCGGTAAATGCGGCGATGAATGCGGTAGAGATTTTATATCAACGTGGTCATAAACAAGAGCTTGCTTATTACTCACCGATTCATTTTAAAATAGCTGTTAAAAAACGTGAAAAATTATTGAAAATGTATGAAAGCTATACGCCTAATAACGGTGGTTGGTTTTCTAATTCGGGCAGTGAAGATATTGAAACTGAATCAGCGCTATTTGTTCAGAGTATAAATAAAGCATTTCAGGCTAAACTTATTACAGCACCATTGCTATCAACGATTCGTGACCATGATGAATTTATTCATAATGTCGATATGAATGGTTTTGAAGCACGCCTTAGAAAATTACGAGATTTGACTATTCAGTTTGCGAGCCTCATTGAAAATAGAGGCTCGGGGTTAGGTTTAGAACATCAAAAAATCAAATTAGAGCGTGATTATAAGGTGCTCGAAATTGATATAATAAAACGTAAAGTATTACGTTTACCAACGTCTGAATTTAATTTACTCGATCAGGAAATTATTCCAGAAAGCTACAATCGAGCACTGAATAGTTTATATAGTTTAGAGCGGTTAATTGAAACAGATCCGCGTGATAATACCGCGATTCAACAACAGTTAACAGCGAGTCACAATAAAATAAAACAGGCAGACAGTATTGCGAAAGAAGTGATTTGGGTTAAGTCGAGAATTGAAACATCGGCTGAGCGGGTCGTGATCAATTACCGTGACCACTTAAGCTCGTTAAATAGCTATTTAGGCACGGAAAATTTAACCTCATTGGATTTTCAATCACAGGTGAGTGGTATTAAAGATGCGGTTGCATCGAAATTATCACAACGAGACAAAGAAAAAGTACGCAATGATCAAGATTTACGAAATCAACTTGCAGAGTTAGGTCGTTTGTTAACGGGACAGGATATGAGTAAATACAGTATTCCTCAGCAAGTGGATAACCTTATTTTTGCTGCGCGTTCACTGGTTGATGAGAGTGTGGATACACCGTTAGCACAACGTTAATCGTGTCGTTATACCCAAATTATTTCAAGATGGGCACAAAACTATGTATTATCAGCTCATTTTGAAATTGTATTTATGCTGGCGTTACACTTAAAATAGTTGTTAGTGTATGACTGGCTCCTGCCGCCACTGTCACCGCATTTTTACCTATAATTGCAGGCTCTAAACAAAACATGGTTTGATAACCGTCATCAGACATATCCACAAATGCTTTTGCACCCGCTTCCCAAGGGTTCCAAACAACCATCGCATTGTTACCTTCGTTCTTGATCTTGATCTGATGCTGATGTTGTTTATCATTTAGTGTAATGACTGTGCTTGGGTTTTTATACACGATATCAATATAGCCATCTAATGTGCACGTTGTTTGAGTGTCATTATCTAACCCTGCAACGGAGACTGCATCAGGCTGTGAAATTTGGAAATAACTGTGTAATGCACCACCATAATCAAAACTGTGATTACCTGTGTTGTGGGTGGTGAGGTTTATCGTTAGTGTATCGCTGATAATAAACTCAACAATAAGGTTAAAGCTGTGTGGCCATAATCGTTTGCTTTCAGGACTTTCTGTTAGTTGTAAACGGATACGGCAGGCATTATTATTGCTTTTGCTCTCAAGTAATTGCCAATGATTATTCCGAGCAAAACCGTGAGAGGGGAAATCTTGTGTTTGTGCAAGTGGCTGTACTGTCGGGCTGTCCTTTGCTGGACCAAACCAAGGCCAGCAAATAGGTACGCCACCGCGGATCGCTTTTACACCGTTAAAAATAGCATCATCACTCATCCAGATAACAGGTGCTGAACTTGCCGGTGTGAAGCTAAGTAGATGCGCACCAAACAGACTGATATGTGCAGTCGCTTTTGGGTGTGCAACATGAAGATATTTAAGACCGTTACTTGTGACTAACTGAATGTGCTCAGTTAATTTAATTTGATCCGTGATTGTATTGCGATATGACATAAAGTCCCCAACATAGAAAAGGCGGCCTATTGGCCGCCTTTACATTATAATTCAATTAACTTTGAATTATTAATCAAGTTTGATTATTTAGCGCTCATCAGTAGGATTGCGTTATCTAACATACGGTTAGAGAAGCCCCACTCATTGTCGTACCAAGACATAACTTTAACAAGTTTACCTTGAACTTTAGTTTGAGTCGCATCAAAGTTAGATGTGTGTGCATCGTGGTTGAAGTCACTAGAAACTAGAGGCTCTAAATTAACAGCTAGTGCGCGCGCTAGGATTGGATCCGCAGCGACTGCATCAGTGATAAGTTGGTTGATTTCTTCTGGTGTTGTATCACGGCCAGCTTCAAACGTAAGGTCAACTAGAGATACGTTGATTGTTGGTACACGTACCGCCATTCCTTGGAATTTGCCTTGTAGTTCAGGAACTACTAGGCCTACAGCGGCAGCAGCACCAGTACCTGTTGGGATCATGTTTTGTGCAGCAGCACGAGCACGGTATAGATCTGTGTGATATACATCAGATAGACGTTGATCATTTGTGTAAGCATGAATAGTTGTCATCATACCGCTGACGATACCAACGCTGTCGTTTAAGATTTTAGCAATTGGAGCTAGGCAGTTAGTTGTACATGAAGCGTTTGAAACAACAGTCATGTCAGCAGTCAGTACGTCTTGGTTAACACCGTAAACGATAGTTGCATCTACATCTTTACCAGGTGCAGAAATAAGTACTTTCTTAGCGCCTGCATCAAGGTGTACTTGACATGCGTCTTTACTTGCGAAGATACCAGTACATTCTAGTACTACGTCAACTTCTAGTTCAGCCCAAGGCAAATCTTTTGGGTTGCGTTCTGAGAAAGTTTTGATACGGTCGCCGTTGATGATTAGTGCCTCAGCATCAAAATCAACAGTACCAGGGAAACGACCATGTGCAGTATCATATTTAGTTAGGTGAGCGTTGATTTTTGAATCACCTAGGTCGTTGATTGCAACGATTTCTAGGTCTTGTTCTTTACCACCTTCGTAGAATGCACGAAGTACGTTTCTGCCGATTCGACCATAACCATTGATTGCTACTTTAATTGTCATAACTTGTATCCATTAAATTAAATGTAAGTTTGAATTAATAATCTTGCTTGGTTGTAAATTTACAAGATTTTGATAGAAAGACAAGAATAAATACCAAAATGTATGCGTTGAATCACAAAATGTTGCAAATTTACGAAAATTAACTGATTTATGTCAATTATGTATGTTTTTTTGTACTATTTATTACAAAAGATAAATAATCTAGATCACAAATTGAGATCATAGACCGCTATATTGGCATGAATATTTCCCTGAAATGTTTTTGGGTTTCATTTGTAACCATGTAAAGTTCTGACTAAGTGTCTTATTTGTATCATTTTTTTAATCGATAGATAAAATCTAGATGCATTTGTTTGAATAATACAAATATTCACTTTAGTGGCGTATAGGCAAGCGTAGATAAAAAATAATTAACTGAATTATTGTTATACGGAGTATTCTCGCATCTTAATAGTGATAGCGTATAATGGTGCTAGGTTTACTATTTAAGGTGTCAAATGACAGCACAACACATTCTGCAATTAGGCCAAATGATTGGTCTTAGCTGTACCGAATTAAACGCCAATGGCGAAGAACAAGCGTTACCTGCAACGTTAATTACTCAAGCATTGGCTGATTTTGGTTTTACAGACGAATTAGACGTAAAACTAGAAGAAGAGATTAAGCAGTTTTGGCTACATGCATTACCACCGGTGATAATAGCGGATGAATCAGCGATAATTCAATTTGATCTGCATCTTCCTATTGAGTTTGTGACCGAAGATTTGATCTGGGAAATAAGAGCAAATCGAGCTGTCATTGAGACTGGTGAATTTACACCAATTGAATGGTCATTAAATGGTATTTATCATTTGCATGATATGGAAATGCAGAGCTACCAAATGAGTCTCGAGCAGCCGCTTGCTGTTGGTGTTTATCAATTGGTTATTCTTGACCAAGGCAGTGAAGAACCGTTAGGTGAGACTTGGGTATTTAATCCACCTACCACGTTAGCATCGGTTAATGTCGCTGTAGCGGAACCGACAACCGTGACTGCATTACCAACAACGGATGCATTACTGAGTCAATTGTACATACGCGCGCAGTCTAACTTGTCTGCTTTCGTTACTGATAACTCAGACGCAGAACTGTCCCTGCAAGCGCAATTGCAGCGTCATTTTAATGTCGAGAAAGAGCAAGGCGAATTTGCAACTACACTAAAAATCGTGAGCGAAACGGCAGCGCTTTATCAAACTCATTTAGCACAATATTTAGCTGCTTATGTTAATGATGGTATGACCGCGCCTCGACAAGAAACACAAACGGTTGAATGGCAAGATGCCAATCGTGACAGCTATGATTTTTACCTATGGTTATTAGTATCTGTAAATGACGAGAAGAACAGCGTCTCGCTATTACGCGATGTTAATTTTGCGAATGATAGCGCGAACTCAGGTACATTTACTGCTTGGTTATTAGCGGATTATGAACTAGCGCATTGCCAATTAGACAATGCATTGGTCAGTGGTGTTGTAAAAGGTATTAACAGTTATCAACTTCGCCAAGATAACTATGCGGCGTTTCGTGCGCTTATTGATTTTACGACGGTACAGTCAGCAGGGTTAGTGATTAATCAGCCATTATCGATTATGCAGCAATGGTTAACGCTTGGTGACGCTGGTATATGGCAGAATCATGAGTTTAATGAATTGCTGAGTATTATCTTATTAAGCTGCGAACGTCATGCTTGTGCTTGTTATTATCAAGCGGATAATGCACTGCCTGTCGAATTAACGGTTTATTTAGAAGGGCGTGGCATTCAACCGTTATCACTATAGCGGGTTAGCTTACTTACTGTACGTAACGGGTTTTAAAGCCTGACTGATGAGAGTATGTATTGATAGCTCTCGTCAGTAAATTCTTGATCTTCTATTTGTTCTGCAATCCTTGTTGCCAATATTTCTAAACGTGTCTTTTTAATTTGCGATATTTTGTTATGCGTGAATAGCGTCAGATTTATATTTTCAACCTCTAAAATAATAGCCACATGTGACCATAAATATGCGAGGTCATAATTTCTTTGATGCATATAAGCGGTGATTAACCCATATATAAGCTTTGTTGTCATCTCGTGATCATCGTCGAGTAGACGGATGCCTTTCAATAAATTAACAGCAGCTTTGTCGGTATTGTTGTCATAAATATTAGCAATGGCGAAATACAATACTGGATCATCAAAGCTTTGTTTTTTAGATAGAGCGATAAAGCGTCGTTTTGCCGCTTCATTATTATGAGTGACCCAGTGGTAATTGAGGATATACGGGTTATTGCTGTTAAGTGTCTGTTTTTCTAATGCCAGTAATTCATCATAAGTACTTAACATCGCCGAAACACGTAGGGTTTTTAATTCTGGGTGTGTTCTTGGCTCGATTAGCGCCGCAATTTTTATACATTCTTGATAAGTACTGAGGGATGTTAATAGTGAATACTGTGTTTGTTCTGTCTCATTCTGCTTTAGGTGAAAACGGGCAGTGATAAGACTATCTCTTTCTCTTTGACACCATTGATCTGAATTTAGATCTTGGCAGAGCGCATCATCATTTTCACATATAGTCACTACATGGCTCGGCTCGCCACAGGCTGCCAATAAACTAGCAATAGTAATAACTGGAATTAAACGACCAATAGAGAATAAACGATACATAAAAATAAGACTAAAACGAGTGATTTTGGAACACTACCACAGATTAAGTAATTGTGTCTAACTCCGCTTTTTAAATTACTCGGAGAGTTAAAACTATCGATGTTTGTGTTTAATTTATGCTTCATCGCCTCGGTCATAAAGTGAGCAAGCGGAAAAAGTAAAGCCGTTACTATTTCATTGTTAAATTTTTGTGTTTTGAATGAAAGCAAGAAAGTAAAAAAAGACCTAATTCACATGATTAATTGGTAAGTTAGTGGTTATTTTTGTATGATTACGTTATCTGATTGATTAAAAACCAGCCGTTAGTTAACCGACTGTTGTTTTAATGTTTCTTACATGTAGTTGTGATTAAAAGGGAAAAAAGATGCCATCTGAAAGTCATTTGTTGAACTGGCAAGAGAGCCAAGAACTCGCAGAATCTATGCTACCGTTGTTAGGAAAGCTGTACCGTAATAAAGGCGTTGAAGTATTAATTTACGGTCGTCCATTACAAAATGCCACAGCAATTGATCTCCAAAAAGCACACCGTGTAGTTAAACGTCATGAAGGACGTATATTACGCTTCACTGAAACTTTCCCATTACTGCAAATTATCAGTGAATTACCAATTAGCAATTCTCAAATTGATATCGGTCGTTTGGCTGTACGCTATTGGGCTGATAATGAAGATTCTACTGGTATCGACGCATTCTTACGTGCTGAATTAGCACCTGCATTAAATAACGATACTCAGCCTGAACCTCGTGATGTTGTTCTATATGGTTTTGGCCGTATTGGTCGTTTACTTGCGCGTTTACTTGTTGATAAAACAGGTGAGAGCAATCTATTACGTTTACGTGCAATTGTTGTACGTGGTGGTCCTGGCGATATTGAGAAGCGTGCTTCTTTATTACGTCGTGACTCTGTACATGGTCAGTTTAATGGCACTATTGATATTGATGAAGAAAACAATGCAATCATTGCTAATGGTACTTACATTAAGCTTCTTTATTCAAATGGCCCTGATCAAATCGATTACGCTGCGCACGGCATTAAGAATGCACTCGTAGTAGATAACACGGGTATTTGGCGTGATGCTGATGGTCTAGGTCTGCACTTAAAAGCCAAGGGTACAGAAAAAGTATTATTAACAGCTCCGGGTAAAGGCGATATTAAAAATATCGTTTACGGTGTTAACCATACTGATATCTTACCTGAAGATAAAATTGTATCAGCAGCAAGCTGTACAACGAATGCAATTACACCGGTACTGAAAACAATCCAAGATAGATATGGTATTGCGAACGGTCATGTTGAAACTGTGCATTCATATACCAATGATCAAAACTTGATTGATAACTTCCACAAAGGTGATCGTCGTGGCCGTGGTGCTGCAATGAACATGGTATTAACGTCTACAGGTGCAGCATCGGCTGTAGCAAAAGCACTGCCTGAATTAAAAGGTAAGCTGACTGGTAACGCAATCCGTGTACCTACACCAAACGTATCAATGGCAATCATTAACTTAAACCTTGAGAAAGAAGTTGAAAGAGAATCTCTAAACAGCTACTTACAAGAAATGTCGTTAAGTTCGTCATTACACAATCAAATTGATTTCAGTACGTCTAAAGAACTCGTATCAACAGACATGGTTGGTAGCCGCTTCTCTGGTATTGTTGATTCATTAGCAACGATTGCTGAAGGTAACCGCGCAGTATTATACGTTTGGTATGATAATGAGTTTGGTTATAGCTGCCAAGTATTACGCGTAATGCAAAAAATGGCTGGCATCGAGATGCACGAATTTGCATAAGTAAATCGTTTATTAAGCTTGTCCAGTAAGAACGTTATTAAGGAAGCCAATTGGCTTCCTTTTTTTATAGCAAACTCTGTTCGAATATGTAAATCGAGTAATACGCGAGCGCTGTTATAGTTTAAATCAGCGCGTATTTATAGTAGGGTTGCTGTATATTTTATTATTTAGCAGGGGACGCCCCTGAGCATTAACCAAGGACGTAAAGATGTCAGTTGATAAGTTACTTGAAAGCATGACCCCAGAAGTGTATGAAAAGCTTAGAACGGCGGTAGAGCTCGGTAAGTGGGAAAACGGTGTAGTATTGACATCGGCACAAAAAGATAGCTCACTGCAAGCTGTGATGTTATATCAGTCACGTTTCAATACTGAACCAGAGCATTTTACAATTGGTACTGATGGCGAAATTGCGATGCTTAAAAAAGCGGTATTAAAGCAACAATTCAGAGATGAAAAAGCAGCGCAGGAAGAAGAAATTTTACGCGTTGATGTTGAATGATCGATATGGGCTTGTAATCAGGTAACGGGCTGTGGATTATAAGATATTAAATCGTAGACCTAAAAAAACCAGCCTTACGCTGGTTTTTTTAGAGGCTCGTGATTAACGGGCACGGAAGACGATACGACCTTTAGATAAATCGTAAGGTGTTAGTGCTACAGTTACTTTATCACCAGTAAGAATTCGAATGTAGTTTTTACGCATTTTACCAGAGATATGCGCAGTAACAACGTGGCCGTTTTCTAATTCAACACGAAACATTGTGTTAGGAAGTGTATCTAGAACCGTACCTTGTAGTTCAATGCTGTCTTCTTTTGCCATGAGTCCTCTTAAAATTTAATTATAATAGCTATATTTGACCGCAAGATGATGCCAGATTTACACTGGTCTGTATATATTATAGGTAAGATATTTACGTTTTATTTTTAAAACGCTTTATTATTGACTCTTCGGCAGGATTAGCGCTGCCACTTTCCTGCCACTAAGCGCTCATGCGGGTTAAATTTAACCTTGTAATTCATCTTGCTACACTGGTCAATTTGATAGCCTAAATATAGCCATTGCTTGCCTGTCGACTTTGCTAATAAAAGCTGCTGTAAAATAGCATAGGTACCTAAGGAATTATGTAGAAAATCGGGGTCATAAAAGCAATACATGGCACTCATGCTATCAGCCATCACATCGGTGACAGCTACCGCGATAAGGGTGTCATTAAGATAGAACTCGAGAAAGGTGGGTGTTAACCAAGCGCTGGTAATAAAACCATCATATTGAGATTGGCTGGCGGGGAACATGGCGCCATCACTGTGTAAGGTATTAATGTAACGTTCGTACAATGGATAATAATCCGGCTGTGGCTGATGGCTAACCCGCATTTCAATGTGCTTATTTTTGTTGAGTAAGCGTTTTTGGCTTTTACTTGCCTTAAATAATTGGCAATCAATACGTATTGATTGGCAAGCCTGACATGTTTGACAGTGTGGTCGGTATACGTCATTACCACTGCGACGAAAGCCATTGAGTAATAAGACTTCATAACCCGCTTGGCTGTGTAATTCGTCATCTTGGACAACAAAAATTTGTTCTTGCTGTTCGCTAAGGTAACTGCAAGGCATTGGCGGTGTTAAGGCGACTTTAATCATATTATTGTGTCCTATGTACTGGCCTTATCTATTAAGTCTAATACAAGCGCTTGAGGCTGCCATAGATGTTGGTTCGCGGTTACGTCTCGGTTATTGAGTTGCTTGATAAATGTGTCACGACTAATTTCTGTTGCCCCTAATGAGGCCAAGTGTTCATTATGTAATTGGCAGTCGATCAGCTTACAGCCAATATCCGCCAGATGTTGCTGTAGACCGATGAAGGCGATCTTAGAGGCATCGGTAATAGTATGAAACATCGACTCTCCACAGAAAATATCGCCAATATATAAACCATATAAACCGCCAACTAATTGTTCGTCTTGCCAGACTTCAATAGAGTGTGCGAAACCCATTTCATGCAGTTGTAAATACGCATTTTGCATCGAATCTGTTATCCAAGTCTCACCTGAATAGCCACGAGGCTCTGCGCAAGATTCAATCACCTCTGCAAATGCATGGTTGATAGACAGGCTAAAATTTTGGCGACGATAAGATTTACGTAAGCTACGTGATATATGCATTGCACCTGGGGTTAATACCATGCGTTGACTCGGTGACCACCAAAGAATAGGCTGATCTTCTTCAAACCAAGGAAAGATACCTTGTTGATACGCATTTACAAGCCGCTCAGGGCTGAGATCGCCACCCATAGCAAGTAAACCATCGGGTTCGGTTAACGCGGTGTTGACTGGTGGAAAGTAAGCTAAGTCGTGATTAAGTTCAGGTAAATAGATTGGCATATAGGGGGATCTTGAAAAAGGAGGAGGCTTGAAAAAGGTGATACCTTGGGTATCACCTTAGCAGAATAAACGGATTAATCGCCTAATCCATCAAGAAAGCGCTCTGCATCTAATGCAGCCATACAGCCTGTACCAGCTGATGTAATTGCTTGACGGTAAATGTGATCTGATACATCACCCGCAGCAAATACACCTGGGATAGTGGTTTGCGTTGCGAAGCCTTCTGTGCCTGAATTTACTTTCAAGTAGCCATCTTTCATGGTTAATTGATCAGTGAATAAATCCGTGTTTGGCTGATGACCGATAGCGATAAAGGCACCCATTACATCAAGGTCGTTGGTTTCGTCAGTACGTGTATCACGCATACGGACACCGGTTACACCCATCTCATCACCTAATACTTCATCAAGTGTTTTGTTCAGGTGCAATGTGATATTACCGTTGGCTACTTTTTCTTGTAAGCGCTTAGTTAAGATCTTTTCACTGCGGAATTCTTCACGACGGTGAATTAAATGCACTTCAGATGCGATATTTGATAGATAAAGCGCTTCTTCAACAGCGGTATTACCACCACCAACAACTGCCACTTTTTGATTGCGGTAGAAGAAACCATCACAGGTCGCACAAGCTGATACGCCACGGCCTTTAAATGCTTCTTCTGAAGGTAGACCAAGGTATTTCGCTGATGCGCCAGTACAAATGATGAGTGCATCGCATGTGTACTCAACATCATTGCCTTTTAATTTAAATGGGCGCACTGATAAATCAACATCGTTGATATGATCAAAAATGATCTCTGCTTCAAAACGCTCTGCGTGTGCTTTCATTCGCTCCATCAGTGCAGGACCCGTTAGCCCTTCAGCATCACCCGGCCAGTTTTCAACTTCAGTCGTAGTGGTTAGCTGACCACCTTGCTGCATACCGGTGATTACTACAGGGTTTAGATTAGCACGGGCAGCATAAACTGCTGCGGTGTATCCTGCTGGACCTGAGCCTAATATAAGTAGACGGCAGTGTTTTGTATTACTCATTACGATTCCTTAATACCAATAATTGAGGTCAATTGTAAAAACTTTGTGGCCCGGGGTAAATAGGTGAGTAAAAATATAATTTTAAAATGCATAATAATGCAAAAATAGTGAAAACCGCGCTTCAGCTATATATTTTGTATATCGCCCCTTTCAATGGAATTAATGTTCTGTTAATGTCTATTTAAACCAACGAAACGTCTATTTTGATGGTTGGGACATAAAACATCGATGTTAGCCTATTGTTATGTAAGCAACGTCTTTGTAAATATTATGTTTCTCTAGAGACGGGAACACATAACATAAGCCTCGTAAATTGAATTATTGTAGGCTATTATAATCTTGGTTAGGATTTAGCTAGTACTTTAAGTTAGTTCTAACTATAGCGTATTCAAATGAATGGATTATTTGAAAAACAAAGTTTTACTGGGATGTAAAAGGGTGGAAATGATGATGGAAGTAAAAACTCGACCAATGAAGGAACTAGATCGAATCGACCGTAATATTCTTAATGAATTACAAAAAGACGGCCGAATTTCCAATGTAGAGTTGTCGAAGCGGGTAGGTTTAAGCCCTACACCGTGTTTAGAGCGTGTTCGACGCTTAGAACGCCAAGGATATATTACAGGTTATACCGCAATTCTAAATCCACAATTTCTGGATGCTTCATTGCTTGTTTTTGTTGAAATCACCTTAAATCGTGGTGCTGCTGATGTATTTGAGCAATTTAATAAAGCGGTTCAAGAGCTTGAAGAAATCCAAGAATGTCATTTAGTATCTGGCGACTTCGATTATTTATTAAAAACACGTGTATCTGATATGTCAGCTTACCGTCGTTTACTTGGTGAAACGTTATTACGTCTACCGGGTGTTAATGACACACGTACTTATGTTGTTATGGAAGAAGTAAAACAAAGTAACCGTTTAGTTATTAAAACGCGTTAATTGAACTTATAGCACATAATCTTTTAGCGTAATCCTAGATTAACGCAAATAAAGTGATAAATAATCAACAAGCGGCATATTGCCGCTTGTTTTGTTTCTAGCATTTATTTAAAGTTGATAGCTCATATACCCAAGTTACCTTCATTCGGTTTGCTGATTGTGCATCTTGCAGTAACTTAGGTATAGTAGATAACGTAAAACCGTCGCCTTCAAGAGTCATAAATCAAGATGAACAAATTTAATTTAGCTATTCCATCTAAATATCTTGCCCCATTATCAGGTATCCAGCGCGTTTTTGAAGTTGGATTCATTTTTTCTACCTTTATCGCTTGCTATGCAATGGTCGCATTAGTGACTTTTGATCCTGCAGACCCCTCATGGTCCCAAACTAGCTGGGAAGGCCCTGTAAAGAATGCCGCGGGCTCACTCGGAGCGTGGATGGGCGATGTTTTATTCTTCATTTTTGGTATTTATGCTTATGCAATACCACTTGCATTTGTATCATTGGCTTGGTTTACCTTTTGGCGTCCGAGACAACTTGATGAAATAGACTTTTTTACTGTTGGTTTACGCATGATTGGCGCATTATTGCTGTTAATTGGCGTTTGTGGACTGGCATCTGTTAATTTTGATGATCTTTATTACTTTTCATCAGGTGGTTTAATTGGAGATGTCGTTGAACAAGCGATCAGTGAGTTATTTGGTATATTGGGTTCAACACTTATTTTACTGAGCTTTGTTGCGATTGGTTTTACGCTGTTAACAGGGATATCCTGGTTAACAATTGTTGATATGCTTGGTGCGAGCGTGATTAATGCCTGCCAATTTGTTGTCGATAAAGTGAAAGAACTCAGTAATCGTCCTGCGAAAACAGAAGTAAATGAAGACGCGTTGGTATCTGAAGATGAATCTCAAATAAATAGACAGCATACTCCTACGCCGCAAACACGTATTCCCTCTGTAAATACTCAGGTTGAAAGCGAAAAAGTGATACCTGAACAAGCGGATAAATCACTGACCGATGAATATAATGATGACGCTAATATATCATTCACAGCCGTTGATGAACTTACATCACGCCAAGAGCCGTCAAACTCAGTATTCGATGTTGCTGAGTTTGAGCATATGCAGGACGACTACCCTGCTGATAATGATATTCAAACTGACAATCATGGTATTATCGAACCTAAAAACGTACATACGCAAAGCTTTAATAACCAGCGCGCTGAAGAATCGATTGTCGTAGAGCAAGGCACAGACCAGCAACGAGATGAACCAGTACTGGTACCTGTTTTCCATATTAATAATAACGGCACTGATAATGCCTTTGAAATTGTCGGAGACCAAGTTGTATCAACGAGTCCTCTGCAATTTAAAGAAAAATCATTAACCTTATTGCCGGGTTTAGAGTTATTAGATAAGCCAGACAAGAAAACCAATCCGATATCTCAAGCGGAACTTGACCATGTTGCGCGCTTAGTCGAAGAGAAATTACTCGAATTTAATATTAAAGCACAAGTTGTCGATGTACACCCCGGGCCAGTTATTACACGTTTCGAACTAAATTTAGCGCCCGGTATTAAAGTCAGCAAGATCTCGGCCTTATCGAAAGATTTAGCCCGCTCATTATCTGCAATGAGTGTACGTATTGTCGAAGTTATCCCGGGTAAATCGGTTATTGGTCTTGAACTGCCGAACAAGTATAGAGAAACCGTGTTTCTTTCTGATGTGATGTCGAGCCCATCGTTTACGGAAGCTAAATCAAAAACCTCAATGGTATTGGGGCATGATATTGCTGGTGATGCTGTGGTGGTTGATCTGGCTAAAATGCCACATCTATTGGTTGCGGGTACCACTGGCTCGGGTAAATCGGTTGGTGTGAACGTGATGATCATGAGTTTACTTTATAAGGCCTCGCCAGAAGAAGTACGTATGATCATGATCGATCCAAAAATGTTGGAACTTTCTGTGTACGAAGGTATCCCACATTTATTAACTGAAGTTGTTACCGACATGAAAGATGCGGCTAACGCGTTGCGCTGGTGTGTGGGTGAGATGGAACGTCGTTATAAATTATTATCAGCCGTAGGCGTTCGTAACCTTGCTGGTTTTAATAGCAAAATACAAAAAGCGATTGATGCTGGGCAGCCAATACTGGATCCATTATGGAAGCCGGGCGATAGTATGGATGAGACGGCACCAGCGTTGATTAAGCTGCCTGCGATTGTGGTGATTGTGGATGAATTTGCCGATATGATGATGATTGTCGGTAAAAAAGTTGAAGAGTTAATCGCACGTATTGCCCAAAAAGCGCGTGCTGCGGGTATCCATTTAATCTTAGCAACCCAGCGTCCTTCTGTTGATGTGATCACGGGGTTAATTAAAGCGAATATTCCAACGCGTATTGCGTTCCAAGTATCAAGTAAGATTGACTCTCGTACCATTCTTGATCAAGGCGGTGCTGAGACACTATTAGGTATGGGTGATATGTTGTATCAGCCAGCCGGTACCAGTGTGCCAATTCGTGTTCATGGTGCATTTGTTGACGACCATGAAGTGCATCGTGTTGTAGCGGATTGGAAATTACGTGGCGAACCGAATTATGTCGATGAAATTTTACATGGTGAAGCGACGGCTGATACCTTACTACCCGGTGAAGTCGCTGAAGGTTCATCTGATGTTGATGAGTTATTTGACCAAGCGGTATATCATGTCACAGAAACACGCCGAGGTTCAGTATCGGGCGTACAACGTAAATTTAAAATCGGTTATAACCGTGCAGCACGTATCGTCGAAGAGATGGAAGTGCAGGGCATTGTGAGTTCACCTGGACATAACGGTAATCGAGAAGTATTGGCGCCACCGCCTCCGAAGGATTAATTTATGAAACAGAAAATATCACTAAAAAAAATCGTAGCAACTGCAGTACTCATGACTGCATCAATGCTAACGCACGCACAAAGTGTTAAAGAAGAGCTACAAGGTCAACTTGCTCAGTTAAAACCATTTAGTGCTGACTTTACACAAACGGTTACGTCCGCTGAGGGGGATAACTTATCGACAGCGCAAGGATCTATGCAATTGCAACGCCCGAATCAGTTTCGTTGGGAGACTGTGTCACCTGATGAGCAATTGATCGTATCGAACGGTGAAAGTTTGTGGTTTTACAATCCGTTTGTTGAACAAGTTAGTATTTACTCACTTAAAGATGCGATTGCAAATACACCCTTTATGTTAATTGCAGGCTCAGAGCAAGCTGCATGGGAAAATTATCGAGTAACTAAAAAGGCGGGTATGTATACTGTTATCACGCCTAATGATCCTGCTGCGGCTGTATTCACTTTACAATTTAAGCAAGGTGAAATGTCACAATTCTCGGTACAAGAGCAACAAGGTCAACATAGCCAGTTTGTGTTAACAAATCATAAGACAATGAATAAGATGGATCCTGCGTTGTTTAACTTTATTATCCCGGAAGATACAGATATAGATGATCAACGCTAATGAATAATACGATGTCACTTGATTTTAGTCCTGATTTCCAACCTTTAGCAGCCAGAATGCGACCAGAAAAAATGTCGCAATATATTGGTCAAACTCATATCCTTGGTGAGGGGAAGCCTTTACATCGTGCATTACTGGCTGGTCATGCTCACTCGATGATTTTATGGGGGCCTCCTGGTACAGGTAAAACCACGATCGCAGAGATGATTGCCCATTACTGTGATGCCAGAGTAGAACGAGTACATGCCGTTACATCGGGTATTAAAGATATTCGTTTAGCGATAGAAAAAGCCAAAGATAATGCTATCCAAGGCTATCGCACCATTTTATTTGTGGATGAAGTACATCGCTTTAATAAAAGCCAGCAAGATGCATTTTTACCACATATCGAAGATGGCACCATTATCTTTATCGGCGCGACGACCGAAAACCCGTCATTTGAATTAAACAACGCATTATTATCACGTGCGCGTGTTTATGTGTTGAAAAAGTTAACTGCTAACGAGATCCAACAAGTCGTAGATCAAGCTCTGACTGATACGCGTGGTCTTGCGAATGTTAAATTTAATTTTGCGCCTAGTGTGAAAGAAAAGCTCTGTGAGTTAGCTGATGGCGATGCCAGAAAGAGCCTTAATTATCTCGAGCTATTAAATGATATGGCAGAAGACGAAGGGCAAGGCAAATTTATCACCCTTGAAAGGCTGATGTCTGTTGTGGGTCGTAAAGTAAATAGTTTTGATAACAAAGGTGAGCTTTATTACGATCTGATGTCAGCCCTACACAAATCAATTCGTGGTTCATCACCCGATGCCGCCTTGTATTGGTTTGCACGTATGCTGGCTGGTGGTTGTGACCCACTACACGTAGCACGACGTTTACTTGCGATTGCGTCAGAAGATATCGGTAATGCGGACCCAAGGGCAATGCAAGTTGCTGTGTCAGCATGGGACTGTTTTAGTCGTATTGGTGCATATGAAGGTGAGCGTGCGATTGCACAAGCGATTGTTTACCTTGCGTCAGCAGCAAAGAGTAACTCGGTTTATACCGCCTTTACTCAAGCGAAAATGTTAGTACAAGAACAACCTGATTTTGATGTGCCGATGCACTTACGCAATGCGCCGACGAAGCTAATGTCCGATCTTGGTTATGGGGATGACTATCGTTATGCCCATGATGAAGTCGGGGCGTACGCATCCGGGGAATGTTATATGCCGGAAGCATTACAAGGCACTAAGTTATATCATCCTGTAGACCGCGGTGTTGAAAAGCAAATTAAGCAAAAACTTGATTACTTGCATCAGCTCGATATCAATAGTCCAAGACAACGTTATAAATAAACATGGTGCTATTAATTAATAAACACAGAACTATCAATTAATAAAGCAGGGTACTACCAATGAATAATTTTGCATTATACGGTTTTGTTGCACTTGGCGGAGCAACAGGTGCGGTATTACGGACTGTTATTGCCCAAGCCGCAACGGCGGTACTGGGTAAGGGCTTTCCTTTTGGTACACTAATCGTTAATATTTTAGGTTCGTTATTGATGGGCGTATTGTTCGCCCTACTTGATGATAACATCATTGCAGAAACACCTTGGCGCCAACTTATCGGTTTAGGCTTCTTAGGTGCATTGACGACATTTTCGACATTTTCGATGGATTCATTGTTGCTATTACAAGATGGTCAGTGGTTAAAAGCAGGGCTAAATGTATCTTTAAACGTATTCGTGTGTATTTTTGTTGCATATTTAGGTATGCGCTTAGTATTTCGAGCATAAAGACCCGTTTTTTAACTATAAATACGTGATGAAAGTGTAAAATCACGTTAAAATAATACGTATAAACAATACCAACAGATATTTCTATCTAAGAGCCAGTAACGTGCTTTTAGGTTTAAATTAAACAAGCAGAGTAGGTAAAGAATGTTAGATCCTAAATTTCTTCGCGCAGACTTAGAAGAAGCTAAACAGCGTTTAGCAAGCCGTGGTTTTGAACTAGACGTTGATACGATTAAATCGTTAGAAGAACAGCGTAAAGCATTACAGATCCGTACAGAGCAATTACAAAATGATCGTAACGTACGTTCTAAATCCATTGGTAAAGCAAAAGCAAGTGGTGAAGATATTCAGCCACTATTAGCTGAAGTTGGCAAATTAGGTGAAGAACTTGATGCGGCAAAATTAGAGCTTACTGAGTTATTAGCTCAAATCGAAGCAATTGCATTATCGCTGCCAAACCTACCACATCCATCTGCACCACTAGGTAAAGATGAAGATGACAATGTAGAGCTAAAGCGTTGGGGTCAACCAAAAGAATTTGATTTTGAAATTAAAGATCACGTTGATGTAGGCGAAGCGCTTGGCGGTCTAGATTTTAAAAACGCAGTTAAAATTACCGGTTCACGTTTCATCGTTATGCGTGGCCAAATTGCCCGTATGCACCGTGCTATCGCGCAGTTCATGCTGGATACGCACACTGAAGAACATGGTTATACAGAATTATATGTACCTTACCTTGTTAACACTGATTCGTTATACGGTACGGGTCAATTACCAAAGTTTGGTGAAGATCTGTTCCACATTAAGCCAGCAACAGAAGAAGGCCAAGGTTTAAGCCTGATCCCTACTGCTGAAGTACCTGTGACGAATACGGCACGTGATACCATTACTGACGAAGCTGATTTGCCAGTACGTTTGACTGCTCATACGCCTTGTTTCCGTAGTGAAGCGGGTTCTTATGGTCGTGATACACGTGGTCTAATTCGTCAACATCAGTTTGATAAAGTAGAAATGGTGCAATTAGCACACCCTGAAAAATCATACGAAGCACTTGAAGAGATGCGTCAGCACGCTGAAAACATCTTAATCAAACTTAACTTACCATACCGTGTAGTCACATTGTGTACGGGTGATATGGGCTTTGGCGCAGCGAAAACATACGATCTAGAAGTATGGGTTCCAGCACAGAAAACGTATCGTGAAATCTCTTCAATATCAAACTGTGAAGATTTCCAAGCTCGTCGTCTACACGCGCGTACGCGTCTTAAAGACAATAAGAAGCCGGTACTACTACATACACTAAACGGTTCAGGTTTAGCGGTAGGTCGTACGTTAGTTGCGATTCTAGAGAACTATCAGTTAGAAGATGGCCGTGTTGAAGTGCCTGAAGTATTACAAGGCTACATGGGTGGCCTAACACACATGGGTTAATCAGTTTAATGACGGGTAGTTTTGCTACTCGGTTATGAATGATGAGCTTAATAAAAAGCCTCACTTAGTTATTGCTAAGTGAGGCTTTTTTTTGTGGTCATTAACGTCGCACTTGCGATTAATCAGAGGCCTACAGACATTTAGCCGGTTTAGGTAATCCCGCTATCTTAGTTGCTTGCTTAGCAGGGCCTTTCGGGAACAGTTTATATAAATAGATACTGTTGCCTTTATCTGCACCTAGTTTCTTCGCCATTGCTTTCACTAATGCGCGGATAGCAGGGGAGGTATTGTATTCAAGGTAAAAATTACGCACGAAATGAACGACCTCCCAATGAGGGGGACTAAGGCTGATACCTTCTTGCTCAGCAATAATCGGCGCAAGTGCTTCACTCCAATCGCTAGAGTTAAGTAAATAACCCAGTTTGTCGGTTGCGATTTCTTGTTCATTGATAATTAACATAGGCATAAACTAATCGTAGAGGGAAAACAAAAAAGCCTCGTCAAACGAGGCTTTTTACTATGTATCAATATAACTTAATTTCTTATGCCGCAGTATAACTTAAATCAATTCTGCATGAGTAGCATTTAAATTAACGCGACTTAACTAATACGGCGTTATATTTACTTTATTCACTAACAACGAGATTAGTCGTCGCTACTCATAATACCTAAGATTTGTAATAAGCTAACAAAGATATTATAGAGTGATAGAAAGATAGTGACAGTCGCTGAGATGTAGCTTGTTTCACCACCATGAATGATTGAGCTTGTTTGCATCAAGATCGCAGCCGATGAAAACAGAATGAACATTGCACTGATTGCAAGGCTAAGCGCTGGAATTTGTAAGAAGATGTTACCAATCATAGCCACGATAAGTACCACAAAACCAGCCATCATCATGCCATTAAGGAAAGACATATCCTTCTTTGTTGTTAACACATAGGCAGACAGAGCAAAGAACGTAAATGCAGTACCAGCAAATGCCATTACCACAATGTCACCCATACCGGCACTTATGTATCGGTTAATTAATGGACCAACGGTATAGCCTAAGAAACCGGTGAACAAGAATACAAATAGAATACCCATTGAATTGTTACGGTTCTTTTCTGTTAGGTACATTAAACCATACACACCAACTAGGGTAATGATGAAACCTGGAGAAGGTAAGTTTAATGTAACTACTGCGCCAGCAACTAACGCTGAAAACGCTAGCGTCATCGCTAATAGCATATAGGTATTTTTAAGTACCTTATTCGTCGCGAGTACGCTTGCTTGCGACTGAGTCTGAATCGTACGTTGTTGCATTGTGTCTTTTCCTTAAATAATTAACACTGCTTGTTAGAGTAGTAGTATACCCTAAAGTTCCGACATAATATGACGATGTAGTTAATTTATAGCCAAATAAGTTAAAAACAAGCCTTTCTGTTTAAAAATGTGATTAAATTTCAAAAACACTTTATCTTTAGATAAAACGCTGTATTATACGCTCCATTGCTGCGGAGGGGTGGCAGAGTGGCCGAATGCACTGGTCTTGAAAACCAGCAGGGGTTAATAGCTCCTCGAGAGTTCAAATCTCTCCTCCTCCGCCATCTATATAGAGAAAGGCGCTATCTGAAAAGGTAGCGCCTTTTTTGCATTTTAGCATCCCTCATCTATCTAATTTTGACAGTGAATATTCTCACGATTTTGGTTTAGCCGAACTTCTTGCTTTACTCGCATATTGTGTCGTTTCGTTAACATAACGTTTATTTATCTTTATCCATATCAATTCGCACACTCTATTTGTTGGATTACAGTGCGAAGCGAGTGAAAAGTAAACGGTCAGGTCGTTGGACGTGTTTTTTTAGCTTCTAGATATTTACAACGCTCAATCATATCTCTACTATACGTTCATTGCTGCGGAGGGGTGGCAGAGTGGCCGAATGCACTGGTCTTGAAAACCAGCAGGGGTTAATAGCTCCTCGAGAGTTCAAATCTCTCCTCCTCCGCCATCTATATAGAGAAAGGCGCTATCTGAAAAGGTAGCGCCTTTTTTGCATCTTAAGCCTTATTCTTCTTTCATCACGCCACTGCTTCTTTGCCATTATTCTTCAGTGTAGTTTATTCCCACCGTTATTCTCGGATAAACATATCGAATCTGATATTTTTTAAACACTTGCTTTACGCTGTCGCTAGGAAGTTGATCAAGTTGGTTTTATTTTGTGCGAAGTTTGAAGGTTTGGTCTTTTTACTTTACAACTGGACGCTGTATCTCTATTATACGCTCCATTGCTGCGGAGGGGTGGCAGAGTGGCCGAATGCACTGGTCTTGAAAACCAGCAGGGGTTAATAGCTCCTCGAGAGTTCAAATCTCTCCTCCTCCGCCATCTATATAGAGAAGCCGGTACTTATTTATTTGAGTACCGGCTTTTTGCTATTTGGTATTATTTAATCTCTCTAATTTATTCAGTTTCTTCAAGCTGTGCGGCACGTTGTGCATTCCATCGTTTTCGTTGTTCGTAGTAATAATCCCAAACACAAGGGCAGCAAGCGCCACCACCACAACAATCATCATCTGCGGGTGGGTAGGGTTTTTCTATTAACTGTGGTTGCGGTTTTTCCATTGATTTATCCTTTTCGCTAGCGATAGACAAAATGTAACATATTTTCAATGGCACTGATCAAATCAGTGGTGGTTAATTAATAAGCTGTATTATCAATAATAAAAATGTATAAGGCCTTTATATAGATATATAAAGGCCTTATACATAGCTTGATATTTCATGTTTTTTTAGTAACTATGTTTATTTTGCTAACTGAACCGCATTTTAGCTTTAAAGTAATATAGTTATTAAATTATTGATATATAATGCCATATTATTATTTTGTATAAATATATTAGCTTCTATGGTTAACTTAAGCGTAAAAATAACAACCTATTTTTGGCCATCTAATGTATTATGTTCTTTAGAAATTATGTGTATGCGGAGATATTCTTTTGATTAATGTATTCCTTGTCGATGATCACGAATTAGTCCGTACCGGGATTCGCCGAATTCTTGAAGATGTACGTGGTATTAAAGTCGTGGGTGAAGTTTCATGCGGAGAGGATGCCGTTCAGTTTTGTCGAGAAAATCAACCTGATGTGATCTTGATGGATATGAACATGCCAGGTATTGGCGGATTAGAAGCTACTCGCAAAATTTTACGGAACAATGCTGATATTAAAATTATCGTATTAACGATACACACGGAAGAACCATTCCCAAGCAAAGTAATGCAAGCTGGTGGTGCAGGCTATTTAACTAAAAGTGCAGCACCTGACGAAGTGTTAAGTGCAATTCGTAAAGTACATAGTGGTCAGCGTTATATTGCACCTGAAATTGCACAACAGATGGCATTAAGTCAATTTTCGTCTGCAGATGAAAACCCTTTCCAAAGTCTGTCAGAGCGTGAATTACAAATCATGATGATGATTACGAAAGGGCAACGAGTGGTCGATATTGCCGAACAATTACACCTTAACTCTAAGACGGTTAATGCTTATCGCTATCGCCTATTCAGTAAGCTTAATATTAATGGTGACGTAGAACTGACTCACCTTGCGATCAGGCACGGTATCTTAGATGCAGATACACTATAATCAAGCATGACCTTACTTAATTTAAATTGAGAAAGATGCCTTCGGGCGTCTTTTATTTTATGCCTTCAAAAGAACAATTCAATCATCAAGATTTCTTGAAAACCGTTTCACACCAACCCGGTGTTTACCGTATGTATGACCATAAAGATGTGGTTATTTATGTCGGTAAAGCGAAAGATCTACATAAACGCCTAACCAGTTATTTTAGAAAAACCGTCGATCGTGAAAAAACGCGTGTATTAGTCACCCATATTACGAGTATTGATGTCACCGTTACGCATTCTGAAACCGAAGCGTTAGTGCTTGAGCATACTTATATTAAACGCTATCAGCCACGTTATAATGTTTCACTACGTGATGATAAGTCTTACCCTTACATTTTGATAACCGATCATAAGCATCCGCAATTAACGTCTATTCGTAATAAAAATAAGCGTAAAGGCCAATATTTTGGTCCCTATCCAAGTGGCAGTGCTGTACGAGAAAGTTTGCATTTAATGCAAAAGCTATTTCCTGTGCGTCAGTGTGAAGATAGCTATTATCAAAATCGTTCACGTCCGTGTTTACAATTCCAACTTAAGCGGTGCTTAGGCCCTTGTGTAAAAATGGACAATCCTGAGGAATATCAACAGCAAGTTGAACTGGCTGCACTATTTTTGAAGGGTAAAAATATTGACGTGATTAATGAATTAGTGATTAAGATGGAGAAAGCCAGTCAACAGTTAGCATTTGAAGAAGCGGCACGCTATCGCGATCAGATACAAGCATTAAGAACGATTCAAGAGCAGCAGTATGTAATATCTGATTTAGGTGAGATGGACGTTATCGGGTTTGCCTTTAAAAATGGTATCGCCTGTGTACATTTGTTATTCGTACGCTCGGGTAAAGTGTTTGGTAGTCGTAGTTATTTTCCTAAAGTGCCTGCAAATACAGAAATGAGTGAAGTGATTCAGGCATTTTTATTACAGTATTACTTGAATAAAGAGACTGAACAGGCGATCCCTAAGGAAATATTGTTAACGGAACTTGCTGAAGATAATGACTTGATTGAATCAAGTTTAAGTCAACTTGCGGGTCGTAAAATAAAGCTAACTAGCCCTAAACGAGGGGACAGATCTAAGTTTTTAAGGTTGGCGCTTACTAACGCTGAAACGGCTTTAACAACAAAGCTAGCAACGAAAAGCACGGTACTTAATCGTTTTAAAGAATTAGAAAAAGTATTAAAATTTGATGGTAAAATCCAACGTATGGAATGTTTTGACATTAGTCATACCGGCGGTGAACAGACGGTTGCTTCATGCGTTGTATTTAATCGAGATGGGCCCAATAAAGCAGATTATCGACACTTTAATATCAGTGGGATCACGGGCGGGGATGATTATGCCGCGATGGCACAAGTATTGGAACGCCGCTTTAAGAAGGTTACTGAAGTCGACAAAATACCTGATATTCTATTCATCGATGGTGGTAAAGGGCAAATGACACAGGCGGAGCAAGTGCTAACTCAATACGCTGATAATTTTACTGTTAAACGGCCCAAAATCATTGGTATTGCTAAAGGCGTGACGCGTAAAGCAGGTTTAGAAACGTTAATCTTGTCGGGTGCGTTGGATAATGTACCTGATATAGAATTCTACTTACCCAGTGATTCAGCAGCGTTGCATCTTGTTCAACATATTCGTGATGAATCTCACCGTTTTGCGATTACTGGTCATCGCGCTCGTCGTAATAAAGTTAAACGTACCAGCCCTTTAGAAAATATTGCAGGTGTTGGACCGAAGCGCCGCCAAGCATTACTTAAATTTATGGGCGGATTACAGCAATTACGTCGTGCGAGTAGGGAAGAAATAGCAAAAATACCAGGTATAAGTATTGATTTAGCAGAAAAAATTTATGATTCATTGCATCAATAAGCAAGATATAGGACTATAGGGATGTTTCAATTTCAAAAGCATGAGAATAATGAAAAACATACCAAATATTTTAACTTTGTTTCGCGTGATTTTAATTCCTTTTTTTGTTCTCGCGTTTTATTTACCAATTGAAAATTCGTTTTATATTGCTGCATGGATCTTTTTTGTTGCAGGTGCAACTGACTACCTTGATGGTTATTTAGCTCGACGTTGGGATGTATCAAGTAAACTGGGTGCTTTCCTTGATCCTGTCGCAGATAAAATAATGGTTATCACTGCATTAGTGATGGTTGCGGGTGATCACGACCGTATCGCAGCGACTGTCGGCGAACACAGTGCATTGTGGATCATGATCCCAACACTCATCATGATTGGCCGAGAGTTGGCTATTTCAGGCTTACGAGAATGGATGGCGGACTTGGGCAAACGTGCTAATGTTGCTGTCGGTAATGCGGGTAAATGGAAAACAAGCCTTCAAATGATGGCGTTAGGCGGTTTCGTTTGGCAACAAGGCCCTTGGATGGTTTACCTTGCTTATATCGTGTTTTATGCCGCGATGGTGTTAACGATTATTTCTATGGTGCAGTACTTTTCTGCGGCGTGGGGCGAGTTAATGAGTGATGATTAAAGTATAATTTCTATCGGCGATATCGGTTGTTTTGGAGTATCGCGCCATTTCGGTGGTATTACCCCCTTTTTAGCTAAAAAACAGACCGGTTAGGTTGAAACGTAAGCGTTTTAATCAATGCGATTAAAAGGGTGTTGACTCTGTCTTTTAGGTCTGTAGAATGCGTCAGCACATAGGGGCTAAAGCAGTTTAATTAAAACAGCTTAGATGATATGTAAAAAGAATTCTGTGCCCGAGTGGTGAAATCGGTAGACACAAGGGATTTAAAATCCCTCGCTTAATAGGCGTGCCGGTTCAATTCCGGCCTCGGGCACCAATTTCTTTTTGTTAGATATAACGTTAAACATATACTTTAAATAAAATATTTGGCGGGTTGGCAGAGTGGCTATGCAGCGGATTGCAAATCCGTGGACCTCGATTCGACTTCGGGACCCGCCTCCATGATTTAAGCTTGAAAGAGCAAGTTTGTTGGTTCTGCACTGGAACGAATAAATTATAAAAATTCAGTGCCCGAGTGGTGAAATCGGTAGACACAAGGGATTTAAAATCCCTCGCTTAATAGGCGTGCCGGTTCAATTCCGGCCTCGGGCACCAATTAATACAAATACTAGAAATAGTATATCTCGCTAAGATGTAAAATTAGCACCCTGTATTAGCAACGAAAGTTGTGATGGCAGGATATGGCGGGTTGGCAGAGTGGCTATGCAGCGGATTGCAAATCCGTGGACCTCGATTCGACTTCGGGACCCGCCTCCATGATTTAAGCTTGAAAGAGCAAGTTTATTGGTTCTGCACTGGAACCAATAAATTATAAAAATTCAGTGCCCGAGTGGTGAAATCGGTAGACACAAGGGATTTAAAATCCCTCGCTTAATAGGCGTGCCGGTTCAATTCCGGCCTCGGGCACCAACTTTTATAAAAAACCAGCTTATAGCTGGTTTTTTTATGCCTGAAATTTACCTATGCACTAAAACCAGCGATTTCCTTTGTTCGGAATTATCTGATTTAATCAAAGTCGGCTTGTTCGGATAACGTTTTGTATTGTAGTTTTTGGTGTTAGTCGATTCCACATTGAACTGTAAACAATTGTCGATTGTAAAATCGTTGTGATAATAAGCATATTGAATTTATTTTCAACCATCTGATATATATATAAAGGTTTTCATTGACTCATATTTAGAATGCGGTAAAGTGAGCGCATATCCGGTTAGGCAGCTAGCTTAATTGTTTATCACTCAGCCCGAGTGGTGAAATCGGTAGACACAAGGGATTTAAAATCCCTCGCTTAATAGGCGTGCCGGTTCAATTCCGGCCTCGGGCACCAAATTTAGAAAAAGGCTTACCATTAGGTAAGCCTTTTTTGCTTTCTGGCATTTAAAATAATTCTTGTTTCTTCTATTCCAAGTGCTTATGATACGTAATTATACTTTATGATTATTTGTCTTCTATGCTACTTCGATTGATGCGCTATTTTACTCTGTTATTTGTTATGGTTATGGGCTTTAATGCTCAGGCTGACACATACACAGAATTAGCGATACCATCAACACCGTTATTAGCGCCAGCCTCTTTACTTGTAAATGCGAATGAAGCGGGTACTGCTTACCAAGATGTCGGTGAATCAGAACAACCCCCTGTCTCATCGCCAACTCATGCTTATGAATTTGCTTTAACGGAAACCTCCCGTTATACCAGTGCTGGTCGTTTACGGTTAAATAATCCCGAACCGGACTATCAGATAGAGATTGAATTATCGATTCCACCATCAGCGTCGTTGGTGATCGGCTATGCGGTAAATATTAATTTCGAGCAATACTGGTTAACCGGCACATCTTTTTCTAAGTCGCGAATATCGGGCTGGAAAGACAGTAATTTATTATATTCTCACCGCCAATACCCCGCTGTTATTACCTCTGTTTAGACAAAAATGTAAGTATTAACCATACTGCTTTTTTGTTGTATTTATCTGCTTAACTATCCTAGTTTCACTAGACATAATTACTAGAAATAGTACTGAACATAACGCGTTCATAACGCTCTTGTCAGGCTCTATAAGCAAGTTAATCACCAATATGCCTGCGTTTTATGTAAGAACGTTATATATCTATTTTCTATATATACCTTTTATATAGAAACGGGCATTGATGGACAGCGATCAAATGACAAAAAAATTAAATTCAAAAGCCCAACGTAAACGATTAAACCATTATGCAGGTTGGAAGTATGTGGTTCTAATCTGCACTGTCTTAATTATGCTATTAAGTGCGATCCCTACTTTATATGGTGAAAATCCGGCACTGCAAATTAACCATAAACAAGGTCAACAACCTGCTATTCACGTGCTTAAGCAGACACTAGAAGAAAGTAATATTGCGGTAACACGTATCGATCAAGACATGGATAAAACCACGATAGTGTTAACAGACTCTAGCACTCAAACACGTGCTAAGGCGATACTCGAAGCCATATTGCCTGCAAATGATGACATTACTTTAGCACTCGTTTCTGCCGCGCCGTCTTGGTTACAGAGTATGGGACTAAAGCCGATAAAATTAGGTTTGGATCTACGTGGCGGTGTGCAGTTCTTGCTAGATGTTGATATGGAACCGGTATTCAATATCAGAGCACAGCAATTGGTAGATAACTTACGGGCTGATTTTCGTGAGGAAGGGTTTCGAGGTGTTCGAATTAGCATTAATCATAATAATAGTTTGCAACTGAACTTGCCCACCAATGAAGAAAAAGTCACATTATTGAAATTAATGCACAACAGCTATCCACAATGGAAAGTAACTCAGAGTTCGGGGTTATTGGTTGAGGTGAGTATTCCACAAGCTGAAAAGACCGACATCATTAACCTAACTGTGCAGCAGAATTTACAAACAATGCGCAGTCGTATCGCAGAGTTAGGTATTACTGAAGCGATGGTTCAGCGCCAAGGTGAGCATCGTATCCGTATTGAATTACCCGGTGTGCAAGATCCTGCGACGGCAAAAAACGTTATCGGCGCGACAGCCAGTCTTGCCTTTCATGAGCTTAAAAACACAAGCAATGGAAGTATGCTCGTGAATAATAATCAGGGGATGCCAATACGTATTGATCGTGATGCCATATTAGGTGGTGAACACATTATTGATGCGCGAGCCAGTGTTGGTGAAATGGGGGCAGCAGAAGTTAATATTACGTTAGATAACGCCGGTGGTAAAAAAATGTCGAGCTTTACCAAGCATAATATTGGCAAGCCGATGGCAACGCTCTATAGCGAGTACAGTCGTAACGCGGATGGTTCTACCAAAAAGACTAGCAACATTATTAGTGTCGCCACCATTCAAGCCCAGTTAGGCAGTCAATTTAGAATCACGGGTGCAGGTAGTATGGTTGATGCAAAAGAGCTTGCATTGTTGCTACGTGCGGGGTCGTTAACTGCACCAGTGACGATTGTTGAAGAAAGAACGATAGGTCCTTCACTGGGGGCCGAGAATATTCAAAATGGCTTCTCAGCATTAGCGCTCGGGCTAGGTTTAACCTTGGTATTTATGGCGCTGTGGTATCGTCGCCTAGGCTGGGTTGCGAATGTCGCACTCATTGCCAATATTATTATTTTATTTGGTTTATTGGCTCTGATCCCTGGTGCTGTCTTAACGCTACCGGGTATTGCAGGGTTAGTACTTACTGTTGGTATGGCCGTCGATACAAATGTACTGGTGTTTGAGCGTATTCGAGACAAATTACGAGAAGGACGTAGTTTTGCACAAGCTATTGATCGTGGTTTTGATAGTGCATTCGCTACGATTGTTGATGCCAATATCACCACCTTAATTATTGCGGTTGTACTGTATTCGGTCGGTCGGGGACCTGTGCAAGGATTCGCTTTAACGCTGGGCTTAGGTATCTTAACCAGTATGTTTACAGGCATCTTGGTATCACGTGCATTAATTAATAAATTATGGGGTCGTGATACTCGTCATGACTTGAAGGTATAGTGAATATGAACAAAAACAATAGAAATAAATACAGTACATTACGTTATATCAGTAGTGCTATGTCAGTGGTTTTTATGCTTATCGCAATTGCATTTATTAGTATTAATGGACTGAACTGGGGCTTGGACTTCACTGGTGGCGTTATCACCGAAGTGCAGCTTGATCCAAGCATTACAATGAGTGAGATCTCACCATTATTACAGTCAGTACTTAATCAAAATGTCAGTGTGATTGAAGGGGGAGAACTTGGCCGCTGGATCTTACGTTATGCTGAGCCTGCTGCAGGCATGAGTATTCCGGATATTACGCAGGTACTCGCGCCATTGGCAACCAATATTCAAGTATTAAACACCAGTATTGTTGGCTCTCAAATCGGTCAAGAGTTAGCGGAGCAAGGTGGTCTTGCACTCTTAGTGTCTATGCTGTGTATCATGGCGTATTTAAGCTATCGTTTTGAATGGCGTTTGGCGTCGGGTGCATTATTTGCCTTAATACACGATGTGTTATTTGTACTCGGGGTATTTGCTGCGCTGCAACTTGAGTTTAACCTGACGGTATTTGCGGCGATATTGGCGATTATTGGGTATTCATTGAATGATTCTATTATTATTGGGGATCGTATCCGCGAGTTACTTATTCTTAAGCCAACCTTAGCGATAGCTGATGTGAATAATGAAGCGATTGCGGCAACGTTCTCTCGCACTATGGTGACATCGGGTACCACCTTAATGACAGTTTCGGCATTATGGTTACTTGGCGGAGGACCTTTGAACGGATTCTCTACTGCGATGTTCATTGGTTTAATTGTCGGCACATGGTCATCGATTGCTGTTGCGACGACTTTACCTGAATGTTGGGGCTTAAATGCCAAACATTATCAGGTTGTTGAGCGAGAGGATCGATTTAGCGAAGGCTTGTAAGTTTCAGATTGTTGCTAATTTAAGCGCGTGGGTTTGGCTAATAGCCCCGCGCTTATTTATGATCAGCGGATCTATCTGTAGATATTGTGATATAGCACAGACTATTTTTATCCTAATATCTAATTAACTCATCCGACTATTTCATCTTTATTTAGGAATGTGTACTATAGCGATGTCAATTAATTGGCGGAGGTTAATTTTTGACACACTTTAGCTGTAGTTAAAGTGATTTAATTATTTTAAGTTTAAGCAAGGTTAGCGCAGGCTGTAATATGGATACTACTGAGTCAGTTTTTGTAATTGATGAGAATATTGAACGCAGAAAAAATTTAGAAACAATCTTGTCCTTTCTTGGTGAAAGTTGGCAGAGTTATGATTCCCATATCAATATTAATGCGAAGATCGATCTTGCTGCCAATAGTGTTATCGTTTCTTCAGATAATTACTCAGAAAAGGAATTATCTGCATTACTTGATGCTAACCCAATGAATCCGTTTTTGACTTTTGGTGTACAAAGCACTGCATCAGAGGAAGGTAATTTAATTGGTCATATCGAGCTGCCTTTATCTTATCAACAACTGACACTCTTACTTGGACGTTGCCAATCTTATCGCCAATGTGTGGCGAGTAAGTTAGGACAATCAGCATCCGCGTCAAAAGCATTAATTAAGCAGTTGGTTGGTCGTGGTGATGCGATCCAAAGTGTCCGTCATTTGATCACGCAAGTGGCGAAAAAAAGCGCGAATGTTTTAGTGTTGGGTGAATCCGGCACGGGTAAAGAAGTGATTGCCCGTTCAATCCATGATGCATCATCACGTAACAATGGTCCATTTGTCCCTATTAACTGTGGTGCTATTCCGGCTGAATTATTAGAAAGTGAATTATTCGGTCATGAAAAAGGTGCATTTACCGGCGCGTTTTCAGCCCGTAAAGGACGTTTTGAACTGGCCTGTGGTGGTACTTTATTTCTTGATGAAATCGGTGATATGCCACAGCCAATGCAAGTGAAATTATTACGTGTTTTACAAGAACGTGTTTTTGAACGCGTGGGTGGCAGTAAAGCAATTAAAGCTGATGTCAGGATTATTGCGGCAACACACCGTAATTTAGAAAAAATGATCCTTGATGGTGAATTCCGTGAAGATCTCTATTACCGTTTAAATGTATTTCCAATTGAAAGCCCTGCATTACGTGAGCGCCCAGATGATATCCCATTATTGATCCAAGAGTTATTACGTCGACACGAAGCAGAGCATGATGCGACAATCTTATTTACGCAACGGGCAATGGAATCGTTAATGCAACATTCATGGCCCGGTAATGTACGTGAGCTATCGAATTTGATCGAACGTTTACTTATCATGACGGCTGGTAATATTGTTGATATTGGTGAGCTACCTGCTAAATATCGTTATAACGATGATGGTGAAAGTCAGATTGTGAGTTCAGAATTACCGAGTGAATTAGCAGAGCGTGACGCTATTTCGGCTATGTTTAATGATGATATTTTTGCCGATGTAGAAGAATCACAAGAAGATGGTTTCTTCTCGATGCCAAATAGTTTGCCTGAAACGGGTGTGAATCTTAAAGAGATGCTGGCTGAATTCGAAATTGACATGATCAAACAAGCCCTCGATCAACAAGCGCACGTTGTCGCCAGAGCGGCGGATCAACTTGGCATGCGTAGAACGACACTGGTTGAAAAAATGCGTAAGTATGGATTACAGAAAGAAGCTTAAATAAATGTAACCAAGCGTAAATTTACTTATCATTGATAAAAAACGAGAAAGCTCAACATAATGTTGGGCTTTTTGTGTTTAAAACCAGGTGGTTACATTGTTTGAATTGTTGGCACACTAAATGCATTGTTAGGTGTGAGTCAATTTTTTAGCGGAGTGCTACCATGGTACAAGAATCTTATCCCGGCGAATTAGCAGAACTACGAGCGCACAAAGATCGTAGTGAAAAGTTAGTAGAAGCATTGCCGTCAGGGTTGGTTATTCTTGATGGCAACGGTATTGTCATTGAAGTCAATAAAGTTGCCGTGCAATTACTTGGCGAGCCATTGATCGATTCACGTTGGATGGATGTGATTCAACGTGCGTTTACCCCTAAAGAAGATGACGGACATGAAATATCATTAAAGAATGGCTGTAAAGTTCAACTTTCGATCACGACACTTGGCACGCAACCTGGTCAGTTAATCATGTTGACAGACTTAACGTATACACGTCATTTACAAGAGCGTGTCAGTCATATGAAACAGTTGTCGTCGTTGGGACGAATGGTAGCGTCATTAGCACACCAGATCCGCACGCCATTATCAGCGGCATTATTATACGGCTCTAATCTTGCTAACCCGAATCTCCCGCCAGCATCAAAGAAACGTTTTCAAAGTAAACTGATTCAACGGCTTAATGATTTGGAAAACCAAGTTAATGACATGCTGCTATTTGCACGCACGGGCAAAGATTTAGTGGTTGAAGAGATTTCACTGCAGAACTTATTAGTGCAAGTGCAAGCGGGCAGCGAAGCTATGATGTTGCAGACTGGTAGCAACATGGACGTGACACTACCCGAACCCGATTTATTAATTTTAGCTAATCGCAATGCATTATCTAGCGCGATTGGTAATTTGATACAAAATGCATTACACGCTTGCGGTCAAGGGGCTAACCTCGCTATTTCTGCCGTCCGATCCGGTGACGACAAAGTCGCAATTGTGGTATCTGATGATGGTCCTGGGATCTCAAAACTCATGCAAGTAAAAATTTTAGAACCTTTCTTTACCACCAAATCACAGGGCACGGGTCTTGGCCTCGCCGTTGTACAAAGTGTGGTAAAAGCACACCATGGCAGTTTAGAGTTAGACTCAACTGTCGGTGAAGGCAGTCGTTTTAGTATAATCGTACCGCTACATCGCGTAGCAGAACCTCAACCAATGGTAATAGGTGGATAACAGTATGTCCCATTCTCAAATTCTTGTAGTTGAAGATGATTTAGGTCTTCGTGAAGCCTTGGTTGATACCTTATTAATGGCTGGTTATGAATGCGATGAAGTTGATAGCGGTGAAAGCGCACTGATTGCATTAGGTAAAAAACCCTATGATATGGTCGTGAGTGATATCCAAATGGGTGGCATGACGGGATTAACTTTACTGCATAATATTAAACAAAAATACCCCGATTTACCGGTATTGTTAATGACGGCCTATGCCAAAGTAGATGATGCGGTAACGGCAATGCGTAATGGTGCTGTTGACTACATTGGTAAACCTTTCTCTCCAGAAGTATTGATTAATCAGGTTGGTCGTTATGTACCACCACAAAAAATAGCTAAGCGCACACCTTGTTACGGTGATGAGAAAACAGAGCAACTATTAAGTTTGGCGCGTAAAGTGGCCAAATCAGATGCAACCGTCATGGTGACAGGCCCAAGTGGAACGGGTAAAGAAGTGCTATCACGTTATATTCATGATAATTCGCTGCGTTATGACGGTCCATTTGTGGCGATTAACTGTGCGGCGATCCCAGATAATATGTTAGAAGCAACACTGTTTGGTTATGAAAAAGGCGCATTTACTGGCGCGATACAAGCATGCCCAGGGAAATTTGAGCAAGCACAAAACGGTACCATTTTACTGGATGAAATCTCGGAAATGGATTTATCGCTGCAAGTTAAATTATTACGGGTATTGCAAGAGCGTGAAGTTGAGCGCTTAGGTAGCCGTAAAACCATTAAACTTAATATACGCATCATTGCTACCAGTAACCGTAATATGAAACAAGCTGTCGCGAATGGTGATTTCAGAGAAGATTTATATTATCGCTTAAATGTATTCCCATTAGCTTGGTTACCGTTAACTGAGCGTAAAGGTGATATTTTACCGATAGCAGAGCATTTATTAAAATCACACTGTAAGCAAAATAATATTCCAACACTAGAGTTACTTAACTGCGCGAAGGCGAAGTTACAGATTTATCATTGGCCGGGTAATGTACGTGAATTGGACAACGTGATCCAACGCGCGATGATTTTAGCGGTTGATGGAAAAATAAAAGATGCAGATCTTATTTTAGAAGATTTTACAGCCGCAGATTTACAAGTAATAGTACCGATTGGTCAAGCGCCAAAGCTGAATATTAAAGCAGAAATCCCTATGCGCCGCATTAATTTACCCAATGAGCCTTTAGGTAACGAATTACGTCAACAAGAGTATCAAATTATTTTGGAAACGTTGATCGGCTGTAATGGCGTGCGTAAAAACGTTTCAGAGACATTGGGTATCAGTCCACGTACATTGCGCTATAAATTAGCAAAAATGCGAGAACAAGGCATCGAAATCCCTGCATAACTATTTATAAAAAACAATCGTTATAAAAAAGGCCGTAATCAATTGAAATTACGGCTTTTTTTGTTGGCATGTTAATTGCTAAATTCAAGGTAGGTCAAAAATATGACAATGAGGATAACCAATGAATATCGCAGCCAATAATCTTTACTCTGAAATGCAAAGCATGTCGTTACAGGCGACTAAATTTGAAGCAGATCCTACCGCGATAAAAGTGCCAACCACAACATCAGCCAATTTTGGTGATATGTTGCAGCAAGCAATGGATAGTGTGAACGGATTACAGCAAAATACTGGCGATTTACGCACCCGTTTCGATCAAGGTGATCGCAGTGTGTCCCTAAGTGATGTTATGATAGCATCGCAAAAATCGGGGATAGCATTCGATGCTACGGTACAGGTTCGTAACAAATTGATCGAATCTTATAAAGAAATAATGAGTATGCCTGTTTAATCTCGGGTAAAGGAGTAACTCTGTGGCTGACATAGCTTCAAATACAGGTATCGTAAGTAATGACGATATGGGTAATGATTTAGCGCAATTAGATGAGAATGAGCAAAAAAGCTCAGCATTTGGTTTTTTTACTAATGCCGATATCTTACGTCAAATCATTCTAATCTTAGCATTAGCGATCTCGTTAACCTTAGTGGTATTTATTTTACTCTGGGGAAAAGATCCTGAAATGCGTCCTTTAGGCATGTATCAAACAGCTGAACTCATTGAAACCCTCGAATTTTTAGACCAACAGAAAATAGAATATAAAATTAATGGTGATACGGTCTCTGTTCCTGCTGAGCAGTATCAAGACATTAAATTACGATTACGTCGTTCAGGACTCGTCACTGCTGAATTACAAGGTGACGATATTTTGATGAAAGATATGGGCTTTGGTGTCAGTCAGCGTGTCGAACAAGAACGTTTAAAACTGGGTCGTGAACGTCAAATATCACGGGCATTAACAGAATTTAAACATGTATCAAAGGCACAAGTATTATTAGCAATCCCAAAAGAGAATGTGTTTGCTAAGCGTGATAAGAAACCCAGCGCAACAGTCGTATTGACGGTACGTAACAGCAGCGCAATCTCACAAGAAAATATTGATGCTATGGTGCAATTGGTTGCTTCTGCTGTTCAAGGCTTAGAGCCAACCCGCGTGACCTTGACTGATCAAAATGGCCGTTTATTGAACTCGGGCAGTCAAGACATGATGGCAGTAAAAGGCCGACGTGAATTTGAAATGGTAAAAAATCATGAACGTGAGTACCGAGAAAAAATAGATTCTATACTTATCCCTATCTTAGGTGTCAGTAATTATACCGCTGAAGTTGATGTATCAATGGACTTTAGTGTGACAGAGCAAACACAAAAACGTTTTAATCCCGATTTACCTGCAATACGCAGTGAAATGTTATTGGAGCGTCAATCGATCGGTAATGCTAGTCAAGGTATTCCGGGTGCATTAACCAATCAACCACCATTAGACGCGGATATACCTGAAGAGGCCGCTGGAGACAATGTCGCTGCTCGTCCTATTGGCCAATCTCAAAAAGAATCAACGCGAAATTATGAACTTGATACAACGATCAGTCACACTAAATCACAAACTGGTATTATTCAGCGCTTAAGTGTGTCTGTTGCGATAGATTACATTAATAGTACGGGTGCAGATGGAACATTGGTGAGAGAACCTCGTAGTCAAGCTGAACTCGCCAATATTCGTCGTGTCTTACAAGGTGGTGTGGGCTTTAATGTTAACCGAGGTGATGTTCTTGAGGTTGTTTCAATCCCATTTCATCGTCCTGAATTGGCTGCGATGGCTGAACTTCCAATTTGGGAAGAAGAATGGTTTTGGCGTGCCGTACGTATTGCAGCTAGCCTAATCGTGATTGTGATATTAATCATGGCCATTATTCGTCCTATGATTAAACGCTTAATTAACAATGAACCTGAAGAAAAACTAGAAGATTTAGACTTAGGTATCAGTGCGATTGAAAATGACGAAGATATGCAATTGCTTACTGCCGATACCGATGTTGATACCGACTTTGCAATGCGCAGTGGTCATTTACAGTTACCTAACTTACACAAAGATGAAGACTTGCTCGAAGCGGTTCGTGCACTGGTTGCTAACGAACCTGACTTAACTGCATTAGTAATTAAAGAATGGATGATAGAAGATGCCTGATTCTAATAAACAAGTAGCCACAACGCCAAAGTTTGATGCAACGACCTTAACAGGTATTGAGCGCTCTGCGATCCTAATGTTGAGTTTAAATGAAGCCGATGCTGCCACTATTTTTCGCCAGCTAGAGCCGAAACAAGTACAGCGCCTTGGTATGGCAATGGCATCAATGAAAGATTTTTCTCAGGTTAAAGTAGCAGGTGTACACCGTGCGTTCATTGATGACATTCAAAAGTTCACTAATATTGGCGTGGGCAGTGAAGACTTCGTTCGAAATGCATTAACAGCTGCGCTGGGTGCTGACAAAGCCGGTAATCTGGTTGATCAAATTATCATGGGTAGTGGCGCTAAAGGTCTCGATTCATTGAAATGGATGGATGCACGTCAGGTGGCTAGTATTATCCATAATGAGCATCCGCAGATCCAAACTATTGTATTATCTTATTTAGAACCAGAGCAGTCAGCTGAAATTTTATCGCAGTTCCCAGATAAAGTACGTATCGATTTAATGATGCGTATTGCTAATTTAGAAGAAGTACAGCCAGCCGCACTGCATGAATTAAACGAGATCATGGAGAAACAGTTTGCTGGTCAATCTGGCGCTCAAGCCGCGAAGATGGGTGGCCTGAAAGCGGCCGCCAATATTATGAATTACCTCGATACCAATATCGAAGGCCAATTAATGGATGCTATTCGTGAGTCTGACGAAGAGATCAGTCAGCAGATCCAAGACCTTATGTTTGTGTTTGAAAATCTGATTGATGTGGATGACCGTGGTATTCAAGCATTACTGCGTGAAGTGGCACAAGAGCAATTACAAAAAGCACTTAAAGGTGCTGACGATCAGCTTAAAGATAAGATCTTTAAGAATATGTCGAAACGTCAAGTTGAAATTCTGGAAGATGATCTGGAAGCGATGGGACCAATTCGTGTTAGCGAAGTGGAATCTGCGCAGAAAGAGATCTTATCAATCGCGCGTCGCTTAGCGGATAGTGGTGAAATTATGCTGGGTGGAGGTGGTGGTGATGATTTCTTATAATAACATGATTATTAATGGTAAATTATCATGACTGAGTCTTTGAAGCCAACGTTCGCACCGCTTGATAGTAGTGGTGAACATCAAATTGAAGATTGGTATTTACCGGACTTTGAAAATACGCAAGCTGCCGCACTGAATACTAATGCGCTTGGTATGAAATCCGATTGGTATGAAGGTAAGCTTGCGCCAGGTGAACAGGTTGAAGAAGTTGAACCTCAGCCAATGACGGCCGAAGAACTTGATGCGATACGCCAAGCGGCGTATGACGACGGTTACAATGAAGGGAAAGAGCAGGGCTATCAAGATGGATTTACGAGCGGTACCGCTGAAGGTCTTAGCCAAGGTGAAACGGAAGGTTTGGCGCAAGGTCTAGCGCAAGGCTTAGCTGATGGTCAGCAACAAATTGTTGATAAAGCGGCGGCTTGGGAGCAATTGCAAACGCAAATGCATACACCTCTTGCCGCGGTAAATAGCGAAGTTGAAAACGAATTAATTCGCGTAGCAACAGGCTTAGCAGAAGAATTAATTAAAACCGAAGTGACGTTTAATCACGATATATTACTACAGACATTAAAGCTCGCGTTGGATGCTTTACCTGTGCTTGAACAAAAAATTACCATTACATTACATCCTGATGATTTAGCGGTGATTAATGAATACTATTCGGTTGAAGAGTGCGTAAAGCGTGATTGGGTATTAATTTCAGAGCCGATGATGAAACAAGGTGATCTGGTTATCAATAACGAGGTATCTTCGGTCGAACTGTTAATGGAACAGCGTATAAAACAGATGATGCGTCAGTTCCTTATTGCTAATAAACCGGGTGCATAATGACGGAATTACTGACTCGTTTACAACAACTAAAAACCGACTCATTGGCGAGTAAACCCACTGTCGCCGGTAAGCTGACGCGTGTCGTCGGCTTGACACTCGAAGCCGTTGGTTGCCGGGCTGCGATTGGCAGTTTGTGTTCTGTCGAAACCGATAATAGTTTGATGGATGCCGAGGTTGTCGGTTTTGATGGTGATAAGTTATTCTTAATGCCCAGTGAACAGGTCACTGGTATTATTCCCGGCGCAAAAGTAACACCACTCAATGAAACCCAAGGTATTCCGGTTGGTATGGAACTACTTGGTAGGGTATTAGATGGTGTCGGTAAACCGATTGATGGTAAAGGCGAGATCATTACTGGACAAACTACGTCTTTTACGGCCAAGCGTATTAATCCGTTGGCGCGTAAAAAAATATCACAACCACTTGATGTCGGCGTTAAAGCCATTAATGCCATGCTCACCGTAGGTCAAGGTCAGCGTATGGGGCTTTTCGCTGGTTCTGGTGTCGGTAAGAGTGTGTTGTTAGGTATGATGACGCGTGGTTCGACCGCTGACGTTGTGGTTGTCGGTTTAATTGGTGAGCGTGGCCGTGAAGTAAAAGAATTTATTGAAGAGATCCTCGGTGAAGAAGGGCTTGCGCGCTCTGTTGTTGTTGCTGCGCCTGCAGATTCATCACCACTGATGCGCCTAAAAGGTTGCGAAACATCATTAGCGATAGCAGAATACTTCCGTGACCAAGGCTTGAATGTATTGCTGTTAATGGATTCATTAACCCGTTTTGCACAAGCGCAGCGTGAAATTGCTCTCGCGGTGGGAGAGCCTCCTGCAACGAAAGGTTATCCGCCATCAGTATTTGCAAAATTACCGCAGTTGGTGGAGCGTGCTGGTAATGGCAGTGAGGAGCAGGGCTCGATTACCGCATTCTTTACCGTATTAACCGAAGGTGATGATTTACAAGATCCCATTGCCGATGCATCACGCGCAATTCTTGATGGTCATATCGTATTGTCACGAGAGTTAACGGATGCTGGACACTATCCTGCGATTGATATTGAAAAGTCGATTAGCCGAGTTATGCCAATGGTCACAACTGATTTCCATCAAGCCGCCGCTCGTGGATTCAAGCAAGCTTACTCGCTATATCAGCAGAACAAAGATCTGGTTGCTATTGGTGCTTATAGTCAAGGTGCCGATGCTAAAATTGATCGCGCCATTCGTTTAAAACCAGCAATGGACCAATTCTTACAGCAAGGCATGAAAGAAGTTATTCCGTTCTCGCAATGTGAAGAAATGCTTGCTGCTATCGCGCCGCATCTCGGCGTGGCAACCTCATAATGAAACAGTGTCAATATAATGTCTAATACAGCGCTACAACGAGTCTATCAGCAATTTGAAGAACAAGAAAAACACGCCGCGAGAGCTTATGCGCTGATCCAACAAGATGCTGAGCGTTACCATAGTCAAATGCAGCAATTAAGTGATTATCGTAAACAATATTTACAGCAATTCACTGAACGTGGGGAAGAAGGTATCTCAGGTAGTAGTTATGCGCATTATCATAACTTTATGAAAAAACTAGAATTAGCTGAATTTGAGCAGAAACAAGCACTCGATAATATCAAACAAACAGTCAATAATAAGCATGCGGATTGGATGGAAATTCGTAAGAAGCGTGATGCGCTGGGTTTATTATTAGATAAACGCAAAGTCGCTGCACAGCTTGTCGAACAACGACGCGAGCAAAAAGATCTTGATGAATTTTCTAACTTCCAATATTTCAAGCGTAAAAATAACCGATAATACGATTAATCTAGCCATATTTAGCGATTCATATTTTACCATCATTATTAATAGTAATTTGGCGTGAATTTTGCATTTATTTCGCTATAACTTTTTATTGATGACATTTAGGCTTGAACTATGACTTTCTCTCTACATAAATCAACAGCGATGACTGATACACAGGCGGCGAATAATAAATCGCAAGCGCTTAATGTCAAAGGCGATACAGCTGAAAATATGGCGAGTGATGGGGAGTCGAGTACGCCTGAAAGTAGCTTTTCTAAGCTATTTTCTATCTTTAGTAGCAATAATAAAACAGATGCTATCGTCGGACAAACAGCCATTGATAGCGCTGATAATATAACGGTGGAGAGTGCGGCTGAGAGCTCTTTACTTAGTGCTGAGCCTGGTTCTGACGCGAGTATCGATGATGGTTTTATCGCAGGGCGGATAGCTAAGACTAATGAGGTTGAAGCGATAGCTGGCGATGACTTAAATGTAATAAGCCAAGATGACAGCTTGCTTAAAAATGAAAGTAGCGATGACTTTTTGGCGCGTCTCGATCAATCATCTATGCTGTTGCAAAGTAATGCTGCGAGTGACGCAGGGGCATATATTCAGGGTAAAGCTAACGGTAATGAATTGCCTTTACAAGCAAAGGGGGCGAATATTGCCTCATCAGCCCCCGTTAGTATGACTGACTTATCCACGCCAGATAGTCGTGTGGCAGGTACGACGGATGTTAGTAATAATGAGCTGACACAAGTATTGCAAATGAGCGCGTTATCTACAGAGCTAACAGCTCTAACAGATTCAACAGATTCAATAGATTCAATAGATTCAATAGATTCAATAGATTCAACAGATACGATCACAGCGTCAACGTTAGTCGGTATGTCGACAGTCGCTGGCCTTACTGATAATAATCCTCGATTTACGCAAGGCGATTTATTAGCTACGGGCGATTCAATTAATGATGATGGCACACTTGATCCTGAACTCTTAGGTGGCGCTGGGAAGGTAAACTTAGCCACTGGTTTTGGCGAAACAGGGTTGGCGAAAAATAAACCTGTTGGTCAAGCTAATGGCATGGCCGCAGGGATCAGCAGTGCAGTAACAGAGAGTAATTCAGCACTAGAACAGCTGGATATGACATCGCCTGAACCCATTGAGCAATTAGATTTTGCGCAAATTATGGAATCAGCACGTAAGCAAGAGCCGTTAGACCAAACCACTCGTACCTTGGTAAAGACACCAGTATTAACGGACGCGGAACAACAAGTATTAGAGAAACGGGTTAATCTTAATAACAATCTCGCGACCTCTGAATTAAATGAAAAAATCGCTATTATGGCGGGTAAAGAATTACAAACAGCGACAATCCGCTTAGACCCGGCAGAATTAGGTAGTATGAATATCAAATTGGTTGTGCAAAACGATCAAATACATGTGACAATTCAAGCGCAGAATAATCAAAGCCGCGATTTACTTGAACAACAAATGCCGAGATTACGAGAAATGTTACAGCAACAGGGCATGACACTGGGTGAGACGCAAGTGCAAGCCGACAATGGGCAGCAGCAATCTGCATTTCAACAGTCAAGACAAGAAAACGGACAAAAAAATAGCAATAACGAAGCGAATTATACGATAGATTCACAGACTGAAGTCCCTGTTACTACTCAGTATTGGCAAGACTCGGCTAAAGGGGTAGACTTTTACGCCTAAACAGTTTAATTAGCATTTATTTAGCGTAATATAAGATTCGATTTAAGGACGATAATGGCCGACGACAACGATTTGAAAATAGATGATAAAAGTAAAGGTAATAAAAAAATCATTATTATTGCGGTGATTTTAATATTAACGCTTGCAGGGGCTGGCGCGGCGTTTTTCTTTTTAAGTGGGGATGATAGAGACACTACCGATAGCGCAGAACCTGTGACTGAAAGTGTCGATAGAAGTGTAACTGAAACGGCATATTATGTTGCTATGCCACGTCCTTTTGTTTTTAATATTATAGGATTAAAACGCGAACGCTTAGTGCAGATTAAAGTTCAATTAATGGTACGCGGTAGTGACAATCAAAAATTAGCGAAAACCAATGTCCCTTTAATTGAAAGTACCTTGTTGCAAGTTTTTAGCGCAACCACAGAGCAGCAGCTCGCTACATATGAAGGCAAAGAATTATTGCGTTCAGATTCATTGCTGAGTGTGCATGAAATTTTGATTAAATATACTGGAAAAAGGGTTGTTGAAAAGATCCTATTTTCTGGTTTTGTAATGCAGTAGGTTATGTGTGAGTGATTTATTAAGTCAAGACGAGATTGATGCGCTATTACACGGTGTTGATGATGTTGAAGAAGATGAGTTTGACTCCGTAGAAGAGAGTGGCAATATTGTCGATTTTGACTTTTCATCGCAAGACCGTATTGTGCGTGGACGTATGCCTACGCTGGAGTTGGTGAATGAACGTTTCGCACGGCATATGCGGATCAGCCTATTTAATATGATGCGTCGTACAGCCGAAGTGTCCATTAATGGCGTGCAGATGCTGAAGTTTGGTGAGTATGTTCACACATTATTCGTACCAACCAGTTTAAACATGGTACGTTTTCGTCCATTAAAAGGCACGGCGTTAGTCACCATGGAAGCACGGTTAGTGTTTATTTTGGTCGAAAACTTTTTTGGTGGTGATGGTCGTTATCATGCAAAAATTGAAGGTCGTGAATTTACGCCAACCGAACGCCGTATTATTCAAATGCTATTAAAGATTGTCTTTGAAGATTATCACGAGGCATGGGCACCGGTTATGGATGCGGAATTTGAATATCTTGATTCTGAAGTAAACCCGGCAATGGCAAATATTGTAAGTCCCACCGAAGTGGTGGTGGTGAGTTCATTCCATATCGAGCTTGATGGCGGTGGTGGTGATTTCCATATTACCATGCCATATTCTATGCTCGAACCGATTCGTGAGTTGCTCGACGCGGGTGTGCAAAGTGATAAAGAGGATACTGACGAACGTTGGAGCTCGGCATTACAAGAAGAAATTTTAGATGTTCCGGTAGAGTTAAGTACAAGATTGCTTGAAACTGAGCTTTCATTAAGGCAGATCATGGAATTGAAAGCGGGGGATATCATCCCGATTGATATGCCAGAAGACCTTACCGTTTTTATTGAAGATTTACCGAGTTATAAAGCCAAACTTGGCCGAAATAGAGATAACGTTGCGGTTAAGATTAGTAAAAAGTTAAAAGTAAGTAATTTAACTAAATCAGAGATTGACCACGTTGCATTACGTGGTGGGCTATTGAATTTAGGCGATAAAAATGACGATAAATAAGGTATTGACATGAGTACAGATCAAGATCAGATGGCAAATGATTGGGCTGCAGCAATGGCTGAGCAAAGCAGTGTTGAGGCCACTGAATTAGAAGATTTTAACAATGATGAGGTTCCATTCTCGGCGGTCCAGCAACAAAAGCTAGACAGTATTCTTGATATTCCAGTTGTGATTTCGATGGAAGTTGGTCGTAGTAAAATTAGTATTCGTAATTTATTACAGTTAAACCAAGGCTCTGTTGTTGAACTCGATCGCATTGCGGGTGAACCGCTCGATGTCATGGTTAACGGTACATTGATTGCTCACGGTGAAGTCGTTGTCGTCAATGATAAATTTGGTATTCGTTTAACTGACGTTATCAGTCAAACCGAACGTATTAAAAAGCTTAAATAATATGAACGATATCGATATGCTGCAATGGCTATTATCATTGCTTGTAGTTATTGCGGTTATCGTAATACTCGCTTTTTTGGCGAAAAAGGCGCGTGTATTTGGCAGTAATCACCAACAGCTAAACGTTGTCGCAACATTACCGCTAGGGCCGAAAGAACGTATCATGGTCGTACAAGTGGGGTCAGAACAAGTGCTACTAGGTGTGACAGGACAACAAATCAATCTGCTCAAAGAACTTGAACAACCACTGGTAAATAGCCAACCAGAACTCAATCCATTTGCTACTAAATTAGCCCAGATGATGAAACAGCATAATGAAAAATAAGTTTACGGTATTACTGTCGCTGGTACTGCTCTTCTTCACTTCTGCTGCATGGGCTGATAATTCGGTGATGTCGGCGGTGAAAGTGATCACAAACAGTGATGGCTCACAGGAATATTCGGTGTCATTGCAAATTTTAGCCATGATGACGGCGCTGAGTTTTCTACCCGCTGCGCTGATCATGATGACCTCTTTTACTCGCATCATCATTGTACTGTCTATTTTACGCCAAGCCTTAGGGTTACAACAAAGCCCCTCTAATCAAGTATTAGTGGGTATCACTTTATTCCTGTCCTTTTTCATTATGTCGCCTGTATTTGAGCGTATTAATGACAATGCGCTACAGCCTTATTTGAGTGAAGAACTGACCTCGATGCAAGCCTTTGAACAGGCTAAATTGCCGATGCAACAATTCATGTTGGCACAAACCCGGGTGACCGATATTGATACCTTCATGCGGATAGCGAAAGTCGAAGCTAATTCTCCAGAAGAAGTCCCTTTCCGCGTATTGATCCCCGCATTTGTTACCAGCGAATTAAAAACCGCCTTTCAAATTGGATTTATGGTGTTCATTCCATTTTTGATTATTGACTTGGTAGTGGCGAGTATTTTGATGGCGATGGGTATGATGATGTTATCTCCGATGATTGTTTCATTACCTTTTAAGCTTATGTTGTTCGTGTTAGTCGATGGCTGGAGTTTAATTATGGGCACGCTTGCGGCTAGTTTTGGTTTATGACGACGCTCTTTATATACAAGTTCATCAATCGGCTTATAAGCCTGTTAATAAGTAATAGGGAGCATCATGGCACCTGAAGTCTTTGTCGATATATTTAGACAAGCATTATGGACCGTATTACTGCTGGTATGTGCGGTTGTTGTTCCGGGGTTATTAGTCGGTTTAGTGGTCTCTGTCTTTCAGGCCGCGACCTCAATTAATGAACAAACATTAAGTTTCTTACCACGTTTAATCGCGACCTTGTTGGCACTCATTTATGGTGCGCATTGGGGCTTTGCCCGTTTGATGGATTTTTTTACCAATATGATGCTCCAGATCCCACAAGTTGTAGGCTAATTAGTGGAGATTCTATCGGCTGATATTATGACGTTTATGGCCAGTTATATTTGGCCGTTTGCACGCCTTTCTGGCATGGTTATGGTCATGATAGTCAGTGGTGCGAAAACAACGCCACCCATGATCCGGTTATTTTACTGTCTTGCGCTCACCGCGATGGTCGCGCCTGTATTACCACCTATGCCTAATGTCGAACTGTTCTCTTTGGGCAGTTTTATGATTATCCTGCAACAGAGTCTGATTGGTATTGCGATTGGTTTTGTCACCGTCATGCTGATTCAGACATTTGTTATTGCGGGGCAAATTATTGCGATGCAAACCAGTTTAGGTTTCGCTGCGATGGCCGATCCTGGATCCGGTCAGACTTCACCTGTTATTGGTCAAATCTATATTTTATTAGGCACTCTGGTTTATCTATCCGTTAATGGTCATTTATTTATGATCGAAACAGTCGTTAAATCTTTTGAGACACTTCCGGTGTCCGCGTCTGGTTTAATGGCTGTTCAGTACTATGAAATAGCGGGCTGGATGTCGGTAATGATCGCTGCTGCATTGAGTATGTCATTGTCTGCGGTTGTTGCTATGCTCGTGATTAACTTTTCATTTGGTGTGATGACCAAAGCTGCACCGCAACTAAATGTATTTAGTTTAGGTTTCGCGGTTGGTATGGTGGCAGGCTTATTTATTATTTACTTATCATTAAAAAGTTTTATGTTTCATTTTAATGCCCAATGGCAGAGAGCGGGTGAATTGATTTGTTCGCTGCTCAATAATGCTTGTGCGTATTAACGCCGCTCACCACATTAGGATAAAGGTATTTCCTCATGGCTGAAAAAGACGGACAGGAACAAACCGAAGACGCCACCGAGAAAAAGATCACCCAAGCCAGAGAGAAAGGTCAGGTAGTACGTTCGAAAGAACTCGCGACGACCTTGGTACTGACGGCAAGTGGTGCCGCTTTCCTTGCTTTTGGTGATGCACTCGCCCGTGCGCTAGTGACTAATATGACGCGTTTATTTAAACTCGACCGTGAAGATGTATTCAATCCTGATGCCTTGATCGAAATTGTTGGCGCGAGTGTTAAACCGTTATTTTGGCCCCTGTTCGGTATTATGATTGTGGGATTTTTTGCCGGTATTATTGGTAATGTTATGATGGGGGGCATGGTTTTTAGTGGGGAATCTATTCGTCCGAAAGCATCAAAAATGTCACCTAAAGCAGGTCTTAAAAGAATGATGGGACCGCAAGCCATGGTTGAATTGATTAAATCAATTGCCAAGGTTACGGTTGTCGTGACGATTGCCTTGTTGGTGCTAAAAGTGCAGTTTTTACAGATTATGGAGTTTAGTCTCCAGCCATTGCATATTTCGATTGTCCAATCGCTGAGTTTTTTGACTGATATTTTTATTTGGTTGTGTGCATCTTTGATTATTATTGTCGCGATTGATGTGCCTTACCAATATTGGAAACATGCGAAAGAATTGCGGATGACCAAGCAAGAAGTTAAAGATGAAATGAAAGATGTGAATGGTAATCCACAGTTAAAAGGCAAGATCCGACAAATGCAGATGGAGGTATCGCAACGTCGTATGATGGGTGATGTTCCTGACGCTGATGTGATTATTACCAATCCAACACATTATTCTGTGGCGTTAAAATATGAAAAAACCGGTAACACCGCCCCTAAAGTTGTGGCTAAAGGTGTTGATCAAGTGGCATTCCGTATTCGTGAAATGGCGAAAGAACACAAAGTACCAATCTTAGAGTCTGCGGCTTTAACACGTGCTATTTATCATACCACTGAGATTGATGATCCAATACCTGAAGGGTTATTTATCGCGGTAGCACAGATACTTGCCTATGTTTATCAGCTTGAACAATTTAAACAACGTAAAGGTAATCGGCCTAAACCGCTACCAAAAACCATAGATATTCCTGATGACCTAAAATATTAGTGTCATTTGTGGACTTCAACACTGAATGCTTTTGCCTTCGGTATGATTATTGCTTTATACTATCAAGCATAAAATTTTGAGGTCTCGTAATGCAAGTAGCAGCAAATCTGTCAAAAATCTGGGGTAAAAGAGCGATTGCGCTAGAAAATATCGGTACCCCGATAGTTGTGTTAGCTACACTCGGCATGGTTGTATTACCGATACCTGCATTCCTATTAGATGTGTTCTTTTCTTTTAATATCGCTTTATCGTTATTAATTCTGCTTGTTTCTATATACGTCAATAAACCACTTGATTTTGCTGCATTTCCGACGGTTTTGTTAATTGCAACATTACTACGCTTAGCCCTGAATGTAGCATCAACGCGAGTGGTGTTGTTAGAAGGGCATAATGGCGGTGATGCTGCGGGACAAGTTATCGATGCCTTTGGTTCTGTTGTGATCGGCGGGAATTTGGCGGTGGGCCTCATCGTGTTTATGATTTTAATGATTATTAACTTTGCCGTGGTGACCAAAGGTGCGGGACGTATCTCGGAAGTAAGTGCGCGTTTTACGCTCGATGCTATGCCAGGTAAACAGATGGCCATTGATGCCGATTTGAACGCCGGTATTATTGACCAAGAGCAAGCCAAATTACGCCGAGAAGAAGTTACTCAAGAAGCTGATTTTTATGGTTCGATGGACGGTGCCAGTAAATTTGTAAAAGGTGATGCGGTTGCCGGTTTATTGATTTTATTTATTAATATTATCGGTGGCCTTATCATTGGTGTTTCACAGCATGATTTAAGTTTTGCGGAAGCGGGTGAGATTTACACATTATTGACCATTGGTGATGGTCTGGTTGCGCAGATACCGTCACTACTCTTATCGATCGCTGCAGCGATAATTGTTACCCGTCAAAATAAAGACGAAAAACTCGGCACCCAAGTCACGAGCCAAATGGTGGCTAATCCCAAAGCATTGGCTGTTGTTGCTGTCATTATGACGGTAATGGGGTTAGTACCGGGTATGCCACACCTTGCTTTCATCGGTTCTGGTGTGCTTACTGGCACTTGGGCTTGGTGGTTAATGAAAGCAGCAGCTAAGCGTGAAGAAGAGAAAACCAATATTCCAGAAAATACCGCCATTGACGCGACGTTGAATGATCAAAAAGATCTGGACTGGGATGATGTTAAACCGGTAGATACGATTGGTTTGGAAGTAGGTTACCGTTTAATTCCGATGGTTGATAAGAGCCAAGGTGGTGAGTTATTAAACCGTATTAAGGGTGTTAGAAAGAAACTTTCTCAAGAATTGGGTTTCTTGGTGCCCGCAGTGCATATTCGTGACAATCTCGAATTACCACCAAATTGTTATAGTATTAACATTATGGGGGTCTCAAATGGCGAAATTGAAATTTTCCACGATAAAGAATTAGCCATTAACCCTGGTCAGGTTTACGGCAAGATCGATGGGATTGCAACCATCGATCCTGCTTTTGGCTTACCGGCTTTGTGGATTAATCCCCAACAGCGTGATCAAGCGCAAACCTTGGGTTATACAGCTGTTGACTCTGCGACAGTTGTTGCGACACACTTGAGTCAGTTGTTACTGAACAATGCCGCACAATTACTCGGTTATGAAGAAGTGCAGAATTTATTAGATGTGTTAGCGAAAACACACCCTAAATTGGTCGAAAGCTTAGTCCCTGAAATTTTACCGTTAGGGGTTGTTGTGAAAGTATTGAAAGGACTTTTACATGACAACGTGCCAATTCGAGATATTCGCACCATTGTTGAAACAATGGCTGAATATGGTACCAAAACACAAGATCCAGAAGTGTTGATTTCTGCTTGCCGTGTAAGTTTACGCCGCATGATTGTTCAGGATATAAATGGTATCGACAGTGAATTACCTGTTGTGACACTGGCACCAGAATTAGAGCAAATATTACACCAGTCTTTACAGGCAGCAGGTAGTGAAGGTGCGGGTATTGAACCTGGTTTAGCTGAACGGATGCAAACCTCATTAACAGAGGTAGCACAAAATCAAGAATTAGCGGGACAACCGGCGATCTTACTTACCTCTGGGGTATTAAGGTCAACATTGGCGAAATTTGTGAAATACTCAATACCCTCATTACGCGTATTATCATATCAAGAAGTACCTGATGATAAACAGATTAGAATTGTCAGTGTTGTTGGTCAATAACACGTAAATAAAAAATTTAAGTAGCGAACTGAACTAAGGATGTTAAGTTGAAAATAAAGCGCTTTTTTGCCAAAGATATGCGAGCGGCATTGGCTGAAGTCAAAGAGGTTCTTGGCCCTGACGCTGTTATTATGTCTAACAAAAAGGTCACCGGCGGCATTGAAATAGTTGCTGCTGTGGATTTCTCTGAAAGTAAGCCTGTCGCAGCCGAAAAAGCACGCGAACCAAAAACTGTAGCAAATAAATCAGACCGTCAACTTTCTGAAGACTCCGTCAATTTATCGGCATCTAAATTCAGTTTCAAAAGATTAATCAATAATGAACTGTCACAGCAAGCAGAACCAGATCGAGCCGTCGCGCCAAATGACTCATTAGCGAGCTTATTAGCGCGTCAGCAAGAACATAAACAGCAAATGTCACAAGTAATAAATAACGATGATAATGCGCGTGAAAAAAATAATTGGGATACCAGTTTTTTAAAGAAACCGGTCGCTCGTCGCTTTGCTGAACGTCCAAATACTGCTCCGGCGACACTTGCAGAACAAAATGAAATGCGTGATGGTATGGCGCGCTCTTCTCAACAAAATGGTTATAAGCAGTTTGAGTCTACGGCACCGAAAAGTGACAACCAACAAGACATTAGTGCGATGAAGGCAGAGCTTGCTTCAATCCGAAAGTTGCTTGAGCATCAAGTATCAGGATTACAGTGGCAGGAAGTTGAACGTAATGAACCTATTCGTGCTATGTTGATCAAACATTTGGTTAAGATTGGTTTTACCGAAGAGGTTGCAGACCAACTAGCTAACTCTGTGGCTGAAAACTGTTCGATTGAGTCGGCTTGGGATCAGATTGAAGCGTTACTGACGGACAGCGTTCTCATTGCGCAAGATGATATTTTAAGTAAAGGTGGTGCAGTTGCATTAGTTGGCCCAACGGGCGTGGGCAAAACGACAACTATCGCCAAATTAGCGGCAAAATTTGCCATGTTACATGGTTCAGAGAATGTTGCGCTGATTACGACTGATACATATCGTATTGGTGCTCACGAACAATTAGCGACTTACGGCCGTATTATGGGGTGTGTTGTTAAAGTTGCCCGTGATGAAGCAGAATTGGCACAATACTTGTATCAATTAAGAAGTAAACGTTTAGTTTTGATTGACACTGCCGGTATGGGACAGCGTGACAAACGTTTATCCGAACAGCTAGAAACATTAGTTAATAATGAAAAAGTCGTTATTCGTAACTATTTGGTTGTCCCGGCAACTGCGCAGCGTAGAGTTGTACAAGAAACATTAGAGCATTTTCACCACATTCCGTTAGCGGGCTGCATTTTAAGTAAAGTGGATGAAAGTTTAAGCTTAGGTGAGATTTTAAGCGTATTAATACAACATGAACTACCTATTGCATATATCACAAATGGGCAAAGGGTTCCTGAAGATATAGATTCAGCCAATGCGCAGCAATTAGTTCGTACTGTACTGAACAGAGATACGCTAGAAGAACAAAACGATACGCATTTTTGGTTAGGCGATGATAAATAGTAATGAATAAAAATATTTTTTTCGATCAAGCAAGTGGTCTAAGACAAATGAGTAATAACAAAAAAGTTAAAGTTATTGCCGTTTCAGGTGGCAAAGGTGGCGTAGGTAAAACTAACGTAACACTGAACATGGCAGTATCACTCGCGGCCCAGGGCAAGCGAGTCATGGTTTTAGATGCCGACCTTGGGTTGGCAAATGTCGATGTTTTACTCGGCTTACGTGTACATAAAAATATTTCTCACGTTATTTCAGGGGAATGTACATTAGATGATATTTTGATTGAAGGTCCTAATGGGATCTTAATCGCGCCAGCAACCTCTGGTACGCGTTCGATGGTTGAGTTATCAATACAAGAACATGCTGGCTTAATCCGTGCGTTTGCAGAATTGAAAACACCGATTGATGTGCTGCTGGTTGATACTGCTGCGGGTATTTCGGAGATGGTATTAAGTTTTTGCCGTGCTTCACAAGATATCATCATGGTGGTGTGTGATGAACCGACATCAATCACGGATGCTTATGCATTAATTAAATTACTCTCCAAAGAACACGGTGTTCATCGTTTTAAAATTGTGGCCAATATGGTGCGCAGTTTACGTGAAGGCCAAGAATTATTTACTAAATTGACGCGTGTAACGGATCGGTTTTTAGATGCAACATTAGAGCTTGTTGCTTGTATCCCGTTTGATAACAGTGTTCGTCAAGCCGTTCGTAAACAGAAAGTGGTTGTCGAAGCATTTCCAAAAGCGCCCGCTTCATTGGCGTTTAGAGCGTTAGCAAGTCGAGCTGCAACTTGGCCAGTACCGAATAAAGTCGGCGGTCATTTGGAGTTTTTCATTGAGAACCTGTTTGAAAACAAATCTAGGGTAGAAGATTGAAGTGAATAAGGCATCCGCTTACAGTAACATCCAGTCGCAACAGAATCATGCTGTTGAGCAATTCGGTTTTTTAGTAAAACGAATTGCCCATCACTTGCTTCTCCGTTTGCCGCCGAGTGTTCAGTTAGATGATTTAATCCAGTCGGGTATGATTGGATTACTGGATGCTGCGCGCAACTTTGATGGCTCTAAAGGCGCTAGCTTTGAAACTTATGCCGGTATTCGTATCCGCGGCTCAATGATTGATGAAATGAGACGTGGGGATTGGGTTCCAAGATCGGTACATAAAAATGGCCGTGATATTGCTGCCGCCATTGACCGTATCGAAAAACAAACGGGTACGGATGCAAAAGATACTGATATTGCTGAAGAATTAAGCGTAAGCCTGACTGACTACCATAGTATGTTGATGGATGTTAATAGTGGGCATATATTGGCGGTCGAAGATTTGACCGCGAGTAATGAAGATGCCTATTCAGTTTACGAAGGAAAATCAAGCACCCCTTGTGCTGATTTTTCTGAGCAGCGTTTTCAGCAAGCATTAGCAAACTGCATTAAAACACTACCCGAAAGAGAAAGCTTAGTCTTATCGCTTTATTACGATGAAGAGTTAAACCTAAGAGAGATCGGGGAAGTACTCAGTGTCAGCGAGTCTCGTGTGAGTCAAATACACAGCCAAGCGATGCATCGAGTGAAAGCGCGTATGCATGCTTGGTTAGATGACTAAGTTTAATTGGTACTATTTATCTAGTACTTGAATATTGAAGTAATATATTTATGGGTTCAGGGACTGTAAATATTGTAATTACTTATTTTGGAGAACAACTTGAAAAAGCAAATTAAAATTCTTATTGTCGATGATTTTTCTACGATGAGACGTATCATTAAAAACTTACTTCGTGATCTTGGTTTTAGCAATACCTATGAAGCTGATGACGGCAACACGGCATTACCTATGCTAAAAAATGGCGATTATGACTTTGTTGTCACTGATTGGAATATGCCCGGCATGCAAGGTATCGATCTACTTAAAGAGATCCGTAAAGACCAAGCGCTATGTCATATCCCAGTGTTGATGGTTACCGCTGAAGCGAAACGCGAACAGATTATTGAAGCTGCTCAATCAGGTGTGAACGGTTATATCATTAAACCATTTACAGCAGCGACACTAAAAGAAAAATTAGAGAAAATCTTCGAACGAATTCAATAAGCAAGGATGCGCATGAGTGAACAACAAGAACCGTTGATTTCATTAGAAGAAGCTAAAGAACTGGTGACACTGCTAGAGTGTGGCCAGGTAGAGATGGCAAATGAAATAATTACTAAAATTCAGAATGAAAATTCAGATGCTCTATTTGAAAAAGTGGGCGTGTTAACACGCCAGTTACATGATTCATTAGAAGATTTTCAATTAGACACGCGTATTGAAAGCTTCGCTAACGATGAGTTTCCAGATGCTCGTGAGCGTTTGAATTATGTTATTGAGATGACGGATAAAGCCGCCAATCGAACCATGGATGCTGTTGAAGCCTGCTTACCTATTGCAGATAGTTTTAACGATCGCATTCAACAAGTGATGCCAAATTGGAAAAACTTGATGAGTCGTGATTTACAACTGGGTCAATTTAAAGAACTTTGTAAATTATTAGACGATTTTCTTCAAGTTTCAGTATCTGATGCCGATAGTTTAAGACAGTATTTAACTGAAATTCTCATGGCGCAAGATTTTCAAGATTTGACTGGTCAAATGATCCGTCGCGTGATTAATTTAGTACAAGAAGTTGAAGTTAAATTAGTTGAAATGTTAACGATGTTTGGTGAGGCCTCAAAGCCACTAAGTATAATAACAGAACCAGTTAAAAAAGAAATAAATGGCATTGAGGCGGAAGGTCCAATCATGAATGCGAGTGAACGCGTTGATGTTCTAGACGGCCAAAATGATGTTGATGATTTACTATCAAGTTTAGGATTTTAAGGGAGATATTGATGAGCTTTGATGTTGATGAAGATATTCTACAGGACTTCCTGATTGAAGCATCTGAAATTCTGGAATTACTCTCGGAACAACTCGTTGATTTAGAAAAAAGCCCAGAAGACGCTGAGTTGCTTAATGCAATTTTCAGGGGCTTTCATACCGTTAAAGGTGGCGCAGGGTTCTTAGCATTATCAGAATTAGTTGATATTTGCCACGGTGCAGAAAATGTGTTTGATAGCCTGCGTAACGGCTTAAGAACAGTAACATCAGAGCTGATGGATGTCATTCTTAAATCATTGGATTGTGTCAATGTGATGTTTGTAGCGATTCAAGAACGTGAACCATTAATTGCTGCAGATGCGGAATTAATTCATCAACTTCATTTGCTTACTCAACCTGAATCTGCTGCGACAGAAACTGTCGTAGAGGTGGCTTCTGAACCGGTAATAGCGGCTACAACGTCTGCTACTACTGGTAATGAGTCTGGTATTGAGGGAATGTCAGAACTTGAATTTGAACAATTGCTGGATGAACTACACGGTAAAGGTACCGCACCAACAGCAACGAATGCTGATGCTACGAAGCCGAGCACTGTTACTGTCGCTACCAGTTCCAATTCAGATTTTACGGATGATGAATTTGAAAAACTACTTGATGATCTGCATGGTGTTGGTCAGCATGCTAGCGCGACGAATATAAAGGCAACGTCAGCCCCTGTTGTTGCTACGCCAGCCGCTAGCAGCACTGAACTCAATGACGATGATTTTGAAAACTTACTGGATGAATTATACGGTAAGGGTAATGCACCAAGTGCCGCTGCAACAATCAAGAATGTGGTTAATGCTGCTGATTCTGTGGCAGCTATCAAGCCCGCGCCTGTTGCACAAGCTGCAACTGCTACACCAGTAGCAAAAGTGGCTCCAGCCGCCAAAAAATCGACTGAAACCGTGGCTGTAAAAGTAGAGAAAAAAGCGAAACCACAAGTTGATTCAACAGTGCGTGTAGATACTCGTACCCTCGATGAAATAATGAATATGGTCGGTGAATTAGTACTTGTCCGTAATCGTTTAGTGAGTTTAGGTATTTCAAGTAATGATGAAGACATGACGAAAGCTGTGTCTAATCTTGATGTTGTTACTGCCGATTTACAAGGTGCGGTAATGAAAACACGTATGCAACCAATCAAAAAAGTGTTTGGTCGTTTCCCGCGTGTTGTACGTGATTTAGCACGTAGTTTATCAAAAGACATTAATCTTGAAATGGTTGGCGAAGAAACCGATTTAGATAAGAACTTAGTGGAAGCACTTGCTGATCCACTGGTTCACTTAGTGAGAAACTCGGTGGATCATGGTATTGAAATGCCAGATGTACGTGAAAAAAATGGCAAACCACGACAAGGGAAGATTACCTTATCAGCATCGCAAGAAGGCGATCATATTCGTCTAAAAATTGTAGATGATGGTGCGGGTATGGACCCTGAACGATTAAAAGAAATTGCGATTAAGCGTGGGGTACTTGATGCTGATGCAGCAGCAAGGATCTCAGACAACGAAGCATACAACCTTATTTTTGCTCCAGGTTTCTCAACCAAAGATCAGATATCAGATATTTCTGGTCGTGGTGTTGGTATGGATGTGGTTAAGACGGGTATCAGCAAACTGAATGGTACAATTTCGATCGACTCAAAACTGGGTACTGGTACAACGATTGAAATTAAAGTGCCGTTAACACTGGCGATTCTACCAACCTTGATGGTCGAGGTGGGTAAGCAAATCTTTGCTTTACCATTGACGAGTGTGAATGAAATCTTCCACTTGGATTTAAATAAAACCCATGTCGTCGATAACCAATTAACTATTATTGTCAGAGAAAAAGCGATCCCATTATTTTATCTGCAGGATTGGTTAACTAAAATGGACCCACAAGGCACTACGCGTAATAATCGTGGATTAGGGCATGTGGTTATTGTTCAGCTTGGTATTAAGCAAGTTGGCTTTGTTGTCGATAGCCTTATTGGGCAAGAAGAAGTTGTTATTAAAGCGTTAGATAACTTATTGCAAGGCACGCCGGGTATGGCGGGAGCTACAATCACCAGTGACGGTGGTATTGCGCTGATTTTAGATATTCCAAGTCTCTTAAATCATTACGCAAAACGCTAATTTGTTGATGCAGGGGGAAACCCCTGTGTGCTTTTACATTGAAGTAAACACATTGAAGTAGATAGATTAGATGAAAATAAAAGTTTTAGTCGTTGATGACTCCAGTTTTTTCAGACGTAGAGTAAGTGAAATCATTAATGCAGATCCAGAAATGGAAGTGATTGATACTGCTAAAAATGGTGAAGAGGCTATTACTAAAGCGAAGTCTTTACGTCCTGACGTTATCACCATGGATATTGAAATGCCGGTTCTTGATGGTATTTCCGCTGTTAAAGCGATCATGAAAGATACACCGACACCCATTTTAATGTTTTCGTCATTGACGCATCAAGGTGCTAAGTCAACGATTGCAGCATTAGAAGCGGGAGCGGCTAACTTCTTACCGAAAAAATTTGAAGATATAGCCAAAGACAAAGCGGAAGCGGTTCGATTACTACAACAAAACATTAAAGAAATCAGTAAACGCAGAAGTTTATTGAGAACACCCCGTATCACTCCTGCACCAGTTCGCAGCGCGACAGTTGCAGCTGATAACCGCATTAACACCGCAATTTTACAGCGTAAAAATACAGATGCAAGTCGATTACATACGACGAATTCGGTGAATGTTAGGCACGTTGCTCATGTCGATAACGCGGCAGTTGAAGCCCGAACGCCCGTTACAGTAAGCCGTGTGAGAAAACGTGCATCAGGTAAAAAATACAGTTTAATGGTTATCGGTGCTTCGACAGGCGGTCCTGTGGCATTACAAAATGTATTAACGCCTTTGCGCAGCGATTTTCCTCTGCCTATTTTGTTAATTCAACATATGCCCGCTACCTTTACTGCTGCATTTGCTGCACGACTGAATACCTTATGCCAAATTAAAGTAAAAGAAGCTGAGCATGGTGATCGTTTACAGCCTGGGGTTGCCTATTTAGCGCCTGGTGGTAAGCAGGTGCTAATTGAAAGCAAAGCGGGCGGCTTTACTTTAAAAGTAATAGAAAGTCCTGCGGGAATTAATTATAAACCGAGTGTTGATATTTCATTTGGCTCTGCGGCTCAGTTATATCACGATAAAGTATTAGCGATTGTACTCACGGGTATGGGCGCAGATGGACGTGATGGTGCTAAATTGCTAAAACAAAAAGGCAGTACGATATGGGCGCAAGATGCACAGTCTTGTGTTGTTTATGGTATGCCACAAGCAATTGTGAACGCTGGTTTAGCGGATGATCAGGTGAACCTGCAACAAATTGCAGAGCGCATTAATATTGAAGTTGGCTGTCGATAACGACATGCAGACAAGGTAGGGTAAAGTTGAAAGTTTGGACTGTTGCTAATCAAAAAGGTGGTGTTGGTAAAACGACCACTGCAATCTCTTTAGCAGGCTTACTGGCAGAACAGGGGCAGCGAGTATTATTGATTGATACGGATCCGCATGCATCATTAACCAGTTATCTAAATTATGATAGTGATGATTTAACTGTCGGATTGTTTGACCTTTTTGTCGCAGCCAAATTGGATGCAGAGCTGGTTCATAACGCGATAATAGAAACGCCTTACAACGGCATTAATTTATTACCAGCTACAATGTCACTGGCCACGTTAGATAGAACGTTAGGGCATCGTGATGGTATGGGACTTATTCTTAAGAATATTGTTACTTTAGTTACCGATGATTATGATTTTGTACTTATCGATTGCCCGCCTGTACTGGGCGTGATGATGGTGAATGCACTCGCCAGTTGTGATCGTATTTTAGTGCCAGTACAGACCGAGTTCTTAGCATTAAAGGGCTTAGATCGCATGGTGAAAACCTTTGAAATTATGCAGCGTAGTTGTACTAATAAATTTCAGTATACGGTCATTCCCACCATGTTTGATCGGCGTACTAAAGCATCGTTGATATCGTTACAAACCTTGCAGAAAAATTATAGCCGCAATGTTTGGCGAGCAGTGATCCCTGTAGATACGCAATTTAGAAATGCTAGCTTAAAACATATGCCACCATCTATGTATACTCGAAGTAGTCGAGGTGTTGCAGCCTATGCCGCATTACTACAAGATCTGCTGATTGAGGCAGAACAGGACCGAATGTATGGATAAGCCCACAAAGCATTCTGCGTTGGATGATTATTTTACATCCATGCTATCTGAGCCTGTTGTTGAAAAACCACAGGATGCTAAGGCTGCTGTAGAAAAAACGGTAGAGCCAAAACCTGCATTTAAAAAAGAGTTAACAAAAGAGTCGCAGAAAGTATTAACACCCTTATTTTCTGAAACAGAGCCTACGATAAAAAGTGATTTTAAAATACCTGAACCAGATGGTTCGGGATCATTAAGCGATTTAGATCAGTTGTTAGGTTCTGTCATTGATATTGACTTGGCGGATATTGATTTATCGGTATTAGATAATATTGACGCGACAACAACGCCGATGGTTTCTGAAGTTGAAAGCACTGATACCATGATAACGATCACACCTGCAGAAACTAATACTATCCTAGATAATCATGTGGAAAGTGTGTCGGTATCGGACATTGAGCGAGTACAGGAATCTGAACCTGTTGAGCAATGGAAAAATATTGAGTTAGAAGAGAACTTTCAAGCTCTGTTCTTTGAAGTCGCAGGTGTTATTTTTGCGGTACCATTGACCGAGCTGGGTGGTATTCATCAAGCCGAAACAGTAAACAGCTTATTTGGTAAACCGGATTGGTATTTAGGCCTTATGCAGCACCGAGAGCAGAAATTGAGTGTTGTCGATACTGCACAATGGGTTATGCCAGAGCAAAATATGGGCGAGATAGATTATAAATATCAGATCCAATTAAGTCAGTCGAATTGGGTACTAGGCTGCGAAAGCCTGCATGGTACTGAAACTTTAAACAGTAATGATATTAAATGGCGAAGTACACCTGGTAGTCGACCTTGGTTAGCTGGCATGGTTAAATCCCGCATGTGCGTATTATTACACGTAACCGAAATGATTAAATTGCTGGATAATGGCATCAATATTCATGGGCAATAGTAGAAGGAAATAAAACATGAGTCAGTCTCGAAACCTAGTGGAAAATGTAGCTGAAGATGAAGTACTACAATGGGTTACATTCAAGTTAGAGAATGAAATCTACGGTATTAATGTAATGCAAGTACAAGAAGTATTACGTTATACAGAAATTGCCCCAGTGCCTGGTGCACCAAACTACGTGATTGGTATTATTAATTTACGTGGTAATGTTGTCACTGTGATTGATACACGTGTACGTTTTGGTTTGATGCCATCAGAAGTGAGTGAAAATTCACGTATTGTTATCATCGAAGCTGAAAAACAAGTGATTGGTATTCTCGTTGACGGTGTTGCTGAAGTAGTATATCTACGTTCTTCAGAAATCGATATGGCACCTAGTGTGGGTACTGATGAAAGCGCTAAATTCATCCAAGGTGTATCGAACCGCGACGGCGAGTTACTTATCCTTGTTGATTTGAACAAGTTTTTGAGTGATGACGAATGGGATGAATTAAGCGGTTTATAAGCTTAATCCACCTTACTATCTAGAAAGCACTGTAATGATTGTTACAGTGCTTTTTTAATTGCTTTTTTAATTGCTATTTTATTGAAGGACTCAATATGCTTGCTTTGATTTTGTCTGGCGTTGCGCTTACAACAGCTGTTGCTGCGGTTATTGGCTACGTTGTATTATTTCGTAAGTTAACTAAACTACAGGCAACGCATAATCTATTGCTCAAAGATTTATCTAAATCAAGAGACTCTCTTCAAAAGCGTATCATTGAGTTAAGTACTTCAAATATTAATCTTGGTGGTGCAATTCAAGGAGTGGCCTCGGAATTACAGCAAACTAAATTCCAGCAAGATGAAATGAAAGAAGAGATGACTACACACGAACAACAAGACCCTGACAGCCGTTTTTATACGCGTGCAGTGAAGCTTGTTGAACTTGGCGCTACTCTTGAAGAAATCATGCGTGAGTGCGAACTACCACGCGCAGAAGCAGAATTATTATTAAGTTTCCATAAAAAGTAGCTTTAATTGCTTATATTCGACCAGTTATTGATATTGCTTAATTATGCTTAAAGCAGGAATATGTTAATATTCTTCCAGATTGATGCTGAAAGAATAAAAATGTATGTTGGAAGTTGTTAAGTTAAGCTGTATACGTGAAGATAATGTGTTGTTCTCTGATCTTAGTTTCACCGTTTCTAGTGGTGAAATAATTCAAATCGAAGGCCCGAATGGCGTAGGTAAAACCAGTTTACTGCGTTTATTAGCCGGACTTTCATCGCCAGCAGATGGCCATATTCTTTGGCAGAAAAGCAATACCTTAGAAGATCGTGAGGGCTATCATCAAGACTTACTCTACCTTGGTCATTTACCCGGTGTAAAAGCAGAACTGACCGCATTTGAAAATCTATTCTTTTACCATGCCATGCATAAAGCTGTCGCCAAAGATAAAATTTGGGAAGCACTTGCACAAGTCGGCCTTGCTGGTTATGAAGATCAATTAGCTTGTCACCTTTCAGCAGGACAGCAACGCCGTATTGCTTTAGCACGCCTATGGCTGTCGGACAAAAAGTTGTGGATCCTTGATGAACCTTTTACTGCTATTGATAAAAATGGCGTGAAAGTATTAGAGCGTTTATTTTTAGCCCATGCCGATAAAGGTGGCTGCGTTATTCTGACAACACACCAAGATTTACAATTTTCTGCGGGACGTTTACGTAAGATCACCTTAACCCGTCAACACTTAACTGAGTATTAATATGTTTGCTGTTTTTATACAGGTGATAAAGCGTGAATTGATCACAGCTTTTCGTCGTAAATCAGATATTTTAAATCCACTCTGGTTCTTTATTATTGTGATCACCCTTTTTCCGCTAGGAATAGGCCCTGAGCCAAACTTATTATTACGTATTGCCCCTGGCGTTATCTGGGTCGCTGCATTATTATCGGCATTATTGTCGATGGAACGTTTATTTCGAGATGACTTTCTCGATGGTTCATTAGAGCAGTTAATGCTAACGAACACCCCGTTAGGTGTTATTGTGACGGCGAAAGTTGTCGCACATTGGTTATTAACGGGCTTGCCGATTTTGTTTGTCTCACCTTTACTTGCGGTATTTTTATCGCTGGATAGCAATACATTTATTGCCACCTTTATTACGCTGTTACTCGGTACGCCTGTACTGAGCTTTGTTGGTGCGATTGGCGTGGCATTAACGGTTGGTTTACGTAAAGGAGGGGTATTACTGAGTCTGCTTATTTTACCGTTATTTATTCCGGTATTGATTTTTGCAACAAGTGCCATTGATGCGGCGAGTTTTGGCGTTTCCTATTCTGGACCCGTGGCGATTTTAGGGGCGATGCTCGTGGCGTCGGTTACTTTATCACCGTTTGCAATTGCCGCGTCATTGCGGGTTAGTTTGAGTTAAATTGTTAGTTAAAGCTTTTAATTAAAGAAAAGTAAAGTTAGTTTCAATCACTGTTTAGGTTCATATAATTGAGCCGTTATTTATGTAGAGAGTTTAATATGTGGAAATGGCTCCATCCTTATGCGAAACCAGAAAAAAGTTATAACTTAGCCGGTAAAATGTTGCCTTGGTTTGCATTATTTAGTGTTATATCACTGACAATCGGCATGATTTGGGGTTTTGCATTCGCGCCCGCTGATTATCAACAAGGCGATAGTTTCCGTATTATCTATCTACATGTACCTGCTGCATCACTATCCATGGGTGCATACTTAAGTATGGCGATAGCTGCTTTTATTGGTCTGGTCTGGCAATTAAAAATGGCTGACATGGCTGTGGCTGCGATTGCACCGATTGGTGCTGTATTTACAGCAATCGCATTATTCACTGGCGCTGTATGGGGTAAACCTATGTGGGGCGCTTGGTGGGTATGGGATGCACGTTTAACATCTGAACTTATTCTATTATTTTTATACCTTGGCGTGATTGCCATTTATGGTGCGTTTAGCGACAAAATATTAGCAGGCCGTGCTGCGGGAATTCTTGCTTTAGTGGGGGTCATTAATCTGCCTATCATTCATTATTCTGTTGAATGGTGGAACACCCTACATCAAAAAGCCACTATCAGTAAATTCGATAAACCGTCGATGGATACTGATATGTTGTGGCCATTACTGATTAACTTATTAGGCTTCGGTTTACTGTTTGGTACCTTGACCTTGATGCGCTTTAGAAATGAGTTAATTACCCGTGAGTCGCATAGACCTTGGGTGAAAAAATTATTTATCGAGGACAAGTAACATGCAATTTGATAGCTTTTCTGCTTTTTTAGCGATGGGTGGTTACGGCTTCTATGTCTGGCTAGCTGTGGCTTTTAGCGTACTGACATTGGGCTCATTAACGGTGAGTACTATTGTCAAACGTCGCCAAATTATTAACGAAATTCAAAATAAGCATCAACGTATTCAGCGAATGCGCGCAGCTGAAAAAATGGAGAATACTCTATGAACCCAAGACGTAAAAAACGCTTATCTATCGCTCTGGTGATTATCATTGGTTTAGGTAGTATGACTGGTCTTGTTCTATACGCATTAAAACAGAACATTGATTTATTTTACACGCCGACGCAACTTGTTGAGGGCTTAGGTGAAGATAAGGTCAAGCCTGAAATCGGTCAGCGTTTACGTATTGGTGGCTTAGTAATGCCTGGCACTGTCAAACGTAATATGGAAGATCTTAAAATTAGCTTTGTACTCAGTGATGATGGCGGTGGTCTTGTAACATTGGAATATGAAGGTATTTTACCCGATCTATTCCGTGAGGGGCAGGGTATTGTTGCTCAAGGTGTACTGAAGTCCGCGAATGTTATTGCCGCATCTGAAGTACTTGCTAAACATGACGAAGAATATATGCCACCCGAAGTTGCTGAAGCAATTAAAGGCATTAAGCATATGAAACCAGAATACGGTAACGAAACTAAATAAGGTAATTTGTAATGATTCCTGAGATAGGACATTTTAGTTTAATTGTCGCAACGGCGTTGTCGTTCTTGCTGGCAATTTATCCACTTATAGGCGCAAAGATTAATCATCCTGGTATGATTAATAGTGCTAAACCATTAGCCATTATGCAATTCTTGCTAATGAGTCTTTCATTTGCTGTTTTAGCTTACTCATTCGCGACGGATGATTTTTCAGTCGGTTATGTTGCAACTAACTCAAACTCATTATTACCGATACAGTATAAAATATCTGCTGTGTGGGGCGGTCATGAAGGGTCATTATTACTTTGGTCTTTAACGTTAGCTATTTGGACTGCTGCTGTTGCTGTGTTTAGCCGTGGTATTCCGAAGGTTGCACTCGCTCGCGTGCTTTCTGTGATGGGTATGATTGCGATTGGTTTTAACTTGTTTATTTTGTTAACGTCAAATCCATTTGATCGTACTTTGCCTTACTTACCGCTCGATGGTAATGACTTAAATCCATTGCTCCAAGATGTTGGCCTGATTTTCCATCCACCGATGTTATACATGGGTTATGTTGGCTTTTCTGTTGCTTTTTCTTTTGCGATTGCGGCATTGATGGCTGGTCGTCTTGATTCGGCATGGGCGCGTTGGTCTCGTCCTTGGACATTAATAGCTTGGGTGTTCTTAACATCTGGTATCGCATTGGGTAGTTGGTGGGCTTATTATGAACTCGGCTGGGGTGGTTGGTGGTTCTGGGATCCAGTAGAAAATTCATCATTTATGCCTTGGCTTGCAGGTACTGCGTTGATTCACTCACTTGCGGTAAGTGAAAAACGTGGTGTGTTTAAATCATGGACAGTACTATTATCGATTGCGGCCTTTAGCCTGAGTCTATTAGGTACCTTCTTAGTACGTTCTGGGGTATTGGTATCTGTGCATGCATTTGCGTCAGATCCTGCACGTGGTTTGTTTATTTTAGCCTTCTTAATTGCGGTTGTTGGTGGTTCATTACTGCTCTATGCAGTGAAAGGTTCAGAGATTAAGAGTCGTGGTAAATACGCTCTGTTTTCTCGTGAAACCTTCTTGTTAATGAATAACGTATTATTGATTGCAGCGCTATTAGTTGTACTGATTGGTACTTTGTTACCACTGGTACATAAAGAATTGGGTATGGGCTCGATTTCAATCGGTGTACCATTCTTTAATAATATTTTCTTCTACATGATTATTCCGTTTGCAATTGCCTTGGGTGTTGCTCCGTTATTACGTTGGAAGAAACAAGAAGCAGATTTACGTCCACTGTTTAAACAGTTAGCGGTAATTGCGGTAGCGAGTATCGTGTTAGCCGTTGCATTACCGGCAATCTTTGCGGACAAAATTAAGATTGTTGCAGTTGTTGGTTTTGCATTAGCTTTCTGGGTGATAATCACCAGTGCGCTAGAAGTGTATATCCGTGCAACGCATCGCCATAGTTTTGCTTCTGGTGTGATTAAACTCGGTCGTAGTCATTGGGCTATGGTACTTGGTCACGTTGGTCTAGCGATGATGCTGATTGGTATTTCTGCAACTCAGAATTACAAAATCGAAAAAGACTTACGTATGCAACCGGGCGATGAAGTGGTCTTTGCTGATTACTTATTCGAATTCGAAGGTATTGGTGAAGCGAATGGCTCGAATTACGAAGGTTATAAAGCGGTATTTAATATCAGTAAAAACGGTAAGTTTGTAACTGTAATGAACGCAGAAAAACGTAGCTATTTCGCACAACGTAGTATGCCAATGACTGAAGCCGCTATTGATTGGGGTGTGACGCGCGACCTCTATATAGCACTTGGTGAACAGTTAGAAGATGACTCATGGGCAATTCGTATTTATTACGAACCCTTCATTCGTTTCATCTGGTGGGGTGGCTTAGTCATGGCTATCGGTGGTTTATTAGCTGTATCTGATCGCCGTTACCGTTTTGTGAATAAACGTGTAGCGAAAGCACAATAATTAGGACAAGAATAATGACTAATGATGTGAAAAAAAAGAAACAGTTAATGACACGACTTATACCCTTAATCGTATTTTTATGTGTGTCTATTTTCCTTTACATTGGCTTATTTCGTGACGCAACCGTTTTAGAGTCGACCTTCATTGGTCGACCTGTTCCTGAGTTTGCATTAAACGATTTAGTTGAACCTGAGTTACAGCATGATAAAAGCGTGCTGTCAGGCAAACCTATGCTGTTAAACGTATGGGCTACGTGGTGCCCAACGTGTTACGCCGAGCATAAGTACTTAAATGAACTTGCTGAAGACGGTGTCTACATTGTTGGCATGAACTATAAAGACGAGCGCAAAAAAGCACTAAGATGGTTAGAAGAGCTAGATAACCCATACAAGATCAGTCTTTATGATCCTGATGGCATGCTCGGTCTTGATCTGGGTGTTTACGGCGCGCCTGAAACCTTTTTCATCGACAGCAAAGGCATTATCCAATACAAGCACGTAGGTGACATTAACCCGCGTAATTGGAATGGTGAACTGAAAGCTGTTTATGAGCAGTTAAAATAAGGGGTTAAGATGAAAAAATTATTCGTATTAATGACTTTAATGCTTAGTTTCAGTGTGGCGGCGGTCATCGATGTCTATGACTTTGAGACTGACGAGCAAGAAGCCTTGTTTAGAACATTAACGGCAGAGTTACGCTGCCCTAAATGTCAGAACAATAACCTTGCTGATTCGAATGCTTCGATTGCCAAAGACATGCGTCAAAAAACGTATAACATGGTGATTGAAGGTAAGGAAGAAGATGAGATTGTTACTTATTGGATCGATCGATTTGGTAACTTTGTTTTATACAAACCGCCAGTAACCTTAGGCACGGCCATTTTATGGGTTGGTCCAGGTTTATTTGTATTATTTGGTGGTCTGATTATTGTTCGTAACAGCCGTCGTAAAGTCAGTGTTGAAACGGATGATCGCGACGAAGAGTTATCGAGTGCGGAAAAAGACCGTTTGGCCAAAATTTTAAAGGATAGCGAGAAATAGCATGTTGTTATTTTGGATAGTAAGTATTGTATTAGTGATCGTTGCCGCGCTGGCATTTGTTATCCCTGTTACGGGTAAGAGAAAATTAACTGGCGCGACACGAGACCAATTAAACAAAGACCTTTATAAAAGTCGAATTAGTGAATTGGTTGACGATGAAGATCAAGGTTTGTTAGACAAAAGCGAAGAGTTTATTGATGAAATGCAACGTGGTCTATTGGACGACGTTCTTGATGAGAAAGTGGCAAAAGTAAATACAGCTAACTCACCATTCATCTGGCTTGCTGGTGTTGTGTTTTTAGTTGTGTTCTCTGTGTCTATGTATCTGACATTAGGTGCACGTGACAAGGTAGCTAACTGGGAAGACGTATATTCACGTTTACCTGAGCTAACAAATCGTGTAATGAATGAAGGTGATATAGTTACTGATCAAGAGATTTCAGACTTTAAACTAGCATTGACTACGAAGATGATAGAAGAGCCGGACAATGAATTTGGTTGGTTATTATTGGGACGTTTAAACGTTGCTTTAGGTGATCCAAACGCGGCATTCATTGCGATGGACCGTGCTTATAAGCTAGCTCCGATGAACACATCAATCGTGACTGGTTATGCGCAAGCATTAATGCTGAGTGATGATCCAGAACAAAATAACTTAGCACGTAAAATATTGATGGATCTGAAAAAAGAAAAACCTGATGATATCGAAGTATTATCTACTTCTGCTTTCATGGCGTTAGAAAACCAAGATTATCTTGGTGCAATCGAGCAATGGCAACGTATGTTACCGTTACTTGCTGGCCAACCAGATCGTATCGAGATGATTCAAGGTAGTATTGAGTATGCAAGAAAACAGATTGAAGCGAAAGGTGGTACAGCTCCTGGCATTGCTGACACCGCAACCGATAGCCGCCCTGCAGCAGCCGAAAATGAAGCCGCGGCGGGTAATGAGCAAGTGACGATCACTATCACTGCTGATCAAGCGCAGCTTAAAGGTTACTTGTATATTTACGTGAAAGCGGCTGCGGGCCCTAAAGCACCGCTTGCTGTTAAACGTATCACGAACCCAACATTCCCATTAACTATCTCGTTATCTGATAGTGATGCGATGATGGCGCAAATGAAGATGTCACAATTCCCATCGATCAAAGTGAGCGCTAAGCTTTCTCAAGATGAGAATGTGATGACGAAAGATGATGACATCAATAGTAATATTGTGACGGTTAATGAAGGCGATTCACGTTCTGTGACGCTTAATTTTAGTCGTTAATTTAATGAGCGTGTTACTGATGTTGTGACATTTTATTAGCGCTTGTTAATCAGCCCTGCGGAAATTATTTATATAATATCCGCAGGGCTTTTTAGTATCTGTTATCTGGTTTTTAAATTAAACACTGATAAAAAAGTTTATGATTAAATGCCAAAAAAATACTAAGCTGCACGCCAGTTGATAAGGCGTTAAACAGCATCGAAGGAGTTGTTAGTGCTAAACGTAAGAATGAAAATTTCAGAGAAACAAGCGAAAAAGCTCATTTTTGATCTGGTGAAATATAGTGACCACTCAAATCGAAGTTTGACTGATGGATTGAAAAATAAAACAATTGAGCAGTGGTTCGAGCAGAATAAATACCCTTTTAAGCGTTTAGTCTCAGATACTCGAGATTGGGAATATGTTGTGCCGTTTGTCGAAAATACGATGGATAGCAAGGTTTACATCAGCGGTGCTGGCATTATCAATGTGAGTGATTATCAAGGTGAGTTTGAGTCAGCACTGGAATACCGTAATACGGCTATTAACAACGCTGATATTGAAGCGTACCACGCATGTATTGCTAAACTGTTCGTATCTTTAGCATCATATTTATCGTTTAAAGCTGAATGCTACAATGCTGAAAATGAAGACAAGTTAGAAGACGCTCAAGGAAGCCCTGTTTCTTTAGAAGAAAAAATAAAATTGTGGATTCCAATATTATCTGGCGGCAAAGAACTAGATAGTAGTAAGAAATCTTGGGATCTGTTTCAAGCACAATTGGCTCAGTATAATGAGGACGCTATCAATCCTACATTTTTAGCTCAAGATTTATCCGCTACACAGCTTGCTGAAAAAGTGAATGACTTGCGAGGTGGTATTATCAATATCATGTATGAGCTGCATGTGTTGCTGAGCGATGAAATTAAATCTCAGTTGGTTAGGGCTGTCTATTTTCCCGATGTTTATGTATCCGAGGTCGCTTAGTACTTGATTCAAGTAATCAAGTAATCAAGTACTAAGCCAATCCTGTAGAGCTTAAATATATACCCAAGCATCTTGAAATAGCTTGGGTATAGCGAGTCGTTCGCTTCGCTGTATTTAGCCCTCAGCCTTCTTCGAAATTAGATTGTTTATTACAACACTCTTAATACGATTAAGTTAATAAGAGGTAGTCACACAAATTTGGGGACTGGGTTTCTACATCATTAGTACATATCAATCCCTTGATAAGATTTTAAAAATTGCCGACCACAATCAAGTCCTTGCTGATAATCATAATCAAGTGATGTCTTCTTGCTACCAATCAATTTTGATTTTAATAATTTAGTTGGATGCAGTTCGTATATGGAAACATCTTCTGGTGGACTCTCTAAAAACATCTGAGCTCTGATATACGATTCTTCATGATCGATTAAGTTATTCACTATCTCTTTGGTTTTTAAATTTTTAATATACGGTGTTAGCTTAGCTAAAATTTTATGTTCACTTTTGACCTCTGGCGGTGCAGTTCTAATCACAACAATATGCTTATAGCCTCGTCTATGTACCTCTTCTAGCGGTATTGGCGCCTGCACACCACCATCTAACCAATGATATTTATCGAGTGTAGCAGGCGTATTATAAATGCCTGGAATAGAACAACTCGCTTTTAATGCCAGCTCCCAACCGGCCCCAAATAAATCAAAATAATCCACTTGGTTATTATCAGCTTGAGTTGCTGTTACTAACACTTCACGGTTTTTCATGTTTTCATCACCGCGGTTCCAATCAAGCGGTATCTTTGTTTTTGTTTGTTCAATCAACCAATCAAGATCCATACCTTTATTATCGAATAAAAAAGAGCGCATGTTAAAGAAGTTTTTATGCATTGTGGCTTCTGTAATCACACGATAGGCGTGTCGATATTGTCCACAAATATAGGAGGCAAGATTTAATGCGCCTGCCGATGTACCAATTAATAATGAAAACGGATTAAATTTTTCTTTAAGAAAAGCATCTAGCACCCCCGCAGTGAAAATACCTTTTTGACCGCCACCTTCGACAACAAGCGCAATAGAATTGGCTTTATTAACACTGTAATCTCGGTTTTCTTGGGAACGAATTGCTGAATAGTAGTGGTGATTACCTGGCATTAAAACTCCTAAAGTCATCCTGATCAAGGCTCGTAAAAACACGCGAAATGCACGAATAATTTGTTTAGATAAGTAATTACATCGAGGATGTTATGCTATTTCAGCCATAGTAAATGACCTTCAATAAGCTAATACTACAGGGTATTTTCTTATATGACTTTCGAGTTAGCGACATTATGTTTCTAAAAAACGACAAGATTAATGACAATTTAGGGATTTGAAATCTCATTGAGATGTTTGATGGGCTTGTTGCAAAAACTCCCGTCTAAAAATAAGCCAATAATAAAATTAAAATGGCTACAGTAGGTGAACAGGGACTTGCTATTATCGCGAAAATACCTATGATACGCGCTCTATTACTTCGATTATTGAATGCGGGTTGACTATGTATAAATTAAATCTTGATATTGCTGATTTCATGGAAAATTATTGGCAGAAAAAACCACTGTTAATTAAAGCGGGATTCAAGGACTTTATCGATCCAATCAGCCCGGATGAAATTGCTGGTTTAGCGATGGAAGAAGAGGTTACGTCACGTATGGTTTCACGTGAAGATGGTAAGTGGGAAGCTAAATGCGGTCCGTTTACTGACTTTGAGCGTATGGAAAAACCAGGTGCTGCGATTCTAGTGCAAGCGATTAATCACTGGCATGATCCTTCCGCCGAACTGGCGAATGTGTTTAACTTTATTCCAAGCTGGCGCTTTGATGATCTGATGGTTTCTTACAGTACTGATACAGGTGGTGTGGGTCCGCATATCGATCGTTATTGTGTATTTATCATTCAAGGCTTAGGCAAGCGTCATTGGCGTGTTGGTGCTCAGGATATGAATCCTCAAGAGTTTGCTGCTAACGGCGCTCTGAAGCATTGTGAAGCGTTTGACGCGGTTATTGATACTGTATTAGAACCCGGTGATATTTTATATATCCCACCTTATGCACCGCATGAAGGTTATGCTGTTGGCGAAGCGATTAACTACTCAGTTGGTTTCCGTGCCCAAGATCAAAAAGAACTGTTAAACGACTTTGGTGATTACCTATTACAACAAGACAAAGAGTTTGTTCGTTATAGCGATCCTAAGTTACAACCACGTGCACAGCATGGCTCTATCGAATCTGGTGAAGTGCAAGGTTTAACAGACATAATGACATCATTAATGGCTGATAAAAGCGTTATGCATGATTTCCTTGGTCGTCATTACAGTGAATCTGCACATGAATTAGATTTGGTTGTACCTGAAGGTGGTTACATTGCAGATTACGCGATTGTAGTAGATGAAATCGGTATGGAGTCTTATTTGCGTAAAGTGAACGGACTGAAGACATTATACTTCCCAGAAATGCCAACGAGTTGCTTTATTGATGGTGAGCGTTATGACTTTGATGCCAGCATTGCTGCGAGTGTACAGACGTTATGTAACACCACAGAGCAGACAGCAAAAGAACTTGAAGTATTAATGGAAGATAAAGTATTTGGTCAACTGTTGATTGAATGGGTTAACTTAGGTTACTGGCACTTCGAGTAACGGTTAATACGCTGTTAGGTTAAGTTAAAAGCACAATAAATAGCACTAAGGCTTGATGGTCTTGGTGCTTTTTTTTGTCTGTAATTTGGCCGTAATAGTAAAGCTAGCAGAGTAGAGGGTAAGAAAAGAGTAGAGGGTAAGAAAAGATAAGAGGTTAAATATTATCAGCTAAGCTGGAATCGGGTAGGAGGGTGTTCACTGTTTTTCAGGTAAAAAATAACCCCAGTTATTTACATAACTGGGGTTAGGAAGATTAACTAAAAATAATTACTTATTTTTTAGCGTTCTCTTCTTTAACTTTAGCAATTACGCCTTCAGCTACGTTCATTGGACATGCGTTGTAGTGTGAGAACTCCATAGAGAACTGACCACGACCAGATGTCATAGTACGTAGTGAACCGATGTAACCAAACATTTCTGAAAGAGGTACGTCAGCTTTAATACGAACACCAGTAACACCAGCCATTTGATCTTTGATCATGCCACGACGACGGTTAAGGTCACCAATAACATCACCAACGTGATCGTCTGGAGTGAATACGTCAACAGCCATGATAGGTTCAATCAGTTGTACACCCGCTTTAGGGATAGACTGACGGAACGCGCCACGAGCTGCAAGTTCGAATGCTACTGCTGATGAATCCACTGCGTGGAAGCCACCGTCAAGTAGTTCAATTTCAACATCGATCATAGGGAAACCAGCTAGAACACCAGTATCCATCATGCCTTTAAAGCCTTTTTCAACTGCAGGCCAGAATTCTTTAGGTACGTTACCACCAACAACTGAAGATTTGAACGTGAAACCAGCACCCAGTTCGCCTGGCTTGATGATGTAATCGATTTTACCGAATTGACCACTACCACCAGATTGTTTCTTATGCGTGTAGCTATCTTCAATTTCTTGTGTAATAGTTTCACGGTAAGCAACTTGCGGAGCACCAACAACGAGTTCAACGCCGTATGTACGCTTAAGGATATCAACCTTAATGTCTAGGTGAAGTTCACCCATACCTGAAAGGATTGTTTCACCTGAATCTTGGTCAGTTTCAACTTTAAATGTTGGATCTTCAGCAACCATTTTACCGATCGCAATACCCATTTTCTCAGTTGAACCTTTATCTTTAGGTGTTACACAGATAGAGATTACTGGTTCTGGGAATACCATCGCTTCTAAAATGATAGGATTTTTAGGATCACATAATGTGTGACCTGTTTGAACGTTAGTTTTCATACCAACAATCGCGATAATATCACCCGCTTGTGCGTATGCTAATTCTTTACGTTCATCCGCTTGCATTTCACACATACGGCCTACACGCTCAGTTTTACCTGTTGCAGCGTTAAGGATCGTATCACCTTTTTTCAACGTACCTGAGTAGATACGAACGAAAGTAAGGGCACCAAAACGGTCATCTGAAATTTTAAATGCTAACGCTTTGAATGTTTCTTCAGTTGATACAAGTGCAAATTTACCGTTTGGCTCGCCTTCTTCATCTGTAAGCGGCTGAGGATCAACATCTGTTGGGCTTGGTAGATAATCTACAACAGCGTCAAGAATGTTTTGAACACCCTTGTTCTTAAATGCTGAACCACAGTAAGTTGGGAAGAAGTCCATTGTACGAGTACCTGCACGGATACAACGTTTGATGTCTTCCATAGCTGGCTCGTTGCCTTCCATGTAAGCTTCTAATAGCTCATCATCTTGCTCAAGAGCAGTATCAAGTAACTTTTCACGGTATTCTTCTACTAGTTCAACCATGTCTGCTGGAACAGCAGTGATTTCGAAGTTTTCTGCTTCGCCTGTATCATCCCAAACGTATGCTTGACGCGTAAGAAGGTCAACAACACCTACGAAATCGTCTTCGATACCGATTGGTAAAACCATAACGAGTGGGTTAGCACCAAGTACGTCTTCAGTTTGCTTAACAACGCGTAAGAAATCAGCACCCATACGGTCTAATTTGTTTACGAAGATGATACGTGCAACTCGTGATTCATTCGCATAACGCCAGTTAGTTTCTGATTGTGGTTCAACACCACCAGAACCACAGAATACACCGATACCGCCGTCAAGTACTTTAAGTGAACGGTAAACTTCTACTGTGAAGTCAACGTGTCCAGGAGTATCAATAACGTTAAAACGGTGATCTTTCCAGAAACAAGTTACAGCTGCTGATTGGATAGTAATACCGCGCTCAGCTTCCTGTTCCATGAAATCTGTAGTTGATTCGCCGTCATGTACTTCACCAGTTCTGTGGATCTGACCAGTAAGTTTCAAAATTCGTTCAGTTGTTGTTGTTTTACCAGCATCAACGTGAGCGAAGATACCGATATTTCTGTATTTAGATAAATCTGCCATTATGTTCTCTATAATTTATTTATGTAAAGATTCGCGCGGAGTATATCACGTTTTTTTAGCAACAAAAAAGAGATGGGCGCTTATAAAATGGCATTTACTGGGTTTTTTTCAATATCTATATAATTAATTCGTATTAAGACTATTAAAATTGAAGGTTTGGTTAAAATGTTGGTTTTTTATCCTAAAAACAGGCGCAATTATAGTCGAGCCTGTTTTGATATGCTTACAAAATGTGGTTTAAAACAGTTTTAATAAACTTGGCTGGTAGTCATCTAGGGTAATAGTTAAATTATTTTCTGCTATGAGCTTATCTAATTTTTCTATGTTAGCCATTAAACCTTCCATCGTTAATGTATTGTTGTCTAGATTGTATTGTTGCTTCGATGCCGCGTAATAGTAATTTAGGATGGTGATGGCATCGATATTGGTGTTGTCACTGTCGCTTAATGCCGTTTTTATATGATGCAGTTTGCGGTAAATTTTATTGTTTACTTGTTTTAGGTCCCAGACATACATGACTTCAGCGAGATAAGGATGACGACGAACGAGGCTGAATACGACCAACAAGCTAATCACACCTAGGATCACCCCAGCTAAATTTAATTTAAAATTATTCTCGTCAGCGCCGCCAAAAAAATGGATTAATACTTGGCCATAAAATAATGAAAATGCGATTAACACCGCTGTCGCGACAATACTCGCCATGTTTAAGTGTTTACGGTAACGAGTTTTGTCTATTTGTTGTAATTTCATTTACTTTCCGCTCTTTAATGAAGAGTGAATATTCTAGCAAATAAGGGCGTAAATAATAATATTAATCAGTGATTAATGATTAAATAAATGTAAAGTAATTGATAGCTGATTGAATCGAAGATTATTAATTAAGAATGGGATAAGAATGGGATAAGAAGGGTATCAATGACGTGATAATAAAACGCATCGTCTTTATTGCTAAAGACAATGCGCATAATATTATTTATAGATAAGCGGAGACTTGTATCACGCGCTTATTATAGATAAACGCTTAAGTGTTACTGCTTTTATTTGCAGAACCAGCAGGGCGACGACGATTGCCTTTGTTTGCTGATGGATTTGCTTCACTGCGTGGGCCTGTGTGACGACGGTTTTTACTTGCCGGTTTGTGACCACGTGAATTTTCACCTGAACGTTGACCATCTTGATGATCTTTCTTAGGCTTTTTCTCTTTTGGTGGACGAATACCCGGTGTAGTCGGGAATGAATCCATTGGTGCAAAACCGTCAACAACAACACGCTCAAGGTGTTTTTGCGTTAATTGTTCAATCGCTACTAGCTCTTTCATTTCGTCCTGACAGACTAATGAGATTGCAGTACCTTCAGAGCCAGCACGACCGGTACGACCAATACGGTGAACATAATCTTCTGGTACGTTTGGTAAATCGAAGTTAACGACTTGTGGTAGTTGCACGATATCGATACCACGCGCGGCAATATCAGTGGCAATAAGTGCTCGAACTTCACCTGATTTGAAATTTGCTAGTGCTTTAGTACGTGCACTTTGGCTCTTGTTACCGTGAATCGCTGCAGCATTGATGCCTTGCTCTTCTAGGTGTTTGGTTAACTTGTTCGCGCCGTGTTTAGTTTTGGTAAATACCAATACTTGTTTCCAGTCGTTTTCTTTAATTAGGTGTGTTAACAGCTGTGCTTTTTTCTTCTTATCAACCGGGTGCATCCATTGTTCAACTGATTTAGCAGCTGCATTACGTGGCGTCACTGAAATTTCGACTGGATCGTTGATTAAGCCTCTCGCAAGCTGACGGATGTCATCAGAAAAAGTTGCTGAGAATAATAAGTTTTGACGTTTTTGTGGTAGTACCGCAAGGATTTTACGGATATCACGTAAGAAACCCATATCCAGCATGCGATCGGCTTCATCTAATACCAAAATTTCTAATTGGTGAAAGCGAATAGCGTTTTGATTATATAAATCTAATAAACGGCCAGGCGTTGCCACTAAGATATCAACACCACGACGTAAACGCGTCATTTGTGGGTTAATTTTAACGCCACCAAATACAACGGTTGATGTTAAACGTAAGTGTTTGCTATAGACTTCAACGTTTTCTGCAATCTGTGCTGCGAGTTCACGTGTAGGCGTTAAGATTAATGTACGTGCTTGATTGGCACGTGGGCGCGGGCCTTGGCTTAGCTTTTCTAAAATAGGTAGAGTAAAACCAGCTGTTTTACCTGTCCCTGTTTGTGCCGCAGCCATTACATCCCTACCTGACAGTACAGCTGGTATTGCTTGCGCTTGAATTGCCGATGGTGTGTCGTAGCCTTTTTCTGCTACAGCCTTTAGGATTGGAGCGGATAAACCGAGGTCGGTAAAACTCATATAGTGTCTCTTTATTTATGTGGTTGCTATTTATGTGCTAATACTATGCGTTAGTACTTAGTATAACAGCGGTGCTGCAGGGTACATGATAGGCTAGTTAAGTGCAAACTGGATAATTATTGTTGTCTATAGCGCAATGATAAATAACTTTGTTGACAGCAAATTTTAAGTCTATATAATTCGCTGCAGCTTTAAGGTTAGTTTTATGAATGAATTCCATTTCGAAGTTTTTTTAGTACCTCGTCCTGTTTGATCATAAGTAAGTAGTAACACTTCCAGCAACACCGGCTTTATGCCAATTAAATTACTCTGATAAATAGGATTCTATTATGTCTACAATTACTGGTACAGTAAAATGGTTCAACGAAACTAAAGGTTTCGGTTTCATTCAACAAGAAAACGGCCCTGATGTGTTCGCACATTTCAGCGCTATCAAGAGCGACGGTTTCCGTACTCTTCTTGAAAACCAAAAAGTTGAATTCACTGTTACTGACGGCCAAAAAGGTCCTCAAGCAGAAAACATCGTAGTACTTTAATTCTTCTGAATTAATAGTCACTAAGATTGTTAACTTAAATGGATTGATGGTAAATCAAAAAGTTTAAGTATAAAGGGCATGTTCTTCGGAGCTTGCCCTTTTTGTTTTATCTATTATAACCATTTAAGGTATGCCCGTGAGCCAAACTAATTTTTCTTCTCTCAATTTACGTCCAGAGCTTGTCTCTAATCTGGATACTCTCGGTTATGCCGAAATGACACCGATCCAAGCACAAAGCTTACCGAGTATTCTTGAAGGTAAAGATGTAATTGGTCAAGGTAAAACAGGTTCAGGTAAAACGGCTGCTTTTGGTTTAGGTTTACTTCAGCGCTTAGACGTTGAACGTTTCCGTATTCAAACGTTAGTACTTTGTCCTACACGTGAACTTGCTGATCAAGTAGCGAAAGAAATTCGTAAATTGGCACGTGGTATTCATAACATTAAAGTACTTACATTGTGTGGTGGTATGCCATTTGGCCCACAAATCGGTTCATTAGAACACGGCGCACATATTATTGTTGGTACGCCTGGTCGCGTATTAGATCACTTAACGAAAGGCACGTTACGATTAGATAATCTAACAACATTTGTGCTGGACGAAGCTGATCGCATGTTAGAAATGGGTTTCCAAGACGCACTTGACGCCATTGTTGAGAAAGCACCAAGTGATCGTCAAACATTACTATTTAGTGCTACGTTCCCGAAAAAAATCCAAGCTATTGCAGCGAAAATAATGAACAACCCTGAAATGGTTGAAGTTGCGTCAACGCACGATGACAGCACCATTAAACAACATTTCTATAAAGTAAAAAACTTTGGTGAGCGTTTAGACACAGTACGTGGCTTATTACTACAGCACAAACCTGAATCAACGGTTATCTTTTGTAATACCAAGAAAGACGTGCAAGATGTTGCTGATGAATTAGGCCATTTTGGCTTTAGCGTTATTGCACTGCACGGTGACTTAGAACAGCGTGACCGTGACCAAGCGTTAGTGCGTTTTTCTAATAAAAGTATTTCGGTGATGGTTGCAACTGACGTTGCATCACGTGGTCTTGATATCGAATCATTAGACGCGGTAATCAACTTCCAAGTTTCTCATGATAGTGAAATCCATGTTCACCGTATTGGTCGTACTGGCCGTGCGGGTAGTAAAGGTATGGCTTACACTATATTTGATGATAAAGAAGCATACCAAGTTGCGTTATTAGAAGATCGTTTTGGTATGATCACGCCAGAAGCATTACCGCCAGAAAGTGTGCTAAATGAATCACCAATGACACCACCGATGGAATGTATCCGTATTGATGGTGGTAAAAAGCAGAAAGTACGTGCTGGTGACATTTTAGGTGCATTAACAGGTAAAGATGGTATTGATGGTAAGCTAGTGGGTAAAATCCAGCTGTTTGATAACTGTGCCTATGTTGCTGTTGATACTAAAGTGGCGAAAGCTGCGGTACAGAAAATTGGTAAAGGTAAGTTGAAAGGCCGTATGTTCCGCGCTTGGATTGTACGTTCATTTAACGATTAATCGTTAATATATACCCAAGATACCTTCATTCTGTTTGCCCTACGGGAGGCTAGCAGTTTGAAGCAGTTTGGGTATAACTGTCAGTAGCGATCGAATGACTCGTTACTGACAGTTATTATTTTCTACCTATCTTCATTACTTATTATCGCTTCCTATAAGTGACCTCCGATAAGCGTATAACGCTTTAATCGATTAAACACTGCGCTAATAAACTCACCGGATGGATAGTTTCTAGATCCGAGTTCTCTTCAATCTGCCATTTGCAGGTCTCACAATCGGTGATAGCAAAGTCTGCATCACTCTGCTTAATCTGTTCAAACAAACCTTTACCTATCTTCATCGATACCTCATAGTTTTCTTTCTTAAAACCATACGTACCGGCAGAACCACAACATTCACTGTTCAGTACTATCACGTTTAAACCGGGAATAGTACGTAACAATTCGATAGTAAATATAGCCAAACCACTGCGCTCTAAATGACATGGGGTATGGTAGACAATGGTTTTATTGACGGGTTTTAATGTTGGCATATTACCATTCATAAACTCACGTAATAAAAATGGCGTGATGAACTCAAGCTTATTCGTGATCTTGCTGTTATCAACCTTTAATACATGCGGGTACTCTTGCTTCAAGGTTAACGAACAGGTTGATGATGTCGATAAGATCGGGGTATTAAATTGTTCGACAGCTTCGGTCATGTGTTTAACATTAAACTCTGCATTTTTACGGGCTTTGTCATGAAAGCCATTGGCGATCAGCGGTACACCACAGCATTTTTCTTTCTTCAGCAACTTAACACCAATATTCATGGCATTTAACAGCTTAACTAAATCTTTGCCGAGTTGTGGGTTATTGTAGTTAACATAACAGCCGTGAAAATAACTAATTTGGCGTTCAAACTGTATTTGCGTGTCGGCTTGTTTTTTATACCAATGTCTAAATGAACCAAATGAATATTTAGGTAGAGATTTACGTTTATCAATCGCGACGGTTTTATCCATAATGGTTTTGATGATTTTAGAATCAGTGATCTTATTAACCAAAGGTGCGAGGGGGGTCGATAATGTGCCGAATAAATCTGTGTGGCTTAAAATGTAATCACGCATTAATTTAGGATTAAGTTTTTTCTTCTCAAACTTGCCGCGCGCCACCGCAATAATATCACCGACATTGACGTTGGACGGACAAGCTGTTTCACAGCGCTTACAGTTAGTGCAAAGCTTTAATGCTTCATCGTAATATTCTGGGCTTTTGATTCTTAACCGCTCGCCATCAGGGCCTGATTCTTTTGGCCCTGGATAATTTGGATTAGCTTTGGCAACAGGGCAATATACGGTGCAAATAGTACACTTGATACATTTTTCAAAACGTGTGGATGCTAAATTCATTGTGTTATCCCCTTATACCAAGCTGTTGCTGATAGGTTGTTGTGAATGAGCCTTGCTACGTTGCTGTAATAACTGATTTACGGCGTGATAAGCAGTACTGATCGCGACACCGCTGCCACAGCCTTCAGCGATAGGATCGTAGCCACCTAAATTCGAACCTGCACAAAATAGATTATTGATTATTTTGCCTTTTAGCATGGGGTTAAATACTTGGTTTGTTTTAATACCGAGTGATAAAAATGGCTGTGAGTTGGTAGCAAAAAATTGTGGGTTGTACCAGGTGCTGCGTGCTTCAAGGCTGTTCATGTCTAAGTTAAATACAGGCTCTTGTAATTTGTCATGGTGAGCAATTAAACCTTTATTGAAAAAGCTACCGGATGCGAAGATATAGTTGTCTGCGGTTAATGGCATGCTTTCTAAGTTACGGGTGTAAACGCGCTTAAGGGTTAACTTGCCGTTATCTTCTGCTATATCACCATGAGTGACTTGATCGCCTTTTAACAGCATTCCGCCGCGCTTGATGAATAAGTCAATCATGGTTTCTTCAAGCCGGATCCCCAGCATTGAAGGTGGCATAGTTGGCACTTCATGAAAGGTTAGGTTAGTTAAGGCATGTAATTTGTTAAGTACCGATAGTCCCATGCCATTACCTGTAATTGCAGGTAGGATCACAAGATCATCAGGTGTGGCAATAGCACTGAGCTTAGTCGCTAATGCCTCGACTTCATTTTCGTTCATTAAGATACGTGCAATATCAATCGAGCGCAGCTCACAAGCATTACGTTTCAGTTCTGAGAATCCATCAATGGAAATACTGACATGCGTTATTTCTACGTCTTTAAATTCGGGGATCTGGATTAAATTATCGGTGAGCATCTTGGCATTGAAATCTCGGAAGTCATTAATTTGAACGACCACAATACGCGTGATGGTATGTTCCGTTAGCCGCATTGGTAGCTGTTGTACATAAGGTTGTGATAACCATGTTGATTTTAACGTACCCAGCGGAGTGATGCGAAAGTGATTATCACCATTATCTTGCTGCGTTAGCGGAATACCAGCAGCGGTCAGTAAATTTTTATACCACTCTAGGGATTCAAATACGGTCTCTTTACCAACCTTACTATACGGATGGTCAGGAAACTCATGAGTAAATTTATTAAATATCGCAGCAGGATTACGAACAGCCTTGCTGGTTGGGGTATGTGAAAGCAGGTCGATAGAGCCTGATGAAAAGTGTAGGGCGCTTTGACCATTTGAAATGATAGCTGTTTTTAGTCCAGCTTCGAGGCAGCGTAATCCCGCGGTATAACCCGCAATACCACCGCCAATAATGATGCTATCAAATTTCATAATATTCCTTATCTTGTTGTTTTTCACCTAACTGATTAATATCAGTTACCCCAAACAGCCCTTCATACAACCAATAGGTAAACTCAGCTTCTCGTAGTGCATCACCAAATAACACGGGTTTAATGCCTTTCCAGCGTTCTTCAAAAAACTGCATTAATAATTTACTTGATTCATTTCCGCTACAGTTGGCAAAATCACAAAATAGACTGGAAGCACGATAGGTACACAATTCTCCCTGACACGACCCCATACCGAGGCGAGTGCGTCTTCTTAAATCGACTAAGTTGGTGACATCGAGTTGTTTGATGGCGTATTCAATCTCACCAACAGACACCATTTCACACTCACAGACAATGGATTTACCCTTGGTGCTTTGGTCAAATGTGGCCACTGCATTTTCACCGTGACGGTGAGTGGCTGCTTTGGTTGTGAAGACTGTCTTTTGAGGTTTACTCTTTTTATTAACAACAGAACCGGGCAGTGGTTGTAAATGCGTTGTACAGGTGCTGGCATTCCCTAGTTTACTGGCAATAAGATCGGTGGTCATTTCAGCCATTAAGCGGCTTGTCATTAACTTGCCACCAAGAATACTGTTAAAGCCTGCTAAACCATCGCGTTGTTCATGATCGAGTAATACGATACCACGACTGATATTACGGCCATCTCCACCGCCTACATCGACTAGCGGTCGTACACCTGCATAAGCACGCAATACACGAGTTTGTGCGAGTATGGGCGCGAGTTTTGCCCCTTCTTCAATTAAGATATTGACTTCTTTTTCACTGGTTTTGAGGGAGTCGATATCGTTGTAATCAATTTCTTCGGAAGTGGTGCCAATTAATGAAATTGAATCACCGGGTACTAAAATATCGGCATCGGCAGGCTTACGACAGCGGTTGATCACCATATCGTTAATGCGGTGTTCGAATACTAATAACGATCCTTTAGCTGGTAACATCTGCACGTTTAGTTCTGCGTAGTGGCAAATGTTTTTACCCCAAATACCTGCCGCATTGATAACCTCTTGGGCATAGACTTCAAACCGCTCATTGGTACGAGTATTAATACATTTTGCGCCAATGATACGATCGCCAATACGGATCAAGGATTTTACCATCGAATAGGTAAGCAGTTTTGCACCATGGTTTTTTGCATCTAGTACATTCGATGCACATAAACGGAAGGGGTCAAGGGTGCCATCAGGGACTTTTACTGCGCCGAGTAGACTTCGGTTTACATTTGGTTCAAGGTCGATAGCTTGTTGCGGGGTGAGTTTTTGTGTATCGATACCTGCGCTACTGCAAGCATCAATGAAGGTACGTTGAAAGTCCAGATCATCTTCTGGTAAGGTAATAAATAATCCGCTGGTGTCTTCGATACAGTGACTGGCGATAGTTTTTAGGATCTTGTTTTCTTGAATACATTCACGTGCAGACTCGCTGTCAGTGACCGCGTAACGCGCGCCGGAATGTAATAGGCCATGATTACGGCCTGTTGTACCTGATGCGATATCACCTTTATCAAGCAATATGCATGTTATACCACGTAGTGCGCAATCGCGCATAATACTGGTGCCAGTCGCGCCACCACCAATGATCAATACTTCGGTATTGAAACGGGTTATTTTCCCCATAATTCATCCATATATTCTGGTCAATTAACTACTTATAAGTATGACTAATATATTTGTTGATGAATTGATCTTAATCATTAATGTTCGAATGAGCGACTTTGGAGTTCTTATGCGAACATTTATACGTGAGGCCGTTTTATTACGACTAATGCCCTGTTATTGGCAGATTTTAAAATTGATTAAAGTGTTGGCAAATAAAATCAATTAACACTTTTAATCGTAAGGGTTGATAACGATTGCGATGATACAGCAGAAACAGTGGTACATTTGGTGAGTGCCATTGTTCTTCATGCGATGCTGATATTAAAGCTGGAGCTAAGGTATTGGCCTTAATTTCAGTGTCGCAATACAGCTCGGGTAATCGCACAATACCATTACCATTCTTAGCGGCGTTAATTAATGCGCGACCACTCTTACAACTAAAATTACCCTTCGCGTGTATCTCTACTTCGTGTATTGGCGCATTATTGTGTTGAAGTGATTTTTGATGGAAGCGCCAGCGCTTGATACTACCGGTTAAGCAGTTATGTTGTTCTAAATCTTTTGGATGAGTTATGACAGCGTGCTTGGCAAGGTAATCAGGACTGGCTAACACTTGCACTTTAATGTCTGTGAGCTTTCTAGCGACCAAGCCTGAATCTTCTAACTCCCCCATGCGCACGACCAAATCAAAAGCTTCTGCAATCAAATCTACACGAGGACTACTAAAGTCGAGCTCAACTTCAATATCGGGGTACTGTAAATTAAACTCGCTGATAATGTTCGTTAAGATATCCTCGCCAATCACCCCACCAACACAGTTAATACAAATGCTGCCTTTTAATTGTTCTGTATCATCTTTGGCTGCGATCACGGCTTGGTTAATCGTTTGCAGCGAGTTAAGGCATTGCTGAAAGAATTGTTCGCCAACAGGAGTAAGACGCTGTGCTCGAGTTGTGCGAATAATCAATTGCACACCTAACTGTTGCTCTAGCTGTGCGAGTTGACGGGATACATGGGCGCGAGATGACTGTAGAACTTCAGCGGCTTTGGTAAAGCTTCCTTGTTCAGCAATAGTGACAAAAGCGCGGATGTCGGCAAGAGAAGAGTTACTTTGCATACTATGCCTGTATTGATTAAGTGAATAAAATAAACTTTATTATTGTAGCTTAATACGTAACAGTTATGTTCTTTATTGTGTATATATCAACAATAATCATTTATATATACTCTCTTTCATCCACTCAGAAGCGCTTAGATCTAACATTAAGAGATACGTTTTGGGTATGAATATAATCAAAATAGAGAGTATATGATGAAAAAATTAGTCGTGATCACAGGTGCAAGTTCTGGTATTGGTGAAGCTACAGCGAAGCGTTTAAGCGCAGCTGGTCACCCGTTATTATTAGTTGCTCGTCGTGTTGAAAAACTAGAAGCGCTAGATTTACCAAACTGTTTATGTGAAAAAGTAGACTTAACGGTTCACGCCGAATTCCACGCTGCACTTGCTAAAGCTGAAGCGTTATACGGTCCAACAGATCTATTGATTAACAATGCTGGCATGATGTTATTAGGTCAAATCGATACCCAACCAGCTGAAGAATTCAAAACCATGTTCGATATTAATGTGATTGCATTATTAAACGGCATGCAAGCAGTACTTGCGCCAATGAAAGCCCGTAACACTGGTACTATTATTAACATTAGTTCAGTTGCTGGTCGTAAAACATTCGGTGCGCACGCTGCTTATTGTGGTACTAAATTTGCGGTACACGCTATTACTGAAAATGTTCGTGAAGAAGTGGCAACATCTGATGTGCGTGTAATTACTATCGCTCCAGGTGCTGTTGAAACTGAATTGTTATCACATACAACTTCAGAAGACATTAAAGCGGGCTACGAAGAGTGGAAATCAACGATGGGTAATATTCTTGCCCCTGATGATGTTGCACGTTCAATTGAATTTGCTTATGCACAACCGCAAGATGTATGTATCCGTGAGATCGTATTAGCAAGCACACGTCAAGAACCTTAGTAAATACCTATTATCGCTACTTGTTTGAGTGGTGTTAGATTTTAAAAGTGCGAATAACCCGTTTCACAACGAATAAACGGATTATTCGCACTTATTTCATGCTTGGTGATGACCTTGCTTCGCTAAGATAAAAGGAACAATACAATTGCTATAAACTTTACATTAAGGATGATGTGAAATGAAATTATGGATATACAGACCTGCGCAACTGTTGGATGCGGTGCGAGATTATAAATTATATGCTGATGGTAAATTTGTGACCTACGTGAAACGCGGTCAACGTTTTGCTATTGACGTCCCCGATGATACTCAAATATTGCAAGCCAAGCTCAGTTGGTGTTCTAGTCAACCCATCTATACTAAAGATCTCTCCCACGGTGCCGTTACTGTTAAAAATGCCTTTTCTCATAACCCGATACTCGTTCTATTTTGCTCTACTCTGTTTGCAACATTTGGGCGTAAACATTATTTGAAACTGGTTATTTGAAACTGGTTATTTGATGCGGGTAGATTTATAGATGGAATAACTTGCGCGACCTAAATGAAAGCAAGTTATTCACATTATCTTGACCGACCAACATTAACGTTAAATCAATACTCCGCAATCTCATCATACTCTTCACGCTCACTTTTCGTGTTTAAGACCTATAGTTAATACTGAATTGACTGGCGTATCGGCTGTGTTCGTCACTACCATGGTTCTATTGTGTGAGCTATGCAACAGAATATCGCTGATGCTCATCGGAGGAGAGTCACATGGTATTATCAATCATTTAATACGGACCATAAGATTGTCATTGTTATCGAGAGGGCTAGGTAAGGCTTGGCTTGTCAGTATTGTTACATTTATACATGTTTAAATTAATTCTATATACGAACGACGTTAAAAGTGACTTTAATACTTGATAGGGCTTATGAACAGGGTGATTACCTACGGTGTCGATATAAAATAACTATGTTAAAACACTGCTAATCTTTAAAGCATATTACCTGCCATTATAGAATGAAATATGGATAAAAGCCTTAATGTGAATATCCATAAAGTATTATTCACCTTAAATTACTTAATTTATGTTAATTAAGTGTTAGATATGTGACCGCCATCAAATAGTTGTTAATGCTTTTGTTAATCGATTGTTGCCACGTAGATGTTGTATAAAAATTCCCTTATGATTATTTTGTGTTCCCGAATCAGAGAAAATAACACTTTCAAGTGGTGCTTAGCTGCTTAAAACTGATATTTACAATAATAAAAATAGACAAGGAAATTAATATGAAGGTTACAAAAATAGCTTTAATACTAGGTCTAGCATCAACATTACCGAATTTAGTTAATGCTGCTACATTAGATAAGGTGATGAAAAAAGGCGCATTGAATTGTGGTGTATCGACAGGGATCCCTGGCTTTTCAGCGACTGATTCAAAAGGTGTTTGGAAAGGTATCGATGTTGATTTTTGTCGTTCAGTTGCAGCCGCCGTATTAGGTGATGCATCGAAAGTGAAATTTATTCCACTGACTGCTAAAGAGCGTTTCACAGCATTACAAAGTGGTGAAATTGATGTGTTAGCACGTTCATCTACTTGGACTGCAACGCGTGATACTTCACTTGGCTTAAACTTTGCCGGGGTTAACTATTATGATGGTCAAGGTTTCTTAGTTAAAAAAGAACTTGGTGTAACATCTGCGAAACAACTCGACGGAGCATCTTTCTGTATCCAGGCCGGTACAACAACAGAACTTAACCTAACTGATTATTTCAAATCAAACAACATGGAATATAAAGCCGTTACATTTGATACATCAGGTCAAACAATTGATGCATTCAAAAAAGGCCGTTGTGACGCCGTTACATCTGATGCCTCTCAGTTATACGGTTTAAAAATAAAATTAGACAATCCTAACTCTGCAATAGTGTTACCGGAAATTATTTCTAAAGAACCATTAGGCCCTGTTGTTCGCCAGGGTGATGATGAATGGTTTAACGTAGTACGTTGGAGCCTATTCGCATCACTAGAAGCGGAAGAGCTAGGTGTAACAGCAAGCAATGTTGATAAGCAATTAAAATCAACTAATCCATCTGTGAAACGCTTATTAGGTGTTTCTGGTAAAGCCGGTGAGAACTTAGGGCTTAAATCGGATTGGGCTTACCAAATTATTAAGCAAGTTGGTAACTATGAAGAAATGTTCGAGAACAACGTAGGTAAAAATTCACCTCTTAACATTGATCGCGGCATCAATAATTTATGGAATAAAGGCGGCTTAATGTACGCAATGCCAATTCGATAAATTAATACCTCAGTCACTTCATCTTATTAGCACTACGGTATGTTGAAGTGACCTTGGTATATCGGGGGCTTGGCCCCCTTTTTAAAAGGTTTATTTTGTTATGAATAATTCAAAGCTCGCTCCGACCTCCAACGGTTTATTTAACAGCCCCAAAAATCGCGCTATTATTTTCCAAGTTATTTCTTTGGCTGTTGTGGTTTTATGCATTTTTTACTTCGTTAACAACATGTTTGATAATGTAGCAAAAAGGGGTATTACCACAGGTTTTTCGTTCTTAGGTGACACAGCTGGTTTTGGTATCAGTCAATCGCTTATTCACTATGATGATACAACCTCGACTTTTTTAGATGTATTTATTGTTGGTTTATTAAATACAATCCTAGTGGGTGTTATTGGTATTTTTTTAGCTTCAATTATTGGCTTAATGGTTGGTATTGGTCGCTTATCATCTAATTATTTAATTGCGAAACTGTCTCTGATTTACATTGAAACATTCCGTAATATTCCCATCTTATTACAGATATTATTTTGGTATAACGTAGTACTTGCTACGCTACCAAGTCCGCGTCAAAGTATTTCTTATTTCGACTCTATTTTTATTAATAATCGTGGTTTGATTATTCCAGATCCTATTTTTGAATCTGGTAGCTTCTCTATATTAGTGGCGTTTGTACTTGCTTGTATCAGTGTCGTGTTTTTGTCTAAATGGGCGAATAAGCGACATGATTTAACGGGTGAAGAATTCCCTGTTATTAAGGTTAGCATTAGCATGTTGATCGGTGCGCCATTGTTAATATTTTTCCTTGCTGGACAACCCATCAGTGCTGAATATCCGGCATTGAAAGGTTTTAACTTCAAAGGTGGCATCACCATTATTCCTGAGTTACTGGCGCTGATTTTTGCGTTAAGTATCTATACCGCTACTTATATTGCAGAAGCAGTGCGTGCGGGGATTGAATCTGTACCCCAAGGGCAAAAAGAAGCGGCCAAATCGTTGGGTTTAAAAGAGCATGTAATCTTACGTAAAGTTATTTTACCGCAAGCATTACGCGTGATCATTCCCCCTGTTATTAATCAATATCTTAACCTCGTTAAAAACTCATCACTGGCAACTGCAATTGGTTATCCGGAAATTGTTACCTTGTTTTCGGGGACGACGCTTAACCAAGTTGGGCAGGCTATTGAGATCATTCTAATGACGATGGCTGTGTATCTTGTTTTCAGTATTGTTATATCACTACTGTTGAATTGGGTTAATGCAAGAATGGAAATTAAAGGAAGATAATATGGCTGTTTATACGATTAAAGAGGCCAAACCTGCACCTTCAACCAGTAAGGGTGTTGTATTCTGGTTACGAGAGAATTTATTTTCTACTATTCCTAATACACTGTTAACACTGCTTGGCATCTACTTTATCTATTCTACGATACCACCATTGTTGGATTGGATGATCTTTGATGCGACTTGGAGTGGCACTAAAGAAGAAGTGGTAAAAGAAGGCGCTCGTTGGATATTTATCATCGAAAAGTTCGACCAATTTATGTATGGATTCTATCCAGAAGCCTTACATTGGCGTCCAAACCTGGTTGCAGTGTTGAGTTTAGCGCTTATATTTGGCGTGCCACGCATTGGCAATATTAAGATTAAACTTGCGGCAATGTTATTGTATCCAATTGTATGCTTTATCTTGATCCGTGGTGGGCTAGGGCTTGAAGTTATTGGCACCGAAAAATGGGGCGGCTTAATGCTGACTATTTTGGTTGCTGCAGTCGGTATTATCGCTTCGTTCCCAATCGGTATTTTATTGGCGTTAGGTCGTCAGTCAGACAACATGCCAATTGTTAAAACCTTATGTATTGGTTTTATCGAATTTATTCGTGGTGTGCCGCTCATTACTATTTTGTTTATGGCGTCGGTAGTACTGCCATTGTTCTTTAGCGATGGTATCGAGTTTGATAAGTTATTACGTGCGTTAATTGGTATCACATTGTTCCAAGCTGCTTATATTGCCGAAGTTATTCGTGGTGGTTTACAAGCTATTCCAAAAGGTCAATACGAAGCCAGTGAGTCATTAGGGTTAACCTATTGGCAAGGGATGATTTTTATTATTCTGCCACAGGCGTTAAAGATCTCGATCCCGAACCTAGTGGGTTCTTTCATCTCACTGTTTAAAGATACAACGCTGGTACTTATTATTGGCTTATTCGATATTCTCGCAATGGTCACTCTGACTAATAGTGATACCAGTTGGCTTGGTTTTGAAATCGAAGGGTACGTATTTGTTACTATGATTTATTGGGTGTTTTGTTTCAGCATGTCGCAATACTCGCGCGTGATAGAACGTAAATATAATACCGACCATTAACAATCACCGTAAATTTTACAGTTTAAACTGACCATTTACGTAAGGTAATTGGTATAAGGAAGTATCATGTCAGAACAAGAAAATATGATCAGCATGCAAGGCGTTAACAAATGGTATGGTGATTTTCACGTACTTAAAGACATTAACTTAAATATTAAAAAAGGTGAAAAAGTGGTTATCTGTGGCCCGTCAGGCTCGGGTAAATCCACCACTATTCGTTGCCTGAACCACCTTGAGAAGTTTCAGGAAGGTAAAATTAGTATTAACGGTACTGACCTGATTGATGATGTAAAGGTCGTACGTCATATCCGCTCGCAAGTCGGCATGGTATTCCAGCACTTTAATTTGTTCCCACATCTTTCTGTATTGGAAAACTTGTTATTAGCACCAACTTGGGTGCATAAGAAACCAAGGCATGAAGCGATTAAAACCGCGATGTATTACCTTGAGCGTGTGAAGATTGCCGACCAAGCCCATAAGTTTCCAAATCAGCTTTCTGGTGGTCAGCAGCAACGTGTTGCGATTGCCCGGTGTCTGTGTATCAACCCAGAGATCATGTTGTTTGACGAACCAACATCGGCACTGGATCCAGAAATGGTATCAGAAGTGTTAGACGTAATGGTTGAGCTTGCAGATGAAGGTATCACCATGATTTGTGTAACCCACGAAATGGGCTTTGCAAAGAAAGTTGCAGACCGCGTTATCTTTATGGATGCAGGGCAAATTATTGAAGAAAATGAACCGCATGAGTTCTTTGATAACCCGCAATCAGATCGTTTAAAAATGTTCTTAGATCAGATCTTATCGCACTAAGCTAGTCGGTACTATTAAGAAGCCTTACTCTGAATCCGTTGTTACAATGGAGTCGGGGTAAGGCTTTTTTTATACGTACACCGATGCATAGTTTGATGATAAAATATTATTTTAAATCATGTAACTATGAGCTACATTGATTCAATGCATTCTGCTTTTATTCTGAGCTTAAAATACTTGTATAAGTATTAATTTCAGAACTTGGTACATATTCGTTGTAAGGACTATCATGGAAATTAAATCATATTTTTCCGAATGGGCGACTGAGATTGCTGACTTATTTCATCAATCTGTTCACGCAATAGATCCTTCGGTATATACCCCAGAACAGAAAGAAGCTTGGTCTTCGACGCCTCCTGACTATGCTAAATGGACCCTGCGATTAGACGAGAAAAGACCGTTTGTGGCTATCGTCGATGGTCTTGTCGCTGGTTTTATCGAGCTGGATGCCGATGGTCATATTGATTGTACTTACACACACCCAAACTTTCAGGGGATGGGCGTCGCGTCTGCACTTTATGCGCATTTGCTTGCGGAAGCAAAACTCAGAAATATCGAACGTTTATATGTTGAAGCATCACTCATTGCTAAGCCGTTCTTCGAGCATAGAGGGTTCTCTGTAATAAAGAGAAATACCTTCCTGCGAAATGGTGTTACTTTGGTTAACTTTACAATGGAAAGATATATAAGTGTATCGTTCTGAGAATTAAACAGCCTGGATAATATGAACTTACTCGATTCAAAACACTATTTACTCTCTGCAACGTTGAAAGAAGAGAAAATTGATGGATATGATGCCTACCCTTTATGCTTACCGGCAATCAGAGGGCTAACTGATAAGTTAATGTTTCATGACGCGGTAACATTTATTGTTGGCGAAAATGGCACGGGTAAATCGACTTTACTTGAAGCAATAGCGGTATCTCAAGGGTTTAATCCAGAAGGGGGAACTAAAAATTTCAACTTTTCGACGAGAAGTTCTCACTCCAATCTTAGCGATTACCTCCGTATTGCTAAAGCGATTAAAAGACCAAAAACAGGTTATTTTCTTCGGGCTGAGAGTTTCTATAATGTAGCCACTGAAATCGAGCGGCTTGATAATGAACCGTCATTCGGTCCGCCAGTCATCGACTCCTATGGTGGAGTGTCGTTACACGAACAATCACATGGGGAATCTTTTTTCGCCCTAATGCAAAATCGATTTGGTGCAAATGGCTTATACATTTTAGACGAACCAGAGGCTGCATTATCACCTAACCGACAGATGGCCATGATTACTTTGTTACATCAACTTGTTAACCAAGGCTGCCAGTTTATTATTGCCACTCATTCGCCGATATTACTTTCTTACCCAAACTCAACGATTTATGAAATACGTGAACATGGATTAGTACAAGTTGATTATGAAGATACAGATACATATTCAGTCACCAAGCATTACTTGAATAATCATAGGTCAATGTTAGACATACTTTTAGAGGAAGAAAAATGAGAATATTAAACGGATCATGTTTATGTGGAAAAGTTGGTATTGAAGTACCCGATGATTTTGATTATATGGAGGTCTAGATGAATATTTTAATTGAACAAGAGATCGCGCTTCATCAATATGAAGTAAGACAGAATAAAGCTGACATTATACGCCTATTACATCCTGAATTTAGAGAAGTTGGAGAGTCAGGCTCGAGTTACGATTTCCAAAGTATTAATGCCATGATGGAAGAAGAACAAGTATCAAACGGGTATATTCATTCTCAAGACTTCGAATGTATTAATTTAGAGGCATCCGTGCAAATGCTGCTATACAAATCAGCATCGGTTAATGAATTAGGAATCAAAAGCCACTTTGCGAAACGTGTTTCTATTTGGGTATTAAATGGTGAGCAATGGCAATTGAAATATCATCAAGGTACTCCGTGCGATTCATTCTCAATTACCACATATTAAAGTTGCAGATGGTAAGGGTAAAAGCTCGGCCGCATATTCAAAGTAAGCTATGGCCAACTTTAGTACTGCTAAAAGACGGGCTGGAGGTTACACGTCTTGTCAGACCAACTAGTATAACTGAGGTGCGAGATTTACTGGTTATCATATAGTAAAAACCCAGCAATCATAAGTAATTGCTGGGATAAAACACAGATTTTGGCAGGGATGATAAGCCTTACACGTGGGGACTAGTGTGACGTTTATCTTTTGCTATGTTTTATATTTACGTGTTGTCTGCTGCAATTGGCGCTGGAGTACGAATTAAATGGTCAAATGCACTTAAACTGGCTTTTGAACCTTCACCCATGGCAATAATGATTTGCTTATAAGGCACTGTGGTTACGTCACCGGCTGCAAATACACCTGCAACAGAGGTTTCACCTTTGGCATTCACTTCAATTTCACCACGCGGTGATAAAGCAACACCACTGCCTTTTAAGAAGTCACTGTTTGGCATCAAACCAATTTGTACAAAGATACCAGCAAGTTCGATCTGTTTTATATCACCAGTAGCACGGTCTACATAATTAAGTGCAGTCACACGCGTACCGTCACCGATAACTTCTGTGGTTTGTGCTTGTTTAATTATCTCAATATTAGCCATGCTGTTGGCTTTGTTGACGAGTACTTGATCGGCACGTAAGGTATCTGCAAACTCAAGTACAGTCACATGTTCAACAATACCCGCTAAGTCGATAGCTGCTTCGATACCAGAGTTACCGCCACCGATCACGGCAACTTTCTTCCCTTTGAATAACGGGCCATCGCAGTGTGGGCAGTAAGCAACACCTTTGTTACGGTATTCTTGTTCGCCGTGTACGTTCATTTCTCTCCAACGTGCGCCTGTCGATAAGATCACACTGCGGCTTTTTAATATCGCGCCACTGTCGAGTTCAACATGAATATAGCCATCGGCTGTTTTTTCTGCACTGACTAAACGACTCGCTCTTTGTTCGTTCATGATATCCACATCATATTCTTTTACGTGTTCTTCAAGTGCAGCTGCGAGTTTCGGCCCTTGGGTTTCTTTTACCGAAATAAAGTTCTCGATAGCCATTGTATCCATGACTTGACCACCAAAACGTTCGGCTACGACACCAGTGCGAATACCTTTACGTGCTGCATAGATTGCAGCAGATGCGCCCGCTGGACCACCGCCCACAACAAGCACTTCGTACGGTTCTTTTTCATTTAATGCGATAGCTTGTTTTTTTGCTGCGCCAGTATCCACTTTTGATAATATTTCCGTTAATGAAATACGACCTTGGGTGAATATTTCACCGTTTAAGTAAACACTTGGTACTGCCATGATATTACGTTCAGCGACTTCATCTTGGAACGCAGCACCGTCAATCATGGTTGTTTTAATATTTGGGTTAGTTGCCGCCATCATATTTAATGCTTGCACAACGTCTGGGCAATTCTGACAGCTTAATGAAATGAATATTTCAAAGTGCATCTCACCTTCAAGATTAGCCATTTGCTCAATCACTTCAGCATCTAGCTTCATCGGGTGACCACCACTGTGCAGTAGTGCCAATATCAGTGAGGTAAACTCGTGCCCCATTGGTAAACCCGCAAAACCAATCGCGGTTTGTTTGATGGGATTGACTACCTGCATAATTGGTTTACGCGGGCTTGCACTTTGATCTTCAATTACGATGACTTTGTCGCTTAATGAAGCAATGTCATGTGCTAACGTATGTAATTTTTGCGCGGTATCACTGTCATCAAGACTCAGTACAAGTTGTACTTCTGTCTTTAAATTTTCTAAATACGCCTTTAACTGGGTTTTCATATTTTGGTCTAACATAGTGACACCTTTTAGATTTTGCTTATGGCTATATGAGATACGTTTATTAAAAACGCTATGAGCAATTTGGTTAATTTAAAAATCTACTTTCTTAATGAACAGTCGGCTGTGGTATTGGTACAGAGATGTTCATCGAAAATGTATTTTAAAATGACCTCAGCCACTGCTAAGCGATACTGAGGTCGTCTTATTTTTATTTATCAGTTAATCAATCTTTAAATTAGATTTTACCGACTAGGTCTAGTGAAGGTGCAAGTGTTGCTTCGCCTTCTTTCCATTTAGCTGGACAAACTTCGCCTGGGTTAGCAGCTACGTATTGTGCTGCTTTAACTTTACGCATTAAGTCTTCAGCGTCACGGCCAATACCTTCCGCAGTAATTTCCATTGCTTGGATAACACCTTGTGGGTCAACTAGGAACGTTGCACGGTCTGCAAGACCTTGACCTTCACGCATTACACCGAAGTTGTTTGTAATGTTGCCCGCTTGGTCGCCTACCATGTAGTAGTTGATTTTGCCGATAGTGTCTGAACTGTCGTGCCATGCTTTGTGAGTGAAGTGAGTGTCAGTTGATACTGAGAAAACTTCTACGCCACGTTTTTGTAGTTCTTCGTAATGGTCTGCAACATCACCTAGTTCAGTAGGGCAAACAAACGTGAAATCAGCTGGGTAGAAGAAGAATACAGCCCATTTACCTTCAACGTCTTTTTCAGAGATTTCTACGAATTCGCCTTGTTTGAAAGCGGTTGCGTTAAACGGTTTAATTTTAGTGTTGATCATGTTGTCATCCTATTAATTAGTTGATTACTCGATTGGATTCTGGTTGCGAATCCATGAGAAGGATTATGGGGTAAATAGACGGATAGGTATACTTGATTGAATCTATGAAATCGATAGTTAAAATCTATCACTGGTTTTGAACGTGATTAAGCGCCGTGGTATAGTTCTGTGATTGGTATGATGCGCAGTGATTGTGAGCGTATTGGAAATAGAGATAATCGAGAATGGATAGTGATATGAAAATAGAGCTTGCACACATGGCGCATTTAACCGCCTTCAAATCTTATGTCGATGAATGCGTAGATGATGGTATTAGCCTCTATGAGTTTATCTTCAATAATTACGCTGGCTATCTTAACAAGCGCATTGCTTATGCTCGTGGTGAGCAACTCCCGAAAGGTTGGACACCGATCATTACTTATTTCTGTATCGAGAATGGGGTTATTCTTGGTTCAATACGAGTGAGGCAGGGGACTAATGCTTATATCGAGGACGTTATCGGTCATGTTGGATACGAAACGAGATCATCTGCTAGAGGCAAAGGTGTTGCTAAATTCATGTTAGCGAGTATTCAAAAAACAGTATTAACCGATAATGTTATTATCACTTGTGATCCTGTCAATATTGCGTCACGTAAAGTCATCGAAAGTTGTGACGGCGAATTTATTAATCAATTCTATTGTGAAGAAGAAAACCAACACGTGCTGAGATATCAATTATCTTCGGCATAATCTATTTTTAGATATAACGATGGCAGTTGCAGCGGCTAAATTGTATTAGCCGCTGCAACTGTTTGGTATACCGAGCAATTAAAAGTCAAATTGCAGGCCAAAACCAAACCCTGAGCTTTCTTCATACATCACACCACTTGCGACGAACGCTAGATTTGGCAGTAGATGGGCAACGAGTTCTGCACTGTATTCAATTTCTGACTCATCACCAATCTCGATATAAGCCGCATCAATAATAAACTCTAATTGGTGACTGAATTGCATGGCTAGACCTACAGCCGCATTAAACCCGAATTCACGGTCAAAATCATCATTAGTAACGGAAACTGAATTCGATTTAAGTTCGACTTCTTTACCAAATTCATAAATAGCACCACTTTCAATCGTGAGGTCAATTTTAGGTAATAGCGCCAACCTTGTGCCCATGTTGAATACGGCTTGCATCGACGTTGTTGTCATTGAATTTTGTGCATCAATAATCGTTTCTCTGCTTAAATAGTTGAAGCTTGTTCTGCTAAAGATATAAGGGCTGATTAAGTTGGATATATTGATCTGGTACGTTTTTAACGGGTCATTAGTATCTTCAGCTGTAATTTCTGTATAGTTTAGTTGGTAATAGCGATAGCTAACCGGAGTGTAATTATTATTGGCAAAAGTAGCGCTAGAAAATAGCGTAGCTAATGTGAAGTACAGATATATTAGTTTCATTTTACGTTCCTTGTTAAATGAGCTAAAAAGTCGTGAGTTAATTTTTATTGGTTATAGTGTATCGTAGTATATCGACAAATAATCTGGCTAAAGTATGAATAAATAAGGAGTTTCTGGTTATTGTAATTTAATGAAATATTGATATTCTGGATGAACAACTCGTTAAAATAAAAGTGTGTATTCTTCTGACTACTCGCTATTTATTCATATTTAAAAGGGATTTTATGAATATTAAACAAGCCTCACTTGAAGAGTTAAACGATCTCGTTAGTTTATTTGATCAATATATGGTGTTTTATAAGCAACCTTCTGCACCGCATAAGTATCGCCCGTATTTAGGTGAGCGTTTAATGAATAACGAAGCGACAGTCTTTATTGCTTATAACAAGGTAAATGAAGCAATGGGGTTTGTCCTTAACTATCATTCATTTTCGTCTGTGTCACTGGGTAAGACTATTGTATTGAATGACTTATTTGTTGCACCAGCATACCGCCAACAAGGTGTTGCTAATGAATTGATTCACCGTGTGGTGAGAGAAGCTAAACAAATTGGTGCAATCCGTGTTGGCTTGAATACCGCGAAAGATAACTTTTCAGCGCAAGCATTGTATGAAAAATTGGGATTTGTAAAAGAAACTAAATATTTTTCATATAACCTGTCTGTAAAATAGAGATAGAAAAATGCGTTAAACTAGGCTAAGCATATTTGTGGAATGCTTATAGTATATAAAATAATTTATGTGACTAAAGCCTCGAAATGTAGAATGTTAAGTGGTTTTTTCTATATGATTCAAGTAGCTATATATGTTTGGCTTGGCGATATTTTATGGAGTACACATGCTGGCATTCTTTTTGTCTGATATAAACTTACCTTATACCATCGCGATTAGTATCGTATTTTTGTTTACTCTAATAGAAATACTTGGATTATTCATCGGACTCAGTGTGCTGGGGATGTTTGACAAGATTTCGCCCTTTGAACTAGATGGAAATGCTGATGTATCAGTGGAAGCTGGTGGGTTAACGGCAACTTTAGATTGGTTATGTATTAGTAAATTACCACTTCTTATTTGGTTAATTATTGTCTTCACATTATTTTCTATTTCTGGATTTATCCTTAATTTCATCGCGCTATCGACCTTTCAATGGTCACCATCATTATTGATGACACTGCCGATAACGATCGTTATGACCGTCGTGCTAATACACTTACTTGGTTCAACACTCGCTAAAATATTCCCTCAGCGTGACTCTTCAGTTGTTTCTATTGCTAATTTTCACGGTAAGTTAGCCAAAATCACCATAGGAACAGCAACCAAAGGCAATCCTGCAGAAGCAGTACTCATCGATGATGTTAATCAAAAACATTACTTGATGGTCGAGCCTGCCTATGAACATGAAATATTTCCCCAAGGCACAGACGTTGTCGTGGTAGAAAAATTGAAGTCTAGCTGGCTCGCGATCCCATTTAACTAGACAGTAACTCACTAAGCCGCAACATTATTATTCATACCAAGGAAGATTATTATATGGAATTATCAGAAAATATCACATTCATTCTAACAATAGCGGGTATTGTGTTTACCGCGTTATTGACGATAGGTTTTATCATGGCCAAATTGTATGTGCGTTCAACCAAAGAAGTGGCTTTTGTACGAACAGGGATGGGGGGAGAAAAAATTGCGAAAGATGGTGGTATGTTGGTATTACCGGTATTGCATGAAACCATTCCTGTAAGCATGAATACATTACGTATCGAGGTGGAAAAGACGCAGAAAGATGCGTTGATCACCAAAGACCGCATGCGTGTTGATGTGAAAGCCGACTTCTATTTACGTGTTTCACCGACTAAAGAAGGTATTTCAATGGCGGCGCAAACACTTGGTCTTAGAACCATGCGCGTGGAAGAATTGAAAAAGTTAATGGAGTCTAAATTTGTTGACGTATTACGTGCTGTTGCAGCAGAAATGACGATGACAGAGATGCATGAAAAACGCTCTGACTTTGTGCAAAAAGTGCAGCAAAATGTGATTAATGATTTAGAAAAAAATGGACTGGAACTTGAATCGGTATCGTTAACAGGTTTTGATCAAACAGACCTACAATATTTTAATAAAAATAATGCCTTCGATGCTGAAGGTCGTGCGTTACTTGCACAGATTATTGAGCGTAAACGTAAAGAAACCAATGACATTGAGCAAGAGAATAGAATTCTGATTGAGCAACGTAATGTACTTGCAGAGAAACAATCATTAGAAATTGAACAAGAAAAACTGAATGCACAATTAAACCAAGAGCAAGCTATTGAAATGCGTAAAGCAGAGCAACAAGCGACGATTGTTAAGCAGCGTGAGCAAAGAGCACAGGAAGAACGCGAAGCTGAGATCGCAAAGCAAAGAGCAATTGAAGCGGCTGAAATTGAAAAATCTAAATTCATTGAAACAGCGGAAATTGAAAAAGTAAAAGTATTAGAGCAGTCAAGAATTCAACAGCAGCGTGATATTGAAGTGGCGATGCAAGAAAAGCAAATTGCAGTTGCGGTTAAGTCTGAAGAAGAATCAGCTGCACGTGCTAAAGCGGCGGAAGCAGAGAAGAACAAAGTAGAAAAAGAAGAAGCGGTTATCACTGCACGTGAAGTTGCACAAGCAAACCGTGACAAGCAAATTGAAGTTATCGCGGCAACCAAAGAAGCCGAACGTGAAGCTGTTGGTATTACTGTTCAAGCACATGCGGCAAAACAAGCAGCAGAAGATAATGCCGAATCAATTTTAATTGAAGCAAAAGCATCAGCAGATGCGTTAAAACTGAATGCTGAAGCAAACGAGAAAGTGTATGCCGTTGAAGCTGCAGGTAAACGTTCGCGTTACGAAGCGGATAATATTTTGAGTACTGAGCAGATAGATTTACAAAAATCATTGGCAATTTTACAAGTACTACCAGAGTTAATTGCCAATGCGGTTAAGCCATTAGAGAACATTGAAGGCATCAAGATCCTGCAAGGGTATGGTGGCAATAACGGTCACAGCGTTGCTAGTGTGGGTTCGAATGATGAGCGCTCATCTGCGCCACAAAGCCTATCTGAGCAAGTCACGACTGCAGCGCTAAACTATCGTGCGAATGCCCCCTTGATTGATAATATGCTTAAAGAAATTGGCTTAGTTGATAAAGAAACAGGAACATTAGAAGATCTTATTACAGGAAAGCATAACCTTGTTAAGCAATCGGTTACTCAGGCTCCAACCAATGATCCGATTAATGAATCAGACAGTCATATAGGCTAAGTGAATCACGATCTTTAAGATTGACGTCGTATTTCCCCCTTGTCTGTTTATGTTACAGGCAAGGGGCCCATCCAATCCACTGGGACCTTTAAACGTTGTTGTGTTAAGTACTTATTTAGCTAACACAGTGGATAGAACATCAAATAATGCATCAATTTCGTTAGTGGTATTGTAATGCATAAAGCCAATGCGGATCACACCACCTTTATCTAAGATGTCTAGCTGTTTACATAAGCCGATCGCATAGAAATGACCGTTCCAAACACACATATTATGTTGACCAAGCAGGCCTGATACATCTTCTGGTGAGGCATGGTCAATACGGATAGAGAAGGTAGGGGTACGCTCTGCTAATCGGTCTATATCACTAATGCCATACAGTCTTACGTTGCTGTATTGCGCTAGCTTAGCAAGGAAGTGTTGGCTTAGTTTTTGTTCATGGGTTTGGTATAGCTTAAAGCTTTGTACAAGTCTTTCTCGTAGCGGTAGCGTTTGATCACCTGCATGCGCAAGGTATTCAACTGCAGCGCTAAATCCAGCTAGCGCTTCAAAGCTTTGCGTACCGGTTTCAAAGCGACCTGGCCCTTGGTTTGTAGCGGGTTCTACTTTGTATGGCGATAAGGTATGTAACCATTGAGGTGCCACGTAAGCGATACCTACGTGAGGGCCAAAGAACTTATAGGCCGAACAGGCGAGGAAATCACAACCCAATGCTTGTACATCAACAAGCTTGTGTGGCGCGTAATGTACCGCATCGATATACACTTTAGCGCCCACTGCATGCGCCGCTTCAATGATTGGCTTCACGTCTACCAATGAGCCTGTGGTGTTCGATGCAAACGTTAAAGCCACTAATTTAGTTTTGTTTGAAATTAATGAGATTAAATGTTCGCTATCTAACGTGCAATCGGCTTCATTAACGCGAGCTTGATGCACTACTGCACCTTTGTCATCCGCAGCTTGCTGCCACGTTGATACATTTGAATAATGATCGAGAGCAGTCACAATCACTTCATCACCCGCTTGCCAATCACGGCTAATCGCACGGCTTAATTGGAACGTAAGTGACGTCATGTTAGCACCAAATACGATATTATCTGGTGATTCGGTATTAAGTAATGCTTGGCCGCTTAGGCGTGCGTTACGCATTACATCAACGGTTTTTTCACTTGAGAAAAAACGACCGCCAAGGTTCGAGTTATATTTACCTAAATAAGCAGTCATTGCATCAAGCACTGATTGTGGGACTTGTGAACCACCAGGACCGTCAAAAAAATACACTGACTTGCCATTCACTTGCTGTTGTAAAGCTGGGAAAGCTTGGCGAATTGACTCAATACATAAGTTCATAGGTTATTCCTTTAATAAATTACTTGTTACTTCTGCATCTTCTATTTGTGCAAAGAGTAATCTTGTTCTCTAAGTGTGAGTGATGTTTTGGTTGCTGCTTTATGACAGATTACATTGTTGATTTATCGCTGGTTTTATAGATCAAGCGGTGAAAACAAATACGTCACGCAGTCCGGTTTCATCTTGTTGAGCTGGCAGTGTTTCTGTTACGTAGTGGTAATAGCGACGATCGTTAAAAATGATAAATTGGTTTTCTTCTAACGTGGTGCTCATGTGTGGATGCTGGTCAACGGGCGATGAAAATATCTGTGTAAATGCACCGGCGATGTTGTCTCTTTTTACACAGAAAATACCCACAAAATCAAAACCGTCTTGATGGATACCTTCGGGTGCTGGTGACCCAGACTTATCTTGTGAACAAACAACACGGATCTGGTGAACGCCAATCGGCTGTTTTGTGGTATCGACGTTTGTTCGTTCAAGAAATGCACTTAATAAATTTTGAAAATCAGGATGCTGGTCAAGCGCCGGGGAGATGTCTTCGAACTTGCGTTCAATATTACCGATAAGACGGTTTACATCAGATGACTGCATGAAGGTACTTGTACCTAATTTTTCAAATTTCGTATCGGTCTTTTGATATTGCGAGAATGCGCGGAATCGACAGTTACTTTCAAGGTAAGGATCAGCACCTAAATCATTAAAAAAATCACCTAAGTTTTGCGCGTAGGTTGAGGGTGCTTGAAATGCTTCAATAAGAAATGATCCATTCATGGTGTAAATCCTTGGTTAATCAAATGTAGATAAGGTGCTGATTATCCGTGTATGGAGATTACTTTCAAGATAGGATCTGAACTTCAAAGGTATATTTTACAAGTGACTAATTCGTTGTTTCGAGTTGAAATGTTTGATCTGTTTTTTGATTTCGTTTTGAATTTATATATTGTAAATGTGTACTTTTACAGTCTTAGGTTTATTGATTTACAAAATTGAAGTGATAGCTGGCGCACAAAAAAGACGAAGAAATAACAAACTATTTCATCATTTTTTTAACAATTGATTCGATTTCATAAGGGAACACACACAAACTGGATCTAATTTGTTAACCAATCTTTGTTCGTGCGTTATTTATTGGACAGCTTAATGCTACCTAGTTATATATAGTTACATAATAAGTATATATATGGATGTGTATACATAAAGGGATGTAAGGATGAATCATACGATAGTTCGAGAACAGTTTGAAAAGACCACTAAAATACTGAGGAATAAAATAGTCACACTCGTTTTAATTCTGTTTTCTGGCAATGTTTTTGCCGAACCTGATGTTTATTGGGAGCAAAGTAATGAGTCTGAAGAGCACGTTATTAACCATGATTCGTGGCAATTATTACTCGATAATTATTTAATTGTTTCAGAAGACAAGGCTATCATTAACTTATTCGATTATAAGGCCGTAACAGCAGGTGATAAGCAAATATTGAGTCAGTATTTAACACGTTTACAGGGGCTTAATCCACTCGATTTAAACCGTAATCAACAAAAGGCGTATTGGATAAATCTATATAATGCGCTGACTGTTAAATTGGTGCTAGATAACTATCCAGCATCGTCAATTATCTGGATGGGGGATACATTTTTTGCTATTGGCCCTTGGGATGATGAACTCGCAACAATTAATAATAGAGCGATTAGCTTAAACGATATTGAGCAAACTATATTACGTCCTATCTGGAAAGATCCACGTATACATTATGCAATAAATTGCGCGAGTTATGGGTGCCCCAACTTATCCGCTCAAGCATTCACTGCTGATAATACCGAGCAACAATTAAATACTGCCGCGATAAGCTTTATTAACCATTCTAGGGGGGTAATGGTATCTGGTGATGATTTAGTATTATCCAAAATATACAGTTGGTATGAAGACGATTTTGGAAACAATGAGAATGATCTCATTGAGCATTTAAAGTTGTTTGCTAAACCGACATTAAAACAAGCCTTGGTAAAGTTCCAACAAAACCCCGAAGACATCGATTATGACTATGACTGGCGATTAAACCAGCCATAGCAAGCGATCAGTTCAAATCACGTCTACATCTTTACATCAATCAACAGTGCGTTGTTCGACCCAGTGTGAGCCTTGACATTCGTGCTGGTTAATTTTTAATAAAGGGATGAAATTAAAGTTAGTATGGATGTTATTAAACAGAAAAAAAAATATAAAAGTAAACGCGTTACACTTGCATTAATTGCACTCAGTTACGCGAGTTCGTCAGTTGCACAGGAGTTTAATTGGGGGGACGTAGAAGGTGCGTTTCATTCCCAGTTTTCAGTTGGATCAAGTTGGCGAGTTGAAAGTGCAGATGTGAAAAACTTAGGTAGGCAAAATGGGATCACTTATGCGGGCGCTGCATCACCGGGTATGGTTGGTAACTCCTCGTCTGGAGATGACGGTAATTTGAATTATAATCGCGGTGATGCCTTTTCGCAGACGGCAAAAGGACTTCATGATTTAACATTGCAATATGACAATTTTGGCGCTTTTTTTCGTGGTAAGTATTGGTACGATTATGTGCTTGATCAAAAAAACGTTCACCACGGTAGTGCGACAAATAGTTACGTGCCGAACCAGGTTATTAATGATGATGATTTTAATGCCTTAACAAAAGCGAAGGGCGTAGCATTATTAGATGCCTATATTTTTGCTGATTTTGATATTGGTGATTCGGTTGTTGATCTTCGTCTCGGTAAGCAAGTGGTTAACTGGGGCGAGAGTTCTTATATTCAAGGTGGTATTAACGCGGTTAACCCTGTCGATGCTGCCGCATTTCATCGACCAGGCGCTGAAGTTAAAGAAGGTTTGTTGCCTGTTAATATGTTATTTACAAATATTGGCATTACAGCAGATCTGGCCGTAGAGGCTTTCTATCAACTTAAGTTTGAACCAACTGTCATCGATAGTTGCGGTACTTACTTTTCAACTTCAGATACTTTTTCTGAAGGTTGTAACGTCTCTCTTATTACCGATGCAATTGGTGAACAAGCAGGGTATAACGCAGGTTACTATCAACGTCGTGGCACTGATGAATATGCATCGGATAACGGTCAGTTTGGTCTCGCGTTGAAGTACTATGCAGAGGACCTTAATTCAACAGTATTTGCACTGTATTACATGAATTACCACAGTCGGCTCCCTTACGTTAGTCTAGAGGCCGGACTCTCACCCTTTAATCCTTATGCGTCTGACCCTAGTATACTTGCGAAATATCATACGGCCTATCCTGAAGACATTCAATTACTTGGTTTGAGCTTTAATACGACGCTCAGTGATTGGGCGATATCGGGTGAGGTTAGCCATCGTTTAGGCTTGCCATTACAGATTAATGGTTCTGATTTATTTACGCCTGCGCTATCTGCATCGCCAACAGGATCGCCAATGGATGAAGAATACCGAAGCCTTGCTGTAGGAGATACGATTGATGGTTTTGATCGTTTCGATTATACCCAGACCCAGCTTACTTTTATTCGGTTGTTTGATCAGGTATTAGGTATAGATCGGATTAGTACAGTTGCTGAGTTTGGCTTTGGTCATGTATGGAGTTTAGATAACTCAAGAAAGTATGGTCGTAGCTCTATCTATGGTAACAGCTTTGATACCAGTGATGGTCACAATACTGATGACGGTTTCACGACATCAAATAGTGCGGGTTATCGTTTATCGGTGCAAGCGAATTACCGAAATGTTTTTTCGGGTGTCGATTTATCCCCTTCTATTGCTTGGTCTCACGATGTTTATGGTTATAGCCCTGAACCACAAGGTACCTTTCAAGAAGGACGAAGAGGTATTAATTTGGCATTGAAAGCGGATTACGCACAGCGATATAGCATGTCATTAAGTTATAGCGGATTTGAAGGACGATTTAATCCTATTTCCGACCGTGATTATGTCTCTCTCGTATTTGGTCTGTCATTTTAAAGCAGAGTAAAAAGGATTTAACGAATGAAAGCATTTAATAAAGCACCTTGTGTGGTTGCTCTTTCGATGATGATTATGTCATTAACTGTTGTGGCAAAAGTAAGTAAAGAAGAAGCGAGTCAGTTGGGACGTACATTAACGCCCGTCGGAGCTCTTGTTGCGGGTAATGAAGATGGCTCTATTCCTGCTTGGACTGGTGGAATATCTAATGCGAGCTTAGGTACAAGTTATGGTGAAAACGAGCGTGTCGGAAACCCTTATATAGCAGAAAAACCATTATTCACGATTACGGTTGATAATCTTGAGCAGTATAAAGATAACTTAACACCGGGTCAGATCGCGATGTTTAAGACTTATCCTAAGACGTTCAAAATGCCTATTTATAAAACCCATCGGAGTTTTGCATTAAAAGATGAAATGTATGATGTGATTAAGGCCAATGCGACAACTGCAACATTGACTGAAGGAGGGAACGGCTTGAGTAATTATAATATAGCGATACCTTTCCCGATCCCTAAAAGCGGCTTAGAGGTGATTTGGAATCACATTACCCGTTATCGTGGAGGCCGTGCCGAACGTGTAGTGACGAGCATACCTGTACAACGAAATGGCTCTTATATCAAAATCAAGAGTGAAGAGGTATCTTCAATACCTGAGATGTTAAGAGGTGGGGTCGATATTATTAAAGATGACAACATTCGGTTTTATTATATGCGACGTATTGTGGAGCCTGCGCGTTTAACCGGCACTATTACGCTAGTTCATGAAACCATGAACCAAGTGAAAGAGCCACGTAAAGCTTGGATTTATAATGCAGGCCAGAGACGTGTTCGTCGCGCGCCTAATGTTGCTTATGATAGTGAATCTACTGGCACTGAAGGTTTATCGACATCGGATAATTTCGATATGTATAACGGTGCCCCAGATCGCTATAACTGGAAGCTTGTCGGTAAAAAAGAACTCTATATTCCTTATAATGCCTATCAATTATCATCTACAGATTTAACGTACGATGACATTATAAAACCGGGTCATATTAACCAAGATTATACACGCTATGAGAAGCACCGAGTGTGGGAAGTTCAAGCCACGCTGAAAGAGGGCAAGCGCCATGTTTATGCAAAACGTAATTTCTTTATTGATGAGGATAGCTGGCAAGCGAGTATTGTCGATCACTACGATTCGCATAATGTGTTATGGCGAGTATCTGAAGCGCATGCCGTTCAATATTATAATGTCGGCGTGACTTGGGTGGCCGCCGAAATTTTATATGATCTGATTTCAGGGCGTTATCTAGCGAGTGGATTAACGAATGAAGAAAGTAGAGGAACGCAGTTTGATATTGATGTGAAGCGTAATGATTTTTCAATATTTGCACTGAAACGATTAGGGCGTTAACAGGTACAAAAAAGCCCAAGCAACCTTTCGCTATTTCTAGTTTAAGGTACGAAGCTTGGGCTTTTATTATAAATTATTTACGGTTTAGCGATCATTTACTTGGCAATTATAGTTCGTTAACAAACTCAACAGCACGACCGATATAGTTAGCTGGCGTCATTAATTTTAATTCCGCTTTAACTGCATCAGTGAGTTCTAGTGTATCGATGAATTCTTGCATAGCTGGACCATCAACACGACGACCACGTGTAAGATCTTTTAGCTTTTCGTATGGTTTTTCGATGCCATAGCGACGCATAACTGTTTGGATTGGCTCAGCCAGAACTTCCCAGTTACGATCCAGATCAGCAAGTAGCGCTTCTTCGTTAAGTTGTAATTTACTGATACCTTTTAACGTTGACTCATAGGCAATAACAGAATAACCGATAGCAACACCAAGGTTACGTAATACCGTTGAATCTGTTAAGTCACGCTGCCAGCGAGAAACCGGTAGTTTTGCAGAAAGGTGATTGAATAGTGCGTTAGCAATACCGATGTTACCTTCAGAGTTTTCAAAATCAATCGGGTTCACTTTGTGCGGCATGGTTGAAGAGCCAATTTCACCAGCAATGGTTTTTTGCTTAAAGTGGCCTAGACAAATATAACCCCAAATGTCACGGTCAAAATCAAGAATGATTGTGTTGAAACGTGCAATTGCGTCAAACAGTTCAGCAATGTAATCATGCGGTTCGATCTGTGTTGTGTACGGGTTCCATACAACACCAAGGCTAGAGACGAATTCTTCAGAGAATTCGTTCCAATCAACAGCTGGATAAGCTGAGATGTGTGCGTTGTAGTTACCTACAGCACCGTTGATTTTACCTAAAATTTCGACGTTAGCGATTTGTAGCATTTGACGGCGTAAACGCACAACAACGTTAGCAAATTCTTTACCCATCGTGCTTGGCGTTGCAGGCTGGCCGTGAGTACGTGATAATAATGGTACAGCAGCATATTCTTTTGCTAATACTGTTAGGCTATCGATAAGCTTTTCACAGTAAGGTAAAAGAATTGTTTCACGAGCTTCCGTTAACATTAACGCGTGAGACAAGTTGTTGATGTCTTCTGAAGTACAAGCGAAATGGATGAACTCAGAAACAGCATGTAGCTCTGCGTTATCAGCAACCTTTTCTTTCAGGAAGTATTCAACTGCTTTTACATCGTGGTTTGTTGTGCTTTCAATTGCTTTGATACGCGCAGCGTCAGCTTCAGAGAAGTTATCTGTGATGCTGTTTAATGCAGCATTCGCGTCAGCGCTTAGTGCTGGTACTTCTGCAATTAAGTCACATTCAGCTAGTTTTTGTAACCAGCGAACTTCTACTTGTACACGGTATTTGATTAGACCAAATTCACTAAAAATTGAACGCAGGGCTACTGTTTTACTACCGTAGCGACCATCGACCGGGGAAACAGCTGTTAACGCTGATAATTCCATTACATACTCCTGGGTGTGTTTAGGTTAAATTCGAGCTAATTGTTGCTTAGCTTGTTCTACCATGTGTTTACGATTGAAAACTACTTGGCGACGTTTACCGCCTGTTTGTCGCCATAACACTGCTGAGCGAATACCGGCGAATAATACTGCACGGATCTTATCTCTCACCAATGTTTGTTGTAGGAAACTTGACGTTCCTGCAATTTGGATCTTGGTGCCAAGTGGACTGATTAAGTCCACATAGATTGACGCCATGTTACTTAGAATTTGTGCATCCGTTAACTCATAGTGATGAGTTTGACGTTTCACTTGTGAGATTCGCTCACCTAACATACCAAGAATGTCATTACGTTTAGCAAGTTTACGCTCTAGAGCCACAAGACCAATCATATAGCGTGTTAATGCGCTATCTGGCCCCGTAGACGTATTACTTAACTGTGCAACGAGGGTCTTATACCCTAATTCTAGGTTTGCGTAATCGCCATAAACCTCAATAGTCTGGCTTGGATCCGTTACGATCACACAGCGTAAAGTATTATTTAATTGTGTGTTATCACAATTGCCGGTTGTCGCAAGTTGGTGTACAAGTGCAGCAGCCTGACAAACGCCTGCAAAGGCGATATTTGATTCTTGGAAGTTAGTTGACACTGTTAGCCCCTAATTTGAACGTCAATAATTGCGCCACCTAGGCAAACGTCATCAAGGTAAAATACCGCTGATTGACCTGGTGTAACCGCAAGTTCGGGTTTATCAAAAGTTACTTCTATTTGGTCTTCGCCGATTGGTGTCACTAAACAAGGTACATCAGTCTGACGGTAACGTGTTTTTACAGTGCATCGCAATGGCTGTGTTAATGGTTCGCGGCTAACCCAATGGAGTTGCGAGGCCATTAAACCGGTTGAAAATAAACGCGGGTGGTTGTGACCTTGTGCCACAAGCAATACGTTACGCTCCATATCTTTATCAACGACATACCAAGGTTCTTGGCTGCTGTTGTTTTTCATACCGCCGATATGTAGGCCTTTACGTTGACCCAGTGTGTGGTACATCAGACCTTGGTGTTCACCAATTTCTTCGCCATCAACACTTTCAATTTTACCCGGCTGTGCAGGGAGGTACTTGCTTAAAAATTCAGTGAATTTACGTTCACCAATAAAGCAGATACCAGTACTGTCTTTTTTGTTTGCTGTGATCAGGTCTTGTTCTTGAGCAATTCGACGTACTTCTGGTTTTTCTAATTCACCCACAGGGAACAATGAACGTGAAACCTGTACATGATCGAGCGTGTATAAGAAATAGCTTTGATCTTTATTGCTGTCTAAGCCACGTAACATTTCAAAGGTGCCATCGGCTTTTTGACGACGACTAACGTAGTGACCCATCGCAATATAGTCAGCAGCAAGTACTTCTGATGCAAACTGCAGGAATGCTTTAAATTTGATTTCTTTGTTACAAAGAATATCTGGGTTTGGTGTACGACCTGCTTTGTATTCAGCTAAGAAGTATTCAAATACGTTATCCCAGTATTCAGCAGAGAAATTAATAGCGTGTAACTCGATACCTAATTTATCACATACTGCTTGTGCATCTGCTAGGTCCTCAGCAGCGGCACAATATTCATCATTATCGTCATCTTCCCAGTTCTTCATGAACAGGCCTTCTACTTGATAACCTTGCTGTTGTAACAGGTAAGCAGAAACAGATGAGTCAACACCGCCGGACATGCCAACGATTACTTTTTTAGTACTGTTTAACGCTTTAGTACTGGCGTCGATTGTATTATTTGTCATAGGACCTTTTAATTACTCTTGTAGTAATGCAAATAAAGTTAAAGGCTTTTTTGCTAATGTATTAAATATATAACTGAAATAGGTGTTATGGCCACAGTTAGTTACTGTTCTTAGGATCTCAAGATCCAATCGCGCGAATTTTACCATGAAGGCTAGCGCAAAAACAGACTTTGGTACTAATTCATCACGTTAATACTGCTTTCAACTAGTTCACCTGGTTGGATGTTATCCAACGTCCAAGGACCAATGCGATAGCGGATCAAACGCAGGGTAGGGTGCCCAATGTGTGCTGTCATGCGACGTACTTGACGGTTGCGGCCTTCTATAATGGTAATGGCTAACCATGTCGTTGGGATATTTTGACGTTCACGAATTGGCGGTATACGTGGCCATACCTTAGGTTCTGTCATTATTTCAACTTTAGCTGGCAGCGTTGACCCATCTTTTAATACCACGCCGTAACGTAAATCGTTCAGTTTTTCTGGACTTGGTTCACCTTCAACTTGGACCCAATAGGTCTTTTCTGTTTTTTCACCTGGCTGAGTAAGCTTTGCTTGGAGGCGGCCATTATTGGTTAATAATAATAATCCTTCGCTGTCGCGGTCTAGGCGACCAGCTGCATAAATATCCGGCACCTTGATATAGTCTTTTAAGGTTTCGCGGTTATCGGCGTCGGTAAACTGGGTTAGTACCATGTAAGGCTTATTGAATACATACACTTGTGTTGGACCAGCTTCTTTTGGTTTAGTATGTTGTGGGCGATTGCTCTTACCACGTGGTTTTACCGTATTGGTGTAGCTGATTTGGCTCTTTTTAGCCTGTTCAGATGGGCCTTTCTTTCGACCTAGAGTTAGTTTTGGCTTTGCTGGTGCTGGTGTTGACATGGTATCGCTAATAATTAAAATGCTTATGATGCAATTGTAGCAAATTTTGAAGGGCTATTTATGGGTAATTTAATATAGAGAAGTTTAATAAAGGGTAATTTAATTAGCCGCTAAAATACATTGGTATGACAGCGACTATTGTTAGGTGTTTTTGTTAGATACAGTTTAAGGCTAATCAGTTTAGGGTTCATAGAATTCTGCGGGTAATAGTGGCTTCAACCTGTCAGAGAGATACCTAGCCCCTTGTTTTGTTGTATGTACTTCATCATAGTAAAATGGCAGGCCATTTTTATCGACGACATTACATTTTTTAACTGGGCAGAATGCGTAAGTCATATTAATAAATTGATAACCGGAATCCTGATGTTTACGGAAGAAGTTATTATTTTTAATATTAGTAGCAGGCAGTGATTTGAACACGACTTCGCTTACATCTTGATCATCTTTAAAGGCGTTAAGCATTATAATGGGCAGTGGTTTGTTCATACCTTTATTACCGATAATATATATTTTAGCGTGTGGATTTTTTTGTTTTATCTGTTTAATTGCGTCGAGGTTATAGTCTAAAGACCAGTTACGCCAATTCATCGCAAGAAAAATAAAGTCAGCATTAACTAAGCGAGAGTCCGCTGTTATTTTTCTGATTTTTGCGGCACATTTAAGTAATTTTTTCTCGCCGATATTCTCAGAGAGGTTAATCCTATCGTAGAGCGCATTTAATGGTTTAGGTAGGTGGTAAAAAACACCACATTTGGCTGATATTTTTTGAGCCATAAAATTAATTCGATCATTATTAATGACACTTACTTTCTCATTGATGACATTAACAAAATCAGCAGATTGAGAATCACCGATAAACATAACATTTAATTTATCGTTATCAATCTTGTTCTTTTTTAATGTGTTCATCATTTGCCAAGTATAAAGCTCCCCTTTATCTGATTGGTCTAAATTTGCGGCAATAATGTGTTTCGGCATACCGGATACTTGATATAACAGAAAGGGGGTCGATTTATAAAACATGACAAAAGCCAAGATCGTTATTAGTGTAAAAACAAGTGTGTTTTTTGGGTTTTTAAACTGATTTTGTTCAATGAGATAATAACTAAGTGCACCAAAAACCACAGACAATACTATGCCAATTGGTACCCAGTTATCCAATTGATAATACACGCCATAGACCGCAATAGGCCAATGCCAGAGATAGATTGAGTATGACCATTTTCCGAGTGCTTGAAATAACCTGTTATTAGTAAATATACTCGTCTCTCGGTTACTGAGTAGAATGAGATAGGTACCAAATACAGGCACGCAAGCCACGTAGCCCGGCCAAGGCGTCATTTTAGACGTGAACGTAAATGATAATAATATTAACGTAATACCGATAATTTCGAATAATATTTTTTGATTTCTGTGTAATTTTATCGGATAAAAATAAGCGACACCGCCTAACAACATTTCCCAAGCGCGAGTTGAGAGAGAAAAATAAGCGAAGGTTGGCCATTTTTCTGTTGCTACAACGCAAAATATAAATCCTAGGACAGTGGCTACGATTAACAGGCGTTTTAAATGTTCGAGAGAAAAATAGCGTTTTAAAAACAGCAGTATAATGGGATATATAATATAGAACTGCCATTCGACGGACAATGACCAGGTATGTAGCAACCATTTTTCATAGGCGCTAGCATCAAAGTAACCAGACTCATAATAATAAGTAATGTTTGATAGAAAAGTGATGCTGCTAGCGACATGCTTACCTAAGGTTAGATAGTCTAATGGCGGCAATATAAACCAAGTAACGAATAATAATATGAAGCAAAGGGCTGCGAGCGGGGGAATTATTCGATTTGCTCTGCATAAATAAAAATCAGCTAAATTTAATGAATCTGTGTTTAATCCTTTAAAGATAATACCAGTCATTAAAAAACCAGAAATGACAAAGAAAATATCGACACCAGCAAAACCTCCGGGCGCGATACTCGGATTAAAATGGAACAATACGACAGCAATAAGTGCAATTGCTCTTAACCCATTTATATCGTTTCTAAATTTTATCATGTACACCTTCAGACGTAATTGTCGTGATTTTTGCTTTCAATGTATCGCAACATTCGATTCTACGTCATTGTCACCTTTCATATACTATTTTAAATCACGGTGTCCAAAAAGAAAGCTTTAGCCACAAGAGACATCAAAATTATGATGGGGAATAGGGGGAAATAGGGGGGAATAGGGGGGAATAGGAGGAATAGATATGCGATATATTAATTGACTGTGACTCGTGTCTTTAGAAAATAGGGACAGCCATTAGCAAATAATTACAGTTATTAGAATATAAAAAGTAAAAAGCCCGCAACAGATTAATCTATTGCGGGCTGAATATACGTAGCTGTTATTACTTAGCTAAGCGCAGTACTCAGTAAATCATTGAATGTTTTACTTGGGCGCATAATTGCTTCTAATTTAGCTGGGTCTGCGTTGAAGTAACCACCAATATCGACCGCTTTGCCTTGAACTGAATTTAGCTCTTCGACAATTTTCTGTTCATTTTCAGCGAGACTTGCAGCCAGAGGCGTAAACTGTGTAGCGAGTTCTGTGTCTTCAGTCTGTTCAGATAGGCACTTAGCCCAGAACAGAGACAGGTAGAAGTGACTACCGCGGTTATCCAGCTCACCAGTACGGCGTGATGGTGACTTACCGTTATCAAGTAGCATTTCAGTTGCTTGATCGAGTGTCGCTGCCAGTACTTTTGCTTTCACACTGCCTGATTTCTTCGCCACTGCTTCTAAAGAAACGGTTAACGCCAAGAATTCACCGAGTGAGTCCCAACGTAAATGGTTTTCTTCAACCAGTTGCTGTACGTGTTTAGGCGCTGAACCACCGGCACCCGTTTCAAACAAGCCACCGCCAGCCATTAACGGCACAATAGAAAGCATCTTAGCACTTGTACCTAATTCCATAATTGGGAATAGATCGGTTAGGTAATCACGTAAAATGTTACCTGTCGCTGAAATTGTATCTAGGCCACGTACAACACGTTCAAGTGTGTAACGCATCGCACGTACTTGTGACATGATCTGAATGTCTAAACCTTCAGTGTCGTGATCTTTAAGGTATTCATTTACCTTAGTAATCAGTTCATTTTCATGCGGACGGTAGCGATCTAACCAGAACACGACGGGTGTATCTGAATCTCTTGCACGCTCTACAGACAATTTAACCCAGTCTCGGATTGGCGCGTCTTTAACTTGGCACATACGCCAGATATCGTCTTTCTCAACGTTCTGGATCATCAGTACTTCGCCAGTGTCGATATCAACGATACGTGCTTCACCTGTTGCTGGTGCTTCAAATGTTTTGTCGTGTGAACCGTATTCTTCGGCTTTTTGTGCCATTAAACCAACATTCGGTACGCTACCCATAGTCACAGGATCAAATGCGCCGTTAGTTTTACAGAAGGCAATTATTTCTTGGTAAATACGGGCGAAAGTTGATTCTGGGATCACGGCTTTAGTGTCTTTTGGACGACCATCAGCACCCCACATTTTACCACCACTACGGATCATCGCAGGCATAGACGCATCAACGATAACATCGTTTGGCGCGTGTAGATTCGAGATACCTTTATCGGAATCAACCATCGCCAATTCTGGACGATGTGCGTGACAAGCGTGTAAGTCACGACGAATTTCTTCACGTTGTGAACTTGGTAGATCAGCGATTTTTTCGTAAAGGTTAGATAAACCATTATTTACATTTACGCCAAGCTGTTTAAACAATTCATCATGTTTTGCAAACGCGTCTTTGTAGAAAATTCTTACAGCATGACCAAACACAATCGGGTGAGATACTTTCATCATGGTTGCTTTTACGTGTAGCGAAAACATCATGCCTGTTTCGTAAGCATCTTGCATTTCTTGTTCGTAAAATTCACATAGCGCTGTTTTGCTCATAAACATGCTATCGATAATTTCGCTATCTAGCAGCGCAATTTTTTCTTTAAGCACGATACTTTCGCCAGTTTCTGTAAGCAGTTCCATTCTTACATTACGTGCACGATCTAGTGTTATTGATTTTTCGCCGTGATAGAAATCACCTTTACGCATATGCGCTACGTGAGTTTGTGATGCTTGGCTCCATTTAGCCATTGAATGCGGGTGTTTACGTGCGTAATTTTTTACGGCTTTAGGCGCTCGACGATCTGAATTACCTTCACGAAGTACCGGATTTACCGCGCTACCAAGTGCTGTGGAATAGCGTTGTAAAATCGATTTTTCTTCATCAGACTGCGGGTTTTCTGGAAGGTTTGGAATCGGGAATCCTTGGGATTGCAATTCACTAATTGCTGCCTGTAACTGAGGTACAGATGCACTAATATTTGGCAGTTTAATAATGTTGGTATTTGAGTCTTGAGTTAGACGACCTAGTTCGCTGAGGTTATCTGGTAACTGTTGTTCTTCAGTTAAATAATCTGGAAATTCGGCCAGAATTCTGGCTGCAACGGATATATCACGTTTAACGATATCAATTCCCGCTGTTGACGTGAATGTTTCGATAATAGGTAGCAGTGAGTAGGTTGCCAATAACGGCGCTTCGTCCGTTAATGTATAGATAATCGTTGAATTTTTGTCAGACATATTATTCCCTGGATTACTAGCGTATTGTCCCCCCTGTTACTATTCGGAACATCGTCTGCTAGCGTCTTTTAAATAAGTGCAGATTCTAGAGGGATTGAAAATTGTTATAGCTAGGTTGCAGAAATCGCAACAGCTGTTATCCTAGCAGATGCTCCGTATCTACTTTTTTCATAGTATCATAAAAATCGTATTATCCATCTTGTTTAACTTCAAAATACTTGAAATCATACCACTTTGTAATTATTTATAACGCCAGTACTTGTCATTAAATAGCTATATGTTCGTGTTCATTAAAACTAAACGGTGGGTTGTTAGTAACCATTGATTAACTAAATATCTACATTTTAAGGTTCTGCGGTTCGCTCTCTATATATAATAACGGGACAGTGAACGACTTTTGTTCTTAACTAGTTTATTTACGCAGATTCATATAGTTATATATTGAATTTTGGTGGAATAAAATGCTGCTTTGATTTGAGTATCCATAAGCATTATTTGGTGAAACTGAAGGATTTTGTAATCGGTATATTCACGATAATGCAGCGCAATGTATTGTTGTTGAAAATTCGAAGACAGCGCTAAGAGGTTTTTCTGAAGAGAGATATTTTGTCAAATAGCTTTTAGTTAACGGTCAATATTGAGATGTGAAGCACATGTATATTTTTCGGAATTCAGCTTAGAGGTGTTTTGATGTAACACCTCTAAGCTGAAAAAACTAAGCTGCCCTCCAATTAATATTTAAGACGACAGTTTTGGATTGAGTAAAAGCTAATATTAGTTTCTACTGATCGCTGCCAGTAACGTGCCTGCGCCAATAAACATGCAGCCGAAAATTCGATTCTGAATCATAAGATGGCGTTTGCTCTGTATTAAATGAGCCACTCTGGTCGCTAACATTGAATAACCCGCCATTACCGTCAGATCCACAACGACCATAGTGATACCAAGAATTTGCATTTGCTGTAAGTATGAGCCTAATGGATCGATAAACTGAGGCAATAAGGCAACTAGAAAAACAATGCTTTTAGGATTGGTTATGTTGATAAATACTGCTTGAGTAAACACTTTCCATGCGCTTTCATCTTGACGACGTTCTAATTCATTACAGTCGGTGGTACTTTCTCTGAATTTCTGGATCCCCAGATAAATCAGATAAATAATACCTGCCCACTTGATCGTAAAAAACATGACCTCAGACTGGGCAAGTAATGCACCTAGCCCTGCACCTACAATCGTAATATTAATGATATTACCAACTTGTAATCCAAGGTTAGAGATTAAACTACGTTTAAAGCCATGTTTCATGGCGATAGACATGCTATTTACCGCCCCTGCACCAGGGGATATCGCCAGTACGATGCAGGCAACTAAAAATGCCAGCCATAAATCAAAATTCATAGATTACTCCGGTTAATAGTGACAGCTCTGGACTTGAGCTGTAATTAGAGCTAGTTTAATTAGCATTGTTCGTTAGACATAATATGTTTATGTTTCTTTCTTCGTAAGGAAAAGTGATGGATACTAGATTTATTGATAGCCTGATTGCTGTTGCAGAGGAAGGATCAATTGCTGGGGCTGCAAGGTCACAAATGATAACCGCTGCCGCAGTCAGCCAGAGAATTCAGTCACTCGAGCGTGAATTTAAATGTAAGTTATTCAGCCGAGCTGGCAATACGGTACAGCCAACCGATGCTTGTTTAACTATTCTTCCAAAAGCTAAATCCTTTGTTAGGGAGGCTAGGGATCTACTTGAAGTCGTTCAGGGTTCAGGGTTTAGTGGTACGTTAAGGATTGGGGCTAATTCTACCTCGTTAGCTGCTTTTATTCCGGCGACACTTAAGTCAATTAGAGCCTCGGCACCTGAAGCAAAGTTTCATATTACACCGGGTAATTCGATTGATTTATACCGCAGCCTGATCGATGGTGATATTGACACTGCTATCATGGTTATGCCTGCCTCTACTATCCCTAAATCGTTGAAATACTGGATTCTAAGGGATGAACCTTTGGTTCTAATTCATCATAAAAGCATAAAAGGGACTATAACTGAAATACTTGATAACAACCCTTATATCCGATATGACCCTACTTGTTGGGGAGGGCAGATGTCAGAGTTATGCATGATTGAAAAAGGGATGACTAAAAATACGATCTTCGATCTGGATTCACTTGAAGCGATTGCTCAACTTGTTTCTGAAGAGGTCGGTGTGTCAATGGTACCAGTCTGGGCAGGATTAGAGCAGTACAACGAGACCATTACTAGCGTTATTATTCCTGATAGAAAGTATGATCGAAAAATGGTGCTAATGCATGCTTATCATCCCCGTCAGCCCAGGCTACAGGAACTATTCATGAAGCACTTAAGTGAGCTGGAATCGATTGATGTTACTGAGCCTTAGGGGAGGGCTGTAAAGTACAATAAAACCCTGAGCTTGGTGCATCAGGGTTTATGATTTAACTATCAATACATTAAGCTATAGAGTTTACGGCGGTAGTCTGCCACGAGTGCTGCATCAGTAATTACCGATAATAATTCTAAATAAACTTTTCTTGCGCCACCCTCTAAGAAATCATATTCCGTGCTTAAGATCTTAAATAACAATACTATCGCATCGTTATGTTTGTTGGCAATTTGCAGTTGCAGTGCCAGATCATAAGCAACTTGTAAATCATCTGGGTTTGCTTCATGCGCAGCTGTTAATGCGATGATTTCCGGTGTTTCTGCTGATTTTTTAGCTGTCTCTAAATGTGAACGTAGCGTTTGATATTGGTTACTTTGTTGTTCATCTTCAGCAAATGTATCAAGTAATGCTTCGGTGGCTTCAACTTGGTGTGAACCGAGAAGTGCTTGTGCATAAGCTATTTTGATATCGGTATTATCCGGTGCCAGTTCGTAAGCTTGACCCATTAGCGGCACTGCTTCTGCAAACTTGCTGTCCATTAACAACATCTGTGCTTGTTGCAACAATACTTCTTCTTGCTTTGGTAAATGACGGCTAATGATTTCACGGATAGCCGCTTCTTCTTGTTCTCCGACAAAGCTATCAACGGGTTTACCATCCTTAAAGATGGCAATGGTCGGTAGGCTTTTAATGCCAAATTGCTGAACTAATTCTGGATGACGGTCGCAATTTAATCGAGCCAGAATTATTTGACCATTTAAGCTTTGGGCGATATTTAATAGGCGGGCACTTACCTGGTTTTCTGGCGAACGTTCAGACCAGAAATCAATGACGATTGGTTGCTCGTATTTACCTTGTAGTAAGATCTCTTGAAAGTTTTCACTGGTAAGGTCAAGGATATAATTCTGCACTGATTAACTCCGTCAAATTGCGTATCGATATAAATTCGGTATATGAAAGACATATGGGGGGTAAAGTTAGCATAATCAAGTCTAATGTATCTGTCTATGAGTGAGATCTTGATCACTGTCGTCAAAACAAAAACAGCATATATTGATAGGTTACTGGTATCAAGGATGTGTTCTAGGATGAGTAAGTCTTTATTTATAAACAGCATCAGTTGTGCTCTGCTTGCTTGTTTAAATTCAACTTCTGCGTTTGCCAGCACTAATACAGAAGTGACTACAGAAAATGGCAATGCGGCGGAAAAATTATCGTATCAAGCTAGTTTTGGGCCAACACCTGAAACATTGTTAAGTGCTCAGCAAATCACGCGTCAGCAATGGATTACTGCGCAGCTGCAATTGGCACCCAGTTGGCATTATTCGTTAGCGGCGAAAGATCAATTACATCAACGGGTGGCATTTGCTTTGTCTCAGATTTTTGTGGTGTCGAGTCAAGAACCTGCATTGGCTAAATACAGTGATGGTTTAGTTTGGTATTACGATCTGTTCGTGAAGCATAGCTTTGGTAATTACCGTGATTTATTGCAAGACATCACTTTGTCTCCCACTATGGGGACTTACCTGTCGATGCAAGGTAATCGTAAAGCTAATCTGAATGAAAATACACTCCCAGACGAAAACTATGCCCGTGAAGTGATGCAGTTATTCAGTATTGGCCTGTATCAATTAGATATCAGTGGAGACGTTATTTTAGATAAGCAGGGGAATAAAATTCCGAGCTACCAACAAGCGGACGTTGAAAATTTAGCGCGGATATTTACAGGCTGGGATTTAGTCGAAAACAAACGCTATGGTCATCGTCGTAGTGGGCGTTATGACACCTTTATGGAATTGTCGCCTAAGCAGCATGACTACAACGAAAAAATATTACTTGGTCAGCACATCATAGCGGGAATGAAAGCGGATAAAGAATTGTCTGTCAGTCTCGATGTGTTATTTAATCACCCCAATGTCGGACCTTTTATTAGTCGCCAGCTGATCCAGCGTTTGGTGGAATCAAATCCATCACCTGATTATATTAAACGCATTGCAACGGTATTTAATGATAATGGCGAAGGTATACGCGGTGATTTAAGTGCTGTTGTGCACGCTATTTTACTTGATGATGACGCCCAGGTTTAAAGCTTTATCCTTTTCAGCTTTCATTGCTGTTATGGATATGTAAACCCATGCCATTATATTATTGATATATCTTGGCATGATTAGCCCCCGCTAAATCCTCTGTGAAAACGAAGTCCTCACTCATATGAACTTAACGGGGACGAATAAACCAAATTCCTATATTTGAATGTTCCAGTTAGCCAAACTCTAACGTACCACTGTCATCAGCATTGAAGCTGAGTACATGCTTAGCCGAAATCTTTGTATCCCATCTATATCTTCTTCTATATCGTCATCGATATTTCAATAATTCTTAATTCTAAAATCTCAATTGTTCGCTGTAATAAATCGTACATGTTAGATATTGCATGACTATTTATTACGTCCATTTCTAAATAAATTTTAAACGAACTAAAGCATTATCAAATATTGGTACATTAACCTTGCTGCCGAATAGAAAACGTTGTGTGGAGTTGATGACGTTACAAATGCAAAAGAAAGAATCCTTGTGTTGCTTCTTTATAGACCTAAATGGTTTTAAACAAATTAATGACACGATAGGTTACCAAGGCGGTGATGAGGTGCTTAAAATTATAGCGAAAAGAGTATCGCATAGTATCAGCGGCAGTGATATTTTTGCTCGTCTTGGTGGTGATGAGTTTATTTTAATTCTGTGTGATTATGGCTCGCCGAGTCATATTGATATCATCGTTGAAAGAGGGTAATTCGAGTAATTATCAATATTACTAATTTGTTGTTTTTATCTGAGGGGCTTTTTCTTTTAAGGCATTGAGTATACAAAGTTAAGTAAAGTGTTGGATTTTTTATAGTGGTGGATTGTTATTTTATTGAACATTTATTTATAGGATTACAAGTTATAATCGATTAAAATAGAGGCAAGGTTGAGGTTTTTTGAGTTTCATCACATTTCTGTGCTCTGTTAACCACTATCTATTTCTTGGTAGAATCATTTTTACATTTGATCGCCAATTCGTTTCTACTTTCGATAAAAAGTATTGCAGGATATACCCAAGCATTAATTATGGATAGTTCGTTAAATAAGTACCGTTCGACAGATAAATATAATTCGACAAATAAATACAGTATTGAAACTACTAATTACCAAGTTGGTCAGGACAACATTAAAAAATGGGGTTTCGATATACACAACACTGTATTCGGTATTAGTGCAGGTTTAATCTTCCTGTTAATTTCAGTCCTCCTCTACGTAGACCCTTCCACTGCAAAAGAAGCCCTAACGAATGTTCGAAATAGCATCATGGCAGAATTTGATGTGGTCTTTATGTGGTCAACCAACTTCTTTGTTCTTTTTACTATGCTATTGATTATATCGCCGTTTGGTAAAATCCGTATTGGTGGTAAAGAAGCAAAAACAGATCACTCAACCCTATCTTGGTTAACAATGCTATTTGCCGCGGGTATGGGCATTGGCCTGTTGTTTTGGGGGGTTGCTGAACCAACCGCTTATTTCACTAACTGGTGGGGTACGCCATTAAATGTTGAACCATTTACGGCAGAAGCTAAATCATTAGCGCTGGCGGCAACGGTTTATAACTGGGGGATTCACGGTTGGGCTGTTTACGGCGTTATCGGTCTTGCTCTGGCTTTCTTTTCTTATAACAAAGGTCTGCCACTATCCATTCGTTCGGTATTTTACCCGATTATTGGTGATCGCACGTGGGGTTGGGCTGGCCACATTGTTGATATTATGGCTGTACTGGCGACATTATTTTCGCTAGCGACATCACTTGGCCTCGGCGCACAGCAAGCGGCAAGTGGTATTAATCATGTATTTGGTACTGAAGGCGGCCTTGGCTTGCAGTTGGTTGTCATTGTGCTTGTGACCCTAGTGGCAATAATCTCTGTGATCCGTGGTATTAATGGCGGCGTTAAAGTATTGAGTAATATCAATATGGTTTTTGCATTTGGGTTATTAGCCTTTGTACTGGTTATTAATTTTGATGTCATCATCGTAACAATTCCTGACACATTTATTGCTTACGCAGAAAACTTTGTGACTTTAAGTAACCCGCATGGTCGTGACGATCTGGCGTGGATGCAGGGTTGGACGGTATTCTATTTTGCATGGTGGATTTCATTAGGACCATTCGTCGGTATGTTCATTGCGCGTATTTCCAAAGGCCGTACAGTACGTGAGTTCTTATGTGCAGTGATTTTTGTGCCAACGTTAGTGACACTGATATGGATGGCGACGTTCGGTGGTATTGCTATCGATCAAGTGATTAATAAAGTCGGTGAGCTTGGTACCAATGGTTTAACTGATATTTCTTTATCATTATTCCATGTATACGATGCAATGCCGTATGGTGATATGTTGTCAGTATTATCGATTGTATTGGTGTTAATATTTTTTATTACCTCATCAGATTCAGCTTCGCTAGTCGTCGACAGTATTACGTCGGGCGGTAAAGTGGATGCACCTGTTCCACAACGTATTTTCTGGGCTGTTATACAAGGCTCAATTGCGGCGACGATGCTTTGGATTGGTGGTACCGATGCGCTGCAGGCCTTGCAAGCGGGTGTTGTAACGACAGGACTACCATTTGCCTTGTTAATGTTAGTAATGTGTGTGAGCTTAATGAAAGGCTTGAATTCAGAGTATCATTTATACAAGTAATGATCTCGCTTACAATTTAAGTGCTAACACTTAATATGCTAAATGCCGACGGCCTCAAATGTATGTTTGAGGCCGTTTTTGTTTTTGTTCGCATGGATGGGAATTTATTTTCGGATATTGTAATTTGTCGTTTCAAAACGTTCTCGACTAGACTCATAACTTAGCTTTACTTAAAGTTTATAACTTACTAGGCGGGAGTTAAGTATGGCTAAAATTGCCATTATTCAAGAAGCGCCTTATGTGCTTGATAAAGCGAGAACGGTAGAGCAAGCCGCGAATATTATTAATACGGTCGCCGCTCAAGGCGCTGAACTTATTGTATTTCCAGAAGCGTTTATTCCGGGTTATCCGGCATGGATATGGCGGCTTAGACCCGGTGGTGACTGGGGGGTAAGTGAAGAGTTACATACGCGCTTACTTAGGAACGCCATTGATCTTTCTTCAGATGATCTTAAGCCTATTATTGCCGCTGCAAAATCCAATAAGGTCACTGTCGTTTGTGGTATGAATGAAAGTGATAATGAGAATAGTAGAACAACCCTCAACCTCAAAACGTGCGCTCGATGTCGCCGGACACTATTCAAGGCCAGATGTTTTTACACTAGAAGTGAATAAAGTACGTCAATCACCAATACAATTTAAAAATTAAAACGGATAAAAGCATCTACTCATGTTGATTTAAAGGCCGTTACTCATAGATTGGTTATACATATATAAATGTATATATAGATTTTTATGTGTTTCACATAGTTATCTTGTTGAAAGCCCTATAAATAGAGTTTATTTGAGTTTTAATGGTATCTTTGCTACCCTGCTAGGCGTTTTATTACTGGTATCACCATGGTTGTAACTGGTGAACTTTTCGTTTTTACTTTTCGATTAAAAAGTATTGCAGGATATATGCTTAAGCATAATTTATGGATAGCTCGTTAAAAAATAATAATTCGTTAAACAAAAATAGTACGTTCAACAAATATAGTATTGACACCACTGACTACCAAGTCGGTCAAGATAACGTTCAAAAGTGGGGTTTTGATATACATAACCCCGTATTCGGCATTAGCGCTGGCCTCATTTTCTTCTTCCTTTCTGCACTTCTCCTCGTTGACCCAACTACCGCTAAAGAAACATTAAACAGTGTGAGAAATAACATCATGGCAGATTTTGATGTGTTCTTTATGTGGTCTACTAATTTCTTTGTATTTTTCACTATGGTATTGATCTTATCGCCTCTTGGTAAGATCCGTATTGGTGGTGTAGGAGCAAAAGCAGAGCATTCAACCATTTCTTGGATGGCGATGTTATTTGCAGCAGGTATGGGGATTGGTCTGTTGTTCTGGGGTGTTGCAGAACCTACTGCTTACTTTACTAACTGGTGGGGAACACCATTTAATGTCGAGCCACTAACGCCAGAAGCAAAATCGTTAGCACTTGCTGCAACGATTTATAACTGGGGTATCCATGGCTGGGCTATCTACGCTATCGTTGCTTTATCATTGGCTTTCTTTGCTTATAACAAAGGTCTCCCGTTATCAATTCGTTCGGTGTTCTATCCGATAATTGGTGACAGAGCGTGGGGCTGGGCTGGTCACATTGTTGATATCATGGCTGTGCTTGCGACGTTATTTGGTCTAGCGACATCGCTTGGCTTGGGCGCGCAACAAGCGGCAAGTGGTATCAATCATGTGTTTGGTATTGATGGTGGCATTGGCTTACAATTGATTGTGATTGCCTTTGTGACATTAATTGCGATCTTCTCGGTGATGCGTGGCATTGACGGTGGCGTTAAAGTCTTGAGCAATATCAATATGTTGTTTGCGTTCGCATTACTTATTTTTGTCATGATCATTGGCTTTGATGTGATCACGGTATCAATTCCTGAAACCTTTATTGCTTATGCACAAAATTTTGTTAGTTTAAGTAACCCTCATGGTCGTGATGATACAGCGTGGATGCATGGTTGGACTGTATTCTATTGGGCGTGGTGGATTTCATGGTCACCATTCGTCGGTATGTTCATTGCGCGTATTTCTAAAGGCCGTACAGTACGTGAGTTCCTTTGCGCTGTGATCTTTATTCCAACGTTAGTCACACTTGTGTGGATGGCGACGTTCGGTGGTATTGCTATCGATCAAGTTGTTAATAAAGTCGGTGAATTGGGTACCAATGGTTTAACTGATATTTCACTGTCTTTATTCCAGGTATACGATGCACTGCCGTTTGGTGATGTGTTATCAGTATTATCGATCATCTTAGTATTAATCTTCTTCATTACGTCATCTGACTCTGGCTCACTTGTGATCGACAGCATCACATCGGGCGGTAAGATTGACGCGCCAGTGCCACAACGTATTTTCTGGGCAACTGTAGAAGGTACAATTGCGGGTGTTATGCTATGGGTGGGTGGTACGGAAGTTCTACAAGCGCTGCAAGCTGGTGTTGTAACAACGGCATTACCATTTACGTTTGTATTGCTAATCATGTGTGTCAGCCTCATTAAAGGTCTGAACTCAGAGCGTCATTTATACAAGTAAAAACTGGGCTTAAAGTTAAGTGTTAAAGCTTAAGTATTAAATCTAAGTTTGAAAACGACATCTTTAAAAATGTCATCTGGTGAACGTCTACGGCCTCAAATGTATGTTTGAGGCCGTTTTTTGTTCTAGTCAGATCGCAAATTTCATGCATTATAATTTCAACTGTGTGTTTTACGTTATATTTTAGGATATGGGTTATTTTAAATACACACGGAGATATGGATGAATAAAGTAATTCTAAAAGGGTTTATCATAGTCCCTACGGCTGATTTATCTGCGGTTAAGAAAGCGCTAATAAGTCATAAAGAGTTAACGCGTAATGAACCCGGATGCTTGATGTTTAACGTCACTCAATCTGAAGTTAACCTTAACCGTTTCGATGTGTATGAAGAATTCATTAATAAGGCTGCGTTTGATCAGCACCAAGTCAGGGTTAAAAACTCAGCGTGGGGCAAGGCTGCCGCTAATGTAAAAAGACATTATGAAATACTTGAGTAAGTTATAATCGATTAAAAATGTGAGTTAATACAGAGAAAGGAAGTGCTGATGGATATAGAGGTTTTTGGCCTTGAGTGTATGCTTGAGATAGATTGAATGGCTATGATATAGTCATTTTATTAAACAGTGTTGTTTCTTTAAAGGTTTATTTAAAAGGAGTTATAAATGTCACTTGAGTCCGCAATTACATTTTTTATCGCAATATTTATTTTTGGTATCACACCTGGACCTGGTGTATTTGCGATCTTGGCGCGAGCCATGGTTGATGGACCCAAGAAATGTATCATGCTCGCAATGGGGATGATTGGCAGTGATGTGCTTTATCTGATATTAGCTTGTTTGGGTCTTGCGACAATTGCTGAGAACTGGTCAGAAGTATTCACCGCTATTCGTTATTTAGGTGCCAGTTATTTGATTTATCTTGGTTATAAAATGCTGAAAGCCTTACCTCAGATTAAAAGTGACATTCAAGCGGAAACAACCGCGCAGAAAGAAAAAGCAATGCTAGCGAGTTTTACGCAGGGCTTTTTAATTTCGGCCTCAAACCCGAAAGTGATCTTGTTTTATATTTCATTTTTGCCAACGTTTATCGACTTGACTGTACTAACGGCGCAAGATATTGCGTTAGTGTCCGTCTTGTCATCGATAGCCTTGATGTCTGGGTTGATGTTGATCGCTTTTGGTGCGAGTCGAATGGCTGGAATGCTAAAGACACCAGCGGCACATCAGCGATTAAACCGAGGCGCTGGTGGCATTATGATTGCGGCAGGTGCGTACTTGGCTATAAGTAAGTAATATTGATTTTTTATCTGCAACCACAAAAGAAAACACGATGAAAATTTTAGCGTTGGTATTTGATGATTATGAAACATTGGATTTACATGGGCCAATTGAGATGTTTGGCCATATGGAAAATGTAGAAATAAAACTCGTTGGTGCTAAATATATAACGAGAAGCTATCAAGGACCAAGAGTCGTTACAGATGCTAATTTAGATGCTGTGACTCCATGTGATCTGCTTATTATTCCTGGTGGTTTAGGAACTCGAAAGCTGGTCGAAGATCAAACATTGATGATCTGGTTACAAAAACAGGAAAAAGTGTCCGCAAAGGTATTTTCTATTTGTACTGGTTCAGCTTTATTGGCTCAAGCAGGCATATTGGACGGGATCCAAGCGACGACAAACAAGATGGCTTATAATTGGGTGACGAGTTTATCAAATAAAGTGTATTGGCAGTCTAGTGCTCGTTGGGTTGATGATGGCAAGTTTTTGACTTCTTCAGGTGTCTCCGCGGGCACTGATGCCGCGCTTTTCTATATACAGCAGATCAAAGGTAAGTCTGAGGCTAAACGTATTGAGCATTTGACTGAGTACCATTGGAATGACGACGCGACTAATGACCCTTATGCTGTTATGAGCTGAAGGTCATTTAATCTTTTCTTAGCTCCTAGGAACTAAGGCTTTTTGTAAACTCAGAATATAGAGTCGCTGGTACCGCCAGTGATTACGTCAGTTAGTTTTTTTATGGCTCATCGCTTGTCCCGTTTTGTTTGAACAGTAAGTCACCTATGATGATTAATATCATATTTTTTTATCTACCTTTTCTTCTAAAGTGAAAATTTTCTTGTTCTCTATGGATGCTAGGATTAGTGTAATGATAATTATTTTCATTTGCTGTCACGGTTTTGGCTAGGCAGTACAATTGATACCAGGTGAAGTGAATTATGGACACAAAATTAAAGTTTAAAGTTAATCATTGGATTAAAAACGATCCCGATCCTCGTACTCGACAGGAATTGCAGGCGCTTCTTGATACCAGTAATGAAACTGAGTTGCAGCAACGATTTTCGGGGCGACTGGCATTTGGTACTGCTGGGTTGCGCGGTATTGTTGCCGCTGGTCCTATGAGAATGAATCGTTTAGTCGTGCAGCAAACCTCTGCGGGCTTAGGTGCATACCTTAAACAACAGATAAAAGATATTGAGGCTCGAGGTGTCGTCATTGGATATGATGGCCGCCATGATTCAAAGCAGTTTGCCCACGATGCAGCAGGTGTACTCGCTGCAATGGGAATTAAAGTCTATCTGACCAGTAAGGTTGCGGCGACACCGTTAGTTGCATTTGGGGTAACTCATCTTAATGCCGCTGCGGGTATTGTGGTGACGGCGAGTCATAACCCCCCTCAGTATAATGGGTATAAAGTATATTGGGGGAACGGTGCACAGATCATCCCGCCTCATGATTCAGGAATCGCAGCATGTATCGATAAGGCAGCAACAGAAAGTATTCGTGTACTAACACCGGAAGCCGCGATTGCTGAAGGTCGACTTATTATGCTGGAGGATGATTACTATCAAAGCTACCGCCAAGGAATAAAGGATGCGGCTGTACTGCAGAATCATACCCAGCCAGAGTTAGTTAGCCTATCCTATACCGCCATGCATGGTGTTGGCGCCGAAATGGCTGAAACAGTGCTTAATGATGCTGGTGTCTCTCAGGTTTATTCAGTGGCGTTGCAGCGAGAACCCGATGGAGACTTTCCGACAGTAAATTTTCCTAATCCTGAAGAGAAAGGGGCGATGGATCTCGTTATTGCCGAGGCGCAGAAGTATGATGCAACGCTGGCTTGTGCTAACGATCCGGATGCAGATCGGTTTGCTGTAGCAGTGCGTACAGAGACAGGTAAGTATCAGATGCTCACTGGCGATCAGGTCGGCGTATTATTGGGTCATTACCTCATGAATCATGCAAGTGAACATAATCGTTTAACCTGCACAACTATTGTTTCCTCTAGTTTATTATCGAAAGTAGCAGCGAGCTTAGGTGCGACTTGTTTGACAACTCTGACTGGTTTTAAGTGGTTAACGAATGTGGCTATGGCTGAGCAAAGTGATGATAACCAGTGTCTGTTTGCCTATGAAGAAGCTTTAGGCTATATGGTTGGTTCAATGGTATGGGATAAGGATGGTTTATCTGCACTCGTGGCATTTGCCCAGTTAACGGCTGAATTGGCTAGCCAAGGACAGACTATTTGGGATCGGTTAGAAGAGATTTATCGTGAGCATGGTTTTCACTTAAACACTCAGGTGAGTATCGCCCTTAAGCCTACGACCCCGAACATTGGGGATTGTCTGCGTAAAGATCTACCGACAGAGATTGCTAATAAACAGGTTTTGAGTACAGATGACATTAGCTGCGGTCTGAGAATCTTTAAAGATGGGTCTACAGAGTCAATTGATTTACCTGCTAGTGATGTGCTTATCTTCAAGTTAGAAGGTGGCTCGCGCGTCATTGTTAGACCGTCAGGCACTGAGCCTAAAATTAAATGTTATTATGAAGTGGTCGAAACTATGACCGATGAAGATGGTTTAGATAGTGTTCAGGCTCGAGCCCAGGCAGAGATGGACGCCTTTATTTTGGTCCATCAGGCATCATTGCCTCAGTAACATAGACTTTTATTTTTATTATTTCGCGCACCAACTTGGTGCGCTCAACACTCTCAAGCACTACTATCGTCCTCTTAAACCTTATTTCAAAGTACTAAAATTTACTGTAACCCTTACTTTCACGCATTTTCAATACATTTTCCTCGTGATCTACGTCTACTTCCCCCCAAACGATAGACTTGGCTGAGTTTTTGCTTTATCTATATATATATAAATGAATATGAATATGCGTAAACAAGGATGAACATATGCAGAAGCTAACAAAAATACCCAAGTGGGTTAAAACGACATGTCCTTATTGCGGTACCGGTTGTGGTGTCGAAGCGCAAGTAAATCAAGACAACTCAGTTACTATTCGTGGTGATGAATCACACCCAACCAATTTAGGTAATCTTTGCTCAAAAGGATTAACGCTAGCCGATACCCTAGTCCCAGAAGGACGTCTTACTGAATGTTATATTCGTGGTCAAGCGCAGAGTATGGAAACCACATTAAGCTATGTTGCATCATCGTTTAACAAAGTGATCGCCGAGCACGGCCCTGACGCTGTGGCCTTTTATGTATCGGGTCAGTTGCTCACCGAAGATTACTATATAGCCAACAAATTGATGAAAGGGTTCATCGGCAGCAGTAATATCGACTCTAATTCACGCCTGTGTATGTCTTCTGCCGTAGTCGCGCATAAACGTGCCTTTGGTGAAGATGCGGTACCTGCTTGTTATGCGGATATCGAAGAAGCTGAACATATTTGTTTAGTGGGTTCTAATCTCGCTTGGTGTCATCCCATCTTATTTCGTCGTATTAAACAGGCGAAAATGGCAAATCCGAATTTAAAAATAACCGTCATCGACCCGCGTCGCACGGACACCTGTGATATAGCGAGTTTGCATTTAGCCATTCGACCGGGCACGGATGTCGCACTTTACAATGGTTTGTTAGAGTTTCTTGATCAAGAAAACGCATGTGACCTCGATTATATTGCCCAACATACCGAAGGTTTTTCAGAAGCACTTGCGTCTGCTTATCAATCAACCCCAAGTTGGGTCGAACTGGCTGAATTCTGTAATCTAGAACTCGATACTATGATGGCTTTTTTCCGTCGTTTTACCGATATTGATAAAACCTTAACGCTATTTAGTCAAGGTGTGAATCAATCAACCAGCGGTACTAACAAAGTAAATGCCATTATTAACTGCCACCTAGCAACTGGCCGTGTCGGTAAGCCTGGTGCGAGTCCATTTTCCGTGACCGGTCAGCCAAATGCAATGGGTGGCCGTGAAGTGGGTGGCCTTGCCAGCATGTTAGCCGCGCACATGGACTTTACACCAGAGAGTCATAAGCTGGTGAGTGAATTTTGGCATACCGATAAATTGGCGACCAATACTGGTGCCAAAGCCATTGATATGTTTGACCAAGTGCATCAGGGCAAGATAAAAGCAATTTGGATCATGGGTACTAATCCCGTCGTAAGCTTACCGGATTCAGACAAAATTCAGCAGGCGTTATTAAATTGCCCGCTGGTGGTTGTCTCTGATTGTATCGCTAAATCAGATACCATCGCCTGTGCGGATGTATTGTTACCGGCGCAAGGTTGGGGTGAAAAAACCGGTACAGTGACTAACTCAGAGCGCTGTATATCACGTCAACGTGCTTTTTTACCGAGTGTCGGTGAAGCAAAAGCCGATTGGTGGTTATTAGCGGAAGTGGCCAAACGCATGGGGTTTGGTAAAGCGTTTAGTTTTGACAGCGAAGCGGACGTATTTGCTGAGTATGCGCAGATGACCGGATTTAAACAAGACACTTTACCGCGTGGTTTAGATATTTCGGTATTGGCAGAACAAGATTACCAACAACACCAGCCTATGCAATGGCCAATACATGGCGACGAGTCACAAGCGCGATTATTCACTGATGGCCAGTTTTCAACACCGTCAGGTAAAGCGAATTTCATCCCGCTTTATTACAAATCAGCGGCAAGTGAAGTCTGTAAAGATTACCCGATGATCTTAAATACCGGTCGTAATCGAGATCAATGGCACAGCATGAGCCGAACAGGATTAGCGACCAAACTTAATGGTCATATGCCTGAACCGTTATTGTCGATTAACCCGCAAGATCTAACCGACCGTGGGATCAAGGATGGCAGTTTAGTTGCGGTCGAAAGTTTACAAGGGAAGTTACTGGTCCGTACACATGCCACGGTGAGTCAAAACCCGGGTGAGTTGTTTTTACCTATTCACTGGAGTCGTCAAAATGCCAGTGCAGGGGCCATTTCGAGTTTAGTGGCAGGACATACCGATCCGTTATCTGGACAACCGGAAAACAAATATACTCCGGTGAGCGTCAGTGCGTGGTCACATTCATCTCGTGCTGCGTTATGGAGTCAACGTCGTTTACAAGTTGCTAAGATATTACCTATGGTAGATTACTGGGTTGAGCGTCGTTTAGAACAAGGTTTCTTATATTACCTTGCGAGTGTGACTGAGCCCGCGACTTTCTTTCAGCAATTAAAATTAGCTTTGTATAATGGCTATATGACCAAACAAGTTGATTATGAAAATACGGCAGAAAAAAAATACCGTTTTGCCATGAGCTTCCAAGACAATTTGGATGTCAGCCTAATGGTGACCCTCGCGAACGATGTTGATGATGATTCTTGGTTAGCCAGCCTAACCATGTTAACGCCGGATGTGGGTTTACGTGCGACGCTAAAAGGGGAAGCGGAAACACCGCCTAGTCGTATGGTATGCGCATGTCATCAAGTGACCGAGAATGATATTATTAAAGCCGTTGAATCGGGCGCTGATACCGTTGAAGCGGTTGGTGGTTGCAGCAAAGCGGGGACTGGGTGTGGTTCTTGTATTCCCGAAATTAAACGGGTAATGGCAAGTTGTGAAATTGCCATTACCTTAGTTAGTTGATTATTGGATTATTGGCTTATTGGCTTATTGGCAGTATATAGAAGTAAATCGTCACAAAGTGGCAAGCGCTGCCAAGCAACACGAATATGTGCCAAATAGCATGGTTATACGGAATACGTTTATTGGCATAGAAGATAGCGCCAATTGAATAAGCAAGTCCACCGGCAATCAACCAGTACAGGGCGCCGGTGGCGAGTTTACCTAATAATTCATCGCCAGAAAAAACAATTAACCAACCCATAATAAGATAGAAAAACAGCGATACTTTCTTAAATCGTTCAGCCCAATAGATTTTAGCTATGATACCAAATATCGCCATTGACCAGACTACACCGAAGATACTCCAGCCCAGTACACCACGCAGTTCAATCAGTAACAATGGCGTATAAGTACCTGCGATCAATAAGAAAATAGCACAATGGTCGAGGGTCTTTAATTTCGCTTTAGTCGCTGGATTCGATGCATAGTGATAAGCGCTTGATGCAAAAAATAATAAAAACATCGAGATGCCATAAATACTAAAACTGGTAATACGCCAAGGATCTGCTTGTTGTATTGAGGGTACTAATAGTGCGATAAGCGCGGCAATACTCAGTAATGCACCTATAATATGAGACCAAGTATTCGCGGCTTCTTCTTTTACACTATAAGGGGCGGCGACTGCGCTGGTCGCAGTGATTATCGGTGTAGCACTTTGTGACATACATCATCCTCTGTTAAGTTGTCCTGGCCATTAGGCGTACAAGTGTACGCTTAAAATATTTTAATTTAAAGGCAATAAATTCATTCTATTGTTTTTTAGTATTATCAAATGACTAAATTAATAAAATTAAGTACTATTATCAATATTATAATAGTTACTATATTATTTTATACGTTGGTTGTAGATACCTTATCGTGGATTTTATAGAGAATTAAGAGGGTTATAGATAATTGTTATGACAGTATTGAGATGGACACTGAAAATAGTCGTGTGGGGCTTATTGATTGCAGGCATTGTTGCTGTCATCGGTCATTTTTATTGGTCAAAACCGCTGCAAAACTATCCTGTACTTGAGATACAGATACAAACATCACTACAAAATAGTGTGAAGGAAAGTTCTTCGCTGGCTCAATTTAGCGGCCAAATTTGGACGGCGAACGATAGTGGTGACGGTGCTAATTTATATCAAATAGATGAGAAAACAGGGCAGGTTATTAAACAGGTGCATGTCAATGACGTCATCAGCTATGACTGGGAATCGTTAGCGCAAGATGCCGGTAATCTATTCGTTATGGATTGCGGTAACAACCAGGGAACCCGTGACAGTCGCACCATTATTAACATAGATACTGACGTGCTAATGAAAGCACAGGACGGTTCAAGTATTGCTGCGATTAACACCACTCGTTTTTCAATGGCGGATAAACCAGACGAAGCGTTAACTATGTATATGCATGATTATGATTGTGAGGCGTCGGCTGTGGTTGATGAAGAATTGTGGGTTTTAAGCAAAAATTGGACGAACTTTCAAAGTCGCTTGTATCGTCTAGATTTAATTGAGATTACTCGCGGTACTGCAAGTGATAAGGTAATCCCAGTGATTCCAGACCAAACACTGAATGTGGACGGGTTGATAACAGCGGCAGATTATAATGCTGCCACAGGTCAGCTGGTTTTACTTGGTTATGATGACAATATTATTTACAAACATCCCTTCATTTGGATTATCCCTGTTGAAAATAAAGACTTGAATTGGGATGTGGCAAAGCGCTTTAATCTTGCGCCTTACGGACAATGGGAAAGTATTCTTTGGCAGGGCGAACAACAGCTATTACTGACGGCTGAAGCCAGTTGGTGGAGTGCTGGACGTGTTGGTATTGTGGCATTAAGTTCGTTAACAGTATTAGATTAATATCGCGTAAAGGAGTATTCTACTAGCGAAAATTACCGATTTGAGTACGATATATTAGCGGACATACCACTACCATAGAGGTATAATTCTGCACGTCAACAGCGTATTCAGTGATTTAATGATTAGCTAGGCGCAGTATGCAAGACGATTTACAAAATAACTTACAAGATTGTTTACCAGACGATTTACATAATAAGCATCAGTATCAAGATTTGATTCGTATTTTTAACCACACATTTTCAAGTGAATTTAATACTCAATTAGTCAAAGGCGATGATGAACCAATATACATGCCGATGAATACTGATTTTGAACAATATGTTAGTTGTAATCATCACCGTATTATTTTTGCCCATGGTTTTTTTTCCAGTGGCATGCACGAAATTTCGCATTGGTTAGTGGCGGGATTAACGCGTCATCAATTGGTGGATTTTGGTTACTGGTATATTGCTGATGGTCGTAATGCGCAGCAGCAAGCTGAATTTGAAAAAGTAGAAATTTCGCCTCAGGCGATTGAATGGATTATTTGTGTTGCCGCAGGTACTAAGTATCGTGTCAGTGCAGATAACTTATCTGATATTATTATTGACCGATTGGCTTTTCAGCACAAGATCCACAAGCAAGTACAAATCTATTTAGAAAAAGGCTTATCAACGCGCACGCAAGCTTTGGTAAGTGCACTAAAAGCGTTTTACAAGACCAAACCGCTGACATTAGCAGATTTTGATTATCGAGGTATGTATGAATGTTAAGCCATTTAAACTGGGTATTATTGTTAATCCAGTTGCCGGAGTTGGTGGCAGCGTTGCATTAAAAGGCAGTGATAATGTTGCCCAGCAAGCGCTTAGTTTAGGTGCTATTCCGCAAGCGAACAATCGTATGTTACAAGCATTGGGCCAGTTTTCTGATCTTGCTCAGCGTTTTACCGTTGTGACTGCGGGTGGCGAAATGGGCGAGCGCTGCAGTTTAGAACTAGGGTTTAATGTTGAAGTTGCTTATAGACCTAAAAATGATGTTACAACCGAGCAAGATACCTATGCGGCAGTTGATGCATTATTAACGCAAGATATTGATTTATTATTGTTTGCTGGTGGAGATGGTACCGCGCGTAATATTTGCGCCAGTATTAACGATACCGTCCCTGTATTAGGCGTGCCAGCGGGCTGTAAAATCCATTCTGGTGTTTATGGTGTGACCCCGAAAGCTGCCGGTTGCGTTGTACGTCGACTGATCTTAGGCGAACTTGTTACCTTGGCTGACGCTGATGTTATGGATATTGACGAAGTCGCATTTCGTCAAGGTACAGTAAAAGCGAAACGTTATGGCGAGATGATGGTGCCGTCTGATTTACGTTATGTACAAAGCGTGAAAATGGGGGGGATTGAGTCTGATGAATTAGTGCTAACAGACATAGCTGCCGATGTGATGGCCGATATGGAAGATGAATATTATATTATGGGTTCCGGATCAACGGTGGCATTCACCATGGCTGAACTGGGACTGGATAATACATTATTAGGTGTTGATGTTGTGCATCAGCATGAATTGATCGCTTCGGACCAAACGGCTGCGCAGTTATTAGCGTTGACGGAAGACAAATCCTGTAAATTAGTGATCACCTTAATTGGTGGGCAGGGCCATATTTTTGGACGTGGTAATCAACAATTGTCGCCGCAGTTGATTAAAAAAATCGGCAAAGAAAATATTATTGTGCTGGCAACCAAAACAAAGTTGTCGGCATTAGCAGGACGTCCCTTAATTGTAGACACAGGGGATGTTGAATTAGACCAAGCATTATCAGGTTTTATTCGTGTAACCACAGGTTATCGTGATTACATCATGTATCGTGTCGCCAACCCAGAGTATGAGGAATAATCATTGTCTAAAGCTACTTATCAAAGCAAGCTAATGGAAAAGCTTGATGGATTTGTAGAACAAGGAACGTCGGATCAACTATTTGCGGCTGAATATTTACACGGCCACGTTATTTTCGCAACAGCGAAGTGCGAAAATATAGGTAAAATATATCCCCACGATATTAAATTTCAGGTCGTGCACAGTTTGCGAGATGCGCTTGTTGCTAATGAGTTAACCCCTCATAAACAAGAGCTAGTACTTAGCATGTGGGATGCGATCAATAAACATTGATATTCGATAAAATGATTATTAATAACCAAGCTTGTTAATTATTCACTATAAATTAATGTTGTTTGCCAGTTAAAACCAGCGATTATATTGCTGGTTTTTTTTCGTCTATTATTTACCGTAATTAAGATTACATCTTTTAATAAAGTGCCAACTTGATATCCACATAAATTTAATTTATTTGCTCTGCTTAACGTCCAAGCCATACCTTAGTATGATCTAGGTCTAATAAATATAAATATGTTTATAAAAATAAAGCTTAATTTAAATATTAGTTTTTCACAACAATGTTATTTATTAACAATGAGTTATTTAAAACCATAAAATTAATGATACGAAATCCTTAATGGCAGTGAATTTATCTAACTTGGTGTCTTATGCTGCCATTTTTGTTTATTGTGATTACTAGTGCTAACTTTAAACTTTAAACTTCCCATTTAATTCTGGTATATCTGTTAATTTGATGAATAACACTACTAGATGCAATCTGGTTGTACCTGTTATTTTTTTGCGTTATAACTTTCCTGCACTCAAATCGAGACAGGTTGTCACTATCGGGTGCGTTATTTTGCGATAACTCAAAAATAAAGGATTAGATATGTTAAAAAAAACTCGGACTTTACTCCCTATCTTAATTGGAGCCTTGTGTTTCATCGTCGCACCTGTTCAAGCTGATACCTCGGGTAAAACCAAATATCCGGTGGTATTAGTACATGGACTGGCGGGATTTGATAGTGTGTTAGCAGATTATTTTTATGGTGTTAAGGGGGCATTAGCAGATGTTGGCGCGACTGAAGTATATACACCACAAGTCAGTGGTTATGATACAAGCGAAGTACGTGGCGAACAGTTACTCAGTTATTTAGAAGAACTCAGTGCTATTACTGGCGCGGAAAAATTTAACTTAATTGGTCATTCTCAAGGTGGGATTGATTCACGCTATGTTGCCTCTGTGCGACCAAACCTTGTGGCTTCGGTTACTTCTGTGGGCTCTCCACATCTTGGTACAGGTACCGCCGATTTAATTAAGGACTCGCCATTAGAAGGTCCTGCGATGGCAATCGGTAATGCCATTGCGAGTTTATTAGCTGTTGTAACAGGTAATAATGAGCAGCAAGCAAATGTGATGGGCTCACTCGAAGCTTTGAACTCTAAAGATGCGGCTATTTTTAATGCCAAATACCCTGAGGGTTTAAGACAAGGCGAGTGTAAAGCGACGCCAAGTTATAACGCTGGTTCGTGGTGGTGGCCAAACTGGATTTATGATTACTCAGTCAATGACGGCGATCATAACGTGAATGGTGTTTCTTATTATTCATGGAGTGGGACATACAATCCACTATTCAACTCAAATGTAATTGACCTTGCTGATGGTTTACTTGCTGTTACCTATTTAACGATTGATGAAGCCAATGATGGGCTTGTAGGTCGTTGTTCGTCACACCTAGGTAAAGTGATTCGTGATGATTATACCATGAACCATGCAGATGAAATTAATGGTATGTTTGGTCTACGTGGTTTAGGTAGTACAAGTCCATTACCGTTATATGCTGCACATGCTAAGCGTTTAACGAGCGCAGGCCTGTAACCAACTTATTTTTAATAAAGCACTAAGCACTGTAAATATATTGCAGTGCTTAGCTACGTAGGACGCTTGCTATGTCATTAAAACCAAACGCACTTCTTGTTGTCACTGTATTATTCTGTGGTATCGCCATTGTTGGTGGTACATTATTTCTATCGGAAGGTGATGCTAACTCGATTGCCATAGAGCCAGCCCCAACGTTAGAGCCGCATCAAGATATTTATCCATTATCAACGGAGAAAATTAACGCGCTAGTTAATGTGACAAGAGAGAGTTCGGCTCAGGAACGGGATTCTCAACCAGTACAAGTAATACCTTTGTTACTACCAAGCTCATTATTAGGTTCAACGCTACCATTAACACTTGATGTTAATGAGAGTGGGGAACTGATCATTAATAAAAAAATTCAGCATTTATTCGATTTTTACCTCTCGGCTATGGGTGAGGAAAGTTTAGATATCATCGTTACACGCATTAAACATAGTCTTACATCACAACTCGTTGATCCTGCTCTGACACAAAGTGTGGACATATTAACGGGTTATTTGCAGTACCTTAATGAAGTTTCGGCAATTAAGCAGCAGTTTGAACAGGATATTGATCCAGAGAACATAGGGGAGTATGCATTAGAGAATGTTATTCAAGTCCGAGAAATGGTACTTGATGCCAGGGCGAGTTATCTTGATAGTAATGTGATCGATGCTTTTTTTGGTCAAGCTGATGAGTACGAAGATTACATGTTAAGTCTGGCTATGATTAATAAAAATAATGAATTAGATACTGCCGAAAAGCAATCGGCAAAAGCAGAACTCGATGCCGCAGCACCTGCGTGGTTATTGGCGCAGCAGCGTAATGCAAATCAGCTAAATACATACCGAGATCAATATAAGACGCTGCAAGAACAAGGGGCGAGTCAGACTGAATTACAAGACTTCACTCAACAGTCATTTTCACCAGAAGTGGCTGACCGATTAGCGACACTTGATGAAAAGCGTCAGCAGTGGCAAGTCAAGCTAGACGAATACAGAGAGCAACTTGCTGTTATTACAGCTCGCGCTACTTACAATAATAACGACAATGATAGCGATAGTGAGCAACAACAGCTGGAAATTACACAGTTGCGGAAGGTTTACTTTACCCCCCAGGAAATTAAACGCGTTAGTGCATTAGATGGAATCACGACCACTGCGTTGTAATACCACCATAGAACGGCCTGATAATTGATAGTGATCGTTTACATTCAGAGCGGCTAATTGCATCGAACTGGTATCACAAACACGATGCCAAATTGGCGGTACATTAGGCAGTTTAAAATCGACTGGAATATCGACTTGATTGAATAATAATAATAATTCATCGCCATCAGTGCCTAGGCCTAGATGTAACCCCATGCAGGTTTGGTGCTCCCAGTCATGTTGTTGCATGGTACTACCATCACTGCAGTACCAATGAATGCGGTGGTCATTACGGCCATCCCCCGTAAACGCATTAATGAACGGTAGCATGTATTGCTTACGCACTTTGATCATCTTGCTTAACCAATCTTGGAAATCTTGTTTTACCTCGTCCATTTCCCAGTTTAGCCAGCTGATCTCATTATCTTGGCAGTAGGCATTATTGTTCCCGCCTTGTGTATGAGAAACGGTATCGGCGGCTAATATATGTGGAATACCAAAACTAAACATTAACGTGGTGATCAGATTACGCTTTTGTTTTTCACGAAAAGCGATGATAGCTAAATCATTTGTTTTACCTTCAATACCGCAGTTGTATGAGCGATTGTCACCATGACCATCGCGGTTGTTTTCACCGTTGGCGTTATTATGCTTATCGTTATAAGACACTAAATCTTGTAGAGTAAATCCATCATGATAAGCGATATAATTTACCGGGAGTTTGTGTGGCCAACGTCCACCACTAAAGAAGTGGCGAGAGCCCATGATCCGCGTCGCGAAATCTTTTAGATAACCGTTATCACCTCGCCAAAAACTACGCACTGTGTCACGGAATTTATCATTGCATTCATTCCAACCATCTGGGAAATACCCTAGCTGATAACCGTCAGGACCAATGTCCCACGGCTCGGCGATAAGCTTTGTAGGCTGTAAAATAGGATCTTGCGCAACAGCGTGGAAAAATGGTGCTTGTTGATTGAAACGGTCGCCATCACGGCCAAGTGTCGCGGCTAAATCAAAACGGAAGCCATCAATATGATATTCAGTTACCCAATAACGTAGGCTATCCATGACTAAATTAAGGCTAGCTTGGTGGGTCAGATCCAAGCTATTACCACAACCAGTGTAGTTTCTCAGGCCGTTTTCATCACGTAAATAATAACGGTGATCCAAGGCTTTAAGATTGAATATCGGCCCATCTTGGCCACCTTCTGCGGTGTGGTTGAATACCACGTCCAAGATCACCTCGATGCCGTGTTTATGTAATTCTCTGATCGCTGTTTTTAATTCGATTACTGCATCTTTGCTAGCAAAGCGAGGATCTGGCGCCATAAAGGCGAGGGTGCTATAGCCCCAATAATTTACACCTTGCTGGTTTAATAAGTGCGGCTCGTGCATGCAAACTGCAACAGGTAAGAGTTGTACGCTAGTGATGCCTTGTTGTTTTAATAATGTGATATTGGCCGGATCGGCGAGCGCTTGGTAAGTACCTGGCTGCGCTGAGGTGATGGCAGGGTTGAGTTGAGTAAACCCTTTGGTATGTGTTTCTAGCAATAAGGTTTCTGCCAGGGGGACATCTGGCTGGGGTACACCTTGCCAATCAAATGCGTTATCGATGACAACCGCTTTGGTTAGATGCCAACTTTTTTCAGCATCATAAGGAGGTTGATAATAAGGCGCTTCGCTGACGGCTCTTGCATAAGGGTCGAGTAATAGCCAGTCTTGCCCGTCAATATTGGCGGAGAATCCATACTCTTGTCCCGCGGTGACATCTGGGATAAATATATGGTGAATGCCCGCATATTTTTCTTCGATAGTGAAACTACGTTGTGTTTTGTCATTAAACAATATCAATTGCAAATTGCGGCAGTCTGGTGCGTATATCGCGAAGTTACAGCCTTGCTTTGTTAAAGTGTTGGCTGGTTGTAAGTGCGCTCCAAGGGGATAAGGTTTTGACATAAATCACTCAGTTTGTTAGCTAGGTCACATTTATAGGTTAGCTTCATCTTATGTAATTCAGGGTGTTAAAAGGAGCTTTTACACGAATAAACATGATCGAGTTAACATTATATTTTAACTTTCCGGTTAAAAAGATGTCAACGACCAATAAAAATGCCTGTGAGTTAAAACTCACAGGCATTTTTATATGTAGGGATGAATTATTTTTGATTTATTAACGCTTGTTATGTTGCGCTGCCATGTCTTCTTTCGTGATGAAACCATCGCCGTTAGTGTCTAATTTATCAAAGTATTGATTCATTTCCTCTTTTGAAATTTTACCGTCATTGTTGGTGTCCATTTTCTTGAACATCATGCCTTTATGATGTCTACCACGTTTTGGTAGTTCATCTTTGGTAATGAAGCCGTCGCCATTTTTATCTAATTTATCAAAGTTCTCGGCTAGACGGCCAGTTGCTTCTTCACGAGAAATTTTACCGTCGTTATTGGTGTCCATTGCTTTAAACATTTTACCTCTATGATGTCTGCCTTTGTTTGGTAAATCTGCTTTGGTAACGAAACCATCGTTGTCAGTATCAAATTTATCAAAGTTGTCAGCTAGGCGTCCTGTAGCTTCATTTTTCGAAACTTTACCATCTTGATTGATGTCCATTTTTTCAAAAGACATGTGATGACGCTGATTGTTATCGCTATTTGCATAAGCAAACGTTGTGGTTGTCATCGCTGTTAATAAGGCGGCGGTAATAAAGAATGTCTTTTTCATCATAATCTCACTTTGTTACTTGTTGTTAATCTGTTGATGGGGTAACTATAAGCAACAAATGCGCAGGAATTATGGAGAAAATATGGAGATTAATTGTAATTTTAAAAAAGTATGGATAATCACAAGGTAAACTTATAACCAACCCCATAAATTGATTTGATGTATTCACCCTCTGGATTTGCATCTTGTAGCTTTTTACGTAAATTTTTAATGTGGCTGTCAATGGTACGATCGGTGACTAAGCGATTATCGGCATAAATTTTTTGCATGAGTTGGTCACGGTTAAATACTTGCCCTGGGTGCAGATTAAAGAAACTCAGTAAGCGAAATTCTGCTGGCGTTAATGTTAACTCTTGTTCATTAAATGCTACTTTCATTTGTTTATCATTAATAACCAAGCCATTTTGTTGTGGTGTAGCAGCTTCTACAGTACGACGTAATACATTTTTGATACGCGCCACGACTTCACGCGGGCTATATGGTTTACAAATGTAATCGTCAGCGCCGAGTTCAAGTCCCAATAATCTGTCTATTTCATCCACACGAGCAGTTGCCATGACGACTGGGACTTGGCTAAAAGTACGTAACTCACGATAAATATCTAAACCGTCACGATTAGGCAACATCAAATCAAGGATCAGTAAGTCAGGACTTTTTTGCTTTACCCAGTCAATAACCTCGAGGCCGTTATCAATGATGTGGGTTTGAAATCCTGCCTGGGCGAGGTATTCACATAATACGATAGCAAGGGAAGGTTCATCTTCAACCACGAGTATTTTTTTTGCTAAATTTATCATGGGTTAATTGTCCTTAATCGGAAGTGATATCGCTATTTTTAAGCCGCCAAGTTCGGAGTGCTGTGCACTGATATGACCGTTATGTCTTTTGACGATGTTTTCACAAATGGATAAGCCTAAGCCGGAACCGCCATTGGCACGACTACGGGATTTATCAACGCGGTACAAACGCTCAAACAGCTTTGGTAATGCGGCGTCAGGTACGGTGGGTGCACTATCTTCAATGGTTAATAATATGTTGTCGTTGATTTGTTGTAAGTTGATTTGTATGTGTCCATTTTGATCTGTGTAGCGATAGCTGTTTTCGAACAGGTTACCGATAAGCTGAGCTAATGATTTGGCATCGGCATGTAATAACGTCGGTTGATGGTGATCGTATAAACGTTGTATTACAATATGCTTGTCTGCTAAACGTACTTCGTTTTGGTTGGCGATATTGTTAATGATATTGGTGATATCGACATTGTGTGATGTATCGATAAGGATGCCACTGTCTGACTGTGATAATGAATATAAATCATCAACTAAGCGGGTTAGAGTCATGACTTGATTATGTAATGACTTAATATATTTAGGTTCCGGTTTACGAATACCGTCTTCAATCGCTTCTATTTCGCTGAGCAAGACGGCAATCGGCGTACGCAGTTCATGAGAAATATCGGCGAGCCATTGCTCTCGTGATAATTTCTGAGCCTTTAAGGTGGTGGTTAATAAATTAAATGCGAGTGATAGTTCGGCGAGTTCATCTTTACCGCGCACGTCAATTTGATAATCAAAATTACCATTAGACAGTGATTTCGCTGCGGAATGTAAGTTTTTTAACGGTTTTAAAAAATGACGAACTAATAACGCAGCAACGATAAAGGAAAATAAAGCGGCCCAAGCGGCAATCCAATAAAAGTTGTCCAGTTGTTGCCTTAAGAAACGTTCGGCTAAATGACCTTTAATTTTTTCTCTTTGTAAAATAGATAACCAACCAATGGTTTGTTCATTTTTGGTGATCGCAATCTTAGTAATTTGTATATTTGCATGTAAACGATGAAAATTTTTAGGATCGCCGATAATAGTGTTGCCATTTAGATCTAGTAAGTTAAGGCGTGCTGCGAGTCGGTTGTAATTTGATCTGGTTTTCCTTGATGTCATTTCGGCGACTTTTTTTGGTTTTCTGGGATACTCACCAATGTTTCTTAATAGTCTTCCCCATAATTCTGGCTGCTGTTGTAGCTTGCGCCAGCCTTGGTCTGATGAATAATAATCACTGATATTTTCAGCCATATTTTCAATGCGTTCTACTTCACTTTGATTCAGATAACTTTGAAAACCATTTTGAAAGCTATTGTTAATCAACAACGCCATGCCAATCATCATAATTGAGCTAATTAGCATTAAAGAGATGAACAATTTATGAAAAATGGTTAAACGCATTTAAGTGCCTTTTGAATGAGTGAGTCCATATCATTATATGTGTTTGTGACTGATTATGGAAAATTAAATAGCTGGTCGCGACAGAGGAGGCTGTTTCTCGTTATATAAACTGAAATGAATTTTGGCGGTAAAATAAAAACCACCACCAATTAATATTGTGTGGTGGTTTTTGCTGGAGGATTACTTTTGGAATTAAATTAACGTGCTGTTAGCACCGCTATCGTATTGCAACTTCAATAGCAGTGTTTTGTATTGTTTCCTCATAATAGCTGGTTGTGTCTTCTAGATTTAAGTTAATTACCTCGATTAATAATTTACGTTGCTGACTTAGCAGGTAGATTGAGCCTGAATATGCACAGTTTTCTGAATACATTTGCAGGACTCTGCTGCCTATGGCAGGGGAAAATTTATGCCCTGAGACTTTATTATATTTTGTGTATATATTGATATGACAAGCGTCACCGCTCTGTGATGTTATCGTTAATTCCTGCTGTTTAGCTGCTGTGAATTTTTGTGTTATTGGTGCGACTATATCCTGTAATCTGAGGTCATCACTCTCTGTGGAAATAAACCCATCATCGTCAGAGAGTAATACTTGTTTAGGACCATCGATTGCAGGAGTGGCAACATTCCCTGTGGGGGTACTTACATTTCCTGTTGGGCTGTCGCTTGCACTTCCACTTCCACTATCACTACAAGCAGAAATAAAGGCAATATTACAAATAATCAGTGTTTGAATAAGTTTCATGATCTGCTCCTAATCGACGACTTTATGGAAAACTGGGTTATCAAACCAAAATTCGTTATTGACACCATCACTGGTGATGAATGTATTGAATTCAGGATAAGCACAAGCAATATCTGTTTCTTCGAGTGGTGCTTTCCATTCGGTATTACCTATCTCAGCAGCCCAAGGTAAATTGGTTGAGGTTCTGAATGTGGTAGTCGGTGGATTTGAATCATCATCACCAAGTCCGAAGTAAGCACTGTTACCTAAATCCGTGAGAGGTTTATCTGGTAAATGAATCTCTAAATCACGTCCAATTTGCCCACTAAAGAAATCATTTCTGGTATGGTTTTCGGCCCCAAATATAAAGGGGTTCAGTGGCATTGCTGGCATGCTAGCAACATCAATTGGATTATTCAGTGGAATGTTGACTTCGAATGTAAAGATACTCGTGTTGCCCATACAAGCAGGCTCGGTATTAAAGAAGAACTCTCCACAAGTCGAAGTAAATTCTGTTTTTAAGTTATCAGAAATAACAACGACAGCATCAGTCTGACCCGCTTCTAAAACACCGCTGGTAGGCGCTGATACAGAGTTAAAACTGACTTGTAATAAGTCTTCATCAACATTACTACGCAGTATTCCCGGTAAGTGGACAGCAAAACCGTTGGAATATGAGGCACCATAATTGATGAGTTCACCTTGTATATCGATACGAGAAACTTGATTGTTTTTAACTGTCTGCACTACTCGATAAAAAATAACGACATCGTTAAAATCATAGTCACCTTGTTCTGGCCAGCGATCTTCGTAAGCAAGTGTGACAAATTCATCCTCAGCTGGGTAATAAATACTGGTGGTATTACCATCTACAATGGTAATCGGATAATCTTCGACTTCACCATTTGCGTAACCACCACCACTGGTTATATTATCTTGGTCTCCGACACGGAATCGCGCCCACGTATTACCGATTAATGCGGTAGCTGGCACAGTTAAAGTGAGATTGTGTGAATTTGAGTCTAGCGACCGACTATCAAACACATGCTCACCTGCATCATCAAAATCGCCATCTTGATTCCAATCAAACCAACCATTGAAATAGACACTGTCTTGACCACCACTGATCGTGGCATTTATTTGTGCATCTAAACCTGTGATGAGTGTGGTTTGAAATAGAATGCCATCTTCATCTGCAAGGTTATCTGCATCATCTGTATTGGGTGATACGTTAGCATCATCTTCTGCATCAATAAGGCTACCAAGTATATAGTTGTTGTAGTCAATCAGATGTCTTGCCCCATTTGCCGCTAAGCTTGTTCCATATGAGTCGGGAGCATCACCATAATCCGTATTTGTTGATACAACAGCCGCCTCAGAACAACGAGCACCGTCATTACTGTTACTTGCTGAAGCTTTAGCAAAATACACGGATGCGCCAGTAATATTGTTCGGATCGGTAATGTCAGTCCGGTAAATATTACCGTCATTATTACGGAGGAAATAAAGATAACCAGCGGAGTCGAAGTAAGCAGCACCAAACGCACTACGTGGGGACTTAAACCCGGTGCTGGCTACATTGGTTGCAACACCTGTCGTTGGATCAATACGGTATAAGTTACCCGTTCTACCTTCTACTGCGTATATATTGCCATCGGTCGGGTGGAATGCAAAGTCAGCAATTCTAATGCTTTTATTCGACCCCACTATTTTTGTAATGGTGAGGTAGTCGGGTGCACTGCTGTCTAGATTTGTGTAATAAAGACCAAGGTAGCGGCGATAGAAATAGAACTTATTATCTTTTATATCACCCACATAAAAATTATTGTTTGGTGGGTTAGTAAAGTTTAAAATGGTTGCTTTAAAATCGCTATCAAATTTGACTAATGCCAGTTGATTGCGGTCGAAACCATAGATATATTTATCTGTGTTATTGAAGGCAATTGCATTAATTGAATCAGAGCCTAAGCCATCATCGGTTTGTAGCGTTGTGATTAAACCTGTACTCAGGTCCACCGATTTATAATGTGTTCTACCATTTTTGTATTGGGATAGAAATGCTTCAGTCGGGCAACTAGCAAAAGGCGCCGATATAGCATTTAAGCTATAAAGGCAGGTAGACATTAATAATAGTGTCTTGTACTGACATGTTTTCATAAGCAGTCCCTTGATTGCGAAGTATAAAAAGAAATATCATTGGTACCGTTGTTATGGCATATCTCGTGCCATATTTTTTGTACTTTAAAAACATAGATTTATTTTTTTTGTTGTTTTTTTTTTGTTAAATCGATCGCATTTTAAGAATTAATTTTCGCAAAATGCAATTTTAATTCGCAGTTTGCAAAGAACACAATGGCTTGTTAATTTGTTTTTATTTGCTTGTTAGCCAACGCGATAGAATGTCGTGATGAGTTTGGTTATTGCGTGGTTGAAGAGTTCATTTATAAAACCAGTATTAATTCATTAATCATTCAGTTTGCAGCTTAGATCACATTTATAAATGAGCTGGGTTTTATGTAATTCAGAGCGCTAATATAGCGATTTAGACGATTAAACATGATCCAGTTAACAGTGTCTTTTATGTAATTATTTAAAGATCATGTAAATACGCCCTGCTTTGGTGATCTCCCTCATAAAAATAGGCCACTCATTTTTTTCTCAGCCTTTTTCATCCTCCTTAAATTAACACGGGGTGGAGGAGGTCAGTTATTTGAAAATTCTTTAGTATGAATTTGTCTTCTGAGCCAATCCTATCTTGGTCACAGGCTCGAAAAATGACACCAAACTCATTCAAGGATTTAGATTATATGAAAAACTTAAATCGTGTTGCGATTGCTGTATCAGCAGCCTTACTTTCTTCTGCTGCAGGCGCTGTTGATTTTAATGGTTACATGCGAGCAGGTACTGGTATTAGCGGAAATAATGGCGAAAATATTAGTTTTGAGAAAAACAAAATTGGTCGTTTAGGTAATGAAAATGATCTTTATGCTGAGTTTGGTTTCCGCCAAGAACTACCAAAAATAACCGGAATGGAAGATCAAACTTGGATTGTTGACGCCATGATCGCGCAGGGCAACTCAGGTAATAATGGTTGGGAAGACGGTGACTTCAACGTGGCTCAATTTAACGTACAAGCGACGGGATTGATCGCGAGCGATAAAGAAGCAACGATGTGGGCGGGTAAACGTTATTACCAACGTAAAGATATTCACATTACTGATTTTTACTACTTAAATACCTCAGCGGGTGCTGGTGGTGGTATTGAAAACTTAACCGTCGGTCCTGGTAAATTGTCTGCAGCTTGGATGCTCGATGAAGGTAGTCAAGCGAGTACGAATGGCTTATCACAAGACAGCTCATGGTCTAATGATTCCCAGGTAAATGGTAATATTTTTGATGTCCGTTATTCAGGTCTTGAATTATGGAGTGGTGCGAATTTAGAAGTCGCTGCGATTTATAATTTTGCCAATGAGAAAGCAGAGCAGACTTTAGAGGCTGATGATGGCGTGATGTTAACGGCTATTTTACAACAGGGATTAAGCAACGGTTTTAACCAAACCGTATTGCAATATGGTACCAGTTCTTATGGTGCTCAAATGGCTGACTTAGGCAGTGGTGCTTGGTTTGACCGCTCTGGAAAACAAAATGATGCGACAGGTTACCGCGTGATCAACTGGGGCGTGGTTAGTGTTGGCGATAAGATCGAAGTAGGCCATCAATTAATGTATGCAAATTCTACTGATGTAGGCTTGGCCAAAGAAGAGCATGAGCTGTTCAGTGTTGTGGTACGTCCGATGTACAAATGGAACCAGAACATGAAAACCATTTTGGAATTAGGTGTGTTCTCTGAATCACAAGGTTCTACAGATAAAGGTGGCAGTAAAGCGACCATTGCACAAGCATGGTCAATGGGTGAAAGTTTCTGGGCTAGACCTGAACTGCGCGTATTCGCGTCATACATCACAGATGATGAAGGGACGACTTTGGGATCAAGTAAAGGCGACAGCGACTATACTATAGGTATGCAAGTTGAAGCTTGGTTCTAATACCTCGCGTATAGCTGGCATAAGTAGAAAGCAAGATAGTTAAAAAGGGGGCGCATTTTTGTTTGCAGCAAAAACCCCGAGTCATAAGAATGCCTAACAGTGAAAGCTGTTAGGCATTTTTTTGTCATATCGTATTTATTCTGTGCATAGAATCAGTCATCGCTTAGTGACATACAACGTTATCGTTTTGAATTATGTATCAAAATCCTGATGGTTAAACGATTTATGTGTATAAGGCGAGGACATAGCAAGTAAAATCGCACCGTAATCTAAGTTGAACTGTACCTTTTGGCCGACGAGCAAGGATTCTCCAGATGTTTCAATAACCAGATGATCACTGGTTGATGAAACAATTTTTATGCCTGCTGGCGGTTTAAGTCCTGAAATATGGACATCTAGGCGACCTAATGCGATCAGCGCTTGTGACACATCCCCTCTATTTGGGATGGCTTGTTTTTCTCCAAAGGCATTTTTGCCTCGCTCACCCCAAGGTAAAGACGGTTTTATTTTTGACTCAATAACTTCGGCCGTGAGCGTGATGGCATCGGTAAACAATCCTTCGATAGGCTCTTGATATAATGGTTCGCAACCGAGGAAAATGGCTTCACCTATTCGTAGGTTGTTAATACGGCTGTTTTTACCATGATTTACTGCCCAACTAATCGAGGCTGAATTACCGCCTGAGATAATGTCTAACTGAATAGAAAATGCTTCTTCGACTTCATTTGCAAGTGCAGACAGTTGAGACATTTTGTCATTATCAGGTGATATACCATAGCGGCAGGCCAAATTTGTACCTATGCCTTTTATTACTATGTTCGGTAAATTAATGATCTTACCGATAAATGCCAATAAATTGTTCGGCATTACGCCTTCCCGCAGATCCCCTAGCTCGACCATGATGATAATGCCATGGATAATATTTGTTTGGTTAGCAATAAGGGATAGTTGTTCAATTACAGCTATTTCACTGTTAAGGCTGATATTACAATACTTAACAACGTTTGAAGCCTGACTTAACATAGGTGTACGGATCAGCATAGTCGGTAATGACATACCCGACTTCCTCATCTTTTCAATATTCTCGACACGGGAATCCGCAATCATATGCGCCCCTGCGCTAATCAAAGTATTAGCAATGATAGGGTGGCCTAAACACACTTTGGTGACGGGGGTTACCGATATGCCTTTATGATTTAATCGATTTATCAATGTTTGAGTATTATGGTAAATTTTAGCGCAGTTGATGTCTACCCTAGGGTAGTTCAAGACGTTAACGTCATTTTGCGTTCTAGGTGGGGATAAGCAGAAGAAACGATTTGTACAAGGTGGTCTGTTGGTTGGGATAGCGCGTCGGTAACTGGTATCCTTAATCGAGTTGCGAAGTCATCAATCGAGTCTAGTGTTTCCTGCGAGGACATATCTTCATGATTAAGCGTTAAGCCAATCACGTTGGTATCTGAAAATGTTTCAATAAGATTTATTTCTGACGCGACTGAAGGCATCAGTGCTTTAGGGAAATCAGCACGGTATAAACGTTTAGGCGCATGTTGTAAAATGACACTTGTTGGGCAGCTGCCGCGAAGTATAAAAGAACTAGTAGAAAATGCGGGGTGACTCAATGATCCTTGTCCTTCAATAATGATCAGGTCTGGATTTTCTTGTTCGTACGCTTTGACGATGATCGCTTCTAGTTCACCTGCACAAAATTGAGAAGGAACTGCATCTAACGCAACACCATAGGGTGCGCCTTGAATAATGCCAGTTTGCCCTGTTGCAATCATGACAACGTTAAGCCCTTTTTCTCGTAGTGCTTGAGTTAATATTGTGGCTGTTGTCCGTTTTCCGATAGCACAATCGGTTCCCATAATTGCGATACGTGGACATTTTACATTATGTATTTCGCCGCTGAACGTCTGTAATTCTTCTTTGTTTTTAGGTTTTCGGATATCTAAAATACTGACATTGTGTTTTATGCTCGCCGCTAAAAAAGTAGGGTCCTCGCTTAAGAATTCATGTAATCCATTAACTATATTCATCTTTAATGACATAGCATCTAAAATAATCGTTTTTTCAGCATCGGATAACAAACCACTTGATGGTGCAATCCCAAAAATGAAGTAGTCAGGAATTGTGCCTGCATGTGTTAGTGCTGCTTCCATGTTGGTCAAAATAGGGATGTCATTTGTTCCTTCATTCAGCACTTCACCTGAATTTAAACCTGCCGTTTTGCTATCAATCACAGAGAGAATGCGATAGTTGTGAGAATGTCTAACAAGACCATTCGCTGTTTTACCATCAATTTTGCCAAAGTGACCTTCACAATAAATAATCGCAGTGGGTATTACGGAATCGTTCGTTTCTGTGTTTTTTGTTTTAGTAAAAGGAAAGATATTCGTTAAATTCTGAGTTGAATCAGACATAATATTACCTAGTGCTTTAAGGCTTAGGAGGGCGACTGAAAAGTGCCGATATACAACGTCGGAAAATATGAGAAGTCCCTACTAAGCGGTAGGGGGGGGACATATACCGTAACATAGTTAACATATTAATGTGGATATATTAACAATTGACTTTTGGTTTATAGTCATGGTGGTTATTAGAGAAAATCTAATTTACCTACCTGTATTCATTATCGGTATTTTTAAGTGGTTTAATCTTAAAATTCAATGTTTTATGTTGAATTGACTTGCGTAAATTATATTTAGGTAGAGTATGTGTCTTTTAGTTACACTACTAGGCTATTTAAATCATGTTAAAAACTTTGCTGTTGGGAGATCCGACAAAAAACTCTCCCTCAATTGATTGGTTATCAATATTAGTATCCTCTTTCTTTGTTTTTATTGTTATTGGTAATATAGTCATTTATCCAGAAGCCGTTAATGATTTTTCATTAATGATCATGGATGTACTTTTAATAAAATTTGGTTCTGTTTATTTATTCTTAGGAATAATTGTTTCTTTATTTTTACTCTGGCTTGCGTTTGGGAAATACGGTGATGTGGTTCTTGGCGGCTCGTCAAAAAGTATAGAGTTCTCGACGTTTAGTTGGGCGTCTATGATTTTCTGTGCCGGGATTGGTTCCAGTCTTTTTTACTGGGCATCTATTGAAGTTATTTACCATTATATATCACCTCCTTATGGGTTGGAGGCCGGTTCTCAAGCCGCTGCTTCTGTTGGGATGGAATATGCTCTCTATTTTTGGGGGTTACCTGGGTGGTCTATTTATACTTTATGCTCAATTCCTATTGCTTATTCTTTTCATGTAATGAAGAGACCATATTTAACAATAAGCTCAGTATGTCATTCAATTATCGGGTCGAATGAAAGAAGCTGGAAAGCAAGAGTTATCAATATTATCTTCTCAGTCTCACTGATCCTTGCCTCTGGTGCTTCAATTTCATTAAGTGTCCCACTCATTTCTAATATATTTAGTCAGCTATTCAATATTGAACATAACTTTTCGCTCGATATTTTTGTGATTTTAATAACAACTATCATTTTTTCTATCAGTCTTATGTTAGGACTTAAAAATGGTATTAAACGCTTAAGTAATATGAATGTGATCCTGTTATTCTCTTTTGTATTGTTTGTTTTTATTGCAGGGCCGACGGTATTTATTTTTAACTTTGGGCTTGAAAGTTTAGGGGCGATGTTCAGTAATTACATAAAAATGAGCACCTGGACATCCAGTTTTGGTCAATCTGATTTCCCGTTTAAATGGACTGCATTTTATCTAGCATGGTGGTTTGTTTATTCTCCATTTGTGGCTATTTTCATTGCGAAAATATCAAAAGGAAGAACGATTAAACAAATACTTATCACTGGAACCTTGATCGGAAGTCTATCTTCTTGGTTATGTATTATTGTTCTGGGTGGCTATACTATCAATTTAAATATTTTTGATATTGCTGATACAGTCAGTGTACTCCAATCCACAAATGCAAGTACGGCCATTATAAGTATATATAATAATTTACCTGGGTTTAAAATTGTTATAGCTGTTATCGCGATCATCTGCATTATATCTCAGGCATCAACGTTTGATTCTGTTTCCTATGTTCTTGCTTTATCCTCTTGCAAAGAGATAAAAGAAAATGAAGAGCCTAAAAATCTTCATAAATTCTTGTTTTCATTTTTAATCTCGATTATTCCTCTTGGTTTTGTTTTTATTGGTGGTTTAAATATACTCCAGACATCATTAATATTGGCTTCTGTACCCATTGTTTTAATTTATATTTTAATGTTGGTTTCTTTTCTTAAGGATATAAAAAATAAAGACACCGCCAGCGTATCTCATTCAGACGAGAATTAACGTCAATAAGTTGTAGTTGTTTAGTGAATTTGGCCTCCTCGTTGGAGGCTTTTTTAATCGTGAGGTAAAACCGTCAATATGCGACAGAACTGGCCGTTTACGGTAAGTACTCAGTCTTTTGATATTTTTCTGCAGCTGGCGAGTTACTTTAATTTGAAGTAACTGATTGAACTGAGTAGCTCCTTGCTAAGGCCTGATAGTGACGATGCTGAAGTCATTGATACGTGAGCGCGAGTCGTGTTCTCCTCGGTGACTTGATTGACATCGTTGACATTGGTCTGGATCTCATCAAGTGTGTTAGTTTGCAATAATGACGCGGCCGATGTTTCTTTGGCAATGTCTTTAATTTGGTTAACGGACCTATTAATCTCATCTATCACGTTGCCAGCATTTGATACATATTCCACACTTTCCAGTGATTTGGTATGACTGTTATTGATGGCTGATACAGCGATAAGGGTGCTCTTCTTAAGTGTCTCAAGTGTGAATTGAATTTCTGCTGTAGCATCTTGAGTCCGTTTCGCTAAATTTCTGACTTCATCAGCAACCACCGCAAAGCCACGACCTTGTTCACCAGCTCGAGCCGCTTCAATGGCTGCATTTAACGCCAAGAGGTTGGTTTGTTCGGCAATGCTCTTGATGACCTCAAGAATACTGGTAATACTGTCCGCTTCGGTATCCAGTTGCTGAATTACAGAGACTGAATTTTCAATTTCGCCTGCTAAATTCTCAATAGACGCAATGGTTTCATTGACGATTGTTTTCCCTTTTTTGGCCGATGCAATCGCATTATCTGATTTAGTCAGTGCGTCGTCTGCATGTTCAGAGACCTGTGTTGAAACTGAATAAAGCGCGTCGACAGAACCAGAAAGCTTGGTCATTTGTGAGTGCTGGAATTCTGCGTCATTAATCCTTTGCTTGTTGTCACTGAGCAGGCCATCTGTTGACTCGTTTAAATTGTTAGCCAGTAACGTGACAGACTTAAAAATATTATTCAGGTTGTCAGTCATGCTGAATACCGATCTTTTTATTTCACTGATTTCGTCCAAATCGTCTCCAGCTTCGAGCGTTCGGCTAAGATCACCTTTGGCTAAGCAATGTGTCACTGACACAATAGACTGTAAATCTTTTTTCAGTTTCCGAAGCATCAAGAAGGACATAATAATAACGATAAAGAAAATGCTGATTGCTAGAATCGTCGATTGAATAACAATTTTATTTTGAGCTGCAATGATTTTTTCTGACCGTATGCTGACCAATTCGTCATGCATCAGGTTGATGGCGTCAATGGTTTCAATAACGGGTGGAAAAGCGAGGTTAGCCGCCTTTTCTGCTTTTTTTCGGACGACAAACGTTGCCTTGGTTAGCCAAACATTGGTTAATGTTGCTAGCGATGAATTAAGGTGTTCTGCTCGCTCTACAAGTTGGTCTCGAGTATAAAATACGCCGTCCTCTTGACGGAGTTCCAGTACTGAGTTCCATTCATTTTCAAGCGTTGTGTTCGCAGTCAATAAACTGGCCACGTAATCGTTAATCAGCGTTTCAACTTTAGTGGTGGCTTCTTCTAGCTGTGCTTGTTCCACTGCTCTTGCTGAAAATTTCATGCCCATATCTTCTGAAAATTTATAGGCTTTGAGAATGTCTTTCCACTTATTATTGATGTTTGAATAAAATTGCCTAATTTCAGAATCTAAGACGATGTTTTCAACCACGGCTCGACTATTGACGATAAGATTGACAGAAATAAACAGCAATGAACACAGTAAAACAATGACAAGGCTTGATATTTTAAATGATAGCGTTAAGTTTCTAAATAAATCCAAGCTAAGTACCTATTGTCTAATAAATTCTGTTAAAAAGGCGATTGAGGAATAAGTTTTTGACAAGCATCTTAGTTTGCATAAACTTTATAAAACCTACGTCACGGATGGGGTGAATAGAAGTACTTTCACCAAAACTGCTTGGTCGAATAATACTTCCATCTACCCATTTCACATTTATACAACATTTTATCAACATTTGTTATTACCCTTTGGAAGTATCGGTTTTTGTTCGCTGGTTTATCTGACCGTGACTCATCTTTTCCGTATGGGGGAATATATGGAAAATAGATTAAGCATATTTTGAGGGCGTTGAAGTGCTAATACAGAAAGGGATATGTCGAGTTAGCGAGGCTAGCTAACTCGTTCGTGGGTAGGAGAGTGTGAGAGTATCGATTAGCGCGTCGTTTCTTTATGCAAACGCTGGCAAGCTAAACCATCTTTATGGAACAAGTGGCAGCGGTGCGCAGGAATACCAATATCTAGCTTCTCACCCGCATCTATCGACAGGGTATCAGCGACGCGATAAATCACATCTTCGTCACAGCCTTCAATGTGCAAATAGACTTGTGTTTCATTACCCAATTTTTCTACCACAATGGTTTCACCCGCAATGACGATATCAGCATCTTCAGCTGGCACTAAGTGTTCAGGGCGAATACCGAGGATCATTTCATCACCGGCATTCACCGTTTTCCCGTCAACGGGGATCCAAATACTCTGGCAATTCGGTAACAGTACTTCGACACGTTCAGCTTCGACAGCTTGGATATGTACGTTAATGAAGTTCATTTTTGGTGAACCAATAAAACCTGCCACAAAAAGATTTTTAGGGTAATGATAAATCTCTAATGGTGCCCCGACCTGGGCCACATCACCACCGTCGAGTACCACGATCTTATCGGCCATCGTCATCGCTTCAACTTGATCGTGGGTCACGTAGATCATCGTACAGCCCAATTGTTTGTGTAGTTTGGCTAATTCAATGCGCATTTTTACGCGTAACGCCGCATCTAAATTAGACAGCGGCTCATCTAATAAAAATACTTTTGGTTGTGATACCAAGGTACGACCAATCGCTACACGTTGACGTTGCCCACCGGATAAAGACTTCGGTTTACGATCTAATAATGGTGTTAGTTGCAGAATGTCAGCGGCATGTTTAACGCGATCTTTGATGAGCTGTTTATCTGCTTTCGCTAATTTTAAGCCAAATGACATGTTATCGGTTAAATCTAAGTGAGGGTAAAGGGCATAAGATTGGAATACCATACCGACACCACGTTTTGAGGGTTCGACATCGTTCATGCGTTTGCCGCCAATAAATAAGTCCCCCGAGGTGATATCTTCAAGGCCTGCAATGCAACGGAGTAAGGTTGACTTGCCACAACCTGATGGACCAACGAAAACCACAAATTCACCATCATTTATTTCGAGATCTACGTTTTTAGAGATAAGTACATCGTCATATGCTTTACATACATTTTTTAACGTGACATTTGCCATCTCGCGAGTCCTTTTTATGATTAATTATAATATCTTACACAGCATTATTCGATGTTGATAGTGTGTTTTATATGCCCTTATACTGCATCATCCTTGGCAAAAACTTTTAGGGTGGAGAAGACAGGAGGAGTGCATGGATCACATTTTAACAATAGCTGTCTAATTATTACTCCAAATAGGTACTTGATCGCGTTTTAGTGTGCGAGCCATCGCATTTTTATCGCCTTTATTAGCCAACTAAGTAAAATTAATCGTTCAAGTTCACGCTTTTTGCTTTGCAGGGGTTAGGCGTAGGATAAAGGATGATGTGAGCAGTGGGCTTTTGTATGACTATATCCTCCAACGCAGACAACTTGTCTGGTAAGTTTGAAAGCTAATTTAATAAGGATATAAGTGATGAGAAAAACCTTAACCGCGGTAGCACTGCTAACTGCAATGAACTCTTTTTCTGCTTTTGCTGCTATTGAAGAAGGCCAGTTAACAATTTGGATTAACGGTGACAAAGGTTACAACGGTCTTGCTGAAGTAGGTAAGCAGTTTGAAGCTGATACCGGTATCAAGGTGACGGTTTCGCATCCAGATAGCTTACAAGACAAGTTCCCTCAAGTTGCTGCTACGGGTGATGGTCCTGATATCGTATTTTGGGCTCATGATCGTTTTGGTGGTTATGCTCAGGCGGGTTTATTAGCCGAAATTAAACCATCAAAAGAGTTAAAAGACAGCATGATTGACTTTACTTGGGATGCGGTTAAATACAAGGGTAAATATATCGGCTATCCAGTGGCGGTTGAATCACTCTCACTTATCTACAATAAAGATTTAATTAAAACCCCACCAAAAAATTGGGAAGATATTGCAGCATTAGACAAGCAGCTTAAAACCCAAGGTAAGTCTGCGATTATGTGGAATCTAAAAGAACCGTACTTCACTTGGCCGCTAATGGCGGCTGACGGTGGTTATGCCTTTAAAGCCAATGCTAACGGGTATGATGTGAAAGATGCGGGTGTAAATAATACGGGCGTTAAAAGCAGTATGCAGTTAGTGAAAAAGCTATTGGCCGATAACGTCATTTCACCCGATATGGATTACTCGGTATCAGAATCTGAGTTTATCAAAGGTAATGTGGCATTAACGATTAATGGTCCGTGGGCATGGGGCAATATAGACAAGTCTGAGATTAATTATGGCGTTGCGCAGTTACCTAAATTTAATGGTCAGCACTCTAAACCGTTTGTCGGTGTATTAACGGCGGGTATTAGTACTGCGTCACCAAATAAAGACTTAGCGGTTGAGTTTATCGAAAACTATTTATTGACCAATGAAGGTCTGGCTACAGTGAATAACGACAAACCATTAGGTGCCGTTGCGCTGACATCATTCCAACAACAATTGTCGAGTGATAGCCGTATTGCGGCGACGATGGACAATGCGATGAACGGTGAGGTGATGCCGAATATCCCACAAATGAATGCATTTTGGGGCGCGACTAAAAATGCCATCATTAACATTGTTGATGGTCGTCAATCGATTGATGCGGCATTAAGCGATGCAGAAAAACAGATGACGAGATAGTGTTTTTAAGTACTCCCTGTTGTAGTGATAGGAAGTTATAAAATAAGAGGATAGATTATCTCTCCTCTTGCTGTTTATACCCGTTGCATTAAATAAATGATCATCTGTTTAGTGTGATAGGTATTATGAGGTAGGTTTTTCCATGCAGACTGTTAAAGTAGCTGAGATTCTGGGTGATACACCAGAATCTCAACAGACTTGCGACCAAGTCAATTCTAGATTTTTTTCTCCGCATTTTATTAAATGGTGCACCCTCACACTTATTGGGTTAATGAACGGTTATGCGTCGGTATTGATGTACTCACGTGGTGAGACGTCATTTGCGGTGTTAACGCTTATTTTAACCTCGTTAGCTTTGTATATTTTTGGTAGTAAAAAGACCTACGCACACCGTTATATTTACCCAGGTGTCGCGGGCATGATCTTGTTTATTGTTTTTCCACTGGTATATACGGTGGGTATCGCGTTTACCAATTACAGTGCCAAAAACCAACTGTCTTTTGAACGCGCGCAGTCAGTGTTACTTGATAGTACTTATCAAAGTGGTGACAGTTATAAATTTGATTTGTATCGCAGTGAAAATGGTTATCGTCTTGCGATTAAAGACGGTGCGCAATTATTAGTGACTGATGAGATAAATTTAACGTTGCCAGCAAACCGACGTTTAGTGCTAACCGCGGCAGATGCCGTTGTTGGCAGCAAAGCGAAAATAAAAGAAATTATCAAAAACCGCGCCACGTTAAACACGGTGGACTTGGTATTACCCAATGGTAATGAAATTCGCATGAGCGGGTTACGTAAATTTGCCGCAGTACAACCGCTTTACAGTGTTGAAAGCGACGGGACCACGTTAATTAATAATAAAGATAAAACGGTATTGATCCCGAATATGGACACCGGTTTTTATCAAACCATTGATGCCGAAGGTAACTATATTGGCGATCCATTATCACCGGGTTTTACGGTAGTTATCGGTACCGCCAACTTTGAACGAATTTGGCAAGATGATGGTATTAAAGAACCCTTCATTAGTATTTTCTTTTGGACGATTATTTTCTCTGGATTATCTGTGGTTGCTACTGTGATCATCGGGTTGGTGCTGGCGAGTATTGTGCAATGGGAAGCGTTACGCGGCCGTGCTATTTACCGTATGCTGTTAATTTTACCTTACGCCGTACCGTCATTTATTTCTATCTTGATTTTCAAAGGGTTATTCAACCAAAGCTTTGGTGAAATTAATATGGTGTTAGAAGCCATGTTCGGTCTGTCGCCAAGTTGGTTCTCGGATCCAATCTCGGCTAAAGCCATGGTATTAATGGTTAATATTTGGCTCGGTTTTCCGTACATGATGATCTTAAGCATGGGCATGTTGAAATCAATACCGGATGATTTATACGAAGCATCGGCGCTTGATGGTGCAGGACCGCTGCAAAACTTCAAGAACATTACGTTCCCGATGATGATGAAACCATTAATGCCGTTAATGATTGCCAGCTTCTCGTTTAACTTTAATAACTTTGTATTGATTCAGCTGTTAACGCAGGGGGGGCCAAACATGATCGGTACCAGTGAACCGGCGGGTTATACCGATTTGTTAGTCAACTATACCTATCGTATTGCCTTTGAAGGTGCTGGTGGCCAAGACTTTGGTTTAGCCAGTGCAATTACAACGCTTATCTTCTTGTTAGTGGGTGGTTTAGCGCTCTTTAACTTACGTTTTACCAAGCTGTCAGAAAAATAAGCGACAACAGTAACTGACAGCACTAACCTACAACAAATGAGGAGTAACAGTATGGCTATGGTACAAGGAACATCATTAAAATATCGGGTATGGGCTGCCCACCTAGCACTGTGTGCACTGCTGGTGGTGATTATTTTCCCCTTGGTTATGGTAGTGGCAATTTCGTTGCGTGAAGGTAACTTTGCGACGGGTGGCATTATTCCGACATCACCGACATTAGATCACTGGCGTTTAGCGTTAGGTTTCTCGGTAACGAATGCAGATGGCAGTATTACACCGCCGCCATTTCCAGTGTTGTTGTGGTTGTGGAACTCGGTAAAAGTAGCTGCAATATCGTCAGTGATGATTGTGGCGTTGTCGACCACGTCTGCGTATGCATTTGCGCGTTTACGTTTTGGTGGTAAAGACACCATTTTAAAAGCGATGATGATCTTCCAGATGTTCCCAGCAGTATTAGCGCTGGTGGCGCTGTATGCTTTGTTTGATAAGTTAGGGCAGTATATTCCCTTCTTAGGGCTGAATACCCACGGCGGTCTCATCTTTGCTTATCTGGGCGGTATTGCACTGCATGTATGGACAATTAAAGGTTACTTCGAGTCGATAGATGGTTCATTAGAAGAAGCGGCTGCATTGGATGGCGCTACGCCTTGGCAAGCATTCCGTTTGGTATTGTTACCACTGTCAGTGCCCATTCTTGCTGTGGTCTTTATCCTTGCGTTTATTGCAGCGGTAACAGAAGTACCAGTAGCTTCGTTATTATTGTCTGATGTGAATAACTACACCTTAGCGGTTGGCATGCAGCAGTATTTGTATCCACAAAACTACCTGTGGGGTGACTTTGCAGCGGCAGCCGTGCTATCGGCATTACCTATTACAGCGGTGTTCTTAATGGCGCAGCGCTGGTTAGTTGGCGGCTTAACGTCGGGTGGTGTGAAAGGCTAGGGTTAGCTCATTTTGTAATGCTTCTTAATATAACGAAAGCGACGTAACAAAATCGAGAGTATTGAAGCCAGCGGATAATGTACTATTCTTTAAAAGACGTCGTTGTCCACTGGCTTTATTTTTTGCGTTAAGTCTTTGTCGGTACAAGAAATTACATTAACGTGTTTCAGCAAGTTTGTCTTACTTCCTCACTTTTCGTTAATGTCATCTCTGTGCTCACAAATATCATAAATAGCGGTGTTTCACTATGCTATTCTTAACGGTAATAAGGCAAAACATGATGCACCTATCATTTAATTTAAATACAAAGAGTAGGCTGAAGATACTTTAACTTCTTGATCTCTTCCGAGAAGTTATTCAATGACAATTCCCATCATATTAGAGAGATATTATGAAGCAAGCAAATGTTTACTATCCATTTTTGTTTTCAACTTTCAAACGCGACCATAGCTTGATGTTAAGTGATTTAAAATGGAAAGCTTTTGAAGCGCATGACTTTTTAGGAGATGGTGAAGATTGGGCGTTGCTGTTAGAAAATATGCTGTCAGAAAAGGACCCAAGCTTATTCGAAAAACTGACTTTTGGTGATGAAACCTTGATGTTTACTATTCATAGTGAAGACAAAGATGCATTGCATACAATTGTTGATATGGTCTCTGAGTTTTATGATGATGAAGATTTATTAGATGCTTGTATTGCCCGTTATGCTCAGTACGAGTTCGAACCTGAATTAATAAGTAAATCTAACTGATTCCTAAGGCGAACCTGATTTAAACGTTAATTTCAACTTAGCAATACTTGCAGTAATACGAGCCTTCCAGTTTGAAACCTATGCTCTATGCCATTAATATCCATTATTGTCTGACGTGAATAACTGTATCTTAGCAGTCGGAATGTAACAGTATCCTTGTAATAGTTTTTATATAACGAAAGCCAGCGGATGATGTACTCTTTATTTTATAAAGACGTACTGTCAGCTGGTTTTTTTGCGCTCGATTTTTAGATTAACGCGTCTCAGAAGTTGTAGCCGTTTAGGCAAATTTATTTATCTAGACCCTATAAAAAATCTCAATCATTATGGAGTAAAGTGGTCAGTTCTGGCTAAGTGAAAGTATGTAATGCATTGATTTTAAAATTAGTTTAAGGTGGTATTTAAATTTAAATTTTAAGTTTAGCAATGCTATAAACCAGACCCAGCAAGTTATAGCGGCGTTAGTCGTTTAAGGTCATTGAACATGAGTGCATCGCCACAAGAGATACTGATAATTGATAATAATGAGGAACTTATTGACGTCAGGCTTAGCGGCGGGATTCATTATGGACCACCACCTGAATGCCCTGAAACTGAGCAGGATTATTGTTTGATCCGCATCGGAGTTTATCAGCGGTTGCTTCAAGTCCAGTCCTCGCTACCAACAGGTCTGTTTCTGCGTTTGTATGAGGGTTTACGAAGTTTATCTGTACAGTCGCAACTTTTTGATGAGGAACTAAATAGAGTTAGGCAAAGGTTTCCGTCATTTAGTGATTCCGATATTCACATAGAAACTGAAAAATTGGTATCGTCTGTCAGAAATCATGATGGCTCAATTAATATACCTCCGCATAGTACAGGAGGCGCGGTAGATGTTGAGATTATAGATGAGAGTGGTCGTGCTATTGATTTCGGAATGGAAATTAAAGATTGGGTTAATGTGGCTCCTGAACTTATTACTCCTAAGCCTATAGGACTATCTGTACAGGCCGCCAAAAATAGGCTGTTGCTCGTGACGAAGATGCAAGAATCTGGATTTGTCCTCTATGAACATGAGTGGTGGCATTTCTCGTATGGTGATCGATATTGGGCAAAAAAAACAGGGGCTTCGCACGCAATTTATGGTGCCTGTATTAATTTAACCAATACAGTATCTTGAGTGACATTCGACTAATAATACGTAGTACATATATTAATAGTCCCCGGTAGTTGAGTCGGGCGTATAAAGCAATTATATACTAAGGAGTAATTCTAAAATGGATTTAAAAATTAATGTTATAGACGCATTCTCTGATGCTACTTTTAAAGGTAACCCTGCCGCTGTAATTATTACTGAAAACTGGCTATCACCTGAGCTAATGCAATCAATTGCTGTTGAGAATAATTTGTCAGAAACGGCATTCGTCAAAAAAATTGATAGCCAACATTATGAAATACGCTGGTTTTCACCTATAACAGAAATTGCTTTTTGCGGGCATGCAACCCTTGCAGCCTCATTTGTAATCTTTGCTGAGAATAACGGCTTAAAAACGATAAATTTTTTCGCTGAAGCGGTTGGGAACTTATCGGTTACAGAGACAGATAGTGGCTATATTCAAATGAACTTTCCAAATAGGAAACCTGAAGTCATAAATGATATACCATTAGCCTTATTGAACGGTTTATCAATTAAGCCAATAGAAGTTCTATTAAATGACCAAGCATATTTCGTTGTTTATGAACAAGAAAGTGATGTGCTTTCAGTTGAACGCAACAATGAACTACTAAAAAAACTTGCCCCTTATGATGTAGTCGTTACATCTAAATCTACTGAGTATGATTTTGTTTCTCGTTACTTCTGGCCTGCAAATGGTGGGGATGAAGATCCGGTAACTGGATCTATCCATGCTGGCTTAGCGCCATATTGGGCTGATAAATTAAATAAGCCTGAACTCGTTGCCTATCAAGCATCTAAGCGCGGTGGAACATTAATATGCAGTGTTGAAAGTGATAAGGTTTATATTTCAGGCAAAGCTGTTCAATACCTAGAAGGAAAAATAACGGTTTAGTGGTTCTTACTTTATAGCAAACTATTTAGAAGTGCGTTAACAGGGCGTTAATCTAAATTAAGTCATATTTTCAAGGGGCTTACCCGCTTACATGAACTATGGCTTAGAGTAATAACGCTAAGCCATTCCTGCCCCTTTTTGTCTTAGGGTTAAAACTCACACATTATCCAGTAACAGCATTTTGACTGAATTTTTCTAATTCATAAATACTTGTTTGCGGTATTTTTTGGTCAATGCAATACCGAAGAGGAAGACCATACCATTCGTAAACTGATAGAATAGACTCTTGGATTCAAACAGGTAGTAAAAGTTGAAAATTTTAGTTACAGGATCAGCTGGTCGAGTAGGACGTGCAATTTATATAAAATTGATGAAGACACACAAAGTCGTAGGAATAGATAAAACTCCTTGCTCTACAGTAGACTATGTTGGAGACATTCGTGATATTGGTTTGTTAACTGAGGCTGTAGAGGATGTGGATGTCATTGTTCATACTGCTGCATTGCATGCGCCGCATGTAGGCTTGGTATCTGACCACGAATTCGAAGATATCAACATAAAAGCAACGGAGCAGCTAGCACTATTAGCAGTAAAAAAAGGGGTTAAACATTTTGTGTTTACGAGCACTACAGCCCTCTATGGTTTTTCTTCAACGCCTGATGGCGTTGCAGGATGGGTCAATGAAACGGTTACTCCTAGACCTAAAACGATTTACCACAAATCCAAGATACAAGCAGAACAGATTTTGGAAAATATCTCAAACTTGTTTAATTTACCTGTCACTGTACTTCAAATGTCTCGCTGCTTTCCTGAACCTGCAAATTTAATGGCTCTCTATCGTCTTACGCGTGGCATTGATGCTCGAGATGTAGCGAATGCTCATGCTTGTGCCATCGAAAAACGTCTTTCGGGGTTCAGACGTTATATTATTTCTGGAAAAACACCATTTAATAAGACATGTTGTGAGCAGCTTTATCTAAACGCTGATGATGTCGTAAAAGAGTATGCCGCGAAGCTTGCAAAAGACTTCGCAGATCGAACTTGGCATTTACCTAAAAGTCTCGACCGAGTTTATGACTCTAGTTTGGCGCAATTAGAATTAGGGTGGCAGCCGAAATATGGTTATGAGAGTGTATTAGATATGCTGGATAATGATTTCGCAGAAGTGCTTCCCGCAATTAGTATTAGCTAACAAAATTTAATATTTCAGGATACTGTTCCTAATCTAAGTTCACTGCGTTAGAGTATTAAATCTAACGCAGTCCTGTCCATTTATGGATTAGAGCAATAAAACTAAACTGAATTTCCCCCATACCTGCTTAGATGCAAAATCTCATTCACATACTGCTAATTTGGACTTGTGATCTCAGTGCTAATGTGAAATGGCAGACGTTAGACCTTCACTCTGCCCAAACTTTTTCTAGCCCAATCCTAAAACTCTATGTGTAATGCGTTGTGCTAAAGGTGAAACAATAAACGAAATAACACCTGCAGCAGGCCACGCTAACAGGAATGCAGTTCCCCACATGTTTAAAAATTCTGGTGTATTCCCTAGGTTGATATAGGTTACCCACAATGTCATTAATGAAGAAAGGAAAAATGACATTATTACAGTGAACAAAATACGTTGTTTCATACTAAATACCTCGAAGATGTTAATGATTGATGACAAGTACTATATTTTGTAGCGATAATGATATCTAGACCTTAATTTGGGTTCATGAAACCCATATATGGAATTGAGTATGTTTGATGATATTTCGTTATTTATAGCGGTTGTGGAAGCTGGTAGCCTAAAATCAGCAAGTGAAAGTTTGAAAATCCCGTCATCTACCGTGAGTAGACGTATAAAAGCATTAGAAGTTGAGTTTGGTTGTAAACTATTGAATAGAAGTAGTCACAATTTTGAAATGACGAGAGAAGGGCATAAGCTTTTTAACAATGCATACTTCCATGTAAACTCGGTTGATTCGATTATCAATGAAATTCAAAACGATATATCAGGAGATAAAGGCCACATCAAAGTACTTGCTCCAACCAATTTGGTTGCAAGTTGCTTGCAAAGATATATGTCTTGTTATTTGCATCAAAGCCCTGAAATAGATTTGGAGTTGGAATTAAGCAATACCCTTACCGAATTCTATTCTTCCAATGCTGATTTTGCTATTAGAGTCGGTAAACAAAAAGATTCAGATCTTACCTCGCTTAAGTTAGGTAGAATAGAAACCATGCTGGTTGCGAGTCCTTTGTATATAGAATCCCAAGGCATGCTAGAGCAGCCTCAAGATCTTGAAGAAGCGGACATCATTATTAGCAACCCTTTGACTGCTTCATGGGAGTTATTTGAATGTGCTAACACGAACAATCGAATAGTCTTCAAACCTAGAAAAAGAAGAATAGTGGTTAACGATCTACAGATTGCAAAGCAGTTTTCAATTAGTGGGTTAGGCATCACGTTGCTACCATCAACTGAGATAAAAGATGAGCTTAAAAATCAGCAATTGGTTCGGGTTTTACCAAATTGGCAAGGTGCAAATAGAGATGTTTATGCCGTTTGGTATAGACGGCAGCTATTGAGTTCCAGAGCCTCGAAGTTAATTGATTACTTGAAACAGAACGTTGATTTCTAATATGGGTGTTTATGGGCGACATTACTCGGTGCCGTTAGCCTGTAAAATATAAAAAATAATCTGATTACCATAGATAAATGCTAACGGTATTAACCGCTAGCATGTAAGTCATCCCTCGTTAGTACTAATAGCCAATCATCTTCAATAAATTCTCTGCGGTTTCAATCGCCTCTCTACGATTGGCAATATTTAACTTCTGATACAGATTACGAATATGGGTTTTGATGGTCGTAGAAGCCACATCCAGCTCTATTGAGATCTGTTCATTGCTGTAACGGGAATAAATCAAGCCAAGCACTTGCCACTCTCTATGCGTCAGTGGGCTGGTGCGGATCAGTTCTGGCAGATTGTGGTTGTTCAATAGTTTATGTACAAAGTCTTTATCAAAATAAATCGCGCGGTTGTGACGTTTTATCGACATTTCAGCAAGTAGCTTTTCAGCACGATAACGTTCTAACTCGGCCATATTACCTTGTTTCAATAAGCCGTTAAGTAATTCTGCAATCACTTTGGCATCAATCAAGAAATCGCAAATTGAGCTGGTGGTATTTGTCAATGTCAGTGCGGTTTGTAACTTGTCTAACGCTTGTATTTGGTCACCGGATTGGCTGTTGAGCACGGCTTCCAAGGTGGCATTTTTTTGCTGTTCGAAAACCAGTTGATGACGCGTTGCCGCCTGTTGTAAGTGGGCGAGGATCTGGAGTGCTTGCGTGTAGTTCTCCGTTAGCATATAAGCTCGCGCCAGATTACGACCGTGACTCTGCGTAAAGTGGTTACAGGCATTGTCTGCGACTGGCAGGCTTTGTTGCAGCCATTGCTCAACTGGACTGTTCAGTCCCTTAGCTTGCCAGTATAACAATTGCGAAAAGTTAGCATTGGCTATCCAGTCAGCATGGTAATCGGACTGATCGATAAGCTCGCCACACAAGTCGATATAACGACCGGCTTTATCCAGTTCTCCACGCGATATATGTACGCGCGCTAAGATGGCATACGATTGTAAATATTTAGACTGACAATATTTAGGTAACACATTTAACCCTTTATGGGCGAACTCTTCTGCTAGGTCTAAATGATTCCAACGCCAATAGATTTGACTACGAATGCGTTGTAAAAATTCATACAAGGGCAGTTGCTGTAGATGTTGTTTGTCAGCGAGTTGGTCAGCACTGTCGAGTAATTCAAACGCGGATTGGATATGACCTTGGGCAATTAAAATCTCACTTTGTTGTAACAGCGACCATAATGCTTGCGGGTAAACATGGTACTGGCGCGCCATGCGTTCTGCTTGTTGCATCATGGCCAGTGCACGGTCTAAATGACCGAGTACATGGTTTACTTCACCAATTACCGAGGTCGCGACAATTCGGCTGCGATAATTACGAGGATCTAATTGTTCCAGGGCATTTTCAGCCAGTTGTAATGCCAGTTCTGGGTTGTTTTGGTTAATTGCTACCTGCGCACGCAGGGCATTAAATTCACCTTGCTCAGCTAATGTTAACTCGATATTACGCTGTTTTAATTCGATTAATGCTTGCGCGAGTAAATCACCAACTTGATCATAACTGTGTTGGCTTTGGGCTAACCAAGCACGTAATAACGGCAGGCGGGGACTTTGATATAAGGTATCCGGTTGCAGCTGGCCAATGGTGGTTTCTAAATTGGCTAATTCACCCTGATTAAACATGTGCCAACCGTGTGCTAATAAGATCTCGGCGGTTAAGGTGCTGTCTTTGGCTCGTTGGGCATGAAACAGTGCTTGTTGGGGGTTATCGTGTTTTAACCAAGCGCGCGCTGCGTCTTTATGTAATTGCTTGCTACTCTGTGCAAGCTTGGTATGGCGTTGGTGTTTAAGAAAATCAGAAAATAAGTTGTGAAACCGATACCAATTCTGTTCACCTTCGAGGGAGTGTAGAAATAACCCGTGTTTATCTAATGATTCTAATAAGTTGTTTGCTGCTTCATTATCAAAGAACTCAGTGATTAAACTGGTATTGAATATGGTAAAGACTGAGCATTGCATTAAAAATACTTGTAAGGGTTTATCTAATAAATCAAATACTTCTTCAGCCAAATAGTCCCACAGGTGGGATTGCTTGATTTGTGAGATCCACTCCGTCGATTCGGCCACACTGTGTTGCTTCTGTTTTACTTGCAGGGCGATTAATTGTAATGCCGATGGCCAGCCTTCAATTTTCTGTTGTAATTTTTGGACTTCAGTATCGCTCATGTTAAAGCCAATACGTTGTTCAAAAAATTGTACAATTTCTTGGTCGTCAAACGCTAATAATTCACTGTCGAGTTCGATAAGCAGATCGCGAATACGCAAGTTTGCGGTATTCAGGGGGGGCAAAGTACGACTGGTGACAACTAACGTGCAGTTCGCTGGCATGTATTTAAGGAAGAAACGTAAGCCTTCATGGATCTCATCATTGTTAATACAGTGGTAATCATCTAAGACCAGATAAAACTCACTTTGATAGTTAGCCAGTTCGGCAAACAGTTCACTAAATAAATTAGGCAGCGAGCTATATTGGCGACGTTCGGCCAATGCTTGTGAATTGATGCAGGCTTGCTCGGTGACTTTGTTAATCGCTTGAATAAAATAGTTCACAAAACGAAACGTATCGTTATCGGTTTCATCGATATTAAACCAACCTACTTGGCTGTGGTCTTTGAGCCATTGCGCTGCCATGGTGGTTTTACCATAACCCGCAGGTGAACGAAATAAGACTAATTTATTAAATGCTGCGTCTTGAAGGTGACCTAAAATACGAGTACGGGAGATTGAATTGTGTAAGCGAGTTGGGCGATTTAATTTTGATGTTATCCACATAAGCTGTTCTTATTTGTCAGAGTATAAAGGCGAGGTCGCGTCTTGCTGATTTTTATTTTCATTATCAATATTTATATAATAACTAAACCAGATGCTAAAAACGGTGATAGGGCTATAACTTGTTTCATTTTGTTACATTTAAATGTGGTAATAATGCGACTAAAATCACTTAAATTCGTTCATCCTCCCCCATAAACTGCGAACTCTATCACGGCGACTATCACGCCAGCCTAGAAATAGACGCGTCTACGCCTAAACCACTCCTCCTTTAATTTATCGACACAGGAGGATGTTGGTGTTTACGGATTAAGGCAAGATTCATCTCATTGAAAATTTATTTAGTTTTAACTTTGAACCTGTAGCATTAGCATTAGGATGTAAGATGAAATCGACAGTAAACAAAAGCTTTGATAAAACAGCATTCCAAGCCGCCGTTAATAAATACTTAACGACAAAATTAGTGACATTACCAGCGCAAGCGAGTGCACATACGTGGCGCTTAGCGATGGAGTATGCGCTAGCTGAAACCACGACGATGAATTTGCTTGCAACAGAACAAGATACCAAGATAAAAAATGCCCGCAGCATTAACTATCTCTCATTAGAGTTCCTCATTGGCCGCCTTACTGGTAATAACCTGATTAGCATGGGCTTGTATGAACAAGTCACAGCAGCAATGGCTGAGTTTGGTCAAAACCTCACTGATTTATTAGAAGAAGAGCGTGACCCGGCATTAGGTAATGGTGGTTTAGGTCGTCTAGCGGCTTGTTTTATGGATTCACTTGCAGCGGAAGAATACCCCGCGGTAGGTTATGGTTTACATTATGAATATGGCTTGTTTAAGCAAAATTTTAATGACGGCCGTCAACAAGAAGCACCGGATGTATGGCGTGATGAAACGGGTTACCCTTGGGAAGTTATTCGTCCTGCACTGGCGCAAAAAGTCGGTTTTTATGGTCATGTAGAAGAGTATTTCGATCGTGATGGCATCAGTCAACGTCGTTGGGTTCCGGGTTTACAAGTCGAGGGTATGGCGTGGGATTTACCGATTGTTGGTTATAACAATAATTCTGTGTATCCATTGCGTTTATGGGAGTGTCGTGCACCAGCGCCGTTTAATTTGAACCGCTTTGATGAAGGTAATTATGTTGCAGCACAAGCAAGCCATATTCAGGCCGGTAATCTCACCAAAGTGTTATACCCAAATGATAATCATGACAAAGGTAAAGAACTACGTTTGATGCAGCAGTACTTCCACTGTGCTTGCTCTGTGGCGGATATTTTACGTCGTCATAAAGCCGCTGGTCATTCGATTATGGATTTAGCTAAGTTAGAGTCTATTCAACTTAATGATACCCATCCAACGATTGCGATTCCTGAGTTATTACGCATCTTACTTGATGAGCATCACTTAAGTTGGGATGACGCATGGGCGATCAGCTCAAAAACATTTGCTTATACCAACCATACCTTACTGCCTGAAGCATTAGAGACATGGGGGGAGGACTTGATGAAGACGTTATTACCTCGCCACATGGAGATCATCTTTGATATTAATTTACGCCTAATGGGGCTGGTAGCAGACAAGTGGCCAAACGATATTGAGAAATTACGTAAGTTGTCAATTATCCAAGAAGGGGGCGAGCGTCGTGTTCGTATGGCCAATTTATGTGTTGCCAGTACGTATGCGGTAAACGGTGTTGCGGCGATGCATTCTGACCTTGTGAAGCGTGATCTATTCCCTGAGTTTAATGAGTTGTTCCCGGGGCGATTACATAACGTCACCAATGGTGTCACGCCACGTCGCTGGCTGAAGTTCTGTAATCCACTACTGTCCGATTTAATTAGCAGTAAAATTGGTAGCGGTTGGGTTAAAGATCTGGACCAACTAAAACAGTTAGAAGCATTTGCAGATGATCGTCAATTTCAAACAGATTTTATGTGTGTTAAAAAAGCCAACAAACAACGTTTAGCAGATTGGGTTGCTGAGCATATGGATATAACCCTTAATCCTGATGCTATTTTTGATGTACAGATTAAACGTTTACATGAATATAAACGCCAGCACCTTAATTTACTGCATATCTTGTCTTTGTATCATCGTTTAATTAACGATGCCACTTTCACTATGCAACCAAGAGTGTTCATTTTTGCTTCAAAAGCGGCACCAGGATATGAGTTAGCTAAAGAAATTATATTTGCAATTAACAAGGTCGCAGAAAAGATTAACAATGACCCGCGAATTGGTGATACCTTAAAAGTAGTATTTTTGCCTGACTATCGAGTCAGTTTAGCTGAAATTATTATCCCTGCAGCGGATGTATCTGAGCAGATCTCAACGGCGGGTAAAGAAGCCTCGGGTACCGGCAATATGAAGATGGCACTGAATGGTGCGTTGACGATCGGGACGATGGATGGTGCCAATGTTGAGATCCGTGAAGAAGTGGGTGATGACAACATCTTTATCTTTGGTCTTAATGTTGATGAAGTGCAAGCACTACAGGCTCAAGGTTATAACCCTTACGATTATTATGATGCTGATCACTTATTACGTGCTTCGCTGGATCTGCTGGCGGGTGATGAATTTACACCGGGTCAATCTGGGCTACTGAATGCCACACGTCATAGCCTGTTAGAAGGCGGTGACCCATATTTAGTATTGGCGGATTTCGCTGATTATGAGCAGGCACAAGCACGTATTGATAAGCAATATTGTGACCCACAGGGCTGGGCGAAAATGGCAATTTTAAATACAGCACGTAATGGTAAGTTTAGCTCTGATCGTAGTATTCGTGATTATGCTAACAACATTTGGCAATTAAACGCGGTTAGCCGTTAAGTATTCATGGAGGATAAAATGGAACAAAGTAATGTGCTGAAAAAAGTTGCAGAACAAGCGGGTATCGCAGATAGCTATACCAATGCTTGGGGTAACAATGAAGTCGTCTCCGATGACACGCTAACACGTTTATTAGCTGCGCTAGGCTACGATACTCAATCTGAACAAACACTACTCGCGTCGGCTGATAAAAAGCACCAAACGCCAATTTTAGCGGCTGTAAAAGTGGTTAAAGATGGCGAATCTATTCATATTGATTTGAATTTGGGGCAAAGCGCGCGAGTCAGTGATTTTAGCTGGCGGCTCGAAACGGAACAAGGTGAGGTTGTAGAAGGTTATCTGCAATCGCAAATTGTTGCCGATACCCGTGACGAAGGCGGAGTACTTACCTTTTCGTTACCCAATGATCTTGCTTTGGGTTATCACAAATTACAGGTATTACGCCGTCGTCGTAAATCACCTTACGAAATGACGCTGATCATTGCGCCCCAAGCGTGTTACAAACAACCCGCGATTGAGCAAGGTAATAAGTCTTGGGGCCCAAGTGTGCAGTTGTATACTTTGAAAACCGATCATAACTGGGGTATCGGTGATTTTGGCGACCTGAAACAGCTGGTGGCTGATATTGCGGCGCGTGGTGGTGATTTTGTTGGCTTGAATCCGATACATTCTTTATTTCCTGCTAATCCCGAAGGCGCGAGCCCATACAGTCCGTCATCGCGTCGCTGGTTAAACCTGTTATACATAGATGTGACTGCGGTACCTGAATTTGCATTATGTTCAACAGCCCAACAACGCGTTGGTAGTAGCGATTTCCAGCAAGCCTTACATGCTGTTCGTGCCACTGAGTGGGTTGATTACAGTGAAGTGTCACGTTTAAAAATGAGCGTGTTACCGCTATTATTTAGCGAGTTCCAACAACGTCATTTAGCGGCGAATAGCGCACGTGCACAAAATTTCTTAGCATTCGTGGCGAAAGGTGGGGATAGCTTATTACATCAAGCAAGCTTCGATGCGCTGCATCAACAGCTACATGATAAAGATGAAAGTGTGTGGGGGTGGCAAGTATTCCCTGCTGAATTGCGTGATATTAACAGCGATGCAGTACAAACCTTTATTAAACAAAACCAGCCCGCTATCCAACGTTATATGTACTTGCAGTGGATTGCGGATGAACAGATCGCAGATGTACAAAAATTTGCGTTAGAACAAGGCATGAACATGGGTATTTACCGTGATCTTGCGGTTGGCGTTGCCGATAGTGGTGCTGAAGTTTGGGCTGATGAAGGTACTTTGTGTCAAGATGTGAGTATTGGTGCGCCACCTGACGTATTAGGGCCTTTAGGACAAAATTGGGGCTTGCCGCCGCTTAATCCAGCGCAATTAAAAGCCACGGGTTATGATGCCTTTATTCAATTATTACGTGCCAACATGCAGCATTGTGGTGCCCTGCGTATCGATCATGTATTAGGACTGCTACGTCTGTGGTGGATACCAAAAGGTGAGGCTGCGACATCTGGCGCTTACATGTATTATCCGGTTCAGGATATGCTGTCTATTTTGGCGTTAGAAAGCCATCGTCATCAGTGCGCTGTGATTGGTGAAGATCTTGGCACCGTGCCTGATGAGATCGTGAGCTTGTTAAGTGACGCGGGTATTCATTCTTACAAAGTCTTCTTTTTTGAAACAGCTGAAGATGGTGGCTATTTTTCACCAGCCCATTACCAACCGCAATCAATGGCAACACTGTGTACCCATGACATGCCGACACTACGTGGCTTCTGGCATTGTGAAGACCTTAAATTAGGTCAAACCATAGGGCTGTATCCAGATCAAGCACAGTTGGATGGTTTGTTTGATGATCGCTGCAAATCGAAACAAGAAATACTCAATAGTGTGTCGTGGCACGGTAATTTGGCAGAATCGGTAGGGCGCAATGCAAACTATGTTGCTATGGATCAAGCACTGAGTAACAGCTTACAATTACATTTAGCAGCAGGTTCAAGCAGCTTGTTGAGTTTACAGCTCGAAGACTGGCTAGCCATGGATAAGCCTGTTAACGTACCGGGAACGGTAGATGAATACCCGAACTGGCGTCGTAAATTATCAGCAACATTGGATGACATGTTTAGCTGCCCGAATGTTAATTATTTAACCGCAGAGTTGACTGCCGCACGCGCAAAAGCCAGTGATGAAGCTGCAAGTCGCGACGTAGTGAACAGCTAATCGTAGTAGAAAGGACGTTTTAATGCAATTGGTTGCAAATGTGGCAGTGATCCACAACCTTGAAGCATATTCTGGCTTGATGCCAAGTATGGAAACATTACATACCCCAACACTCATGCACAAAGAGATGGGGGCGCAGTGTGTCAGTTTTATGCACGACGGTCAGCGCGTATCGGGTGTGCGCTTTTTAGTGTTTGCACCGCATGCCAGTAAAGTCAGTGTGATTGGTGATTTCAATGATTGGAATACTAACGACCATGCCTTGCGTCAATTGGACGCAGGTCTATGGGGTGTATTCATTGCTAACTTAAACATTGGTGAGCGCTATAAGTTTGCCATTGTGGATAGCAATGGTAAGAGCTTGCCATATAAATCCGATCCATGGGGGGCGCATGCAGAACAGTACCCTTCATTTGCATCCTTGGTGTATCAGCAAGATAGTTATCAATGGCAGGATGATACATGGCAACAACGTGCTGTCACCGAAAAGCACAAACAAGCATTATCATTTTATGAACTTCATGTCGGTTCTTGGCTGCGTGATGCAAATGATGAGTTTTTAAATTATCGTCAATTAGCGGAAAAACTTATTCCGTATCTGCAAAAAATGCATTACACCCATGTTGAATTGATGCCAATTTCAGAGCATCCGTTTTACGGTTCTTGGGGCTATCAGCCGATTGGACTGTTCGCCCCAACCAGTCGTTTTGGTCACCCCGATGATTTTAAGTTTTTTGTTGATCAGTGTCATCAAGCAGGCTTTGGCGTTATCATCGATTGGGTGCCTGCGCATTTTCCTGAAGATGATCACGGTTTAGCGAATTTCGATGGCACGGCATTATTTAATGATCCCGATCCGAAACGTGGTTGGCACCAAGATTGGCACAGTTATATTTATGACTGCGGTAAAGATCATGTACAGCGATTTTTAGTGTCGAATAGCTTGTATTGGTTAGAGCAATTTCATGTGGATGGTATCCGCGTTGATGCTGTTGCGTCGATGCTGTATCTGGATTATTCGCGTAATGATGGCGAGTGGATCCCTAACTGCGATGGCGGTAATCATAACTACGATACCATCAAGGTATTAAAGTGGATGAATGAAGAAATTTATAACCATTTTCCTAATGCCATGACGATTGCAGAAGAGTCGACTGCATACCCAGGGGTATCGAAACCGACTTTCTTAGGTGGTTTAGGGTTTGGTTTTAAATGGAATATGGGCTGGATGCACGATAGCTTAAACTACATGCAAGAAGAGCCGATTAACCGTCAATACCATCACAATACGATCACGTTCCCGCTAGTTTATGCATTTAGTGAAAACTATGTATTAGCCTTATCCCATGATGAAGTGGTTTACGGTAAAGGTTCTTTATTGGGTAAAATGCCCGGTGATGAATGGCAAAAATTCGCTAATTTACGTGCTTATACGGGTTATATGTATGGCCAGCCGGGTAAGAAACTGAACTTCATGGGGGCTGAGATAGCGCAATCACGAGAGTGGAACCATGATAGTCAACTGGATTGGGGGCTGCTACAACATGCCCACAATGCGGGTGTGCAACAATTGACTGCAGATTTGAACCAGTTGTATCAGGCGGAACCTGCACTGTATCAACTAGATTGCGATCCAGCGGGTTTTGAGTGGCGCTTACAAGATAACAATGCCGAAAGTGTGTTAGCGCATGAACGTATTAGCGAGAGTGGCGAACGCATCTTGGTGATCAGTAATTTTACGCCAATACCAAGAGATAACTTCCGTCTCGGTGTGCCGAATGCTGGTCGTTATGATCTGTTATTAAACACCGATGCTGAATGCTACGCTGGCAGTAATTATCCACTGGTAAGCAGAGCTGACAGTGAAAAAGTACAGAGTCAGGGGCTTACAGATTCTGTTCGATTAATATTACCACCATTGTCGACGGTATTTTATCGCTGGGTACCTGCAGGATGAACAATCAATATAAATAGATTCACAGGTTATCTAATTTAAAGGTAAGCGATCTTCTTGCCTTTTTTTACTTCATTCTACCGAAAACTTCTCATTAAACGGATAATTCAGCAGGTGGTTGTTATACAAGGTTATATGTTTTACTCGTAAGACTAAGGAAAATATTTTCTAGCGTACTCAGCTGATTTAGCAAGTATAAATAGTGATGGAACGATAATCACAAAACCTAAAGTAAATATTAAATTTTGATTTTCTAATAACTCATATGCTGAATAAAAAACAATACACGGTAATAGGGCAATATGCACCTTATGGAGTTTTGGGTTGCTTATCGAAAATTTACAGTATTTTCTAATCATAATTTCCATCTTGTGCTATTTAGTGCGTTAGTATGGCGATGATTATACATATAATTACATATGCTTAAACACATGTTTACATCCGGACATTAAAATATGTATTTTGGAGTAGTAATTTATTAATGCTATGAGTATGGCCATTTAGTAACATTATGTGTGAACGTTAATCCTTATTATTCTATTCAATATTGGTATTTATATCCTTTAGTGTTAACTGTTTTGTGACACAGAGCGTCACATTTACCTAACTTGATTTATACTTATCTTGATTTTAAATATTTTTAAATAAAACCATGTACTTTCAATATCTATTAGTTAATATTGTTTAAATACAAGGAGAGGTTAATGAAAAATATAAATGGAAAATTAAGTTTGATTATGTGCGCTATGGTCGCATCTGTGCAACCTGCTCTTGCTGAAAAGGCCGGAACGATTTATCTAAATCCCGCCGCCGGTTATCATATGTTTGGTTCAAAATTAGGCGTTGAAGACGGCGCAGCATTGGTTATTGGTGGAGAATACGTTATTAGCCCGAAGTTTGGTGCAGAAGTCAGTTACCTCTATGGTAACTCTGATATTGACGGATCTTCTGTCGATGTAGATAACGCACAATACACGCTTGATGGGCTTTACTACACACCTGAAATAGGGAATTGGCAACCATTTATCAATGCCGGTGTTGGCCATGGCACATTTGATTCAGGAGCCAATGACACCAAAGAAACACAACTTAATGTCGGTGTTGGTAGTCGTTATCACTTTAATGATAAATGGTCTGCTCGATTACAAGCTAAGATGATTAACAGTTTGGACGAGGAACGTTGGGATTCATTAATTACTGTGGGTGTGAGTTATGCATTTGGTCGTAAGAGTAAAGCACCTGCTGCTGTTGTGGTATTGCTGGATGGCGATGGCGATGCAATCCTTGATAAGAATGATCAATGTTTAAATACGCCAAGTGGTGTTTATGTTGATGATAGTGGTTGTGCACTCGATCGTGACGGTGATGGGATCCCTGATTACCTCGATCACTGTCCTGATAGCGTGTCGACTGATTCTATTGACGACAATGGCTGTGTAATTGTAATGGAACAACCCGCATCGATGAAACTCAAAGTTCATTTTGGCAATAACTCGGCAGTCATTCCTGAGTCCGCAAAAAGTGAAATTAGAGACGTTGCCGACTTGATGACGCAGTTTTTAAATGCGAATGTGGTGATAGAAGGGCATTCTGATAGTAGTGGGAAAGCAGCTTATAATAAAGCCTTGTCACAACGTCGTGCCGATGCGGTACGTGATATCCTGATTAGCGAGTATGGAATTGATACTTCACGGGTATCTGCGGTAGGCTATGGGCAAGAACAACCGGTTGCCAGTAATAGTACAAAAGAAGGTCGCTTAGAAAATCGACGTGTAATGGCTGAAATCAGCTATAAATAAAGCGTATTAATGATCGAGACTATTGTTTCGTTCGATCTAAAGATACAGAGCTCAAATTAAGAAGCCAGCGAAAGCTGGCTTTTTAATATCGTATTATCAATCAATACTAGTGTGTTTTATGTTTAAAACACTATAACCATAACATTTTAATGATAATTTCTGCTGTAGAATACCTACTGATCTATTCTTAATAAGAACTATGTTTCAAATGGATTTGGGGGGTGTAAGGTGATAAATAAAAAAAGATTTTTAATCATTGATGACTCTATCACTATCATCTCTTTAATGCGTTGGATGCTCAACAGTGCTGGTGTTTCGAATGACTTTATTGATAGTACTACTGACAGTTTAAAAGCTATTCGTTTGTTATCTCAACATCAGTATGATGTGGTTCTCTGTGATTATAATATGAATCATCATATCGATGGTGCGCTTATTTTCGATGAGGTTAAACAGCGAAAATTAATTTCATCCAATACCGTGTTTATTTGTGTGACTGGCGATAGTTCACGTTCTGTAGTTACACATTTGATTGAATTAGAACCCGATGATTATTTGCTTAAGCCTTTATGCTCACAAGAGTTTATTCATCGTATTGAAAGCGTATTAGTACGTAAAGCCGTGATCGCACCGTTATTATCGGCCATGGATAATCAAGATTATCAATTAGCCCTGGAGTTATGTGATAACTATCGCACCAATAACATGCAATATGTTAATTATATAGATCGTATCTATGGTGATTGTTTATTACGTTTAAGACGGCATGATGAAGCCTTAGCATTTTATCAAAAATCCTGTGAAGAAACGGACTCCATCTGGTCTGAAATCGGTTTAGGTCAAACTTACCAATCGCTAGGCGATTTGGATAAAGCTGAGAATGTGTTCAAGGCGATATTAACCAAGCACCCTCGTCAACCTGTTGCCCGTCAAAGCCTTGCTAATTGCATGATGGTTAGGGACAAATTACCGGATGCCATTCGTGAATTTAATATTGCGCATAAAGTGAATCCTGCAAACCCACATCGTGAGCTCATACTTGCTAATTTGTATACGGCACTGCAGCAACATGATAAAGCGGCGGCTGGTTTTCAGCGCTTTATTACTAAGGTTAAAGATACTAGTCGTTATAGCTACGGCGTTGCGATGAATACTTATGTGTCACTTTTACTCGCAAGTTTATATACTGAATCGACCCAAGAACACGATGAATTATTGAGTCAAGCGCAGTATAAAATTCATGAGTATAGTGCGAAACCTGAAGGCGACAGCATCGCTGAGTTTAATTTGTTAATTGGGCTTGGTATTCTTGCTTACATCAATGGTGATATTAAAAACGCTTTGATTGTGGTGCATAAATTAAGTGTTGCTGATAAACCAACAGTGGACTTTTATACTGAATTGAACATTACAAGGCTATATGGCTTGTGTGGTATTCCGGAGTTGTATGAAGCGTCGGTGTTACGTGCGCAGGCATTGTGTAAAAACACCAATGAAGATATCTTAATGTTAAGTCAAATTAAGATGCTCGATGGCGCCAAACATGAAATCCAGCAACGCCTACAAGAAGGTAAAATACTGACCGAAAAAGCACAAGCACAACGTCAAGAAAATGCGGCTAATCAAGCGATTAGCTATGCTTATAAAGCTTTTCACCGAGTCCCGTTTAATTATAAGAATTGCCGTTTGATTATTGAATTAACGGCATTGGCAACACCCTCAGAATCTCAATCAGAAACCAGTATTCACGAACGTGAAAGTATTCTTAAATCTTGCGACTGGATCTACGAAAATGATAACCGCCCCACAACAGAAGAAAAACGTCGTACACATGAACTGTTTCATTTAGCCATCGATAAGCTGAGCTTTCACATGTAACGTTATCAATAATGCCGGGTATTTACGCTAATGTACCTAAATATTGGGTTAATTCATCAAGCAGTATTATCTACAACATTAAGGGCTTGTCATCCTTTAATTTGCTCGTATGTAGGTATTATGCATTTCGATAATTTTGCCGCCAGTCGGCGCCGCTATTATATCGGCTAGAGTGTATTTGTTCATTTCGCAATAGAACGCGTTGAGTCCGAGGCCCAGTATATGTTTCAGCTGACAACCGTTGCGCAGGACACAGACGCTAGCTTCGCAATCGATTAGCATTGTGCAGTTCTCTAGTTCGCGAAGGGCTTCTCCGATGCTGAGATCGGCTGGGTTAATTGACAATCTCAGGCCGCCGTTAGGGCCTCGTAGGGTTTCGACCCAACCAAGATGACCGAGCTTGTTTGCCACTTTGATAAGGTGATTGCGTGGTACATTGAACTGCTCGGCAATTTCAATGATTTTTATAGGTGCCTTCCTGTCCCCTTTGGCTAAGTACATTAGGATTCTAAGACCAAAGTCTGTGAAATTTGTTAGCTGCATACTTATACCAGTTTATTTACTATGACTCTATAATAATAAAGATGTATTCATAATACAACATTTCATCTCCATCGTAAGTGATGTAGCTTCTTTCACGACTCCTTTTTCATACTAAATCAGTGGCCTGCTACTTAGCTGCTACCCTTCTGTTGTTAAAATAAACATGCTTGTATTTTATTTATAAAATAGAGTTGAATATCACAAATTAAAGGTGTATTTTAAATACAACAATAAAGATGCATTTTAAATGCAACAATAAAACTAAAGAGAGTTCTCGCTATGTCTGATTTTGAAATGAAGCATAAAACTGCCTCCAAATTCTATGAGCATATTGCGTATAAAATTACGCAGATCCTTAAGTTTCTTTTAAATATTTTTTATGGAAAAAAATACGCAAAACGAGCTGTAATTTTGGAAACTATTGCAGCTGTTCCCGGTATGGTAGCTGGTATGTTTAATCATCTAAAAGCTTTACGCCGGATGAAAGATGATGAGGGGTGGATTAAGGAGCTACTGGAGGAGGCTGAGAATGAGAGAATGCACCTGATGATATTTATTGATATTGCCAAACCAAGCTGGATTGAGCGAGCATTAGTGCTAATTGGCCAAGCTGTATTTATTGTGGTGTATAGCTTGATTTATGTGTTGTCTTCTAAGGTCGCGCATCGAGTTGTGGGTTATTTCGAAGAAGAAGCATGTAAAAGTTACACCGAATACCTTAGCAAAATTGATGCTGGTGAAGTAGAAAACGTAGCTGCGCCACAAATTGGCATTAACTATTATCAATTACCTGCAGATGCCATGCTACGAGATGTTATTGTGAAAATACGCAATGATGAAGCTAAGCATCGTGATCGTAATCATTTATTTGCTGATTCGTATGAAAACAATGACTTACCAGCGCACCAGCAATGATCTTTCTAAGTAAGACGTAAATAATGGTGGGGGTAAATTAAACGAATAGTCTTTGTGTTACTTTCCTTCGTGATAATAGGTCGTCAGTAATATGGCGACCTATCCAAAATCGACAGTAAAATGTATTCTATCGATCAAAATATTCAGGTAAATCACGCTAAGAAAAGCAGCCTCTAAACTTTTTACAGTAGACTTCAGTATATTAGCAATGAAGCTTTTTACCGAGTCCCGTTTTTAAACATCATCTTGGTTTTGGGTAATTAACACTCACGTACTCAGGTTCTTCGATGCCAGCTTCTTGATTAAGTACACGGGTTAATGCAAAGTAATAATTAGCTAAAGCATTGGCAAATCGCGGCAGGGTATCTGGAATTTTCTTGCCTGTTTTGTCTACTAAGACTAGCTGGCGAACCACCTTTTTACTTAAGCTTCGGCATTGATGCAATTGGATCACTGGGCCTGTGCCTCTTGGTAATACGAAACGTTTGGCATCATCAGTGACTTGGGCTTTAAAGTGATAAAGATCGGTTAAAAGCGCTTGTATGTCTTCTTCAAATATCCCACATTTACCTCGTATAGAGCCATTTAGATTGAAAATTTTGGGCTGTAAACGTTCCAGTGATTCGCGTACTTCTGTGTTGGTGACTTGCGATAATGCTAATCCGGTATAAGTGCATAATTCATCGGTTAAGATCTCAAAGTCACATAACGGACTGTCTTCAAAGATGAATGGGTAGCAAAGTTCACCTACATTGCCAGATGCTTTTAATGTCATTACGTTATCGCTTAATCAAAATTTAGAATACGCTACCATATCATGTAATAGCCAAGTACAATACGCGCCATCTTCGGAATACGGTGAAAATCCGTGACGGGCGCGCCACTGTGTTGTGTCACTGGCATTATAGACGTGCAAGTACACAGAGTCAGATACGAAGAGCACGATTTACATGAGGTGAACCGTTTAAATTTGTACGCGATTTACAGGAGTTACCATGCCTTGGCCTCGATTTAAGCCTATTTTTTATATGTTCGTTTTGCTCGTTACCTTTCCCTCTTTGGCTAATACTACCTATCCATTAACAGTGATGGATGGATTAGGTAATCCCATTGTCATCGAGAAACCACCACAACGGATTTCATCAAAAACATTATTTACCGACGCGGTGTTATTAGACCTAATTGATGAATCGGCATTGTCGAGCTTGACCGATCTGGCTATCAACCCAAACTACTCGTTAATCATCGACCGTTTACCTAAGAATGTGCCGTTAATGGGATTGAATATTGAAATGATTATCGCTAATCGCCCCGATATTGTATTCGCCGCTAATTGGAGTGATGCGTCTAAGCTCAGTATGTTAGAAAGAGCAGGAATTACTGTTTTCCGTCTACAAGCACCTAAAAACATCCAAGAGATTGAGAACGAAATTTTACGGGTTGGGAAGATAGTTGATCGTAATAAAGCCGCGAAGCAGATTGTTGCCACCATGCGTTTACGCTTAAAAGCAGACATTATTCCTGTAGAACATAAACTCACTGGTATGGATTACAACCCATGGGGAACGTCCAGTGGCCAAAACTCTTCATGGAATGGTTTGTTAGAACAAGCGCATGTGGACAATATTATTAAAGATTACGCAACGGATAAATATGGCCAAGTACCTGTTTCTAAAGAAATGATCATCTTGCTAAACCCAGATGTATTGTTTATACCTGAATGGGTATATGGCAATGAAAATACCGCCGAACAATTTAAACAACAGGTGTTATCTGATCCTTCATTACAATCCGTGAATGCGATTAAATATAACCGTGTTTATCAAGTGCCGCATGCGCTGCGAGGTGTATACAGTCAGTACTTTGTGGATGCGATCCGTTTTATTAATCATTCAGTATATAAGAAGTAACCATGCCATTTTATCGACTTACGTCAGTGCAAACACTGTTTTCTGTGTTGTTATTTTGTGGCTTGTTTTTGTTGTATCTCAGCTTAGGCGCTATTCATATTCCTATTGTCGATATTTTGGCGTTGTTTAAAGCGTATCTTGTGGGTGGCAGTGAACTCGCGCTGAAAGAACAACCTTTAGCGTCTGCTGTAGTTGTACATATCCGTTTGCCACGTGCTTGCGCAGCTATTTTAGCGGGTGGTGCGTTGGCGTTGGCTGGGGCGTGTACACAAGGTCTATTCAAAAACCCATTAGCCAGTCCAGATGTGTTGGGTGTCAGTGCCGGTAGTAGTTTTGGTGCTGTGGTGGCTATTGTGACGGGCTATTCATTTATGGGTCCTATGTGGTTACCTATTTTTACGACTGTGGGCGCATTGGCAGCAGCAGCGGTAATTTATACGTTAGCATCGCGTCATGCTTCAACACAGATCTTGTTTTTGATTTTAACCGGTTTGGCGTTATCAAGTTTATTGGGCGGTGCCAGAATGGGGTTACTTCTGATGGCGCAACAATATGAAATGAGCCAATTTGTATTTTGGGCTATGGGGGGATTAGACGGTAGTACTTGGTCGCAGTTAATTTGGCCTGCGCCGATTATCGCGATTGTATCGATTCTGTTGTTAAGGGAAAGCCGGGCATTAAATCTACTCGCATTAGGCGAAGAAAGCGCCCATGGTATGGGATTAAACATCAAGCAGACACGCTTTAAATTATTGATGTTTGCCACCTTATTAACGGCTATGTCGATTGCCGTCGCTGGGCCTATTGGTTTTATTGGTTTGATGGTGCCACATTTAGTACGTTTAATTGTCGGGCCTCGGCATGAAAAATTATTACCTTTTTCTGCGGTGTTCGGTGTTATTTTTTTGCTTGTTTGCGATCTTATTGGGCGATGGGTCATTGCCCCTAACGAATTGAAAGTCGGGATCATTACTTCTTTTATTGGTGGTTGTTATTTCATTGGCTTAATCATTCGCTTTCAGCGTAAAGGGAGTTTTGTATGAGCGTGGCATTATTGACGGTTTCGCAACTGAGTTATAAGGTGGGATCAAAACATTTATTAACTGATATTTCATTGTCTATACAGCCGGGAGAGCTGGTGGGGATTATCGGTCCCAATGGTGCGGGTAAAAGTACCTTGATGAAATGTCTAAGTGGCTTCCAAGGATATAGCAGTGGTGAGGTGTTAATAAAAGGCCAGTCATTAACCAAGTTATCTGATATAGATCGCGCACGTGATTTAAGTTATTTACCACAATACAGTGATACCGCATTTCCTTTTAGTGTGATGGAAACAGTGGGATTTGGCTTTCATGTCAAGCAACAAACGCAAGTCATGTCTGCTCAAACAATAACAGAGCAAACTATTGACGCGTTAACCTTAGTTGGTATTTCGCATTTAAAAGACCGTACTATCACGGCATTATCTGGGGGAGAAAAACAGTTAGTACACTTCTCGCGTTTATTAGTGCAAGGCGCGCCGTTAATGTTACTTGATGAACCAACCGCCAGTCTAGATATTGGCCATGAATCACAGCTAATGAATGTGCTGTATCAAGCATGTCAGCAAGGTAAATCTGCATTGGTTGCGATCCATAACTTAAATACTGCGGCAGAGTTTTGTGACCGCCTCATTTTAGTGGACCAAGGGCAGATAATCGCGGAAGGGAAACCGAATGATGTTTTGACAAAAGATAACATCCATCGTTTGTATCACGATCTCGTTATGGTATCTCAGCATACCGAAACAGGGAACACCATCGTCTCACCGTATAAAAAGTAATGTGATCTTAGAGTCAAATTGATAAGAATATTTGATTTTATTGCTTTGAATATGTGAGGCAAGGCTTTTATTCTTGTTTTTTTAATATATAATAACTAAAAATGTCCTTGTAGCTCAGCTGGATAGAGCAAGCGCCTCCTAAGCGCTAGGTCGGAAGTTCGAATCTTCTCTGGGACACCAATTTTATCACCTTTGACGAAAAACACTGTCCTTTAGGGCGGTGATGTAAGTCCTTATTGCGTATAAATACAGATTCTACCCAAACAATGAGCAGGTAACAATACTGCTCATACATTTGGTTGTGTTCGTTTCGCTTACAATTCAGCGCTTGGCTTCTCTAAAGCGCAATACGAATTGGGTAATTAATTATTATATTTTAACGATCACATCTTCGATTGCTAAACGTGATTTTGGTGGCGTGATATTGTAATCATTTTCTTCATCACGGTAGCCAATCGCCAATGCTACATCACTCACATAACCATCTAATTCTACAGCAAATTCTTTGCTGATTAATTCGCTATCAATACCTTCCATCGGGGTAGAATCAATATTCAGACGTGCCAGCGTATGCATTGTATTACCTAACGCAAGGTAGGTTTGTGCTTTAGTCCATGGCGCGGTATTGCCATGTTCATCGGTATTTAGTTCAACAAAAGCAAATGCACCAAAGGCACTTTCTTTGTCTTCTGGTTTAGTACGTTTATCTGCAATGCCTTTATCGATCACTGCTTCATAGTTTGCACGGGTATACGCTGGGTTATGGGCAAAAATGATAATGTGCGATGCACTCATAATATGCGGTTGGTTAAACTGAAATTTATTGGCAAAGGTATTATGCATACGTTGTTTTGCTTCATCGCTTTCTATCATAATAAACTTCCAAGGTTGAGAGTTAATTGATGATGCCGATAAACGCATTGCTTCCATAATCACGGCAAGTTGGTCTTGCGATATTTTTTTTGATGAATCAAATTTTTTGGTTGTGTAACGATTGCTAAGATCTTTGATAATTTGGTGAGTCATGGATAAACCTTAATGATAAATTGGCACTGTTAATGTGTACTTACTAACAGTGTAAGTGTAAGTCTGAGCATTGATGAATGTATGTTGCTTATTCTATTTTCGTTATTTCATTTAATGTGAAACTTGCGACAGCCCCTTCGGTTGTTTGCACATACATTTTTAAATGCGGGCTATTGAGGTGTTTTTGCAATAATTCATGACTCGTCCAATTCTCAACGAAAGTAAATAGCGCTGGGTTGTTATTGTCTTGATGCAAGTCGTATTGAATGCAACCTTCTTCAAGTCGTGTTGGCTCAATCAACTTTAATAATTCTGTTTTTACTAACTCAACTTTATCTGCTTTAGCTTCGATGTTTGCAACAATCGTTAGTGGGGTTGGCATATTATCGTTCCCTTTTATTGACGATACACATTAGTGAATGGGGACATTATCCTTGATTATTGCTATTCTGAAAACATGGTAATTAAACTAACAGTTTCAAAATTTATTTGATAATGAATATTCAAGATCTCACTCTTTTTGTGCGAACAGCGCAAACATGCAATATAACCGCCTCAGCACTGCAGTTAGAGATGACTCCAGCTACGGCAAGTGCTGCGTTAAAACGTTTAGAGAAGCAACTCGGCGTTCAGCTCTTTATTCGCTCGACACGTAAGTTACGTATCACCGCCGAAGGTGAGCGCTATTTAGTACATTGCACTGAGGCTTTAGCGGCATTAGAAAAAGGTAAAGCCTCATTAAATGAAATACAGGGTAAAATTGCCGGTGAAATACGTTTATCCGCGTCATCTGATCTAGGGCGTAATATTGTCTTACCTTGGATCGATGAAGTGATGGATGCTTATCCCGAATTATCTATTCAGTTCAATGTTGGCGATAACCGGGCTGACTTTTATCATGACAAAGTTGATATGGCACTGCGTTATGGTGAGCCCGAAGATTCCTCGCTGGTAGCCTTTCTGATTGCGAAAATAGATCGTGTCGTCTGTGCATCACCCGCTTATTTAGCGCAATATGGAGAGCCGAATCATCCTAACGAATTGTCACAACATAACTGCTTGCTCTATCGTTTTGGTGAGCGTGTTTATGATACTTGGCCATTTGTTGATCGTACTGGAGACAGTACTGGAAAAAATGGCGGTAAATACAAGGTGAAAGTGACCGGTAATCGATTAAGTAACGATGCTGATGTCGTCCATCGTTGGGTTGTCGCGGGCAAGGGTATTACGATGAAGTCGCGGTTAGATATGGCAGCCGACTTACGCTCGGGTCATGTTGTTGAACTACTAAGTGACTTTAATTCACCACCCATTAATTTATGGTTAATTTGTCCTAACCGAACACAGGTTACCCCTGCGATGTTGATGTTGCGCGATCTGTTACGCAATAAGTGTGAAGCTGAATTAAGTTAGCTCTGCTTGGTGCTACATCTCGCTAGTCAGGTATGCTAAAGTGATTTCATCTATATTTTGTTAATTAATCTGTATAACAAGGACTTTTATGACTATTGGTATTGGTGGTTCAACTGCGGAATTAGAATTAGCTAAACTCGCTGATATGACTGCAGACGTTAAAGCGATCTCGTTACAAGAATTTAATGAACGTATTGAAAGCGCACAAGTAATCATGCAGCGTGAAGGCATTAAAGCGGTATATCTTAATGCCGGCACAAACCTGTATTATTTCACGGGTATGCGTTGGGGCGCTGGTGAGCGTATGGTTGGTGCTATTTTACCTGCGCAAGGTGAATTACAGTTTATCGCGCCACGCTTTGAACAAGATACCATTAATGAATTTATGCAGGTACAAGGTCCACTACATTGCTGGCATGAACATGAAAGTCCTGCACAATTATTTGGTGAGATCCTCGCTAAACTTAATATTACTGACGGCATTGTTGGTATTGATGAAGCGACCGCTTTCTTTATGTTTAACAATATTCGTCATGCGTATCCGCAGTTTGAATATATTGATGCGAAGGTTGTGACAGCAGGTTGCCGTCAGCAAAAATCAGATACCGAGATTGCCTTATTACAACGCGCTAAAGACATGACGTTAGAAGTACATAAAGCGGCGGCCCGTATTTTACGTTTAGATATTTGTACGACGGAAGTGGAAGAATTCATTCATCAAGCACATAAAGTGGTTGGTGCACCAAAAGGTTCTTATTTCTGTATCGTATTATTTGGTAAAGCCAGCTCGTTCCCGCACGGTGTTAAAGACCCGCAATTCTTGAAACAAGATGATGTGGTATTGATTGATACCGGTTGCCAGTTACATGGTTACAATTCTGATATTACCCGCACTTATGTATTTGGTGAAGCAAGTGATGAAGTACGCGCAGCTTGGTTAAGTGAAAAGAATGCGCAACAAGCCGCGTTTGATGCTGCACAGATTAATGTTGCTTGTCAGGATGTTGATGCCGCCGCTCGTACTTCACTGGAAGCAGATGGCTTTGGGCCGGGTTATGATTTACCGGGGCTACCGCACCGTACTGGTCACGGCATTGGTTTGGATATCCATGAATGGCCATATTTAGTGGGTAACGATACTACGCCATTAGCGAAAGGTATGTGTTTCAGTAATGAACCTATGTTAGTGATCCCGGGTAAGTTTGGTATTCGTTTAGAAGATCATTTTTATATGACTGATGCGGGACCTGAATGGTTTACACAACCATCACATTCGATTGATGACCCATTTGGTTATGAAGTGTAATTTGTTATACCTATGATTCATAGACTTGCTCATTGATGAGTGAGTCTAGTATGTTTTTTTAAGCCACATCAATGCTAATAAACCTCGCTCTATTTTTCTAAAGATAGTACGGGATAGTTAGGTTATCTTCTCGCCTTATCTTCATTCTAAACCTATCGTGACACACTGTCATTAAAATAATTTTGAGAAAGAAGTTTTAATGAGCAGGATCATAAAAACACGAGTACTCAGTTTGAGGTATCGATAAGGTGGGTGATAATGCCAATTCATAAAAATAATAAAATAATAAATAAAACAATGAATTGGGAAAAATACAATCATGAAAAAACAACATTTTATCTTGTTAGGATTAACACCACTCGTATTTTCAGTGCAGAGTGCCACGTTGGTCAACGTTAACGACGTTAACATTACTTCACTATTAAATCCCTCTACTGCTAGAGGAGCAATCCCCGAGTACAGCTTTACCGAACAAAACCACGCCCAACTACAAGGAAAAGAATGGGTTCGCCATCAACAGCGTTACCGTGGCATTCCTGTATATGGACAATCCGTCGTATCATTGAAAGATCAACATGGTGTGGTTCAACCTATTGCGGGTAAAGTGGTGCAAGGTATTGGTCAAGACATATCTTCAATGTTACCGTTCATCAACAAAGAACAAGCGATTGCTCTTGCCAAAGCATCACAGCAAGCTGTTCAAAGCGCAACTATGCCAGCACGTACTGATGCAGAGTCTGCGGACCTAATGATTGTCATGGATGATCAAAATACTGCAAAATTGGTCTATCGCGTGTCTTATGTGACAGTGGAAGGCATCACGCCGTCAAGGCCAATTACCTTTGTAGACGCTAAAGATGGTCGAATTCTAGACCGTTGGGACGGTATTGCGTTTAGGCAAGCAGAGGGGCCTGGAGGTAACCAAAAAAGTGGCCGTTATTATTTTGGTAACAACACTAAATTTGGCAGCTTTGAAGTCAATGACTCCTGCCAGATGGACAGCCCTAATGTTGTCACGTACGACATGAATAGTAGTCAATGGGGTGGGCGTATTCACCAATTTACCTGTCCGGTAAACACCACTCGTTCAGCCAATGGTGCCTATGCGCCAATGAATGATGCACAATACTTTGGTCAACGTGTGTTTGACATGTACCGCGAGTGGCTAAATAGCCGTCCGATTCGTCAAAAGCTCACTATGCGTGTTCACTATGGTAATAATTATGGCAACGCTTTTTGGGACGGTCAGCAAATGACCTTTGGTGATGGTGGCTCGTATATGTACCCACTAGCGACATGGGATGTGATCGCCCACGAAGTCAGTCATGGTTATACCGAACAAAACTCTAATTTAGAGTATCGTGGCATGTCTGGTGGGATGAACGAATCCTTTTCTGATGTCGCAGCTGCAGCTTTGAGCTATTTCATCCACGGTTCTTTCAACTGGAAAATGGGCGAGCACGTAATGAAGCATTCAGAAGCGATGCGCTTCTTCATTAATCCTTCAGATGATGGTGCGTCTATTGGTCACATCAGCCAGTATTATAATGGCATTGATGTTCACAACAGCTCGGGCATCTTTAACAAAGCATTTTACCATCTAGCTACCAGCCAAGAGTGGGATATCAAGAAAGCTTTCTTAGTCTATGCAACAGCCAATAAATTGTTTTGGCAGCCGCGCTCTACCTTTCAACAAGGTGCTGACGGTGTTTGCCAGGCTGCAGCGCAACTAGGTTATGAAACCCAATCTGTTATGAATGCATTCCAACAAGTTGGTATCACGGTACAAGAGTGTGGAGGGTCTTTACCAACACCGGATCCAACACCAAACCCACCGACACCAAGTGATGAAACTGCCTTGGTACTAAATCAGCAGATCATGATTCAAGGACGTTACGGTGAAAATTTACGATATGTATTGAACAATGCGCCATCACAGGGCTATGTCAATATTGAGACGATGGGTGGGCAAGGTGATATCGATGTTTTTATTGCCATTGATCGCCAACCTACGCAGAACGACTACGATTGTGCCTCTCAAAATGAGGGTAACTTTGAAAGCTGCCTGTTCTTGGATTTCCCAGCCAGTCGCTATCATGTGTTGATCGTGAGTAAGTCGGATTTTTCTGATGTCGGCTTGATGATTTCAGGGGATTACCAGCAGCAACCTCCAACGCCGCAACCAGAAGACCACTGTGCTTATGTACCTGAATGGAGCCCGTATTATACTTATTATTACGGTGAGATTGTACAGTCTAATGGTTATATGTTTACTGCTCTTCAAGCATCGACTGGCGTGGACCCTTTTGCTTACTCAGGTGAATGGCAGTACCTTCAACCTTGCCAGTAGAAGCACGTTTGGTTGAGTGATAGCTAAAAACACGGTAATGAATGTCATTAAGATAATATGAAAAAAGCCCGCTAAGATTAGTCTTAGCGGGCTTTTTTAACTGTATTGATTATTTGTTATTAGCAACGTGTGTTGCAATCACATCCATCAGTGTTGGTGATAGGCAATCATAAGATTCAAGACCTAATGCATTCAAACGTGATCTGATTGCTGTCATGTCTTTTGGATCTGTACCTGTTTCAATGATAGATGAAACAAAGGCGGCAAACTCAGGTGCTGACCAACCTTTATCAGCAGACAGTTCAGTGTGAACGAAATCTAGACCAAAGAATGGGTGTGTTTTATCTTCAATACGACCATACATGTGTACACCACAGACATTACACGCAAAACGTTGGATTGTTGCTGTGTCATCAACAACTTTTAGTTTTGAACGGTTGTTTGTTACGCTTAACTTATCTTTTGACACAACGGCAACTTGTGAGAACAGTGCGCCTTTGGGTTTCCAACATTTTGAGCAACCACAAGCATGGTTATGTGCTGTTTGGCTGTCGATTTTTACCGTAACTGGATTACTGCTACAGTGACACTGTAATGTGCCACCACTAAAGTCATTCGCTGTTGGGGTAATACCCTTGTCCATTGCTGGATGGATTTTGGTGTTACTTGTTGGGCAAAATGCGTTTTTATAGGTATTTACAATTTTATTTATCATATTCAATTCCAATTAGTTTGATGCAGGTGCGAAAGATGAATCTGCGTTTCTGTGTGCGGTATAGATTGCTTCGCCATCACTTTCGGCATCAAAAATAACGGTTACATTGGGAGAAAAAAGGATCACATCGCCGACTTCTGCAACGTATTTATTACCTTGCTTGTCACGTACGACAATCTTACCTTTGGTAATCACTTTGTATTCAACTGAGTCGTAAACGTACTCGAACTCAACACCTGGTTGCATAGCAAAATGACCAATGGTTAATGCATTGCTATTGTTGGTTACGGCAACTTCGGCCATTTGGCTTTTTAGGCCTTCTACTTCAAGTAATTTACTTAGATCATTTAATTTGAATGATCCAGATTTAAACAGAAAAATACCCGGCTGAGCTGTTAATGTCGACATCTAATATCCTTTATTTAATCAAATCACATCGTGTGGATTATTTAATTTTTAATGTGGTTTATGTTTGCGATGACGAGCATTCTACATTTGGAAGAGAACAAAACAATATACTAAAACGGTAAAAGATTATTACCTTAAAGGTAACAATAAGAATTTAAGTTACTGTTTATTTTTTAATTGTTGTTGATATTGAAGTGGTTTTGATGGCAGATTGATGAGTTCAATCGCCATTATTTAAACATTATTTAAACATTATTAAGGCGATTATGTGTAATTATCGGTGAGTTTAAAGCGGGATAGCATAGATTTTAATAACTCAGCTTGTTGAGATAGTTGCTCTGCTGCTGCCGCACTTTCTTGTGCTGTGCTGTTATTTTGTTGAGTGACACCATCGACTTCGCTAACGCCTTGGTTAATTTATTCGGCGGCTGTTGTACTTCTGCCATTGCTCAATGGTATTGTTAATGTCTTTTATTAATGCGACTTGTGCAGGATTATCAGAAACAGTTTCAGAAAGGCTACTGGTTAAGGTATTAAATGTTTGTTCACCATGTTCATAAGGTGCTAAAAAATCGGTTTTACCTGCCAGCAGATAACCGCGCATACCGGTCTCCATTTCTACAGTAGCCGCTTCAATACTTGATGCTTTAGCTAAGACTTTATGAGTGTGGTTTACCCAACCAAAGTTACTGACCAAAGATTCAACGTCCTGTAAGTACGCTCATCCACATGAATTGTTGATTGAAAGTCTGTATGGGTATGAAGTCTAGTCGCTCAGGTGGAATAATTTTTCGATTGGCTGTTTTTAACAGTAAAATGTGATCTGTGTTTAGAATGAATGACTTAGCGCTGTTACAAAGATAAGTCGTTGGATTTAAGTTTGGTTTAAGCCACCGTCGATGATAGATTTTTGGGTATTTTAACCTGCCACTGTTGTAATTGGTTTTGCATTCTTTTTATCTAATGTTCACTGACGATCTAATTCTATATTTGAAAGCATAATATCCCCTTACGTTTATAAACATGATCACAGAAAAATCACAGTGAAATACAAAGTGTAAATATTGTTAATAATTGTATTTTGTGTTTTTAATATATTACATCGTAGTTTAAATTTCAAAGTCTATATTTTAATGTGATGTTAATATGTTGTAACTAAATAACTGTGCTGTGATTAAATGTTATTTCAACACTTTCATTTTAAAGTAACTTAAATTAAATAATTAGTGTTACTGCTCTATATTTTAGTCTGTCATAGTTAATAATTTAATTTTTGTTGTTTTTAAAACAATTTGGTTAAAGTGTAAATGCATGTAACCTTATTTTAGTTTATTAACCCCCATGATTTGAAATAATATTTCAACGTGGTTAAATGTGATTTGTTTATGATATTGTTTATTGCAAGCCGTTGATATTAAGTTGAATTATTGTTTGTTGTTTTATTTTGTTATTTATTTTTAAGTACGTATTTAATTATTCCACATCTTTTTTAAAACAGTTTAACTTATATCGACTATCCCATTGTAGATATTTAACTTACCCCTCTTACATCCCTTACATTCCCTTACTATAAGTTTATTTACAACGAATACTCCTGTTGGAACAATGGATGTAATTTAAATATGTAAGAACATATATGTTATTCAATCAAACATTACATGAATCACTTTTATTACCAATTGATGGCGATCAATTTTGTGGGATTTATTTAAAATCAGACAAACAAAAATTTAGACCGCTTAGAAATGAATTTAATGTGGCACAAACATCTCAGCGTCAATTAATGCAGACACCAGACCCTGCAGAAATGGATAGTTTACAAGATGCCAACATTGAACATTGGCGTTCGTTATCAAGCAGTTTGATTGAAATATTTAAAACAACATCTAAAGATATTGAGCTAGCGGGTTGGATGCTAGCGGCTCAGATAGTCATTGACCCTGAATTAAATGGGTTGCGTGAAGCAAGTCAATGGTTACAAGCACTTGTTGAGGGGCATTGGGACGAGGTTCATCCCGTACTCCCTGACAATAAAATAAAGTCAGAAAGTGACAAATTAAAAGAAATTAATGCATTTAAAGTGAAGGGCTTTGTACAACTAGTCGGTGAAAGTGAAGACAGCAGCTTAGTGTATTCACCTTTCTTAATGTTACCGCTAATTGGAGACTTAAATTATTCGCGTTATTTAAGTGAAGAGCGTAAAGGCGGTTTACCTGAGTTACGCCAACAGTACCAAAATGTGGCGATGGGTGAACGGGCTAAAGTGACTAGCTTAATGCAAAATTTAGTATTGATACGTGATGCCATTAATGCTGTCGAAGCACATGTTGTGAGCGTATGTCAGCAGTATTTATTACCTCAACCTGGATTTAAATTTGTGGTCGGGTTAATCACTAACGTATTGAAAGCGATGGAGTATGTATCCGGTTTAAAGAGCAAAAATACATTGGTAACTAAGGCTGAACGTCAGCCTGAAACGAATGAATCGAGTCATGTTGATGGCGGCGAAAAGAATATGCAAGTTAAAGAAGATAGTGTTAATCATCACGCTTCGTTAGGTGGTTTACCTGATAATAATCAGTCGTTTAATCGCGATGATGCGTTTCATCAACTACGAACGTTAGCTGAATTTTTTAGGAAAGTAGAACCACACAGCCCGGTATCTTATTTGTTAGAAAAAGCAATTCGCTGGGGCTATTTGTCGCTCCCTGAGTTGATGTCGGAGCTGTTATTAAATCAAGAGGATACGATTAAACAAGTATTTCATCTGTCAGCTCTTGATGAGAATGGGGATACGAATGTTATTCAGCCAGCGCACAAAGCAATATTACCGCTATCAGGTGTGGATGCATCTATATCTGTGCAGCACAACACAAGAACGGTTAGTTCAACAACGAGTCACTCTGTTTTGAACAATGTAACTGCTGTCCCTGTAGAAGAAACTCAAGAAAAACCAGTATCTACCTCGAGCAGTAATTCTCTCTGGTAATTGGTTTTCAATCCCAAGTAGAAATAAGTGAGGAATATCATGGCTAGTATATATATGAGAATTGATGGCGTTAAAGTTAATGGTGGCGCAACAATTGAAGGTTTACCACAAGATGGCTGGTTTGCTTTGAGTTCATATAGTTGGGGCGCTGTGCGCCAAGTAGCAATGGACATTGGTAGCGGTAACAATGCTGACTCAGGCATGGTTGCTATGAGCGAAGTAAGTATTACAAAAGAACTTTGTGGTGCGTCTGAAGATCTTCTGTCGTTCCTATTCAGCCCAGGTGTTGAAGGTAAAGAGGTTGATATCGTATTTACTAAAGCTGCACGTGATGGTACTGGTGCTGAAATTTATTACCAAGTAGGCCTAAAAAAAGCACGTGTTGTTTCATACAACCTAAGTGGCAGCGACGGTTCTCAACCGTTCGAAAGTATCTCACTTTCTTACATCCAAGTTGATAAGAAACATCGTCATGAACTTGATGGCGGTAAGCTAGAAGACGGCGGTCTTGTTTCTTATAACGTTCCACAAGGTAAGTTAATTTCTGGAACTAAATAATTTTGACCGGTGTGTTGCTTAGGCTGCGCACCGCTTTATTTTTGTTAAAAATAAAAGGTAGGGAAGCATGGCTCTCAACTCACAACATAAGCGTATAAGCAAAAACCGCGTCAGTATCACCTATGATGTTGAAACTAATGGCGCAACAGAAACCAAAGAATTGCCCTTTGTCGTTGGTGTTATTGGTGACTTCTCTGGTCATAAAGCTGAAAGTGATAAAATTGACTTAGAAGAACGTGAGTTCACGGGTGTTGATAAAGATAATTTTGATGCTGTGATGGGACAAATTAGCCCGTCATTGTCATATAAAGTTGACAACAAATTAGCCAATGATGATAGCCAATTTGACGTTAACCTGAAGCTAAGTTCAATGAATGATTTTCATCCTGAACGCTTGGTTCAACAAATTGCTCCCCTGAAAAAACTGGTTGAAACACGTAACCAGTTAAAAGAATTACTAAGCAAAGCGGATCGCTCTCGTGATCTAGAACGCTTATTGAAAGAAGTACTACAAAGTACCGATTCAATTCAACATTTAGCTGAAGAGCTAGGTGTAAAAACTGGGGAGACTGAATAATGAGCACGGAACAACAAGCTGCAACAGAACAAGCCGGTGCCATCGAAGGTGAATTAAACTTTCTTGACCGCGCTATTTCAGCAACAAAACAGACACCAGCAGACACGACAAAAGAATTGCTATCTGTACTCACTTTACAAGCGCTAGACGGTACTGTTACTTGGGATAAAAACCTAACACTAACAATCGAAAAAGCGATTTCTGCATTAGACGTAAAAATCTCTGAACAGCTTTCAGCAGTGATGCAAAACAAGGCGTTCCAAAAACTGGAAGGTACTTGGTTAGGTTTGCAAAAATTAGTTAAAAATAGTGAATTAGGCCCAGACTTAAAAATTAAGCTTGCGGACTACACGAAAGACGAATTATTAGAGCAATTTGAAGATGCGCCTGCGATTGATCGCAGCCGTTTATTTACGATGATTTATCAAGACGAATTTGGTACAGCTGGTGGCCAACCTTACGGTGCGCTGTTGGGTGATTACGAATTTGGTTATGGCGATGAAGATGTAGCGTTAATGCGTTATATGGGTGAAGTTGCTGCGGCATCTCATTCACCATTTATTGCGGCTGCAAATGCAAGCATGTTTGATTTTAGTTCATTTGTTAACTTTAACGAAGGTAAACCAGTTGCCGCTGGTTTTGATTCACCCGCTTACGCCAGCTGGAATGCATTCCGTGAAAGCGATGATTCGCGTTATGTTGCATTAACACTACCAAAAACAATCGCACGTCTACCCTATGGTAAACAAACAGTATCTGTTAAGTCATTCGATTTTGAAGAATTAAAACATGACGCTAATGGTAATGCTTACCCAGAGACACAAGATGATCTTGTGTGGAGTAATGCTGCGTTTGAATACGGTTTATTATTAACGCAAGCATATACACAATTCGGTTGGTGTACTGCTATCCGTGGTAATGATAATGGCGGTAAAGTTGAAAACTTACCGAACTTTACTTACTACACCCCATCGGGTGATTTAGTTCAACAATGTCCATCTGAAGTAAACCTAACAGATGAACGTGAAAAAGAACTGAGTGACTTAGGTTTCTTACCGTTAGTGCATTATAAAAATACGAGCTATGCCGTATTTATGGGCGCTCAAACGGCGCATAAGCCAAAAATGTATACCGATCCTGATGCGACAGCAAACGCAGCCATTTCAGCACGCTTGCCTTATACAATGGCAAGTAGTCGAATCGCACAGTACCTAAAAGTAATGGGGCGTGATCGTATTGGTTCTAACCTAGATCCGGCTAACATTGAAAAAGAATTAAGTAACTGGCTCCACCAGTATGTTAATCCAAGTGCGATTGGCAATGAAGCAAAATCAACACATCCATTGGTTGAAGCAAAAGTAACAGTTGAAGAACAAGTGGGTCGCCCTGGTTGTTATTCTGCCGTGGCTTATTTACGCCCTTGGTTACAAATGGAAGAGTTATCATCGTCATTACGCATGGTTGCTAATATTCCAGGTTAATAGTTGATGCCCGGGGGATCCCCCGGGTTGTTGAGGTTGTTATGAGTACATCAAATCTAACATCATCCGCCAACGTCCTGACGGATGCAGGGCTGTGGCGGATGCTGTTAAGCCATGCTCAGAACGATAATCGTTCAGAATTCAAATCACAGTTAAGCAAACTGATCACGCAACTTGATGATGTCATGAGCGAGCAACTTTCTGCGGTCATGCAAGCCACTGACTTCAAAGAATTGGAAGCGCGCTGGTTAGGACTACATAGCTTAGTTTTACTGCCTGTTTCGCAACGCCGCGTGCAGGTTAAGTTATTAGACCTTAGCTGGGACATGGTGTCTGCCGATCTTAATCAATCTTTCAATGTCACCCGCAGTGCGTTATATCAAAAAATATACGCGAAGGAACTCGATACCGCAGGCGGCCACCCATTTGGACTGTTGGTTGTTGACCATCTTATTCACTCTGACTTAGACGATGATGCTGATTTTGATGATCTGTACACACTGCAGTTATTAGGTGAATTAGGTGAACGTGCGCTGTGCCCTGTAAGTCTTGGCGTTGACCCGTATTTCTTTGGTGACGAACCCGCTCGATTAATGCCTGACCATAAGCGTATACAGCGTATTTTAAGCAGCTCAGATTTAAAAAGTTGGCAGTTATTGCGTTCTCATAGTGCGAGCCGTTTCTTAAATTTGGTGTTACCAGAATACCATTTAAGAAGCCCTTATCAGCATTATAAAGCCGGGTTTGTGTTTAACGAACGAGCGCTGACGGAACATGTACTGTGGGGAAATGCAGCGTATTTATTGGCTGCAAACGTGATCCGTGAATTTGACCGTATCAGTTGGTTTGGTTTTTTACGTGCCTACGATGAAAGCGGGCGTTACGGCGCGATAGTGCAAGTGGGTAATGGTCAGCAAGATCCACTGTTATCACGGATTGATCTGTTTAGTGAAGATGATGATTTTTGGTCTGCACAAGGATTTGTTCCTTTATCAAGTGTCTATCTCAGCGGTCAAAAAGGCATTTTCAGCAATCAGTCCGTGTGGAAGGCAACGACTGAAACTGAAAAAATGAGTGGTATGTTACAGACCAATCTCATGGCCTGTCGTTTTGGTCATTACATTAAAGCGCAGATCCGCGACCAAATCGGCAGCTTTGATAGCCCGTCTACATGTCAGCGTTCGTTAGAAAAGTGGTTAAACCAATATATCAGTGGCGTTGATTTTGGTGATGAGTCTATCATGGCCCGTTATCCTCTTAAACGCGCTGATGTTAATTTTACGCAAGACCTGCTTGACCCAACAAAATACCGTTGCCAAATAAACCTACAGCCGCAATATCAATATGAAATGTTAGACACACACATTGTTCTGCTTACCGACGTGTCCGCAACAAAATTAGGGGAGCAATAATCATGAGCTTATTTGCAAAAATGAAAGGTGATTGGACGGCGAATATTGATGATCTTCGCGATGCCATTATTGAAAATATCGCGTCATTACTTTCTGCTAAAGCGCCCATTTGGGGTGGCGATGATGTTGCCAAATATACCGGTGAATCTATCGCTTTACTTGGCATGAGCCATGCGGTGAGAGGGCAGAACAGAGCCAATAGTGAACATATTTTAGAAAATGTTAAGCAGTTAATTACGGCATTCGAACCCCGTATCAAGGATCTTAATGTTGAGCTGGAAGAAGAGTCTGTCGTCACGAATAAACTGAAATTTAGAATCGAAGGTGTGATCGTCAGTGAGTTTGGTGAAGAGCTTGTTGTTTTTGATTCAAGCCTCGATTTCACCACAAGCAGTGTCGATGTAAGGAAAACTAACTTTGTCTGAATCATTATTAAGTTATTTTGAACAAGAGTTAGCATTTATTCGTCAAGACGCAGGTAACTTTGCTCAACGTCATCCCGGTGCAGCTAAGTCACTTGGGATCAGTCGCGATAGTATTGATGATCCGCAAGTGACACGTCTTATTGATAGCGTGGCGTTGTTGAATGCACGTTTACAGCAGCGTCTAGATGAGGATTACCCGCAGTTAACGGATAGCTTGTTACAACTTTTATTTCCACATTATCTACGCCCTGTGCCTGCTTATAGCATGGTGAAAATGCAGCCTCACGAAGAAGTCACTGCAAAGTACACTCTGCCTCGCGGTACGCATTTAGGACTTGATGATGTGGATACCGACACCTTGGTGTTCCGCACAACGCAAGATGTTGATTTATACCCGATCAGCTTAACAGATTGTTCAGCGTCTATTGCTCCCTTTGATATTCAGAAACCAAAAGGGGCTGAGCATGCGAAAGCGATGCTTGAACTAACATTAACAACGACAGATCCAACGATCCTGTTTTCTGATTTGGAACTGACGGAATTATCGTTATTTTTACGTGGTGAAACATCAACAATATTGCGCCTTTACGATCATTTGTTTTCGGGGATCCAACAGATCTCAATTCAATATGACGACAGCGTTGTTTTATTAGGGGCGGACGCCCTTTTACCGGTTGGTTTTGAAGATGAAGAATTCGTCTTACCTTATAGTGTACGTAGTTTCGGTGGCTTTAAGTTATTAACCGAATTTTTTATGTTCGCAGAGCGATTTCATGCGATTAAGTTAGTGTTATCGTCTGCATTGCAACATGCGAATACCAACACACTTAAAGTCCAATTTTTTTTAGACGACATGCCAGTGGAGTTAGCGCGTAGCTTAGGTGTTAATAATTTTAATTTATTCTGTTCGCCTATCATTAACTTGCAGCCAATCACCGCAGAGCCATTACGTATCGATTTTAGCCAATCGCAGTATCCAATCATGCTGGATGTTGGCGGGCAGGCGCAGTTGCAGTTATTTTCGGTTGATGATGTGACGGACGTAACTGAACAAAAAAACCGAAATGTACCGCCGCTATACGGTGAAAAATTTAACAGTGCTGAAATAGGATTACGCTGGCAGTTATCGCAGTCTGAAAATATGAGCGATCAGTCGGTGTCGAGTGCATTGCGTGTTGCAAATTTAGACCATAGTCATGTTGATAAATCAGCCCACACTTGGTTAATTTCGACGACTTGCACAAATGGCAACGCGGCGAGTCAATTGTCTACGTCTTGTGAGTTACATTGTCACGACTCTATTTCTTTACCTGCGGATTTGACCTTATTACGTCGCCCGACAAAACAAATTAACATCAACACTGGTGAGCAAGGCGCATGGCCGTTGTTGGCGCACTTACATTTTAACTACCAAGCCCTGTTTGGTAGCGATGATCCGGTGTCGGCATTAAAAATCATGCTGCAACTTTATAATCATAACAAGAGTGCTAAAAATAGTGCTTATATCGAATCCATTCAAGGTTTATCGCAAGCGCATGTTGTTGCGCCTGTGCGTATTTCGGGGAAAAGTTGTTTTGCTAATGGCACACGACTGAGCGTGACAATAAACCCGACGGGTCTTGCTGGTGGGGTGGAGCTACTAGCCCAATTATTGGATCGATTTTTTGCGTATTTCTCTGGTTTTAATAGCTTTACACAAGTAGTGATATTACTTGATGGCCGGGAAGGCGAATACCGTGTTTTCCCGCGGAGGCTCGGATGCAAAAATCTATATTAGGCTCGCTACGTTGCGCGCCTTATCAGTTTGAATTACCGCAGGCGATGCAGTTAGTGAAGCACCATGCGGCTAAGTTAGGTGTGCGTCCTGAGCTTAATTTTATTACGCATTTACTGCCGTCATACCATCAATCAGACATTGTTGAAGTTCAGCAATACACTGACAATTCATGGCATTTTACGTGTGACTTGCCTGCGCTGTCTGGCAGTCAAGGGGTCATGCCTCGTTATAACTACAGCGAAGCGTTACGTGAGTTATTTGAGCAAGGTAATAGCGCATTAGTCGATTTTTTGGATGGCTTTAATAATCGTTATTTCCGCCTTTATTGTCAGACCGAAATCAAGAACAACATCGTTATCCAAGCGGAAGAAGAGCGGTTTAGCTGGAACCGTCATCACCAATCACTCACTACGATGCTGTCTAGCCTTGCGGGTGACACGAGTATTAATACTGCATTACCACAAGGGCACCTTATTCAATACACCGGGTTAATGGGATTGAAGGTGACATGTCTAACAACACTCAAGCACTTATTAGCGGATTACTTTGGGTATGAGTTTGAAGTAGATCATGGCGATATTGAATATCAGCCGCTACTAGGGTGCTGTTTGACACGCTTAGGCGCAGCAGGGCAAAACAACCAGTTGGGATTTGACGCATTACTTGGGAAAAGTGCGGTTACCGCATTTCAACAACTTGACGTCAAAGTGAAACCCAATCATCACGACTTTGAACAACTCAATCAAAATAAAATGTTGAACGATGCCATCTACGCATTTATTCGCCATTACATGGGCTCGAATATTAAAATCAACTTAGCAATGAAAGTTGCTGGACAACAATTACCGGTTTGTCAGTTAACACGAGATGCGAGTAGTGGTGTGCGATTAAGCCAATCAGCGAGGTTGGCATCGACTGAAATAACACAACAGTACGTGGTTATGCCACTAAAACTAAAGTAGGACACTGCATGATTAACGTTGAATTACAAAAACTAGTGACGCGATTAACGCCCACATTAAAGAGCGCACTCGAGCAGGCAGCTGCAGATTGTATGGCTCGAACACATTTTAGTGTCGATGTTGAACACTGGTTTTATCAATTATTAAATGAGTCAAAATCAGGTTGGCAAGGCGTGTTATCGCAAAGCGGTATCGAACGTGAACAAATCATTGATTTGCTTAACCGTAACTTAAATTGTTTAGCACGTGGTAACGACAGCTCGCCATCACTTGCACCGTCGTTGATTGAACTGCTTAAAGATTCTTGGTTATTGGCGTCGCTTAACCACAGCAACGCATCGATTAATGGTTATCACGTACTGCTCGTACTTAAGCAGCGTATTGAACAAGGTGGATACAACGGTGAATTGACTACATGGTTGAACACGGTATCGATTGAATCATTAAAAAGTGTTGCCACAAAGCAAGGTGCTCAAACAACCGCAGGTGAAGTACAACATAATGACATGGTTCCGAATGGGTCTGTGGGTACTGTTGCACTTGATAAATATACGCACAATTTAACTGAAGCAGCACGTAAAGGTGAATTAGATCCAATCTCAGGGCGTAATCCTGAAATCCGTCAATCGATTGATATTCTGTGCCGTCGTCGTCAAAATAGCCCGATCCTTGTCGGTGATCCGGGTGTGGGTAAAACCGCGATTGTTGAAGGATTAGCACAGCAAATTGTTGATGGTAATGTACCACCGTCATTGATGAATGTGGAATTACGTACGCTGGATCTGTCTTTATTACAAGCGGGTGCAAGCATCAAAGGTGAATTTGAAAACCGTTTGAAAGATGTGTTAACGGAAGTGAAGCAATCTGAACGCCCAATTATTGTGTTCATTGATGAAGCTCACACGTTAATTGGCGCTGGTGGTGCTGCAGGACAAAATGATGCGGCCAACTTATTAAAACCCGCGTTAGCACGTGGGGAGTTCAGAACGATTGCTGCAACAACGTGGGCTGAGTATAAGCAGTATTTTGAAAGCGATGCCGCATTGACTCGTCGTTTTCAGCTTGTTGCTGTGGGTGAACCGAGTGAAGAAGATGCCATTCAAATGCTACGAGGTGTTGCGGGCAGTTTGCAAAAACACCATAACGTGACGGTATTGGAAGAAGCAATTGAAGCTGCGGTTCAGTTGTCAGTACGCTTTTTACCAGAACGTAAATTACCTGATAAAGCGATTAGTTTATTAGATACGGCGTGTTCACGTATTGGCTTGAGCCAGAGCGCATTACCGCAACAATTAGATGGGTTAGCTGAACAAATCCGTTATGCGCACAATGAGCGCACCTCGTTTGCATATGAAGATGCGATGTATGCGAACGGCACTGAAAAGTTGGTGGCTATTGCACAGAAATGTAATCAACTGGAGTCTGAATACGAGGCGTTAAATTCACGTTGGAATCTAGAAAAAGAATGTGTGACTGAAATTTTAAGATTACAGGATGTTATTGCAGAACGTTTTCTTGCGGGTGAACAGGTTGCAGATACGCCAATGCAGGCACTGTTAAGTGAAAAAATGACGGAACTGCGCAGCATTCAAGGTGAGTCACCCTTGGTGATGGCACAGGTTGATAAGCAGACTATTGCTGAAGTGATTGCGTTATGGACTGGGATTCCCGTTGGTAACATGGTGAAAGATGATGTGAAACGATTACTTAATCTTGAAGCTGAACTCGGACAGCGTGTTATTGGGCAACATGCCCCTATTCATGAAATAGCTAAAGCGATTCGTATGTCTCGCGCTGGATTAACAGACCCACGTAAACCCGTTGGTGTGTTCTTAATGTGTGGACCGAGTGGTGTGGGAAAAACAGAAACAGCGTTGGCATTAACGGATCTGCTTTACGGTGGTGAGAAAAATATCACGACCATCAATATGACTGAATTTAAAGAAGAGCACAAAGTATCAATGTTACTTGGCTCGCCTGCTGGTTATGTTGGTTACGGTAAAGGTGGTGTGTTAACCGAAGCGGTACGTAAAAATCCTTACTCGGTATTGTTACTTGATGAAATGGAAAAAGCACATCCAGGCGTTCACGATATATTCTATCAAATCTTTGATAAGGGCACTATTTCAGACAGTGAAGGTCGTGAAATTGACTTTAGAAATACGCTTATCATCATGACATCTAATGCGGCAGATAGTGCGGTTGTTGATGCCTGCCAGATCGAACGTCCAGATGTATCGGCTTTGACTCAGACGATCTCGCCTGTTTTACAGCAGTATTTTAAACCTGCCTTTATTGGTCGTACGACCGTGGTGCCATATTTCCCTCTCAATGATACTGAAATGGCTGAAATTGCGCGTCTTTCTTTACGTCGAATTGAGAAACGAGTGAGTGGTTATTATAACGCTGAGTTCAGTTATGACAGTGACTTGGTGGATTATTTAGTGAGCCAAAACAATTCGCCAGAAACAGGTGCGAGAGCCATTGAACAAATCATTAATCGTCGATTAGTACCAGAACTGGCGACGCAATGTATCACCAGAATAAGTGAAGGGCAAAGCATCACCAGCGTCAATATCAGTGTTGTAGATGGTGCAGTGGCCATCGCCATTAAGTAACTCAGAGGCGTGATTAATATTAATCACGCATTCGTTTAAATTTTTGTAAGAAGAGAATATTTTGGAACAAAGCACATTCACAATCGAACAAATCCAATGGATTCGACGTTCACTTAACATTGCCGTTGTGCATGGAGGCGAAAAAACACAGCCGGGTAGCTTTATTTATAAGAATTTGAGTCCGCGTTCAACAAAAACATATCAGCCTGTGGCTTATGATATTGCAGATGCTTTACGTGAGTCGGGATTTCAACATATTGATGTATTACCTGAAAATATGGACTTGCCACAACGCTTAAAAGCGCTAAAGATTGATTTGGTGATCACCAATAGTGGTGGCCTTCAAGGTTTTGATTCGATGTGCCATTTACCGTCGATGTTGGAAATGTTGGGGGTGCCTTATGTTGGTCATGCGCCAATGACGGCTGGCTTACTTGATAACAAACATTTGTTCAAACATGAAATAAAAGCAGCTGGGATTCCAACTGCGCCCTTTATTACCGTTGGTTTGGGTGAGTGCATTACCGATGCGGTGAATAAAGAGGCGTTAGATGAAATGGACGCTGATTTCGGTGGCAGATTTATCGTAAAACCTGTTTCTGGCCGTGCCTCGATACATGTTTATCCGGTGTTTGATCGTGCAGACCTCGCTGGTAAAGTAAAAATAGTGCAGGCCGCGACGAATAATATCGTCATGATTGAACCTTATCTGTCTGGTCGTGAGTTTGTGGTCGCGGTTGCAGGTTCGGTGATATTTAAAAACGACAAGTTAAATCAGTTAGATTCACCTTTTGCCTTTTCGGTGACGGAACGTGTACTTGCAGACGATGAACCCATTTTTACGTCGATGGATGTAAAACCGATTACCAGTGATCGTTTATTAAAAGTAGATGAACCTGAATTACGCCAGTCATTAATTGATTTGGGTAATAAGATTTATCAGCAATTGGGACTCGGTACGCTTGTGCGTGTTGATTTACGCATGGACAGCAAGGGTAAATTATATGTCCTTGAAGCGAATCCAAAGCCAGATTTGAAACGTCCTGAAGGCGATAAACTCAGTATTGTTTGTCACGATATTCATAATGAAGGCATGAGCTATCAAGACCTGATCCAATCTTTGGTTTTCAATCGTTTGGTGTATTTACAAGCACAGCGCCCTGAATCGTTAGCGCATTGTTTTAACGATGACTTCTTCAGTTTGAAAAGCGCTTAGGAGCGACAGTGAGAACCGTTAACGATAATCTTCGGCTTACGTTTGGTGTAGCAGTAATGACAATGTCATTACTGCTTATACTGGTTGTAGGTTATGCACAAGCGCTAAAAAGTCATCGCGAATTATCAACCGACACCATTTTAGCGCAAACTCAAGCGGCTAAATTAGGTATCGAACAGATACTCAACTCGGGTGTGCCGTTACCTGAAATCGCAGGGCTAAATCTGGTATTGCAGCCGATTGTTAACTCGAATTCATCGGTTACTGGGTTAGCGTTATTCGCTGGTCAGGATGAACTGTATCATGCGGGAGAAAGTATCCTCGATGATAACTACATTACGATCCCACTTAACAATAAATTCACGCAGGTGGGTTATGTAAAAATTGCATTTAGTCCTGAAAAAGTAGAAGAAGTCGTGACCGATGTTTTTCAACCTATGGTGTGGTTGATTGCATTTTTACTGGTTTTATTTATTATTTCAGTGCTTCGAAGTCAGCGTCGGAAAGTGTATTTAACGAGTTTTATCGTGGTTTTTTTTAGTATGGCAATCAGTGTCGTGCTACTTGTTGGTAGCTTATATCATGATGGTTTGCGCAATAAGGCCGTATCATTAGCGGATATTGTGAGTCACCGTTTAGCCCCTGTGCTGGAATATAATATTGACCAGAGCATGGTGACGGGGATTGATGGCATGTTGGATAACTTCCGCAAAGCTAATCCTGAAGTGGCAACTATTGCTGTGTATAAAAATGCCGAGTTAGTTGCGAATTCTCAATATAACCAAAGCAGTATGCTACCGATGTTGGGGCGTACAGGGTGGTTAGATTATAGTTTAACGACGTCTGAATTTGCAGAGGTGCACCTTACTTATCAATCAAGCGTTGTACTAGGGCAGTTAACCAAAATATTAAAAAATTTCGCAATCTTATTTTTTGCTTGTGGCTTGGTCTGTTTTGCCTTTATCCGTTTACTTGGTGGCGAGGCAAATCAATCTTCATCAGAACAAGTGCTTGAACGTCTAAAACCGTTGTTTTTAGGTGCTGTGCTGATGGAGTCTTTAATGGCTCCAATCATGCCGCAGTTCTTAACCTCATTGGCAGAATCGTCAGGGCTTGATGCAAGCACTTCTGCTATTTTCTTCACACTCTACTTTTTAGGTTTTGCCTTAACTTTACTACCTGCCGCACGTTTAATTGAAACTTATGATATTCGCACTGTGCTTGTATGTGGCGTGCTTTTGTCGACGTTAGGTAGTGGGATCCTTAGTGTCAGCGCTGAAGGTAGTATTGTGAGTGTATTGATTGCGCGTGTTGTGTCGGGTGTGGGCCAAGCCTTCGTATTCATTTCGGTGCAAGGTTATATTTTACGCTTTAGTGATAAGAAAAATAAAACCCAAGCCGCAGGTATTATCGTATTTTGTTTTAATGCTGGGTTTATTGCCGGCGCTGCGATTGGCGCACTCTTAGCTAACTACTTTGGCGACCGCACTATCTTCATGATCGCGACTGCAATTGGCGGTGTTATGACGTTATTTAGCTTTGTACTACCGAGCATGAAAGCGTCTACGAAAGCCTCGGGTTCGTTGTTAAATAATATCTCGATGATGATGCGAGATTCTTGGCGGTTAATGAAAGTGCCCGCGTTTATTCGCACCATGTTATTGGTGGGTATTCCGACTAAAGCGGCGTTAACTGGTATCGTTTCTTTTGCGGTGCCGTTAATGCTTGCGGAGCGTGGTATCAGTAAGGAAAGCATCGGCCAAGTGTTGATGACGTATGCCGCAGTGGTGTTGTTGGTGAGCCACAAAGCTGGGCCTTGGGTCGATAAGTTAGGCAGTAGTAAGCTTGCATTGAGCGTTGGTAACCTACTTGCGGGGATCGCGCTCATTATCCTTGGTACTGCATTTGAAATGGAGGACAGCCTGATGATTGTTGTCTTTACTACTCTTTCAATGATGTGCATGGGGCTATCGCATGGTCTTATTAATGCGCCGGTTGTGACGCATGTTGTGAATGCGATGGCGGATAGACAAGAGGTAGACTCAGTTATTGCTGCGACGTATCGCTTCCTTGAACGACTGGGCCATGTGTCTGGGCCGCTTGTTGTTGGGCAATTATTATTCTGGGTTGGCGTAGACTATACGCTAACAACACTGGCTATTGTATTTGTCGTAATGGCGGTGTTGTTTTCTGTATTCGATAGACAGACATCTAAGGCGGTAAACGTATGATCCGAATATTATTAATTTGGGTTGCATGTTGTTTACCAACGTATGCTGCAACAGAATGGCCAACATGGCTGGGCGAAGAGTTGCAACCTAAAGCCGCCAGTCATTGGCGTGCTGAGTCTGTCGCTGAAGGGGTGTCGTTTGTGCCTACGCGTTCATTGTCTAAAATATTGGTGATCGTGTCACGCAAGGCATCGTCTTATGATGTGGCATTAAAAACGCTGTTAAATGTATACAGTACCCAATTACCTCAAGTGCAGTGGGTGGTTAAACGCTTACCTGTAGATAATGCCATGTTAGTGAATTTGCTTCATCGTGCAGAGAATGAGGTTGACTTGGTGTATACCTTAGGCTCTAAAGCGACGGTGTCTGTGCACAAGGTGTATCAAGGTGGTTTATTGCCAGTTGTTTCTGTTAATTCAAAAGATCCGGTGTTATTAGGCCTCACAGATGACTATGCAGGCACGGGGAACAATTTTGCATTCACGTCATTGAATCTACTAACAGATGTAACCCTTCGCATTATGCAACGCTTTAATCCACAGCTTAAGCAAATCGGTATTTTGTATTCACGTACCAATCAGAGTGCATATCTCACGCAATTTTTGCCAATGAAAAAATTTGCTGAAAAAGTGGGATTAACTGTTGTGCCAATTGTAGTTGATGAATCGAAATCAGCTATGGGTTTGAAGTTAGTGATGGACACTGCGATGACGAGGCTTAAAAAAACGGATCCAGAACTGAATAATACCTTGCTTTGGTTAACGGGTAGCTCGTCGTTACTCGCGCGCGTGGATGAAATTAATCAACTTTCACAGCAACTTGCGTTGATTTCTGCGGTGCCTGATGTGGTGAATGGGACGAAAGCCAGTGCGTTAATGTCGTTTGGTGTTAGCTTTGTGAATAATGCGACACAAGCGGCGTTGTATGGCATCCAAATTTTAAAAAAAGAGGCCGTTGTGGGAGACCTTCCTGTTGGTGTTATCTCGCCACCTGACATTTCAATTAGCTTTAGGCAAGTGGCCCGTATTAACCAATCAATCCCATTCGAACTAATGGAAATGGCCAGCGATGTGTATGACATCGAAGGCAGAATGATCCGCTCTAACGGAATGTCTGTGGAGGACGGTCAATGAACGTAATACATAACGTAAGCAGAATAATGCCTTTAACATTGGTGTTAAGTTTGTTTTTCGGAGGGGCATTTATGGCAAAAAGTGAAATCCGTCCGGAACGATTACTGTTAGCGACACAAGTGTGGAGTCCTTATCAATACCAAGAAAACGGTGCAATGAAAGGGCTTGGGATTGTGAAGTTGAAATGTATTTTAAAGGTAATGAAACAGCCTTATCAAATAACGATGACAGACTGGGACCGTTCTCAGATTCTAACGGAAGTAGGGGAACTACATGGCCTTTTCCTCGCGTCTAAGAATGATACCCGCGATAAATATGCCGAGTATTCCGCGCCTTTAATGAACCAAACATGGAGTTGGTTTAGTTTGTCTGACGCGATTGATACCAAGAGTCCCCAGTTTAAAAAAGAAGTACCAGTGACCGCATTATTTGGCTCGAACAAGTGGTTATGGTTACAAAAACAAGGTTACCGAGTCGAGAAAAAACCGCGTCGTGCTACCGTGCTTATTGAATTATTACTGTCAGGCGAAGTAGGTGCAGTATTGGCGAATGATGTGGTGATGGAAAATGCGATTAATCAATTGGGTATTAGCCATCGAGCAATAACTAAAACAATGGTAAATGAGACGCCACTCGGTGTGTATTTCTCGAAGAAGTTCACGAGGAAATATCCTTTATTTATCAATGAATTCAATCAAGCCGTTGTGGCGTGTGAGGGTCAATAATATGCCGTTATCATTACGAATCATCAGCTCTCCTGATGGAGAACCCATTCCAGAATGGACAGTCAATTTCCCCGATGAAGGAGGAAGCATTGGTCGTGCTTATGGTATGACGATGCAATTATCGGATGCCTCTAGAGAAATTTCGGGTACGCATGCGTTAATTAACCGCGGCAGCCGTGGTTATCAAATTATGGATGTGAGCACGAATGGTGTGTTTTTAAATGGCGCGACTAAACCGTTAGGTTCAAATAATCAATCGACCTTGAACGATGGCGACGTGGTTAATGTGGGGCAATATCGCCTAATGGTGTCTTGTTTCACTCCCGATAAAGCGGTTGTAAAGGCGTCGGAACAAACAGGAACACAAGGTACAGATAAGTCGTCACTACTGAGTGGCTGGGATGACGATCCGTTTGGCGATGCCTTATCGACTGCCCGCGTTAACGCTCATTCAGTTAATGACAAAGCAGATTCAGCACCAGAGTCGTCAGATGACCTTGCAGTACCAGAATGGGTGTTTACTGATCCAAAAAAAGAGTTGGACGGCATATTTTCAGACCCATTTATTGCGAATGAACCTGTAAAAAAACGCGGGCAAGGGATGCTTCAAAATACCTGGTTGGATGATGATAGTTTTTCTGATGATCCCTTTGGTGATGAGATGCTTAATACCGCGTCTGTAGTGATTGATGAGGGCCAACAGTTTGCTGATAAGAGTTCACGATCTAGTTACTCTGCGTTGGAATCACAGCAACTGATGCTGTTACAACTTAAGCAGCATGATCTGATGGTGCAATCAGCAGAAATGGCGTTAGAACGATTACTGTCAGATATTTCACCGACGGAGCTAGAAAGCTTCTTTGATGACTTTGCGCCGCGGCGTTTCTGGCAAAAAAAAGCGGACTATTGGACTATGTATAAACGCTACTTTACTCGTCAAAAAGAGAACAAAGAATGGCAGATGAAATTTAAAGCGTATTTCAGTGAAAGTTTACGGATTAAGCAGTCAATGGGAGACAAGTAATATGCAACGTGTGTTTGTCTTTTTGATGTGTACTTTATTTTTAAGTGGCTGTAGCAGCTGGATGTTTTGGCGAGACGCACCGCCATTACAAGTGGTCGTTAATATTGAGGCCGAAAACAACATTAACCCTAATATAAATGGCTTAGCGTCACCCCTTGAGATTCGAATCTATCAATTGGCTGACAGTGAGGCATTTACGCAGGCGAACTTTATTGATTTGTATCGTGATGATCAAGGTGTGTTAAAAGCGGGATTATTATCTAAACGCCAGCTCGATAGTATCTTACCGAGCGAAACACACAAGGTCGAGCTGCCACAAAACAGCGAAATTAAATATGTCGGTGTGGTAGCGGCTTTTTCTAATTACAGAGAAGCCAAAAGTACCGCAATTTTGAGTGTGCAATCTGGATTTTCGATTGTTGTAAACATCAGTATTGACGGCGTAAACATTACCGTGACAGGTGAAGAGGATTAATAATGGATAAGAAAAAAGTAGTTTGGTCTGAGGGGATGTTTTTAAGCCCGCAACATTTTCAACAACAAGAGCGTTATTTTGAAGAGTTTACCAAACAATATTGCAGCCTGATGAATCCAATGCGCCACGGTTTGGCTGAGTTAGAACTTGATTATTCATTAGTTAATATTGGCAAAGTTGGGATCAAGCGTGCAAAAGGTATTTTTCCTGATGGCACTCCTTTTGATATTCGTAATGGATTAGCACTTGATATTCCTGCTGGTGCCATGGATAAATTAGTGTATTTAGCGATGCCAATTTATCGATCTGGTGTGATGAATGTAGGCAGTAAAGATGACCCTCATCGCCGTTACCACCGCACTGATTACGACGTGTTTGATACGACCCGAGATAATGCCGATGCGTTGCAATTAGAGTTAGCGGAATTAAATATCGTACTCAAGCTTGAAGGCGAAGAGTTACAGGATTATACCCAGATCCCGATTGCGCATATCACTGAACATAAGTCAGATGGCGGGATTGAGCTAAACCGTGCGTTTATCCCAATGTCACTTTATTTCACGGTGTCTGAATACTTAAAAGATAACGTGAATGATCTGTATGCACAGATGAAATACCGCGCGAGCACCATTTCACAACGCTTACAGGTAGATTCTGTTAACAAAAGCTATCAAGCGTTAATTCGTGATTATTTATGGCTACAGGCTTTAGGTCGTTGGTTACCAAATATTAAGTATTGGCTTGATAGTGGCACCACATCACCGCAAGAAATTTACCAAGAATGTATGTCAATGGCAGGTGAAATGCAGGGCTTAGATACTAAGATGCCGAAAGAATATGACAGCTGGAACAATGGCCGTTTGTATAGCCTTTTTTCAACCTTGTTCTCTGATATTCGCGTGCTATTACGTGAAGTTCAACTCGATAGCGTGACTACGTTAGTCTGGGATAAGAGCTTGTTTGATAAGCGTCGTTTATTGCGTACGTTAGTACAGGACTCAAGTCTTTATAATGCGGGTCGATTTATTTTGGTGGTATCGTCACCGTTAGGTGCTGTGCAGTTAAGTAAACAATTCCCACTCGCGGTTAAGCTAGCAGGTAACAGCATGGTTGCTGAACTTGTGCGAAATGCGTTATCTGGTGTGCCAGTACGCGCGTTACCTATTGCGCCATCGGAATTAAAATCACGCACTGATGTGGCCTATTTCGAGCTGGATACGAAATCTGATTTGTGGCAGCAGCTCGTGAAGAAAGACGAACCGATAGCATTACATGTCGATAATCGCATTGGCGATGTTGATATTGAATTGTACGTAATTCGTTAGGGGACGCTATGACATCATTATTTAATGAACAACCGACGATTTCAATTCGTCGCAGTAACAGTCCGCGTAAAGCAGTGAAAACGAGTAGTGAGGTACAGCTTGATTTAAGAGGCTCGGAAAAGTTAATCGCTCAATTAGCGAATTATAACAATCCAATCTTAAAAGAATGCAGTGAATTACTGGGTATTTTGGCAAGTGTTGAAAGACAAACCTCACCTTTAGATATTAATGCCTTTCGTCAACAATTGCTGGATGGTATCGCAGACTTTAAACGCAAAGGGTTGTTTTTAGATTATCACCCAAGTGTGATTGAAAAGGTTTGCTTTATATTATGCGCGGCGTTTGATGAATTGATCTTGTATACCTCGTGGGGCGAAGTGGCTCGTTGGGAAAATCATTCATTACTCAGTAAGGTCTTTAGCCAACGTAATGGTGGTGAGGTTTTCTTCCAACTGCTTGAACAAGCAGGCCGTCAACCTGCAAAGCTGGTGGACTTCTTAGAGCTTCAATATGTGTTGATTATGCTCGGTTTTTTAGGCAAGTATCGTCATGATAATCGCCAGAAAATGAATGAGTTACAGTCTGAGCTTTACAGTACGATCCGACACTACCGTAGCGAATCCATACTGGAACCGCCAACGCCGATTTCGATGCCGGAAACGACCTCGCCTTGGCGATTTATCAGTGCGGTTAAATTATCTTGGATTGGCGTATTATTAATTATCAGTACGTATTGTTTTTCAGAATTTTGGTATGACCAGCGTAGTCAATCAACCTTAATCGCATTTAGTTCGTTGGATATGGCTGGTTTTATCAATAGCACTAATAACAATGATTTGATTTACACCAGTACGCCTGAAGACTTAGGTATTGAAGTGCAAGAAGCAGTGAGCGTGAAACCGACTGGGCTTATCGATACAATCTCGTGGAATATCGTGGTTGCGAATTTTGCGACGAAAGCCAGCGCTGCGCGGTTAGAGAAAGACATACAAGCTATTGGGTATAAAGTGGTATTAAACGAAGTGCCTACCGGTGTGGAATTATTTATTCCGAACAATCGCGATTTAGCAAAGGCGAAACTTTTAAAAAATGAAATTAATGCTCGCTTTGGATTAAATGCAGTTATACGCCGTAGTCATAAGGTAGATGATAAATAATGAAAAAAATAACATTAAAAATAGCGTGTTTACTCATTGCGTTAGCGTTATTGATTTGTACCGGACTTAGCTGGATATACCTCCCAACCTTAGATGAAGGGGATAAATTAGTAAGGCTGGTGGTTACGATTTTTGGAGGGGGGTTGATTGCGATAGCCCTCGTGGTTGCGGTTTGGCAACACCTGCGTGAAGAAAAGTCGGCTGTCCATGAGCAAGTTATTTTATTTAAACAAGATGTGAAAATCATTAATTCACTGTTTAAGTCGGCTGTTATAAAGTTGAAAGGGCATAAGGGTAGTAAGCTTAGTAGTTTGTATGAACTGCCTTGGTATGTTTTGATTGGAGGTGAAGATGATGCTAAAAGTAGCTTACTACACCAAAATAACCTAGAGCCGGTTAACTATCGCGATCGTGATAAAAGTGAAACTTCACAATATATGCGGTTTTGGAGTAATGAAAACATGGTGGTTATTGAAGTCGACCACCGATTATTCGATCGAGACGGTATTGATGACGCGTTGTGGCGTGTATTTGCTCAGCAATTAATGAAATACCGACCTCGTCAAGCAGTCAATGGCGTGTTAGTCGCGATTAGCTGTGAGCGATTATTAACGGGGGATAAAAAAGCACGTTTATCTCTTAGCTCAAATTTACAAGATGCTATTTTAACACTCGGCGAGCATTGTGGGTTAGCGTTGCCTGTTTATACATTGTTCACGAAGTCAGATACGATTGCTGATTTTGTTGAATTTTTCTCGAGTAACTCGGGATGCGATATCGATCGACCTTTGGGTATTACGTTTCCAAACACGGATGACCATCGATTTGAAGTCAGCATGTTTGAGCTGGAATGTCAGAAATTACTCGATGTGTTAGCTCAGCAGCAATTCCAATCATTACGAGAAACACGTCAAGAGGATGCGCATTCTATTGTTGCACTCCCTTATCAGTTACGTCTTTTCTTTGAGCAAGTTACCGAGTTCTTAGAGGGAATAAGTCGGGAAAATAGGGTTCGAGATGTTGTGTGGCTAAGAGGCATGTATTTATGTTCGACACAGCAAGGTGGCAACAGTCACGATTTACTGACACAACTCGTCGCTAGCAGCAGTGCGTTTAATGCGAATACGACAAGAGAACAATTATCAGGCCGTAAGCAGTTGTTCTCAGTAAACATATTACAGCAGACTGTATTACCTGAATCGAGTATTGTTGGTGTTAACCAGCTGCGTCATTATAGTTACCTTGTATCGCGAATATCGATGATGTTAGGTTTTATCGGGATGATTGTTGTACTTGGCTTACTGTTGCGCGATAACTGGAATAAAGATGAAGATTATCGAAACCATGCAGTCACTCAATTAGCATTGTACCAGCAAGACATGGAACGATTACGTAATACTGACGTTGGTTTTGAAGACATTATTCCAGTGTTAAATGAATTGCGCCTGGTGGTTGAAGAAGGGCGTAAACCTACGCCTTTGTATCAACGTATCAGTGTTAATCAGCCTAACACGACGGAACAAATCTACTTGAGCTATGAAGCCCAATTACAGATGTTCTTGTTACCTCAGTTGGCTGAAGTATTAAGTAGTGAACTGTATGTATATGTTAATTTAGGCAATCCTAGCAAGATATTTGAAGTGCTGCGTTATTATCAAATGTTGTTTGATAAGCAACGTTTAGACATGACTGAATTATTAGCTTATTTGGTTGAAACGCTAAATGAACAAGGTGATATTTCGCTGGATAATATAGAAACGTTGACCATGTTAATGGAAGATTTATTCAGTAGTGATTATGAGACGGTGCTTGTTCCGAGTGATGATTTGATTTCGGTGGCAACGCAAAATTTAGAAGGTTTGTCACCAGAGCGCCTGATTTACACTCGCATAAAATCACTCCCTGAATACCGTAATCGCGTTGATACGCGTCGTCAATTAGGGGATAAGTTTGATGTGCTCTTTCAATTTAAAGCCGGATTTAACGGTTATTTATTGCCTGAGTTATTTACTCGTCAGGGACAAGCAAATATCGATCTGAGTGCGAAATCAAGATTACTTAAAAAGCAGCTGAATGAATTTAAAAGTATTCAAGGGGATATGTCGGGTGCGTCTATTTCTGAGCTTGTAGATCTGAGTAAGAAGATACAGCGTCTGTATTATGCGGATTACATATATCAGTGGAAAGAGCTTATTAACCACATCGAAGTGAAGCCATTTAATACGATCGATGATCTTGCTTATGCGGTTAAAACTGCGCGTTCACCCGCCAGTAGCCCGATTATTGATGTGCTTGATGCATTGATTGTTAATACCACACTTGCTAAAAATGCTGAGGGTGCACCTAACGCAAAGGTTGTCGGTAAATTAGGCTTGAAAAAAACGGCATCGGTATTGAAGAAAGTTGAAAGAGTTAATCGCCTTGCGGGTGATAAATTATTACGCTTACAGCCTTCGTATGTTGTTAATGAGGCGTTTAGCCCTTATTCAATCTTCATGGCGAGCAAAGGTAAAACAACACCCGTAGATGAATTGATGGCTGAATTAGATCAATTGAATACGTATTTCGATACTGCGTTATCAAGTGGCGATCCAAGCCGTGCGTTATATCAGTATGCGCAAGCTCATGCGTCAGGAAGCCAAGATATACTGGTTAATTTCCGTCGTCAATCAAGTCGTTCGCCGAACCAAGTGGCAAACTGGATTAAATCCTTGTACGCGCAGTCATGGAAGAGTGTGATCAACGGCAGTGCAGAGCATGTTAATCAGCAATGGAAAGAGCAAGTATATGGGTTTTATCGCCAAGCGGTTGAAGGACGTTTCCCATTTTTGTTAACAGGACGTGGCGAAGTTGCTATTGATGATTTTGCATTGATGTTCAAGCCAGAAGGACGTATAGATAAGTTTGTCAGTGAAGTGCTTCATCCCTTTACATATTGGGATAATGGCACCTTAAAATTGGCTGAATTTGATGGTGAAAAACTGCCAATCAATGCGAAAAGCTTGCAGCAACTTAAGCAGGCAAAAACGATTAGAGAGTTGTTCTTCGGTGTGTCAGGGCAAGAGCTAGCAATGACGTTGAAGTTAAAAGCGAGTTCGATGAGTACCTCTGTGACGCAATTTAATATCATGGAAACAGAAAACATATTCTCGTATCGCCATGGCCCTCGATTATGGCAAAGCATTGCATGGCCATCAATCGGTGAAGATGATTACATGTCGGTGAACTTCTTTAGTGGTGAGAACCGTGTCGCGAGTAAGTCATATTCAGGACAATGGGCGCTGTTCAGAGCCTTATTTGATGGACGTACGAGTGCAACGGGTGATCGACGCATTAAGAAGTTAACCTACACGCTTAATAATGAGAACATCGTCTTGCAATATAGCCTGAGAGGCAGTAACCAAATCTTTGATAAGTACTTGTTTACCCGCTTTGGCTTACCAGCGCGTTTATAAAGGATGACAGGCGCGATAAACGGTCGACTTGCTTCTCGTTTTACAGTAATTAAATTACTGTCATCGACGACATGGATGGTTCGAGATAGCCAATCTGCTTCAGCATCAGAGTATGTGGTGCTGAAGCGGGCAGAGCCCATTGCAATAGAACGAGAGTTACTCTGTTTAACTGACTGTCACTCGTATTACATTCGCCCTGTGAGGGAGTATTTAAAGGCGGAAAATTTATTATTGATGCCATTCATTGAAGGGGAGTCATTACTATCTTTTACTGTGCATCAAACAAGTGAATTTCTGCCACTTGTACCACAGATAGTACGTGCGATTATGGCGATGCATGCGCAAGGTTGGGTGCATGGCGATATTAAGCCATCGAATGTGATCTATAATGTGGATAAGGGTGAAATATCGTTAATTGATTGTGGTTCTGCATTACCGTCTGGTACGGCATTATCGAACTTGTCATCATGGCAAGTTACCCCAGGTTTTTGTTCCGCAGATCGTTATGAACAGTCGCACATCGTGCTCCCTCAGGATGATTGGTATGCTTTTTATCAGTGGTTATTGCAGTTATATAATTCGGATTTAACCTTGCCGGAACAGCAGTTATTAACGCGTTGGCTTAATTGGCTTACAAAAATGAAAGATAAACCGGATGATTTATCTTTGTATGATAAGACTGAATTATCCGCCAATTAATACTGTTGGCATCCCCATGATAATGGTACCGCCATGAGCAGTTGTATCACCCATTCTTGCTGCGGGTTTATTGTTGATTAAAACCGTAGCACTGCCTTTTACTACACTGTCGGGTGGGCCAACACACATACATATTTGTCCTACGGTCGCCGCGGGTAAATTACCGATTAATACGGTTGTCGGCAGTGGTAGCAGCGGCCCGCCAACATGTGGGATCGGTACTAATGCGGGTGTTTGCATTGGACATATATGCATGTCGGTCGCGCGTGCTGCTGGTAACATATTATTCTCCTAACTTACCATTGCCACCTTGGGCAATATGTAATCCAAGCTTAAAATAGTGTTCATATCGTTCTGTGGCATGCTCGCCATCAGGCAGGGCTGCAGTTAAGTTAACCGCCCCTGCGACTGCTTGTGAATATAAGTATTCAGGCGGCTGTACAATGGGTTCGCACGGAGCCGTCATACTACCACCGCTCCAGAATGCAGCCTGAGCAACCCAACCCGCACCGGTTTGTAAATCTGCTTTTTTTGCCATATCTTCGGCAAATCGACGTGCTGTTTCATCGGGTTCATGAACCCATGCTTTGGCAGAACGAATCGCATTGGCTTCGTCTTCATTCCAGTCGCTGCGTTGACTGGCGCAGCAACATGCCCACCAGATTGCTTCTCGAACCGGTAATGCATGCGCAAGGAATAAGGCGGTGTCGGCAAAGAGTTCAGCTGCAATGGCCATATCGATGACCGCTGCGGGCGTAAGATGTTGCGCGGCGAGCGCGGTTATTTCATCACTTGCTTCATACAAAGATAAAATGTCTTGTGCATGCTGGTGTGGGATCTTTAAATAATGCATTAGTTTACCTTTGTAATCGCGCCCTGTATTTGAACCATGGCCCCTGCTTTAATTTGTGTCATTGCACTGCCATTAATGCCGACTAGTGCACCTTTAATATCTGTTTTTGCTTTGCTTTCGACAGTGACGATAGTGGCTTTGAGGGTCGCACTACCTTGTCCTTCGATTGCGATCTGTGGGCCCGTTATTTTTATACCGCTTGGACTTATTTCGATACTGCTGCCCCCGACGGATAACGTTATTTTTGTTTTACCTTTTAATTCAATTGTCTGACCATCAATCTTGATCGCAGAAGTTGCACTCATGTTGGCATTTTTACCTGCATCTAAACTGATGTTCGCATCTGACGCTATATTCGTATCTTTTACAGATTTAGTTGATAAGGCATCTTTACTTTCTAGGCTTGTCGCTTCTTTACTGCTGATATTTATTGTTTTTTCGACGGTTAATAACGACGTACCAGTGACGGTTTTTTTGCTATTTTGCTTTACATTGATGGTCAGATCTTTTTCGGCTTGTAAAAATATTTCTTCTTTGTCTTTTTTGTCTTCGAATCTGAGTTCATTTGCAGTACTAGCATTACCTTTCGGTGTGCTTCTGGTTTTGATCCCTGATTGTGTTGCTGCGCTGTAGGGCGGTTTATTTTTCCCTGTGTAGATAGAGCCACAAACAACAGGGCGGTCAGGATCGCCATCAATAAAGTTAATTAATACTTCGTCACCAACACGAGGAATAAATTGCACGCCAAATCCGTTACTGGCAGTGGCTTGAGAAACGGGTACCCAGCACGAGCTTTTTTCGTCTTTTTTACCTTGCAGGTCCCAATGAAAGTGGATTTTAATTCGTCCTTGTTTATCTTGATTTGTTTCTTCACCATTTGGCCCGGTGACTTCTGCACTTTGTACACTGTGGATTTGTGGTTTTGGCAAGAAGGGTGGACGCCATAAAATGGATGCAGGCATACATTGAAATGTATTGGTGTATTCGGTTTTATGACCGCTTTCTGTTGCTGAGAAATGATGCTCTGCTTGTGTCACCACGTATTCTTGATTGTGCTCACTGTCACTGTGGTCAGTTAGTGTAAAACGTAATCCAGCCCCTAATGCCGGGATGGATGATTGTGCCGTAATATTTATTTTTTGTGTATCGATGCTTTCCATTTGGCGCTTAGCTGAATCTCTGATGGTATTTTTATCGCTATGTCCCTGACCAAAAAAGTATTGTGTTAAGGCATTATTTTTAACGCTATTGGTCGTTGTCCTATTGCCACTCGACAGGCATTCGGCGAGTTCGGCATTGTGATCGCCAAGTGATAATTTGCTTACGCCAAGGATACAACGTGAGTGCCAATGTATGATGGCGTGTGTTTTATCTTTCGCACCTGTAATAAACGGAATTTTGCTGTTATCTAGATTTGCAAAGTCTTGATTGTTATCACCGATGATAATACACGGCTGATTTCCGTTATGATCACTGTGATAATGCCAGCCTTCTCTTGCCATCATTCGTCTTAAGAAATCGTAATCGTTTTCGTTAAATTGGATACAATAGGAGTGCTTACTACCAGCACTACGCATTGATAGTTTGAAATAGCTTTTTAAACCGGAGTCGGACAAGACCTTTTCAATGATTTGTTTGCTGGTCATGTCTTGGAAAGTACGACTCGATACGCGATAGTTAAATACGGACAATGGATCTATCGCTTCGATACGGTAGGTGTAAAGCGCTTTTGCAGGATCAAAACTGAGACTTTCTATCGATGAGACTAATGCATGAAAACGGCGCGCTTCTTTTCTGTTTCCTTCGAGACCCGGTGAGTAGCTGAGATCTATCGCTTTGCCTAATAAGGATTCTGATATCTTGTCTTTGGATATTAATACTGCGGCATAATCGGAACGTGAAAATATCTGTTCTGTAACGGTTAAGTCGGTGACAATATAAGGGCCTTTACCGTCTAACTTAGCCAGTGTTGGCCTGTGTTTTTGAGTATATGCTGAAGCTGTCATAATGGACCCTTGTTACTATTTTTTACCATGCGATGGTTACTATTTGTTATATCAATTCGCACTAAATCCTAACATAAGAAAAAATAATGCAGGATTGCTTTTATGTAAGCGTTTGTGAGCGTTGTATCTTGTGGGTAAAGGGGGGCAGCGCTGTATTTTTGATACGAAAAAAGGAAGCATTTCAGCTTCCTTCGATGACGAATAATGGCATGTGAGTATGGCTATTCGTTAGTGTCTTATCCGATAATATTAAATCGAATGATTAAGCGAAGTGCTTCTCTAATTCTTCGCTACCACCGATGTGTTTACCACCGATAAATATTTGTGGCACTGTGCTGCGACCTGTTACTGCACGTAGACTTACTGTTGTTGCGTCTTTACCTAATACCACTTCTTCGTAGTTCAGACCTTGGTCGATTAACGTTTGTTTTGCTTTTGCACAGAACGGGCAACCCGGTTTAGTAAATACGGTGATTGACTCTTGTACTTTGTATTCAGGAGCCACATAACCTAGCATAGTATCTGCATCAGAAACGTTGAACGGGTCGCCTGGTTCGTCAGCTTCGATAAACATTTTTGCTACCACGCCGTTTTTAACCAGCATGCTGTAACGCCATGAACGTTTGCCAAAGCCGATGTCAGATTTGTCGACTAACATACCCATGCCTGCAGAGAATTCACCATTACCGTCTGGAATGAAGGTAATGTTGTCTGCTTCTTGGTCATCTTTCCATGCGTTCATTACAAAGGTATCGTTTACTGATACACATAATATTTCGTCCACACCGTGTGCTGAAAAAACGTTAGCTAATTCGTTGTAACGTGGTAAATGGCTTGAAGAACACGTTGGTGTGAATGCGCCTGGCAGGCTGAATACAATCACAGTTTTGTTTGCAAAAAGTTCTTCTGTTGTACGGTTTACCCATGCATCGCCTTGGCGAATAGGGAATGTAACTTGTGGAACCGCTTGGCCTTCTTTCGATACTAATGTCGTCATAATATATTCCTTAACGTAGCTATTAATTAAGCTAACTTGCTTGTTTGATTTAAAGTGTTTTCTATAAAAGTAAATGTGGTAAGACGTTGTGTCTGTGTCGTCTTGATGTAGCTATTATGTCAAAATATTTAACATAGGTACAGTCGATTAAACCTTTTATTTAAATAGGTGTAGGCTATTACTTCCTGTCGATATCTTAATGTATCGCTTTAACTTGTCTTTGATAGGTCATGATTATGGCAATATAATATCGCTTGTTTTAGGCAAACGAATATAAAATTGTGTACTTTGTTGTGCGGATTCGACCCAAATACGGCCGCCTAGCGCATTGAGTAACGCTCTTGATAGGGTTAATCCGATCCCGATATTGACGGTTGAATTTTTATTTCGGGTAAAATTTCGTTCAAACAAATGCGTGCAGTCATCTGTTGGAATGGCCTTTCCTGAATTAGATACGGAGAGTTGGATATTTTCATTTTCTTCTCCAATCGTAATTATTATTTTACTATTATCATCGGCATGGCGTACTGCATTTGATAATAGATTAGCGATAATTCGGCGTAATAGTGCGCTATCGGTACTGAGTTCAGCCTGTCCTTTGATAATAATATTAACGTTTTTCTCATCAGCCAATAACTGAAAATAGTCAGCCAGTTTAGAAGATAGTTCGTATACATCGACCACTTCATTATTGACGGTGAGTTGCTCACTTTCGGCTTTCGCCATAAGCAGGATATCGGTCACTGTTTTTGAAAGAAATTCTAACTCTTCAATATTAGATTCTAGGGTATCTTTGTATTCTAGTGCGCTTCTTTCACCTTGCAACATACACTGATTTCTCACTGTCATGGATGCCAGCGGAGTTCTTAATTCATGAGCTAAGTTTGCAGCATAGAATGATAACTGATCGAATGAGCCCTCTAAACGCTTGAGCATCAGGTTGAAGACTTGAATTGATGATTGCATCTCCTTGGGATATTCTTGCTGATCAAGTCGAGTGGCAAGGGTATTGATATCTATTTTGCTGGTCTCTATGCTAAATTTACGTAATGGTGACAAGCCATACCAAGCAACAAAAGCCCCTATTACACTAAGAACAAAGAACATCAATCCCATGCTCAAAATCATATTTTTTGTTGAGTTACTTAGAAATTCAGCATGATAACTGACATCCCTGATTACGATTAAACGAAAATTATCACCTTGTTTATTTTGGGTTATGGTCGCAACACCTTTGAAGTAGACCGCCTTATCTTGCCAGTTCACAAGTTGCCCTGGGGACCCATTACGCAGTGTCGATGGAAGAATAAGACCTTGATAAGATGATGGGATTAATTGGTTGGCGTCGTTAATGGCTAAAACATGCGTATTCGGATGATCGGTAAGGATGGTATTAAAATTGATATCCTGATCTTGATTTATGTTATCAATAGCTGAAATTACCATGTCACTCTTGTTAAGAATGTATTGTTTATCCATATCATTGAAATGTTGGCTGCTGAACCACCAAAAAAAGGCAATTGAAGCACTCACGATAAGAAAATAGCTCAGGGTAAAATACAAGGTTAACTTGGTGGCAATAGAACCTGTCACGATCTTAGCTCCAACACATACCCCATACCTCGTACAGTATGAATCAGCGGCGATGAGAAACCATGATCTATTTTGTTACGTAAACGTTTGATTGCTACTTCAATAATATTGGTATCACTGTCAAAATTGATATCCCATACATGGCTGGCTATCTGGGATTTAGACAATACTTGCCCCTGACGAGTAAGTAGAAATTCAAGTAAGGCGAATTCTTTAGCGGTAAGGTCTATTGTTCCACCGTCTCTTTTTACTTTTCTTTTTAATCGATTAAATTCTAAATCTCCGATGGTGAGAATTGTGCTGTGTGTTGAACTTTTGTCGCGTAATTGATTGTGTATTCGTGCCAATAACTCACAGAAAGAAAACGGTTTACTCATGTAATCATCTGCGCCAAGCTCCAGACCTTGGATCCTATCTACCACATCATCTCTTGCTGTTAGCATTATTACGGGTAAATATTGGGGTTTTAGGCGTAGGCGTTTTAGGATATCCCAGCCGCTCATTCCCGGTAACATAACATCCAATAAAACGAGGTCGTATTCCACTTCGGTTGTCTGATGTAAACCGTCAATACCATTATCAATAAGATCTACGTTGAAACCACTTTCATCCAGCCCTTGTTTAAGGTATTTACCTAACTTAACTTCATCTTCAATAATTAGAATTTTCATTGATTTCCCACGCGTTTTTCAACCGTATTGTTGGACTGGTTAGAGACTTTATGACACTTTTTTAATTTATTAATCATAAACTAATGGAGATTATAGTGAGTTTATGACAGAAAACTGTCTTCAAGATTACAATTTTGTCATTTTTATCATGTAATCATAAGCCATAGTATTGAAAAGTAAGATAATTTGAAGCTGACAAACTTGTAATATTGATGACATGCTGATGATAGATTAGGACACTAGTATTTGATGTGTATCTTCTAATCACATTAAGGTGAACAATATGAAAACATTAATTTTAGTGACAGCATTAACCCTTAGCTTTCAATCTTTAGCTTCCCCTGTAAGAGAAATATCGAGTAATACAGAAATATATATAGGTATAACCGAGAGCCGAGCCGAAGCTTACGAGCAAGGGGTCAATACATTACAACAACTTAAGCTGTTAACGGGTAATCAGGCTTATAAAAAGCTTAATTTAGTGAATGTTAGTACAGTCAGAAATTCGGTTAGGGTTAATGATGGGCGTGTTTATGTGGATGAATTTGCAGATGCAGATGGCTCGTTAAAGTATCAGGCTAAAGTGAAGCTAAGTTACAGTTATAAAGAGTCGGGTAGTAATCGATAGGTTCTTTAAGGCTCCAGATCTGATCTGGAGCTGATTTTTAATTCAATTATTTCTTATCTTGATAGCAAGCTCATTACATCACCATTATTTTACCTTTCATGCCTGCTTCTCTGTGTCCCGGTAATAAACAGGCAAAATCAACATAGCCTGTTTGAGTGAACTGCCATATCAATCCGCCGCGCTGGCCAGGTCCCAAACTTAACATATTATTTTCTACATGGTCCATCCCCGGCATGTCGCGCATCATTTTGGCATGTTCCTCTAGAGCCTCTGCCGAACCAATGACCAGTTCGTGGGATATTCTTCCTGCATTCTTAACAAAAAAGCGTACGGTTTCTCCCGCATTAACGTGGAACTGACTCGGGGTAAATCGCATGTTGTCATTCATGGTGATATCGATAGTCCGAGTAATATCAGCCGCCTTACCGGGTTGTCCGGATGCTGAATTTGTCATATTCATCATACCTGCCATGTTGTGGTTAGTATCGTGACCAGTATTATGGCCTCCGCCAGCGAACACTAGGCTAGGTAGTAGGCTTAATAGCAAAATAGGTAGTGTTTTGGTTGCTTTCATGTCGTTACTCTCTGTTGTTTATCGTTAGTAAGATCGATACCCAAGCTACTCCCGCCAGTCTCTGAACTCGCATATTGAAGTGGCTTAGGTATATAGTAGATGTACTTGGTATTATTAAATTTGACTCGCGTTAAAACCAAAAATGGAGCCCAGCAAGCCAGCGGGTTTCTTCTGTTGCGGCATTATCTTCTCGAATGAAGTCGGCGGTATTACCAAAGGACTTCGTCCAGTCAACGCCGACGTAAGGTGCAAATTGCCGGGTTAATTCGTAACGTAATCGCATCCCGATGGCTAGATCAGACAGACCTTTACCACTTTTACGCTCGGCATCATTTTTACCATAGAGGTTCATTTCCAAGCGTGGTTGTAATACTAAACGCTGGGTAAGTAATAATTCGTATTCAGCTTCTAGCGATAAGGCTGTTTGTCCGTCGTTACTGACATAGGCAGTGGCATCAATTTCAAACCAGTAAGGGGCTAATCCTTGGATACCAAAGGCTAACCAGCTCTGATCCGGACCTTCGCCAGTATCATATCTAGCCCCTAATTGTGTATTCCAAAACGTCGTGATGGCATGGTTCCATAATAATTCGGTATTCGATTCCTCTAGTTTACTATCGACAATATCGCCTTCTAATTTGACGACTACACGATCATAATCCCGGCCATACCAAACTTGACCGTCATAGACCCATGAATCTTCATTATTGGTAAATACTCGCTCTAGACGATCGATTAACAGTCCGCCACGGCTATGTTCGTCTGCAAACTTTAACTGGCGTGGACCAGGGAGTGCATAAGCACCAGATTCCAAAGTAAAACCATCTGCATAGGCGTGGGGATCCCGCGCATCAGATGGGGCCGAGCCACCTTGCATTTGCATACTGTGATTACTCATATCAGCCATATTATGTGACGGTTCTGCTTGTGTGCTAAAGGAAATCAGATTCAGCGTCGTTATTGCCATCAAAGTCGTGACGGAATTGAGCGTACGGGGAATTGTATTCATGAAACCACCACTTCACGGAACATGCCCGCATCCATATGGAACATAAGATGACAATGCCAAGCCCAGCGTCCGCGTGCGTCAACAGTAACCAGAAAACTGATACGTTGTGCTGGCTGTACCGGAATGGTATGGCGACGTACCTGGAAACTGCCATCTGGATTTTCGACTTCGCTCCACATACCGTGCAGATGCATAGGGTGCGTCATCATGGTATCGTTGTGTAAAATAATACGTACTCGCTCGCCGTAGTTGAAATGAATAGGCGTTGAACTACCGAATTCTAGCCCGTCTAGAGACCAGGTATAGCGCTCCATATTACCAGTTAGATGGAGTTCAATCTCACGCTCGGCAGTTCGAGGATCCATCGGTCCACCTAAGGTTTTAAGATCAGCTAGGGTTAATACCCGTCGTCCGTTATTACGTAAACCGACACCGGGATCGTCAAGGTTGGTGCGAGGCATATCGACCCGCATATCGACGCTGGGGCCATATTCTGTTTTAGCATGTCGTACCTGCTTACTGGCTGTCGCTAACTTAGCGGTCATATTTGACATGGCCGAGTGGTCCATATTACTCATCATACCGGGCATAGAACTATGATCCATACCGCTCATGCCCCCCATATTATCCACGCTAGAATGCTGCATACCGGACATAGAACCATGATCCATTCCGTTCATTTTATCCATCTTACTCATTGCCCCCATACTGCCCATCATGTCGGTCATGGTCAGTGATTCGGGTTTATCTAATGCTGGAACATCAGTGCTGAGGCCTGCTTGCGTCGTTAAGGTACCGCGAGCATAACCGGTTCTATCCATCGATTGAGCAAACAGGGTATAGGTATCAGCGCTAGGTTCTACGAGTACATCGTAGGTTTCACCTGGCCCAAAGCGAAATTCATCCACGGTGATGGGTTCTACATTGACGCCATCGGCCTGAACTACCGTTAATGCTAGCCCTGGGATCCGCACGTCATAAAAACTGTTACTGGCTCCATTGATAAACCGTAATCGGACCCGCTCACCAGGTTTGAATAATCCAGTCCAGTTACCTGCGGGTGTTGTGCCATTCATGAGATATGTAAGCGTTTGCGCGGAGAGGTCGGCGAGATCAGAGGGACTCATGCGCATTCGATTCCACATCTGGCGTGACTTCACCGCGGCCTGCAGGCCATTTTCGGAGGCGTCTTGGAAAAAGTCGAATACTGTGGGTTGATTAAAATTATAATAATCGCCCTGAGTTTTTAGCTTAGCGAAAACCTGCGAGGGGTTTTCATCAGTCCAGTCTGAAAGTAGAATCACGTGCTCACGATCCGCTTGGATACTATCCTCTGCTGCGGGCTCTATCACGATAGCACCATACATACCGGTCATTTCTTGCATGCCGGAATGGGAGTGATACCAATAGGTACCGCTTTGTTCTACTTTGAACTGATAAGTGAAGGTTTCACCCGGCGCAATGCCAGCAAAGCTGATTCCGGGCACACCATCCATTTGATAAGGCAGGATCATGCCATGCCAGTGAATGGAAGTATGTTCTTTCAAGTGGTTGGTGACTCGTATTGTCACGATATCGCCTTCACGCATATGCAGCGTTGGAGCCGGAATAGAACCGTTGATGGTGGTTGCCATGCGTATTTTTCCGGTGAAATTAACCTGAGACTCCGCGACGACTAGATCAAACTCAGTACCGCTCAGCACTGGGGCGTTTTTCGGTAGGTTATTCAGTCCACTGGCCCTAGCGGGTTGTAACAGGGGATATAAACTAAAAATCACCCCTCCGGCGGCGAGGCCTTTCACGAATTTACGTCGTGGTAAATTAGCTGAATGTAAAGAATGCTTCATATTTACTATGCTCCTTTATTCAAAATTTCCTTGTTATTAATGGTCTATTCTACAAATAGGGTGCTTTCTAGAAGCTGACTAGAAAATGACAATTTTGTCATTATCGATAAATATGGATAAAATAGGGGGAGTAGTGACTCCTCTATTAAGCAGCACCTTGAAGAATACTAGTATAGTTCGGAGATGTTTGATGGCAGAAACGGGGATGCGATCTGATAAAAATAGGGCAATAAAAAACCGCCAGTGAATGAAGTACTCACTGGCGGTTTAATTATAAGTAGGTCTTAGCTAATTAGTTATTATTCTACAGTAACCGCTTTAGCGAGGTTACGTGGTTGATCCACGTCTGTCCCTTTAATCAGTGCAACATGATATGAAAGCAGTTGCATTGGTAATGTGTAGAAGATCGGCGCTGTAATTTCACTTACATGCGGCATCGTGATGATCTTCATGCCTTTTGATTCAACAAAACCAGCGTCAGCATCTGCGAATACATAAAGTAGGCCGCCACGAGCGCGAACTTCTTCAATATTCGATTTTAGTTTTTCTAATAATTCATTGGTTGGTGCGATAACCACAACAGGCATGTCAGCGTCAATGAGCGCTAAAGGACCGTGTTTTAATTCACCCGCTGCATATGCTTCTGCGTGAATGTAAGAGATCTCTTTAAGCTTAAGCGCTGCTTCCATAGCGATAGGGTAGAACTCACCGCGACCAAGAAATAAGGTATGGTGTTTATCAGCGAAATCTTCCGCTAATGCTTCAATCTCTTTATCAAATGACAATGCATTTTCGATTTGTGCTGGCAGTGCATGTAATGCAGTGACGATTTCAGCTTCTTTGGTTGCATCGATAACGTGTTTTTGTTTACCTAATGCAGTTACAAGCATTAATAATGCTGATAATTGTGTCGTGAATGCTTTAGTCGAAGCAACACCAATTTCGGTTCCCGCACGGGTCATAAATGCAAAGTCAGATTCACGCACTAATGAAGAACCGGCCACGTTACAAATGGTCATTACAGCCATGTAACCTTTTTCTTTCGCCAAACGCATTGCTGCTAACGTATCCGCGGTTTCACCTGATTGGGATAACGTGATCAATAGGCTATTCGGACGCGTTACAAATTTACGGTAGCGGAATTCAGATGCAATTTCGACATCACAACTTACACTTGCTAACGATTCAAACCAATAACGGGCTGTCATACCTGCGTTGTAAGACGTACCACAAGCGATGATCTGAATGTGTTCAACTTTCGCTAAAATCTCAGCCGCGTTAACGCCGATACTTTCTGTAATAACGCTGTTAGCTGTAAGGCGACCTTCCATTGTATTTGTCAGCGCTACAGGTTGTTCGAAGATCTCTTTTTGCATGAAATGGCGGAATTTACCTTTATCAGCAGCGTCATGCTCTGCATTCGATTCAGTTACTTCACGTGTTACTGGATTACCATCAATATCAAATACAGACACATCTCGACGCGTAACTTCAGCCACATCACCTTCTTCAAGGTACATGAAACGGCGAGTAACATTAAGCAGTGCAAGTTGGTCGGATGCTAAGAAGTTTTCGCCTACACCTAAACCTATCACAATTGGGCTGCCTGAACGTGCCACAATTAATTTACCTGGTTCGAGACGGTTTAGTACTACAGTACCGTATGCACCGTCTAATTGAGCTGCTGTTTTTTGAACGGCATCAAGTAGGCTATCTGTTGAACGTAACTCCCATTCAACAAGATGCGCAATGACTTCAGTGTCTGTTTGAGATTGGAAAATATAACCACGTTGTTGTAATAATTCACGCAACATCTCATGATTCTCAATAATACCATTATGTACTACTGCAATATCACCTGATACGTGTGGATGTGCATTTGCTTGTGAAGGTTCACCATGTGTTGCCCAACGTGTATGGGCGATACCAGTACCGCCAACAGGCTGTTCAGTGTCAACGGCATTTGCTAGCTCTTGCACTTTACCTAGGCTACGTACACGCTGCAGATTATTGTCTTGATCAACAATCGCAACACCTGCAGAGTCATAACCGCGGTATTCTAAACGACGTAAACCTTCAACTAAAATTTCAGCGATATCTCTTTGCGCTACTGCACCAACAATGCCACACATGGTCTTCTCCTAAATGTATAAACTTTTTAAACAAGTAATAACCACGTGATAGTTCTGTCTATCGATCCGTGACGACGTTCGTCCTTATACAACTTGTTTTAATGATTTTGAAAGCGAAACTTTTATCATTAAAGTATTCAATCGTAACTTAACATTGAATGTATTAGTTACGTTTCATTTAAATATAGTGCGTAATAGTAATTTATCTAGTTTCACTTACCCACTACACCGCTTGATTTAGCAATGAATACCAATTAAGTTTCGTAGTTGCGCTATATTAGTTTCGTTTGTTTCGTTTGTCTATCTAAAGTTGTCAGTAATAGGTGATTTAAAACAAAACAATGAAACAAAGCTAATGAATTAAGAAAAAAAGTAGCATGCTAAGAATGGCTGTCAGTAAGGTATTACGCGTAATAAGAATGAGTAATACCGCAAAAATGGCACCAATCAGGTAACTGTTATCCAAATTTAGGTGCAAGGTATTGTCTTGGATAAATACAATCGGCGCTAAAATAGCGGTGAGTACGGCTGGGGCTGAATAACTTAAAAACTTCACTACACTGGCGCTAAGACGCAATGGCAGCTTAGGTTCAATGAAAATATAGCGACTAATGAAGATGATGACTGTCATAAGTATGATGGTAAGCCAGATCATAAGCCGTCTCCTGGTCTGGTTAATATGGTTTTATTAGGATGCGTTTCATGGGTTAATTTGGCTGTCAACATACCTGCGCTCATACCAGATAAGGCCGCAATTAATAATCCACCGGGTATATGAAACAGTTCGCAAAGTACCGCGGTCACTAAAGACACTAATACACTGACTAAAATTGAGGGCGTCTTAATGGAAGGGACGACTAAAGCAATGAAGGTTGCAGCAATGGCGAAGTCTAAACCGAGTTCATCTAAATTGGGGATCCGTTTACCAGCAAAAATACCGACCGCAGAAGCAATATTCCAAATAAGATAAAAACTAAAGCCACCCCCAAATGCAAACCAGCGATCAAATTTATGCTGTTTGGTTTCACTGCATATGGCAAACAATTCATCGGTGAGCAAAAAGCCTAATGTTAGTCGCCAGCGTAAAGGTAGGGGACTCATTTGATGACGCATGGCCATACCATATAAAAAGTGGCGAGAGGTAATGAGTAGGGTAGTTAATAGTATACTCGCCAGTCCAACCCCTGATTTGATCATCCCTACCGCAACAAGTTGTGCTGCGCCTGCAAACACAATAGCTGACATTGCTTGGCTTTGAATGACATCTAACCCTGCTTCAATGGCATAAGAGCCTGCCAAAATACCCCAAGGGATCACCGCAATACTTAATGGCATTGCCGCCGCCGCGCCTTTTAATGCTGATTTAAGTTTAGATGGTGGCACTTGTTCTGAGTCGGATTGTTGAGCCTGCATCGCGTTATCCTTGTGATGGCGGTGGTGCACTGTATTTGAGAATATCAAAAATACTGGAGGTAATAAAAAACCCAGCGAACTGGGTTTTTAATCGTCATATCTACGAAGATATATTACTTATGATTTATCAGCAATCAATTAGTGCTGCGCTTTGTGCTCGCCGCTGCCAAAGTGCCAATCATAGTGGAAGCTTTGACTTGCATCTTGATCTTTACGACGGTAAGTGTGGCCACCAAAGTAGTCACGCATTGCTTGAATAAGGCTTGCTGATGAATCTGCTTCACGGTAGCAATCGTAGTAGCTCATTGCTGCGCTAATTGAAGGCATTGGCATACCTTGCATGATTGCTTTCGCTAATACTTCACGCCATGCCATTTGGCTTTCAGCTAAAGTGTTAGTGAAACGGTCTGCTAACATTAGGTTTAACAGTTCAGGTTCAGCTTGGTAAGCTTTAGAGATATCATCTAAGAAGTGAGCGCGGATCACGCAACCTGCACGCCATATTTTTGCAATTGCAACGTAATCAAGCGTCCAGTTATGTTCTTTTTGTGCTGCAGACATCAATTCAAAACCTTGTGCGTAGCTACAGATTTTTGAACAATAGAGTGCGTCAGCCAGTTTTTCTAACCACACGTTTCGATCTTCGAGCGTTACTGTTGGACCTGCAAGCTTCGTCGCGCCAACCTGACGGATAGATTTTTGTGTACTTAGGCAACGGGCAAATACAGATTCTGCAATTGCGTTTGCTGGCACGCCTAGCTCGAGAGCTTCACGAGCGGTCCAGTTACCCGTTCCTTTTTGGCCTGCTTGATCCATGATCACGTCAACCATAGGTTTACCTGTTGCTTCATCAACAACTTTTAGGATGTTACCTGTGATCTCGATTAGGTAGCTTTGTAATTTACCTTTGTTCCATTCACTGAATACTTCGCCAACTTCAACGGCTGACATACCTAAGATTTGACGCATGAATTGTACAATTTCAGCAATCATTTGCATATCTGCGTATTCGATACCGTTATGTACCATTTTAACAAAATGGCCAGAACCGATTGGACCGATATATTCGGCACAAGGTTCACCTTCTGGTAGTGGCTGATCTACGTGTGTACGTGCAATTTCAACACCTGTGATAGGATCTACTTTCGCAGACATTGCTTGCCACATAGGTTTTAGCCATTCCCAAGCTGCTTTGTCGCCACTAGGCATTAACGATGGACCAAAACGAGCACCCACTTCACCGCCAGAAATAGCACAAGTGAAGAAGCTAAACTTACCAGCGTAAGTATCTGCACGAGCAATAGAATCACGCCATTGGCTATTACCTGTATCAACAACAATGTCGTTTGCTTCTAAGCCTGCCGCAATTAAATCATTGCAAATAATATCAACAACAGGACCAGCTGGAACAGAAAGCACGATTCGACGTGGTGTTTCAAGTTGGTTAATTAGCTCTGTAAGATCGGCAACCGCAATTAATTTTGCTGCTGTTAGAGGTTGATGACGCTTAACGATGTCAGTACGACGGCTTTCGTTAATGTCAAAAGCTGCAACGGAAAATCCACGTTCAGCTAAGTTTAATGCCATGTTGGCACCCATTACGCCTAAACCTATTACTGCAATATCAATATTTTTATTCATCTGGTCCGTGCCTTAGCAAGTCATGAAGGTGAGAATTGGGCTAATGCCTTGTCGTTTAAGGCATGATATAGAAAGTAGAAAAAGATACAATATGAACACTACTGTTATTTACTTTTTTCATTTAAATCGCTATTTTTTGATGAGCTAATTTTAAATCATTAAAATCTATATGGTTAATCTGATTGTCGAGATGAGATCTGTCTCACATAATCATTGTTAGTTTGAATTTAAGCCTGTGCCTTTCCTGTTCAGTTATACAAGTTTAACTAAAATTATTTACAGTTATGTTAAAAGTTATACAGATTTTCTGGTTTAAAGTTAATAGGAAACTTTACTTACCCCTAATTATATATAAGTGTAATATAGGTAAGTATTTTATAAATAAGGATATTAGGTGTATGAGTTCCAACAGTCGTAAGTCTGGTCGCGTGACCTTACAAGATGTTGCTAATAAAGTTGGTGTTACAAAAATTACTGTTTCAAGAGCGATCCGTACACCCGAGAAAGTGTCTGAATCATTACGCTTGACGATCCACAAAGCCATTGAACAAATGGGATATGTGCCAAATCGTGCAGCTAGCATGTTAAGCACTAAGCAAAGTAAAACCATTGTATTGATTGTCCCTTCCTTATCTAACGGTGTATTTTCTGATGTAGTACGCGGTATTAATGATGTGATGCTAAATGAAGGCTTTCAGATCTTACTGGGTCACTCTGGCTATTCTCTATTAGAAGAAGAACGTTTAATCGAAACCTATTTACAGTTTGGTATCGATGGCATCATTATTTCTGGTACGCATCACACTGAACGCAGTAATCGTTTATTACGTAAATCAAACTTACCGGTTGTTGAGATCATGGAATGCAATGATAACGCGATTGATATGTCAGTGGGTTTAGATCATGCCCTAGCGGGTTATAAGATCACCGAGCATCTAATCGGTAAAGGTTATAAAAATATCGGTTTTGCCGGTGCGCGAATGGATTTACGTGCACAGTTGCGTTTAGATGGTTGGCGTAAAGCAATTTGGGAAACAGAATTGAGCGATAAGCGTGTGGTGACCAGTACCTATGCTTCGACTTACCAAATGGGTGCTGATATGTTGACTGAGTTATTAGGTGAATGGCCTGATACTGACTGCATCTTCTTCTGTAATGACGATTTGGCTGCAGGGGCACTATTTGAGTGTCAACGTCGAAATCTGAAAGTACCGAAAGATATTGCTTTAGTTGGTTTTAACGATCTTGATATTTGTTCTGCGACAAATCCAAAGTTAACGTCGGTATCTATCCCTCGTTTTGATATAGGTGAGCAAGCGGCTAAATTGTTACTTAAAAAAATCAATGATGAACCGATTGAAAATAAGCATTTAGATCTCGGTTTTATTATTTCTGAGCGTGCTAGCACCTAAGTCACACTGATAATGCTTGTGTTTTATTGTGTTAACGGTAACATTGCGTTAGTTGATTTAGAGTGATGTTAAGAAGTAAAGAATATGATAGGCAGAAGTATTATAGTCATGGGCGTTTCTGGTAGCGGAAAGTCTACGATAGGATTAAAAATTGCACAGCAGCTCGGTGCTAAATTTATTGATGGTGATGACCTACATCCTAAAGTAAATATTTTAAAAATGGCTGCTGGCCAACCGTTAAATGATGCAGACCGTACGCCTTGGTTAGAACGTGTTCGTGATGCATGTTTTAGCATTGAACAAAAAAATGAAACAGGCGTTATCGTTTGCTCTGCATTACGTAAAAATTATCGAGATCAAATTCGAGATGGTAATAAATCCGTAACTTTTATCTACTTAGATGGTAGTTTTGATTTGATTTTAGCACGGTTGAAAGCGCGAGCAGGGCACTTCTTTAGTGGAGATGACATGTTAAAAAGCCAGTTTAATACTTTAGAGTTACCACTTAAGGATGAAAAAGACGTACTTTCTGTTCCTATTGATGGTACAATTGACGACATCGTAAGCCTCAGTATTACTGCTTTAACGCGCTACTAGTATTACGATGTTGGATTGATGTTTTATAGGGTTCATAAAATATCAGCATATCCAAAAACCATAAAATGGTCATATTTTAATCAAAATATGACCGTTTTTTTTATCTCGATTTTTATATTTCAAATGAAAATTAAAAGTTGATCATATGTAACAATAGTGACTTAAAAGTTGAAATCATCCGGTTATTTTATATAAAAATGTGATGTTAACCCTAGGGTTTAGCTGTTTGTAATAGTAAGATTACCTCAACAGTTACCGGTAACACGGTTGGGTAACATCATTATCGGGTTTGTCAGAAACAAGGATACCGCTACTAATGAAAACCATTTCTAAAACAATTCTTGCAGCATCAGTTGCAACTATGATGAGTGCATCAGCATTCGCTGCTGAATTTAACTTCAAATTTCAATCATCTGATCCATCGGGTGAGAAAAACTTCCAAGTGCAACAAGCATGGGCTGACCAATTAGAAAAAGATTCTAACGGTCGTATCGATGTGACAATGTTACCAGTAGGTGCCGTAATTAAGCATACAGAAACACTTGATGGTATTAAGTTTGGTGTTTTACAAGGCCACATTACAGCAACAAGTTTCTTTGCTGGTAAGGATCCCGCATTTGGTTTAATGGGTAACACAGTTGGTGCTTGGTCTGATCCAATACAACTACTGGATTACATGTATAACGGCGGCGGTAACGAGCTAATGCGTGAAATCTACAAACCTTATGGTATTTACTATATTGGCGCATCAGCAACGGGTCTTGAAGCGTTTGTTTCTAAAGTACCACTTAATGGTGTTGCAGATCTTAAAGGTCTTAAATTACGTGCACCAGAAGGTCTAGTGCAACAAGTATTTGCAGCTGCAGGCGCTTCACCAGTTAATTTACCAGGTTCAGAAGTATTTACAGGTTTAAGTAAAGGCGTTATTGATGCCGCTGATTACACGGTATTCTCAACGAATCATAAAGCGGGTCTAAATGATATCGCACCACATCCTGTATATCCTGGTTTTCATTCTTTACCTGCAATTGAAGTATCAATCAGTGCCAAATCGTGGAATAAACTGCCTGCTGACTTACAAAAACTAATGCAAGATTCAGTTAAAACATTTGCTTACACTATGGTTGATACTCTGAAAAAAGCAGATGCGGAAGCGGTTGCAGACGCAATGAAAAATCCAAACATCACCATACATGACTGGCCTGTAGAAGAACGTAAAAAATTCCGTACTATTGCGCGTAGCCAATGGGAAATTTACGCAAAACGTTCTCCAAACGCACAAAAAGTATATGACTCTATAACAACATACTTAAAAGCGAAAAACTTACTGTAATTTAAGTAATCGATATATATGAAGGCTGCTTCGCAGCCTTTTTTCCACTTAGAAGATAAAAAATCAATGAGTAATCCAGAAGAACTGCAACCAAAAAATCGTCTCGATTCAGGCATTATATGGACAGGTAATGTATTAAGTATCTTGTTTCTGTTTACGGTATTAATATCGTTTTATGAAGTGCTTATGCGCTACGTATTCAATGCGCCAACAATTTGGGTTCATGAAACAGCTTCCTTCGTTGGTGGGTCATTATTTGTGATCGGTGGTGCTTATGGATTAGCAGCAGATAAACACGTACGCGTTGTGCTTATTTATGATCATGTATCGGAGCGTGTAAAGCAGTACTTGAATGTATTCCACCATATTATGGGTTTGTTGTTTACGGTATTACTTTCTTATGCCGCTTATACCATGGTGGAAAGCGCCTGGTATGCACCTTGGGGTGAAATGCGTTTAGAGACATCTGGTTCAGCTTGGGATCCTGTATTTCCTGCGCTACTTAAAGCGTTAATTTTTGGCACTTTATGCTTAATGTCAGTTCAATTTGTGTTGCACCTCATTCAAGAAGTCCACGGTTTAATTAAGAAGAAAAAATAATATGTTTGATCTTTCATCTATTGGTATTGGTTACGGCAGTTTATTAATGCTGGTGCTTATGATTGGCCTGTTGTTAACAGGTATGCAGTTAGCATTTGTTACTGGTTTAGTTGCGGTTATATTTACATTCGGTTGGTTTGGGCCAGAGGTTTTACCGCTCATTACCAGTCGGATTTATAGTTTTGTTAGTGGGTACGTATTTTTAGCCGTGCCTATGTTTGTATTGATGGCTGCCTTGCTTGATCGTTCTGGTATTGCGCGTGATTTGTTCGATGCAATGAAAAAAGTCGGCCGTAACGTCCGTGGTGGTGTTGCAGTTCAAACACTATTAGTAGCGGTATTACTGGCGTCAATGTCGGGTGTGATTGGCGGTGAAACAGTACTACTTGGTATTCTTGCATTACCACAAATGCTGCGCCTTGGTTATGATCGTAAATTAGCGATCGGTACAACCTGTGCAGGTGGTGCGTTAGGTACTATGTTACCACCAAGTATTGTATTGATTATTTATGGTCTAACGGCCAGTGTATCAATTGGCGATCTGTTTAAAGCGTCATTTTTACCTGCCGCGATATTAGCGTTACTGTATATTTTGTATGTATTAATTCGTTGTCACTTAAACCCGTCATTAGCACCATTACCGACAGCCGAAGAATTAGCTGAAGATGCAGCGAAAGATATTAACTTCAAAAAAGCATTATTATTCCCAATGTTATCTGTGGGTGTTGTTCTGGGTAGTATTTACACTGGTGTTGCGTCAATTACTGAAGCATCTGCACTCGGTGTTGTAGGTATTGCGATCAGCGCAGCAATCCGTGGTGAACTTAACTGGAACATGTTAAAAGAGAGCTCGATTGCGACTTTGCGTACTTGTGGCATGATCATCTGGATCGGTATTGGTGCGAGCGCATTAGTTGGTGTTTACAATCTAATGGGCGGTATTGATTTTGTAAGTGAAGGTATTCTCGCTATGAGTGGCGGTAGCCCAATGGGTACTATCCTCATAATGATGGCGGTATTGTTTGTATTAGGCATGTTCCTTGATTGGGTTGGTGTTGCACTGTTAACGATGCCAATTTTTGTTCCGATTGTGGTTGGGTTAGGTTTTGATCCTATTTGGTTTGGTGTGGTGTTCTGTATGAATATGCAGGTTTCATTCTTATCTCCACCATTTGGTCCTGCTGCTTTCTACCTTAAGTCGGTAGCACCAAAAGACATCAGCTTAGGTGAGATTTTCAGTGCGCTTGTACCGTTTATCTGTTTACAAGTGGTAGCTTTAGCACTACTTATCATCTTCCCAGAATTGGCATTATGGTGGAGATAGCCTCTCCGTATAGTAAGGCATAAATTTGTAAAAAAGCCCGATGTTAGCAATAACATCGGGCTTTTTTACAAATAAATTACTTGTTTCTTGTACCCTTTCTTTATATATCTATCTAGCCTTAACGTAGAATGTTCAATATTTATCCATTTAGTGTTATTTAAATATGTTATTTAAATGTGCATTATGTATTCATATGTCAGGAAATGTAAGCGAGTGTAATTTCCGTGTGTAAAATGTGAGCTATTCTGGGGCTTAAATCTTAATTATGTAACGTATTGTAACTTACCATAACCAATTGGCAATACCCCCCCAGTCTAATTACATTAATCGCTTGACAATAACGAATTAAATAATCGTGTTATGTATAACTGCTCCTGAATAATGGAAAATAACGGAAGGCTTTAGCTATGATTACATTTGTCACCCCACAGCATGCACTGGTAATTAGTGTTACCGGTAAGGCAACGTTTAGGTTGGAACTGAATGAGGAGTTGTTAGCTGATGGGCATGCTATACCTGCTGGCGGTAAAATTGACATAACGCCTGGAACCGAGATTGTTTTGCAATACGCAGATGGCTCGACTGCTATTATCAATGAACATTATTCAGAGGCTAAGGTTTCTGCACCTAATGACTCGGCTGATTTAGCAAACAAACAAATAGATGATGAAACATTAAAAGAAATTGAGGCTATTCAAGCACTCATTAAATCGGATGCTGAATTCATCGACCCTGTTAGTACTGCTGCAGGTAATGTGAGTGATGGAGGACGTTCTTCTGCGGTATCTTTAGAGCGAAGTGCGTCGGAAACATTAGCTGATGTCGAATTTAATACCACTGCATTTTCTAGTGTGAATGGGGATGACTTTGAAAGCGATGATTCCAGAGATGAAGGGGTTTCAGCTAATCAACTTCCTGCATTAACGGTAACATTAGGTAACGATACCGCGGTTAATGATCTAATCACCAGTGATGGAGCTCTCGTTATTGGTGGCAAGCTAGATGGCGCCACGATTGAATATAGTATTAATGGTGTCGATTGGAGTAATACTTTTGTTCCTGTTGAAGGTAATAATACGGTTTATGTTCGACAGGTTGATGGCTTTGGGGGCGAATCTTTAACGACGTCTTTATCATTTGAACTTGACACTCAAATATCACCTCCAGTAGTCGTATTAGCAAACGATAGCGCTAACAGCAGTGACTTGATTTCAAGTGACGGTACGTTAAATGTGTCCGGTATTGAAAATGGCGCAACAGTTGAATACAGCGTTGACGGTGGTACAACTTGGACTAACAGCTTTAGCCCGGTTGAAGGTGTTAATACAGTGTCAGTTCGTCAAACTGACGTGGCGGGTAATGTCTCTAATAGCAGTGACTTAACCTTCACATTAGACACTCAGATCACAGTACCTATAGTTATATTAACTAACGATACCGCTAACGGTAATGATTTAATTTCAAGTGATGGCATATTAGATGTGTCAGACATTGAAAGCGGAGCAACAGTTGAATACAGCGTTAATGGCGGAGATTGGTCGACAGAATATACACCTGTAGAAGGTAATAATAGTGTCGTTGTTCGTCAAACGGATATAGCTGGTAATAGCAGCCAAAGTGCTCCTCTTGAATTTATTTTAGACACTAATGCAACAGACGCCCCGACAATAACCTTTGAATCAACCGGTGATGACGCAATTTATAACGCAGCAGAAGTGGGGGGCGATGGAACTATCACCGCCACTATCACTGTTCCTGATGATGCGGTTGTTGGCGATATTTTAACTTATACCGTTGATGGTGCAGCTCCTATTTCGGTTGAATTGACTGAAGTAAATATCGCGACAGGCATCAGCGTTGAAGTGACGCCAGGCGATACGGTAACCGCGACGATAACTGATGTTGCAGGTAATACCTCAGCATCTGCTGATGCTATTGCTGCTGGTGCAGATTTACAAGCCGACGCAGGCATTGTTACGATAGCGACCGTTGCAGGCGATGACGTGATCAACGCAGTAGAAGCAGGCGCAGCAACGATAGCGGTGAGCGGTACAGCGACTGGCGGTGATATTAGCACTGGCGATACAGTTACAGTGACGGTTAACGGTCAAGATTACACAACAACAGTGGATGGTTCAGGTAACTACACGGTTGATGTAAATACTTCAGATTTACAAGCGGACAATACCATTGATGCAAGCGTGGCTTCATCAGATACGGCGGGTAATACTGTTGTCAGTAACGCTGCTGAACATGCGATCTCATTCGATACAAGTGCCGATGCTGGTACGGTAACAATAGCAACGGTTGCTGGCGATGACGTGATTAACGCAGTAGAAGCTGGCGCGACAACGATAGCGGTGAGCGGTACTGCGACTGGTGGTGATATCACTGCTGGCGATACGGTAACTGTGACGGTGAACGGTCAAGATTACACAACAATAGTGGACGGTTCAGGTAACTA
>NZ_LOCN01000010.1 GCF_001574435.1 Moritella sp. JT01
ATAGTGCAAAATCATCTTTGGTAAATATCTATTGTTAGACGCTAAAAACAGTGTTTTTTCAATCGTATTTTGAGCGAATAGCTTTTGGTGCTTTTGGTGCTTTTGGTGTGTGCGCATTGTCACCTTTATGTTCAATAGGCCGATTATTGACGATTTAACCTCAAGATTATTACGTAACATCTAGCGACAAAACTCGTAGTGATTTTTCGACTATTCCCTCGAACAGGGTAAAACACATTCACCTATCTCCACTGAGCATCAAATACATGCCTACTTAATGATTTTAGGAGGAGAGAAATATTCCATTTCAACTCAAGGGAAAGTGCCAGTGTGCTACCAAGGTGTTGAGAGTATGTATCTGTAATGCCACACACTGGTACTACCTAGTTGGTACCACTTAATTGGTACTAAGTGGTTGCTGTCATGTAATCAAAGTGTTACGTTAATGTTGCTCAAGTGGGCTTAATTAAAATTAAAAAAGGAATTTCATTATGGATTGGATTGTAAATCTAACGAAAGCAAAGAAAGAAGAAGCTAAAAACGAGTCCTCACCTAAAGTTCAATCGGATCGTTGTTTTGTTCAAACAATGGGTGTAAGCCCGTAGAAAACTTATATAAACACATAACATTAAAGGCTGAACAAGAGAATTTGGCCTTTCTTCAATCCCTTACAGTTCGGAGCTAAAGGATGAAATTAGCACTTATCCGCCCACCACAACAATCAAACTACAACGATCTAGATCTTAGAGAAGATAATTTAATCAGTTATTTTTGGGGATACTCTGAAGCAGTAGGTCTTGATCTTGATTTTAACATTTACGACTTTGTTTTAGATAAAACAAATACTCTAGAAAAAATTATGGAGCACGACTACGACCAATTTATCCTTTTTGTAAGAGAAACTGGCTCATGTCCACATTATGCTGTTCGCATTACACAACATCTCATTGAACACGGAAAACAGGTTATTCTTTATGGTCACGTAGCTAGATTTCTTCGCTTGAAAGTCTCAGATTTAGACAATGTTACACTGATTGAGCACGATGAAAAGAAGCTATGCTCTCACCTTTATCCGTCTCTAAAAGTAAATGAAAATATTTCCTTTGAATCAGGGTTCACAGTCAAACCATATTTTCACTTATGCAATATCTCTGAGAAAAGACTCCCTCTTTTTAAAGCTTCACTAGAATCTACCCGAGGGTGTGAGTTTAAGTGTAAGTTCTGCTATATAAACCACGGTGATAACCATGCAGAACGATGGGTAACGAGAGATATTTCAGTCCTTTTATCTGATATCGATGTCTACTACAAGAGTGGCATTCGAAACTTTGTCTTCATGGACTCCGAGTTCATTGGTCGCTCAAAACAAAGACAGGTAGACTTACTCTATTTTAGCCAAGAAGTTAAACTGCAATTCTCTGATATTAACTTCATGATATACGCAAGAGCAGACACGATCGCAAAGTTTAACTCATTAGAAGAGTTAAAAGAGGCTGGTTTGGTGAATGTATTTGTTGGTGTTGAGTCATTCTATGAACGCGACCTGATCGCGATGAATAAAGGTGTAAGAAGCGAAAGATTGATTCAATCAATCAAAAAGCTAATCGACATGAAAGTATTTATGACTTTAAGTTTCATCACTTTCAACCGTGAAACAACAATCAAGTCCCTAGGCGAAAACTTAAAAGTACTGAAAGAGTTATATTCTCTTCCTGATAGCAAGTTCCTTGGAATGCCAAATTTTATCTTCAACTTTGAGTCTTCATGGGATGGCAATGGGAAGAACAAGTTAAGCAATAAGACGTATATTAAATGGCTACTGTATTTTAAAGAACAGCCGGGATACTCAAATGCTGTCTTTGATACAAAACTAGAACCTATAATGGAAATCTGTCGAATTTTACACTACGAGATAACAAAAAAAATAGCAGAGCTAAATTATTTCATCGAGATAGAACCACAAGTATTATTCTGGTTCGACTCAATAGGTTTGTTTGCTATCGGAGTTATGGAGACATTCCTAGATCATTTTAAAAATGGCTCACTTTCTCTTGAAAGTATTTTGGACAATACAAAAGAGTTCTATGAGCTCATGAGGTTTTATAATGATCAGACCTTACCTAAAGATCTAAGAACGTTACTGACTCTTGATGAAACCCTTACATCACAGCAACAAGAAGACGTTCAGTATTTAGATCACGGTTGGGACCACGCAATCCCTAATACAAAAGCATCATTAAACCTTTTTGTGGAGGCTGCTATATGAATATAGCTATTTTTGGAGGTAGTAAAGGTCTAGGATCTGCTCTTGCAGAGCAAACAAGTCAAAAAGGATGGGCGGTGTCCGTGTTTGCTAGGTCTAATAATACGAAAGAAAAAATCGAAAACTATAATTGCGATGTACTTTCAATAGAAAGCATTAACGCTGCACTTGTAAACTCTAATAAAGTCTTCGATATCGTAGTTTACTGCCCTTCGTTATGGGGAGAGTCAGGTAGTTTGAATAGAAGTGAATTAGAAAGCTTTTTACAGACTGGACCTTTCGGCTACCAGAACGTTTGTGAAGCACTCTTTAACTTAAATAGCATTTCAGAGTATGGGGTTATTATCAATATTAGCTCTACAGCCGCAAATAATTCGGGGTCAATAGTAAACCCTTGCTACTCAATCAGTAAGAGAATACAAGATGAAATAACCTCTGTCTATCAAGCTCTAGCCAAGGAGACCACAGTTAAATTTACAACAATCCAGTTAGGGACTTTAGGTGAAGAGGTGTATATACCTACATTGGATGTGGTGTCGTACATCGAGTGGCTAAGCCAACTAAGTACCAATAGTTTCCCAACATCACTAACGTTAAACTCAAGGAATGAGTTGTGACAGATATAAACAACCTTTACATGAAAAATCCCGAGATATATGACGCATTCTCGAATGACCGAGATTTTTTGAAACAAAGTCAATCACTCCTTCTGTTTGCAAACCTTGAAAACAGTAACATCAGTATTATTGAACTATTCGCAGGTCCAGCTAGACATTCAGCAGCTTTTCGAAAATTGGGGTATAACACTTATTCATTAGATTCATCAGAGAGCATGAAGGAATACGCGGTGAAAAAAGGTTTCCAAGATAAGGAACGTTATATTGTAGGACACTTGCCATCCTCCGAAATTTTCAAAGAGAAGAATAGGCAACTATCTGTTTTTACTATTCTGAGATTCTCTATCGGCTATTTAAACAAAATGGATGTGCGAAAGGTGATATCTTGGTGCAAAGGGCATGCAAGCAAGGGCGCTATTCTAGTTATTGAACTCCATAAACCAAGCATTATCTCTGCCGCCATGAATGAATTGTCAATTTGTCAAAGAGAGTTTGAGACTGAAATTGGTAGTGTTAAGTGCAGGTGGCCAAGCCGCTCACCTACATGGAGTGATACCAACTGGGAGGTGTCAATGCCAGTAGAGATTGAAGTTGAAAGTAAGCAATACGAATACACTTCAACAGAAACTATTCATTCTTTCAAAGATATTAGCGACTTAGCTAATTCATGTAATTGTCACACAGAGTTAGTCACAAAATCGATAGCAGGGTTCAATTCTGACTCATTACTCGCCGTCGTGTATCTATAGGAGAATACAATGCTAAATTATAAAGATAGAGTTTCACCAGAATCTGTATTCATTATTTTCTATGATGAAGTAGAACCATCATCAACTATTGCTCAAGCCAAAGCTGTATGTAGTATGTACGGCCTAAAGTTTTGTGCCCCTAAGTCTCTAGATGAGATGCTAACGATTATTAAAACTAGTTCATTTAGTATCACACACTCTATTTTACGACTCAAAGATAGCTTCACACTAGATGTACTAGAAACACTGAGAAACACGAGAGGCTCGGGCTACACTTCTAGTTCAATTGCATTTTCTTATCGTAGCACTAATGAAGCTCTTAAGTTTGAAAATGAGATTAATATTCAAAAAGGAAAAGCGGGTAATTTAGAGTGTATAAACATTATGCGCCCAGATGAATTTAGAAAAGATCAATATGTAGTATCAGAGTTAAAGCTTCTGGATAATATTGTCTGCGATACAATCCGTTTAAAATATAATACGAAATGCCTTTCTAATGAGTCCCTTTCCAGAATTTTACCTGAAAGTGTGAAAGATTATTTTGTTTCATGCTCTCATATCTACGGAGATCTGCATATGTACCACCGTTCTGATACTGACGGTTACTTTGCGATGCGTCACAATGGGAGTCTGTACATCACAGCTACAAAATCACCAAAAGGCCGCGGGCTTGATCTTGATCGAATAACTTGCTTAGAAGGGTATGACCGCCAAACCAACACTATTAGTTATCGCGGAGCATATCTCCCATCATCAGACGCAGTAGAAGCATTTGTAGTATTCGATACCATCAAAAATATCCATCAGATAATACATACTCATGACAGCAAACGATTTACTCGTAATAAACAAGCAGAGAAATTCCCACGAATAGGTTCTCTACCATATGGTGAACCTGAACTAGGTGATAAGATCGCTCGTTTATACCAGAGTACTCAGTCACCATTGATTATAATGGAAGAGCATGGAGAGGTTTTCTTTGGAACTCATGACAATTCTGCAATAAATAATATTACTTCTGCAATATCTCAGTTCTGTAACCACAAAGAGAATGATACACTGGATGTTGCATAAACTAGACAATTCTCATGTTTACATTATTGTAAGCTGCGGCTACTGGTTTGTAGCCGCATTAACGTTCCCTATCTTAACTCTACACCTTTTAGAACAAGGAATATCGATAAAAGAAGTTGGACTAGTATCTTCTTTTTCGGCAATTGTATACTTATTACTTGACGTGCCAATAGGTGCAATATCTGATCGCATTTCAAAACGATTTATTTTCACTATTTCAACACTTTTTCATGCTTTAGGGTACGTTATCTGGTCAGTAGGATCGGGAGTGCAGATGGCCATTATTGCTTATTCTATTTGGGGAGCTGGTCGAGCATTTTATTCAGGTTCACTTGAAGCATGGTATGTCAATACAATTACTTCTGATAACCGTATATCAATTATGAATAAGACATTCAATCACTCATCTATAGGCATATCATTAGCGATTGCTTTAGGTGTGTTTTTAACAGGTTACTTATCCTATAGTGCACAAACTAAAATATTCAATAGCTCAATGATTCTCAATGCAGCCGCAGTTGGTATGATTATATTAGGTATATTTTCTTTTAGCGCAATGAAAGAAGATATTGGACCTGAAAATATTCAAGGTTGTAACGAGCAACAAAGTAGTAAAATTCCTTTCAGTAAGCAATTTTATAACGCTCTCGAAGTATTAGGTAATATGAATTTTTCTAGATACCTATGCTTATCATTTGCCTATGGCCTTTGCTTTGGATTTTTTGAAGTATTTTGGATGCCTTTGGGTATTGACCTAAGCATGACTGAATTTCAGAATACGATCGCTTACGCCAGCTCTTATCTAGCAAGTGCTATCGTATTAATACTACTTCTACGCGTTTCGACTAAGTCTAACTATGAACTCTGGATTCCTATAGTAAGGATAGCCTTTTCGGCATCATTTTTCCTACTGTCTTTTACAACTTCATACATCGGTTTTATTATTGCTATGGTGCTAATTTATGTTCTAAGCTTTATTGAGGCACCAATGATACAAACTGGGTTAAATAATGCAATTGAAGATGATTCAAGATCATTAATGCTTTCGTGTGATTCTATGGTTAAGCAGGGGGTTGGAATAATCAGCGGTCTCGCTGGGGCATGGGTATACCAAAATGAAGGAGCTCAAGCTATTTTGATTTTTATATCAGTGATCACAGCATTATCTGTGCTTCCATACTTATATGCACATAAGGTGATTAAGAAAAAGAGGATACACTCTTAACCTAATACATAAATACTGAAGTGTAGTGATATAGATAATTTGGCCATAAGCTAAAAAGAAAACCACTCTCTGTCACTGCGCATAACGCATGTTATGTCAGTTCGATAACAAGATGATGGTTCGCTACGTGAAATCTAGCGAACTAACACCCACCAATAATTATTCCAGGCGCGTACTTGACGGCCATCAAACATCCCAATGAGATATTCCGTTGTCATAAGATTAAGTATTACCTAGTAATACTTATTGCCATTACTTAACCCGATCATCGTTATGCGCGTTATCACTTCTATGTTCAATAGGCCGCTCAGGGACGATTTTAGTCTTAGATCTAAAAAGCCTCCACTTAAGAGGCTAAATGTATTACTCCACTACACTATAAATACGTACATACGAATAAGGATTAATTTAGTGCGCACTACCTTGCATGACTTTAACCTTCCTTAAGCACCCAGGCCAGAAAAAAGAATAAAAGCACAAAAAGAATTGGATAGAACCTATTGTTCGGTGATTCAATCCAAACTTGAAACATACCCAAAAAATCAATATTCATAAAAATCTCCATAAGTGAATTGTTTAGCCATTTTGACTTAAGCGATAAAATAAAGATCTCTAAATAATATTTTTATTTTATCGCTTAAGTCAGCAGTGCTGCCGCTGGATTTCGTTTATCTAATGGATGGGTTAAATGTTGGTTTCACAGCGTGAAACCAACGGAAATAACTAACCACTATTTTTCTGAACTTATTAAACAGGAAAGCATGTGACTATTGAACTTGCTTCATTCTTATATTGAAGTTCTAAGAATGAAGATTAAACATTTGACGATAGTAAGATAAGAGGTAATGTTAAATCTAGCGAACTAACGCCAATAATCACTCCTGATATGTATCGTACTGCTGGGTAGTATTTCCGTTATCGTACTAAACATAAAATGCACTATACGCAATTGCTCACTATCAGAAAAAGGCTCTGATAATTCCCAACTGTCCGCTTCGCCGTATAATGTATTTTATGTTTAATAGAATGGTTATCCGCGCATTCGCTGCCTAGCACAAGCTGTCACTGCAAACCCCGCAGCGAGCATCGGCATCACTTCAGCAACAACAATCCCAAACTTAGCTCTCGAAAGCCTCGGCAAAAACACACCTCACCTTTACGCTACTTATTGGCCTTTTATGTTGCGGCGCTCAGCCTCGCCAATGGTTTAATAAACCCATCATGAAATGTAGTACATTTGTACTACATTTCTCTTTTCTGTTGTTTGTAATTAATTCTGGATTATTACGAATTTGTTGTAATGACTGTTCTAGCTCTTTTCTGTAAAGTTTTTGGCAAGCAATAACTTAATGGAGTAATTAATCATGGTTGCAGTATCTAAAGAAGAATCAATGTTGTTGATCCAACATGCTATATCCGCTTATCTGAATGAAGGTAAAAACCAAAAAGAGTTAGGGGCATTATTAGGTATTGATGGCTCTAGAATTAGTGAGGCGAAAATAGGTAAATGGAAGTTATCACCAAGCCAACGTCAAGTGATTATTGATAATTATGGTTATCCAAGACGGGGCAAAGGGCAGTACATCAAAGCCGAGATATACGATACTGTCACAGAGTTTATAGATGATTATAAAGAGTCATCAAAGAAAAGGCTGAAGCGCCGTTACTATGAACTGTTAATGCGAAAAGATTATCAGAATTTAATTGTCAGCGAATTAACATCACCAAAAAATCCGTTATGTATTCAATTTGACACAGAGTCTGGATCTCTAGTATTTGATATAACAATTGTTGAAAAGCTGCTTTCACAGCCTGAAACTAAAATATGGTATGACAATTATTATTCTAATGCTGGATATGATCACGTAGCTAAAAAGCTATCTGAAAAATGTTACTTCTCATTAGTATCTAGGGTTCAAGAGGACTTAATTGATGAATTAAATCCAAGTTTCGAAAAAATGTTATATCGTATTGCTCAGTTTAAATTTGAGTTAATGCCTGAGTTCAGTTTTTTTAGTGATATCGATGTGCACTCCATTCCACGCAAAGAATTGATTATTACTGGTGATGAAGTTCTTAATTTTAAATCTGATTGCAGTAGTGTCGAATTTAATAATACTGCTGATCTTCTTGGTCCGCTTGAGCAGGAAAGAACTTTCGTGAGCAACGCGATCCCTAAAGGTTCAGAGATTAATGAAAAACCTGATAATTGGGAGTGCGCAACATTGAAACTTTATCTTTCAGAGAGTATGCGTTATCACTTATGGATTCGATTGGATGCATTTTTTCATTATGATGAACCTGATTTACAAGAAACCATAATGATTAAACAACTGGACGGAATTATTGAAGATGGATTGGTTCGCAATATTGTAATCAAAGATTTATGTCGAATGAATTTCCTTAAGGAAATAGAAATTATAAGGAAGTGGTGCGGTTTGCCTTATGATTTTAATGATGGTATTAAACGTGAAGTCGCTAAGGTCGGCGGCTATGTACCTGGTGCTGAAGTTCTGTAGCTATCAAAATAAATGTAGTACAAATGTACTACATTTTGTTTTTAGAAAAACTAATTAGCCACATTAATCGCGTTAATTAGATCGTCTTTATTTATATCATCACGCATGTGAATTATCCCGCGAACAAGTTTGGCTGCTGTTACCTTTTTACCCATTTCTAATTCTAAGTCTTGAAGCCATAGATTTAGATCTGCTTGGTTGTTTTCACTTAACCTAATCGATACCGGTTTAGCTCCGGTTGTCACATTACGCTTTGTTGCTACGGTTGTGATTTTATCTTTCGGCTGATCTATTTCTTGCTGTTCTTTTTTCTTTTGTCTTCTACGGCTAAGCGATGAAGCACCTTGTAATTTGCTCATATTAATAAATACACTTTTATAAGTTAAAGACGTTCTAGCACTTCTTTTGCAAGATTCTTGTAGTCTGTTACTACGGTTGAACCAGGCTGATAATTTAAAATTGTTTCACCGGTTACGCTTGCTTGGCCAATGACTTCAGTACGGCGAATTGTCGTTTTTAATACCCGATCTTCAAGATTATCGAGCTCTTCTTGCAAGTAGTTATTAATTAGTTTGTTTGCTTTCGCATACTCATTTCTGAAAACTGCGTAGTTTACATCTTCAGTTTCTTTAACTTCTTCTAATGCATCCAGTAGATCGGCAAGACCATTTAATGAAAAGCTTCCGCCATCAACAGGGATAAGAAATAGGTCTGCTGCCATCATGGCATTTACAGAAGTTAAGCTTAGATTTGGTGGGCAGTCGAGCAGCACAATATCGTAATCATCTTTGATAGAGTCCAGTTGCTTTAGCAAGATACGTTCTCTGTGTACTTTTGTTAAGCTTTGTTCTATCACTCGGCTGAGGCGAATATCAGTCGGGCAGACATAGAGATTTTCTATCACGCCTTTTTTAGAGACTGCAGGGGTAATTGCTTTTTTGATAGGGTTGTTTTTAGCTGATTCAAATACGTCTGTTATCGATGATTCAAACTCGAATTCACCACCAGTCATAACTGCTGTTAAGTTGGCCTGTGGATCTAAATCGATAACAAGAACACGTTTGTTTTCCTTGGCTAGCTGGGCTGACAGGTTGATTACTGTCGTTGTTTTACCTACGCCGCCTTTCTGATTGATCACTGCAATTGTTTTCACTTTATACCCCTGAATGAAAAATGTAGTACAAATGTACTACATTTTAGTTGGGTAAGGCAAGTTTATTGTTATACCTGGTTTATCCACTGTAATTGTGGATAAGGTTATATATTTAGCTGGAATCTATTTTCCCTATAATAGAGCAAAATCACCTTGCAAATATAAAGGCTGAAAATGATATTGAAGCTGCCTAAATAGGCTTTGGTGAAGGTTTCTTTTCTAAGAGGTAAAGTGGCGTTGCGCATTATTAACATTATGGTTCGCTACATCAAATATAGCGAATTAACTCCTACCAAGGATTATTCCAAGCGTGTAGCTAACTACTATCAAACATCCAAATGAGATATTCCTTTGTCACAACAGAATTAGCATTACCTAGTAACGCCTACACACGTTCAAATTACCTGCGTGATAAAAATGATTGAATTAACGTTTAAGTGGTCTTGTAGATCGCTGCTGCTTTGGTTCACTATAGGTATGCTCTAACGAAACCAGCTGTGCGCTTCCATAATTTAGTTTCATTTGATATTGACACCACCCTAATGAAACCGACACAATGAAACCACTTAAACGAAACTAGAGGCGATATTATGTTTATCCGATGTTATCTACGCGCTTCCACACAAGAACAATCCGCAGATAGAGCAAAAGAAGAAGTTTCCGCTTTTGTTGAACAATGCAAACACAAGATCGCAGGCTTCTATATTGAGAATGAAAGTGGAACTAAAGCAGAGCGACCAGAACTGGAACGATTGATCAATGATTCGCATAGTGGAGATGTATTGGTTATTGAAAAAGTGGACCGATTAACCCGCCTACCTTATCAGCAATGGCAAACGTTAAAATCACGTATTCAAGAAAAAGGTCTGACTATTGTTGTTGTCGATCAACCTATGACACACCAAGCACTCGCAACAAGCCAACCAGAGTTATCAGCAATACAACAAGCATTAACGAGCTTCATGTTAGATCTTGGTGCTGCTATGGCTCGTGATGATTACGAAACAAGACAGAAACGACAAAAACAAGGGATAGCGAAGGCCAAGGAAGAAGGTAAATACAAAGGTAAACAGATTAATATCGAGTTACACAAAAACATTAAAACAATGCTTTCTGGTGGACTGAGTTATACGGATATACAAAATGCACTTGGTTGCTCTCGGGCTACGATAGCGCGAGTAAAAAAAATGGTATTCTAAGGAAATAAGCGAAGGATTGAGTGCAAAAAAAAGACAACTACTAATCACGGGTGAATCAAAATCGCCAAATGATTAATCAAAACGCATATTTTATTTTGGTGGTTAAACTTGCTTGAAATGATATTTTCGGGGAGTTAGTTCGCTATATTTGACGTAACGAACCATTCTTCAGGCGCTGATCTTACATAACATGCGTTATGCGCAGTTGCTTGAATATGTAACATAACAGCGATTATTTGTTTTAAGTTAGGGGGGGGGGTAAATATTACTAGGTAATATTTAAATTGGATTGTGATAACGGGATATCTCATCGTGATGTTTAGAGTGAAATACGATTAATAGATCCATTATCTCCACCTAACTTTGCTTATGATTACGATAAAAGAGTGTTACACCTATGCTTTATTTTGTGAATTATTAGACATGTTGTTTAAGAGGTAGCCCTTTAATCTCTATTTATTGGCTTGCAGTGGTTAATGGAATTTAACGATTATCTAACAGACTTCAGCTTATCAATAGAAATATTTTTGTAACGGTTTTCATTACAAAAATATAGCGTGTGCATCTTTAAATCAATTAACTAATTGGAGGGGGGGATTAAGCAGTTACCTGACCTTCTTGTGCCGCTTGACACCACTCCTCGAGCGTGTTCTTTTTCACCATGTCGGACAAGTCGATATTGAACCCTTGCTTCTTCCAGCGATCATGTAATGTCATGACGCGAATGGAATCAAGGCCGAGAAAGATCAAATTTTCTTTAACATCCACTTCATCTAAATCGATATCAAGAATGCCTGCAACGTCCTTGCGCATGCTTTCTAGGCTAAGCTCTGCAGAGCGAGTGGTACGCGAGAGATCTTTGCTCAATTGTTCAATTGATTTTACACAGCCACTTCTGCCTGTCACGTATTTGAGCGTGAAGGCATGATCCTCGGCTGAAAAATCCGCTATCGCATCGCCTATGACGAATGGCTTGATGTCGAGCATAAAAGCGTCAAGCGCAGTCGATAAGATACCTATGTGCCCATACACACCAACAATGATCAATTGGTCACGTTGATTTTCTTTCATCCATTTGAGTAAATTCGTTTTTTTGAAAGCACTATAGCGCCATTTCGTGTACAGAATATCACCTTCTTCTGGTGCAATATCAGAAGCAATCTCTGTATCTTGTGTCAGTCCCGTTCCCCAAAAATCTGTGAGTAACGCCCGCTCTTGCGGATCTTGATTAGCCGGCTGAGCCGTGTAAATTACAGGAATTCCAGCTTCTCTAGACATACTTTGAACTCTTTTTACATTGGCTAGGAGCTCTGGTACAGGAGCCTGAGTTCGATCAAAAAAGTTAAGGAAATACTCTTGTAAATCATGTACCAGCAGTACGGCTTTTGTAGAATCAACATTCCAATTCACTTTGTTCATTGGGAATGATGCTGGTTGAGGTGTTTCATACGAGGCTATTTTGGGAATCGCCATCTAATAATCCTTTTTTACGATGTTTTATTGAGGGAACTTCAGTGTTTCACTTTAAAAAAGATAAGCTTTCATCTCGCGTAGTTGAAAACAAGTATCAGTTCCAGTGATTTTAAAACACATTACTGAATAAAATCAATTGATAATGATAACTATTCGCAATTAATCTTAAAAGGAAGAAAAAGTTTAGCGGATGCCATTTATTACTTTGATAAGAATATAATAACTGTGTTAGCGGACTGCAATAAAGAAGAGAAAACCTCTATTTTTCCGCCGATACTATCCTTTTGCTCTATGGAGAATAAGCAACAAAATTTACTTCCTGCTACGGCTAAATCACACGACTGGCCTGATGCAGTAACTCAGGAACTGGTTTCTGTTATTTAGACATTTTCAGTGCCAACAGACCTGTTTTGCTAGTGATAAGTACACATTCTTTTCCCTTCTACCTCTATGATGTTGAATGGTGTCTCGTAAATACCACTGAGAACATCTGCTTGAATCACCTTTTCTACGGGCCCACTTGCCACCACTTTTCCTTTTTTCAACGCCACAATAACATCGGAATAACAGGCTGCGAAGTTGATATCATGAATAACTAAGACCACCGCTTTATTCATATCTCTTGCCAATCGCTGAATATTTTTCATGATTTTAAGTGAATGTTTGATGTCCAAGTTGTTAAGTGGCTCATCCAAAAAAACGTAATCCGTATCTTGCGCGATAACCATCGCAATATAAGCTAGCTGACGTTGGCCGCCACTTAATTCGTCCAAATATTTATTTTGGATGTCGCTTAACGCCAAGTAGTCAATAGATTGATCTATCACGGCTTGGTCTTCTGTGGTTAATTTTCCTTTGGAATATGGAAAACGCCCAAAAGAGACTATTTCTCTGACCGTAAAACGCATGGTCACCGAGTTCGACTGACGCAAAACAGCGAGGTGCTTGGCCAGTTCTGCTGTATCCCACTCGCAAATTTCTTTGAAATCTAATAACACGCTCCCACTGTCTCTCTCTGCAAGTCGAGAAGCCATGGACAATAAAGTACTTTTCCCTGCACCGTTAGGGCCAATAATAGATGTCACTTTTCCCTTTTTGAATTGAACATTCACCTCATCAATGACCTTGATACTTCCATAGTTTTTTGAGAGATTTTCAATCACAATCATACTGTTACACCATTTTGTTAGCACTGAATATATAATAAATAGCGGTCGCCAATGAAATTGATGATCACACTAAACGTGGTTTCAAACTAGAACACTTTTCACTAGCCACTGCGCAGCCAAAAATAAAACGAGCCTCTGGATCAATATGACCAGTATAAACTCCGCATATAAATGAGGCTGTATACCTCTGAGGGATTGTTCCTTGACAAACCATGTTATTTAACACAAAATCCGAAACCCTAACGCAAACGATTTTCATTCGCGTTTATTGCGTGGTGCTTATTACAGCCGTTCATGTCTATTAGGCTAGTAACTACGACCACGAATCTAGATATAACCGTTGTCTTATATCTAGAAAATAACAGTGTCTCTGCTTTCGGTGACTGAAAGGTCTATCACCAAATGGTTTCGGGTGAGCTGCAACCCATTAAGGCTAATTATCCAAAGTAGCACCACCGTCAACACGCAAGTCGTGCATGGTGATATGGCCTGCGGCATCAGAAAGGAGAAAAAGAACGGCATGGGCAATGTCTTTGGGTTGAGCAAGTTTGTTTAAAGGTATACCCAGGCGGAACTGACTTGCATCACCTGCGATGACTTCTGGTTCACCATAGTCGTCGGTCCACAGCTGTCTCTGCATTGGTGTATCAGTAGATCCGGGGCTAACAATATTGCAGCGGATACCAAATGAAGCTAATTCGATACCAATACATTTTACCATTAGATGCAGTGCCGCTTTTGACGCCCCATAGGCACCAATTGATTGGCGTGGCGTGTTTGCAGCATTGGAACCAACGATCACCATACTGCCGGAACGCTGGTTTTTCATCGTTTTTGCGACAGCCTGCATCAGCGCAAGTACTCCAAAGGTATTGATATCGAAGGTGCGTTTAACTGTTTCTAGTGGAAGCTCGTGCAAAGCGCCTATATGCAGGACTCCTGCACAACAGACTAAGTGGTCGAAAGCGCCTTGTTCCTGCCAAATATCGACACTGCGGGTAATACTACTGTGATCGGCGAGGTCCAGATAGTGACATTGAAACTGCTCACTGTACTGAGGAAAAAGTGACTCGCTGTTTTGTTTAAGTAAGTCGATTTGTTTATCGGCGACGGTAACGTTTGCTCCAGCGGAAAGCAGGCTGTCTAGCACTGATAGACCGATACCAGACGCGGCTCCGACTAGTAAAATCTTTTTATTTTTTAATGACATATTTTGTTTAAGCCTTAGGTGTGATTTGTGAAAATCGTATGTCGACACGTGAATTATGAATAAGGATTTTGTATAAATCAAGGTGATAATAATAATCATTCGTATCGATTCAGTCGATTGCTAGGTAAGAAATAACATAATATTAACTTTATATTAGAGGAAATTTTAATGAAGCGTAAAGTTGTCGGGTTTTCACATATGTCAGAAAAATTGATCGAAAAAGAGCTTGTCTCATCACCATTTTTCTTTGCCTCAGCAGATTCGTCGATGCTCGCCTCTGGGATTGAACAATCTTTTCGGCAGTCGATTCCATTTTCAGCACTGGCGGATAAGGCGAAGGAGATGCTTAAATCTGCAAAAATAGATGAGTGTGATAACCCGATTCTGTTTGGAGTAGTGCCATTTAATCAAGATTACCCGACGCAACTGATTATCCCTGAAACGTTGTATGTTTCTAGCAGCCCACGAGCGAAAAAAAAACCATTAGCAGTTCTTTCTAAGGCAAATGTGGTGTCTCAACCAACCGGTCATCACTACAAGCAAGGGGTTGCCAACCTTTTAGAAATGTTTAACCAGAACATACTATCGAAAGTCGTATTATCGCGAGCCGTTGAAGTGGCCACGGAACAGGAGATCAACCAGTCAGATCTATTACACAACTTACTGGCCATTAATTCGCGAGGCTATACTTTTGCCGCGAATCTGGAATCTGGCAGTAAGCTGATGGGAGCAAGTCCGGAGTTATTGATTGCTAAACGCGGCAGTCATATGATTTCTAACCCCTTAGCTGGTTCAAGGCCGAAGTCCCTTTCGGAAGCAGAAAACCTGACCGCGAAAGAGTCGCTCCTCAACACGGGTAAGGATCTTCATGAGCATGGTTTAGTGGTGGAAGAAGTAGAAAAAGTGATGAGTAAATACTGTCGCAACTTATATACCCCAATGGTTCCAAGCGTCATTGAAACTGAAAGCATGCTTCACTTGTCTACTGTTCTGGAAGGGCAAGCAGACCTGGATGATCTTAATGTGCTGCAAGTGGCCGCAGAATTACATCCCACCCCAGCTGTATGCGGGCACCCTAGACACTCGGCATATGAGGCGATAAAGCACCTCGAAACGTTTGAACGAGGCTACTTTACGGGCATGATCGGCTGGTGTGACTCTCGAGGCAATGGGCAGTGGGTGGTCACGATACGGTGTGCGGAAGTCAAGTCTAATCAAATGAAAATATTTGCCGGCGCAGGAATAGTCAGTGAATCGCAACCTCAGAGCGAGCTAGACGAAACCGGAGCAAAAATGAAAACCATATTATCCGCAGCTGGCATTCAATTTGACGAACAACTTACCGCTTAATGAGTTAATTATGCTTTATAACAACGATTTAATATTATGGCCTACAGCTCTAGAACAGCAATACAGAGAGCTTAATTACTGGCAGGGCAAAACACTTTTCGATTACTTGACTCACACTGTCAGGTCTTCTCCGCAGGCCACTGCAGTTATTTGTGGCAACCAGACACTGTCTTACGAGCAGCTAAGTCAGCGTAGCGCCAAGCTTGCACAAGGCTTTTCCGCACTCGGTCTATCCAAAGGTGATAATGTTGTCTTACAGATGACCAATGTCGCTGAGTTTTACGAATGCTTTTTTGCCTTGACCCAAAAAGGCATACGGCCAGTGCTCGCATTGCCTGCACACAGAGCCGCAGAGATTCAGTATTTTTGTCAGCATACTAACGCTAAGGCCTATATTATCGATGGGGATACCCAAACGTATAATTTTCAAAGGCTTGCTCTGGATGTTCTCGATGCCTGTCCTACTATTGAGCATGTTGTTGTTAAAGGAGATGCTAATAATCACCCTAAGTTTGTATCACTTAGTACTTGTTATCATCAAATCGCGGCAACTCAGAACGCTGATGCTGATGATATCGCTTTCTTTCAACTTTCCGGAGGAACTACAGGGACACCAAAGTTGATCCCGAGAACACACAATGACTACGCCTACAGCATTACCGCAAGCGTTGACATTTGCCAATTCGACCAATCCACTTGTTATCTTTGTGCCTTACCTGCTGCTCACAACTTCCCACTTAGTTCACCGGGTGCGCTAGGCGTTTTTTGGGCTGGGGGGACCGTCGTCCTAACACAGGATCCTGCACCTCAGAACGCATTTGATTTGATAGCGCGCCACAACGTAACGGTATCCGCACTAGTGCCTCCGTTAGCTCTGCTTTGGATGGGTTATGCCGAACATTCAGAACAGGATATCTCGAGCCTGTCGCTGGTTCAGGTGGGGGGGGCAAAGTTCAGTGAGGCTGCGGCACGAAGGCTGCCGAAAGCGCTGAATTGTAAATTGCAGCAGGTATTTGGTATGGCAGAAGGTTTAGTCAATTATACACGACTTGATGACACCGATGACGTTATATTTACTACTCAGGGCAGACCCATATCACCACTGGACGAACTGGTCGTTGTTGATGAACTGGGGCAACCGGTAACAGCAGGAGAAGAAGGCGTATTACTAACGCAAGGGCCATATACCATTCGTGGTTACTATAAAGCCCCTGAACACAATAACCGATCTTTTAATGCTCAGGGCTTTTATCGCACGGGCGATATTGTGAAAATAACAGCCGCTGGCAATATTATCGTTACCGGTCGGGACAAGGACCAAATCAACAGAGGTGGTGAAAAAATTGCCGCTGAAGAGGTTGAGAATCAAATGCTGTTATTTAATGGGGTTCATGATGCGGCACTTATCGCTATCCCTGACGACTACCTTGGCGAGCGAAGCTGCGCTGTTGTTGTTAATAAACCAGATACCAGTATTAAGCCATTAGAACTGAAACGTTTTTTGCGAAACTGCGGAATGGCTGACTACAAAATCCCGGACAAAGTTGTGTTTGTGGATCGCCTGCCTAAGACTTCGGTTGGCAAAGTAGACAAGAAAGCACTTCGCGAACAATTCTCCTGAAATACTAAACCAGATTGCATTTGCAATCTGGTATTGAATACGTTTTTACGAGAAACACCATGGCCAGTCTAAGAAGTTAAAACTTGGCCATGTTTTTAGTTGTTGTAACTACACCGTTTCGACTGTTGTCGATTCAAAGACTGACTCTGTTGTAAGCGCTTCTCTCATCGCTTGACCAATTTTGAAAACCTGATCTTTGTTATAGCGAGCCGTCTGATAAGTGACAATTAAACGCAACGTGCGTTGCTCGTCCACCACATTTTCCATAATTTCAAAATGCAGCCCGAACAAAGACTCTGTCTTTTTGGGCAAAATCTGCTGATACGAGACTTTGTTTCCTTGTGGTTTTTGCAATGAACCGTAAAGCGCGTTGTCTGCATGAATTTGCACATAAACATCAAACAGAAGGCCATTTTCAGCAGGGATTTCCAATTTTCGCTGAACAAGGTTAATTGGTACCGTCGCATGGTTCATACTATCATTGATAGTACCTGTGACATGTTCAATCAGATTACCAAAGGCTTGTTTAGGTTTAAAAACAACTCGGTGAGCGACCATCGTTGTGAAATACCCAACCGTATCATAATACTTAGGCTCATCACGACCAGAAGCTGATGTACCAATCACCAGTTCATCTAGGTTACCTAAGCGCTGCAACGCTTGCGCGATAGCCGAATAAACCACGCTAAAGGTTGACGAACTGTGCTTTCTTGCCAAGGCTGCTACCACGTTGTGAGCATTTGTGCCTAAATCTAACTCTATCCATTTTGCCTCAATTGAATTAGGCGTCGGGTTTGTGTCCTCCAATGATTTATCCTCTAGCAGTGTCAAACCTGGCGTTGCCTGTTGAAGATGATTAACCCAATAGTTCAAGTCTTCTTGGTGAGGTCCACGGCTCTGCTGAGCAACCGCATATTCATGAATTGTATTTGCTGGTTTGTCCCAAACTGGAGATTCTCCTTGAAGTCTAGCCATGTAAGCTTGAGACAATTCTGGCATTAATGTGTTGAGTGACCATTCATCAATGACCATATGGTGGATAAGGAATGACAATGTTTGTTGCTTCGTGTCTTTGTCTTTGAAGAAGCGTATTCGCAGTGGTAACTCTCTCGACAAATCAAAAACATAAGCAGCTTCAGATTCTAGACTGGCTTCACCCGTGTCTTCACTACTCCAAAACCAGAGATAGTCACCAAGCTGTGTTTCATCAATTACTTGTTGCTGCACCTGACTATTGTGGTACACAAAAAGTGTTCTTAACCCAATATGTCTTAATAACAGATCGGTAAAAGCTTGCTTGAAAACGTTCTCATCGACTTCACCGTCAAAACGAATTGCAAAAGGCAAGTTAAATATTGCTCCCATCCCTGTTGCAACGTGTGAATCCCATAGAAATGATTGTGCCATCGACAGTGGAAATTTATCGTCAATCATGGGGTTATTTGAGTTAATATTTCCCCCCAGTTCTGCTGATTTTACCACTGCATTGGTATTTTTTACCGAGGCACATTTAGCTAAATCTTGTGCGGTTGGACTCTTAAAGAAGTCATTGAAGCTAATTTCGATATTATGCGCGTTCACCAAATTGCCAATGATCCGTGTAGCCAAAAGTGAATGTCCACCAATTTCAAAAAAGTCATCATCTAACTCAACATCTGGATCATCGAGGCTTTCTTTGAATGCATTTAATATTGTGTCGGCAATTTTATCGATAGAATCGCTGACTTCAGCTGTGTTAACCCCCACTATTTCAGCAGCGTTCAAAATCAGGTTTTCTCCTTCCTGATTGAATAATTGATAGTTGCTTGAAAGCTGAGCACTTAATGTTTCCTTGTTTATTATCTCGTTTAATATTGGGTGCTGACCTAAACAAAGATATAAATCTTCCTCTGTTTGTAGCAAAGTGGCAAAAAATGGGGCCTGAGATTCAGACTCCCAATTTCGCTTCTGTAAGGCTTCGACAAGACCACTAAGCGCAGCGCGCTCTGTTTTTTTTATCTCTAACGCTGGGAAGTAATTAGATATGATCTGTTTTTCTAATTCATAGCTCTCAGTGAAACAATAGCGTAAATTTAACTGTGCATCTTCCATAACAAACTTATGGATTGCCTTTTCAAGATATTCAATTTCACACCTATTATCCAGAGTATAAAATGCTAAAACCCACTCCATACTGTGCGGTTTTTGTAATTGTTGCATCCATATTTTTTCTTCATATTCACTGATTGGCAATAGGTTTTTTTTTTCAGTTTGTTGGTTAGACATAATAATCCTGACTCTTCGTTGAACATTTTAATTTTTTCTGTAGCGCTAACTTATTAAAATGCGTATGAATTTATTTACAATTTGTTGATAATGGTGTTACGATTGATTATCATTTAGATTGGCTGTCGGGGTCAAGTAAATCATTTAGTTAATAGTAAAGTAGAGATTCAGTAGTAATGAGGTTACGCGTATTTGGTTTTTTTTCGTCCCTGTGTTTTATTTCGATATTTGTTGGTGCGAGACAAATAGATTGGACGCTTCTTATCACATTGAATGAACAAGCTTGGCTGCCAATCACGGCCAGTCGCTTACCTCGGCTGGCAGCTTTAATACTGACTGGCGCTGGATTAGCAATGAGTGGCGTTATACTCCAACACATTGTGAGAAACCGCTTCGTAGAACCTGGAACCACGGGAGGACTGGATGCGGCCAAACTCGGGATTTTAGTTTCTATGGTGCTCCTCCCTTCTTCAGACAAGCTCGATCGAATGTTTTTTGCCGTGATCTTTTGTTTCGCTGCAAGCTTAATTTATATCGCTATCATTCGAAAAATAAAATTCAGTAACACAGCATTAGTACCCGTTATTGGGCTCATGTTTGGCGGTATGCTAAGTGCATTGGCTGAATTTTATGCCTATCAAAATAACATGTTACAAAGTATGCAAGGATGGTTAATAGGTGACTTTTCTAAGGTGGTGGAAGGACACTATGAGATCATATTTTTAATTTTACCCATCACCTTGCTGACTTATTTTTTTGCTCACCGATTCACCTTGATGGGGATGGGTGAAGACATGGCTGCAAATTTGGGTATCAATTATACGGTAACCGCGGCACTTGGCCTTGTTCTCGTTGCCATTACCGTTGCTGTTACCGTAGTGACTGTCGGCGCTATTCATTTTGTCGGTTTAGTTGTCCCGAACATCGTGGCACTTAGGTATGGCGATAATTTGCAAAAAACGCTGCCAATCGTGGCACTGGGTGGCGCTTCGTTACTGATATTTTGTGACATCATCAGTCGACTGGTGATCTTTCCTTTCGAAGTGCCTATTGGCCTGACTGCTAGCGGTATCGGTGGGGTTATGTTCCTCGCCTTGATTATCAAAAGGAGTCGTGCATGAGAGCCACCAACACGACTTTTATGTTCACGATGGCTACTACCGTGGTTTTACTGCTGTCCGTCGCCTTTATATTTGTCGGTTCCGGGTTTGATTTTGATTACATCATCCCTAAAAGATTGGCAAAGCTAGCGGCCATATTTATTGGCGGAAGCTGTGTTGCGACCGCCGCCATCACCTTTCAAACCTTGGCTGGAAATCGGGTCCTGACCCCTTCCATTATGGGGTACGAATCTATTTATCTCGTTTTTCAGGCTCTATTGTTACTTTTTCTCGGCACCGGAGGCATCGCAATGCTAGGCGTCGTGGGTAATTTTTTTGCCTCTATGATTTTGATTTTATTATATTCGTTGGCAATTCAATATTGGGTGCTACAAAAGTTCCAGCGAGACATGTACCAAGTCTTGCTGATCGGCTTTGTCCTTACAATGGTGTTGACCACGTTGGCACAATTTATTCAGTTAAGGATTAGTCCGGGCGAGTTTTCAGTCTTCCAAGGGTTGAGTTATGCCTCTTTTGACAGAGCAACTCTGGCCACCTTACTTTGCGCTGCGGGTACATTGGCCGCCATCGCGATCATGGCTAAAAAATGCATTCGCGAACTTGATGTTGTCGGATTGGGCCGCGATCAAGCCATGTCACTTGGACTTAATGATGCCAATTACATCCCCAAATATTTTGCTCTAATTGCCATTTTAGTGGCCGTTTCCATAAGCTTAATTGGGCCAACTGCATTTATGGGTATCTTTGTCGCTAACATCGCATATTCACTCGCAGGAACGAGTCAGCATCGAGTGACACTGCCGATTGGTTGCGCTGTTGCCATCATCGTATTCATAGGTGCTCAACTCATCGTTGAACACCTATTCAATTACAAAACAACCGTTACCATACTCGTTAATATCCTATGCGGAGGATATTTCCTAGCCACGACGATGCGTGCACGAAGCCAATTGTAAATTAACACTCCACCCACAATAAGAGGACATTATTAATGTTAACGAGAACCCTTAGTCTGGCTATCGCGCTGGCTTGCAGTACGCTTGTGACCCTAACAGGTTGTGAACAACAAACGACTCAGCCTTCAATTACTCAGGTGTTAGAAACTCCCATTGTCATTGAGCACAATCTAGGGCAAACCGTGATTTCACATCGCCCACAACGAGTTGCGGCGCTGGATATGAATGAAGTGGACTTCTTAGATCAACTCGGCGTGCCCATCGCTGGCATGGTTAAAGACTTTGTGCCTCACTTTTTGGCTAAATATAAAAACGATGACAATGTGCTAGATCTCGGATCCATCGTGCAGCCAAATATGGAAAAAATATACGCCCTCAAACCTGACCTGATATTAATGACTCCGCTTCATGCTAACCAGTATCAAGCGCTTTCTGAACTTGCTCCCACGCTACACTTTGATGTGGATTTTAGAAACAGCCAAAGTAATCACCTTGAGGTTATCAAGCAGCATTTATTGGATCTTGGCGAAATTTTTGACAAGCAAGCATTAGCGCAGCAAAAAGTGGCTGAAATTGATGCCAAGGTCGAGCAAGTGCTTGCGGTTACGTCTGATCGTCCTGAAACCGCTTTAGTGGTAATGCACAACAATGGCTCATTCAGTTCATTTGGTCTTGAGTCTCGCTACGGTTTTGTATTCGATGTTTTGGGGGTCAAACCCGCCAGCACAGAAATTGCAACCAGCCTCCATGGTCAGCCAGTTTCGAGCGAGTTCATCAACCAAGCGGATCCCGATATTCTTTATATCATCGATCGCACCGCGGTAATGGAAGGCATACCTAACATCGATGTTGAACGTTTGGCTAATCCACTCTTGCGCCAAACTAAAGCGTGGAAAAATGGCAAGGTGATCTTGGTTGACGCGGATGCTTGGTATATCACAGCAGCAAGTGTGACTTCATTGAAAATCGTGATCGATGACATTATCAAAGGTTACCAAAGCTAGCTCATCTTATTTTCTAACCGGTTAGGCTTATACCGCCCAATTCAAAAGTAATTATTACTCATTTTTAATAAAATTAAGGAAAGGTACGACAATGACCCATTACTGCCCACGGACGGAGGCTTCCGTCCTATCGGTTTCATGCGCTCTGTCTAAAATGCCTAGAGCAACAAAAATTGCGCTACTCGTTGGTCTCCAATTCGGCTTGGCTGCACTGCCTATTGGTATCACACATGCGGAAGAACAAGTCACGTCAGGAACCACGACTGTGCATGGCGAAGCCGATGAAACCTTTGCATCGGGTCAAATTTCAATTAATGGCAGAATGGGGATGTTGGGTGACAAAGATTTGATGGAGACGCCCTTTAACACCATCAGCTATACCGAGAAACAGATTGCGGATCAACATGCTCAGGATATATCTGATGTTATTTCTGCATCCGACCCATCTGTATTTACCAGTGGTGTCACCGGGGAAAACATTGAAAGTATCACCATCCGAGGGTTTAATACTGATATTGGCGATACCATGTTTAATGGCTTGTATGGTATTGCTCCATACTATCGCAGTACCCCGGAGATGTATCAGAGCATCGACGTACTAAAAGGCCCTTCCTCGCTACTTAATGGCATGTCGCCCAATGGTTCGGTAGGCGGTTCAATTAACCTGAAGCCAAAACGAGCGGGAAATACCCCCAACACCTCACTCTCCGGCACTTATATGTCAGAATCCCAGTACGGTGTCCACGGGGATATCGGTCGCAGGTTTGGTGATAACGAACAATTTGGTATCCGCGTAAACGGCATGTTAAGAGATGGCGACAGCGCTATCGATGGGCAAGACAAACAAGCTCAAATGGTCTCGTTAGGCTTTGATTGGCGCGGTGACAATGCATTGCTAGAAACTGACTTTTACATGAGTGAAGAACACGTGAACGGGCCAACTCGAGGTGTGACGATCGCTTCCGGGGTTGATGTTCCGCCGCCACCAGATGCTGACACTTTACTTAACCCTGACTGGTCATTTAACGATGAAAAAGATAAGGGGATGATGATCCGCGGTGAGTTGAACATCAACGAACACATAACCACGTATGCAGCTGCCGGGGCGAGTCGTACTGAATTCGAATCTAACGCTGTTAGGACAGGAAAAATTATCAACAATGCTGGCGATCTAGAAACGACGCTTGGGTACGTAGACTTGAATCTTAAGCGCTATTCCGGCGAGGTAGGAATAAGAACTAATTTTGAAACTGGGTCAATCGGGCATGAACTGGTGATTAACTCCACCTATTATCGAGAAGATAAAGAGGATGCTGTCGCTGGTAATCGCACACCAGAGCCTTGGGTTACCAATATTTATAATCCGGTATGGGGTCCAAGCAACAGTAATTATGAAGCATCATTTCTGATGACTACGGATGCAACATTAGTCAGTTACGGTATTGCTGACACGCTTTCGTTCGCCGATGATGCCCTTCAGATCACGTTGGGGATTCGCCAGCAAAATGTTGATTATGAATTCACCGTATTTTCGACAGAAAAACTGAATGAAAGTGCGTATACGCCCGCGGCCGCCATACTATACAAGTTGTCGCCGTCCGCTTCTCTGTATGCTAACTATGCTGAAGGTCTGACTAATGGTAAGTCAGCCCCTCGTGGGACAGCTAATATGGGTGAGTCATTTTCGCCACAAAAAACCAAGCAATCAGAGGCTGGTATCAAGCTTAAATTTGACGACTTTTCTCATACTGTGAGTATGTATGAAACCAAGCAACCGAATAGCTATACCGATCCAGACACAACCGTATATTCCTTTGGCGGTGAGCAACGAAACCGAGGTATTGAATGGGGCTTCTATGGCACCATACTCGAAAATTACTCACTGACAGGTGGTCTTGCTTATGTCGATGCGGAAATTACCAAGTCGACAAAATCAGAAGAAGAAGGGAAAAAAGCGACCAGCGTACCAGAGTTTCAAGCTAAATTGGCATTGGAGTGGAACGTCCCAGTCCTTCGTGAGCTGACTTTGATCGGCCAAACTAACTACATGTCCAAGCAATACATTGATAAAAACAATGCGAGGTCCTTACCGGGGCAAACCATTTTTGATGTTGGTGCGCGATACGAATCTGCAATCGCGGATCAAAAAGTCACGTGGAGACTCGCGGTTAAAAACGTCGCTAATAAAGCATATTGGACAAGTACACACTATACCCAAATGGGACTGGGCGCACCACGCACAGTCATGCTTTCCGCCACGGTAGATTTTTAACGTTAGCCCCTTTCACAAGCCATTAACCACAAGTTAATGGCTTAACTACTGCACAATTTATATTCTAGCACCGAGTTTTAAACATTAACGCTAGAATAATTAAATTAAAAAATGAGAACGACATCATGACCCCATCCGATGCTCAATCCGTTGAGAACACCACAACCTTAGAGCTAACACCAAGACAAGCTTGGCACTTATCCAACCAAGGGAAATGGCCTGATAACCACTCCCCTTCTAATCTTTTTTATCAAGAATTCAATGGCGAAAATATTAATGTCACGAAGCTAGAATGTTATATTACTATTTTAGTACAGCGTCATCCTATGCTAAATTCGTTATTCACGGACGACTTGTACCTACAGATAAAAAGTGATAGCCAACCCTACAGACTGCCTATATACGATTTACACTCTTACTCAGAAATGGCCTCTGCTGAGCATTTAGCTCGTACCCGAGCGACACTTACTCAATCAAAATCAAAGCACCCTTTTGAAGTGCACCTTTCCTTGTTACCAGAAAATAAATACCGGTTGCATATTCGGTTTACTAGCATCGCCATTGACCACACAAGCGCCAACCTATTTTTCAAAGAACTATGTCAGCTTCAACGCGGATTGCCTATCCCCCAGTTGGAAGCACATTCCCAAGTATTAGATGCGCTCATAAAGCACACTCAAATTCAGCAAGAAAAAATAGCACTAAACACACTCTTTTGGGAAAAACAGTTACTCCACTTACCCTGTTCGCCCAATCTGCCACTCAAATGTGAACCAGATAAAGCTAGAGGCTCCAATTTCAAACGACGATCAGCAACCATTACTGGCACTGAATGGAAACAGTTCCAATCCATTGCCAAGCTGTATCAAGTGCGCTCTGATATCGCACTAGCCAGCATATTCAGTGTAGTATTGTCGCGTTGGAGCAATCAAAAAGACATGCTCATACGTTTTGATCTCAACGAGCGTGATAGCCAAAATCCAAATGTAGAGCATCTTATTGGTGACTTCACTCAACCGCTACTTGTTGGCCTGAATGGTTTTGGCTCAAACTTCCAATCCATAGCCAAAGACAATCAGGAAAAATTTGACATCTCTTACCCATTCAGACAAGTCTCTATCTTTGACCTTGTTCGACACTTACGTAGCATATCGGAAGAACACCGTTATACAGCTACTGTATCCTTCTCTAGCCAACTAGACCAAGATCACCACGGCAAACGGGTTAGAACTACATTGGGCACATCAGGCTGGGGATGCACTCAATCACCGACAACTTGGCTTTCGCTCCATGCTTTCGTCTCAGGGGGTAATATCGTCTTGCAATGGGATAGCCAGGATGACCTCTTCCCTGACAACATGATCGATGACATGTTCACAACATATACCAAGTTAGTCACTGATTTCTGCCAATCGACCAGCTTGTGGAACCAAGCCCTGCCCGATTTATTGCCTGGTGAACAGCAAAGTGTGCGGAAAAAACTCAATGATTCTGGTGACACTCTTCTCCAAAATGGCTTACTCCACGACAGATTTTGGCTACGTGCTGAGCAGTCACCATTTGCTCCAGCAGTCATCTATGGTAGTCGCACACTGGACTACCAAACGCTCGCCAATCAAGCTCGTCGTTGCGCTGGCACGTTAGCCTCCATGGGGGTTATGCCCGGCGACCGTGTGGCAGTGAGTATGAACAAAGGCATTGGCCAAATAGTATCTGTTTTTGGAATACTGTTCGCGGGTGCTGTCTACGTGCCTGTTTCGCTTGATCAGCCGAAAGAAAGGCGTGAACTAATCTACCGAGAGGCAGGTATTTACATCGTTCTCACAGAGGAAAACTGCTCTCAAAACACCGACGTCGAAAATGCTCAACGGACTTCTTCAAGTTTCACTTACTTAGACTGGCTGTATGCAAGTCAAGGTCAACCTATGCCGAAGGCTCAGCTTGTCGAGCCAACTCAACCTGCTTACATCATTTATACCTCGGGATCCACTGGCACGCCTAAAGGTGTCGTGATTTCACACCAAGGCGCCCTAAACACTTGCGTAGCATTGAATAAGCGTTACACCGTAAATTCCGATGATCGAGTGCTCGCTCTTTCTGCTCTGCATTTTGACTTATCGGTCTACGATATTTTCGGACTATTATCGGCTGGGGGCGCTATCGTGTTAGTTGATGAATCGCAGCGCCGTGATCCGAGAGCTTGGAGTGAGGCCATTGAGACTCATCAAGTCACTATGTGGAACAGTGTACCAGCTCTGTTTGATATGCTTTTGACCTATTCAAGCAGTTTCAAATCCAACGCCCCATCCAAACTGCGTTTAACGATGCTCTCTGGCGACTGGATTGGTTTAGATTTACCTCCGCGATATCGCGAATTTCGTGAAAATGGCCAATTCATTGCAATGGGTGGTGCCACTGAAGCGTCGATTTGGTCCAATATTTTTGATGTTCAAGACGTCAAGCCTCATTGGCGATCTATCCCATATGGTTACCCTCTACCAAGACAACAATATCGCGTGGTTGATGACTTCGGTCGCGATTGCCCCGACTGGGTAGCTGGTGAGCTGTGGATTGGCGGTGATGGTGTCGCACTCGGATATTTTAACGATCCTGAGAAAACAGCTGCACAATTTATTCGTATTGATGGTCAACCTTGGTATCGCACTGGTGATATGGGATGTTACTGGCCAGATGGTAACCTTGAGTTTTTGGGGCGCAGAGATAAACAAGTGAAAATAGGCGGCTACCGCATCGAATTGGGAGAGATTGAGGCCGCCCTAAATAATATCCCTAATGTACAACGGGCTATCACCATGGCCGTCGGCAATAAAGACAAAACGCTGGCAGCATTTATCGTCGGGGAGGCAGCATCACTCGACGCCGAACAAGTTAACCGCTCTTTGATTCAGCAGTTACCGGCTTACATGGTTCCCAAACGTTTATTTTTCTTGGAAACATTACCGCTTACAGCCAATGGTAAAGTGGATCTTAAAGCGCTAGCGCAATTGGCGACGAGCAAGAGGAGGAGAAAAACAAAAAAAGCAGACAAATCACTTGATACGAATAGTGAACTCGTACTCAAAAGTATATGGGCCGATATTTTGGATACTGCTGACTTGAATAAAGCCAGTCATTTCTTTCAGCTTGGTGGGGATGAATACTCCGCTATCAAGGTTATCAGGCAATGTCATCAATTGGATTACCCGATCAATATATCGACGCTATACAGCCATCCATCTCTAGAGGCGCTGGCCTTGGTTTTAGACCAAAGCCGACTTCTGACCTCAACACCCTAAAGAGACTCAACTATGAGCAACCTCATCACACTCAGTGCCCCCTCAGGGGGGCAGCCTTACTATACGCACTTTGTTTTGTGCCCTTTTGCTGGAGGCGGAATAAGCGCATTCAGAACGTGGCGAAAGCTTGATTTAGCGGATAGTAAAGTGTCCTTAATGGTCTATCCTGGAAGAGGCTTTAGAATCGATGAACCTAAGGCTAACGACATTCATACACTTGCCAAAGATGTTATTCAGACGCTGATTGACAGTGGTGAACCGATGAAAGATGTTGTTCTCATCGGCCATAGTATGGGTGCTCAAATCACTTATGAGGCATGCAAATATCTTGTTAGCCAAGGCACCCCCCCTAAAGGACTGGTTATTTCAGGCTGCCAAGCACCACACATAAAAAGTCGACGAGCTATCAGTCATTGCGATGACAGAAGCTTTGTTGAACAGCTTGTTACCATCGGAGGTTGCGATCCAGATTTCGGACAACAACCAGAGTGGTGGCCCGCTTTTTTGCCCACATTGAGAGCCGATTTTGAAGCAACTGAGCGTTATGTCTTCAAGTCAAAACCAAAGACCAACGAGTTAATTAAAGTACCCACACTTTTAGTGTCAGGACACAACGATGAAGAAGCGTACTTCGAAGAGGTCAACCAATGGGAGTACTGGTTGAGTTGCGTTGTCGACCATAAAACGCTTTCAGGCGACCACTTCTACATCACCTCAAACCCACAACAGTTTATGGCATGCTTGGCCCTGTTTCATACGAGTGAAATGAGGCGGATTGTATAAACAAAAAAGGCCATCATTGCTTGATGGCCGCAGTTTGTCCTTTTAGATAAAACCATTACGCACGAGGCGCACCATAGCTTTGGAAAGCTGATTTCTCCGGTAAACGGTAGGCCACTTTATCCAATATCTGATTAATGATGGAAGCATTACGATACGCACCTAAACCGAGATCTGGGGTCCCAACGCCGTGTTGGAAAATCTCTGCATTTTGAATAAACACGCGCCCTACACCTTGATCGCAACGCTGCGCAATAAAGTTCTCTTCAACAATACAATCACCATGCTCATCCGTTTCTAACACTGAATTCTTTAGATTTTCAAACCAACTTGGCCACTGGTGAGTGTAGCCGGTAGCAACGACGATCGCTTCTGTACGTAGAGTAAAAGATTGTTCTTGTTGTGTATGGAAGCACTCTATCTCGATGACATTGGTCTCATTTTCAAAAGCAAGTTTATTCACCTGGCTATTGGAATACAAGTTGAGTCCCGGTTCACGGCCACCAATCGAGCGTTCATATAGCAAATCAAAAACCTCGGTAATAGTGTAATCACTGATGCCTTTGTAAAGTAACCCTTGTCCTTTAACGACCGTTCTACGCTTTTCGCGAGGAAGGGTATGGAAATACTGCATGTACGCGGGCGTGAAGCATTCTTGTCCTAGCTTAGACGCTTCCATCGGGTGGAAACCTCCAGAACGCGTTACCCAGTTTATTGTTGCCCCTGCGTCGATTTGTTCAGGGGTCAGATCGCGGTAAAGATTCAACACACACTCTGCAGCGCTTTGGCCAGAACCGATCACTGTTACGCTGTTACAACGCGCCAATTTTTCTCGCATATGGGTGAATTCGGCGGAGTGCTTGACCAGTGGATGGTTCATGTGTTCCGCCCAATCCGGTAGCCAAGGCACCGTGCCTACCCCGATAGCGATATCGTGACTATAACGAGTACGATTTTCTCCAGACTTCAGCTCACTGTTAATCACAAAACGTTCTTGATCTGTTTGATACTGAATGTCTATAACGGTTTCTCCGTAAGCACAGTTCTTAAGTTGTTTTGAAGCCCATTGACAATAGTGGTTATATTCACTTCTTGGGACGAGAAAGTTTTCGTAGTAATAAAACTGGTAAAGCCGATCGTGATGCTTAAGGTAATTTAAGTAGCTCAGGGGATGACAAGGATCCGCCATCGTAACGAGATCCGCTAAAAAAGGGACTTGTAGTGTCGCGCCGGGTAACAGCATCCCGTTGTGCCAACTAAATTCTGGCTTACGCTCTACAAACTCAGCATCCAATTCAGGGTGATGAGAAACCAAGGCCGCCAAGCCTAAGTTAAACGGTCCAATACCGATGCCGACGATGTTCTTTGTCTTGGTGTGCATTCTTCGTCCTCCTAGGGTAATAAAAGTACTTCTAAAGTGATGGGTAGAAGTATAATGTCTTGTTTTGATTGAATATTTTTAAACCGTTAAGAAAGCTGTCGTTACTCACTGAATACTAGCGAATCGTCAAGTAAGGCCGCTACTTCACTCGCGTCACTGCAACTAATAAGCCGCATCATAGGCAGTTCAACTGAAAATTCAGATAACAGCTCAGCGCTTATCTGTTTAAGGTGGGTAGGCCGCAAACCAAGTTGCGTAAATGCTGTTTTTTCATCAACGTGGTCTTTCGGTTCAACACCCAACACCTTACAATAAATGGCAAAAATTGTGCGTTTAGTCGAGTCAATGGGCGTTGACTCGACTACTGGTGCAATGTCTTTAAACAACATCACTCGAGACTCAGCCTTGGCAAGGGCATCTTCGGGTGGTGACGTAAACGTTTTTGTCTCCGCCATATGAGTCATTACAATATCGATTCGTTCAAGTAACTTTTCAACCAAGTGCTCAGATACCGCATCAATGGCATAATCAATACTGAACATCACCGAACCATTGGCTTGCGCTACAAAACGCACATCCATCGCCACTTGAGGTGTTTGAGTCAGGCCGCGACACAAGGTCATCGGGGCACTCTTGCTCAGAGTCGGCCAAGACAAACCACTGGTCACTACAATAGGTAAAGTGGGGGCTGGTCCATATTTATCGAACAGTATTCTTGCTAAGTCTACGCCTGAGAACGCGAGGTGCTCAAGCCCTTCGAAAGTATCTGATTGAAGCTGCTTTGCACGGTCAATAAACGGCTGTTGGTTGGCGTTCCATTGCAGCGCGATAAAGGTTGACTGACTCGCGTAAGTACTACTGTGAAGTGGTAGCACAGGCACCGCGACACACAATTTTCGGTCTTCAACATGGTGGGAAAGTACTTCCATCACCGTTGCCATTATGACCGTGTTTTTAAACAAATTCTGCTCTCCACCGACTCGACATAGCTGTCGCATTGTATCTTTGTTTATTTCGAGACTCTGGCGCTGATAGCGCGAACTTGATATAGATTCTAATGGTTGATGCCAAGGAAATTGCATCAACCCAGTGACGTGAGTGAGTTTTTCGAGCCAGTAACGCTTAGCCTTCGCTCTTAGTTCTTTCAAATTACTGCCATCTGAAGTTATTTCGATGTTCGGAAGATAAGGCGCTTGGCCTTCAAAGAGTTCAACCATGAGGGAGGCAATTGACCTTGCATCCAAAATTAAGGCATCAAAACGAGCAAAAACATGCAAAAGACCATTGCCAAGAGAGAATAGGGTGATATCCCACAATGGCTGCTCAAGCTCGAAAATATGGTGGCTATATGCGTAGCGGCGTCGGCTGAGTTCAGATTCAATGTTATCTGGTGGTATTTGGCTTAAATCAACATGACTTACATTTACTTGCGGGCAATGACTGGTGCGCAGTTTTAATGTTTTACTATCAACAAAAGTTCGTAAACAAGGATACTTCACCACCATTTTAGACAAGCGTAGGCGTACTATCTCTGGCGACAAAGAGCCTCGGTATTCAAGCTGTTCCTGCATTGCTACGCCGCCAAGCGGCATCTGCGTTGTTCTTCCCAATAAGTAAGCACGCTGCATCGCGGTCAAATCGGTCGTTAGACTCTCTTCGCAGATAAGGCGTGACTGCAGTTTATCCAAGGGTGATGACAACAATTTAGGCGCTTCAATTACCGCCTTAGTTAGTGCTACAAAGTGTTCAAATACCGCCGATACCCATTCTTTTGGCAGTGCTTCGTGACGCACATCCCAATTGATCATTATACCGCCATCAATACTCACCACTTGTGAGTCTAATGCCACTTGTGAGCCTTGAGATATAGTCCAATTCATCCGGCCAAACTGTTTGTGTACTCGAGGCGAAAATAAGTCACCACTTGGCAAATCGATGGCCGATGTAAATACAATGGGCGCTAATTGTGCAGTGCCATGGTGGAGAGACAGATCGCGCATCACGTTAACGCCTGCATAACTGCTGTGAGACAACAGTGACGTCATTTTCGTCGCTATCTGGCGGCAGAAATCAATCAATGTAGGAGCCCCGTGCATTTCAATATTTAGCACGACAAAATTGACGAAGTCTCCCACTATACGTTCTGTCCCTTCGCAAATAGGTGGGCGCCAGAAGGTGGGTACACTTAATCTAAACTCGCGGTCTCCCGTTGCTTTCCCCAGCGCTCTGGCAAATAAACCCAGCATTAAATTTGATGGTGTGATGGCATGTTGTCGAGCAAGCGCGATCAAACCACTGCGTTGTTCTGCGTCTAACCAAGCTGAGTAATGATGACTTTCTACTTTGGATTGCATTGTGTCTAGAAACGGCAACGAAGGCGCTGGGGCGATCTGAGTGAGGCGTGATTTCCACCAAGTTCGGTCCGCCTTGCGTTGTAATTTTAGTTGTGGATCCGATTTTTCCATATCGTGCCAAGAGAAAAATGTGGGTTTGGACGGAAGTGCTGAAACTGTGCCCTCGTAAAACGTAGCTAAATCTTCAATCAAAAGTCGGCAGCTATCTGGGTCGATGGCGATCATATCGGTATCAATATGGAAACGAAAAGCATTATCGGGCAACAAGCTGATAGAGAACCTGGCCGCTTTCCCCTGCTTTAAATCGAGTGCCTGATGTGCCCACTCTTGTCGCTTAAGTGTCAGTTGCTGTTTTACAGCCTCACGAGGTAGTGATGTAAAATCATCAATTTCTAACACAGATAGGCTGGGTTTCTCGGCAATTGAAGGATTACCTGCGCGATCAATTTTTAGCCGCAACATTTCGTGAGTAAGAAAAAGCTTATCTAACGCTGCGCGCAGTTTTTCAAGGTTGATGCTTTCCCCATCAAACTCACTATAAAGATGTGATGCCACGCCTCCAAGCTTGGCATTCACTTCGCGCCCAAACCAACATGCAGCTTGCATTGGCGTTAATCCACTCATTATATTCTCACTTTGTTGACAATGTTAACGTTAGGCGTCATTATTTTGCAAATGCGAATGATTTTCAATAACTTTTTGAAAAGATTTTTGTTATTATTTTTTATCTATCAAATAGATATAAAAAAACAGCGTAAAAACTAGCTCAGAATAGCCGATTTTCATCTAGCCTTTGGCATGAATAAAAGGCGATGTAATGCTATTTATGCGTAGCGGTAAAATAGGATCTTAAGGAATAAAGCGATGCCACTACCGAAGAATATAAGCGACCCGATGCCAAGAGAAGCCTTGTTTATAAACACAACGGATAGGCAATTTGAGTCTGAACCTGGACTAAGTTATCAATGGCTTTACGATAAAGTCCAAGCTTTGATTGAAGATTATGAACTCGATCCAGAAGAAAATTTACTTATTTATGGGCTCGATTCCTTAAGAATGATGCGACTGGCCTCTGAATTTAACAAACTGGGTATAAGAGTCACCTTTGAAGAGCTAGGCCATGAACCCACGGTAGTAAACTGGTGGGCACTATTGCAGAAAAAACAAAAAGCCATATTCATCGGCTAATTCAAAAGCATAAATTAAAAAATCAAACCTGCTCAATGAAAGTTACCGCGAATCACGCGTGCGCTTTCATCGGAATAGATCATATATGTATAGGAAATATAATGAAATTATCTAATGTGGATCGAAATCGCATTGAAGAATTTTGGCTTTATTGCAAGGAGAACCAATATTTTAATGTCGGTTATCCTGAATCTGCTGATTTTGATTATTCCTTCCTAGAGAAGTTCCTCGAATTCTCCCTCAACAACTGTGGAGATTGGAGCCAGGAAAGTAACTATAAGCTCAATACTTTTGAATTCGAAAGAGAAGTCATGACTTTCTTTTTTGAATTATTCAAAATACATAGTGAAGACAGCTGGGGGTATATTTCTAATGGTGGAACCGAAGGGAACATGTTCTCATGCTACCTAGCACGAGAGTTATTCCCTACCGGAAAAATATATTATTCAGAAGAGGCTCACTATTCCGTGGATAAGATTGTGAGGATGCTGAATATGCATGGCCAGAAAATTCCATCGTTAGAAAACGGTGAAATAGACTACCGTCAGCTCTCTTCACAGATTGAACAAGACCAAGAAGCTCACCCCATCATTTTTGCTAACATCGGTACCACTATGCGGGGGGCTGTTGATAATATTAAACGTATTCAAGATGATATTAAACAGTTGGGGATCAAGCGTGAGGACTATTATATTCACGCTGATGCCGCGCTTAGCGGTATGATTATGCCCTTTGTGGACAATCCAGATCCCTACTCATTTGAGGATGGTATCGACTCTATCAGCGTTTCTGGACATAAAATGATTGGCTCCCCTATCCCATGCGGGATCGTGATCGCTAAACGTGAAAACGTGGAAAAGATTTCTGTAGAGGTGGATTATATATCTTCCAAAGATCAAACCATAAGTGGTTCAAGAAATGGCCACAACGCCTTGTTTATGTGGGCTGCGATAAAGAGCCTCTCGATCGACGATTGGAAAAAGAAAGTAAACAACTGCTTAGAAATTGCTCAGTATACTGTTGAGAGACTTCAAGCTGTCGGTATTGATGCTCGTCGAAATGAAAATGCCAATACCGTATTTTTCCCATGCCCTTCAGAATCCGTTTGGAGAAAATACTCATTAGCTAATTCTGGCAATACTGCGCATATCATTGTCATGCCCCATTACGATAAAAATACAAAAATAGATTCGCTCATCGAAGATATTATTTTCGACTTGAAACCTGATTATTACATCCAAAGAGCCAGTGGTGAGAACTAGTAAGTCAGTAATTTTCGGTTGGTCAGTAATATAAATAACCAATTAAACGTGTCACCACCAAATGGAATAAGCTTAATATGAAATCTAGTGAGAGCCTTATATGCTTAAAATATCAATCCCACTCCTCTCCCTCCACTTCAATAAGTGGAGGGAGATAGCATGATAAATAAAATCAGCCAACACTATCTCACTGCTGCGCTCATGCCTGCTTTACAACCAGCCATCGCCAAACTCACGCTGGGCACTATTGCTGAAGTGCTTGCTGCACTCGCAAAAATAGGCGCACTACTGTGTTTAATTCAACTGGTTGACGATCCCTCTAGTAAATGGGTTTACAGTGCTATCGGCCTTTGGATCGTTAGTGCTGCAGTCTCTTCATTAGCGTCTTGGTGGGTGCATGAAGCTGAAGCCAAATTTTCCTCTCAGGTGCGCCGTCAAGTGGCTCAGCATCTCGCTAGGTTGCCAAGTAAAACAGTTTCTCGATATGGTGAAAATCAGCTTCGCCGGTTGGCTTCGGAGGACATTAATACGCTGCACCATATGGTTGCTCACTTACCGTCTGAATTTGTCACGTTCATATTGGTGCCATTAGCATCCATCCTCATCATGTTGAGCTTGGCTGGGCCAATTGCGCTTTTGGCCCTCATTCCTGGTCTTCTAGCTTCACTTTATTATCTGGTGTTTCTACCCAAGTATGCGGCCAAACATGGCGCTGAACGCATGAACATTATGGGTGACATTGTCACTGCAGTGAACGATTACACAAGGGGCATCCGAGTCAACCGTATTTATGGTACTCAATCGGGCGCCATTGCGGATTATCGACATGCCACGCAACGTTTTACCGACGGTATCGTAAAGTGGGTGAATAATGTCGCTCTCGCTGCTGCGGTTGCTATCGCTCTGCTACAAGCGGTTGCCACTTTAGCTATCGCTTACACGATTTCCTATCAGTTAAGCCCCGCTGCCATGGCTTCGGTTTTCTTTTTTGGCCTTGCCATTGTGACACCGGTGCTAAAGTTGGGTCATGGCTTAGATTATGTGACGGCAGGTAAAAATGCTGCCAAACACATCGGCGACTTTTTACAAGAAAGCACCATCGCTTCAGGCCAAGTCAAACGAGAGAGCAAATCAGACTCGTTACACGCCGAAAATATCAATGTCGTTACCGATCAAAACACGATCATCAACGGCCTTTCTCATTCTTTTATTCCCGGTTCTTGTTCGGCTATTATGGGCCCGAGTGGCGTCGGGAAAAGTACATTGTTACGTATCTTATCCGGTTACGAACAGCCTTCATCAGGGACCGTTACCCTAGGTTATGATGATATATCAGACCTTGATGAAGTATCGCGACATAATGCCATACGCTACGTCCCCCAAAACACTGGCGTGTTGAAAGCAACGGTGCGAGAGAATCTGCAATTGGCAACACCTGATGCCACCGACGAGACGCTCTGCGATGCACTGAATCAAGCTCAGTTGATGGTCGATCTTACCGCGAACGCAGCCTCTCTCTCTGGCGGAGAACAACAACGCATTGCGCTTGCTAATGTGTTCTTAAGTAACGCCAACATCATCTTACTTGACGAGCCTACTAGCGCTCTTGATAAGGAGACCGCGTTAGTTGTGATGAAAAACCTGTGTGCACTGGCTCATCAACAAGGTAAAACTATTATTGTGGTGACTCATGATACAGACCTCGCTCAGCAAACAGATTTTACGCTGACATTAACTCGAAACGCTGAAAAAAAGGACGAAGAAGTATGACGACGAACAACACTAATTCCGCCAGAAAACCACTGCCAGAACAGGTAAAACGTCGGTTGTACCTTGTTGGCACTGGCTGGGTATTGGTTGCCGTACTGGAAGCTGCTGCCTATATTGTTTTGGCCCTAGCCATCGTTGAACAGCAAACACCTATGTATGTTTTGGCAGCTGCGGGTGCCGCCATCTTGGCGACCGTAATCGTTACACGCTCTGGTTTTTTGTCCGGCGCGAAACTTACTGGTGATCTCTATTCAGCGCTCGGTAATGCACTTAGCCAAGCAAAGCTATCTTGGTTTACCGAGCATCACAGAACGCAAACAACTCACTTGGCTGAGCGTGGCATTCCTGGTTTCATGAGCATACCTGCTCACCAACTGCAAACCTTCTTACACGCACCACTCCTACCTTTATTCCTCGTGGGTGGAATTGGTCTAGTCGGGGGCGTAACCATAGCTACGCTGAGTGCAGTATTACTCGCAGGCGCGTTATTCATTCAATATAAAGCGCAATTAGCACTGATCCATACCGATAGTGAGCGACACAGCGCAGATGTGAATACCACCAAGTACACACTTGAACTGATCGACCACCTCGATCTACTGCGCGCGACCGCCGGTCCAAAGCGGGCGATTGAGCGAATTGAAACAAGTTGGACTAAGCAGGAAAAAATTCATAAAAGCATCAACCGTTCGGCATCTAAAACCACATTTTTATCGACGCTCGCGACAATTCTACCGTTGGCTGGTATGGCGAGTTACTTGGTTGTCTCCGGCACAACAGAGCCACTATTGATCTTATCGCTTTTGATACTCATCACTAGAGCAGCAGCACCTTTGGGCGAGTTAGCATTCGCTGGATTTGCGATTAATGATGTGCGCGCGGCGATTAAGGACTATATGCAGTTAACCACGGTTCCTAGCTTGCCAGAGCCTAAACCAGAAAATGCTCAGCAGCCCAATCATCACCAATTGCAGCTGCATAATGTTGGCTTATCAGACATTTTCATTGGTGCAAACGCAGACATTATAGAAGGCGCGAAAGTCGTGATTAATGGACCAAGTGGCGGTGGGAAAAGTACCCTGTTAGGTTTGCTGATGCGATTTGATGACCCTACGCAAGGTCGAATTACCCTAGGTGGTGTCGATATAAAACAAATCCGTTACGACGTGCTCACTCAATATTTTTCTTACGTTGCACAAGATCCTATCGTTTTCACTGGGACTTTGGCTGACAACATCCGCTTAGGTAAACCCGATGCGAGCGATGAAGAAATCGAGCGATGTGCAAGGGATGCTCAGTTAAGTGAGGTGATAGATCGCTCTGAATTCGGGATCCATCAACTTGTCGGGCAAAAAGGTGAAGCGTTATCCGGTGGTGAGGGACAAAGGTTGGCCATAGCGCGCGCTCTCATCAAGCAAGCACCTATACTCATTTTTGACGAAGCCACTTCGGCACTTGATGATGCCACCGAGAGACTTATTGCAGAACATATTCATTCGCTAAAAACGACGGTCATTGTGGTAACACATAGGGAACCAAGTATCTGGCAACCGACAATGGAATTTAATATACAAAATCAAACCGTCACCCATCGGATTCACAGTGCTAAGCCCAACGCAAGAAAGGCGATTGCAGAAACATCAGCATAGTTGCGATGTTTTGCCACAAGCACTTGTGGCCATACTGAATAGCCTCGACCATTCGAGGCTATTTTTATTTTTTCGCGATTCACAGCCATTTTCTTAATATCATTACTATGCTCTATCAGTGCCTAAAATACTTGGCAATTTATACACGCTGTACATCACACGTAATTGAATAAAGCAGACCACTTTTTACCATGTAAGGTATTGACAAATAATGCGCATTATTACATCATAGCGCCCTTAATTGGTAATGATAACTATTTCGATTTAGATGTTTATTGTTTATTGTTTAGTGTGACTTTACGGATAGTGTCCATGAAAATGTTAGAAAATATCATAAACGCATCATCAGTGATGTTGTTGCCTAGTCTTGAATCCATTCAGAGCGAAACTAGCTTGAATGAGAAGCTTCAGCAATTTATCGAACAACAAAGAACAGAAATTAAAAGTATACTTTTAGGCGAAGACTCTCGGCTATTAGTGATCATCGGCCCATGCTCAATACATGACCCTTACGCTGCAATCGAGTACGCAACTCGATTAGCCAAGGTGCAAAAACAGTACTTCGGAACCTTAAAGCTGGTGATGCGTACTTACTTTGAAAAGCCGCGTACGAGAGGTGGTTGGAAAGGTTTTATCGCCACGCCAGAGCTAAACGGTGAGTTTAACTTTCTCCAGGGGGTGACTCGCAGCAGGCAACTGATGAAATCAATTCTAGAGCTCGGGGTTCCAATCGCCACTGAGTTTTTAGACACTAACATAGCTCCCTACATTGCTGATATGGTTTGCTGGGGTGCTATAGGAGCGCGTACAACAGAGTCTCAACCTCATCGTCAATTGGCTTCAGGACTTCATTGCCCCATCGGCTTTAAAAATGGAACAGATGGAAATATCGCCATCGCCATTGATGCTATACACGCTGCAAAAGATCGCCACCTTGTGCTTGCACAAAGCGAGAACAACCAAACGTTTGCTGTAGAAACGCAAGGCAACGATCACTGCCATATCATTTTACGAGGCGGCGCAACACCAAACTATTCAAGTCGTGACGTGAATAGCGCAGCCTACCATCTTAAATATAGTCACCTGACTTCTCGATTAGTGGTAGATTGCAGTCATGGAAACAGCGGGAAAATAGCTAAAAACCAACTTTCTGTTGCCAACAATATAGCCGAACAAATTACGTCGGGTGAGACGAGCATTGCTGGTGTAATGTGTGAAAGTTTTTTACTCGGTGGCAACCAGAAGATAAATTTGGGTGCGCTTAATTACGGGCAATCGATTACCGATGAATGTTTGTGCTGGGATGACACATTAGTCTTTCTTGAATGCTTGAGTCAAGCTATAGAATATCGACATTCAAAGGCGAAAAAGCAAGTTGAGATTGCATAAAATGTTGCACCGCTATCGACTGTGTTTACAACGAATGAGCGGGTCATAATACTTATTTAATTAAACGATCAACTCGATCCTTCATGTGGCAGGATCATAAAATGATTAACAAATATTTCAGTTTTGTTGTAAGATAGTTTGATTGGTTACTGACTGAAGAAGTTGGTGCTAGACAAAATTTAGATAGAAAAAAACCCTGTAAAAAAAGGTCTACTTTGGCGAGCCGACTTTTGATACAGGGCATTTCATAAATCTTAGGATAATTATATGTGTTTAATTACAATTTATCAACCTCTCCGACGCCGAATAAGCACAGCTATGATTGCTTAATCGTCTAAGCCTTAGTTATAACGACATCAGTGTTAAAGTAAGAACTGATATTTATAACGCACTGCCAAACAAACCATACTGTTCAAATTCAAAACGTTATACG
>NZ_LOCN01000011.1 GCF_001574435.1 Moritella sp. JT01
AATAATGACTTACATCACCGCCCTAAAGGACAGTGTTTTTCGTCAAAGGTGATAAAAAAGTGGCTACAATCAATGTAGCCACTTTTGAAAAACGCGTGTCGAGTTATTGATGACTTAACGCTGACGAGGCTATTATCTAGCTATCGCTGAGCATGTCACCTTTATCTTCTAACCAAGCGCGGCGATCCGCAGAGCGTTTTTTGGCGAGCAACATATCCATCATTGCAAATGTCTCGTCTGCATTATCAATCGTTAAGCGAACTAAACGACGAGTATTAGGATCCATGGTGGTTTCCCGCAATTGTAACGGATTCATTTCACCCAGTCCTTTGAAGCGTTGCACGTTGACTTTACCGCGTTTTTTCTCAGCTTCTATACGGTCGATAATACCGTTTTTTTCGGATTCATCTAATGCATAAAAAACTTCTTTACCAATATCAATACGGTATAGCGGCGGCATCGCGACAAACGCATGCCCGGCTTCAACCATGGCTCTAAAATGTTTATAGAACAAAGCGCATAGCAAAGTCGCAATGTGTAGACCATCGGAATCGGCATCAGCTAAGATGCAGATTTTGCCATAGCGTAAACCAGAAATGTCATCCGAGTCAGGGTCAATACCCAGCGCCACCGAAATATTATGAACTTCTTCTGAAGCAAGTACTTGCGCAGAATCAACTTCCCAGGTATTTAAGATCTTACCACGCAGTGGCATGACCGCTTGAAACTCACGATCACGCGCTTGTTTTGCGGAGCCACCAGCAGAGTCACCTTCCACTAAGAACAATTCTGAACGCATTGGGTCTTGACCTGAGCAATCGGTTAATTTACCCGGTAATGCAGGTCCACTGGTCACGCGCTTACGCGCCACTTTCTTACTGGCTTTTAAACGTTTCTGGGCGTTATTAATACACAAATCAGCCAATAATTCAGCCAAATCGGTATTCGAGTTTAACCATAATGAAAACGAATCTTTAACCACACCAGAAACAAATGCAGCACACTGACGTGATGACAAACGCTCTTTGGTTTGTCCGGCAAATTGTGGGTCTTGCATTTTAACCGACAAGATATAAGAGCAACGATCCCAAATATCATCCGGCGTTAACTTCACGCCACGTGGCAATAAGCTACGGAATTCACAGAACTCACGCATTGCATCGAGCAGGCCTTGACGTAAACCATTAACATGAGTACCACCGAGCACTGTCGGGATCAAGTTAACATAGCTTTCGGTCACCGACTCACCGCCTTCAGGCAACCAGATCACTGCCCAGTCAGCCGCTTCATTATTGGCAGAAAAACTGCCGACAAACGGCGTTTCGGGTAATGTTGCCCATCCCTGTAACGATTCCATTAAGTAGTCTTCTAGACCCTTTTCGAAGCACCAAGCATGTTTTTCTTTATTAACTTTGTCGTCAAATTTAATATTTAACCCAGGACACAGTACCGCTTTCGCACGTAAGTTATGCACCAAGCGTTTAGCCGAGAAGTTGCCCGAGTCAAAATAGCTCGTATCTGGCCAGAAATGTACCTTAGTACCGGTATTACGGATACCAATAGTGCCAATCACTTCGAGTTCAGACACCTTTTCGCCATGTTCAAACGCGATTTGATAAATCTGACCACCACGTCTAATGGTAATTTCAACACGTTTAGACAAGGCATTTACAACCGAAATACCTACGCCGTGTAAACCACCAGAAAATTGATAGCTATCGTTCGAAAATTTACCACCTGCATGTAGCTTAGATAAAATAAGCTCAACACCACTCACCCCTTCGACAGGGTGAATATCCACCGGCATACCACGACCGTCATCACTCACTTCTAGCGACTGGTCAGCATGTAAGGTAACTGTAATGTTCTGAGCATGACCCGCTAACGCTTCATCGACACTATTATCGATAACTTCTTGGCCAAGGTGATTAGGACGTACAGTATCAGTATACATTCCGGGTCTGCGACGTACTGGTTCGAGACCATTTAGGACTTCAATCGAGCCCGCATTATATTCTTGTGTCATGAGTTTCTTTTGTGCTGTTCGTTACATCGGTTTGAATGCAAGAAAGGTTAAAATATCGCTAAGATAGCGTTCAAATCCAATAAAAGCATGATCGCCACCCTGCTCCACCGTCAATCTCGCCATTTCGTATTTTGTTGTTGCTTGGTTATAGTCTAACACTTCATCATCGGTCTGTAATAGTGCCCAGATAGTTTCTGGGTGAACTAATGCCAGGCAATCCAATGCGCGTAGCTCATCAATGTGTTGCTCAGCTAAATTAAATTTAACTTGGGTATAAGGGTTCGTATTTTCCCCTAAATAATCCACCAGCAATTCATAAGGCTTTACGGCGGGATTAATAATCACTGCGGGACAATTAAATTGTTGATTCACTTTGGTCGCATAATACCCGCCGAGTGAACTGCCTACGACCCCAAGCTGATGCGTTGGATAACGTGCAATAAGTTGTTCTATCTGTAGCCACGCGTCTTGAGGGTAAGGTGAAAGATTCGGTATTTCGATAGTAATATCAGGGTGGTGTAATGCAAGATAGTCTGCCATTTGCTGTGCTTTAACCGATTTTGGTGAACTATTAAAACCGTGCAAATAGAGTAGTAGCGTGGAAGCCATTTGTTCATTTACCTCTAGCAGTATTGTTAGTAACCTTTAGATTCGAGATCGGGATTAAAATCATGATTAGACAAACGCCAAACCTGACTATTAATAGTACCATCACTGTGCAGTTGTAAATAACGCCACCCAGGCGCTCGCCCATCAAGAGTAAATTCATCACAATGGGGTTTAAATTGGAAGCAAGTAGACGGAGACGCCATAAAGTGAATGCCATCATAAGTCTGGTCTAACTGCTGGTGCACATGGCCAAATAACACATGCCGTGCTTTAGGGTGTTTCGCTAACACCGCTAAAAACGCCTCTGGATTACGCAAAATATGCTTATCTAACCATTTACAACCCACTGGATAAGTATTGTGATGTAATACCACCAATGCATATTTATCAGGATGTAAACTCAGTCGATCGTCAAGTAATACAAGTTGTTCCGGTGATAAATAGCCAGACGGAGAACCCGTTAATTGCGAATCTAATAAAATAATCTGCCAGTCACCAACAACTTTATATTTATCCGACAGGACACCTTCAGATTTTAATGCACCGGCCATGAGTGGAATATTGTCATGATTACCAGGCAACCAATAACAAGGTTTATCTAAACGTTTAATATGCTGAGCAAAGTATTGATAAGAAGCGATACTGTTATCTTGGGAAATATCGCCCGTGGCAAGTACAGCATCAAACGGTTGTTGATTCTGCAGAATAGCATCGATAACATGGCTAAAGCTCTGCTGTGTTTTAACGCCAAGAAGATCCTTCTCAGCCGTTGCAAACAAATGAGTATCCGTCACTTGTAATAAATTAATGACGTTGTGCTTTGCTGTTAATTTAGAAATGTCCGCGCCCACAATAATCTTTAACCCTTATCCTTTATCTGTTGCCTAGTAATGTCGAATAATGTCGAATAATAACTATACTGACTTGTAACCACCTATCAGCGAGTCTGATTGAAAGATCCTTAAGACTATTAAAGGATACCTAATAGGACTTAATAAATCTGTTGTCCAGCACACACTTCCACGATTTCGGATAAGAAACCGGTAACATCATGAGAGATTCAAACAACTTAGCCTAAAGTACATAAAGCATTGTAGCCCTAGAGCCAAGACTTTTGCAACGTTTCAAAATTCAATTGTAACCACTGGATCCCAATAATAGTCGTCGCGTTATTTATTCGCCCTGTTTGCACCATATTATAAGCAGTTTCTCGGCTCACCACGTGCACACGAATATCTTCACCTTCGCACGCTAAACCATGAACGCCTTCAGCAGTGCTGCTATCGACCTCGCCAACATACAGATCAATCGCCTCACTGGTGCCACCAGGACTGGCGAAGAACTGCATAATAAAATCACAACGTCCAACGGTTAAGCCCGCTTCTTCTTCGGCTTCGCGTTTAACCACCTCCGCGGAGTCTTCACCTTGTTTATCTATCATACCTGCCACTAATTCCAATAACCAAGGTTGCGTACTGGATTCAATCGCGGGGATGCGAATCTGCTCGATCAATACCACCTCATCACGCACAGCATCATAAGGTATGACTGCAGCAGCGTTACCACGTTCAAAAACTTCCCGAATGATTTCACCACTCCAATCACCCGAGAACAACCTATGTTTAAAGGTATAGGTGTTTATTTTAAAAAAACCGTTAAAAACCTGCTGCTTATTTATGATCTCAATATCCGTAATATCATACTCAGATTCTATTTCCAACTTTCTACTTTTCATTTACATATCCTAAAATATACTGATAATAACAAGTTACAGTGAATACCATGTTGGCAGCTAGGGTTTAGGCACGATACCTAGTAAATATACTAATAATACCATATCGGCATTGATTCAACGTTTAAAACTCGAGCTTCTAGATGACACCTAGTATAAAATTAAAAACATCCGATTAATCTGACTATTTCTATTTGGATAATTATTAGTTTGACTAAGCAGTTATCATTACTTATTGTTATGCGAGTTCATAACGGCAACTATTTACACTAAGGTAACCACCAATGAAGTTTAATAAGATTCTTCTAGCCTGCGGTCTGGCATTTTTTGCAAACTCAGCAAGTGCAGATAATTTACAACAAATATTTGAACAAGCCCTGACCAAAGATCCACTATATTTAGAAGCGCAAGCAAATCGCGATGCAGCACTAGAAAGAATTACTGAACAAGAAGCAGCAAACTTACCACAAATTGGTTTAAATGCTGACCTAGGTTACGGTATCACTAGCGATACACAAACAATGGCCGGAACTCAAAATAACAATGCCTTCACTGGTACGGTTGGTATTGGTTTAACGCAGTCATTATATGAAGAAAGTAATTTCATTAATGTTAGCCAAGCAGCTAAAAAAGCAGAGCAAAGTGAACTTGCCGTTCAAGCTGAGCTGCAAAGTCTTATCTTACGCGTATCGAATGCTTACTTTAATGTATTAAGAGCCAACGATACCTTAGAATTTTCTAACCGTAATAAAGATGCGGTAGAACGTCAGCTAGAACAAACAACCCAACGTTACAATGTGGGTCTAACCGACAAAACTGACGTATTAGAGGCACAATCAAGCTTCGATTTATCAGTAGCAGAAGTAATTAACGCTGAGAATACCCTCGCCAACAGCTACGAGTCATTAACCGAAATTACCGGTTTAACGCATACTAATATTTCACCACTAAATACTGCTCGTTTTAGCCCAACAGCACCGAATGGTCAGCGTGATAATTGGTTAAATACAGCTAACAACCAAAATTTATCAATCCAGATCCAACGTATTGCTAAACAAATTGCAGAAGGTAACGTCGATCTCGCGAACTCTACTGATAACATGACATTGAACTTAGTCGCAAATGCTGGTACTAAATATACGGATTATGGCAATAATAATAACAGTGGTGCAGGCGCTGAAAATATAGTGTCGTCAGGTAATGTGGGCATCAAATTTAGCATGCCACTATACACAGGTGGTGCAGTAACTTCAGCAGAAAAACAAGCCGTTTATCAAGTAACCGCCAGCCAAGAACAATTAACCAAAGCAAGCCGTGAAGTACAAACCAAAATTCGTACTTATTATAACAACGTGACGGCTGGGTTAAGTTCTATCAAGGCCTATGAGCAAACGGTTAAATCATCTGAAAGTGCATTAGAAGCAACTCAAGCAGGCTTTGGGGTCGGGACACGTACAATTATTGACGTGTTAAATGCAACGAAAAGTTTATATCAATCGAAGCAATCATTATCCGGTTCACGTTATAACTACATCATTAATATGTTACAGTTAAAACAAGCCGCTGGTACCTTGAGCGCTGAAGATGTGAATTTAGTTAATGCTGGGTTAAAAGCAAAATACTAAGTTAAAACGTAATACAGAATAATAAGGCGACCACCAGAGTCGTCTTTTTTATATCTAAAATCGCATATACCAACTCAACATGCATCTATTTACATGTGATTATCAATCACTTATAAATTAAAATAGAGTTAACTCGTATTAATGAGAATTTTTCATGACAGATAAAATTAAAACCGCCAAGCCGATGGTCACCAAAGAAAACACGAAATTTAAACTCAGTTTTTTACATCCAAAACACTGGCCATTATTGTTCGCAGCCACTTTTTTATGGCTTATCTCTTTGTTACCGAATACGGCGCAAAACATATTTGGTCGTACTTTAGGCCGTTTGGTTTCTAAAATATTACCCGGTCGTCTAAAAACAGCACAACAAAATCTTGCTTTAAGCTTCCCAGAAAAATCTGACAACGAAATTAAAGCACTCGTAAAAGAAAATTTTGAATATACCGGTTTAGCGGTTGTTGATACTGCTAATGCTTGGTTCTGGCCAGATTGGCGCATTAAAAAAAATATGGTTATCGAAGGTCGGGAGCACATCGACAACGCCAAAGCCGATGGCAACGGCATGTTAATACTTGGCGGCCACTTTTTAACCCTAGAAATGTCGGCGCGTATCTTTGGTCTACTACGGCCTACACATGCTATCTATCGCCCTAATAAAAACCCATTGATGGAATACTTACAATGCCGTGGTCGCACACTCTCAAATAAAGGTTTGCTTGACCGCCGAGATATCAAAAGCATGTTACGCGTACTCGATGAAGGTGAGCCATTATGGTATGCACCGGATCATGATTATGGTCGTCGCCGAAGCGTGTTTGTACCATTTTTTGCGGTTGAAAAAGCCTGTACCATTACTGGCACCACACTTTTCGCCTCTGGTAAAAATACGAAAACCTACCCAGCGTCTTCTTGGCGCTTGCCAGATGGTCGTTATAAGTTAACCATTCGCGCACCATTAGAAAACTTCCCAACGGGCGACGAAGTTAAAGATGCCACTATCTGTAATCAAGAATGTGAAAAATCTATTTTAGAGCAAGTGCCCCAATACATGTGGTTACACCGTCGTTTTAAAACGCGTCCAGAAGGTGAGCCGAGCTTGTATAAATAAGCCGGTAGAGTAAGCAGCTAACGAAGCAAGTAGCTCTGTAGTGAAACTAAAAAGCGATTGATGCGGGTCATATACTACCCATATCAATCGCTTTTTAATTATAGCCTTCGTTTATTAGACCGAAAACAGCTGTTCCCAATAGTCAGTCACGACTTTCCGCTGTGCTACAAACACGGTATTCGCAACAACGCCCTTCTTACCTAATAAATTAAGTCGATGGATTTCATCACGCATTTGGCAATAACTTGCGGTTAAGCTCGCGCCTAACTCCTCAGTCATTAACCCTTCTGCCACACAACGACTAATAATACGGACATTGTCAGGCCAGAGTTGGATCTTCGGCATCTGCGCAGCATAATTCAATACAATATACTGCATCATAAATTCGATATCGGTAATGCCACCTTCTGACTGCTTTATATCAAACTGATCAGCATTGGCTTTTAACAAATGCTCACGCATTTTAAAACGCATTTCGACCACTTGTTTTTTCAGTTCTGTTGTATCCCGCGGTTTAGCAATTATACTGCGTTTAACCTCGGTGAAACGACTATGAATCAACTTATCGCCATAGACGATGCGGGTGCGCACTAATGATTGGTGCTCCCAGGTCCATGCTTCTTTACATTGATAATCCAAGAATCGAGATACCGGACAAGCAAGTACCCCTGAGCTACCCGATGGGCGTAAACGCATATCTACTTCATACAAAATACCAGTGCTAGTACGGGTACTAAAAATATGAATAATACGTTGTGCTAAGCGTAAATAAAATTGACGGCTATCGATCACTTTTGCACCATTAGTCATGCCTGCAGTTTCACAATTATGGATAAATACCAGATCTAAGTCCGAGCCATAACCTAATTCGATACCACCAAGCTTGCCATAGGCGACAACAGCGAACCCTTTTTCACCCGTTTCAACCACATTATGAGGAACACCATGTTTCTCTTCTAATTGTTGCCAAGCTAGATTGACCACGTTATCAATCACCGCTTCAGCGAGCCAAGTCAGGTGATCACTGACTTTCATTAGCGCTAATTCACCGCCAATATCCGCTGCCGCAATACGTAACAATTGAGTTTGTTTATATTGACGCAGCGCCTCTAATTGCTGTTCGTGATCTTCTTCCGGAATACGCAACATGAATTGACGTAACTCACTACGATATTCATGCAATGGCGTTGGGTGATACAGGTGCGATGGCACCAACAGTTCATCTAATAGGATCGGGTGACTCGATAATTGTTTCGCCACCATCGAACTGGCACTACACAAACGTAATAACTGCGTTAATGCCAAGTCATTCTCAACCAGTAATTCTAAATAAGCGGTACGATTTAAGATTTTTTGTAGCAAAGCAATAATACGTGGTAATAACGCCACGGGATCATCTGCTTTCAATACTGAAAATAGCAATTTAGGTAATAGTTTTTCAATAGTTTGTCGACCCCTAGGTCCTACTGTTTTACGTTCGTAGTCAGTTTTAAAATGATTTAAATCTCGAACAAAGGCTTGCGCATCTTGTTCCGCTAAACCATATTCTGCAAGCAACGTTATTGCTTCATCTGTTGAGAGCTCTAAATGCCATAAATCTAACGCAGGTTGTGATTCTTCATTATCATCGTCATCACCACCAATCACCTGACTGAACTCACTATGAATATTCGCCATCACTTGATTGATATAAACATAAAAGCTATCCCAGTCGGCATAACCTAACACGCTAATTAAACGGCGTTTATCCAATTCTGATTGCGGTAACGTTTGGGTTTGCGCATCATTAATTTGTTGCAGGATATTTTCCACTTGGCGTAAAAAACAGTAACTTTCGGTAAGCACCGTATAACTTTTCGCTGATATTTCACCCAACGATTGCAAGACTTCAAGCGTCGCTAACAACGACTTAATTTGTAATACTGGCTCACGCCCTCCGCGAATAAGTTGGAAAGTTTGCGCGACAAACTCCACTTCACGAATACCACCACTACCCAGCTTAATATTGTCTTTCAATCCTTTACGACGCACTTCGGCTTTAATCATGGCTTTCATATTTCGCAGCGCATCAATCGCACTAAAATCAACATAACGACGATAGATAAACGGGCGTAACATTTTTTCCAGCTCAATTCGAGTTTCTGTATTACCACCCAAAGCACGTGCTTTCACCATGGCATAACGTTCCCAGTCCCGACCTTGGTTTTGGTAATATTCTTCAAACGCGTTAAAGCTCATGACTAAAGGGCCTGAATCACCAAACGGACGTAAACGCATATCCACGCGGTAAGCAAAACCATCGGCGGTGACTTGATGTAAAGCCGCAATTAACCGTTGACCTAAACGTTGGAAGAATTTCTGATTCGCAACAGTACGTCCCACACCAACAGTCTCACCGGTGTCTGGATACGTAAAAATAAGATCAATATCGGACGAGAAATTGAGTTCACCGCCGCCTAATTTACCCATCGCTAGTATAACCAACTGCTGCTTAACGCCCTCGTGATTAACGGGTGTACCTTGTTCTTTACATTGCAGTTGATATAACCACTCTAGAGCACCTTCAATTAAACAGTCAGCAAGGTGAGAAGTATGGGTTAAACTTTCACTCAACGTTGCATCTTGTAATAACTCTCGCCACGCGATAATACACATATGAAAACGGCGAAATTGACGAATAGTACGCAGCAATGCAGGTTCTGAATCACAAGCAGCAAGTTGATTCGCTAACTGCGATTCCACCAGCGTAGTACGAGATGCTTGAGCGAGTAAACCTGACTGCCAAATATCACGTAATAGACCGGTATTATTAATGCAACTTTCCGCAATAAAATCACTTAACGAAAAGACCCGCTGGCTTTGCGCTATCTGCGCTGCGGAGAGCAAGGCTAAATCGCCCTCGTTACGCTCGCACCAACGTTGCCAATAAATATCACCAACATCCGCTAATACATCAACAGTTTGATCTTTTGTACTCATAAACGACATCCATATAATTAAGGCTTGTGATCCAATTAATTCAACAATTTATATCAAGGATGCACATATAGACACACCCTGCCTTACATGCTATTACTTACCCATATTAATTACCCCAGTAAACTTACCATTAGTAGGAAATTTATGGCAGCTAAAATTGCAAAAGAAGGTAACCTTTAATGTCTGTTTTTGAAACGCTTTTATCGTCGGATCTGTTACTATTTTTAATCGCCGACCTCATCATCGCCCTCGCCCTACTCTCTGCAATGCGATTTTTCACCGGGGCCGTCGATAACATAGATACCACCGATGAATTAGCCAAGCGGGACAATTTTGCTTTTGGTATTAGTTTAGCGGGAGCCATCCTTGGCTTAGGTATCGTACTTTCAGGGGCCATCACAGGTGAAAAAGCCGCAACACTGTCAATCGAAATCTTAGAGATGAGCCTGTATGGCTTAGCAGGACTGGTGTTAATTAAACTGGGTCGTTGGATCCATGATCGTGTATCGCTCAATCAACTCGATAAAAATACTGAAATAGCGCAGCGTAATGTTGCGGTGGCGATTGTAGATGCCTGCGCTTCAATTGCAACAGCTATCATTATTCGTTCAACATTAGTCTGGGCGGAAGGGTTAGAAGTTATCACCTTTATCGCTATATTTAGTGGCTTCTTGATCTCCCAAACACTCATATTACTCATGACCCGCTACCGTGAACACCGTTATTCACGTGGCAATCTTGGCACCTCCATGCAACAAGCCTTTACCGACAATAATATTGCCGTTGCCGTGCGCCACGGGGGTTACCTGATTGGTGTCGCGATAGCAGTGACGATATCCAGTAACTATATTTATTACGATACCACCAATCTCATGACCACCTTAGGTTCTTGGATAGTGTTTAGCTTGGTCATGCTAACGGCTTTTACTATTCTCGCTATCATCGCTAAAAAATTAATTCTTAATGGCGTGGATATTAATAAAGAAGTAGACCTACAAAACAACATAGGTGTCGCGACAATGGACATGGCAATCAACCTCTCTATTGCCTTCATCCTCACAGCGTTATTAATTTAATCTAGAGCTGGCTGTAAATACTGTGTATTTTTAGGTTATTTATGATACTTAATACACTCAGTCCTATAACGTAACTAAGTCATTATCGATAATGAACTTTACGGTCATTTATCGGACAAAATAAGATCAAATACAAAAAATAAGTTCCACGCCCACTTGACATATTATGTCTTGAGGCTTACAGTTAATCTCACTTAGACATAATATGTCAAAAAGGAACAAGATGAACATACATAAAATTGCAAATTATCTGAATGATCTTGGCGACAAGTCTGACACAGGCTATAAATTTGACTGTACACCAATTTCCGGTGATGTTGATGTACTACGTGTCGACGTTGAAGGCCGTGAAGAAATTCCAATTTTTGTTTCTGTCACTGATGAGCAAATTCTTTGTATTGCTTATCTTTGGGGCGAAAACGAAGTTAAAACAGAAAAACGTGTCGAAATGCTAGAAGCGATGTTAGAACTTAACATTCCAATGCCACTGTCATCATTCGCTAAAATTGATAACATGTATGTGGTATACGGCGCATTATCAGTGCAATCAACTATTGCTGATATAGAACATGAATTAGTTGTATTAAGTGATAACAGTCTCGAAGTTATTACTGAATTATCCGATTATTTAGTTTAACCCCTACTTCTAAGGAGAAGTTTATGAGCATTTTTAAGAAAATTATGACCGCAATCCGTGGTGGCGCCCGTGAAGTAGGTGAAGGTATTGTTGATGCAAACTCAATGCGTATCTTCGAACAAGAAATTCGCGACGCCCAAACCCATTTAACCAACGCTAAACGTAATTTAACGGATGTAATGGCAAAACAGATGCAATCTGGCCGTGAAGTGGAGCGTGTAAGAGCCAATCTAACTGAACACGAAGGTTATGCTGTACAAGCATTAAATGCCGGTAACGAAGCCCTTGCATTAGAAGTAGCTGAAAAAATTGCCCAACTAGAGCAACAAGTTATCGAGCAACAGCAAAATTTAGATAGCTTCACTAGCAGCGCTTCAAAACTAAAAGATTTAGTCAAGAAAAGTGAACGTCAATTATCAGAGCACCAACGTCAATTAACGATGGTGAAAACCACTGATAGCGTACAAAAAGCAACATCGGCTATCACTGACAACTTTAGCGCGAGCAATTCAAAACTGCTCAGTGCGAAGGATTCGTTAGAACGCATTAAGCAAAAACAACAAGACTTTGATGATCGTATGCTTGCCGCTGATGAACTACAAGCTGAAGGCAGCGACCAGTCATTAAAAGCAAAACTTGCGGAAGCGGGTATTGGCCAACAGCAAAGTAACGCGAACTCGGTATTAGAGCGTTTGAAAGCCAAGCAAAATAGCTAAGTTTAACGACTAATCAATTAGTGAGTTAATCCCCAATAGGAGCAGTCATCGTGGCAACACGTGCTGTTCCTATTTGTCATTCTGCTATACCTAGGAGCCATGATGAGTTTCTTCAAAAATTTATTTAAAAAGTCTGCACCAGAAACCCCAACCCGCGAGCTAAACCACGTCAGTAAATTAATTATTGGTGATATCATCGAATTTAGTGACAGTTTTACCTTACCGAGTGAAGTGCGTCAGCACAAATTTGAAGTGATCGCAATTGAGACACTTGAATTTGAGCACCAACATTACCCGCGCTTTAAACTACAAGGCGAGCAGCAAACCTATGTTTGGTTATCATTACCTGGACACGACCAAAACAATTTCCAGTTAAGCCTTGAGCTCACTCGCGAAGAAGTCTCACAATTATTTGACTTAGAATTATTTAGTGACATATTCGAAGAAGGTTTTACCGAGTTAAGTACTGAACAACCAGTATCGCTAGGTGACTGGCATGCTGACCGTTATTACCAGCAAGATATCGCCACCGTTGGTTATCACCATAGAACAGACTTCAGAACAGCTGCACCTTCACAATATGCCGATGAAAACCCAGGTCAACAGTTTGAGTTTTATCATTTACATGATGCCAAAGAAAGTAAGTTAATCGATATAATGGTACTTAATAACGGCAATACTGACGTGTACTTGACCGTACAGCTTGGTAATGACAGTATTACAGGATACTGGCCAATAGCATAAACACAGTACAAGGCAGATTGAAGATGGTTAAATCACGTGAATTACCGGAAAAATGGCAATCGTCACAAAAAGCGATGAAAGCAGTGCAAGTCGCATTTGATATGGATGAAAAGATCCAATACAAGATTCGAAAAGCAGCATTAGATAATAATTTAAGCCCGTCAGAACAGATCCGGGATATTCTCGGTTTAACCATTAATAAGCGACCAAAAAGGCCACGTTTAACCGTGTCTTTAAATAACCAAGACTATATTGAGCTGGCTGGAAAATATGGGTTGCAACCAGAGCAACAGTTAGAAATTAAGAAATTAGTCATTGAAGATCTCGTCAGATTTTCAAATTAATGACTACGCTTTATAGCGAATAAATGAGTAACAATCAGTGAAATCCGCAGCCACTGATTGTTTATTTCTATCTTTCCAACCAATACGGTCGCATCGTTAATGCTTGATGGCGCGTTTGCTCTAGTGCATCCAATAACGAACGTTGTTTACGCACTAACACCTTTTCGATTTGTTTAGCAATTGCTTCTGGCTGTTGTTTCGCAACCCCCATGAGTACCTTCAATACCGCTAAATCATCAATACCCTGTAATATATCCTGCCAAGGCAAACGGAATTTATCACGCTTCTCTGTTGAATAATGGTGGCTAAAACAATGCCCGATTAATAAATTTTGCTTTAATTTAGCATGTAATAGTAAGTACGAATCAGCATCGAGTTGAGGCGCAGACAATGACGAGTCAAGTACGCTCTGCCAACTGGCGTCTAAATGCGTATTGGCAAATGCAAGTACATTGGCACTATCAAGCTTTACACTGCTTAAACCTTGGTTCAGTAACTGACTAACGGACAACATAATGCTGGCGTATCTTGATGTATTAAATAGCGTCTCAATGTCCGTAAAATCAATATAACGCTGTTGTAATGCCTGTAATTCCTTGGTAATGCGTTTATATTCAGGAAACTTACGCATAAACTGGCGATTATTGGTCATCACTTGCTGTAATTGTGACGCACTATCTACCGCCGACAACTGCTGTTGCAACCAAGTCAATTCAGTTTGCTTTAGCGCGATTTCAGGCAATATATTCACATAACTAAGTAGTGTTTGTTGGATCAACTCTACCGCTGACACAACTTCAACCAAGGCATTAATATCTCCGGTTTCTAAATACTGTTGCTCATGATGTTGCCAATGTGCATAACTTTGAGTCAATGTCGTTAAAAATATATCCCCTAAGTTTTCAGTTTCTAATACTGGCATTTTTAGCGCCAACGGTTTAATTTTAGGCGTATATAAACCTGCAAGTTGATAACCACGTTTAGCTTTACTGACATTACCCAAACGTACATTACCCAACTGCGTGACCTGCTGCGCTAAGGTAAATAAATCGGCAATATCGCCGCGTACTAATTCCAATTCAATTTCACAAATCGGATAGCTTTGTTCGCCACTGCGCGCCATGCCCTGATCGAAAACCACTTCGATTTCTGCCTCATTCGGCAACTTGACATGCCACATAGTACGTTCAAAATCAGTGGTAAATAAATCCACAAGATCCATTTGTAACTGGGCAACATCGGTATTTTCTGGCCAAATTTCAGTCGGAAAATCACCCAAGGTCGGAAAATCGCCTTGTAATGGTAAATTATATTCTGGACGCTGATGTAATCCACCACGAACAATACCTGCGGTCTTAATGGTTTGCTCAGCAAAATTTAAACTTTTACGTGTGCGCAAACCAAAATCAAACTGACGAAATTGGGATGTCGTGGTATCAAAATAAGTATTAGATAAAGGCTTAACAGCCTGCTCGATTATCACATAGTCCGCTAATAACACCGCTAATTGCGATTTAACCTCTGGTTTAGCAACAAATTTTATTTCAACTTCCGTACTCATCCGGCCTCGCTAGACTCATAAACGATAAAAATAATGTCAGATACAACAGAATATCTAACACTTTAAAGTATAAAATTTACCAATTATTTTAAAACCTGTCTAAGGTTAAATCTTTAATTTGCGAATAAGATTTCCTATAAAAACAAAAATATATTGATTTTGGCCTCATTCAATCACTAATAAGGCAATTTTTATATTGCAAACTCGTGAGAGTGGTTTAACATTCCCGACATCTTCAAAAGTGTCAGCTTATTGTCACATACATGGATTATGGCTATGCCAGTAAATACAATTTTAGGACTTTTTGCGAAGTCTCCGATTACCCCGTTACAAGAACACATCACGAAAGTGCATGAGACTTGTGAATTACTTGTGCCATTTTTTGCTGCGACTACGCAACAAGATTGGAATAAAGCGGAAACTATCCGCCAGCAGATCTCACAATGTGAGCGAGATGCTGATGTATTAAAACGTGAAATCCGCTTAAAACTACCACGCGGTATCTTTATGCCTGTCGATCGTACCGATATGTTAGACCTACTGACTCAGCAAGATAAAATCGCCAATCGGGCGAAAGATATTGCCGGTCGTGTCATCGGTAGAAATCTACAACTGCCGGCAGAAATCGCTGATGATTTCACGCTGTACCTAAAACGTTGCATTGATGCAACCGCACAGGCTAAAAAAGCCATTAATGAACTCGATGAGTTACTAGAAACAGGCTTTAAAGGTCGTGAAGTTGATCTTGTTGAAAACATGATCAACGAACTCGATTCTATCGAAGATGATACTGATTCAATGCAAATCGTACTTCGTCAAAAACTGCGTAAAATTGAAAATGACTACAATCCAATTGATGTTATGTTCCTTTACAAAATCTTAGAATGGGTTGGCGGATTAGCGGACCAAGCTGAAACTGTTGGCGCACGTCTCGAACTAATGCTAGCGCGTAATTAAGATCACTATAGGTATATAAATAATGGAAATCATTCAAGCATACGGTCCTTATCTACTGTTTATGGCGGCCGTCTTTGGCCTTTATATGGCATGGGGCATTGGTGCCAATGACGTAGCAAATGCGATGGGGACCTCTGTAGGTACCAAATCACTGACTGTAAAACAAGCGATCTTTATCGCTATCATTTTTGAATTTGCCGGGGCTTATTTAGCCGGTGGTGAAGTAACCGATACCGTTCGTAAAGGTATTGTTGACCTTGCCGTATTTAAAGAACAAGGCCGCCCTGATGCATTAGCATTTGGTATGATCGCGTCGCTACTCGCAGCGGGTACCTGGTTAATGATCGCATCAATTTTTGGCTGGCCAGTATCAACGACACACTCCATTATTGGTGCCATCATTGGTTTCGCGGTTGTCAGTGTCGGTCCAGAAGCCGTACAGTGGGATAAAGCCGGTGGTATTGTGGGAAGTTGGGTGCTTACACCTGTTCTCTCCGGTGTCATCGCTTATATCACCTTTATGAGTATTCAAAAACTCATTTTTGATACCAAAGATCCATTGGCTAACGCCAAACGTTACGTGCCTTTCTACATGGCTTTAACGACATTTGTTATTGCAATGGTTACGATTAAGAAAGGCCTAAAACATGTCGGTTTACATTTAGGCACAGGTGAAGCTTTAGCCGCTTCGGCATTGATCAGTCTACTGGTTGCTATTGCTGGTGCCATTTATATCAGCAAACAGAACTACAACCCAAGCAATGACAAAGACATGCATTTCTCTAATGTAGAGAAAGTATTTGGTATCTTAATGATCATTACTGCTTGTGCAATGGCATTTGCCCACGGCTCTAACGATGTAGCCAATGCGATTGGTCCACTAGCAGCTGTTGTATCAATTGTGCAAAACGGTGGCGAAATTGCCGAAAAAGCTGAGCTAGCGTGGTGGATCTTACCACTCGGTGGTTTCGGCATCGTGGTTGGTCTAGCGACTATGGGTCATAAAGTAATGTCAACTATCGGTACCGGCATTACAGAACTAACCCCAAGCCGTGGCTTTGCAGCACAGCTAGCAACAGCGACAACGGTCGTTATTGCCTCAGGTTCAGGTTTACCTATTTCTACAACACAAACGCTCGTAGGCGCTGTCTTAGGTGTAGGTATGGCACGTGGTATTGCGGCTCTGAATCTCAACGTCGTCAGAACGATCGTGATATCTTGGGTCGTCACACTACCTGCAGGTGCAATACTTTCCATTATCTTCTACAAGATTTTAGAGGCTATCTTTGTCCTCTAATTGATTATAGAATCATAAAAAAGCCATCAATTTTTTGATGGCTTTTTTTTTAATCCACTAAATTTCTATTTTATAGTGGGAAAACATCATCTGAGGCTTGTCGAAATTCGATTTTATATTTATTATGCCTATCAGAATATTTCGTCTACGGGACAACTTGTGAAGATTAAAAAACTCATTTTAGCATCATTGTTAACACTCGTTAGCTTATCGAGTGTGGCAAAAGAAACACGTTATATTAGCGATGACGTGTCTATATTTATGCACTCAGGACCGGGCACTCAGTATCGTATTATCGGTACGATAAAAGCCGGTGAAGCTGTAACCTATTTGCAAACCAATACAAATGCTGATTTTGCACAGATCACCACCAGCAAAAACAAAACAGCTTGGATTGACGGTAAATCACTTTCTCGCCAAGTAAGTTTAAAAGTACGTACACCAAAGCTACAAGCTGAACTGGCAAAAACCAAAGACGCGTTGGCAAAAATAAGCAATAAAAACTCAGCTGCAATGGCAGAGTTAACAAATGCGAACCGTGATGATCTCGTCAGTAAAGAAGCTGATATTGCAACACAAGCGAACAATATTGCGTCATTAACCGCTGAAAATACCGCGTTAACGGCAGAAGCGGTACGTTTACGTGAAGAGAATGAACAATTATCAGCACGCCTAGATACCAAAGAAGAAGATGCGCAACATCGTTTCATCATTTTAGGTGCATTAATTCTTGCTGCAGGTTTAATTGCTGGGTTAATCATCCCATCAATCCGCTTCCGTCGAAAGAAAAATAACGGCTGGGACTAATTCGGAAAGTAGCCTGACGCGGTACTTGATCTGATGCACTAACTACACCGCTAATCGCCAGATACAAAAAAGGATATTCATGTGAATATCCTTTTTTATTAACGCTAATTTATCATCATGACCGAAATTTACTATGGTTACATAATACTATCTCGTTATTTAAAGATTTCATCACGCTTAAACACCAACTCAATATCTGTTGATTCCGCTTCACAGTAGTAATAACCGTCGGTATCAAACGTCGTTAACTGTGACACATCAGTCAATTGATTCTCAATGATGTAACGCGCCATTAAACCACGTGCTTTCTTCGCATAAAAACTAATGATTTTGAATTTACCCGCTTTACAGTCTTTAAATACGGGTGTAATCACCTGTCCTTTTAAGCGCTTCTTTTGCACCGCTTTAAAGTACTCATTTGACGCTAAGTTAATTAACACTTTATCGCCTTGTGCAGCGAGCGTTTCATTGACTTTATCTGTGATGATATCGCCCCAGAACTGATACAAGTTAGTACCACGTCCATTGGCAAGCTTAGTGCCCATTTCTAAGCGGTATGCTTTAATCAGATCAAGCGGTCGTAACAAACCATACAAACCAGATAAAATACGGAAATGTTGCTGCGCAAACGCCATATCAACATCACTAAAAGTTTCCGCGTCTAAGCCCGTATATACATCGCCCTTAAAGGCAAAAACAGCTTGTTTCGCATTCTCTGGCGTAAACTCTGCAGACCACTCGGTAAAGCGCGCGGTATTTAACCCTGCTAACTTATCACTAATTTTCATTAATGATGACAAGTCCATTGGTGTTAATTGACGACAAACATCAATTAATTCAGCCGAATGCGCCGTTAAGTCAGCTTGGCTATACTGCTCAGTTATAGACGGCGTCTCAAAATCGAGTGTTTTAGCCGGTGATACCACGATTAACATAACTCTTCCTTACTTTTCTTAAACTGATGTTTATTATATTGCGATGAATTTTATAGCCCGTCATTACAAAGCTTCAATCGTCACCCCGTCAAGTATACTATCACTGCCTGCTTGGCCTTGATTTAACTTAATCATTAAACGTAAATCATTTGGCGAGTCAGCGTGATGTAAAGCCTCGGTATAACTAATCATATTGGTATTATAAAGCGCTAATAACGCTTGATCGAAGGTTTGCATTCCCAGCTCGCCCGATTTTGTCATCACTTCTTTAATTTTATGCAGTTCATTTTTGCGGATTAATTCACTGACCAATGGTGTATTCAATAAGATCTCAAATGCACCTCGTCGGCTTGTACCACCTTGAACTGGGATTAATTGCTGCGCCACAATAGCTTTTAAATTTAGCGATAAATCATACAACAACTGGGTATGCTTTTCTTTTGGTACCAAGTGCAAAATACGATCGATAGCCTGATTGGCATTGGTTGCATGTAACGTCGCCATACATAAATGTCCGGTTTCCGCAAACGCCAAGGCAAATTCCATGGTTTCTTGCGAGCGGATCTCACCAATCAGGATCACATCCGGCGCTTGACGTAATGAACTCTTTAGCGCATCTTCAAAAGATTCGGTATCAATCCCGACTTCCCGCTGAGTAACAATACAACTGCCATGTTCATGGACAAACTCAATCGGATCTTCAATCGTTAAGATATGACCTGATGAGTTTTGGTTACGATACCCCACCATGGCTGCTTGTGTGGTTGATTTACCTGAACCCGTCGCACCAACAACCAAAACTAAACCACGCTTCTCTAATGCCGTGTGTTTTAATATTGGTGGTAGGTGTAATTCATCCATTTCCGGAATTTCGGTTTCAATACGGCGGATCACCATACCGGCTTTTTCTAATTGCCAAAATGCGCTTACACGGAAACGACCAATATCTGGCATGAAAATACCGAAATTAGATTCTTTGGTACGACAGAAAGAAGCATATTCATCCTCAGACATGGCTTCTTTCACCAATGCTAATGATTGCTCAGCCGTTAATTTATGTTCCGAGAGCGCACGTAATGAGCCATGTACTTTCACTGTCGGAGCAATACCAGCCGAAATATACATGTCAGAACCAGTGATCTTTTTCATCGCACTAAAGAGTTGTGGTAGCATCCCCATGTTATTAATCCTTAAAAACTTTGTTGATCAACGGCCCGAATACGCGCTTCTTCGCTGGTGACAATGCCCATATTAACCAATTCACGTAACGACTGATCCAGTGTTTGCATGCCATGCATCATACCCGTTTGGATCACGGAATACATCTGCGCCACTTTATCTTCACGGATCAAATTACGGATAGCCGGTGTACCGAGCATGATCTCATGTGCAGCCACTCGACCACCACCAGTACGTTTTAATAATGTCTGGGAAATTACCGCACGTAATGATTCAGACAGCATCGAACGAACCATATCCTTCTCTTGCCCTGGGAATACATCAACAATACGATCAATGGTTTTTGCTGCCGAGGTAGTATGTAAGGTACCAAAGACCAAGTGTCCCGTTTCAGCGGCGGTTAATGCCAAGCGGATAGTTTCTAAATCACGCATTTCACCGACCAAAATGATATCGGGATCTTCACGTAATGCAGACCGTAATGCGGCATTAAAGCTCTTAGTATCACGGAACACTTCACGCTGATTAATTAAGCTTTTCTTATTTTGATGTACAAATTCAATCGGATCTTCGATGGTCAGAATATGTTTATGCTGATGCTCGTTAATATGATCAACCATCGCCGCTAGTGTCGTCGATTTACCTGATCCCGTTGGCCCAGTCACCAATACTAAACCTCGTGGCAGTTTCACCAAATCATGGAAAATGTCTGGCACACTTAATTCTGCCATGCTTTTAATTTCACTTGGAATGGTACGAAACGTGGCAGCAGGACCGCGGTGTTGATTAAATGCATTCACACGAAAACGAGCAACATTATTAATTTCAAAAGAAAAATCTACTTCCAAATGTTCTTCATAGTCTTTACGCTGTTTATCATCCATAATGTCATAAATTAGCGCATGCACTTGTTTTGCGTCAAAAGCAGGTAAATTGATTTTACGTACATCACCGTCTACACGGATCATCGGAGGAACACCCGAAGAAAGGTGTAGATCTGATGCGTTATGCTTTACACTAAATGTAAGTAACTCTGTAACATCCATATTCTTTCTAACCTCATTGCAAGTAACATCATGAATAATATATCAACACGATTACAACAGGTTCTGACTCAAATTGAAAACGCGGCAAGCACATCTTGCAAAAAAAGGTGTGAAATTAACCTGCTTGCAGTAAGTAAAACCAAACCCGTCGAACAAGTCATGGCTGTTTACGCACTCGGACAACGTAAATTTGGTGAAAACTACCTGCAAGAGGCCGTAGAAAAAATTACTCATCTACAGCACGACGGTAATTATGACGATATAGAATGGCATTTTATTGGTCCAATTCAATCGAATAAGACGCGTCCGATTGCCGAGCATTTTGATTGGGTGCAAAGTATCGACCGTTTAAAAGTGGCGCAACGACTCAATGATCAACGCCCAGCAGAGATGGCAAAATTAAACGTTTGTATTCAAATTAATATCAGTGCCGAAGACAGCAAGTCTGGCGCTGACTTGCAACAAGCACGACTGTTAGCTGAACAAGTAGCTAATTTACCAAACTTGGTATTACGCGGAATCATGGCGATTCCAGAAAAAACCGATGATCTAGACAAACTTAAATCACAATTTAACCAGCTTGAATCGTTGTATTTATCACTTCAGCACCAATATAACCAAATAGACACTTTATCAATGGGTATGACCAATGATATGGAACTTGCGATTGCGCAAGGTAGTAACATGGTACGTGTTGGCACTGCCATTTTTGGCGCACGCGGCTGATCACTCCGTTTTATGGAATTAAACAGTAACGATCAAGTATAAGGAATTAAACTGTAATGATCATGAATAAGAAAATCGCCTTTATTGGTGCAGGGAATATGGCAAGCAGCCTTATCGGCGGTATGATCACAGATGGTTATCCTGCAGAGTTAATTTATGCAGCAAGTCCGACACGAACTCGATTAGATGTATTAGCAGAAAAATTTGCGATTAATACCACGCAAGACAATCACGCTGCAGTGGCCGCGGCAGATATCATTATTCTGGCGGTAAAACCGCAATTGATGGCGGATGTTTGCTCTCACCTTGCAGAACAAAGTGCCAATTACCGAGGCAAATTATTTGTCTCTGTGGCAGCCGGTGTAACGGTCGAGCGTTTACAAAGTTTATTAGCTGACAATCAACCGATTGTACGGTCGATGCCAAATACACCAGCCTTAGTACAAAAAGGCATGACGGGTTTATTCCCATCACCAGAAGTATCTGATAACGATATCAAAACCATAGACCAGATAATGATGGCTGTAGGTAAAACCTGTTGGGTAGATAATGAAGCTGATTTAAATACCATTATTGCTGCAACAGGCAGTTCACCCGCTTATTTCTTCCTATTCATGGAAGCAATGCAAGAAAGCATTATCGGCATGGGATTCAGCAAGCAGCAAGCAAGAGAGTTAGTCCAGCAAGCAGCGGCAGGTTCAGCCGAATTAGTCATCCAAAATCCACACATTGATTTAGCCACATTACGCCAAAATGTCACCTCTAAAGGTGGTACAACAGCTGAAGCAATTCGTACTTTTGAAGAACAAAACCTACGCGGTACTGTCAATAAAGCAATGCAAGCAGCTGTTTCTCGCGCTGAAGAAATGCAAAAACTATTTTAACGATTAACTAACGAACAATTAACTCACAACCAATTAACTTGAAGGGTAATTTATGAACGCGGCTAACTTTTTGGTCAGTATCTTATTTGAAACATACATTCTTATCATACTACTACGTGTATGGTTACAAATGGCCCGTGCTGATTTTTACAATCCAATGAGCCAATTTATTGTTAAAGCCACGCAACCTGTTGTCGGACCATTACGTCGTGTGATCCCAAGCTTAGGCGGCTTAGATCTCGCTTCAGTAGTATTTGCTTATGCAGTAGCCTGTACGATGATTTACACCTTATTCGGTCTACAAACGGGTGCTGTCGCGCCTATCCAAGATGTACTAATCTTAGCGGCTATCAAAGTTGTTAAGCAATGCTTTAGCTTAGTATTCTACGTATTAATCTTACGTGCAATTTTAAGCTGGGTTAGCCAAGGCAACAGCCCTGTTGAAAACGTGCTATCACAGCTAAGTGAGCCAATTTTAACGCCAATCCGTCGTTTTATTCCTGCAATTGGTGGTCTTGACTTATCAATGCTAGTGGCGATTTTAGGTCTACAATTTTTACAAATTTTAATTGGTGATCTCACCGGTCTACCGTTCTAAATAAAACCAATATCAATGCAGGGAAAAGCCTTGCATTGATATTTACCCATTCAAGTTAGCTATACTATTTATATCCTATACATATCCTATTTGCTCAAATTTAATTTCGGAGCCAACATGCCAGCATTATTTAAATCTTTATTACTCTCTATAACCTTACTCGTCTCTGCAGCCGCCAATGCAGAACAAATGCAAAAACTTGGCAATTGGGATGTGCATTACATTGCTTTTCCAAGCACATTCTTAACCCCTGACATCGCATCAGATTATGATATAGACCGTAGTAAATACTTAGGTATTATCAATATTTCAGTGCTTGATAGCGATACCCTAAAAGCGCAAGCGGTGACAATGACAGTGACTGCACGTAATTTACTCGGTAATATCCGCGAATTAGAGGTGCGTGAAATACGTGAACAAGACGCGATTTACTACATTGCGGAAGTACCACATCGTAACGAAGAAACTTACCGTATCAAGGTGACGTTAACCAGCGGAAACCAAACTCAAGAACTAAAGTTTCAACAAAAATTTTATGTTGATTAGGCTTTATCAGTGTTCGGCGATCCTGTATAACCTGACTCCAATGTGATATGCCCATTTTAAATTCACTTTTAACTCTCTTTTAATAAATCACTCTCTTTTAACAAATAATAAGGCGCACCATGTCTAAAGTTGTTCTCGCTACTGGTAATCCAGGTAAAGTTCGTGAAATGTCAGCACTGCTTGCTGAATTTGGTCTGGAAGTGCTGCCACAAAGTAATTTCAATATTGTCGAAGCTGATGAGACCGGCACCACCTTTATTGAAAATGCCATCATCAAAGCGAAACACGCGGCTGCATTAACTGGCCTACCTGCTATCGCTGATGATTCAGGTTTAGCTGTTGATGCGCTGCAAGGCGTACCGGGTATTTACTCTGCACGTTATGCCGGTGTGGATGCCAGTGACCGCGATAACTTACTTAAGCTATTAGATGCTCTTAAAGGTGTTCCAACGGCGCAACGTACTGCACGCTTTCATTGTGTATTGGTCTACATGACCCATGCTGAAGATCCGACACCGTTAGTCTGTCACGGCAGCTGGGATGGCGTTATTACTGAACAACCAAGTGGTGAAGATGGTTTTGGTTACGATCCTATTTTCTTTGTGGAATCAGAAGGCTGCACATCAGCAGAACTGACTAAACAACGTAAAAGTGAGCTGAGCCATCGCGGCCAAGCGTTAACCAAATTGTTAGCGGCAATGCATGAACAGCAAACTCGATTAGCTGTAAAATAATGACAGATACTATGATGACGACTACAACAGATACAGTAACAACACTGCCAATGCGACTACCGCCGTTGAGTTTATATGTGCATATTCCTTGGTGTGTACAAAAATGTCCGTATTGTGATTTCAACTCACATACACAGAAAGGTAAGATCCCAGAAGACGAATATATTCAAGACCTGCTGGCGGATCTGCGCAGTGAACTACCCCGCGTATTTCAGCGTTCTTTGCATTCGATCTTTATTGGCGGCGGTACGCCGAGCTTGATCAGCGCTGAAGGCATCGCTAAAATACTGAATGGGATTGAAACCATGATCCCGTTTAGCGATAATATCGAGATCACTATGGAAGCCAATCCGGGTACGGTCGAAGCCGATCGTTTTCACGGTTATGTCGCCGCGGGTATCAACCGGATTTCAATTGGGGTACAAAGTTTACAAGCCGAAAAGCTTAACCTGTTGGGTCGGATTCACGATCCTGATGAAGCGATCCGCGCAGCCAATATTGCCACTGAATCGGCGCTAAACTCGTTCAATTTGGATCTGATGCATGGCCTGCCACATCAAGATCTGAGTGATGCCTTATATGACTTAAATAAAGCGGTCGAATTGGCGCCCCATCATCTGTCTTGGTATCAATTAACCATTGAGCAGAACACCCAGTTCCACTCTAAACCGCCCACTTTGCCGGATGAAGATATCCTCTGGGATATTTTTGAACAAGGTCATGCGTTGTTGGGTGAAGCCGGTTATGAGCAATATGAAATATCAGGTTATGCGAAAGTTGGTAAGCAGTGCCAGCACAATTTAAACTATTGGCGTTTTGGTGATTATATCGGTATTGGCTGTGGTGCTCACGGTAAGCTTACTGAACCAGAAACAGGTCAGATAGTCCGCCGCAGTAAAGTAAAGCATCCACGCGGTTATATGGACGCTGACAAAGCCTTTTTAGACAATGAGCATGTCGTAGCCCAAGACGAACTGCCCTTTGAGTTCTTCATGAATCGTTTTCGCTTAATCGAAGCGACACCAAAACAAGATTTTTGTGACTTTACTGGATTACCACTATCCACGGTTAGTGAGCAGATTAATGCCGCAGTGAAGAAAGGTTTACTGACTGAAACCGAAACCCATTGGCAAGTGACCAAACTTGGTCATCGTTATCTAAATAGCTTATTCGATCTGTTTATCTAATTGGCTATTAGCCTTTACGGTAATCATCGCAGCAATAGAAATAACATGTAGTACCTAAAAAATAAAAAGGGGCGCAATAATTAATTATTGCGCCCCTTTTTAATGACTTAAATTTAACTACTTATATTCAATCACTGAATTCAATAAATAACGACCACTCATGAGCACCTGTTATCGTTAAAAAATAGAATGGCCAAAACGCTCACTAAACAATTCTAACAATGCCGTACCCGCTAATGAATTACCCGATTCATTCAGTTCTGGCGACCATACACAAACCGTTAACTCCCCAGGGATCACAGCAGTAATACCGCCGCCGACCCCACTTTTTGCAGGCATACCGACACGGAAAGCAAAATCACCAGATTCATCGTATAAACCACACGTCGCCAGCAACGCATTTAGTCGGCGAGTACAACGCTCACTAACCAAACTCTTGTTGCGATGACAAGGTATCCCTTTTTTCGCTAAAAATGAGAATGCAGTCGCCAATTCCACACAGTTCATATTGATCGCACAATAGCTAAAATAGCTCTGTAATACCGTTTCGACGTCATTATTAAAATTGCCGTGTGATTTCATCAAATAAGCTATCGCGGCATTACGTGCCATGTGTTCAAATTCTGAATCTGCCACACTGTGATCAATATAGATATCAGTCGAGTTAGCCAGTTTTCGCAGTAATTCCAACATCCGTTGTTTCGGTGCAGAAAGGCGACTTTGCAGCATATCAGCCACCACTAATGCGCCCGCATTAATAAACGGATTGCGCGGTTTCCCTTTTTCAAACTCTAATTGAATAAGGGAATTATATGCTTGCCCAGAAGGTTCACGCCCGACCCTTGTCCATAACTCATCTTCAGAAAAACGCGTTAACGCCGCCGTCAATGCAAATACTTTCGAAATACTTTGAATTGAAAAACGTGTATCTGCATCACCCGCCGTAAATACATCACCGTTGGCCATACACACAGCAATACCTAACTGATGTGGATTTACGTTCGCTAATGCAGGAATATAATCGGCAACATGGCCTTCACCAATTAACGGACGGACTTCGTCGAGTAGTTCTTCTAAAGATGCGTTAGAGAGCATAGATAACCTATTTTAAATGCAGTGTTCGATGTGCTGTAGATAAGCGGGAACAAAAATGAAAGAAAAGGGAAATTGTCTGTGCGTAGAAATAAGACAACAAATAACCGACCGTTTAAGGAAATAGATCTGAAAAACAGTCGGTTTTAGTGACTAGTAAATAGGCTTATTCGCCTTCTTCACCGTACCATAAATCAAATAATGGACTAACAATTAGGTTTTTAACACCTTTTGCTTCTAACCAAATTTTCACTTGTTCACGTTGCTCTTCTGTACATTTACCGTGGGTCTCAGTACAAATCATACCATCCCATTGCAAGTTACCGTCTGCAGCAAACGCCAGTTTGTTTGGATCGATAACTTCAGCAATGAAACCATCTAAGATAGCGTCTATTTGCTCTTCAGTTGTACCTTCAGTGAAATCCCAAGAAAGATCAAAACCTAGCTCTTGGAATTCATCTACACGTAGTTTCTTACGTAGACGACGATTACGATTTTTAGCCATTATTACCTCGAATTACTTAGTACGTTTATAAATAATATCCCAAACGCCGTGCCCTAAACGGTGACCACGTTGTTCGAATTTAGTTAATGGACGCCAATCTGGACGTGGCACAAAATGCCCTTCTGTTGCGGTATTTTCATAACCAGGGGCAACAGCCATTATTTCAATCATATGCTCGGCATAGTTTTCCCAGTCCGTCGCCATATGGAAGATACCACCTAAGCTAAGTTTTTGGCGAATACTTTCTGCAAAATCTGCTTGTACAATACGACGTTTGTGGTGACGTTTCTTATGCCAAGGATCTGGGAAGAATAACTGCATGCCCCCCAAGCTAGTATCTGGGATACAATCTGCTAATACTTCCACAGCATCATGACAGAATACACGTAGATTTGTGATTCCACGTTCACCCGCCGCCATTAGGCATGCACCAACACCTGGTGAGTGCACTTCGATACCGATAAAGTTTTTCTCTGGTGAGATAGCCGCCATCTCTACTAAAGATGCGCCCATACCAAAACCGATTTCTAATGTTACTGGATTATCGTTACCGAAAACCTCAACGAAATCGAGCATACCCATGTCATGATCTAGACCCATAGTCGGCCAAAAATCTTTCATAGCGGCTTCCTGGCCTTTGGTTAAACGTCCTTCACGTAAAACAAAACTTCTCACTTTACGGATACGTTTACCGTCTTCTGTTAATTCAGGTTCTGCTATTCTTTTATGTTCAGTCATTTTTTATCCAGTCGCCGTTATGACAGTTTAATCGCCATAAACTCTATAAATTTATCTGTTAATTCGGGCATTATCCAAAGATAGCTGAATTTGGCAAGTTTTGTGTGGCATAATTTCACCCTAAATTTCCCATAATTGCTAAAAATACCCGATGACATCGCTATTAGAAAATAATAAAGACACATTTGCCCCACGGGTACTTGCTTGGTTTAAAGACTTTGGCCGCAAGGATTTACCTTGGCAACAATATCACGAACCTTATCCTACATGGTTAAGTGAAGTGATGTTACAACAAACCCAAGTCAGCACAGTGATCCCTTATTTCACTACGTTTATGCAAAAATTCCCAACAGTCACCGATTTGGCGAATGCGCACATCGATGAGGTTTTACACTTATGGACTGGACTGGGTTATTACGCACGCGGCCGTAACTTACATAAAGCAGCGCAATTGATCCGCGATGAATATCAAGGCCAGTTCCCAACCGAGTTTGAACAAGTATTAGCGTTACCCGGTGTAGGTCGCTCAACTGCGGGCGCAATCTTGTCATTATCATTAGATCAATCACACCCTATTTTAGACGGCAACGTAAAACGCGTTTTAACGCGTTGGGGTGCCATCGAAGGTTGGTATGGTAAGAAGGCGGTTGAAAATACCCTGTGGGCGCTATCAGAAGCACTGACACCACAACAACAAGTCGCTAATTATAATCAGGTCATGATGGATATTGGCGCAACAGTGTGTACCCGCAGTCGGCCTGATTGTGATATTTGCCCGGTTAATGAAGATTGTAAAGCTCGTGCGATGGGCACACCAACGGCATTCCCAACGCCGAAGCCGAAAAAAACAATCCCAGTAAGAACCGTGCAAATGTTATTACTAAAGCAAGGTTCGACACTGTGTTTACAGCAACGTCCACCAGCAGGTATTTGGGGAGGATTATGGTGTTTCCCTGAGCGCGATGACAATTTATCACTGGAAGAACAGCTAGCACAATTTGGTATTAGTGAGTTTACCACCCAAGAGTTGCCTGGATTTAGACACACTTTTAGTCACTTCCATCTTGATATTAGCCCATTGTTAGTGGAAATAAATGCCACAACAAGTACGCAAATAATGGAACCTCAAGGGACTCTTTGGTATAACATAGAGCAACCAGCAGCTGTGGGATTAGCAGCTGCGACTAAAAAATTATTAACATCTCAAGCATTGAGAGAGGCATAACATGGCTAGAATGGTTTTCTGCACACGCTTACAAAAAGAAGCGGAAGGTTTACGTTTTCAAATTTACCCGGGTGAAGTTGGCAAGCGTATTTTTGATCATATTTGCCAAGAGGCATGGTCTGAATGGCAACAAAAACAAACCATGCTGTTGAATGAAAAAAAATTAAACATGATGGATGAAAATGATCGCGCATTTCTAGAACAAGAAATGATCAAATACCTATTTGAAGGTGAAGACGTGATCATTGACGGTTTTACCCCAAAAGCCTAATCCAATTGCCTAGCGTGATACTCTAGCGCTAGGCAAGTTTTAACCCAGAGAACCGTTTATCCACATGGCTATATTCCGTATCTTATTAATCGCTGTCAGTTGCAGTGTTTTAACCGCCTGCTCGATGAGTGACTATCAACATTCCGTCGAACTCGCTAGTCTTAATAACGCATCACAAGCGTTAGAGCGTCTATCTTATCAACAACCTGATTACCGCGCTAAAACAGAAAGAACCGACGAAAAAGACAATACCGCACTTAAAACCTTAAAAGACAATTATCGTCAGCAAGTTATCAACCTTTGGGGTGATACTGAACTCTCGTTTTCAACGAATTATCGCTATATCAAATATACCAACGATTACCACAGCCGCTCAGTTATCGATTTTAAACAAGGTAGCGTCCGTATAGAGACACTCGCACAACCAAATAGTCAGCAATACCTTAAACAGGCGATTGAGTACGCACTACTTGCTCCTGAACGCCCTAAATACACCGATTTTTACACCAGTTACAGTTCTGAAGTTAAAGGGAACCCATTTCTTTATCTACAAGTTAAAGACAATGATGGTAAAGCAATAAAATGGCATTGGCGCGCCTCACGTTATGCTAACTATCTTGTTAAGCATAAGCGCAAGCAAATGACGGTTAAGGGCCGTTCGGTAGACTCCGTGACGTTTACATTAACCGCTAACCATACCAAGGTACGCCAGCAGCGCTATCAAGCCCAGATTAACCAATCCGCGCAACGCTATGGTATTGATAGCAATATCGTCACCGCCATGATCCAAGTCGATAGCTTGTTTAACCCCTACGCATTAAGTCGCAATGGCCGCATTGGTCTAATGCAGATATCAGACTCGATTGGCCGAGATGTATTTCATCAACAAAAGAAATATCCCTTTAAACCACAACCAAACTGGTTATTTAATAACAATAACAACCTAGATATCGGTATTAGTTATTTGAATTTGTTAGACAAACAGTACCTAAAAAATATTAGCAATCCAAAATCTCGCTACTATGCCACGCTAGCAAGTTATATTGCAGGACCTAAAAATATGCTGCAAACCTTCTCAAAGAACAAAAGTGAAGCATTAAGTATAATAAATAGCTTATCTTCTTATGAGGTTTACCAAAGTTTCACTAATGCGCAATCTCGCGCTGAAATAAAAAACTATGTGTACGAGGTAAACCGTCATTTTCGTCAACTTAACCGTTAAACGTCAACAAAACACACGTATTGGTGATTAATCAGACAGCACATAGGGTTAACGCATATTATTTTCACTAAACAGAGTGAAACAGTTGACGGATCGGCCTAAATTCTATTTAATAGCGCTCCATTGCCCGAATAGCTCAGTCGGTAGAGCAGAGGATTGAAAATCCTCGTGTCCCTGGTTCAATTCCGGGTTCGGGCACCAAAATTTGGAAAGAATAAAAAAGTGTAATATTGACTTGTTTTTTAAAATGAAGATGATATTATGCGACACGCATTTAGTGCCGACTTAGCTCAGTAGGTAGAGCAACTGACTTGTAATCAGTAGGTCGCCAGTTCGACTCCGGCAGTCGGCACCATTTGCCCGAATAGCTCAGTCGGTAGAGCAGAGGATTGAAAATCCTCGTGTCCCTGGTTCAATTCCGGGTTCGGGCACCATATATAAAAGGTAGAGATATTTCATTAATAGGTATCTTTATTTAAAACGCATTTAGTGCCGACTTAGCTCAGTAGGTAGAGCAACTGACTTGTAATCAGTAGGTCGCCAGTTCGACTCCGGCAGTCGGCACCATTTGCCCGAATAGCTCAGTCGGTAGAGCAGAGGATTGAAAATCCTCGTGTCCCTGGTTCAATTCCGGGTTCGGGCACCATATTAATAAATAAAGATATATACCACTATCTTTATGAAAAAGCATTTAGTGCCGACTTAGCTCAGTAGGTAGAGCAACTGACTTGTAATCAGTAGGTCGCCAGTTCGACTCCGGCAGTCGGCACCATTTGCCCGAATAGCTCAGTCGGTAGAGCAGAGGATTGAAAATCCTCGTGTCCCTGGTTCAATTCCGGGTTCGGGCACCAAATAATTCCCCTTTAGTTCAGTTGGTAGAACGGTGGACTGTTAATCCATATGTCGCTAGTTCAAGTCTAGCAAGGGGAGCCAATTAAAAAGACCCAGTTATTTATATAACTGGGTCTTTTTTTATCCAAAATTTAGTCCTGCCTCGTATTTTTAATTTAATAATTCTATATATTAATACTACTCCCGCATTAGCTAAGCGCTTTAATCTATCAATACAAAAAACCGAACACTTGGTTCGGCTTATGATACAACCAACAACAATTAATATGACGTCAGCTGGTAGCTTCTGTATGTTTTGAAACTAATTAATTAGCAGTAATAGTAATTTCTACACGACGGTTAGCAGCACGACCATCTTTTGTCATATTTGATGCAATAGGACGACGCTCACCATAACCACGTGTTGATAAACGACCCGATTTAATACCACGTTTATTCAGGTATGCACTCACAGATTCAGCACGTTCTTCAGATAGTGTTAAATTCGATTCTGCACTGCCTACGCTATCCGTGTGACCAACAATACGCAATGATGACTTAGGGTATTCATTAAGAATTTTAGCCACGCTGTTTAAGCTTGAGTAAATATCACCGCTTAAGTTATAACCCGCGGTTTTAAAACCAATACCCTTAGCCATAATCAACTGCAGTTCGTTTTCACCAACACGCTTAACTTGTACACCGGAACCCGTCAACTCTTGGCGTAATGCTTCTTCTTGACGATCAAAATAGTAACCAATACCACCACCGATTGCAGCACCACCAACGGCCCCATATATCGCTGCATTTTTCTTGCCCGTTGCAGCACCGATTAATGCACCTGCAATTGCACCACCAATGGCAGACTTCGTTGCGGTATTCGTTTCGTCTTCACCTGTTGTCGCATTTTGACGAGCACAGCCAGAAAGAGCAGCAACAATCATTACTGCAGTTATTGTTTTTTTCATCATTGAATAAGCCTTAATTATAGAAACGATATTTGGGTATGAGTATTCGCGAACACTTTAACTTAAATAAAATACAAGCGCACCGGCATATTTACTAGTTAATAAACGGATTCCACATGAATAAGTGATATAACTCTCACTATTCGACAAGCTGAGTCACTTCTTACACAGCTTTACACTACCTCAGCTTGAATTGTGACTGGGCGCACTCATCTATTACTCAGTATCAGCATACAATGATGCAAATGCTTTTTCTCAAAAAGGATACCTATGTATAGCTTTCTCAGAACATCATTAATTTTAGTATTAATGCTAGCAGGTAAAGCGCCGCTTGAAGCCGCGACCATGCTTAGCTTTAGTCAAGCCTCTAATAACGGCAGTGCAACTAACCGAGTTCGCACACAAATAAGCAAAGACTTAGCCGGACTTTATCAATTGTCTGATATTAACAACAGTAATATCATGCAACCTTACAGCGATTTTGACTCGCTTTATTCATTAGCTAAATCAGCACAAGATGAGTTAGCGACCCTCACTCAACAAATCGCATTAATGTCACAGACTAGTGCAGTTATTCCAGCAATCAAAAGCATTGAAAGAGCACAAGCTAAGATTGCCAACAAACATGATGGCGCAGTAGAGAAAATTACCGATTTAGCCCGTAGCTCGCTTGTAGCCAAAAACAGCCATGAATTACTCAGTGCTTATGAGTTACTTGAACAAGAAACCGATATCATCCAAGTAAAAAATCGTTTTAATAGTCCAAAACAAAATGGTTACCGCGATATAAATTTATTAGTACGATTACCAAAAACACAGATGATAGTGGAAGTGCAGTTGCATTTAGATCGTATTGAAGCAATTAAGAATGGTCCTGAACATGACAATTACACCGAGATCCAAAAAATCAACCATAACGCCAAACAGCAACAACGTGAAATATCTGAAATTGAATTATTTAAAGTTGCGCAGTTAAAGGAAGATTCGAGTAATTTATACCAAGTGGCTTGGCAACAACAGTTAATGGTTGAACTAAAGACTAGCTTTAAACAGATGGCATAATCGCTTATTTAACATGTCTTAGTTACAAAAAGGCCCAATCATAACACTCATGATTGGGCCTACTCTCTTCTAAACTTAACGCGAGGATTTAAGCATAACCCCACTTCCAGTTAAATCGAATTTGATCTTGCAACCCAAAACGTGTCATTAACCAAGGCACCATCGGCATCACTTTATAATGCGTACTTTTCTTCAGGACACTTTTACCTGTGCGGAAGAAGGTAACGTCTTCACCACTATTTAAGAGCCGCACAACAATCCTTTTTTGCTTGCCTTCTTCAGGTATTACAACTTGCGCTAGGTTATATTCATGTGTCATTCCAGACCCGTTATAAACCAGAATAATTTGATCTTCAGTTAACTTATTACGCTCTAAGTAGCTTTTAAGCTCACGACCCTGAAAACCAAATAAGGGATCTCTATTCATGTTTCTTTCCATCTATCATTAAATACCATTAAACGTTTATTTATTTTCTTGCCAAAAAAAAATGAGGCCTCCATTGGAGACCTCATTTTTAACAATTCTATGTGTTTATTATTCGGTAATAAACTCGCGGAGTTTTTTCATGGCATTTTTTTCTAACTGACGAACACGTTCAGCAGAAACACCATAACGATCAGCTAAGTATTGCAGTGTGGCTTTGTCTTCCGCTAGCCAACGAGATTTAACGATATCTTGGCTACGTTCATCTAATTCAGAAATTGCATTAGTTAAACGTAGAGATGCGCTTTTATCCCAGTTTTCACGTTCGACTTGTAGCGCTACATCCGAAGCGTTGTCTTCCAAATACTGTGCTGGCGAAAAGCTCGTTGAACCAGAGTCTTTATCGCTATCATCATCTGCATATAAATCAAATGCTTGATCTGAGTAAGACATTCTTGATTCCATTTCCACTACATCTTTAGTAGAAACGCCAAGGGTCTCAGCAACAGTTTTCACTTCAGCACTGGTAAACCAGCCTAAGCGTTTTTTTGATTTACGTAAATTAAAGAATAGTTTACGTTGCGCTTTAGTCGTCGCAACTTTTACTACACGCCAATTACGCAGTACAAATTCATGAATTTCCGCTTTCACCCAATGCACGGCAAAAGACACCAGTCTTACACCTACCTCGGGATTAAATCGTTTCACCGCTTTCATTAAGCCGATGTTGCCTTCTTGGATCAAGTCAGCTTGAGCAAGGCCATAACCTGCGTAACCACGAGCAACGTGAACAACAAAGCGTAGATGTGACATGATCAACTGACGTGCAGCATCAACATCACCTTCATTCTGCAAGCGTTCGCCTAGTTCCTTTTCTTGTTCAGCAGTCAACATTGGAATACTATTCACACCTTGGATATAGGCTTCAATGCTACCCTGAGGAACTAATGCCATACTTTGCATATCTTTGCTCATCAACAATTCTCCCGTTATTACACAATAATCTGCGCGATCTTATCACGACTGATGCTTATCGACAAATTCGACCATCAGCGTGACCGCACAAATAAAGTATATTGTATTAAGTATTTGAAATAGATAATTCAGCTTGTTGATAAACAGATAAAAATAACCATATCTAACGACAACTGTATTATTTATGTACAATCTAGTTTAACGCTAGATTATTAAAGCTCTAGTTTAATTACAGAAAATTACAATAACATGACAAATCAAAATAAATCAATCGGCTAATGCTAATCCTTTAGTATGACTTTAACTTATCGAGAAGATTCAATACTTCGCTAAACGTCTTTAAATTAGTATTATTTAAAAAGTAAAAAGGGCAGCAAGCGCTGCCCTCATCACACCTTTCCTACAATTTATTGCCAGTCAGATACCATGTACTACAAGCCAAATATAGTCTATTAGTGCAAGTCAGGTATAACACCAACTTGTGGCATATCTGCTAAACCAACATCACGCGCATGCTGCTCAAAGCCTTTATTTTTCCAGAAGAATGCACCAGGCATTGTGGTCGGAATAACAAGTACATAAAACAGCGCTCGGCTTACTGTTGACGCTAATGCAATTGATGCAATTGGCAATAACCATAACAGGCTTAACAAGCCCGATGGCGCTAATATCGCCAGCAAGGTTACCGTAAGGATATTAATGGCAACAGTAAGATTACGTAATTTATACGTTTTACCAAATGTTGTGCATTGTACATAATGCGAAGCTGCACCTTCCCCCTGCTCTACATTGAGATGTTTCGCATGTGAATAGAGGCCAAACGCTTCAATCACTAATCCCGTGATTGCAATAGGCGCTAACTCTGTGAGTAATGGGTAAAGCTCAGCGCCACCAATCACAGCAACGAATGCCGTTAATAACGTACCAAGTGCGATTGCAGAACCAACAAACGAACAAGCAGTTTGCCAATGGTCCCAGAACGGGCGTGCTTTGATACGATAACTGCGATACATGTAGTACAGGCCACCCAAGGTGCCCACTAACGCCAGTGCACCAAAGAGTGACGCGACATAAGTAAAGAAGTGCATATCAAAGAACCATGCTACGCCTTGGAAGAAAGTAAATGCGCCCATGAATCCAAAGAATAAAGCCACACCTAAACCCTCTCGGCTGACAGGAGAATGTGCTAAGTTGTTAAAGCCACGATAAAAACGCTTAGGTTTACCAAGATGAAGTGTCGACATTAATAAACCAATCGCTTGCATCGCCATTAATATAACCAGCAATGATAAACCCGCGCCAGATCCTGTAAATCCAGTTAAGCTTTCAATGCCCAGTAATGGACCAAGGAAGATAAGGGCAAATGCACCCATCGACGCTTGTGAAAATAGCGTAAATATCACCAGCGGATTTTCACGTGAACTCAAACGACCCAAGTTCCACGATTGTTCTTTACCGTCTTTTTCATCAACAACCGAACGGAATGACCCGTCATCTTGTTTATGGTATTTAAGCGGCATGTTATCAGTACGCGTCATTTCTCGCTGAGTACTGGTGGTCTGCTGGAAACGGATATTTGGTTTGGTAATACTCGGATCAGGAAAGCCCGGCATCGATGTTTTCGCCTGAATACGGTTTTCAGGGGTATTCTCAACCACGCCAAAGTTAAGTGCATTACCTAAACATGCAGACACACATGCGGGTTTTAATCCCACTTCCAATCGGTCTACACACATATTACATTTGGTTACCTGACCTTTAATGGGATCAAGTTGCGGCGCATTGTATGGGCAAACCCACGTACAATAACCACAACCAAAACAAGTATCAGGGTCTTGTAATACCGCACCATATTCAACATGTTTAGTATACGCTTTGGTTGGACAACCTTTTAGACAAACCGGATCATCACAATGGTTACACGCCATGGATATATTAATACGTTTGTAATCAGGGTAACTGCCACTCTCGACATAACCCACACTGCGGAAGGCAATATGTGCAGGGTTGTCATTCTTTTCACTGCACGCGGCTTCACACGCGTGACAACCAATGCAGTTATCCGCAGTAAAGTGGAAAGCATGCTGTTTATTACGATTAGGGTTATCACCTACCGCTTTATTTTCATTAATATTCATTGAACGACCAACAGGCAGCTTACCTTCGGTACGTTCGATTAAATCAATTTTATTGCCGTAGGTATTAACATCAAATATTTCTACATCTGCTAATTTGGCGTAATTTTGCTCACCAACACGGTGCTCAAAGATTGGCGTACCGTCTTCAACAACCGGTTTTTCTGCCGCACCTATCTGATCAAGGCGGTCTCTAAATTGTTCTAATTTGTCTAACATAATTTATCCCTCTTATGTCATCACTGTTTATGCAATTGCGACTAACACCATTACATGGTGCAATAACATTAATATGTTCGTCTTTCGCGATTCATTTTCGCCGCCAGTTTTTGATCGACATGCTCAATACGTAGTGAGCTCTGCTTGAATGCAGGTTGACGAGAATGCGGATCAAGCAGACCAAGGCACAAACGATTGACACAATCATGGAAATGGAATGGAATAAACACCGAGTTTGGCGCGACGCGCTGAGTTAATTGCACCATCACCACCGCATCGCCACGACGAGAAGCTATACGCACATAACTTTGATGTTTAATGCCCAATTTGGCTGCAGCATCTGGGTTCATTTCCATATACGGAGTGGGACTATATTTGTTTAAATTACCCATTTTACCGGTTCGGGTACGGGTATGAAAATGCTCAACGACACGGCCAGTATTGAGCCAGAATGGGTATTCTTCACAAGGATGTTCGTTATTATCAACCCAAGGTAATGGGATCAAATTAGCTTTACCTGTTGGCGTGGCAAACTTACCATCGGTATACAAGCGCGCACCTTCGTCGTTATCCGTTGCGCCTTCACGGTATGGCCACTGTAGACCTCGGGCTTTTTCAATTTTATCGTAAGTCATGCCTGAAATATCAAGATTACGACCAGCGCCTTTTGACAGCGTTTTCATTTCTTCAAAGGCTTCTTCAGTCGTCACCGGAAAAGTGATTTTTTGACCATTTTCAAAACGTTTCGATAATTCAGAGAAGATCCAAAAATCAGATTTAGAGTTACCTTTTGGCGGCTGCACATTACAGACTCGGTTTACACGTCGCTCAGTATTGGTAAATACCCCTTCCTTCTCGGCCCAAACTGCGGCAGGTAAAAACATGTGTGCATATTGGGTCGTTTCTACGTCTTGATATGCATCTTGCACCACGAGGAAATCTAATTTTTCCAACGTTTTACGGATACGTGAGGTATTCGGCATAGATGTCATTGGGTTTGTCGCCACCAGCCATAAACCTTTAATTTGACCCGTTTCTATCGCAGGGAAAATATCGGTTTGTGCTAAACCACGTTTTTTTGGAAAGAACTCTGGGTCGATACCCCAAAATTCAGCAATATCGTTACGATCCTTTTCTTTCTCTAATGCTCGATAACCTGGTAAGCCAGAACAAGAAGACCACTCACGTGTGCCCATCGCATTACATTGACCAGTAATCGATAAGCTCGTGCCACCCGGCACACCAATATTACCCGTGATCAGAGATAATGAATTACAACCCGTGATTGCGTCACTGCCATGGGTACTTTGATTCAGGCCCATCGTCCAGATACTCATGGCACGACCTGCTTTAGCAAATAAACGGGCGACATGACGGATGGTATCTTCATCGATACCGCAGATCTTAGCGGCTGATGTTGGGTCAAAATCTGCTACACACGCTCTTAACTCTTCAATGCCATTAGTGTATTTTTCGATATAGTCTTTATCTTCGAGACCTTCTTTTAAGATCACATGCATTAATGCATTTTGTAATACGATATCAGTACCGGGACTAATGGGTAAATGAATATCAGCGAACTGCGCAAGCATAGTGACACGCGGATCAACCACGATAAGCGGGAAGTTACGTTGTTCTTTAGCTTCTTTTAAGCGCCAATAGATAACAGGGTGCTGCTCTGGCAGGTTAGAACCCCAGGCAATAAGGCAATCTGTGTGCGAAAAATCATCGTAACAGCCAGGAGGGCCATCCGAACCAAATGAGCGCTTATAACCAGATACAGCAGATGCCATGCAGAGTGTTGTATTACCATCATAGTTATTAGTACCAATACAACCACGTGTTAACTTACCTAAAGTATAAAACTCTTCAGTTAATAATTGTCCAGTCGATACAATGGCAAATGAATCTTTACCATATTGGTCTTGAATTGCTTTAATCTTATCAGCCATGGTATCAAGTACAGAATCCCAGCTGGTTTCTGTATATTCGTCATGAATTTGATCGCGAACTAGTGGATTGTTACCACGGCCCGATGCTTCAAATAGTTCATGTTCAAAAATACCTTTAATACACAATTTACCTCTGTTGACATCGGCATCAGCAACGCCTCGACTCGCAACAGCATTCCCTTGCTCATTAATACCAATCTCGATAGAACAACCTGTAGAACAATACCCACACGTTGTATATTTCCATTCTTTAACCTGTTTATCCGCAATGCGAATAGGCTTTTGATCCTTGCGTCCGAAAATCATAAGACGTCTCCATTGAATTGCTCAGCACATTGTTTATTGTTTTTATATCGTTTTTATAAATACTAATTTAGCTATAAGAACAAGTGAGCAATAACCAAGCCACCTTACTTTAATTCACCATAAAAAGGATGATGTTCTTCTTTAACTGCATAAACACAGAGATTTTCCTGTCATTTACCCACACGCTCACCCATTTTAACGACATCTATTATCAACAACTCACACTTGACTGCACCATGGCTGTGCGTGAATGAAAAAACTGGTGCAACATCACAGTACTTAATCATCTAAAAAACCTTATATAAAACAAGGCATAGAAACAAACCCTTAAATATCAATAACTAACACTTAATTTACAGAGTTGGCATTGTCTTTGCGTTAGTGAGTACAGAGCAGTACTACAGGGATGTGAGTCATGACAGTTGAATTAATTACCAAAGCGCAATCAAAAAATAACAACACGCTAGGTCAAGTGGCATTAGTAGGAGCAGGTCCGGGGGATCCAGAGCTACTCACACTAAAAGCATTAAAAATGATTGAGAATGCCGATCTAATCTTGTTTGATAACTTGGTGAGCCACGAAATTAGAGCGTTATTTCCACCCCATACCAAAGCTATTTATGTGGGTAAGAAAAAAGCAGACCATTGTATTCCACAAGATCAGTTGAATTTATTCATGGTAGATAAAGCCAAACAAGGTCTGAATATTTGTCGCCTAAAAGGCGGTGACCCGTTTGTGTTTGGCCGCGGTAGTGAAGAACAACTTGTGCTCCATGCCCACGATATAAAAACAATCGTCGTGCCCGGCGTAACAGCGGCATCAGGTTGTACCGCCTACGCAGGGATCCCGTTGACTCACAGAGGTCTATCAACAGGCTGTACCTTTATCACTGGACACCTAAAAAATGGCCAGCTAGACCTAAATTGGTCGCAGCTTGCCCACCTTGAACACACCTTAGTGTTCTATATGGGACTCGGTAAATTAGCTGAAATTTCAGCACAACTTATCAGTCATGGTTTAGCCAGTGATACACCTGCAGCCTTGATAGAAAACGGCTCGACACCACAACAAAGAGAATTCGTTGGCACAGTAGCTACATTGCCAGCACTCGCGATTGAACACCAATTACAAAGCCCTAGCCTGATCGTGATCGGCAAAGTTGTCTCTCTTGCAGAGCAACTGAGTTGGAGAGATCTAGAGCAAGCGGCAAAAAATCAAGAATTAAGCGCATAACGGAGCATGTCATGAAAAGAATTATAGTTGTCGGTAACGGCATGGTAGGTCACCATTTCATTGACCAATTTATTCAACAAGAAAAGATGGGCGAAGTGCAAATCACCACATTCAGTGAAGAATCCCGCCTTGCTTATGATCGTGTTCAATTAAGTGCTTATTTCAGCGGTAAAACAGCTGATGACTTAATGATGACCTCGCCAGAATACTATGACGACAATGGCGTCCAGTACTTTGTAAACGATAAAGTGGTTAGTATTGATAAAGCCGCTAAAACCGTAACGACAGCACAAGGTCGTGTCGAGAGTTACGACAAATTAGTACTGGCGACAGGTTCATATCCGTTCGTGCCTCCAATTCCAGGTAAAGACCAAGACCATTGTCTTGTTTACCGTACAATTAACGATTTAGAAGACATCACAGCATCGGCAAAAGAAAGTAAAGTGGGTGTGGTTATCGGTGGTGGTCTATTGGGTCTTGAAGCAGCAAATGCAATCAAACAATTAGGTTTAGAAACCCACGTGGTTGAATTCGCACCTCGCCTAATGGCAGTGCAAGTTGACAATGGTGGTGGCAAAATTCTGCGAGACAAAATTGCAGCGCTCGGTGTCAACGTCCACACAGAAAAAAATACCAAAGAAATTGTTAAAGGTGAGACGTGCCGTTACCGTATGAACTTTGCTGACGGTTCTCACGTTGAAACCGATATGATCATCTTCTCTGCGGGTATTCGCCCGCAAGATGAATTAGCCCGTTCATTCGACCTAGCACTAGGCGAACGAGGTGGTATTCAAATTAATGATCAATGTTTAACCTCTGACGAAAATATTTTCGCGATTGGCGAGTGTGCATTATGGCAAGGCCGTATTTTCGGTCTGGTAGCACCCGGTTACCAAATGGCGAAAGTAGCGGTAGACCAAATTGTTGGTGCGGGTAACTTAGCGTTCACAGGTGCTGACATGAGTACCAAGCTGAAATTGCTTGGTGTTGACGTAGCCAGTATCGGTGATGCTCATGGCGCAGCAGAAGGCGCGCAAAATTATGTATTCACTAACGAAGCTGATCAAATTTACAAAAAACTGGTTATTAGCGCATGTGGTAAGAAACTACTGGGCGCGGTAATGGTGGGTGAAGCGGAAGATTACGGTACTTGGTTACAAATTTACTTAAACGACATGGATATTCCCGGTGCGCCAGAGAATATGTTGGTACCACCCGCAGAAGGTGGCTCGGTCACGATGGGCGTGGATGCCCTGCCTGATTCAGCGGTTCTTTGTTCATGTCTTGACGTAACAAAAGGTCAAATCTGTGCCGCGGTACAAGATGGTGCAACGAGCATTGGTGACATTAAATCAATCACCAAAGCTGGTACTGGTTGTGGTGGCTGTAGCGCACTGGTAACGCAAGTACTTAATGCCGAACTTGAAAGCATGGGTGTTGAAGTGAACACCGATCTGTGTGAGCATTTTGCTTACTCACGTGCAGAACTGGCTGACATAATCCGTGTTAAACGTATTAAAACATTCGAAGCATTAATCACCGAGTTTGGCGCTGGTCATGGTTGTGAAATTTGTCGTCCGACTGTAGCCAACATTCTTGCGTCATTCTGGAATGACTACATCCTCGAAGATGATCATCTTGGTCTGCAAGACGTCAATGACGTTTATTTAGGCAACATGCAAAAAGACGGTACCTACTCTGTTGTACCACGGATCCCAGCGGGTGAGATCACCCCAGAAAAATTAATTGTACTCGGTGAAGTGGCTAAAAAGTATGGCTTATATACCAAGATAACCGGTGGACTACGTATCGATTTATTTGGTGCGCAATTACATCAACTACCCGAAATATGGGCATGGCTGATCCAAGAAGGCTTCGAAACAGGTCACGCTTACGGTAAATCACTGCGTACAGTAAAATCGTGTGTGGGTAGTACATGGTGTCGTTATGGTGTGCAAGACAGCATGTCACTGGCAATTGATCTTGAGAACCGCTACAAAGGTTTACGCTCGCCACATAAAATTAAGTTTGGCGTTTCTGGTTGTACTCGAGAATGTGCTGAAGCTCAGGGCAAAGACATTGGGATTATTGCTACAGAGGGTGGCTGGAGTCTCTATGTCTGTGGTAACGGTGGGATGCGCCCTCGTCATGCCGATTTATTCGCGACCGACCTAGATACTGACACGCTGTACAAATATATTGATCGTGTATTGATGTTCTATATCCGTACCGCAGACCGCCTACAGCGTACATCAGTTTGGTTAGAAAACCTTGAAGGTGGCTTAGATTACCTTAAAGACGTGGTGATTAACGACAAACTGGGCCTTACAACAGAGCTTGAATCTGAAATGGCCGCAAACATTGCTAACTACCAATGTGAATGGAAAACAACGATTGAAAGCCCTGAAAAACTACTCCGTTTTAAACACTTCATTAACTCTGAAGAAAAAGACAGTGCGGTGCAATTTGTTGAGGTCCGCGATCAAATCCGTCCTGCGACACCCGCAGAACGCGCAGGTCAAATCCCTGTGCTCGAAGTGAACTAACAGGTTAAACCACCACGTTCAACCTAACAGCAATCGATGACAGTAATTGATCACAGTTATCGATGACAACTATCTATAACAGCTGTTAGCGGGTGCGTTCACCCGCTAACAGCAGATTTAAGGATTTATTATGACGACTTGGACTCCAATTATTGAAAAAAATAAACTAACACCCGATGCCGGTGTGTGTGCGTTAGTGAACGGTAAGCAAGTTGCTATTTTCTTGGACCGTAAAACGGATCAGTTATTTGCGATTGATAACTATTGCCCAGCAAGTAAAGCCAACGTATTATCACGCGGCCTCATTACTTCGGTGAAAGATGTGTTAACCGTGTCATCTCCACTTTATAAAGAACATTTCAGCCTAACAACAGGTGAATGTCTTGAAAATGAGACTTTATCTGTACCCGTATATAAGGTTCGTATCACTGATGGTATGGTAGAAGTAGCAGCATAAAAGATCATATTTACAGGGAGTTATTATGTCGCCATGGCACTTACAAGGCGGCGCGACCTTTACCATTGGTCAGCGCTCAGTGGAAGGAATAAAAGCACATAATGAAGATGCCATTGGTATTCGCATTCCAGATGATTTACTGCTCACTACCAAAGGTGCGGTTGCCATTATCGCTGATGGTGTCAGCGCGTCAGAAGCAGGTAAAGAAGCCAGTGAAACCTGCGTACATAATTTCTTATCTGATTATTACTCTACACCTGAAACCTGGTCCGTTGGTAAGTCAACAGGTCAGGTATTAACCGCGCTCAATCGTTGGTTATACAGTCAAGGTCGACAATTTGCCGATGCTCAAAAAGGCTACCTCACCACCTTAAGCGCCATTGTCTTTAAATCGCATGCTGCGCATTTACTGCATGTTGGTGATTCACGAATATACCGTTTACGTAACAATAACCTTGAGCAATTAACCCGAGACCACACCACTGTTGTTAATAGTAAACAGTCTTATCTAGCGCGTGCAATGGGCTTAGATGTCACCCTCGATGTGGATTATAAAGAAGTAGAATTGCAAGTCGGTGATGTGTTTTTATTATCAACCGATGGTTTGCATGATTTTGTTAGCGATAAATTATTACGAGATATGGTGCAACAAACGCATACATCTGCAGAGAGTGATTTTGAAGCATGCTGCGAGCAGCTAATTCAACATGCACTGGCCAATAACAGTAATGATAATATCAGCTGTCAATTGTTGCGTATCGACAGTTTACCCAAGCTCAGTGCCGAAGATGTGCATGTGCACCTTGCCTCCATGCCTTTCCCTCCCGCATTACGCACTGGGTTATCGATTGATGGACTAAAAGTCATTAAAGAGTTGCATGCCAGTAGTAGCAGTCACTTATATTTAGTCGAAGATAAAGAAACCAAACAGCAATACTGCATGAAAGCACCTTCGGTCAACTATATTGATGATCATGCTTATATCGAACGTTTTACCATGGAGACCTGGATTGGTTCACGACTGCATAACCCGCATATTTTAAAAATTGTCGAAACCAACAGAAAAAAAAACCACCTCTATTATTTAATGGAACTGATTGAAGGCATTACGCTAGAGCAATGGATAAGTCAGAATCCGAATCCGCCAATCCAAGATGTACTTAATATTGTAGAACAGGTTATTAAAGGCTTACGTGCTTTTCATCGTAAAGAAACACTACATCAAGACTTAAAGCCGGGCAATATCATGATCGATAACAACAGCCAAGTTAAAATTATTGATTTTGGTTCTTGTTTTGTCAAAGGCATCGCTGAAATAGCCACGCCATTACAGCGAGATAAGATCCTTGGCACGGCAGCCTACTCCGCCCCAGAAACCGTGATCAATGGTGATAGTACTGCGCAATCCGATATCTTCGCCATTTCCGTTATAATTTTTGAAATGCTCACAGGCAAACAACCTTTTAATGGCAAACTCGAAACTTGCCGAACCCAAAAGGCATATCTTAATACCAAGTATATTCCAGCCTATGAACACAACCCATTAGTCCCATTCTGGTTAGATGGCACCATCAAAAAAGGCCTGCGCTTCGATCCGAATAAGCGTCATGCAGATGTATCCGAACTCTTATATGAGTTACAACATCCTAATCCCAAATATAAGAATAATCGTAAGCAAACCTTGGTTGAAAAAAATCCGGAGCGCTTCTGGCAAGTGATCTCGTTATTACTGCTGTTTGCTTTATGTATTTCGCTATTTAGTTAGTGGGTTCGAGGTTAAATTTGGCTCTGTATGTAAATATACGTAAAACACCTCAATATCACTGGGTATTAAATAAATGCGTATACTATACAAGGTATAATACTGTTCTATAAAAATTGAACCTATTTAACCACAGATCATTAAAACCCAGCTGTATGACAGGAGTCCATTACCGATGAATAATGTGTTTACGCTCATTATAAAAATAACTACGCCAACATTACTCCACACACTTCTCTGCCATCACTACACGTCTCAGTTAATAGGTAACCACTATGATTGATTATATATCGGTATTTATATTTTTCTTTGCAGTGATTGATCCTGTGGGAACTGTGCCAGTATTTATTGCGGCAACCAGTCAATTTGATGAAAAATCCAAACGTAAAATTGCATTGCAAGCGGCCTGTGCGGCGGCACTTATATTGCTGTTTTTTATTATCGCAGGGGAATTAATTTTAACGGCGATTGATATACCGTTACCAGCATTTGAAATCGCTGGCGGCATCATCTTATTTTTATTTGCGTTGACCATGATATTTGGTGATAGCAAACCCGATACCGAAATGCAGCTGGTCAAAGATGGCAGTGAGACAGCTATTTTCCCACTCGCCGTACCTTCCCTAGCAAGCCCAGGAGCGATGTTAGCAGCCGTATTGCTCACTGAGAATTCGAGCTTTAGCATTTTCCAACAAATGCAAACCGCGGGCGTGATGCTTTCGGTATTATTTATCGCTTTTCTCTTTATGCTCGCAGCCAGCTGGATCCATCGCTACATTGGCAATAGTGGTGCCAGCATTATCAGTAAAGTAATGGGCATGATCTTGGCAGCCGTTGCGACCAACAGTGTGTTATCAGGTATTAAGGTTTATTTCTTACTTTAATGTCATGACATCTGGGCTATTATTCCCCAATAGCGACAGACCAATTTCAAATCGCAGGAGCATAACCATGTCTAAAGATCTAATTGCTAAATTAAAGCCATTCAAAATCATCCCAGTGATTCAAATTGATAACGCGTCACAAGCCGTGCCACTGGCTAAAGCCTTAGTAGAAAATGGTTTACCTGTTGCAGAAGTCACATTCAGAACAAAAGCGGCAGCTGAAGCTATCCGCCTAATGCGTGAAGCCTACCCAGACATGTGTATTGGCGCAGGCACAGTATTAAACGCCGAGCAAGTAGACAAGGCAAAATCAGTCGGTGCTGAATTCGTCGTGGCGCCAGGGTTAAATCCAACCACAGTAAAATACTGCCAAGAGATTGGCATGCCGATCGTTCCTGGGGTCAATAGTCCCAGTCAAATCGAGCAAGGTTTAGCGCTTAACTTAACGTTTATGAAGTTCTTCCCTGCTGAAGCGTCTGGTGGTATCGCAATGGTAAAATCATTGCTAGCACCTTATGTCGACGTTTCTCTAATGCCAAGTGGCGGCATCAGCAAAGACAATATTTCTGATTACCTCGGTTTAGAGCGTGTAGTCTGTTGCGGTGGCACTTGGATGGTCGCACCGAAGCTGATTACGGCAGGAAACTGGGAAGAAATTGGCCGTCTGGTGCGTGAAGCAGTTGCACATGCAGCGGAACAGTAAATCATAAAAAAACCCTATACCATCAGATATAGGGTTTTAACGATTAGATTATTCAATAATACTGTTATTCGGTAATAAGCCTATCACCTAATCACAGTTTATTTGTTAGCAATGAAACCAACAGCTTCATATGCTTTCGCTAACGTAGGAGCTGCACGCTCAGACGCTTTTTCAGCACCGATACGCATAATGCGCTGCAGTTCAGTCTCATCAGCGCGTAACTCGTGGTAACGCGCTTGAATCGGCTCAATCATAGCCACGACAGCATCAGCGGTATCTTTCTTCAAGTGACCATACATTTTATCTTCGTATTCAGGCACAAGATCAGCAACTGGACGTTTAGTTGCTACAGAAAGTAATGTTAGTAAGTTAGATACACCCGGCTTTTCTTTGTTATCAAAGTAAATGCGCGCTTGCTCATCACTGTCTGTTACTGCACTTTTCAGTTTCTTGACAATCTTTTTCGGATCATCTAATAACTTGATAAAAGCTTTTGGGTTGTCATCTGACTTAGACATTTTCTTCAACGGATCTTGCAGGCTCATAATACGTGCGCCCAACGTTGGGATCATCGGTTCTGGCACTTTAAATACGTCACCGTAGATATTATTAAAACGAGTCGCGATAGTACGCGCTAATTCTAGGTGCTGCTTTTGATCATCGCCGACTGGTACTTCATCTGCTTGATAAAGTAAAATGTCTGCAGCCATTAACACAGGGTAAGTATATAAACCTGAATTACTGCTGCTAGAGTTATTCGATTTATCTTTAAACTGCGTCATGCGGTTTAATTCACCCATCTGCGTATAACAGTTAAGTAACCAACTCAATTGCGCATGTTCTGGTACTTGAGATTGTAAGAAGATAGTCGACTTTTCAGGATCTAAACCACATGCAACATACATTGCTAGGCCTTCAAGCACCTGTGATTTAAACTCTTTCGGGTCTTGACGTACCGTGATGGTATGTAAGTCCGCAAGCATGAAATGACAGTCGCTGTGTTCCTGCATGTCCAGCCATTGATTGATTGCACCAATATAGTTACCAATCGTCATACTGCCTGAAGGCTGAATACCACTTAATACAACAGGTTTTGTCATAGATATATTCCCAATCTCTTAATTTATTCAATTGTGGGCAAGCAAGCTTACTTACCCAATCATGTTTATACTGCTATCGCGATTACTTTAATTTCACTGCTGTTAATAGCTCACTGATATCATCAGCCACAAAGTCAGGGTTACTGTCACTAATTGGAATTCCGTAGTTATAACCATACGTTAAACCAAAGCTAGTGAAGTTTGCCGCTTGTGCTGCAATAATATCGTTCTTAGAGTCACCCACCATTAGCGCATCTTCAGCTTTAAACTGATAGTGATCTAAACAATGTAATAACGGTAACGGATTAGGTTTTTTCTCAGCCAGCGAATCGCCACCAAGTACCACCTCAAAGAACTCACTGATACCCGCTAATTCAAGTACCGGTGTGGTTTGAACCATAGGTTTGTTGGTCACTATCGCAAGTTTAAACCCTGCCTCTCTCAGTGCGGTTAGCGTTTCTTTTACATTTGGGTATAACACGCTGTGTGTATATACATTTGCAGAATAGTGCTTTAAGAATGACGCCAGTGCATCATTAAATAATGCCGGATCAATATCATCAGATATATTAACACTGCCTGATAACGCACGCTGCACGAGTACTTGTGCACCATTACCAACCCAACCGCGTACTTCATCTTCCGAGAAATGAGCACGTTCAAAATCACTCAGCATGCAATTAACGGCAGCTGCAAGATCAGGTACACTATCAACAAGGGTACCGTCTAAATCAAAACAAATAAGTTTAAACATTGGCTTTTTCTAACTCCGAACGCATTTCATCAATGACTTTTTTATAGTCTTCTTGGCCGTAAATAGCAGAACCAGCAACAAACATATCAGCACCTGCTTCTGCAATTTCACGGATATTATCAACTTTAACACCACCATCAATTTCAAGAATGATGTCATGACCACTGGCATCAATCAATTTACGTACATCACGTAATTTTTGTAAAGTGGAGGGAATAAAACTTTGACCGCCAAAACCTGGGTTTACCGACATCAACAAGATCATGTCCAACTTGTCCATCACATAATCTAAGTAATGCAAAGGCGTCGCAGGGTTTAATACTAAGCCGGCTTTTAAACCATGCTCTTTAATTAGTTGTAAAGAACGGTCTACATGATCAGACGCTTCAGCATGAAAAGTGATCATTGATGCACCCGCTTTGGCAAATTCATTAATCATATGATCAACCGGGCGCACCATTAAATGCACGTCAATCGGTGCGGTCACACCATGATCACGTAATGCTTTACAGATCATTGGACCAATAGTTAAATTGGGTACGTAGTGGTTATCCATAACATCAAAATGAATAACGTCAGCACCCGCTGCCAGTACAGCATCGACTTCTTGGCCAAGGTTAGCAAAATTAGCAGACAGAATTGAAGGGGCAATCAGAAAGTTTTTCATTTGGCGTGCTCTCAGTTGTTGTTATTCCATTACTCTGTGCAAATCTTACCCTAAGTTAGCCCCTAGGGTAAAATAATAAAACCAGAATAACACTGACAACTCAGTATTGGCCGATAAATTAAAGCGAATAGTGTTAATACATTACATTTAGCTGTATAACGCCAACAGTTCGTCGACTTTATTACGCTTACCAGCATTACGGCTGATGGTACGTTTAACCTGAACAACCTCAAATATAGAGCCATGATAAAGTTCACGCATTAACGGAATGTCATGATTCGAAATCAATATCGGGATCTGTCGCTCTTGTGCTGTTTCACGAGAAACTTTAGCCAGCAGCGCCTGATCATCTAGACTAAAGCCATTAGTCGCATACGAAGTAAAGCTTGCCGTTGTACTTAATGGCGCATACGGCGGATCACAATAAACCACATCATCACTGCGTAAACGTTTATAAACTTCAGAATAAGATTCACAAATAAACGTGGCTTTTTTCGATTTCTCAGCAAAAAAACGTAATTCTTTTAACGGAAAGTACGGTTTCTTATAAGAACCAAATGGCACATTAAAACCACCCGATTTGTTATAACGGCATAAACCATTAAAGCCATGACGATTCATGTAAAGAAACATTAACGAACGCTGATAAGGATCACGAGTTTTGTTAAACTTTTCACGTATTTTGTAATAACGCTCTTTATCATTAAATTCAGGCGTAAAGAAACGCTGGGCATCGGCAATAAATTGTTCTGGTTTGTTTTGTAGGATCTTATACATATTAATCAAATCAGGATTAATATCATTCAACAGGTATTCGTCATAATCAGTATTTAAAAATACTGAACAAGCGCCAACAAACGGTTCAACTAAACGCTTACCAGCCGGTAGTTTTTCACGTAGACGATCAACCAGAGAATACTTACCTCCGGCCCATTTTAAGAAGGCTCGCGTTTTCTGCATTTGTGACTTATATCGCTAAATAAAAGGGGGCCGATTGTACATGCATTACAGCTAAATTGCGCTGTTTATTTATAAATCTCTTTGGACCTGAACGAATCGTTTCAACCAAGGTTTATCTTTTTGTACCGACGCTGGTAATTTTAGTTTCGCGGCATTAGCCTGCTCAACACTGGTAAAGCTACCATAAAGAACCACATACCAAGGCTTGTTGTTACGTAGTGTTTGATATGTCCAGACATTTTCAGGTAATTCGTTCTCGTTTAAATACTGCTTCAGCTGTGATTTACGACTTAATCCAGCAATTTGAAACGTATAATTTTTCGCCGGTTGAGCCATCAACCAAGCTTGATTGGTTAATGTTTTAGCTGTATTTACAGCGTCTTTTAGCACCACTTTGTCAGCGACTTCCACAACCATTTTACTATCAATTACTTTTGCAGTATCTGATGTTTTTTGCTTGGCAATCATCTTATTCACAGCAGCATCATCAATCACAATTCGCTGTTTACCTACTTGCGGTCTTGGTACGGAGACAACAGGATCTGTTAACGTGATAGTTTGACCTATTTCGGTTGGTAACTCATCATCCCAATCACTGGCTAACATTTGAGGTTCGCTCGCATCGACAATAGCCCCTGCATCTGTATTTACATCCGTTGTCACAGCATCGTCTTGTGTCATCACAGGAGAGAGCAATAGAGGCTCTTTCAGCACGGTATCAGCAGCTTGTTGTTGCTCAGTTTGATAAGTGTTATATAAAAATGAGCCTGCACTACCTAACAGCAACACGCCAGCAATCATCGCCGCTAAATAAAATGACTTATTTGACGTTATCACAGATTTATCCGTCGTACTCGGCGTTGATGATTCAGCGCGATAAACCTGCCCCTGCATGATCGCTTGCGCACATTTTGCTAATTCAGCTGGATTACCATGACACGCTTCAATTTGACGATTAATTGCATCCTGATTAACAAACGTGGGTTTATAATCAGCTTGACTAAATTGCTGCTCAACAAATTGCACAGCGGCTTGCGGATCTAATACGGTCATTTCCAACTCCAATACATTGGTTGCTGATTTTGCAAATGGCAGTATGGTTATATCAACCCACTTACTTTCTGCAAATAAAATGATATTTATTTTAATATTAATTTTATGATTAAGACTTAATTCCACTAATTGTGCAAACTCAGCAATACTTGCTGGCGATAACGTCATGGCATTATCAATACATAGCGTGAATTCATGTTCAAGCTGCTGAGCAAGTAATGGTAAGCTCTCGGCTAACATTATATGCGCATTGAAACGACCATCATAGCTTATCTGCTGTAATACTTGCGTTCTCACTGCCGTATCATCATGGCACTGCTGCGCATCAATTGTAATGGTTTTTTGATTAAAATCTGATTCTACATAATTACGTAATACCGTTGATTTACCTGAGCCAGGTTCACCGCTTACGAATAATAAATGTGAAGAGAATTGTGTGAGATGGCGCAGCCGTTCACACAGCTGCGTTTGAGTATAAATTTCAGTTTGAACTGAATAGTGCACTAGAATCCGCCTGATTATGGAAATTAACCACATCGCGTAACGTACTTTCAGTTACTGTCGATAATACTTCGGCACTGCCAATTGATGTTGGTAAAATAAAACGAAGTTGGCCATTAAGTACTTTCTTATCACGTTTCATGTGCTGCATAAATGCGTCAAAGCTCATTTCCGCTGGCGCCAGTAAAGGCAGCTCAGCAGCCGCGATTAATGCAGCGATACGTGTTACTTGAGCTGCTGTTAATAGCCCCATTAATGCCGATGTTTGTGCTGCCATTATCATTCCAGCAGCAACCGCTTCACCGTGTAACCAAACACCATAACCCATTTCCGCTTCAATAGCATGACCATAGGTATGACCAAGGTTGAGCAACGCGCGTAAGCCCTGCTCTTTTTCATCAATAGCAACAATTTCAGCTTTGATTTCACAGCAACGATAAATTGCGTATTCCAACGCTGCCGTATCGAGCGCCATTAGCGCTGCAATGTTTTCTTCTAGCCAAACAAAAAAGTCCGCATCATAAATGATCCCGTACTTAATCACTTCAGCCATACCAGCCGCCAGTTCGCGTCGAGGCAAGGTCGCTAAACAATCCGTATCGATAAAAACAGCATTGGGCTGATAAAAAGCGCCAATCATATTTTTACCCAACGGATGATTAACAGCCGTTTTACCGCCAACCGAGGAATCAACTTGACTCAACACAGTCGTCGGGATTTGAATAAAGGGGATACCGCGTTGGTAACAGGCAGCCGCAAAGCCAACCATGTCACCAATAACACCACCACCGAGAGCGATCAACGTGGTATCACGTCCACAATTCTCACGCAGTAGCGCGGTAAAGATCTCATTTAAAGTATCTAAGGTTTTAAATTGTTCACCATCAGAAAGAATAATACTGTCAAATTTATAGTCGTGTAACAATGCTTGAACACGTTGTAAATACAACGGTGCAACCGTATCGTTTGAGATCACGACAACTTTATTGGTTGTTATTGCAGCCGTAAATTGCGCTGCTTGCGTTAATACGCCTTCACCAATATAAATAGGGTAGCTCCGCTCACCCAGTTCGACAGTTAAACTTTCCATGTTACTCCAATTAAAAATCCAATAACTTTATAATTTGATTCGCCACAACTTTCGCACTTTGTTCGTCTGTTTTAACTGTAAAGTCAGCAATCTCTTCGTATAAAGGATTACGAGCATCAGCTAATGTTTCCAGAACTTCACGTGGTTCTTCTGTTTGTAGTAAAGGGCGACGCTTATCGCGTGATGTTCTTACTAACTGCTTATCAATAGTTGTTTCTAAATAAACAACTACACCACGAGCAGAAAGGTAATTACGACTCTCTTTACTTAAAATAGAGCCTCCACCCGTTGCTAACACAATTCCCTGTTCTTGTGTTAGATCGTCAATTACTTCCGCCTCACGAACACGGAAACCAGCTTCACCTTCAACATCGAATACCCATGAGATATCAGCACCAGTACGGCGTTCAATTTCATGATCCGAATCGATAAAGTCTAAATGCAACTGGCTCGCTAGTTGGCGACCAATTGTACTTTTACCTGCGCCCATTGGGCCTATTAGGAATATATTACGTTTTTCAGCCATTTTAACTCTTCAATAAATCTAAAGTAATAACACCCTTTTTCTTAGGGGCACCAGACCTACCTATAAATGTCCTCTGATTGCAGCAACCAGTGATGAGACATTTGGCAACAGCCAAAATCAGCAACACCCAGTAAAAAACCAGGTGATGACATTTCAGGCAGAAAAAGACCGCTATTTATATAGTTTTTACGGCCTTTTGTCAAAGGTAGGTTACAACGTATCCACTACCACTTTTGGTGTAACGAAGATTAACAGCTCTCGTTTTTGGTTAATAGTCTTAGTACTACGGAACAATACACCTAACCAAGGGATATCACCGAGAACCGGAACTTTCGTTACAATCTTTTTAATTTCATGCTTAAATATACCGCCTAACACGATAGTTTCGCCATTCTCAACCAACACTTGCGTACTAATAACCTGGGTATCAATGGAGACAGCTTCACCACCAACGGTTTTCACATCATCACCACGAGTATCCTGATTAATTTTCAAATCTAAGATTATTTTATTATCCGGAGTAATGTGTGGTGTAACTTGTAAACCCAATACCGCTTTTTTAAAGGCGATAGTGGTTGCACCACTTGAACTTGATTCAACATACGGGATTTCCGTACCTTGTTCAATATACGCAGACTTTTGGTCGGTAGTGGTAATTCTTGGACTCGCAATCACTTCAGCTTTTTGTTCTGCTTCTAATGCAGAAAGTTCTAAATCGAGTATCTGACCATTCGCTAATTCAGCAATCTGAAAAGCGATAGAACCTGCAGGTGATGCCACGGGTAAATTAACATTGAGTCTGTCACCAATAGCGGGTACATGACCACCAGCAAAAACATCGTTACCTTCAATCGAACCCGATGATAAACCAAAGCCACTGCCAATGTCAGTACTACCGCTTAGACCCCAACGGATCCCAAGTTCATCATCCAGATTATCAACTATAGACACCATTCTCGCTTCAATAACCACCTGGCGAACCGGAATGTCCAATACGTCAACAATCCGCCTCACACTAGCGATTGCTGTCGCTGTATCTTTAATTAATACCGTATTCGTACGTGCATCAAAACTAACCGAACCCCGCGATGATAACAGACTAGAATCTTTTTGTGCTAAAAGCTTTGTGATATCAGCGGCTTTTGCAAAACTAATCTGAATAAATTCTGATTGTAACTCAGCTAAATCTTCCACTTCTTTTTTACTGACAAGATCACGGCGCTCTAATGCCGCTAATTCATCCGAAGGGGCAACCATCAGCACATTACCTTCAAGCTGCTTACTTAAACCCTTCACTTTCATGACAATATCAAGTGCTTGCTCCCATGGTACACTATCTAAACGCAGGGTGATATTACCATTCACAGAATCCGTGGTAACTAAGTTAAACTCATTAAAATCAGCGATTAACTGTAATACTGTACGCACAGGAATATCTTGGAAGTTAAGTGAGATCGCTTGTCCTTGATATTTACTGGTTTTTTCATCTGGATCTTTCTTCGTAATTTCAATTACAAAAATATTATCAGCTTGATCATAACGGTAAGTAAAATCATCACTCACGTCTAATTCAAACGCAGTCACACCTTCATCATGAAAAGTTTCAATCGCGGTTACAGGTGTACCAAAATCAGCTACATCTAAAATATAGAGCAATTTTTTCAAAATAGCCGTACTGTGAAACTCTGCTATTAATTTATTGCCTTTACGTTGAATATCAACGGCCATAGAGCTGTTTTTCATGGTTAAAATTAACTTACCACTACCATCATTACCAGTACGAAAATCAATCCCACGTACTTGGTTTACAAAACCGCTAAAATCTTCTTCGTCATCCTCTTCAATCGGTATAATCTCTTCAAATCTAGGCGACTGTACTGTCACTTGACGACCATCTTTAGTGACTAACAATGAAGGACTTACTGTCGCAGAAGGTACATCAAGACTAACAATATTACTATCAATAACAGAGGCCGCCGGTAGTACTGCACTATTGCCGGTAGTGGCAACTGTCGGCTCAACAGCAAGCACCAAAGTATCCATATCAACGGTATTATCTGCGATTTCAGGTACCGTCACATCACTGGCAAGTAAACCAAACGTCGCGATTAAGCTGTTATTAGTTTGAATGATTTGATACGGTACGAGTTCATCTAAGGCAATGGTAATTTTAAGGCCTAAATCAACACGTTCTGCAGCTACGTTTAATACATGACCTTGTTCGATAACCACCGGGTTAAGTAGCAAGGTTGAGCTCGCATCCGGTACTAAAATAATTAATTGATGCGGTGAGTATTGTAATTTGTCTGCATATTCAACAACATTTTCACTAAACTCCAGTTCGAGTTCTAACTGCCCTTCTGCCAAAGCATTTAAATGAATTTGTTTTAGTTGCGGCTCCGCAAAACTGAACGCAGAACATAAAATGGTCGTCCATAAAACCAAAATTTTTGCTATTTTGGTACATCTTACATGTGATTTAGTCATTTTATCATCCCTGAAAATGGCTTAACTGTGGTCTTGGTTACTGAGTGGAATTTGGGTCGTACGTACTTGCCAGCATCCCTTCCCTGTTAATATCAACTCAGAAAGTTCAATATAATTTTTAGTAATATCAAGTATTTCACCGTGATTAAGTCCAATATAATCACCTGGTGAGACTCGAAATATTTCCCCCGAGCTTGCTCTAATCAATCCCCAAAGGTGTTTATCACTTCCAAGGGTGCCATGCATGCTCAAATTATCTAATGAATAAGTTTCTAACGGTCCTTTAATACGTGCAAAATTAGGCTGCGGACAATCTTGTGGAAACGGTGTTTCTGCTTTCACCGATTCCGGCCGGGGATTTGAAAAGGGGTTACGCGCACCCGTTTCAGAATAATCTAAGGCTACAAAAACCTCCATATCCGGTACACTTTCAATTTGAGCCGTTTTGCGCGCTTTAACTTCATTAATATAATCAACAAGATCCTGATTATCCGCGGTACAACCACCTAACGTCAGGGATAGAAAAACTAGACTAGTAATACGCTTCATTTATCCCCCTTATAACGATAAGTACGGGCAATCATATTCACTTTAAGTAATTCCCCTTGCAACTTAGTAATAGTAAAATCTTCTAGCGTTACAATCCGTGGTAATGCAGCTATATCACTGGTGAACTGACCAAGTTGATGAAAGGTGCCTATCACCTCAAGGTTAACGGGTACTTCATAAGAAAAGTCTCGTTTTACTTCCTGTAACCATTTGAATTTACGTAATTGCAAACCATTATGCTGACCAATATAGCTCAAATCATCAAGCAATCCAGCAGTCTCACTTTTGGATGGTAACTGCCTAAGCATACTGTTAAATAAATTTTCCATTTCCGACATCTGATCGGTATATAAACCTAAGTTACCAGCAAGACTTGCTTTTGCTTCAAACTGTAACCTTAAACTCGCCTCTTTCTTTTCAATATTATCGAGCGTTTGTAGTGAAGTGGAAATAAACACCCAATAAAATAACGCAGCCATTAATACTGAAAATATAATATTAATGGCTATTTTAGCGGGCTTAGGCCAATTACCAAGATCTTCAAGATCAAGTTCATTGAGTTCCTGTAAATTCATTTTAGATCTCCTCGTCTGTCATCATTGGCGTTACCGAAAACCGCATTTCAAAACGATTTCCTTCTGCTTCTGACAAAGCAATAATAGAGTCTAAATTACCATCTCTGAGCCAAGTTGATTCCTCAATATTCCGCAGTAATACCGCGAGACGTGTATTCGAATCACTGGTGCCATGTATTTTGATTATGTCATTTTTAAACGTGAGAGTTGCGAGATTGACACCGGCTGGTACCAATTGCGGCAAGGTGTTCATTAACTGTGTCGGAGTATTGCGACTACGCTGTAAACTTTGAATTAAATCAATACGCTCTTGTAGTTTATCTTTACGCCCACGTAACTCTTTAATTTTGCCGAGTTTGACATCGATAACTTGCATCTCTTGCATCAACAAAGCATTACGTTGTTTTTGATTACTGATGTAACCACCAACCACCATATTCAACATAATCATAACCAACAAAGTAGCACCTAGACTCATCCCACTTAAGGTAAAGAAACGCTGCTGCCGGGACTTTTTATCGGCTTCTCGCCACGGAAGAAGATTAATATTTGACATTATAAAGCCCTCATCGCTAAACCAAGTGCCACCATATAACGAGGACCATTGGCGATTAAACGCGCTTTATCTTCGACATCTTCAGAGTAATCAAATTGTGCAAAAGGATTCGCGACCCGAGTAGTAATCCCCAGCTCGATTTCAACTTGTTGAGCCAACTCGATGATTAATGCAGAACCACCACTCAATGTGATCATGTCAATCTTTTGTAACGATCCTGAGTTAGTAAACAATTGCACATTACGACGGATTTGTTGGATACATGCCGTTATATAAGGGGCGAGAACATCAATGTCGTAATCCAATGGCAAGTTTTGAGCGATCTTCATTTTCTCTGCTTCGTCACGCTTTAAACTATAATGCTCGCTGATTGTTCGCGTATAATTTTCACCACCAAAATTTTGCACACGAGAATAAATCGACTCCCCCTGATGCAACATTGAAAAAATAGTCATATTGGTGCCAATATCTATCGCAGCAACCACCTTGCTATCATCTTGTAATTCAGCCAAACGTAAATACAGATCATGAGATCGTGCTAACGCATGTGCAGCTACATCGACAATTTGAGGGATAAAGTCATTTTCTTCTAAACAGCCCGCTAATGAAGTAACGCTTTCGGTACGAGTGGCGCTCAACAACACATTATTCTTGCTAGGATTATTGTCATTAACTCCTAATATTTCAAAATCTAGGCTGATTTCGTCAAGTGGAAAAGGAATTAAACTCTCCGCTTCCAGTTCGATATGCATTTCAAGCTCTGGGCCAGAAAGGTCTGTATCAACATAGATAATTTTTGTAATAACATTCGTACCAGATACGGCAGTAGCAGCTTGTTTATAACGGAAAGGAAAATCTTGACGCACTTGTTGCAACACATTTGTTAATGCTTCTATATCTTGCAATTGGTGATCAACGACACATCCTTTTGGCGTTGCAACCTCTGATACCATATCTACCACATAATGCTCTGATCGCTTAGACAGCGCTAGGGCTTTTACGGAAGATGATCCAAAATCAACTCCGATCATTGCCACTGTCTGATTCCTTTTAAACAGCTTTAGCATGATGACCTTCAACTCTATGTAATAACAATGAATTTCACTTGTTAATTATTTGTTACAAATAAAGCATACAGTCTTAAATGTATTAGGTCTATCATAAAGAACTCGTACTATTTCACAAAACAAAGATATAATGGTTAATCCTTGGTAAATTATTGTGGAAATTATTGTGAAATGGGCTAAACGATTATCCGTATTTATACTGATTAGTGGGTTATTAGGAATAGCGAGTATTTTTGCGCTTTATTTCTATATTAAACCCGAACTACCTGATGTTAGTAGCTTAAAAACGGTACAACTGCAAACACCAATGAAGGTCTATAGCCAAGATGGTAAACTGATCTCGCAATTTGGTGAAAAACGCCGAATTCCGATCACCATTGACGAGGTCCCGCCGTTAATGATCAAAGCTTTTCTCGCCACTGAAGATAATCGTTTCTATGAACATCCAGGGATTGATCCGATTGGTATCGTACGTGCAGCCAGCGTCATGATTATGACGGGTGAACGTAAACAAGGGGCGAGTACCATCACCCAACAGGTTGCTCGAAATTTCTTTTTAACCCGAGAAAAAACGTTTATTCGTAAGATTAAAGAAATTTTTTTAGCGTGGCATATCGAACAAAATCTCACTAAAAATGAAATTCTAACCCTATATCTTAATAAGATCCCTCTCGGTTACCGCTCGTTTGGTATTGGTTCCGCAGCACAAGTTTATTACGGTAAAACGTTAGATGAGTTAACCCTAGCCCAAATTGCGGTCATTGCCGGATTACCAAAAGCGCCTTCTGCATTAAATCCAATCCGTTCACCAACGCGCGCCAAAGCACGTCGTCACACTGTTTTATTACGCATGCTAGACGAAAACTATATTACTCAAACGCAATTTGAAGAAGCTAACAATGCCCCTATCACAGGTGAATACCACGGTGCAGAAATTGACTTGTCGGCACCTTATTTAGCTGAAATGGTACGTAGTGAAATTATTTCACGCTATGGTGAAGAAAAAGCCTATACACAAGGCTTGAACGTTTATACGACTGTACACAGCGATCGCCAAGCAGCAGCTACGACTGCATTGATAAATAACCTACTCAATTATGATTTACGCCATGGTTACCGTGGACCACTTGGTCAGGCTTGGACTAATGATGAAGTGCTAAGCAATGAAGATATCTTGTTATTACTTAAAGATAAGCCAAGTTATAAACCACTACAGCCTGCCGTTATCATGGTTGTAAAAGAGAAACAAGTTGAAGCCTTACTTGCCAATGGTGATCAAGTTACCGTGAGTTGGGATGGATTAAAATGGGCTCGCCCATTCATTTCTGATAAAAAACAAGGTCCAGCACCACAAACTGCAGATGCGATCGTCAACGCTGGTGACATCGTACTATTACGTCCAATGTCAATGAACAATAAGCACGAGCAGTGGATGTTAGGTCAGCTCCCAGATGTAAGTTCAGCATTCATTGCCATTAATAATAATGACGGAGCCATTGAAGCCTTAGTGGGTGGCTTTAATTATCAACAAAGCAAGTTTAACCGCGTGACGCAAGCTGAGCGTCAAATTGGGTCAAACATCAAACCATTTGTTTATTCGGCCGGTCTCGCACAAGGCGCGACACTCGCAAGTCTTATCAATGATGCACCGATTAATCAATGGGACCCACGAGCTGGTACCGCATGGCGACCAAAAAATTCGCCGCCAACATATAATGGTCCAACGCGATTACGCTTAGGTTTAGCACAATCAAAAAATGTAATGTCAGTACGTTTATTCCGTCAAGTCGGTTTGACTAACGCTATTAATTACATGGCCAGATTCGGTTTTGATAAAAGTAAACTACCACGTAATGAATCATTAGCATTGGGGTCAGCATCTTTAACTCCGCTTGAAGTTGCTGTTGCTTTCGCAACATTTGCTAACGGTGGTTTTAAAGTTGAACCCTACTTTATTGACCGTATTGAAAGTGCCAATGGTGAACTCATTTACCAAGCAACACCAAAGCAAGCCTGCCTAACGTGTGAAAAACAGATTGCGTTAAACACTGATGATCCTGAATATTGGTCAACCATTGAAGGGGATGCACACGCACTCTGTGATATCGCGCCTTACGGAGCCCTACAAGTGGCTCCGCGTATTATTACTGAACAGAATGCCTTCTTAATGCGTCAAATGATGGCGAGTGTGATTTGGGGCGGAGGTAGTTGGCGTCATAAAACAGGCTGGAATGGGACAGGTTGGCGTGCAGCAGCTGCACTAAAACGCCATGATCTTGGTGGTAAAACAGGTACAACCAATGAAGCGAAAGATGCTTGGTTCTCTGGCTTTAATCCAGATCTATCAGCAACAAGCTGGATTGGTTTTGATGATCATCGCCGTGAGTTAGGTCGTGTAAGCCGTAATATTAATTTGGATAAACATCAGATTATCGGTGGTGAAGCGGGTGCAAAAACAGCCCAGCCAGCTTGGATTGCGTTCATGAAATCTGCGCTAAAAGGGATCCCAGAGCGCCCGAATGTACTACCTGAAAACATTGTGCAAGTCCGTATTGATCGTAAATCAGGCTTGTTAACGTATAAGTCTGATTATACTTCGCGTTTTGAATACTTTATTCAAGGTACGGAACCAACAGAATATGTTAACAATCAAGATGCTGACTCTTCATTTGATCGCGTCGGTGAAAACAGTGATGAAGCAGACGAATCACTGGATGACTTGTTTTAATACCGATTGCATTAAATAAATAACTAAAAATGGCGCTGCTTTATTTTAAAAGTAGCGCCATTTTTATATCAAAATTCTAGCCACAGCTCACTAATAAGCAGGGTTTATATTAAACGATGGTTGCAGTCACTTGTTTATTAATCACTTGCGCAATATCGTTAAAACAAGGGCGTCTTACCGAGCCCTTACGGTATAATAAAACAATAGGTCGAATAGGCTCAGGTTCAGTCAATTTTATATATTCAACACCTTCGGTAAAGCGGTTGCGAGGTATCGCAAGATGCGGTAATAAAGTAATCCCAGCTTCTGCTGCAATCATGTGACGCAGCGTTTCCAAACTTGTCGCTTTAAAACTCGGATCTTCTTTTGCGCCTGCGGTAAAGCAATAGTCCATAGCCTGATCACGTAAACAATGGCCATCTTCCAACATTAAAATATGCTCGCCACGTAACTCCGATAAATCAACACGGTCACGACCCTTAAAGCGATGTGAACTTGGAACAATAAGCTCTAATGGTTCTTTATATAACTCAATATGACCGTACTTTTCCATACCCGGTAAATAAGCCAATAGCAAACAATCCAACTCACCTTCATCAAGTTGTTTTAATAATTCATTCGTTTTATTTTCATGTAAAAACATATCCAGATCTGGAAATTTTTTCTTCATCGACGGTACGATTAACGGTAATAAATACGGTGCAACGGTTGGGATTAAGCCTATATGAATGGCCCCTGCGGTCGGGCTTGCGTAGCTCTTCGCTATTTCTTTAATGGCTTTCGATTCTAATAATACCGTACGAGCTTGATCCGCAATTTGATCTCCAGCAGGCGTAAACAATACCTTTCTTGATGTACGCTCAATTAAAATAACATCCAGCTCATCTTCTAACTTTCGGATCTGGCCACTGAGTGTAGGTTGACTAACAAAGCATTTTTCAGCGGCTTTTCTAAAGTGCTTTAACTCTTGTAACGCGACAAGGTATTCTAAATCTCTTAAGTTCATATCGATCCAACTTGAACGGTAATAACAATTAAATAACTAAAAACGATTTGTATATACTATCAATAAAATATTAATTACCACACCCTTTATCACCAAAAACACACAGTAAATTGATCATAAATAAAAATATTATAACCATTTGTGACAATTGACACTTCTCAGGCGTTAAAATTATAGGTATTATCATAAACTTACTTTTAATTAACACAATGGCAACATTCAACTTAGTGTTAATTTAGAGAATAAAGCACACTTATTCAGTAACGGATTACTGTTGTAGCAATAATAAGGATTTTATATGCACTTAAAAAAGTTAAGTTTCTTAACTATTTTACTGCTATCTCTCGGCTTAGCAGGCTGTGGTAGTGATAACTTAGACGCAGTTACAAGTGGCTCTGGTGATTCAAGCTCTGGTACTGATACAACTGATACAGACTCTGGTGATAATGGTGACTCCGGTGGCGATACTGATAACGGTAGTAACGAAGATAGTGTTTACACTGCCAGTGGTAATTTCACACCAAAAATTATCCAACGCGGGCAAACATTTACTTTCAACTATTACTTAGATAAAACACCTGATGCTGCCATTATTTACGATATTGACATTGTCGGCACCGCTATCCAAGGTACAAACCAAGATTACACCATCAGTAATGCTTCAACCCTTACCTTTGCTAAAGGCTCAACTACAACAAGCCTCACTATCACCACCTATCAAAAAGATGATATATACGATGCGCGAACCCTGTCATTAACGCTTACTGGTAATACCGGTGAACCCGCAACAATTAATCTCCTCATCTCAGGTAATGTTTATCTTAATGATACTGGTATTACAACTTACTCTGACGGCAGCTCTTTCGATATACAGACTCAAGCTAATGATAAATATAAGCAACAAGATGCAGCTTATGGTCTTGATATCATCATTAATTCAGCCGCAACAGAACCTGATACAGGTGATAAGAAAGATGATCAAAAACAACTTTATAAAAACGCATTTGACGTAAATCCAAGTGATTCAGAATATAAAGGCAAAGCTGGGTTCCGCTTCGTTAAAATAACAAATAATGGTACGCCTGTTGTTGCAGATAGCACGAGTTATGAATGTGTGACAGATGAAGTAACAGGATTAACTTGGCAGGTAAAAGGCCCTCAGAACATTATTACCCATGAATCAAAATCTGCTCCTGATGATCCAGACGTTTATACAATGGCCGATGTTCAAAATTATAAAGCATCTAACTTTCAATATCCTTGGCAAGCATCAAAATTAGGTACTGAAGGACTAGGGTGGTATTTGGGCCTAAATAAAGCAGCATTAGATGAAGGCGCCGAAGAAGGGGCGCATTATGCAAACCAAGCATGTGGTTATCCAAATGAGGGGCGTAATGGTTCAGATGTCGAGGGGCTTACCTTAACTTGCTCAACAGGCAGCTATGCAGACGAAGTTAATCGACTCGGCGTTTGTGGTAAAACAAATTGGGTTATACCGAGTGTCGAACAATTACGCAGTATCCTCAATTATAATGACGTAGTTGATTACTCAGCAATTACTGGCATACAAAATCATGCACTTGATAATGCTTTCTTTGATTGTAAAAGCACGAATAATTGCGTTATAGAAAAAAACTATATTACCGAATGCTTTTTTGTTATTGATGAAAATGACGATGTTGTTTTAGATATAAATGGCAATCCAACTTCTCATTGTGTGCCACTAATAAGTGATAATCCAGACCCAGTTTATTGGACATCAAATCAAGTCAAAAGCTCAGAGCAGCTAGCATGGTGTGTGAACCTACAGACAGGTAGCGTGAACAAGTGTCATAAACGTGAATATCATCGAGTATTAGTAGTCAGTAGCAATGTTCCAACCGAGTTCTTTACCTCTATAACGACCACTAATGATTCAGCAGAATAGGAGCAAATAATATGAAGAAGTCAAAATTATTACTTATTAGTACCACTTTATTTGCTGCAAGTACTTTTGCTGCATCGGATCCCGTTAACTTAAACTGTGACCCTCTATTAGATCAGGAATATTCAACATTCGAATTCATTGATAATCTTAATGGTACAGTGACAGATTTACGGACCAGCCTTATCTGGGCCAAATGTACCCTTGGTCAAACTTATATTTTAAGCACAAACTCTTGCTCAAGTGCGGGTGCTGAAAATTATCTAGACTGGGGAGATGCGCTATCAGCCGCGGCATCTTATGAAGTAAATAATATTTCGGACTGGCGTATGCCCAATATTAAAGAGTTAGGTTCCTTGGTTGATCGCAGTTGCGCTGCACCAACAATTAACTTAACGCTGTTTCCGAATACTGTATCCAGTATTTATTACTCAAGTACACCATTCAAAGGCAGTAGTGTTGATGCAAATTATGCCCATCTTGTATCGCGAGTCATTAATTTTTCTGATGGTACAGAAATGCCGCTAACGACACCAGAAAGTTCGAACACCAGCTATGTAGTGCGTGCTGTAAAGGGCGGTTATAACTAAACTTTAAATTATTTAAGATCAAAAACGGCGAGCTTAGCTCGCCGTTTTCATTTAATACTAACAGTGATGTCTACAAAGTTAAATAAGCGCTAATTCGACCATGGCGGCACGAATTTCATCTTTGGTACCTTGGGTCAGTTCAATCACAGGTAAACGGCACTCAGGTTCACACAAGCCTAATAATGACACGGCATACTTAACACCTGCTGGGCTTGTTTCTTTAAACATTAAGTTATGTAGCGTAATCAAACGATCTTGCAGTTCTCTCGCTTCTACATATTTACCCGCAAACGTTAATTCCTGCACTTCTGCATACAGTTTTGGCGCCACATTAGCAGACACCGAAATTAAGCCATTACCACCAGACACATTATAAGCGACCGTTGTGCAATCATCGCCAGATAGGAAAGAGAAGTCACCTTTAATCAATTGACGCTCTAACCAAGGGCGCGACAGATCCCCCGTTGCATCTTTAATACCGACAACATTTTCCAATTCCGCCATACGTGCTAACGTTTCTGGTTGGATATCAACAATTGCACGGCCTGGAATGTTATAAACAATAATAGGTAAGTCATTGTTATCATTAATTGCTTTAAAATGTTGATATAAACCTTCCTGGCAAGGTCGGTTGTAATAACCCGCAACATGCAAAGTTGCAATAGCACCAGCAGCTTGTGCATGATTAGATAACATGATCGCGTCGGTTGGATTATTTGAACCCGCGCCGGCAATAACCGGTAAACGACCAGCCGCTTGGCTCACCACGATATCCAGGATCTGGCAATGCTCTTCTAATGACAGCGTTGGGCATTCACCCGTTGTGCCTACTGCAACAATACCATGCGTACCCTGCTCGACATGCCAGTCAACGAGGTTACGTAATGCTGGTTCATCAATTTTATTATTTTTAAACGGGGTAACCAAAGCAACAATTGAGCCTTTAAGTAATTTTTTCATTGCTGATTTATCGGTGACCGTTGAGTTAACACTCATAGAAGCTCCATTTCGGTTATAAAAAAACCTCGATTACATAAATTGCGGTCGAGGTTTCTATAGGGATTTATATGTTCTCGAATCACATGCTACGTGGGCTTTAATTTGCCTTGTTTATCTTGTTTTCGTTTTAAATTAAGCATGTGGTATTCTCATTTTGATGAAAAAAACATTCAAACGTTTATTATTTATCGTTTAATAATTCTTCATTCACCGCAAAATGTCAAGCAGGATAATGCATAAGAAAAATCAAACCTGACTAGCCTTCGAAGTAAAGCGATACCCAGCAACGTCTGGATGGACAATCAGCACACCGAAAGGAGAGGATATTGAAGTAGTTTGGGTATATACTCTCCGGCCAAATCTTCGACCAAATTAAGTAAAGAGTCCAGACCCATGATCAGCAATAGCTATACCCCAGCAAGTCAATTACTCGAACGTAATACAGCACATTTTGAAGATAAAGACCTGTTGATTGCGGGTTACATTGAAGATACATACCCTACTGAATTAGCTAAAATAGCGAAAAAAGTAACGTTATTCAGCTACGATTACTCTGCTAAACTACATTATGACAATGTCAGCAATATTGATAATCATTGCTCTACAGAATATCAAGCAGTTAAAAAACACCAAGTCGCTTTGATTTATATGTCAAAATCAAAAGCTGAGGTAGCATACCTATTAGCCAACATTACAGAGCATCTTGAAGATGACGCTATGATCTTCATGGTTGGTGAAAATAATGCAGGTATTCGCAGTGCCAATAAATTCTTTGCCCCGTATGGCGATATTTGTAACAAACTCGATGCAGCACGTCGTAGCTCACTGTTTGTAACTCAATTAAATAAACCTGTCGCTAAATTTGTGCAAGATGATTGGATCACGACATTCCCAATGACAGTGAAAGGGATCGAGCTAACCGTATGTACATTACCGGGGGTATTTAGCCACGGTAAACTAGATACAGGCAGTAATATTCTACTTAATAACCTACATAAAAAACCATCAGGTCGTGTGCTTGATCTGGGTTGTGGTGCGGGTATTATCGGTAGTTATATCGCGAAACGTTTCCCTGCAAGTAACGTTGAAATGACAGATGTTAGCGCGCTTGCTGTTAAATCAAGTCAATTAACATTAGCGGCGAATGAATTAGCGGGTAAAGCTTACCTTTCTGATGTGTATTCTGATATTAGTGGTAAGTTTGATTATATTATTTCAAACCCACCGTTCCATGCTGGTTTAAAAACGCACTACGCAAGCACTGAAACATTCTTAAAAGAAGCCAATAGTTACATCAACCCACGCGGCCATTTAGTCTTAGTGGCAAATAGCTTCCTTAAATACCCAGAAATTATCGAAGCAAGTTTTGGGCATTGCTTACTACAAATAAAATCATCTAAATTCGCTGTGTATTACGCTAATAAATAAGTCCGCGAATAAATAGTTACGCTAATAACGCATTGCGTTCATAAATAGCATAAATAAAAACGCCCATCACAATGCGATTGTGATGGGCGTTTTTATTATGAACCTTCAATTCAGCTAAGGTATCTTTAATTAAGCGTCTCTTGCTTCTGCAGATAGCTCGTCAATACGTTTTTTCATAATCGCGTGTACGTCCGTTGATAATTTTCTTACCGAACGACGTTCTAATCCCACCGTTGGAATCGGTGCCATGATCTCAATAATCACTTCGCCATTATCCCAGCGGTTTAATTTGATTTTGTTATGCGTATTTGAGCAACACACTGGCACAATCGGTACTTCCGCTTGAATTGCAGTGTGGAATGCGCCAGTTTTAAACGGTAATAAACCACGGCCACGGCTACGCGTACCTTCGGCAAACATCCAAATACTCAAGTGACCTTTACGAATACGATCCGCTACCGCAGAAATAGTACCGACCGCTTTACTTTTGTTATTACGGTCAATCAAAATATTACCCGATAACCAATACACAAAACCAAAAATAGGCACCCAAACTAAGCTTTTCTTACCGACTGATACTGTCCCAGGTTGTACTGCAGCAGTCATGGTCATCAAATCAAAATTATTTTGATGGTTGCCAACAAATACATACGGACCACCATCATTCAAATCTGCAGGTTTCCGTACAATCAGCTTAACGCCCATAAGTCGTGCCAAACGAGAGAAGTTTCGCGCCACACATGCCACGTGTTTTGGATTTCTAGGTTGTAAGCTAAAGCGCAATACACTCATGATCAATAAATAGATCATAAATAGCATGACCAAGACTAAACGACTAATGAATAACATTTGTAACCCTCTTATAACATGGCACTGAGTATACCGAGCCGATACTCAGTGTACAAGCGTTAGCTGAATCATTCATCCACGATGTCTAACGTATCAACACGCTGTAATCCACGTGGTAACTTAAACCCACGACGTCCACGTTCACCTTTATAGTGTTCTAAATCAGCGGGTTTTAACGTTAATTTACGCTTACCAGCATAAAGCGTTACCGATTGCCCATCGGGAACTATCGTCAACATTTGTACAAATTCTTCACGACTTTTTACGCGTGCTGACGGAATATTCATTAACTTATTCCCTTTACCTTTCGATAATAGCGGTAATGATGATAGAGGGAAAATCAACATCCGCCCTTCGTTAGAAATAATTAAACATTGATCCGTCGTTATATCTGTCACTGCTTGTGGTTCAATCACCAAACCGCCAATAGGCAAGGTTAATAACGCTTTACCGTTTTTATTACGACTCACCATGTCACTAAACTTACCAATGAAACCATAACCTGCATCAGAACTCAGTAAGAACTGTTGGTTATCTTCAGCCATGATAGCGTGGGCAAAGGTTTTCCCGGCTGCTAACGTAAAGCGGGTCGTTAATGGTTCTCCCTGACTACGCGCAGATGGTAATGTGTGTGCATCAAGTGCAAACGAACGACCACTTGAATCAATAAATACCGCAGGACAGTTACTGCGTCCTTCTGCGGCATCTTTATAACCATCACTGGCTTTATAGCTGAGTCCTTTAGCATCCACATCATGACCCTTGGCACAACGTGCCCAACCTTGTTGTGATAACACCACCGTCACGGCTTCATTTGGCATTAATTCTTTTTCGGTTAACGCTTTCGCTTCTTTACGCTCGATGATCGGTGAACGACGTTCATCACCAAATTTCTCTGCATCTGCGATTAACTCTTTTTTCACTAATGTCGCTAAACGGCGATCTGAACTTAATAGTTGTTCAAGCTTGTGACGTTCGGTATTTAACTCACCTTGTTCGCCACGAATACGCATTTCTTCTAGTTTCGCTAAGTGGCGTAATTTTAGTTCTAATACCGCTTCTGCTTGTTTAACCGATAAATCAAAGCGACTAATTAATTCCGTTTTTGGATCATCATAATTACGAATAATATCAATTACTTCATCGATATTTAAGAATGCAATCAATAAACCATCAAGCATGTGCAAACGTGAAAGTACTTTATCCAAGCGGAATTGCAGACGGCGACGCACCGTGCTGTGGCGGAATACCAACCATTCAGATAATATTTTCTTTAAGCCTTTAACTTGTGGTTTCTCATTCAAACCGATCATATTTAAGTTAACGCGGAAGTTTTTCTCAAGATCAGTACTGGCAAATAAATGCGCCATTAACTGCTCGATATCAATACGGTTAGAGCGAGGAATAATGACGAGACGTGTTGGGTTTTCATGATCCGATTCATCACGTAAGTCTGCCACCATCGGCAACTTCTTAGCCTGCATTTGCGCCGCGATTTGTTCTAAAATTTTACCACCAGACACTTGATGAGGCAGCGCGCTAATCACGATATCGCCACTTTCAATGCTGAATACCGCACGCATTTTAATGCTACCCTTACCAGTTTCGTAGATCTTAGCGATATCTTTTTCTGGGGTGATAATTTCTGCTTCAGTCGGGTAATCGGGACCTTTCACATACGCCATCAATTCTGACAGTTCAGCTTTTGGATTATCAATCAAATGCAAGCATGCATTCGTCACTTCACGCACGTTATGTGGTGGAATATCAGTTGCCATACCAACCGCAATACCCGTTACTCCATTGAGTAAGATATGCGGTAAACGTGCCGGTAATAATTGAGGCTCTTTCATCGTGCCATCAAAGTTAGGTGACCAGTCAACGGTACCTAACCCGACTTCACCGAGTAATACTTCCGCAAACTTAGATAATTTAGCTTCGGTATAACGCATTGCCGCAAATGATTTCGGATCATCCGGTGCACCCCAGTTCCCCTGACCATCGACTAATGGATAACGATAAGAGAAAGGTTGCGCCATAAGCACCATGGCTTCATAACAAGCACTATCGCCATGCGGATGGTACTTACCGAGTACGTCACCAACAGTACGTGCTGATTTCTTATATTTAGCCCCTGCGTGTAACCCCAGTTCTGACATGGCGTAAGTAATACGTCGTTGTACTGGCTTTAACCCGTCACCAATATGAGGCAAGGCACGATCCATAATCACATACATGGAATAATTCAAATATGCTTGCTCAGTAAATTCCCTTAGCGGTTGCTCTTCGACACCCTCTAAGCTCATATCAATAACGTCAGTCATCAAGATTCCTGTTATTTAGAATAAAGTAAAAATTTCACATTCAAAGGCGAAAACAACATATGCTATTTTTCAGCATTTATACTATGATAAAACGCGCAATAAAATTATCTTAGATAATAACAAAAAATTGTATTGTTTAGTGCCGTTATAGATAGTTATTTCAACTATAACGCGCCAATATTGTGATTATCTAAAGTGATTTAATTAGCTCAAAATCCGATTAAAAACAAAAATGACAGGAAATTAATCATGGGGAGCAGTGCATTATATTCTCTTATCGAAAAAACTAAATTATTATTTCCATCATTGACAACACGCGTGAATGCGTTACGTAGTACATATCAGACCCTACCCAGAGTTCACCGAAAATTACTGCCCATCTTATCACTGGCAGTAATCGTGTTACTCATTATTCCAATATCAGATGACGCGACGAATAGTGAAGATACGAGCAACGAACGCAAGTCAATCGAACTAACGATCACAGCGACACAAAATGTAGCAAATAAAGCGGGCCTAGGACAGAGTCAAACCTCTGATTCCCCGCCACCAGTACAAATTAAAGTGCTCGATCCTGAAAATATCGACGGAGAATGGCGCGCGCATGTCATTCGCAAAGGCGATTCTGTTTACCGGATTTTTCGTCAGTATGATATTCCCTCTGCTGTACTCCATGATTTGATCGCATTGCGCACACCAGCGCGATACATTACGCAAGTGAAACCGGGACAGATCATGTCATTTTATATCTCGACGGCTGGCAAGCTAATACAGCTTCGCATTAGTGATGTAGATAGTGAGGCTGTGCTATTTTCGTTACGCGAAGATGGCAGTTATATTTATCAGTAACATCCTATATAGATAATAAAAGAACAGGGTAACTCAAGCACACACTTGATTACGCCTGATTCTTCTACACTTTCCTCTTAATCCTCTGGCACTCGCGCTGAATTCAGTCTTAGCTCGGTTCAATTTTAGCAATATAATAATTAACAGAAATAGCGGCTGAGATTAACCCCATGCCAATAGCAGTCATGAACAACAACATTACCTCGCTAAAAACTAATCCTTCAATCGTAAATTCAGTGTTATATAACTGAGCAAGATTAAGGACAGTATCTTCCATCCAATACACCATAAATATAGTCACTAACCAAGCTAGAATCCCTCCGATAGCACCATACCAAAATCCGGTATATAAAAATGGCCGTTGCACAAATGCATTCGTGGCACCCACCAATTTTAATACTTCAATTTCGGCTCGATTAGATAAGATGTTTAACCGTATGGTATTACCGGTAATTAATAACACTGAACTTAATAATAGTACTGATACCACTAATACCGCGTCACTGAAGATCGAGATAATACCTTCTAGGCGTGCTAACCACATAATATCCAACTTGCCTTGTTGAACTTCGGGTTCGCGCTCTAACTTCGCTAATAGCTCTTGAGCGGCAATTGAGGTGCGGTAATAAGGTTTAGGAGTCACCACTACAACAGCAGGTAATGGGTTATGATCTAATAGTGTCAATGCCGAAACTAACCCAGAAGAACGCTTAAATTCTTCCATGCCTTGTTCTTTGGAAATGTACTCAAAAGTATCGACTTCTTTGTAAGTTTTTAACCGATGCAATAAATTTTTATAACGCGATTCAGGTAAATTTTTCTTCAAAAATAGATTTATATCGGTCGGGCTCGTCCAGCCTTCACTGACTGTTTGACTATTTTTTAATACGACGTACAAGGTGCTCGGCAAGGCTAAACTGACGCCAAGTACCAGCATCGTCATTAAGGATGCGATGGGCGTGCGCCACACATCAGTCAAACTCGATATGGCTTGGTGAATATGCTGTTGGCAACGAATTTGGATACGTTTAATAAATGATGCATCAGGTCGGTTGGATTGCTTATTCATGTTAGATCCCTTGTAACTCGTCATTACACATCTCACCACGCCTAATACGTAAGGTGCGATAGCGCATTTTAGCAATCAAGCCCAAATCATGAGTCGCTATCAATACCGAAGTGCCAGTGCGATTGAACTCTTCAAACAGCTTGATAATTTCCATTGATAATTGCGGATCCAAATTACCAGTAGGTTCATCGGCTAACAACAATTTAGGACGAGAAATAATAGCACGGGCAATACCCACACGTTGTTGCTCACCACCAGAAAGCATGGGCGGATAACATTTAGCTTTATTGTATAGACCTACTTTATCTAATGCCGCCAACACTCTATTTTTAACTTGTTTGGCAGTATAACCTTTGATAATCAGGGGCAATGCAACATTGTCAAACACGGTTCGATCGACTAATAAGCGATGTTCTTGAAAAATAATACCAATATCTCGGCGTAAAAAGGGGATCTCAGATTTGCTAATTTTAGTGACATTACGACCATTTAAGGTGATCTCACCAGCGGTTGGCCGTTCTAACATGCTGATTAGTTTTAATAAGGTACTTTTACCGGCACCCGATGGACCCGTTAAAAAAGCCATTTCACCTTTTTCAAGATGAAAATTTACCTTTTGTAGTGCACTAAGGCTGCCTGGATAAACTTTAGATACATTATCAAACCGAATCATGATGACCGTGTCCTTGGTATGTTTTGTATGAACATTAGAATAATGAAACCAAATACTCATCGTATGAACGATGAGTATTTGGTTAGCATATGATTAACTACACCTGCTATAAACCTTATTATTTTTGTCCTTCAGTACTAAAGAGTGCATCAATAAACTCTTCAGAATTAAAGGTACGTAAATCATCAATACCTTCACCAATACCGATAAAGCGAATTGGGATCTGGAATTTATCTGCTACCGCAAAGATAACACCACCTTTCGCAGTACCATCTAACTTAGTTAAAGTAATGCCAGTAAGACCTACGGCTTCTTTAAATAGTTCCGCTTGGCTTAAGGCATTTTGACCAGTACCAGCATCAATCGTTAACATAATCTCGTGCGGCGCAGTCGCGTCGTGTTTTTTCATAACCCGCACAACTTTCTTCAGCTCTTCCATTAGATGCGCTTTGTTTTGCAAACGACCAGCGGTATCCGCGATCAGTACATCTACGTCTTTTGCAGTTGCCGATTGCATGGCATCAAATAGTACCGAAGCACTATCCGCACCAGTATGTTGTGCAACAACAGGGATGCCGTTACGATCACCCCATACTTGTAATTGCTCAACCGCTGCGGCACGGAATGTATCACCTGCCGCTAGCATCACAGATTTACCTTCGCCTTGGAATTTCTTCGCCATTTTACCGATAGTCGTGGTTTTACCCACACCATTAACACCGACCATTAAGATCACGTGTGGTTTGTTGTTACTGTCGATTTCTAACGGCTGCTCAACTTTTTGCAACATTTCCGCCATATCTTTTTTCAAGATATCGTACAAGGCTTCAGCATTTTTTAATTCTTTACGCGAGGCTTGCTGCGTTAAGTTATCAATGATGCGAGTCGTTGTCGCGACACCAAGATCGGCAATCAATAGCAGCTCTTCAAGTTCTTCGAATAACTCATCATCGATATGCTTACCGCGGAAGAAGTTTTTAAAACCACTACCGATATTACCTTTAGTACGTGATAAACCACGTTTTAAGCGGGTAAAGAATTTATCTTTTGGTTCTTCATCAACCACATCATCTGCGCGATCATCAATAACACCGGGAACTTCAGTTACAGGCGCACTTTCAGTGTCGACAACAGGAGCTGTCTCGATAACCGTTGCCGTTGTTTGAACCTCATCTGTAATCTCAATAGCCGCTGGCGTAGCGACAATGTCTGTTACTTGTTCATCGATTTCGTCTATCGTTTGTTGCGGTTGCGCCTCGGCTTGTTCAGTGTCCTGTTTTAATTGTTTCTTTTTACCAAACTGGTACCACTTTGGAGCGTCAACATCCACACTGTCAGTCTCTGTCGTTTCAGCGCTAGCCGCGTCAATAACACGTTCTTCAGCGTTATCAATAGTCGCAGTTTCTACCACCTCAACCTCTGTTTCAGTTATCGCAGTATTGTTAACTTGAGCGCTGTCAGTTTGAATACTGTCAATTACGTTATCCTGTTGAATATCGTCATTATTTACTAACACTTCATTTTCATGTGTGTCTTCTGCTTCTTTTTTACCGAAGCCAAACCAATTTTTCATGCCTTTCTTTGCCATTTTCGGAAAACCTTACTTTCAGCAGCATTGACCTGCTACAATGACTCAATATCGATATAATTAAACTTCACCTACAAGTGACAGTGTGATCCGGTATCAGCCCGAGCACTGAAACTTGCATTTCTAAGTTGCTTGAGTATATTACCATTATTCTGTCCAGACAAAGAATTACTATGGCAAAATCTAGCAGCAAACAACAAAATCAACGTCCTTCTGGACAAATTCGGATCATCAGTGGCCAATGGCGCGGTCGAAAACTCCCCGTTAAAGATGTTATTGGTCTACGGCCCACCACAGACAGGGTGAAAGAAACCGTGTTTAACTGGTTATCACCTTATGTCCGTGACAGCCATTGCTTGGATCTTTTTGCTGGAAGTGGTGGATTAATCTTTGAAGCCTTATCCCGCTATGCTGAAACGGGTCTACTGTTTGAAAAAGACGCTGACGCGGCGGCACAGTTACAACAAAACATTAATTTGTTAAAAGCAGAGAATGCCCAGTTAGTACGTGGTGATACACTGCAGTTATTAACCAAGGTACCAGCACAGCGCTACGACCTCGTGTTTATTGACCCGCCTTTTCGTCAAGCTTTGTTGGAAGAGTGTTGTGCTAAGCTGGAAGAAAACAATTGGTTAAGTGCCGATGCAGTGATTTATATCGAGCGCGAAAAAGAACTTAATCAAGTTAAGCTACCAGCTAATTGGACAATATTAAAAGAAAAACAAGCGGGACAAGTTTGTTTTGAATTGTATCAGCGTCAACAATAACGACCAGTAACCGTGAATAAATATTAACTCGCGGTTAACCTACCGTTAGCTGTCGATACTGGCGTGGTGATATACCCACCAGCTTTTTAAAGTAGCGCCCCATGTGGCTTTGGTTAGCAAAGCCACACTGCAACGCAATATCAGCCATACTAGCCTGCCCAGTACGTATACTTAACTTCGCTTGCTCTATCCGAATAGCTAACAAATACGCTTGGGGTGTTTGCGCCATGCTTTGTTTAAACATCCGGCAAAAATGATATTCACTCAGTTGTGCAAGTTCAGCTAACTCAGCAAGATAGATCTGACGATTAAAATTAGCCTGCATGTAATCACATACTAAGACTGCAACCTTTGGCGACAAGCCCCCTTTTACCGGTGCGGTAAGTTTAGTGATGCCCATATTCTGCAACATTGACACTAAAATTGTGTTCGTCACTTGTTCCATAGCAAGGTGATTATCACCATTAAACCAATCGCTGGTTGCCATACAATGACGAAACAAAGCTTCGGTTGCCGCATCATCGGTAAAGGTTAATTCCGGCAGTTGTAACATACGCGGATCAATATCAAACACTTTCAAGGCTAATTGCTTAAGATAATCATCACTGAAATATAAGTGCATGAATTGCTGCGTTTGCCCCAGTTGCCAATGGCTTTCAGAATCTTTCGGCATTAAACAAAATTTACCAGGCGCACCAAATCCCGAGTCAACATCGGTACGATGGGTTTCATAACCACCAGACATGTACAGACTCAAAGTATGCTGCTTATTATTCACATAATATAAGCGGTCATGTTCATTTTGATAATGCGCCCACGACAGTGCATCCGTTAATGACGTTTGTCGTAAACAGATCTTACTGGGCGATTGTTCAAAGCTAGTTGCACTGGCCTCAAGTTGAGGTAAGACAATATCCAGCTGGTCCATTGTTGGCTTTATTAAAGGCATAACAAAATACTACCATTAATGTCAGATTGCTCAACTGATACCGTGATCATGCTAATAATTAAACCGCAATATTGTGTTAGTTTTACCGACATCGTGATATTTCCAACATCAGAATACTTTCATAATGCAGACTAATTAATTGTGGGCGTAATAAAGAAGGATCCGCTATGTCAGCACTACTCTATGTTTCAATGATATTTATTTGGGGTTTTTCGTGGATATCAATCAAGTGGCAACACGGTGATGTGCCAATGGAAGTCTCAATCTTTTACCGCTTTGCAATTGCGGCAGCGGTCATGTTTGTTGTCGGTAAACTTTGGGGCAAACTACAACCCGTAAAACGTAAAGACCATGCTTTTTTGGCATTGCAAGGCGTGTGTTTATTCTGTTGTAATTTCCTCGCCTTTTACAGTGCGACTTTGTATATTCCCAGTGGCTTAGTTGCGGTATTTATGGCTAGCGCCCCGGTATTCAATGCCTTTCACAGTAAGCTGTTTTACAAAACCCAAACCAATGCTAATTTCTGGTTAGGTGCCATACTTGGGCTTGCTGGTATTAGCTTGTTGTTTGCAGGTGATTTACTGCAAACAGATTGGTCACAAGATACTTTGTACGGTCTGTTATTTGCCCTACTTGGCACTTGGTGTTTCTCGATTGGCAATATGCTGAGTATACGTAATACCAAGAATAATGTGCAGCCCTTCACCGCCACCAGCTATGCCATGGTTTATGGCTGCGTTGCCTTATTATTGATTATTTTAGTCCGTGGAATCTCGTTTGAATTTACGATGTCGACACAATATATCGGCAGCTTATTGTATCTGGCCATTCCGGCATCGGTACTTGGTTTTACGTTTTACCTTATCTTGGTAGATCGTTTAGGTGCCAGTAACGCCGCGTATATTTTAGTTATCACTCCGGTTGTAGCCTTGAGTGTTTCTGCGGTATTTGAAGATTATCATTGGACGCTGTATTCAACGCTGGGACTGGTATTTGTGATATTAGGCAATGTATTGACCCAATGTAAGACTCCCTTGCTGGCACGCACTAAAGTGCAGCTATTACAGGTGCGTTAATAAGTATAGCTACGTGTATGATTGATAATGAGATATAAAAATGCCCGTATAGTTAATTAACTATACGGGCATTTTTTAATCAATACGTAACGTTAGTCAGGCGCATACCCTAAGTTAGGCCCTAACCAACGTTCGGCTTCTTCAAGCGTCATGTTTTTACGTTCCGCATAATCTTTCACTTGGTCTTCTTGAATAGAGGCAACCGCAAAATAACGTGATTCAGGATGGGAGAATATCAACCCTGATACCGCGGCACCCGGCCACATAGCATAAGAAGAGGTTAGCTTCATACCAATACTGTCTGGATCTAGCAATTCCCAAATAGTACCTTTCTCAGTATGCTCAGGACATGCCGCATAACCCGGCGCTGGACGAATTCCTTGGTATTTCTCACGGATCAAATCATCGTTGTTCCACTCTTCGGTCGGCGTGAAGCCCCATTCTTCTTTACGCACTAGTTCATGTAAACGCTCGGCCATGGCTTCCGCCAAACGGTCACACACAGACTGGATAAGAATGGCGTTGTAATCATCTTCAATACCTTTGAAGTAATTCGCTACGTCATCTTCACCAATACCACCAGTAACGGCAAATGCGCCAATATAATCAAACTTACCTGAATCTTTCGGCGCAACAAAATCAGCAAGGCTATGATTGTACTGTCCTGGTTTTTTCTTGGTTTGCTGACGTAAGTGCTCAAGTCGGGTTAATACCTGTGACCGCGTTTCATCGGTATACACTTCGATGGTGTCGTCGTTCACTGTGTTTGCAGGGAATAAACCAATCACGCCATTTACAGATATTTTATAATCGTCAGGCACGCCTTCAAGCCCAGCGCCACCTTCTTCTAAACGGTCAAGCATGTCGTTTGCATCATTGAATAAGTTCGTCGCTTCTACACCAACAACTTCATCGGTGAGGATACGCGGGTATTTACCCGCCAAAGTCCAGGTCATGAAAAATGGTGTCCAATCGATGTATTTACGCAATTCCGCAATCGAGTAGCTAATGTATTTCTGCACACCTAATGTTTTCGGTACTGGCGGCGTATAGTTAACCCAATCAATTGGCGCTTTATTGGCACGTGCGACGTCAAGTGTTACCGGTGCGCTGCGAGGTCGTTTACGGGCATGTTGCTCACGCGCCACCTCGTATTCTTTCGCCATTCTAGCGACAAGTTCAGGTTTCTTGGTTTCTGACAATAATGCAGCAACCACACCCACTGCACGTGATGCATTGGAAACATAGATAACCGGTTCGTCATAGTTTTGCTCAATCTTAACCGCGGTATGCGCTTTAGATGTCGTTGCACCACCAATCAGAATCGGCAGTTTAAAACCTTTACGCTGACATTCTTTCGCCACATGCACCATTTCATCGAGTGACGGGGTGATCAAACCGGATAGACCGATAATGTCACAGTTTTCTTCCACTGCTTTTTTGAGAATATCATCACAAGAGACCATCACGCCCATATCAACGATCTCATAGTTATTACACTGCAGCACTACACCGACGATATTCTTACCAATATCGTGGACATCACCTTTTACGGTGGCTAATAATATTCTACCGTTTGACGAACTTTTTTGTTTTGATGCTTCAATGTAAGGATTTAAGTAAGATACCGCGCGTTTCATTACCCGCGCAGATTTAACCACCTGGGGTAAGAACATTTTACCGGCACCAAATAAATCACCAACCGCATTCATGCCATCCATCAATGGACCTTCAATCACTTCTAATGGCAAGGTTGCTTGTTGGCGTGCTTCTTCGGTATCTTCTTCGATAAATTCTGTAATACCTTTAATTAAGGCGTACTCTAAACGTTTATTCACCTCAAAGCTGCGCCACTCTTGGGTTTCAGCTTCGACTTCAACACCTGAATCGCGGTACTTCTCGGCAAGAACGAGCAACGCTTCCGTGGCATTATCATTGCGATTAAGGATCACATCTTCCACACCATCCAACAGTTCTTTCGGCAGATCATCATAAATAGCCAACTGCCCCGCATTCACAATACCCATATCCATGCCTTCACGGATACAGTAGTACAAGAACACGGCATGGATCGCTTCACGTAACGGATTGTTACCACGGAACGAGAAGGATACGTTAGAAACACCACCCGAGATCATGGCATGGGGCAATTCACGTTTAATGTCTTTCACTGCTTCAATGAAATCAACGGCATAATTATTATGCTCATCAATACCCGTCGCAACGGCAAAAATATTTGGATCGAAAATAATATCTTCAGGCGGGAAATTAATTTCATTCACTAGGATGTCGTAAGAACGCTTACAAATTTGAAATTTACGTTCTTGGGTATCCGCTTGGCCATCTTCATCGAAGGCCATAACAATCATAGCTGCACCGTAACGACGGATTAATTTAGCTTGATGGCGGAAGTTATCTTCACCCTCTTTAAGCGAGATTGAGTTAACAATCGCTTTGCCCTGTACGCATTTCAGGCCCGCTTCAAGAATTTCCCATTTCGACGAATCGATCATGATTGGCACTTTCGAAATGTCGGGTTCTGACGCAACTAGATTTAAAAACCGCTGCATACAATGCAACGAATCCAGCATTCCTTCATCCATATTGATATCGATGATCTGCGCACCGGATTCAACTTGCTGTTGGGCAACATGCAGGGCTTCGTCGTAGTTTTCTTCTTTAATCAGACGTTTGAACCGTGCCGAACCGGTAACGTTGGTACGTTCACCAACGTTAATAAACAAGCTGTCTTTATTTATCGTTAATGGCTCAAGTCCACTTAAACGACAGGCGATTTCGATTTCAGGTAATTGACGCGGTTTAACACCTTCAACGGCATCAGCCATAGCCTTAATATGTTCTGGCGTGGTACCACAACAACCACCAACCATATTTAAGAAACCGGCTTCAGCCCATTCCTTAATATGCACAGCCATGTCTTCCGGGCTTAAATCATATTCACCGAACGCATTAGGTAAACCCGCATTTGGATGCGCAGTGACATAGCTTTCTGAGATACGTGACAGTTCATCAACATATTGACGTAATTCATCAGGCCCTAATGCACAGTTAAGACCGAAGGTGATCGGCTCTGCATGGCGTAATGAATTATAAAATGCTTCAGTGGTTTGCCCTGTCAATGTACGACCTGAGGCATCGGTAATGGTACCTGAGATCATAATCGGTAATTCGTAACCGAGTTCTTCGTATACCGTCTTCACCGCAAATACCGCCGCTTTGGCGTTCAAGGTATCAAAGATAGTTTCGATAAGAATAATATCTGAACCGCCTTCGATTAACGCTTTGGTTGATTCGATATAGGCTTCAACCATAAGGTCAAATGAAGTATTACGGAAAGCGGGATCGTTTACGTCAGGAGAAATAGAACAAGTACGGTTGGTTGGTCCTAATACACCAGCAACAAAACGTGGGCGGTCAGGGTTTTCTGCGGTTTTTTCATCGGCAACTTGACGTGCAATGCGTGCAGCTTCGCGGTTAATCTCTGCCGATAATGATTCCATATCATAATCAGCCATCGCGATAGTAGTCGCATTGAACGTATTGGTTTCAAGAATATCGGCACCCGCGTCGAGGTACTCTTTATGAATATCAGCAATGAGCTGTGGCTTACTTAATACCAATAAATCATTGTTACCTTTAACATCGCAATGCCAGTCAGCAAAGCGTTCACCACGGTAATCAGCTTCTTCTAATTTATAGTCTTGGATCATCGTACCCATGCCGCCATCGATAAGCATGATACGTTTTTTTAATTGCTGTTCCAGTTGCTGTTTATTTTTTATAGTAGCCACAAGATCCCTCGTTTAATTTACTGCAGACTCAATCCTGAGTCTTATTATTTTGATACGTATCTACACGTGTTAGCTACGTCTATAGATCATTGCATTTATAGATCGTTTAAGTCATATGGCGTTTGTTGATAAACATAATAGTTTAACCAATTGCTATAAAGCAGATTACCATGACTTCGCCAAGTAACACGAGGGGCATTTTCAGCATCATTACCTTTATAATAATTAGCTGGTACTTCAGCCTTAACACCATCAGCGATATCACGCATATATTCTTGGTGTAAAGTATCTGCACTGTACTCCGGATGACCGGTAACAAATACCTGACGGAAGTCCTTAGAGGCGGCTAAATACACCCCCGTTTCATCATTGGCGGCTAAAATATTTAGCTCTGTACCAGCAAAAATTTCTTCAGAGAAATTTGCATAACGCGACATCGGCACGGAAAATTCATCATCAAATCCGCGTACTAATGGGTTATGACGGTGGAACGTTTGCTGTGGATAGACACCGGAAAATTTCTTCTCATGGACTTTTTTATCAATGCCATGCAAGACTTTTAATGCCGCTTGTGCAGCCCAGCATAAGAACAGAGTGGATACCACGTGGGTTTTAGACCAGTTAATAATCTCTTCGATTTGTGGCCAATACACCACTTCATCATGACCGACTAAACCTAATGGTGCACCCGTGATGATCAAACCATCGTAATTATTATGACGAATACGTTCAAAGTCGTGATAGAACTCATCAATATGTTCTTGGGGGGTATTTTTAGAGGCACGATAATCAATCCGCAATAACTCTACATTTACTTGCAGTGGCGTATTTGATAATAGCCGTAAAATTTGATTTTCAGTCTCAATTTTCTTCGGCATAAGGTTAAGAACAACAACCTGCAGTGGTCTAATTTCTTGCTTGGTTGCGCGTGACTCTAGCATCACAAAAATATTTTCATTACCTAATATTTCTGCAGCCGGTAGCCCGTCTTTAATTCTAATTGGCATTATTCCCATCCTTAAGTAATACATTAGCCGTCCAGAAGTCTACCTTAATTATCTAGCCTTTGTAAGTGTTCAAACTCATTTAATCTCATATAAAACTATTTACAACGTTTTCCTCACGCACTTCCTGACCTCAGGGTTAATTTATATTGACCCTATCTTCCTATTCAGTTTCTGTTGAAAAAAATAGTGTTTATGTATAGTATCGCCTGCTTGCAGGGAGCGAGGCGTATTTTAAATGGATTGATGCCCAAGTTACTTCAAGATTCTATGTCAGCATCTTAAAGTAGATTGCGTATATAACTTACCTACTCTTAATTTAAAGGTTTGCAAACAATGCTCACTTATATCTATTTAATTGCGATCACTGCCGAAGCTATGTCGGGTGCATTGATGGCGGGTCGCCGTAATATGGACATCTTCGGTGTAGCTGTTATCGCATTTGTTACCGCGCTTGGTGGTGGAACAGTGCGTGATCTATTATTAGGTAATTTCCCAATCTCTTGGACCCAACATCCCCACTATGTCTATATCACCATATGTGCAGGTTTGTTTACTATTCTGATCGCTAAGCACATGAATCATTTACGCCGTTTATTCTTGGTGCTAGATGCGCTTGGCTTAATTGCATTTACCATCATTGGTTGTAATGTAGCGATGACACTCGGTTACCACCCAACCGTGATTATTATGGCAGGTATGATAACGGGCATTTGTGGCGGGGTAATACGTGATCTACTCTGCAATCGTACCCCGGTGGTATTCTGTAAAGAGATCTACGCGGGTATTTCATTATTAGTCGCGGTACTTTATCTGGGCTTGGAAACGCTGGGGATTGACCACAATATCAATCTTATTGTGGCCTTCTGTGTTGGTGTTTCACTGCGCCTGTGTGCTATTTATTGGAAATGGTCATTACCAACATTTAACTACACCTCGGAAGAATGGGATTAACGCTGACTAAAAAATGCTAACCAGGCTTGGAGTATGATCTCAAAATCTTCCAAGCCACAAACGGCAACGGTTTCCGCATCATAAAAATTCATATCGTCATCTAACTCTTCACCAAAATCAATCAACTCTGAATTCGCACAGGCACACACATCTTCCTGTGTCAGGGTTAATGTCATTTCATCACCAATTAAACGATATTCTTGTTTTTTACGTGCTTTTAATAAGTCGATCTCTGCTTGAATCAATGCGATGGTGGCTTTATCCGTGCCTAAAGTGCCTTGGATCCAATTACCTAGCGCTGTCTGTTCCATTGATATTATCACGCGGTAGGTATCAGTAAGGGTATCTTTTCGAAATTCAAAATCCACTAATGGCTCACTTTATCAAATTATATTTTAAAATATTGAACGAGCATTATAACAAGTTATCCACCACCATAATATCAAGATATTATTCCGGTTTGAAAACAACACCGACACTTACCCATTAAAGAGAAGCGCCTGTGTTCTACATTAAAATTATTTCAATAATGTGTATTAGTTAAACCACTCTGTACGAGCGACGAGATTGCCATTTTTGTAAGTGGTAGAGAGATATTTATGACCGGTTTCAGACCATTCAGTTAAGTCGCCCACTTTTTTACCCTCTTTAAAATTCGCGGCATATGATTTTTGTCCATTATCATACCACATCGTTGATTGACCATTGCGGACGTCATTGGTGAATGCTGTCTTTTCAGAGACTTGTCCATTGCTGTACCATTCAGTTAGATTACCGTCTACAGAGCCTTCTTTGTATGTAACTTCACTCGATTTTTGACCATTAGGGTACCAAGTAGTCACTTGGCCAGCTTTAACACCATCGGCATAATTAACGACCTTTTCTTTTTGACCGCTAGGATACCAACGTGTAGAGACTCCGACGGGCTGACCCTTAGTAAATTTAACCGTTAATTTATTCTGTCCATTTGAATATTTAGATAAGAAAGTTCCAGTATATGCATCTGTGTGATTAACCTGGTAAACAACACCATTTCTAAATTGTAAGTAATCAACCGTTTTGTCCTTTTCTACCGTAGAGGCATACGCAATAGAAGTAAAAGAAGAAGCAACAAGTAATACAGCAATTGAAAGATTATTTTTCATATGAAACCTCATTATTTTTCAAAATAAATATGACTGTAAGACGGTATATAGACGATTGAGTTCCAACTTAATAACTATCTTTACAATACTATGAATATATTTACATTGCTTTAATGTTCAACGAGTAAAGGGGATATAGGCGTTAACAGAATGGGGGATAAGTGAAGGACTAAACAAGAACAAGAACAAACACAAGTAAATGTTTGCTCTTGTTTATGAAGGTTAAACTGCTTCTTGTACGATAACTTCGTTCGCTTTCTCAATGTAAGACGCGATTTGATCGAAGTTTAAGTAACGGTAGGTATCCGCCGCCGTTGCATCAATCTCAGACGCGAGTTCCATGTACTCAGCAACCGTAGGGATCTTACCTTTAATCGCCGCTACTGCAGCAACTTCAGCAGAACTGAGGTAAACGTTAGCACCATTACCTAAACGGTTCGGGAAATTACGCGTTGAAGTAGAAACAACAGTGGTATTATCACCAACACGTGCTTGGTTACCCATACACAGTGAACAACCTGGCATTTCGGTACGAGCCCCCGCTTTGCCGAAGATTGAATAATAACCCTCGTCACTTAATTGTGCAGCGTCCATACGCGTTGGTGGTACTACCCACATACGTGTTGGTAGCGTACCATTGAATTTCTCAAGTAGTTTACCCGCTGCACGGAAGTGACCGATATTAGTCATACATGAACCAACGAATACTTCGTCAATTTTAACACCCGCAACATCAGATAATAGTTTCACATCATCAGGATCGTTTGGACAAGCTAGGATAGGTTCTTTCACGTCAGCTAAATCGATTTCGATAATTTCAGCGTATTCTGCATCCGCGTCAGCTTCAAGTAATTGTGGATCTGCAATCCACGCTTTCATTTCAGCAACACGACGAGCAATCGTCTTCGAATCGCCATAACCTTCAGCAATCATCCAGTTTAACATCACGATGTTAGACTCTAGATATTCAATGATTGGGGCTTCGTTAAGCTTGATTGAACAACCTGCCGCAGAACGTTCTGCTGATGCATCAGATAATTCGAATGCTTGCTCAACTTTAAGATCTGGTAGGCCTTCAATTTCCAGTACACGACCAGAGAATGCATTGATTTTACCTGCTTTCTCAACAGTCAGTAGACCTTTTTTAATCGCATAGTAAGGAATAGCATTAACGAGGTCACGTAGTGTGATACCCGGTTGTAATTCACCTTTAAAGCGAATCAGGATAGATTCTGGCATATCCAGTGGCATAACACCGGTTGCTGCTGCGAATGCAACTAAACCAGAACCCGCAGGGAAAGAAATACCTAATGGGAAACGGGTATGTGAATCACCACCAGTACCGACTGTATCTGGTAATAACATACGGTTTAACCAAGAGTGAATAACACCATCACCTGGACGTAAAGAAACACCCGCACGGTTACGGATAAAATCAGGTAGTGTGTGGTGAGTTTCAACATCCACTGGTTTTGGATAAGCCGCAGTATGGCAGAAAGACTGCATCACTAAGTCAGCAGAGAAACCAAGACAAGCTAAATCTTTCAGCTCATCACGTGTCATTGGGCCCGTGGTATCTTGAGAACCAACAGTGGTCATTTTTGGTTCGCAATATTGGTTAGGACGAACGCCTGCTACACCACATGCTTTACCAACCATCTTCTGCGCTAAGGTATAACCTTTGCTTGAAGCAGCAACATCTGCAGGTAGACGGAATACCGTTGAATCTTCAAGACCTAATGCTGTACGCGCACGCGTCGTTAAACCACGACCGATAATAAGTGGGATACGACCACCAGCACGCACTTCATCAAGAATCACATCAGTTTTTATCTTGAACTCAGTGATCACTGCACCAGTTTCGTGAGTTTTAACAACACCTTCATATGGGAAGATATCGATAACGTCGCCAGTGCTTAAGCTAGTTACATCAAATTCGAGTGGTAGTGCACCTGAATCTTCCATTGTATTGAAGAAAATAGGGGCGATTTTAGAACCAATACAAATACCACCACCACGTTTGTTCGGTACGAATGGGATATCATCACCCATGCACCATAACACAGAGTTAGTTGCTGATTTACGCGAAGAACCCGTACCAACAACATCACCAACGTAAGCAACTTGATGACCTTTTTGTTTTAAATCTTCAATCGTTTGTAGTGGGTTTGCAGAAACACCTTCACGCTCATTTTTAAGCATTGCAAGTGCATGCAGTGGAATATCTGGACGAGACCATGCATCGGGTGCAGGAGATAAATCATCGGTATTGGTTTCGCCAGGTACTTTAAATACAGTAACAGTCAGTTTCTCAGCAACTTCTGGTTTGCTTAAGAACCATTCTGCATCTGCCCAAGACTGCAATACTTGTTGTGCGAATTTATTACCCGCTTTTGCTTTTTCTTCAACAGTATAGAAAGCATCGAACATTAATAATGTGTGAGATAAGGCTTTTGCAGCAATTGGAGCAAGTGCATCAACATCCAGTAATTCAACCAATGTTTCGATGTTGTAACCACCTTGCATCGTGCCAAGTAGTTCAGTAGCACGTTCTGCAGATAAGATAGGTGATGTCGCTTCGCCTTTAACAATCGCAGTTAAAAAGCCTGCTTTTACATAAGCAGCTTCATCCACACCTGGTGGCACGCGATTAGTTAAAAGATCTAAAATAACTTCTTCTTCGCCAGCAATTGGGCTTTTCACCAATTCAACTAGACCTGCAACTTGTTCAGCATCAAGAGGTTTAGGTACAACCCCATCAGCGGCACGTTCTTCGACATGTTTACGATAAGCTTCTAACACGACTCATTCCTCTTAGTTTATGCCACCCATGGTGGACATCCTTGTTATATGTAACCCTAACCTACTCATTTGTTATGTGAATTCAACGGTTATTGATGTGAATTCAGCAATATAAAAGTTAAGGCCTCTTGCAGAGTGTTCACAAATATAACATTTTTAACCTAAAATTAAAATTAAAGCAGCAAGTGCAGAAGGCTTTTTACATCAATACTCAACATTCATCAAACTTATGATGTAAAAAGAAGAGTTAATTCATATGAATAGTTCTAACGCGTATTTAGAAATTATTACCAATAAAGAGATAACCAGAAGCATGTCCACCTTCAGCATAACCGTAAGACAACATCACAGGACCTATGCCAGTATCTAAGGCGATAAATACACTACCCGCAGAAATGGTTGAATCAAAGCTGATGTCATCTTTATCATTCCAAACATTCCCTCGTTCGATGGACGCGCCCAGATAAAGCGGGAATGAGAATGCGCCAAAATTGTTATCCAATAAACGATGTCGATAAATGAGAGCAACCAAAGCTTTATAATTACCGGTGATCTCGTTAATGCCATAACCCGAGAGGTTTTGGAAACCACCGAGCCCCACTTCAAATGTTGGTGAAATAGGAGGGCCATCATAACTCGCCATCGATGCCTTAAATTCAAAGGTCGAGCGATTAAATGACATTGCATTACGCCAATCTAAGCTGAAGAACACATTGTTTTCACTACTATCAAAGTAGTCACTTGTATCTATGTATATATCAGCGTCGAGCTTAAAGCCCTTAGTTGGAAAAGATATATTATCGAATGAATCTAAGCGCGTCTGTAAATACCAGCCCTGACTATCAAATTTGGTATTGATACTCGAACCCTCGATGTCTGCATTACCAGTTTGATAATAACTACCAATCGCAATTTGCGCCCAATCAAAAGGAATAACACCGAGCTCTGCATAAACATTGATTTGTTCTGTGGTCACAACAAAATATTCAAAATTAGAATTAACAGGCTTGAGTTCAGGATCATTTATTGAGCTTAGGTATAACTTACTTTCATAGTCTTCTAGTCTTATCCCCGCTTTAAAAAAGAAGTTTTGGTTATAATCAATCGGTGAATAAAATTCGGTACTGATATTAGAATCCGTGCCATACACTAACTCAGAACGCCATTCCGCACCCAATCGGTTTAAATCCGTTAGTATGTATTGCAAGCCAATTTGCTGACGATCATCACTGGTAGTTGACTCTTGAATATTGAATTTAAAATCAACATAGCCTGGCCCCCAACTTTTCTCTACTACGTTGATATGTAGGTCATGGACACCCTCTTTTTCAGTAATGCTGTAATCGACTTTTTGAAATAAATTTAAGGCATAAAGCACATCAATTTGCGTCTCTAATTCAGCAACAGTAATCTTATCTCCACGCTTTAAGTTTAATTTATTTTCAATCACCTTGGGACTTAAACGGGTATCAGTGGTGATGTCGATATCATTGATTTGAATAACATCAATTTGTGCCAACTGTTGTTTTTTATATAATTTTTGTTGTTGGTATAATGCATAGTCGTCATCAGACAATGACAGAGCCTTTAATTTAGTACTCGCACTCTGCGCAGACTTTTCACCACGGTCCACTGCATCTAACATCAAATCAAAATCTGCAGTGCCAATACCGTCAATTTCAGGACTGAGCAAAATATCTTGCTCGGATAGTTTCAATATCTGTTCATTGGCACTCGTACGTGTCATCGAACTCGATAGCTGATCAAAGATAAGGAAAGCACTGGTGATCTCCTCTTCGCGATAAAGCTGAGAGCCAATATCAACCGCAATAATAATATCCGCACCCATATCTTGTAATACCGATATAGGTAAATTGTTCACCATGCCGCCATCAACAAGATACTGACCTTCAATAAAAACAGGGGTTAACGCACCCGGGATAGACATACTAGCCTGCATCACTTTGGACAAATCACCACGTTCTAATACCACTTCGCTCATGGTTTCAATATTCGTAGCGACCGCACGATAAGGGATCGGTAATAAGTCAAAATGACGTACATAAGGTAAACTATTCGTTGATAAACGTAATAACTTTGCCATGCCTTGCCCTTGGACAAAACCAGATGGGTATTCCACACTGGTGCCATCAAAGCCAATATTGGTTTGTAATTGAAAGGAATCTTGACGCTGCTTTTCTCTTACCGAGAGTGCATCACGTGGTACGTCATCATTGTAACCTTGGCTCCAGTCATACTCCGATAATATGGTTTCGATTTGTTCCGTTGAACGTCCCATCGCATACATGCCACCTATAAACGAACCCATACTGGTACCCGCTATATAATCGACAGGGATATTATTTTTTTCTAAATATTTGATGACCCCTAAATGCGCAGCACCTTTAGCCCCACCGCCACTCAAGGCAAGACCAATTTTAGGCCGTTGCTGTTCATTGTTATTGCCACTATCTGAAGCTGTTTCTGCGGCAATAGCAGTATGTAAATGCAGGCTAATGAAAGCGAGTAATAACCCATTCAGCATGTTAAATAAAGAACCAAAAATCCGTTTAATCTGTACCATATCTTGACTATGATCCTAAAAACCAATCCATCCCATCCAGTGGAACACTGGTTATATTGCATATAACTTAACTATATTAGCAGCACCTGTTTTAAAAAACCTAATTTCAGGTATAAAAAAAGCGACCCTAAGGTCGCTCTCTAATATTAACGATTAACGCGTTAAATTATTTTTTCTTTATCGCTTTAGCATTAGGAAGGTCAGTAATAGAACCTTCATAAATTTCTGCAGCCATACCAACTGATTCGTGTAACGTTGGGTGCGCATGAATTGTTAATGCGATATCTTCTGCATCACAACCCATTTCAATTGCTAGACAAACTTCACCTAGTAATTCACCAGCGTTAGTACCAACCATAGCACCACCGATAATACGGTTAGTGTCTTTGTTGAATAATAACTTAGTCATACCGTTAGATGCGTCAGAAGCGATCGCACGACCTGATGCAGCCCAAGGGAATACAGCAGCTTCGTAGTTTACGCCTTGCTCTTTCGCTTCTTTTTCAGTTAGACCAGCCCACGCCATTTCTGGCTCAGTGTAAGCAATTGAAGGAATAACTTTAGGGTCGAAGAAGTGTTTCTTGCCAGCAATATTTTCTGCAGCAACGTGACCTTCATGCACACCTTTATGCGCCAACATAGGTTGACCAACGATATCGCCGATTGCATAGATGTGTGGAACGTTCGTGCTCATGGTTTTATTTGTTTCAATAAAACCACGTTCAGTTACAGTAATACCTGCTTTTTCAGCATTTAAGCCTAGACCGTTTGGTACTCGACCAACAGCAACAAGAACAGCGTCATAACGTACTGGTTCAGCAGGCGCTTTTTTGCCTTCAAACGTAACATATAGGCCGTCTTCTTTTGCGTCAACAGCGGTTACTTTTGTGCTTAGCATTACGTTAAATTTGTTTTTAACTGCTTTAGCATAAATTTTAACGATGTCTTTATCCGCTGCAGGTACTAATTGATCTGCAAACTCAACAACGTCAATATCAGAACCTAGTGCAGAGTACACAGTACCCATTTCTAGACCGATGATACCACCACCAAGTACAAGTAATTTACCAGGAACTTCTTTCAGCTCTAGTGCATCAGTTGAATCCCAAACGCGTGGATCTTCATGCGGGATGAATGGTAGTTTAACTGGACGTGAACCCGCTGCAATGATTGCATTATCAAATGTAACAGTTGTAACGTTACCGTCACTGTCTGTTGCTTCAATAGTGTTAGCGCCAGTAAATTGTGCTAAACCTTCAACCACTTTAACTTTACGCATCTTAGCCATACCGCCAAGACCACCAGTTAATTGACCAACCACTTTTTCTTTCCATGCACGGATTTTAGTGATGTCAGTTTGTGGTTCGCCGAACACGATACCGTGATCTGCTAATGATTTTGCTTCTTCAATTACTTTAGCTACATGTAGTAAAGCTTTTGAAGGGATACAACCAACGTTAAGACAAACACCACCTAGGGTGTTGTAACGTTCGATGATTACAGTTTCTAAACCTAGATCTGCCGCACGGAATGCAGCAGAATAACCTGCAGGACCAGCACCTAGTACTACTACCTGAGCTTTAACTTCATTACTCATTATGACCTCGTTGTCATTTAATTATCTGGAATGGCGGGTTACCTCACTCAGAGGCTCTATTTTAACGCTTCTGAGTAATGATGTTCGATTCCAGATAATTTTACATATATGTTAAATAAATGAGAAGTAAAAAGAGTAAAAAGAGTTAAAACATTGCAAAAATGCGATAACTCTACTTAATAAATACTCAAACTTCTCTTTAACTAAATACTAAAACTATTACTTAATTAAAATTAAAGTACTAGTTTACGAAGATCTGAAAGATATCCGTTTAATGCTGTAACAAAACGAGCACCGTCAGCACCATCGATCACGCGGTGATCATATGAAAGTGCCATTGGTAACATAAGACGAGGAGCAAAGTCTTTGCCATCCCACTTAGGTTTAATTTCAGAGCGTGACACGCCTAAAATTGCAACTTCTGGCGCATTAACGATTGGTGTAAATTGAGTACCACCGATACCGCCAAGGCTAGAAATTGTGAAACAACCGCCTTGCATGTCAGAAGATGTTAGCTTACCAGAACGTGCTTTCTTAGAAATAACAGCAAGATCTTGGCTAAGCTCGTAAATACCTTTCTGGTCAACGTTACGGATAACCGGAACAACTAGACCGTTTGGCGTATCAACAGCAACACCAATGTTGATGTATTTCTTCTGAATGATAGTTGCGCCATCTTCGCCGATTGAAGTATTGAACTTCGGATAATCAGCTAACGCTTTAGCTACTGCTTTCACGATGAAGATAAGTGGAGAGATCTTGAAGCCTTTATCTTGCTTAACAAGTTTGTTGTTCTCAACTTTACGGAACGCTTCTAGTTCAGTGATGTCTGCTTCGTCGAACTGTGTAACGTGTGGGATTTTAACCCAGTTACGGTGCAGATTCGGACCAGAGATTTTCTGGATGCGAGTCATCTTAACTACTTCGATTTCACCGAATTTAGCAAAATCAACTTTCGGCCATGCAAGTACGTCCATACCAGAACCATTGCCGCCAGTCGCGCCAGATTCTAAACGTTTAACTGCATTTTTAACGTAAGTTTGTACGTCTTCTTTTGCAATGCGACCTTTACGACCCGTTGCGCCAACTTTATCTAAGTTAACACCGAATTCGCGTGCTAGACGACGAACTACTGGTGATGCATGGTGGTAAGCATCGTTTTCAACAAAGCCAGTTACTTCAGGTGCTTTTGCAGCAGCTGGAGCAGCTTTCGGTGCTTCAACTTTTGCAGCAGCCACAGGAGCAGCGACAGCAACAACAGCAGGTGCTGCGCCAGCGCCAGCAACTTCAAATGTCATGATGAAAGAACCAGTTTTAACATTGTCGCCAACATTTACTTTAATTTCTTTCACTACACCAGCAAACGGTGCAGGTACTTCCATTGAAGCTTTATCGCCTTCAACAGTCATTAACGTGTCTTCTTCTGCAACAGTGTCGCCAACGTTAACTGAAATTTCAGTTACTTCAACTTCATCATCGCCGATATCAGGGATGTTAACGTCTAGTACTTGTGCAGCAGCGGCAGCAACAGGAGCAGCTTCAACAACTACTTCTGCTTCCGCAACAGGTGCTGCAGCACTCGCTTCAGCAGCAAAGATAAATACTAATGAGCCAGTTTTAACCGTATCACCAATGTTTACACGAATTTCTTGTACTACACCTGCTTGTGGTGCAGGTACTTCCATAGACGCTTTGTCACCCTCAACAGTAAGCAAAGTATCTTCTTCTGCAACTGTATCGCCGATTTGAACGGAAATCTCAGTTACTTCTACTTCATCATCACCAATGTCTGGAACGAAAATTTCAATACTCATTATTTATGCCTTATGCGTATAGAGGGTTTAATTTATCAGCGTCGATGTCATATTTTGCAATTGCATCAACAACAACTTGATTTTCAAGTTCGCCTTTCTTCACTAATTCAGATAATGCTGCAACAACTACGTATTGCGCGTTAACTTCGAAATGACGACGTAAGTTTGCACGGCTGTCTGAACGACCAAAACCGTCAGTACCAAGTACTTTGTATGACGTTGGAACATAAGCACGTACTTGATCAGAATAACTCTTCATGTAGTCAGTCGCAGCAATCGCTGGAGCATCACCCATTAAGCTAGTGATATAAGGTACTTTTTTCTCAGCTTCCGGATGTAACATGTTGAAACGTTCAACATCTTGACCATCACGAGCAAGTTCATTAAATGAAGTTACAGCGAAAACATCAGAACCAATACCATAGTCTTCACTTAAGATACGAGCCGCTTCGCGAACTTGTATCATGATAGTACCTGAACTTAATAATTGTACTTTTGCTTTATCGCCAGTATAAGTTTCTAGCTTATACATACCTTTACGGATACCGTCTTCGGCACCTTCAGGCATAGCAGGATGCGCATAGTTTTCGTTCATTAGCGTTACATAGTAGAAGATGTTTTCTTGATCTTTACCATACATACGACGGATACCGTCTTGTAAGATAATAGCTACTTCGTAAGCGAATGTTGGGTCATATGCCACACAGTTAGGTACTAGACCTGCTTGAATTAAGCTGTGACCATCTTCATGTTGAAGACCTTCACCATTCAATGTTGTACGACCAGCTGTAGCACCTAATAGGAAACCACGAGACTGTTGATCACCTGCCATCCATGCTGTGTCACCGATACGTTGGAAACCAAACATTGAATAATAGATGTAGAATGGGATCATCGGTAGATCATTGGTACTGTATGATGTTGCAGCCGCAACCCAAGAAGACATTGCACCAAGTTCGTTGATACCTTCTTGTAGTACTTGACCACTCGTTGATTCTTTATAATAAGAAACAAGGTCTCTGTCTTGAGGTGTATATATCTGGCCTTTCGGATTATAGATACCCACTTGACGGAATAGACCTTCCATACCAAATGTACGCGCTTCATCAGCAATAATAGGTACTACATTTTTGCCAATACCTTTATGCTTAAGTAACACGTTCAATGCACGAACATAAGCCATCGTTGTAGAAATTTCACGCTTTTGAGCACCGAGTAGTGCTGCAAAATCATCAACTTCAGGAATTACTAGTTCACCAGAGAAAGTTGGCTTACGCTGTGGTAAATAACCATTCAGTTCTTTACGACGAGCATGCAGATACTCATGCTCAGGCGTACCTTCTTCTATCGTCACATATGGAAGATTTAATAAGTCTTCATCTGCAACTGGTACATCGAAACGATCACGGAACTGCTTAAGTACATCCGATTTCATTTTTTTCACGCCGTGCGCGATATTTTTACCTTCTGCAGCTTCACCCATACCATAACCTTTTACAGTTTTAGCTAGGATCACAGTAGGCTTACCAACTGTCGCTTGTGCTTGTGCATATGCAGCGTAAAGTTTACTGGTAGAATGACCACCACGCTTAAGTGCGTAGATCTCATCATCAGTCATGTCTTTAACTAATTCAGCAGTTTCAGGGTAACGACCAAAGAATTGCTCACGTACATAAGCGCCACCTTTAGCTTTCAGCGTTTGGTAATCACCATCCACAGTTTCATTCATTAACTGTAGAAGTTTACCAGACGTGTCTTTAGCAAGAAGTTCATCCCACTCTTCACCCCAGATAACTTTAATCACATTCCAGCCTGCGCCTTTAAACACGCCTTCAAGCTCTTGAATGATCTTACCGTTACCCATAACAGGACCGTCTAGGCGCTGTAGGTTACAGTTAATAACGAATACTAAGTTGTCTAAACCTTCACGAGCAGCAAATGATAATGCGCCGCGTGACTCAGGTTCATCCATCTCGCCATCACCTAGGAAAGCGTATACAGTTTGATCTTCAGTTTGTTTTAGACCACGGCCATCTAGGTATTTCAAGAAACGTGCTTGATAGATAGCAGAAAATGGACCAAGACCCATAGATACTGTAGGGAACTGCCAGTATTCAGGCATCAACTTAGGATGTGGGTATGACGGGATACCTTTACCATCCACTTCTTGACGGAAATTATCTAGCTGTTCTGCAGTTAGACGACCTTCAACAAATGAACGCGCGTAAATACCAGGAGAAATATGACCTTGGTAATAAATTAAATCACCACCATCTTTTTCAGTAGGTGCACGGAAAAAGTGATTGAAACATACATCATAAAGTGCAGCAGATGATTGGAATGACGCCATATGGCCACCCAAATCTAATTCTTTTTTCGACGCACGCAGTACGATCATTAACGCATTCCAGCGGATAATCGAACGGATACGACGTTCTAGTTTTTCGTCACCTGGATATGCAGGCTGGTCTTCAGTACGGATGCTATTGATATAATCGGTAGTGATACCACCTTGACCTATTTCAATACCTTCTTGATGTGCTTTTGCAATTACTTTTTCTAACAAATACTGTGCGCGCTCAAGACCTTCTTCACGGATAACTGATTCAATTGACTCAAACCATTCATTCGTTTCGATAGGATCTATATCATGCTTTAAGATGTCGGACATTTGAGATTCCTTACTATTAGATCTCTACAACATTAAAGAAATATTCTTAAACATATTTTATGTTTAAGCATATTCATTATTAATACTATTTAGCCTGTTTTATGCGGCGTGTCGCTCGGCTGATACGACTATCCTCACGCCCAATATCGAGCAATGCTTGCTCGATATAAGCCAGATGGGCATGACATGCTTCTCTGGCGGTTTCTGGTTGTCGGTTAAGAATTGCAGTGAGCATATCACCACGGTGTTGGCTAATTTGTTCAACTACACCTTGACGCTTTTCCAACAACCTAAAATTTTGGCAGATGTTATCTTCTAATAATGGATTCAACCCACGCAGAAGATGTAACAACACTATATTGTGTGATGCAGCGGTGACCGCAATATTAAACGCACTGACTGCTTGCGCCTGTAGCTGCGGGTCATGTGCTAATTCAGACGCTGTCACTGCATCAAGCGCAACGCGTAATTGTTGAAAGTCGGTTTCAGTACCACGCAACGCCGCGTAATACGCTGAAATACCTTCCAACGCATGACGAAATTCTAATAGGTCTAATTGCGCTTCTGGGTGTGTCGTCAATAATTGAAACAGTGGTTCCATCAGCGTTTGGTCCATGACCTTTTTCACCCATGTACCACGTCCTTGACGACGCTCCAATAAACCTTTGCTTTCTAACCGTAAAATTGCATCGCGTACAGTCGGGCGAGATACCCCTAGCTGTAGGGCTAAATCACGCTCTGAAGATAAGCGCTGGCCGGATTCTAAACTACCTTCCAAAATCATTTGCTCTAGTTGCTCTGCAATCGCATCGGACAACTTCGGCGGCTGAATTTTTCGATAGACCATGTGAACCTCAAAATGACCAGTGGTAAATTGGTCTGACCAATTTAATATTAAGTCATGACAATTTACCAAAACCACGTTCGATTGTCATTAAAAATAGACAGTTTTGTTCGTATTTATAGAGTTTAAATCAAAATAGGCAGTATAAATCCATCTGAGTAACCGGATAAACAAAGCATAAAGACATGGGAATACGTATTCAAGGCAGTTTAAATAACTACCAGCTCAATATTAGCAGGTAATTCAGTACCCCAAAAGTAATACAGATGACACATTGGTCTTACCACATAATACGGCTCTTTAGCTCTTAAATAGCCGGTCTAAAAAAGCCCAAGGATAAAATGAAAAATAAAGATATAACAAGGATTAAACGAGATAAGAGCATCTTGGTAAACAGTTAAATACTGATACGCCGCCGATACATATGCCATGAAAAATAATGTGAAGGAAAGAAGAAAACAAACGACATAGTGTAATCAAAGTCATTAACGTATCTGTCAAAACTAAGACTCGTTAATAACTTTGCTTAAGTACCATGCCTCAGCTAGTAAAGCGTACCGTTAATGGTAAGGAGAGAAATGATGGTCAAAAAAAAGATAATGTTACGTTTGGCCAGTTGCACTAAATAACAGGTATAGTCATAACACTTATCTGTTGTCACGTTCGCTTTACTCGCTAGGCAAACGACTTTCCCTAGCAAATCAAACTCCGGTGTTGATAAATCACGCCAACTACGTAAGCTCTGAGGTAAAGCAGCCTGCTCTTCTGCGACCACTGCATAACCAAACATGGTTAAGCGTGCTGGTAACCAATCAACGACACGCATAACGCGGTGAATACCACTACGGTTTAATTGCTTACTATGATGCTGAATAATATATTTATGATAACTACGAGCCACTACATACATAGTTAAACCTACGGGACCTGCCACCACAAAATAAAAGATCACGGCAAAATAAAAACGATAATTAATCCAGACTAGTTGTTGGGCAACCGCTTCTGTCAGTAATTTTGCGCAAAAACGTTCGCTATTTACATCCAAACATCCGGCATACATACCTTTCGCTTCTAAATCATTACGACTTAATGCTTTTAAGTACTGACGATAATCACGGCGATAGTCACTGCCACCAAAGCTCATTAATAACAGTATAAGCCAAGCGAGTACCGTAAAAGCACCATAATATAAACCTGAAATAGCATCTAATAAGCTATACATAACCGCTGTCGGCAACGTAATAATAACTAAGGTTCCAAACAGACCTTGGTTAATAAATGAGGGTAATAAAGGATAAAGGTAGCGCTGCAAGACATTATCCAATTGTAACTTAGCACTCAAATGCACCACACGTTCAATGAGTAATGCGAGCAGCAAAGATATTAAAGCCATATTAATTATCCTTCGAATTTAAACATGCAAAATAATGCTGCCAGTCAAAATTCGGACCGGGATCATCTTTACGCACAGGGGCTATATCGCTATGACCAGTAATGCGGTCCAAGGTAATTAAAGGGTAACGTTGCTGGATGTCCGCTGTGACGGTCGCTAAACACTGATACTGCGCAGGTGTATAAAGATGATTAACATCCCCTTCCAGTTCAATACCAATAGAGAAATCATTACACCGCGATTTACCTGCAAACTCAGATAATCCAGCGTGCCAAGCGCGTTTATCCAAAGGCACAAACTGAATCAATTGGCCATCACGCTTAATATATACATGCGCCGATACCTGCACTGATTCTAACTGTTGAAAATAAGGGTGTAAGCTACAATCGAGTTTACCAAGAAAAAAATCTTCGACATACTCTGCACCGTATTGTTCCGGTGGTAAACTGATACAATGAATAACCAGTAAATCAATATCAGCCTTCGGCGGACGATCATCAAAATGCGGTGATGACAAAAAATGTGCACTTGCCAATAACCCTGAGCTTGATTGCCTGTTTGTCACGCTGTTCATACCTTCTGACTATAATCGAGTGACTGCTATTCAAGACGACTCTTCACAATTGCTCCACTTTACAATGATATCGTTAGCAATAACATAGCAGAGCCAGTAAAATACAAAACGAATAAATTAACACACTCATCACGGAGAAAGACAATGGATGGAAATCAAAAAATCGCCAAAACCATGACTTACATCGCCTGGATCAGTGGGTTAATCATTATGACTCTATTTTTTAATAATTATTTAGCCAAGCAAGAAAATCCCAATACCCGACCAGAAAGCTATAAAAAAAATGGCAATGCAGTCGTCATGCTGCAACAAAATCGTGCTGGCCACTATGTTACTAATGGTTATATAAATGGTTATCAGGTAAAATTTTTACTCGATACGGGCGCCACACAGGTTTCGATACCAGCAGCAATCGCGAAACAGATCGGGCTTACCGCGGGTTATAGTCAATCAGTGAATACTGCTAATGGCGTGATTGAAGTATTTTCGACACGTCTCGACAGCTTATCTGTGGGTGAACTTACGCTCTATGACCTCAGTGCGAATATCAATCCCTACATGCAAGGTGATACTATTCTGCTTGGTATGAATGCATTAAAACAAGTTAAATTAGTCCAGCAAGGCAAAACCCTCACCTTAAGTGAGTATTAGTTTTTAATCGACCTAGGAATTATTATGTTACAACAAGAAATACGCCGCGCAGTCAGCACTGCATTAGCAGAAGACCTTGGTGGTCAAAGTGTGGCGGAAGGTGATATCACGGCAAACTTAATCGCAGCAGAAACACAAGCTAAAGCCAAAGTGATCAGCCGTGAACAAGCGGTATTTTGTGGTAAAGCCTGGGTTGATGAAGTATTCCACCAGCTGGGTGACACAGTGACTGTCACTTGGTTTGTTGCTGATGGAGACTTAGTCGCTGCAGATCAAACACTATTTACGCTAGAAGGTCCTGCCCGTACATTATTAACGGGTGAGCGTAATGCACTCAACTTTGTACAAACATTATCTGGTGTTGCCACATTAACCAAAGAATATGTAGACCAACTTGCTGGTACTCAATGCCAGTTACTCGATACCCGTAAAACGATTCCGGGTTTACGCTTCGCTCAAAAATACGCAGTCACGTGTGGCGGCGGTAAAAACCACCGTATCGGTCTGTTCGATGCTTACCTGATTAAAGAAAACCACATCATGGCCTGTGGCGGTATTGAAAACGCCATCGCTAAAGCTAAAGAGTTGCAACCAGGTAAACCTGTTGAAGTTGAAACCGAAAGTCTGGCGGAATTGCAACAAGCGTTAGATGCCGGTGCTGACATCGTGATGCTCGATAACTTTGATATTCCAATGATGCGTGCAGCGGTTGAATTAAACCAAGGTAAAGCAAAATTAGAAGTCTCTGGTAATGTAACCATTGCGACGCTTGCAAGCTTTGCCGCAACCGGTGTTGATTTTATCTCGGTAGGGGCACTAACAAAACACGTACAAGCAACCGACCTGTCGATGCGTTTTATTAAATAGCCGTTACTACATAATAATCACTAAATAATAGAATTAATGACAAAGTCCCAATTAAGCCTCTAAGCACTATCTCATTAGGGTAGTGCTTTTTTATTTTCTAGTAGAGCCAAGTAGAATAAAATTAACCACTGCATAATAACCCTCATTTTAGTTATTCATCTATAAATAGCTTTTAAATTACTTAATTCCAACTACAAAACCCTTAGTACAAGATAATTATATATCAATAAATCAATAGGTTATTTTGACGTGTTGTCTTATAACTTGATCTCGATCGTTAAATACTTGTATACAAAATGTTAAATAGAGGTTTAAATAAATCAACTCATCGGGTATCTCATACCATTTGATGACTAAAGGACTATTAGCTAATTTTATAAGGATATAAAAAATGAGAGTACAACAGAAAGCACAACAACAAGGTTTTACGTTAATTGAATTGATGATCGTAGTCGCGATTGTGGCTATTTTAGCTGGCGTAGGCATACCCTCTTACCAAAAATATATGGCTAAAGCGCAATTTGTAGAAGTTGTTAGTACAACAGGACTACCAAAAGATCAAGTGGTCGAATGCTTCCAAACAACAAATCGAACAGCTGAAGTCTGTGCAAGCCAAGCCGATGCCATTCTACTCAATTCATTTGATACAGCTATAATCGATAAAGTTGAAACTACCTTTACTGAAACACCACTGAAAACAGTAACAGTTACCACAACCACAACTGTGGGTTCTGTTTTCAAAGGAGTAACGCATGCTATGGTTGGAACAGAACTTAGCACCGGACTTGTCACTTGGAAGTTAGATGAAAGCTCTACATGTGTAGCAGCTGCATTATGTTAATTTAATGCCACACAAGCATAACGCTAGCGGCCTGGCTCACAGCCTGGTCGCACATTCATACCTCGCCACAGAAGAGATTCAACAACTTCTGCAAAGCGCCAAACAGGAAGGTAAAGCCTTCACTACCTATCTCGTCGACAATAACATCATCGACAGCCAAACCTTAGCGCAATTACTAGAGCGCGAATACGGCGTTCCCCTACTCGATTTAGATACCTTTAAACTGGAAGAAATTCCCGATAACCTGCTGAATGGCAAATTAATCGAGAAACACCATGCGTTACCTATCTACGTGCAGGGACAAACTTTATATCTGGCGATGTCAGATCCAACCAATGTCACCGCATTAGAGGAGTTCTCTTTTAGCTTCAGTCTGCATACCGAAGTACTCTTAGTTGATGAAGTGCAATTACAAAAAGCCTTAGAGATTGTACTCGAAAGTGATATTGATGCCCTTGGTGATCTGAATGATGCCAGCATTGATGATTTAGAAGTTGATAACAACGAATCACGCCTAGAACAAGAAAATAACAACGGTGCTGACGACGCCCCGATTGTTAAATTCGTCAATAAGATCTTACTCGATGCAATTAAAAAAGGCGCATCGGATATTCATTTCGAACCGTATGAATTCAAATACCGAGTGCGTTTTCGTATCGACGGTATCTTACATGAGATGGTATCGCCACCTGTTAACTTAGCCATGCGTTTTTCTGCGCGCTTAAAAGTCATGGCGCAATTAGATATTGCCGAGCGTAGAGTGCCACAAGATGGCCGTATCAAATTAAAATTATCCAAAAACAAGTCCATTGATCTACGTGTTAGCACCCTGCCCACCATGTGGGGTGAAAAGGTGGTGATGCGGATCTTAGATTCTAACCAAGCGAGTCTTAACATTGATATTCTCGGTTATGATGATAAACAAAAAGAACTTTACCTTAAAGCCTTACAAAAACCACAGGGCATGATCTTGATCACTGGCCCAACAGGCAGTGGTAAAACAGTGTCTTTATACAGTGGCCTCAATATTCTCAATACCGTGGAACGCAACATCTCCACAGCCGAAGATCCTATCGAGATCAATTTAACTGGTATCAATCAAGTCCAGATCAATCTGAAAGCAGGACTGACTTTCCCCACTGCACTGCGATCATTCTTACGCCAAGACCCGGATGTGGTCATGGTTGGTGAGATCCGCGATATAGAAACAGCCGAAATTTCGATCAAGGCAGCCCAAACGGGTCATTTAGTATTATCAACACTGCATACCAACTCCGCGGCAGAGACCCTCACACGGTTATCCAACATGGGAGTTCCCGCTTATAATATTGCCTCATCCGTCAGCTTGATCATCGCCCAACGGCTTGGTCGTCGCCTTTGCAGTGAGTGTAAGCAGCCCGAAGACATACCCGCTATCGAATTAGCCAAACTCGGTTTTAGCCAGCAACAAATCAATGATGGGATCACTTCATTTAAAGCCATCGGTTGTAACCAATGTACTAAAGGTTATAAAGGGCGTGTGGGGATCTACGAAGTCATGCCAATGTCAGATAAGATCGCACGTATGATATTAACTGGCAGTAACTCGCTTGAACTCAGCGAACAAGCGCAGCAAGAAGGCATGAATACATTACGCCAATCGGCCTTGAAAAAAGTGATCGACGGCGTGACCAGTTTACTTGAGGTTGAACGTATCACTAATCATTAGAGCTCAATGACTCACGATCAGTAATAAAAAATAGTCCTCTGTATAAAAAGGATCGTATCTCACACCATCAGCTAAGGATAGCATCATGGTCGCAGTAACTAAAAAAGCCAATCGCAGCACATCGACAGTCAAAAAACGCTATCCCTATAACTGGCAAGGCGTTAACCGCAAAGGTAAAAAAGTCCGCGGTGAAATGCAAGCAGAAAGCATCAGTAACTTAAAAGTTGAGTTACGCCGCCAAGGCATTAATGTATTAAAAGCCAATCGCAAATCAACGGGCTTATTTTCCAAAGCCACGGCTAAAATAAAACCGATGGACATTGCGGTTATTTCACGACAAATTTCAACCATGCTTAGCGCTGGCGTACCGCTCGTACAGAGTTTAGAGATTATAGCTCGCAGTAATGATAACGCTTCCATGCGCGCGTTAATTGGTGAGGTTGCAGCGGAAGTAGCGACGGGTACTCCGCTTTCTGATGCATTACGTAAACACCCTCTTTATTTTGATGACTTATATTGTGATCTTATTAGCGCCGGTGAGCAATCTGGTTCATTAGACAGTATTTATGATCGTATCGCGACTTATAAAGAAAAATCCGAAGCTCTCAAATCTAAGATTAAAAAAGCCATGTTATATCCAACTATGGTACTCGCCGTGGCAGCTGTCGTGACACTTATTTTATTACTCTATGTGATCCCGCAATTTAAAAGTATTTTCGCTGGTTTTGGAGCAGAGCTTCCCCCTTTCACACTGTTCGTCTTGTCTATTTCTGACTTTGTTAGCCAATTTTGGTATTTGGTGATCGGGATATTATTTGGATTACCGTTTATTTACCTTAGAGCCAATAAACGCTCAATCAAAGTTAAGCACATGACTGAACGTAGTATTCTCAACATACCAGCCATTGGGCCAATTATACACAAAGGGGCGATGGCGCGTTTTGCTAGAACCCTTTCAACAACCTTTGCCGCCGGTATTCCACTTGTCGATTCATTAACGTCAGCAGCTGGTGCATCGGGTAATATTGTGTATAAAAATGCGGTGATGAATATGCGTAATGAAGTGATCGCCGGATTACAAATGCATATCGCCATGCGCTCAACCAATTTATTTCCTGATATGGTTACGCAAATGGTGATGATCGGTGAAGAGTCAGGCTCGCTTGATGATATGTTGGCGAAAGTCGCCCATATTTATGAACAACAAGTCGATGATGCGGTCGATGGCTTAACCAGTTTAATCGAACCCATGATAATGGTGGTATTAGGTGTAGTCATCGGCGGCCTCGTTATTGCCATGTATTTACCTATCTTTGAAATGGGCAGTATTATGTAGTAAATATCGACCCGTGTTATTTTGATAGCAAGCTTTAACAGCTTTTCTGTGGTGGGTTTGTTATCATCTTATTTCAATTAATATTTATCTATCAATTTGATTCGGTACAGGTAATTTACATGCAAGACTTAGCGCTTCTCTTTCAACTCTATCCTTGGCTATTATGGTTATTCGCTACCTTACTTGGCCTACTCGTTGGTAGTTTCTTAAATGTGGTCATTTACCGTTTACCTATCATGATGGAGCGTGAATGGAAGCAAGAATGCACAGTTTACTTTGATGAAGAATGCAAGACAGCAAAACCAGAGCCTGAAACAACTAAATTCAATTTATTATTACCCCGCTCTGCTTGTCCTAAATGTGATCATCAAATAACCGCATTAGAAAACATTCCCGTGATCAGCTGGTTAGTATTGCGCGGAAAGTGCAGCAGTTGTGCGAACCCCATTTCGGCGCGTTATCCCAGTATTGAACTACTAACCGGTTTGCTATCTCTTGTTGTGGCCTTATACATTCCCTACGGTATCCAATTAGCGGGAGCATTATTACTGACTTGGTGTTTAGTCGCGCTAACTTTTATCGATATCGATAAAATGTTACTACCCGATCAAATGACATTACCCTTGTTATGGTTAGGCTTACTGCTCAACGTCAACTACGCTTGGGTCACCCCTTCTGATGCGATCATCGGTGCTATCGTTGGTTATCTATCTCTCTGGACTGTTTATTGGGGATTTAAATTACTGACCGGTAAAGAAGGTATGGGTTATGGTGACTTCAAACTATTAGCCGCTTTTGGCGCATGGTTCGGCTGGCAGTCAATTTTAGCGATTGTATTACTCTCATCATTTGCTGGCGCTATCATAGGTATTAGTCAAATCCTGTTAAAAAAACATACCCAAGGTAACCCTATTCCATTTGGTCCTTATCTGGCGATTGCAGGTTGGCTGTATCTTATTTGGGGTGATCAACTCGTTGATTTCTATCTATCCAATTTTATTTATTAAGGTAGAGATTCATGTATGTAGTTGGATTAACAGGCGGTATCGCATCAGGTAAAACAACCGTTGCCGATCTAATCGAGAGCGAAGGGATTAATTTAGTCGATGCAGATATCGTTGCCAGGGAAGTGGTGGCAATTGGCAGTAATGGATTAAAACAGATTAGCGCTCATTTTGGTGAACAGATATTACTGGATGATGGCAGTTTAAATCGCGCCTTATTACGTGAAAAAATATTTTCTGATAACGCCAATAAGCAATGGTTAAATAACTTATTACATCCCATGATCCGCGCTGAATTATTAGCGCAGCTAGCCGCCAGTAAATCACCTTATACTTTGTTAGTGGTGCCATTATTAATTGAAAACAACCTCACCACGTTATGCAATCACGTTCTGGTTGTTGATGTGGAAGAACAAGTGCAAATCGACCGTACGATGGCGAGGGATAAGGTATCACTACAACAAGCGCATGCGATATTAAAATCACAGGCTACTCGTGAGCAGCGCCTAGCAGCAGCAGATTCGGTGGTAGTGAATAACGATCGCCAACAGCTTGTGCAGGATGTTGGCGTCTTACATCAGAAATTTCTTGAGTTAGCCACTGCAGCCATGGCAGACTAAAGCCTTAAGCTCTGTATATTTAGGAAATCACTATGCAAGTAAATTGCCCAACCTGTCAAAAGCCTGTTGAATGGGTTGCCACTAGCGAATTTCGCCCGTTTTGTTGTGAACGCTGCAAACTGATTGATCTTGGCGAATGGGCAAATCAAGAACGCGCCATTCCAGGTGACGATGTAGCGCCACAAGAATTACAGCCTAAAGGTTACGAATTCGATTAAGTCGTGACCTTACCGTAATGGCTCAGGCAAACTGAGTCATTAACATTTCAACTATCACTTGATTCGCCGCGGGGAAATTATAATCCGCTAACTCACTCATATTTACCCAAGCCGTTTGTTGCCCTTCAAGTCCTTTACCTACACCCTCAAACTTATCGACAAGATAGAAATCTAATTGCACGATTTTATCACCATAATCAAATTCTAACTGGTGAAATGCCTGCGCATTAATCACATCAAGGTTAACTTCTTCTTTCAGCTCTCTGGTTAACGCCTCAAGCACAGATTCACCAGACTCTACCTTACCACCCGGAAATTCCCACTTATCACCTTGGTGCTGCGCTGAGCTACGCTTACTGATAAATACTTGTTGGCCACGAACGATAATACCGGCGGCGACATGAACGACTTTCATTGATGTTTTCTCTTCTTTCTAGCGAACTTAAAAAATAGTAATTAATCGCACTTAACAAAAAGCGCTAAAACATTACTGCTCTAGCGCTTTCAATCTTAATTAATAACCAGTGTTAACAATAGCTAATCGTAATATATCGCTATTAAGTTAATTTACCATGACACTGTTTGAACTTAGCGCCTGAGCCACAAGGACAAGGATCATTACGGCCTACTTTTTGGCCTTGACGCACAAATGTTTCAGCATCTGGCGTTGCCGATGCACCAGCAAGCTGGTTTTCAGCGGTTGCATGACTCATATTGTGTGGTAATGATTCACTACGACGACGCTGTGCTTCAACGGCTTCAACGTCTTCTGGTGCTTGTACCTGCACTTTAGAAATAACGCCCACCACATCTGATTTTAGATTTTCTAACATTTCCGTAAACAGTTCAAACGATTCACGCTTGTATTCTTGTTTCGGATTTTTCTGTGCATAACCACGTAAGTGAATACCTTGACGTAAATGGTCCATCGCCGCTAAATGCTCTTTCCATAAGCTATCCAACGTTTGTAGCATCACTGCTTTTTCAAACTGACGGATCACTTGCGCGCCAACTGCATCTTCTTTCGCTGTGTAAGCTTCTTTAGCTGCAGTCATGATACGTTCACGAATCTTCTCTTCGTATAACTTAGTATCATCATCTAACCATTGCTGGATTGGCAGTTCAAGCATGAAATCAGCACGTAAACGCTGCTCTAAACCTGAAATATCCCACATTTCATGTAATGATTGTGGTGGAATATAAGCATCCATTACCGCGTTGATCACGTCCTCACGGATCACAACCATCGTTTCGCTGATATCTTCCGCTTCCATTAATTCATTACGTTGCTCATAAACCACTTTACGCTGGTCATTAGCGACGTCATCGAATTCAAGTAACGATTTACGAATATCGAAGTTACGGCCTTCAACTTTACGTTGTGCGTTTTCGATCGCGCGTGTTACCCACTTATGCTCAATCGCTTCGCCTTCTTCCATACCCAGTTTTTTCATCATCCCCGTAATACGGTCTGATGTAAAAATACGCATTAGCGGATCGGTCATTGACAGATAGAAACGTGTAGAACCCGCATCACCTTGACGACCAGAACGACCACGTAATTGATTATCAATACGACGTGATTCATGACGTTCTGTACCAATAATATGTAAACCACCCGCAGTCAATACCGCATCATGGCGACCTTGCCATTCCGATTTGATATGTGCAATTTGCGCTTCAGTTGGGTTTTTCAGCTTATCAATGTCTGTCTGCCAGTTACCACCTAACACGATATCGGTACCACGACCGGCCATATTCGTTGCAATAGTAACGGCACCTGAACGGCCTGCATCTGCAACAATTTCAGCTTCACGTTCATGGAACTTAGCATTCAATACGTTATGTTTAATTTTGTCTTTTTTCAATAATTTAGAAAGTAGTTCAGAGCTCTCGATGGATACAGTACCCACTAGCACGGGTTGCTGTCTTTCAACACAATCTTTGATATCTTCAATGATCGCAACATGCTTCTCACCAGCCGTCAGATAAACCAGATCACCAAAGTCTTTACGAGTCATTGGTTTATTGGTTGGCACTACCACTGTTTCGAGGCTATAGATAGATTGGAATTCAAATGCTTCAGTATCAGCCGTACCAGTCATACCCGATAGTTTTTCATACATACGGAAGTAATTCTGGAACGTAATAGAGGCTAATGTTTGGTTTTCATTTTGAATTTTAACACCTTCGCGCGCTTCTACCGCTTGATGTAAACCTTCAGACCAGCGACGTCCAGGCATAGTACGGCCCGTATGTTCGTCAACAATAACAATCTCGCCTTCATCACTCACAATATAATCAACGTCTTTTTCAAATAACGTATGTGCACGTAATGCCGCATTAATGTGATGTAGTAATGAAATATTTGCCGCAGAGAATAAATTGTCCTCTTCGCTTAATAAGCCACGCTCTTTAAGCATTTCTTCAACTTTAATCTGACCATTTTCAGTCAGTAATACTTGTTTGTTTTTTTCATCGACTGTGAAATGACCATCACCGGTATATTCTTCGGTATCTTCTTGTTCTTGCTGCTCTAGCAGTGGAATGATGGTGTTGATCTTAGTATATAGCTCTGAACTATCGTCTGCAGGACCAGAAATGATAAGCGGGGTACGCGCTTCATCAATTAAGATTGAATCCACTTCATCGATTACTGCGTAATATAACGGACGCATAACACGCTGTTGCGGTTCAAACGCCATGTTGTCACGCAGATAATCAAACCCAAATTCATTATTGGTGCCGTAAGTAACATCTGCAGCATACGCGTCACGTTTAGCCATGTTATCCATGCCTGAAACGTTAAGGCCAACGGTTAGACCTAAAAATTCAAACAGTTCACGATTCCATTCCGCATCACGTGCAGCAAGGTAATCATTCACCGTAATAATATGTACACCTTTACCTGTTAATGCATTTAAATAGGCTGGTAATGTAGCGGTTAGAGTTTTACCTTCACCCGTACGCATTTCGGCAATCTGATTATTATTTAAAACCATACCACCAAGTAACTGCACATCGAAATGGCGCATGCCAAATACACGTTTAGAACCTTCACGAACAACCGCGAATGCTTCAGCTAAAATGCTATCAAGTGATTCACCGGCAGCTACACGCTGTTGAAAATCAACTGTTTTTGCTTTTAATTCTGCATCTGATAATACTTCAAAATCAGCTTCTAATTGATTGACCTGTTTTACAACTTTATGCAATTTTTTTAAAATGCGGTCATTGCGGCTACCGACTATTTTTGTAATTATATTAGTTAACATTTTATGACCAAAAGTTATTGTGAATCTATTTGAAATTTAAAGCATTTTAGCGATAAACATAGCGTTTAGGATCGACTTGTCGTCCCGATTTTAGCACTTCGTAGTGCACATGAGGTCCAGTAGAGCGCCCTGAACTCCCCATAATAGCAATAGTTTGCCCCTTGCCAACAACATCGCCTTCTTTTGCGATGAGCTCTTTAGCATGGGCATAACGTGACGACAGACCATTTCCGTGGTTAATTTCGATTAATAGCCCATAACCCGAACGTCTTCCAGACCAGGTTACCACTCCAGCACCCGTTGCAATAATATGCATGCCATTATTGCCTGCAAAATCAATCCCCTTATGCATAGTCGCTCGCCCTGTAAAAGGGTCTTTACGCACGCCGTAATTGGACGATAACCAAGAACCACGTTGAATAACTGGACGTCCAGATAAAACAGCCTCATCAGTTATATTGTGATTCAATAGCATAGTTTCAAGTAGCGATAGTTGTTGGGAGCGATTATTTACTTCAAACGACAATAAATCCATCTCTTCGAGCAAGGCTTGTAAATCAACAGCATAACTTGAATCTGTATCAATCGGACCGCCGATTGCAGGTTTTAGGTTAAAATCAAATTCACCACGCGTTAAACTGGCATTTTTAGCCAATTCATCACCTAATAAACTCAAACGGTTAACCTCGGCTTGCATCATGCCAACTTTACTCGCAAATACGGCGATTTTCAAATCAGTTTCTTGACGTAGCGCAAGAACTTCATCTGCTTGTTGCTGATATTTCTGTTGCGTTTTCGCAATCTTAAGTTGTATAGCTTGGGAAGAGAAATTTGAATAGAGAAACCAAGAAGACGTGATCGAGATGGCAATAACAGCTATTAATGCAAATATTAAAAAGTAGATGTTAAATAATTTAGAATGGTTATGTTTACCATTCGAGTAAGTCACTGTAACGCTCATAATCTTTTATTAACTGATGAATTTGTGACACTAAATATAAACAATTTGATGCCAAAATTCTATCTGTATTTATCTCAGAGCGAACTAACTCACTCAGTTCCGAGATACCAAACCGATTTGATTAGATTATAACGCCAGTTCTAAACTTGGTTCTAACCAACGAATTGGCGCATCTTGGGCTTCAGCTACAGTGGTGAATTCCCATGCTTCTTGATTAGCAAGTAATGCTCTTAGCAATAAATTATTCATGCCGTGGCCAGTTTTAAATGCTCTAAACTCACCTAGGATTGAATGACCTGATAAGTACAGGTCACCGACAGCATCAAGTACTTTATGTTTCACGAATTCATCTTCATAACGTAAACCGTCATCATTTAAAATACGGAACTCATCGATCACAATGGCGTTCTCTAGGCTACCGCCCAGTGCAAGGTTTTGTGATTGAAGATATTCAATGTCTTTCATAAAGCCAAAAGTACGTGCTCGGCTGATTTCTTGATGGAACCAATCACCCGAAAAATCTGCTCGAATATGTTGGTTTTGACCTTCAAATACAGGATGATCAAATTCAATACGTAAATCCATAATAAAACCATGGTTCGACGGTAAAAATTCAGCCCATTTATCACCATCTTCAACACGTATAGCTTGTTTGATCTTAATAAATTTCTTAGCGCAGTTTAGCTCTTCGATTCCCGCACTTTGCAGTAAGAAAATAAAAGGACTTGCACTGCCATCCATAATTGGAATTTCAGCCGCATCGACTTCAATAATAATATTATCAATGCCGAGACCTGCTAAGGCCGCATTTAGATGCTCTACGGTCGAAATACGGTGACCATCTTCGTTGATTAGACAAGTACATAACATCGTGTCTTTCACCATGTCTGCAGATGCTTTGAAATCAACAACTGGATCAAGATCGATACGACGATAAATAATACCGGTATTCGCTGCCGCTGGACGAAGATTAAGGGTAACCTTGTTGCCAGAATGCAGACCGATGCCGGTACCACGTACTGCTTGTTTTAATGTTCTTTGCTTAATCATTAATGTTACCCTATTTAAATCCCACACTCCAACGCGAGGCCGGGTAATTTACCACAGCCCTACTGGAAATGCAAAATCACCAGTCCAAACACTTCTTATATAATTCAGTCTTTACGCTAAAAAAACCGTAAGACTGAATCATATTCTAGCTATAATACAATAAAGTATTAGTCAGCTTGGCGACGTAAGAACGCTGGAATATCTAAATAATCCGGTTCACTTTTCATTGCGGTTGTCGTATTACTTTCACCAACAGCAACTTTCTGCACATCTACTTGGTTATCGGCAGACATCACTGTCGCTTTAACGGTTTCTTCAACGCGTATCGATTCAGCTTTCGCTTCTTCTGCTTTTTTAGCTGGTGTTGGAACTAAAGTAATATCGGGTTTGTTTTCAGCGCCGATACCCGTAACAACTACAGTTACACGCAATTCATCCGTCATTTCAGGGTCAATTACCGCACCCACAACAACCGTTGCATTATCAGAAGCAAACGCTTTAATTGAATTACCCACTGTTTCGAATTCTTCGATGTTGATATCGAGGCCAGCAGTAATATTAACCAGAATACCCCGAGCACCCGCTAAATCGACATCATCAAGTAACGGGCTTGAGATAGCAGCTTCTGCGGCTTCTGCAGCTCGATCTTCACCAGAAGCAACACCGGTACCCATCATTGCAGTACCCATTTCACTCATGACTGTGCGAACATCGGCGAAATCCACGTTGATTAGACCCGGACGCGTAATGAGTTCCGCAATACCTTGTACAGCACCAAGTAATACGTTATTGGCCGCTTTAAATGCATCTAATAAACTGACACCACGACCCAATACTTTCAATAATTTGTCGTTAGGTATTGTAATCAAAGAATCAACTTGTTCACTTAATGCATCGATACCAGCTTGTGCATAATTCAAGCGACGCTTACCTTCAAACGAAAAAGGTTTAGTGACTACAGCTACCGTTAAAATCCCCAATTCTTTAGCAATTTCAGCAACAACCGGAGCTGCACCTGTACCTGTACCACCGCCCATACCCGCAGCAATAAAGATCATATCAGAACCTTGCAGGTGTTCACGAATAGTATCGCGATCTTCCATTGCAGCTTCACGACCTACCGTTGGGTTTGCGCCCGCGCCTAAGCCTTTAGTGATAGTGTTACCGATTTGAATAACAGATCCAGCGGCTGAATTACGTAATGCTTGTGCATCCGTATTGACGACTATGAATTCAACACCTTCAATTGTTTCACTGACCATGTGATCAACAGCGTTACCGCCGCCACCACCAACACCAATGACTTTAATGACAGCTTCATCGTGACTATCATCTAGTAGTTCAAACATGGTAATTTCTCCAAAAATCTTATAGGGTTTTAAAACCCGCCTTTGAACCAGCTCATTATTTTTTTAAGTAACTGATTACAATTGTTCCGTTCTACGACTACGTCTGTTGTTGGTTCGAACTGCTGTTCTTTACCAAACTGAAGTAAGCCAACCGCTGTTGAATACACTGGTGTATTTACATATTCAGTTAATCCATTTATATTTAATGGGATACCTATTCTAACTTGTGAGTTAAATACGCTTTCTGCACATTCAACTAAACCTTCAATTTGTGCCGCGCCACCAGTAAGAACAATGCCCGCCGCCAATTTTTCCAGTTTTAATGTCTCTAAAATAGTTTTTAATTCAGCTTCAACCATCCCGAATAGTTCAGAATATCGAGGTTCGATCACTTCTGCAAGTGTTTGTCGCTGTAAAGTACGCGATGGTCGTCCACCGACACTTGCAACTTCGATGGTATCATCACGTTGTAACAACTTAGCATGCGCACAACCAAAGTTAACTTTAATCTCTTCTGCGTCTGCAGGAGGGGTACCAAATGCATACGCAATATCACTAGTAACTGCATTACCTGCATACGAAAATACCGATGTATGACGTAATGAACCATCATAAAATACGGCGATATCAATCGTGCCACCGCCAATATCGACAACACATACACCGAGTTCTTTTTCATCATCGGTAACAACGGCATAACTTGATGCTAGAGCAGAAAAAATTAATTTATCCACTTGCAGTTCACAACGCTCAGCACATTTTACAATATTTTTTGCCATATCATTGTGACAGGTGATCAAATGTACCTTTGCTTTCATCCTAACACCGGATAAACCAACAGGATTTTTAATGCGTTCTTGATAATCAATAGCATATTCTTGCGGAATTACATGTAGAATTCGATGTTCATCACGAATTCGCACAGACCTTGCGGTGTAGATCACATTATCTACATCATCTTGTGTGACTTCATCTTCAGAGATTGCCACCATGCCAATTTCATCTTGGCTGCTAATATGTTTACCTGAAATACTCAGGTAGACAGAAGATATTTTCATATCCGCCATCATTTCGGCTTCTTGTTTTGCACGTTGAACGGCTTTAACAACAGACTCTAGGTCGTTTACACCCCCTTTATCCATTCCTCTCGATGCACTTGTTCCTAAACCGATAATGTTCAGTTCACCGTCAGGTAATAACTCACCAACAACAACGGCAATTTTTGATGTGCCGACATCTAAACCTACAATTAATCTTCGTTCCATCGACTTAGTCATTATCATTACTCTTTCTTGTCATTTTTCCAGCCAACTGAGAAACCTGTATCGTAACGTAAATCTATATAGGCTATTTTTTCTTTGTCTAATACTGCAACGTAATCGATATAGCGCTGAATCCGTGATATCGCATTTTCTCGTCCTAAACGCAGCATTATACCATTACTTAATACAACCGTTATTGCATTACGTAAATTCAGCGTCATCGCATCTATTTGATAATTATTAAGCTGCAGCAATCCATTGAATTCGTTATATTTAGCCAATGCTTGTTTGATTCTATCACTCGGGCTATAAAGTTTCACTAATGATTTTGGTGCACGATTGATATCTGCATCAAACACTATCCCATCTTCGTTCAATAACTGCGTATCATTCCACACTGCAACGACGGGTTGTTCTTGAATATACACACGTAATAAATCCGGCCAACTTTTACGTATCGACGCATGATAAACCCAAGGTAAAGATTCAATTTTCTTTTGAATATCATCAACATTCACCGAAAAATAATTTTCTATTGCCGGTTTTTGTAACAATACAACGCGAATATCATCATCACTGACATAATCACGTTCACCTTGAATAATAAGTGCTGACATTGGCATTTTACTAGCATCGGTCAGGTATGCTTCCATACTGCTAAACATCCAACTAAAAAATACTACCACCATAAAAAAGAAAAATAGACCTAAACCTCGTTTTAAGTGTGACGGGTCTAATTCTTCGGCGCAGGATTCATCCGCTTGAATCTCAAGTTCGGTAAGCGCGTAGATACTATCCTCTACGGCGTCATGTTTCGGTGTTGGAATAACAGCAGTCATATCAAGATACGTTTATTAATGCGCGAGCGCTAATACTTTAGAAACTAAACTCTCGAAGTTATACCCAGCAGCGTTGGCTGCCATTGGCACTAAACTTTTTTCAGTCATGCCCGGTACTGTATTAACTTCCAATAATTGAAACTGGCCCTGTGCATCCAACATTGCATCAACACGACCCCACCCCTCTGCGGATACTGCACGAAATGCTTTTAATGCATAAGCTTGGAGTTGCTGGCGTTGTTCATCTGTAATGGGGGCTGGACACAAGTATTCAGTGGTATTTGATTGGTACTTCGCTTGGTAATCATAAAACGTATTTGGCGTTTTAAGCTGAATAACTGGCAACACTTCATCACCTAAGATCGCAACGGTGAATTCAGCTCCTTCAATCCATTGCTCAATTAAGATCTCATTATCATACTCAAACGCAGCCATGACTGCCGTTTCTAATTCCGCTACGTTATGCACTTTTGCCATCCCGATACTAGAGCCTTCTTTCGCTGGTTTAATCATTACCGGAGAACCAAGATCCGCAATAATATCGCTTGCTATCGCATTATCAAAATGATTTGGTGTAACAATGCGATAAAGCGCCGTCGGTAAACCTTGAGACTGCCAAATTTGTTTAGTACGGATCTTATCCATCGCTAATGCCGCGCCTAAAACCCGGCTACCGGTATAAGGAATGGCAAGCTGCTCTAACGCACCTTGCATCACACCGTCTTCGCCACCGCGGCCATGTAGTGCAATAAACGCATGGGTGAAACCATCACCTCTCAGTTGACTAACATCGTATTCAGCGGTATCTAAAGCATGCGCATCAACACCTGCACGTTGTAAACCTGCTGTGACTGCGATACCCGATCTTAGTGAAACTTCACGTTCGGCAGAATGTCCACCAAATAATACCGCTACTTTTTTAGTACTTGTTACGCTCATGATTACTTCTTCCATTTTTTCATCGTACTAATATTCATTTCCATTGCCGCCAGTTCCTTAGCAAGCGTACCCACATTACCAGCACCTTGGGTTAATACCAAGTCACCGTCTTGTAAATGCTCAGCTAAAATGGCTGGAATTTCATCAGGACTAGAAACAAAAATTGGTTCAATATTGCCACGTTGTCTAATACTACGACATAATGAGCGACTATCAGCACCAGGAATGGGTTCTTCACCTGCCGGATATACTTCTAATAAAAATAACAGATCAACCTTTGATAACACGTTTGCAAAATCTTCATACAAATCACGGGTACGGGTATAACGATGTGGTTGGAATACCGAAACCAAACGTTTTTCAGGCCAACCTGCACGTGCGGCAGTAATAGTAACATCAACCTCGGTCGGGTGATGACCATAATCATCAACCAACATCACATTACCTGCACCTGAATCAAATTCACCAAGATGATCAAAACGTCGACCAGTACCCGCAAAGTTAGCGAGCGCGGTAATAATAGCGCTATCATCAATGCCATCTTCAGTTGCGACGGCTACTGCAGCTGTCGCATTTAAGGCATTATGCTGACCCGGAGAATTCAAGCTAACACGTAAATCATTGCGATCTTTACGACAAATAGTAAAGTGACTTTTATGGCCTTTCTGCACATAATCAATAATACGTACATCGGCATTTTCAGAGAAACCATAAGTCACGACCTGACGACCTATGTCTGGGATCAACTTTTCAATAACAGCATCATCGGCGCACATCACAGCTAAACCGTAAAATGGCAAATTATGCAGAAAATCCATAAAGGTTTTTTCTAATCTAGCAAAGTCACCACCATACGTATCCATATGGTCAGCTTCGATGTTCGTCACGACGGCAACCATCGGCTGCAGTAATAAGAATGATGCATCACTTTCATCTGCTTCAGCAATCAGATAGCGACTTTTTCCTAAACCCGCATTAGTGCCAGTGCTCTTCACTAATCCACCATTAACAAATGTAGGATCTAAGCCTGCTTGATGATAAATACCTGTCACTAACGCTGTAGTCGATGTTTTACCATGCGTACCAGAAATCGCAATACCATGACGAAAACGCATTAATTCAGCTAGCATTTCAGCACGTTTAATCACAGGAATACGATTTTCATGTGCAGCCATAATTTCAGGATTAGAGAGGTCGATAGCCGTTGAGACCACCACTACGCTAGCATTAAGTACATTTTCCGCTTTATGCTCAAAATTAATTTTTGCACCTAATTTTACTAAACGTTCAGTCACTGGATTAGGCGCGAGGTCAGAACCCGTGATCTGGTAACCTTCGTTCGCTAATACTTCGGCGATCCCACCCATGCCAGCACCACCGATGCCAACAAAATGAATAGTTTTCACTCGACGCATCTCTGGCACTATCGTTCTTAGTTGTGCGATCTTTTGTTCAGGCATTATCTATCTCTCTTAACTTAACGCTGAACAGGCATTTGCGACCTGCTCAGTTGCATCTAGAATGGCAGTACTTTTGGCTGCATTTGACATAGCAACAAGTTGTACTTCATCGTCAATCCATTGCTGTAATAATTTGGCTAAATCCACGGCATTTAATTGGCTTTGTGGTATCAATACCGCGCCACCTGCTTGTACCAATGATTGGGCATTTTTAGTCTGATGATCATCCACTGCATGTGGTAATGGAATAAAAATAGCGGGTAGCCCTGCAACTGCCACCTCTGACACCGTCAACGCGCCAGCACGACACACTACCACATCAGCTTGATGATAAGCTTGCGCCATGTCATCAATAAAATCAGTGACTTTAATGTCAGCTGTAACACCTACGGACTGATAAGCAACATTCACCGCAGTACTATTATTTTTACCCACCTGATGGCGGATACTAATTTTATCTTGGGGTAATAGCGCCAGTGCTGCCGGTAACGTTTCATTTAATACTTTTGCACCTAAGCTACCACCAACAACCAATACCGTCAGCTTATCTGTGCTCACGTGTGGTTGTGCATGTAAAGCCAGCACATCTTCACGTACTGGATTGCCAACCAACAGACCCTGAGCAAACGCACCAGGAAAGGCCATTAGTACACGTTTAGCAATTTTAGCTAATAGGCGGTTAGTGAGACCTGCCGCCGCATTTTGCTCATGCAATACAACAGGAATACCTTGTAACCAAGCCGCTACGCCACCCGGCCCACTAGCAAAACCACCCATCCCTAAAACAACATCAGGTTTGAAGTTTTTCATCACTTTACGTGCCTGTAACACGGATTTTAAAATTCGAAATGGAGCAAGGCATAAACGCTTAAACCCGTTACCACGCACCCCTGAAATATCAATGAATGAAATATCAAAACCATGTTGTGGGACTAAATCGGCTTCCATACGATCCGCAGTACCAATCCAATGAATCGCCCAGCCCTGCTGTTCTAAATATTTTGCTACCGCAATACCAGGAAATACGTGACCGCCAGTACCACCAGCCATCACTAATAAACGTTTTGTCATAATATTATCTTTCATTGTAATAAGATTTAATCAGTTATTAAGGCGTAATTTGCTTATACATATGATAACTAACTGGGGGTTGTATTATTTGACATCGACACTTTTTGTGCACGATATTCATAATCGATCCGCAGTAACACCGCCACGGCACAACTCATAATTAATAAGCTCGACCCACCATAACTCACGAGGGGCAATGTTAACCCTTTCGTTGGTAATAATCCGGAGGCTGCACCAACGTTAACCAAGGTTTGAAAACAAAACCAAACACCAATGCTAATTGCTAAGAATCCAGCAAACGACGCATCTATTTCCAGACTACGACGACCAATTTGTAGCGCTTTAAATACCAATAACATCTGTAGCATCAAGACGATGAACACGCCAATAAAACCTAATTCTTCAGCAAGAATTGCAAATACAAAATCGGTATGAGCTTCTGGTAAATACTCTAATTTTTGAATCGAGTTACCAAGCCCTTCGCCGCTAAAACTACCACGGCCAAATGCCATTAAGGATTGGGTAAGTTGATAACCACTACCAAATGGATCATCCCAAGGGTCAAGAAAAGAGGTTATCCGTCGCATTCGATACGGCGATAATATCACCGCTAATACACCCAGTAAAATAGCCACAACACATAGTGCCATGAAGTGCACCAACTTTGCACCACCGATAAATAACAGTGCTACACTGGTGGTTAAAATAACCATCACAGAGCCGAAATCAGGTTGAAAAAGAAGCAATATAGAGATAACCGCGATCACCAGTAAGCCATTCACAAAACCTTTATAGCTTTCTTGTAATAAGCTTTTTTGACGGACTAAATAACCTGAAAAATAAATAAAGAGGGCAAATTTAGCAAACTCGGCGGGCTGCATATTCAAGGGGCCAAACGAGAGCCAACGGGTACTGCCATTAACCGTACGACCAATGACTAATACCACGATCAATAAAGTAATAGCGACAAATAAAAACCGCACGCTATTACGCTCAAAAAAAGCAATCGGTACATTCAACACACAAATTGCGGCACACAAGGACACGATCAGAAAGACTAAATGCTTTTTCACAAACATGAAGGGATCATCACCCAGCGCAATACCTTCAGGTAAGGATGCCGATGCCACCATCACCAAACCAACCATCATTAAGATAATCGCTAATAATAATAACTGGCGATCATAAACCGCAGCGCGCTGCTCTTCAGCACCTAATAAATAGGCTTTCGTCCGTGTTAGAAATTCCATTATAATGCCTTCACTAACGCTCTAAAGTGGTCACCTCGTGCCATAAAATTAGCGTACATATCGATACTCGCACATGCAGGTGACAACAAAACCCAGTCGCCCGGTTGTACAATCTCACTAATTTCAGCAATCGCAACGGCCAGGTCAGGGACCAGTTTCGTATTCTCCGTTAACGCAAAAAAACGTTCGCCATCTTTACCAAAGCAATACGTCAACGCAATGTCATCACGTAATGCGGAGACTAAAGGACTAAAATCAGCGCCTTTGCCATCACCGCCAGCAATCAGGTATAGACGTCCTTTAACACTGCTTTTCAACCCCGCCAGCGCCGCTAGCGTGGCGCCGACATTCGTGGCCTTCGTATCATTAATCCACATTACTCCATTGAGCTCACGAATAAACTCACAGCGATGCGCTAACCCCGGAAATTGGCGCAAGCCCGGTAACGTTTTCGCTCTATCCACACCAGCTGCATCAAGCAGGGCAATGGCAGATAATGCATTCATTAAATTATGTACACCGGTGATCTGTAAATCATCGGCGCTGATAATGCCCTCACCTTGATGAGCAAGCCAAGTACTACCTTGTTGTTGGATCAAGCCATAATCAGCATCATCTTCACCAAAGCTACACTTAACCGCATTGAGCGTATTATCTTGTGCAGGACAAGCCGTTAATACATCATCACGATTTGTTACCACAGTTTGCGCATGCTGATAAATTGATAATTTGGCTTGACGATAGGCTTCAAAATCAGGATAACGATCAAGATGGTCATCAGTTACATTCAATACGGTCGCAGCGATAGCCTTAAGACTGTAGGTAGTTTCTAATTGAAAACTTGAAAGTTCGAGCACATATAGCTGATAAGAATCGGCTACATCCAGCAGGTCTAATGCTGGGATGCCAATATTGCCACCGATTGCCGTTTTAACGCCTGCCGCATTCGCCATTTCACCAACCAGTGTGGTCACGGTTGATTTACCGTTTGAGCCAGTGATAGCAATAATTGGTGCTTTTGCAGCTCTAACAAACAATTCAATATCGCCAATCACTTCAACACCATTTTGTTGCGCAGCGGCGATCGCAGGCGTTGCAATGGCAATACCAGGACTGACAATTAATTGTTGAGCTTGTAATAAGATCTCAGGGTGTAAGCCACCCTTATATAAGGTTACCTGAGCTGGCAACTCATCTTGTCCCGGCGGTGCATCACGACTATCAACAACAACAGGAACTATACCTTGTTTTAGAAAATAACGAACACAAGACAGACCGGTTTGGCCTAAACCAACAATAACGATAGGCGAAGCCATATTTTGCTCAGATAATTGTGTCATTAGCGTACCTTCAACGTTGCTAAGCCAATAAGCACTAAAATAATAGTAATGATCCAAAAGCGCACAATCACACGGGGTTCAGGCCAACCTTTTAGTTCATAATGGTGATGAATCGGCGCCATTCTGAAGATGCGTTGACCACGTAACTTATAAGAGCCAACTTGTAAGATAACCGATACTGTTTCCATAACAAAAACACCGCCCATGATCACCAACATGAACTCTTGGCGAACTAATACCGCTAGCGTACCTAAACCCGCACCTAACGCTAATGAACCAACATCGCCCATAAATACTTGTGCTGGATACGTGTTAAACCATAAGAAACCAAGTCCGGCACCAACCATCGCGGCACACACAATCACTAATTCACTGGCTTGTGGGATGTAAGGAATAAACAGATATTCAGCAAATTTAACATTACCTGTTAAGTAAGCCACGAGCATAAATGCACCCGCCACTAATACCGTTGGTAAGATAGCTAAACCATCCAAACCATCGGTTAAGTTAACCGCATTACTACTCCCCACAATCACAAAATAAGTTAATACAATGAATAATAATCCAAGTTCTGGCATGTACTCTTTAAAGAAAGGCACAACTAATGTCGTTTCTGCCGCCGAACCTGCCGTTGCATAGAGATACACAGCGATACCAATTGCGACCGCTGACTGCCAGAAATATTTCCAACGCGCAATCAGGCCATCGGTATCTTTACGGATCACTTTGCGATAGTCATCCACAAAACCAATCGCACCAAATGCGACAAACACAAACATCATGATCCAAACATAGGCATTATCTAATCTTGCCCATAATAGCGTTGATACTAAAATTGCAACGAGGATCATCACGCCACCCATTGTTGGTGTACCACGTTTACTGAAATGCGATTCAGGGCCATCATCACGAACCACTTGACCAATCTGCATATCTTGCAAATAGCGGATAAGTTTAGGCCCCATCCATAATGTCAGTAATAGCGACGTAATTATCGTGATAATTGCACGAAAAGTGAGATATGAAAAAACTCTAAATAGCGAGAAATGCTCACTTAAAGATTCGAACAACCAAACTAACATTTTATTTCCTTTACTGTATTTCCAACTAAAAATTTAGTGTTCTCAGCGAGCTTTGTGGTTAACAAACTGATTGCCTGCTCCATTTTAGCACTACGAGAACCTTTAAATAATAAAGTAAACATCTGCTCTTTAGGAGCAGTTGTGATTAAGTCAACTAACGCATCAACCAGTGCTGGCTGAGCTAAAAAGGCACGACCAATAACACCAGCTGTTAATGCAGCTTCACGACTAACGACACCACAAGTATAAACATGATCAACCTGTTGCTGCTGAGCATAATGCCCAACTTGTTGATGCATATCAGCAGTACTAACGCCCAGTTCACCCATATCGCCCATGACTAATACATTTGTTGATTTGAAATGGGTTAATACGTCAATGGCCGCCTTTACTGAGGCAATATTGGCATTATAGCTATCATCAATAATTCGAATACGTGGGACTAATTGTGATATTTTCAATCGACCCTGTACATTAACCATAGATTCAAGGCCTAACTTAATGGTTTTAATATCAATACCAAAACAACTTGCCATTGCAGCGGCAGCTAATGCATTAGCGACATTATGACGACCTGCAACACCTAAGTTAATCGTACAGTCACTATCTGGCGTACATAATCTAAACGTCGGGTTACCCGAACCATCAAATTCAATATTAGCTGCAAAATAATCAGCTCTCTCATCAACAACCGAAAAGTTAACATGTCGCTGTGAATCAACTTTACGTAACCAGTATGGATAAAACTTATCATCGCGGTTTAGTACCGCCATGCCTTGTTGCTTAACCCCTGATAATATCTCACTTTTAGCCAATGCGATGCCCTGTAGATCACCAAAGCCTTCTAAGTGTGCCGCATCAACATTATTAATTAACACCACATCTGGCAATACCAATCCCGTGGTATAAGCAATTTCTTTTTTGTGATTAGCACCAAGCTCCATCACCGCAAATTGGTCTTCTTGCTGTAAGCGTAATAATGTCAGTGGGACACCAATATCGTTATTAAAATTGCCTGCCGTTGCTAATGTTGGGGCGACTTGCTTTAAAATCGCTGCCAACATTTCTTTCGTCGTGGTTTTACCATTACTGCCTGTAAGCGCTGCAACTTTAGGATTAACTTGTTCACGCACCATTTTACCTAACAAACCTAACGCAATACGGCTATCTTTTACCAGAATTTGCGGGATATCCACCGCTTGCTTTTTTGTAACGATAGCCGCGATAGCACCTTGCTCTGCCGCTTTGGCAACAAAACGATTGGCATCAAAATTATCACCACTTAACGCGACGAACAAATCACCGGCTTTAATCGTGCGTGTATCTGTTGAAACCTGAGTAATGACGACATCATCACCTTGGTACTTGCCATTGAGTTGTGTCGCAATTGCACTTAACGCTAAACTAATCATTATTTGTTACCCAACATCTCTGTGATCGTCTCTCGATCACTATAATGGTGTTTATCTACACCGATAATTTGATAATCTTCATGGCCTTTACCTGCCACTAAAATAATATCATCAGCACGACTTTGTTCCATCGCCCAATGAATAGCACGACGGCGATCGTGAATAACTTGCATCGCATCGGGGTTAGCAAGACCTTTTAGCATATCAGCTACAATCGAAGAGGCAGACTCTGTGCGCGGGTTATCATCAGTAATGACAGCCATATCTGAAAATTGTTCAGCGACTTGTGCCATTAATGGTCTTTTACCTGTATCTCGGTCACCACCACAGCCATAAATGCACCAAAGTTTGCCTTCACAATGCACACGTAATGCTTGTAATGCTTTTTCTAATGCGTCAGGTGTATGTGCATAATCGACAACGCAAGCAGCTTGCCCTGCTTGTTTGAATAATTCCATACGGCCACATACAGCGGTTAATTTTGGTGCTACCTGTAATAAATCATCCAAATCATAACCGAGTGCTAACAAGCTCGCGCAAGCGGCCACCACATTAGACGCGTTAAACTCGCCAATTAAACCACATCGCAGTGTACCTTCACCCCAGCTGGTTTTTAACTCGCAGCTAAAACCACCGGTATCAAAGTTCAAATCACGACAACATAAAAAGGCGCCAGAATAGGCTGATAAATCTTGCTGAACTGAAAATTGAATAGCATCAGGCCATTGCTGTGACCACGCTTTACCATAAGCATCATCAACGTTAAGGATCTTATGTTTCACAGCACCTTGAAATAAGATTTTTTTGGCATTGGCATAAGTATCCATATCGCCATGATAATCAAGATGATCACGGGTTAGATTGGTAAATAATGCCACATCAAAATCGAGAGAATTCACACGTCCTTGGATCAAGCCGTGTGAGGATACTTCCATAGCACACAATTCTGCACCTTGTTGCACTTGGTTCGCTATTTCAGCTTGTACATCTAAGCCGCTACCTGTGGTATTTTCTGTTTGCACTAATTGATCGAATAAGCCATTACCGATAGTCCCCATCACGCCAGCTTTACCGTTTAATAAAGTAACCCAATTGGCAATAATCTGCGTGATCGTGCTTTTACCATTAGTGCCTGTAACACCGACAAGTTTTAATTGCTGCGAAGGGAATTGATAAAAACTATCGGCTAATGCGGATAAGGCCTGATTAAGACCAAAAAAAGCGACAATAGGGATGCCATCAACATATTCAATATGACCATGTTCAGCCTGAATATCAGCATCTTTCAATACCAATATCGCACCACATTGTAATGCATTACCAATAAATCGACGACCATCAAGGGCATGACCATTTATCGCGACAAAACAGTCGCCCACTTGTACTTTCCGACTATCAATGATCAACGCGTTAACCGCTAATTCAAGATCAATATTCCACGTTTGTAGAGATAAGACTCGACATGACGAATTCATTTCCAAACCCTTAATATTTAAAGCCCGTAGCATTTAACAATCCTTAGCATCAAACAATCCTTAAACGCCTGAGCGCCGTTTAACTTCTTAAGAGTCTTTTGCTGTTATCGTTAATGATTGTTTTTTATCTGGTGTTACATTCAACATTTGCAATGTTCTTTCCATTACTTCCGCAAATACTGGCGCCGCGATCACACCGCCGTAATAACGATCACCACTTGGAGAGTCAATCACCACCGCTAATGCAAAGCGCGGATTAGACACAGGTGCGACACCAGCAAATAGTGCAACATAATCGTCGCCATAACCACCCGCAATCGCCTTACGAGAAGTACCAGTTTTACCTGCAACACGATAACCATCAATGCTAGCTCTCTGACCCGTACCGCCTTTTGTTACCACGCTTTCCATCATGAGTAATAGCTCTTGCGCGTGATGTTCAGATAACACCCGTTCTGACAATGGCATGGTTTCTTGTTTTCTGATCGTCAGTGGACGATATAAGCCGCCAGAAGCAATCGTGGCATAAGCATGAGCAAGCTGTAATGTCGTTGCCTGCAAGCCATAACCAAAGGATAACGTTGCGTTCTCAAACTCTGACCAGCGTGAACGTCGTGGCATATAACCTCTACTTTCACCATTTAAGATCAAGCTACTTTCATTACCAAAGCCAAATTGATAATAAGTATCCAACAAACGTTGATGACCTAATTTCAACGCTATTTTACTCACACCCATGTTCGATGAATAACGTAGAATATCGCCCAGTGTAATGTCACCACGGTTGCGGGTATCTTGTACTAAACGGCCACCTAAACGCATACGTCCGGGGTTGGTATCAATGATAGAATCGGCGGCAATAATGCCATTATCTAAACCACTGGCAATCACTAACGGTTTAATGGTGGAGCCGGGTTCGTAGCTATCCGTGATCGCACGGTTCTTTAACTTATAACTGTCATATTTACTGCGATTATTGGGGTTAAACGATGGACTATTTACCATCGCTAATATTTCCCCGGTTTTGACATCAATCATGACCAATGAACCCGACACTGCACCATTGTATTTAACCGCTTTTTTCAAGCGCTGATAAGCTAATGATTGGATCCGTTGATCGATACTGAGCTGGATATTGTTGGCTTGTTCACTCTCCTGAATGACAGAGATATCTTCAATGACATTCCCTAACCGGTCTTTACGGACAATTCGTTTACCTGGGGTGCCAGTAAGGAAATCATCATAAGCCTTTTCAACGCCTTCAATTCCTTTATCATCAATATTGGTCATGCCGACAAGCTGGGCGCTTACTTCACCCGTAGGATAGAAACGGCGCGACTCTGGAGCCTGACTCACGCCGACTAATTTTAATTCATCTACATACTTAGCGACCGCAGGACTAATTTGACGCTTGATATACATAAAACGACTATTAGATGCCATGATCTTTGCTTGCAGATCAGCAAGATTTAGATCTAAGATTTCGGCAAAAGCTTGCCATGCGCGTTTGTTATCAAAACTATTTTTATTCTTAATGGTGCGCGGATCAACATGAATGGCCATCACCGGAACACTCACCGCCAATTCAACCCCATTACGATCGGTGATAATACCGCGTTGAACTTGCTGTGACGTCACCCGTAGAGAACGCATATCGGCTTGTTTACGCAGATGTTCAGGATTGATTACCTGGATGTAAGCAGTACGGGCGAGTAAGCTTAAAAAAATAATAACGACCGTGGCCGCGACTAAATGATAACGCCATAGGATAAAATTGGCAGGTTCTTCGTGGGCAATATTTCTACGATTTGTCACTGCTGTTTCACCAATTTCTCTTCTGCAGTACTAGGTCGATACATACCGAGTTTATGTTTTGCGGTGTATTCAATTTTACTGTGTTCTTCTAGCGTACTTTGCTCTAACAATAAGTTACGCCATTCAATATCGGCAAAGTCACGCTGAGTTAGTAACTGCTCTTTATTATTAGTGAGTAAACGGGTTTCATGCGTTAGCATGATCACGGCAAAAGCGGAAATTAAGATGACAAACAACAAACTAACGACTCGCTTATGCTGGCCGATGTCAGTCATGATAACCTTACCTAAATCCCACTTAATGCCGAACATATTACAACTTTTCCGCTACGCGTAATACAGAACTACGCGCTCGAGGGTTTAATTCTAATTCTTGTTCCGAAGGTTTGAGCATTTTACCGACCGCCTTCATGGTACGCGTTTTATCAATTTCTTCTTGCATGATAGGTAAACCGTATGGCACTTCTTTACCACGCGCTTGTTTACGAATAAATTGTTTAACAATGCGATCTTCTAACGAATGGAAGCTGATCACAGATAAACGACCACCAGATTTAAGGCATTTTAATGCGCCTGCTAATGCACGTTCTATTTCTTCTAATTCACTGTTGATGTAAATACGAATAGCTTGGAATGAGCGAGTTGCCGGATGCTTGGTTTCTTTTTTCGATTTTGGCACAACACGACAGATTAGACTTGCTAACTGAGTTGTGGTTTCAAATGGCGTACCGTCACGATCAAATACCACTGCACGGGCAATTTTACGGGCAAATTTTTCTTCACCAAATACTTTCAATACCCACACGATATCATCGTAATCTGCTGTTGCTAGCCATTTCGCCGCAGTAAGACCGGATGTTGGGTCCATACGCATGTCCAACGGTCCATCACGTAAAAAACTGAAACCACGTGATGCATCATCAAGTTGTGGAGACGAAACTCCTAGATCGAGTAGTACACCGTCAATTTGTCCTGTTAGCCCTTTGTTTTCCATGTATTCAGCAATACCAGAAAATTGACCGTGAACAATATCAAAACGCGGGTCTTCTAATTTTAATGCTTCACCAACCGCAATCGCTTCAGGGTCACGATCGATTGCGATCAAACGCCCGTTTTCACCGAGTTGAGACAAAATAAAGCGAGAGTGACCACCGCGACCAAAAGTACCGTCAATGTAAATTCCGTCCGGTTTTAAGTCGAGTCCGGCTACGGTTTCGTTAAGTAAAACGGATACGTGTGCAAATTCTTGTGTCATGTCGATGAAAGCTCTTAAAAATACTTAAAATTATAGCAAGTGCTAAAATGGTTATTGTAACGTAAAAGGTCTAGTTTAGGGAGGGGTAAAACGGATTGCAAGTGATGCAGATAATCTGAGGGAAAAAATAAACAAGAACTTATCTATAATTAAAGAAGATATAGATAAGTTCTTGGAGTTGGTCGATAAGCCGGGTTTTGTCGTGGACAATCATTCCTCTAGGTCTGCAATCGCTCACAGACTCAAGCAACCTACCCGCTTTCAGCGTGGGCCACGCCTATAGAAAGCCTATTTGGTCTTGCTCCGGGTGGAGTTTACCCTGCAACGAACTATTACTAGTCGTCCGGTGCGCTCTTACCGCACCCTTTCAGCCTTACCTGTGCTTCCGAAAAAGCCATCGGCGGTCTTCTCTCTGCTGCACTTGTCGTAGGCTTGCGCCTCCCAGGCGTTACCTGGCACCCTGCCCTGTGGAGCCCGGACTTTCCTCCCCTCTATAACCTCGATATAAATACCGAGTCATAAAGCGGCGATTGTCTGACCAACTCCAAGGCGAAGGATAGTACATAATCTAAGACAGAAAATCCAGCGATTAATTAAAATTTTCTAAACCCCATTTATACAAGGCGTTCTTTTTGCAACTGTGAATTTCTGCCGTTAATGCCGCTGCTTTTTTTAATGGTAACTCTTTATTTAATAATTTCAATGTATTCAAAACCTTAGCTGGAATCTCAAGGCCTGTAGGTTTGAAACCCGCAACTAAGAGTACAATTTCACCACGGCTACGGTTACTGTCTTCCGCTACCCATACTGCTAACTCACCCACTGGCATAGTAGTAATACTTTCAAATGCTTTGGTTATTTCGCGTGCAACACACACTTCACGCTCAGGACCCATGATCGCCGTTAAGGCATCTAAGGTATATTGCAAGCGACGTGGTGATTCATAAAAAATCATCGTACGGGTTTCTTCTTTCAGCTCGGTGATTTTATCATTACGGGCTTTTTCTTTCGAGGGTAAAAAACCTTCAAACGAGAAACGATCTGATGGGAGACCAGAACCACTCATTGCTGTTACTGCAGCGCAAGGACCGGGTAGTGGAACCACTTTAACACCATGTGCACGACAGGTATTTACCAAATGGTAACCAGGATCACTGATCAACGGCGTACCGGCATCTGAAACCAGCGCTATGCTGATACCAGATTGTAGTTTTGATACTAAATATTCTGCTTTTTGCTGTTCATTGTGATCATGCAAAGCAAATGTTTTAGTCTTGATTTGATAATGGCTTAGCAGTTTCCCAGTATGGCGGGTATCTTCTGCAGCAATTAAATCAACACTTCTTAGTATCTCTAAACCACGCTCTGTGATATCAGAAAGGTTGCCAATCGGGGTTGGAACGATAAATAAAGTTGCTTGTTCAGACATTTCATTCTCATGGGTAGTTTTTTGTTAAGCGATGATGCTTTAGTATAGGGGTATTATAAATCTCTTTTGCAGGATAATACACCAATGGAATTTAAGCACAGTTATTCCCGCTTGATTATGTTTTTTAGTTTGAGTTTACTGCTCAGTGCGTGTTCAAGTACCACAACATCTGAAAAAGCAACATCGAAACCTCAGCTAATGGGTGCGCCAGACGTACTCACGCAAATAGATCAACCGGCGCAATACTACATTGATAAGATAGCATTAGCGAATAAACCACAAACTATCTCTTGGCAGTTATTATCCGCACGTGCTTTGATTGCAGAAGGTCATCCCCAACCTGCGCTTGATATATTATCATCGGTAGAGAGAAATCCATTATCAACACAGCAATTATTTGAAGTCGCGTTAGTCAAATCAGAAGCCTATCTATTAGAAAAACGCTATCAAGATGCAGCCACAGCGTTACACTTTAGCTCGACACTAAGTACACTGGAACTCGCACATTGGCAACGTTACTATTTATTAAACGCCACTATTTCCGAACTTATGAATAATAATGCGAAAGCGGTTGAATACCGCGTCGCGTTAAATGACTTCCTCGATGCAAAACTGCATAGCACCAATAATACGCGTATATGGGAGTTAGTCACGGTAATACCAGCGTCAGAGTTATACCCGCTAACACAGCAATTTGACACTGAAAACCCAACGCTGTCAGGTTGGTATCATTTGGCGATGGCCGCACAACAATATCGTACCGAACCACAATTACTCATTCAAAATTTACAAGCATGGAAAACAGAATACCCACAACACCCTGCATTGAGTGCTTTCCCTGTCGAACTGGTAAAAGCAATGGCAATAACGCCTTATGCGCCAAGTCAAATCGCGGTACTGGCCCCTTTAACGGGTAAACGCGCAGTCGCAGGTGAAGCAATCAGAGATGGGATGCTAAGTGCTTACTATCAAGATGAAGAAGCCGATAGAATTAACTTACGTTTCTATGATACGGCAGCAACAAGTGCAGATGAACTGTACTTGCAAGCCATTGATGATGGGGCTGACTTTGTTGTTGGTCCATTATTAAAATCAAATTTAACCAAAGTATTGCCTCTAGTAAAAGAAGTACCAATAATTTCATTAAATAAACTGGCTGAAGCGCCAACAACAGAAAATATCTTTTATTTCTCATTAAGTTCGAATGATGAAGCGATTGCGGCCGCTAGAAAAATGCAAAAAGACGGGATTAAACAACCATTAGTGCTCGCACCAAATAACCGGGTCGGTAACCGTTTAGCCACAGAATTCAGCAAGCAATGGCTATTACTCACGCAGGGTACAAGTGATACTTATAAGTATAAAAGCCGCAGTGATATGCAAAACACAGTAACCTCACTATTTTCAGTGACGTCGAGTAATCAGCGTATTAACTTAATGAAAAATCTAGTCGGTGCTAATATTAAAGCTAAAACCCGTAGTCGTCGTGATATTGATGCCATTTATATTATTGCCACGCCTTCCGAAGCCATGTTAGCAATTCCTTACATCATTACAACCCAGAACCCTTATGCGCCACAGGTTGCCCTGTATGCGAGTTCACGTACCCATGGTAATAATCTTTCTAAAAGCCAAAATCGTGACCTTAATGGTTTAATATTTAGTGATATGCCTTGGTTGTTGAACCCAGATCGCGAACTTAAACAGCAAACTTTGGCACTGTGGCCAAATATGTCGAAAATCCAGCAAAATCTTTTTGCGATGGGCTACGATTCATTTAAATTAATTCCAAACCTGCTACAGCTACGTAATTTTCCTAACTTACGCCTAGCTGGCCAGACTGGCATTCTTTATATTAATGAAAACGGCATTATCGAACGCGAATTTAGTTGGGCTAAATATCGCTCAGGCAAGATAAGACTTGAGGACACGAACGCTGAAACCAAAACAACCCCGTAAACGCGGTGAATATTTTGAAGGTATAGCAGCTGATTTTTTACAGCGCCAAGGATTAATTATCTTGGCGCGAAATTTCGCTTGCCGCCAAGGTGAAATAGATTTAATTTGCCAGCACGGTGCAAGCTGTGACATAAAATTTACAACAACACTACCCACCTTAGTATTTGTCGAGGTAAAATATCGGCAATACACCCATTACGGCGGTGCTATTTCAGCAATTCCGGTCGCGAAACAACGAAAATTGCGTTATACGGCGCAATATTATATGGTGCGCCACGGAATAAATGAAAACTACACCCCTTGCCGTTTCGATGTGATTGCCATTGAAGGTTCCAGTGATAATATTCAATGGATAACCAATGCTTTTTAGAGTAGATACCCATGTTAGAGCTAATTAAAGAAAATTTTACTGAGAGTATTCAAACCAAGATCGCCGCAGCCGAGGCGTTACCCGAATACATTCAAAACTCAGCCATGATGATGGCACAATGCTTATTAAACGGTAACAAGATATTAATTTGTGGTAATGGTGCATCAGCTAGCTTGGCACAAAATTTTTCTGCATCATTATTAAACCGTTACGAAACCGAACGCCCAAGCTTACCAGCATTGGCATTAACCCCAGACTGTACGCTAATGACAGCCATTGGCACCGACACCAGCTTTGATATGGTTTATTCTAAACAAGTGCGCGCCTTGGGAAATGACGGTGACATTCTGGTGGTCATCTCTGCAGGCGGCCACAGCCGTAATGTCATTAAAGCGATTGAAGCAGCACTAACACGCAATATGACAATTGTCGCTTTAACCGGTAAAGACGGGGGGGAAATATCTGGGTTATTAGGTCCACACGATGCCGAAATCCGCGTACCGTCACGCCGGGAAGCAAGAATACAAGAAGTACATGCTCTGATCATTAACTGTCTTTGTGACATTATCGATCAAACCTTATTCCCACAACAAGAGTACGAAGAATGAGCATGACAGTAGCAAGAAAACTTAAATATTGGCTGACTATCAGTATCACAATACTGAGCTTTGCTGTGATACAAGGCTGCAGTAACACAGGTAGTTTTAGCCAGTTAATTGATGATGAAACAATTACCTTGGATATCACAGCAGCGCTTAATGATGCCAACAAACAACTACTGTTAAATAACAACCTGCATATTTTAACCAATCGCACTAAAGTATTACTATCAGGTCAAGTTAGAACCGAAGCTGAGCGCAAGCAAATCGTCGATATTGCCGCAAACACAACGTCTGTGCAGCAAGTATATAACCAGATCCGTTTAGGTACACCAATCTCATTTGAACGAGCCAGTAAGGATGCTTGGCTAACCACAAAAGTGAAAACCAGTATTCTTAATTTAAAAAATGTTGAACCGCTGGGAATTAAAGTGATCACTGAGAATGCCGAAGTATTCTTAATTGGACGAGTAACAAAAGCAGAAGGCGATAAAGTTGCCGAAGCGGCACGTTATGTCGTTGGTGTGGATAAAGTAATTAAAGTATTTGATTATCGCTAATCAGCGAACTATGCTGTAAATCGAACATAAAAAAAATGCAGTACTGAATGATGTCCGTCGACAAATTCAAGTACTGCATCGATTCGTTAATTAAGTGTTATGTTACTTAATGACCCGCAAAGAGGGTCTACCTTTAGCAGGTTTTGGACGCTCAGGTGTTTCGCTCTCATCATCAGAGCTAACAGCAGGCGCACTCACTAGAGCCGGCGCACTTCTCTCTTCACTTGGCTCAACAGCCGCGTCAGCGCTCTCTTGCTCTGCTTGATCGATATATGCCTGTTCCGGTTCAAACATACTACCTGCGCCATTCTCACGCGCGTAGATAGCTGTAATAGCCGAAATCGGTACATAAACATCAAATGGCACACCACCGAAACGAGCATTAAAGCTCAGCGCGGTGTTGTTCAGCTCAAAAGCTACAACAGCTGTTGGGGCAATATTCAACACAATTTGGCCATCTTGAACAAACTGCTGCGGTACATAAACACCAGCAATATGTGCATCAACAACAATATGTGGTGTTAAGTCATTATCAAGTAACCACTCATAGTGGCTACGTAATAAATAGGGACGAATTGGGGTCATTTTATCCATAACTTACATTAACATTCTCATTTCACGTTCTTGTTCAGTTAAAGATGCTTGGAATGATTCACGATCAAATACACGAAGCATATAGTTCTTTAACTCACTTGCAGCTTGACCTGGAAGATCAATACCGAGTTCAGGTAAACGCCATAATAACGGAGCCATATAGCAATCAACTAAGCTGAACTCTTCACTCATGAAATATGGGTATTCAGCAAAAATTGGGCTGATACTCATTAATGCTTCTTGTAGTTGCTTGCGCGCTACAGCAGCTTCTTCAACAGAGCCTTTCATGATCTTCGTCACTAATGAATACCAATCGTTCTCGATACGGTGCATCATTAAACGACTGCTACCACGAGACACAGGATAAACCGGCATCAAAGGTGGATGCGGAAAACGCTCATCCAGATATTCCATGATGATACGTGAGTTATATAATGTCAGTTCACGGTCGATTAATGTTGGTACTGTCTGATATGGATTCAAATCAATTAGATCTTCAGGTAGGTTATTACGATCAACCTGATGAATATCAACACTTACGCCTTTTTCAGCTAAGACGATTCGGACTTGATGACTATATAGATCAGTCGGCTCCGAATATAACACCATAACTGAACGTTTATTAGCAGCTAATGCCATGCCACCTCCAATAAATTGTAAACACAAACGCCAATGATAGCCTAAACTAGCATTGGCGGTACGTAATTCTTTTACCAGCAACTTTACAAGTAATGCGGCAACATATCAGTGATTAGTGGATATCACGCCAGTATTCGCGGTTCAGGAACCAAGTAAATACAAGTAGAATAAGTAAGAATCCAATAACCCAGAAGCCCATTTCTTGACGTTCAAGCTGATTAGGCTCTGCCGAGTAAACTAAGAAGTTTACCAAATCTAACATTGCTTCATCAAACTCTTCTGCTGATAACTCACCGTTTCCATCGGGACTTAGGTAGCTAGTCAGAATTTCACCTGTTGCAACACCATTAGCGTCAACAACTGCGGTTTCTTTAACAATTCTAGCACCTTCCGGCAGATCTAGCTCTTCTTCGTTATGTTTTATTTCTAAAAGACGCGCTGTACCTTGCAGTTCTTCAAGTACATGCGGCATACCCACGCTTGGGAATACCACATTATTCACACCAAATGGGCGTGTTTCGTCAATATAGAAAGAACGCAAATAAGTATAAACCCAATCTGCACCACGTAAACGCGCTTCAAGTGTTAGGTCTGGTGGTGTAGCACCAAACCATTTAGCACCACTTTCAGCAGGCATTGCGGTTTTCATTAATGAGCCAACTTTCACCCCGGTAAATACCAGGTTTTCAGACATGATTTCACGATCGATACCCAGATCATCAGCAACACGTGAATAACGTTGATATTGCGTAGAGTGACAAGTAGAGCAATAATTCATGAAGATTTTAGCACCATTTTGCAGTGATGCTTTGTCTCTTAAATCATAATTGGCTTCATCTAAATGCGCAGCATTACCAGATGCAAATGCAGCCATAGGCAATAGGGTAAGTAACGCGATAAATAATTTTTTCATTACATTGTCACCCTTTTTGGTAATGGTTTAGTGGTTTCATTCTTACTGTAGAACCACAGCAGTGCGAAATAACCAAAGTAACCTAGTGTGGTAATTTGCGACAATAATGTACGGCCAGGTGTTGGTGCTAATGTTCCTAATACACCCAGAATAATGAAACAAATAACAAACTGAGATAAATTAAGTTTATGCCAAACACTACGGTAACGGATTGATTTCACTTTCCCGCGATCAATCCAAGGCACTAAGAATAGCATCACAATAGAAAGGCCCATCATGATCACACCACCAAGTTTGTCCGGAACCGCACGTAAAATGGCGTAAAACGGAGTGAAGTACCACACTGGCGCAATATGATCAGGTGTTTTCAATGGGTTTGCCGCTTCAAAGTTTGGCGCTTCTAAGAAGTAACCACCACCTTCAGGCATAAAGAAGATCACAATACTACATAAGATAAGCATCACGACTACCGCAACAGCATCGTGCACTGAGTAGTAAGGATGGAATGGAATAGCATCTTTCGGCCAACCATTTTCATCTTTGTTTTCTTTGATTTCAATACCGTCTGGGTTATTAGAACCAACGTGATGCAGTGCAACGATGTGTAAGAACACCAGTACCACAAGTACTAATGGCACAGCAATAACGTGTAGCGCAAAGAAGCGGTTTAGTGTCGCACCCGAGATAACATAATCACCACGGATCCAAAGTGTTAAATCATCACCAATTACTGGAATTGCACCAAATAAAGAGATAATAACCTGTGCACCCCAGAATGACATTTGACCCCATGGTAGTAGATAACCCATGAAAGCTTCAGCCATCAGTGCTAAGAAGATTAAGCAACCAAAGACCCACAATAATTCACGTGGTTTTTGGTATGAACCGTACATCAAACCACGGAACATGTGCAGATACACAACCACAAAGAATGCTGAAGCACCCGTCGAATGCATATAACGTAACAACCAGCCAAATTCAACATCACGCATGATGTATTCAATTGAAGCAAAAGCACCGTCACCAGATGGGTTATAATTCATCGTTAACCAGATACCCGTTAGGATCTGATTAACAAACACAACCGTAGCTAAAATGCCAAAGTAATACCAGAAGTTAAAGTTTTTCGGCGCTGGATATTGACCAGCGTGTTTATTCCACGTATCCGTCATTGGGATACGTTCATCAATCCAATTGACTAATTTACCAAGCATTAGGTAGCTCCCTTATCTACACCGATTAGAATCGTCGTTTTATCAATATAATAATGCGGTGGTATGACTAGATTCAACGGTGCAGGTACGCCTTGGAATACACGACCAGCCATATCAAATTTAGAACCATGACATGGACAGAAGAAACCAGAAGAAACACCTTCGACTTGTTCGCCAAAGCTATCCGGCAGATAAGTTGGAGAGCACCCTAAGTGGGTACAAATACCAACGGCTACAAATAAGTCTGATTTAATCGAGCGATATTTGTTTTGTGCGTAATTTGGTTGTTGTTCTTGTTCTGATGCCGGATCGCGTAACGAACCATCATGCTGTTCAAGTTCGTTTAACACGCTTTCTGTACGAGATACAATCCATACAGGTTTGCCTCGCCATTCAACGCGAATTAACTGGCCAGGTTCAATTTTACTAATATCAACTTCAACCGGAGCGCCAGCTGCTTTAGCTTTAGCACTCGGATTCCAAGATTTGATAAAAGGTACGGCTGCGCCGACAGCTCCAACACCACCTACTACACATGTAGCAGCGGTCAAAAAGCGACGACGACCAGAATCAACAGGCGCATTGCTCATCCAATTATTCTCCCATTCGGACTCAGCGCAAATTATTGTTATTATCTTGCAGTGAATACCATTTCAAAAAAGATAACTTTTTATTAGCTAAAAAAGTTACATAAATGCCGTTGAATTTTAATTAATTGGTTACATTTTTACAAGGACAATGAGACATTAATCATGGATTTTCAGTGATTAAGTCAATATCTGTCGCTTATGACCCAGTAAACAGACCAAGTCGCTCTGTTTCTGTGTTAAGTACAGTCACGCAAGTCAGAAACAGTATTATATTTAACAAAGATGCAACCTAGTTAAATAAAAAAAGACAAAAAAAAGACAAAAAAAAGCCTGGCATATGCCAGGCTTTCGTCGCAATAAAGCGAACCACCAAAAAACGGATTAACGTTTTGAGAACTGTGGACGTTTACGTGCTTTTCTAAGACCAACTTTCTTACGTTCAACTTGACGAGCATCACGAGTAACAAAACCAGCTGCACGTAGAGCAGGACGAAGAGTTTCGTCATATTCCATAAGTGCGCGAGTGATACCGTGACGGATTGCGCCAGCTTGACCAGTAGTACCACCACCAGAAACAGTGATGTTTAGGTCGAATTTGTCTTGTAGTTCAACTAATTCTAGTGCTTGACGAACAACCATACGAGCTGTTTCACGACCAAAATAAACTTCTAAAGAACGTTTATTGATAGTTAGTTGACCAGTACCAGCTTTCATGAATACACGAGCTGTTGAACTTTTACGACGACCAGTGCCGTAGTATTGATTTTCTGCCATTTGCTTAAATTCCGTAAATTAGATGTCTAGAACTTGTGGTTGTTGAGCAGCATGATTGTGCTCAGGACCTGCGTATACTTTCATCTTACGGAACATTGCACGGCCTAGAGGACCTTTTGGCAACATACCTTTAACCGCAGACTGGATAACGCGCTCTGGAGCTTTTTCAATAAGCTTTTCAAAGCTAATTGATTTTATGCCGCCAATGTAACCTGTGTGCGAGTAGTAAATTTTACCTTTCGCTTTGTTACCAGTTACAACGATTTTTTCACAGTTTACAACGATGATGTAATCGCCAGTATCAGCATGAGGAGTGTACTCAGGCTTGTGCTTACCACGTAAGCGAGTAGCGATTTCAGTCGCAAGACGGCCTAAAGTTTTACCTTCAGCGTCAACAACGAACCATTCACGTTTGATCGTGCTTGGTGTAGCAACAAAAGTTTTCATTTTATATTGAACCCAATAAAATTTGTTTAAACTATCACATACAGTTATCTATACGTGAACTATATACCTTGCTCATCCCTTCGAATAAGTACATGGCGTCATTAGGACAAGGAACCACCACAGCACCTTGTTCGTGGGCAGCGCGTATTATAAAGAGAAATGAGCGAAATTTCACCTATATTTTTAAAAAAATAGGATTAATCTCAAAAAACATCAGAATAAGACCAAGAAAATGACTGAAATTAAGATTATTTCCGCAATTTAACTTGATGCACTTGATGATTTAGGCCTTTAGTTAGAATGAGGTTAGCACGTTCTCGCGTTGGTAAGATATTTTCTACTAAGTTTTTACCATTAATTGTACGCCAAATGTTCAATGCCACATCTTTTGCTTCATCCTCACCCAGTTTGGCGTAATGATGGAAATATGAACTTGAATCGGTAAAAGCACTTTCTCGTAGTTGCAAAAAACGTTGCACATACCAGTTCTCGAGGTTTTCAGTGTCAGCATCCACATAAATAGAAAAATCGACAAAATCAGAAACAAATACCCGATGCGGATCATTGGGGTATTCTAATCCCGATTGTAAGACATTTAAGCCTTCAAGAATAACGATATCAGGTTGTTCAACGACCATTTCTTGGTCTGTTTCGATATCATAAGAAAAATGTGAATAAACGGGCGCCGTGACACGATCATGACCCGACTTAATATCAGCTACAAATTTCACTAAGGTATTAATGTCATAACTTTCAGGAAAGCCTTTACGCTTCATCAAACCATGCTCTTTTAAATACGCATTTGGATAAAGAAAGCCATCAGTGGTGATTAACGCAACCTTCGGATGTTCGCTCCAGCATTGTAATAATGCTTGCAAGATCCTGGCGGTGGTACTTTTACCGACAGCAACACTGCCCGCGAGGCTAATAATGTAAGGTACTTTAGCCACTTTACGGCCCAAGAATTGATCGCGAACAAGACGGCGTTGAATTCGATTCGTGACATATAAGTTAAGCAAACGTGACAACGGCAGGTAAATATCACACACTTCTTCAATAGAAACACGTTCATTAATACCTTGTAACTGTTTTAACTCTAGGGCTGATAAGGTCAAAGGTACTGACTCTCTCAGTTCAGCCCAATATTCCCTGTCAAACACTTGATATGGTGAGTAATTCATTAAACTAAAAACCTACTTAATGCCATAATAATCACTTACTTCATGTATCTAGAAGCAAGCCTTTGCAATGGATTTAATGACGTAATAACACTATTAACGTCACTTTGTCAGTCCATGTCCGCCGAAACAATAGCCTATATACTCACCGTAACTCAATCAATAAATATGTTTATTACAGTATTTATTTTAATAACGCGCACAAAAACTACCTACTTAGTGCTAAAAGTAGGCGTATTTTCGTCGTTGTTAACCTAAGGTAAATGTTCACGCGCCAAATATTCATGGGATTGCATTTCTTGTAAACGTGATAAACAACGGCGAAATTCAAAATCGAGTAAACCAGTACTATACAAGGCTGACATTTCAAACTCGGCCGAAATAATTAAGGTAACGTTACGCTCATAAAACTCATCTACCATGGCAATAAAACGACGGGCAATGTCATCCCTTAATCGCCCCATTTGTTTCACATTTGCTAATAATACGGTGTGATAAATACGTGAAATTTCCATGTAATCAACCTGACTACGCGGCCCTCCACATAACTCCGAAAAATCAATCATCAACACACTATCCGCTTCCGCTAATGTTTGTATCTGGCGGTTTTCAATTTCTATCGACTGATTATACTGACGGGGGTCACAAGATAATTGTTGAAAGTATTGGTCTAAATTTTTCTGAGCCGCACCATCTAATGGACAATGATAAATTTCTGCTTGCTCTAAAGTACGTAACCGATAATCAACGCCACTATCCACATTAATGATGTCGCAATTTTGATTAATCAAATGAATGGCAGGTAAAAAACGCGCACGCTGCAAGCCATTACGGTAAAGCTCATCAGGAATAATATTTGATGTAGCAACCAAGATAACTTGATGAGAAAATAACTCTTCAAATAATGTGCCTAAAATCATCGCATCAGTAATATCCGAAACAAAAAACTCATCAAAACAAATGACGCGTGTTTCGTTAGCTAACTTCTTTGCGATCACTTTCAATGGATCTTTTTGTTGCGCTAATCCTTTCAGTTCCTTATGGATTCGATGCATAAAACGATGAAAGTGAATACGGGTTTTATTCTCAAACGGGAGACAATCGTAGAAAGTATCAACTAAATAGGTCTTACCTCTTCCTACCCCACCCCAGAAATAAATACCTTTAACTGGATTTATTAGCAACGGTGTTGGCTTTGTTGTTAACCCTTTCAACTTGGCTAAGAAACTGCGTTTTACGGGTTTGTCTGGTACAGCTAATAATTCATCAAACAGCCGTTGTAATGCTATTACTGCATTCTCTTGTGCCGCATCAAACATAAAGTCAGGGCGCTTTAAATCAAGCTGATATTTTTCTATTGGGGTCATTATAATTGCTAATCCTTTACTGTTTCTAACGCCTTACTCACCACGCATTAATAATAATCAATGCTACCATGTTGTATTCTTTTGAAATACACTATTTTAAAACTAAGGAGCTTATATTAGAGTATCAAAATGAGTGTTCCGTATTAGTAGAATACAAATTACCATTTAACGAGGTGTATATGCCCTATCTTGAAATATTAATTAGTTTGGTTATCGGTATTATTATCGGTTTTGCTATTGCGAAGATAACCAACACAAAAGATCAAACAGGTAAGTTTAAGGGTAAGCTACTCGCCAAAGAAGCTGAAATTGAACAATACAAACATGATGTTAATGAACACTTCACCAGCACCGAAGCATTATTAATGAAATTGTCTGATACCTATGTAGAAATGCAACAGCATTTAGCCAGCAACGCCAAGCATTTATTAGATAATGTTGCCGTTAAAGATATTCCTTTTCAGACCAAAGAAATCGTTGACCCTGCAGAACCAATAGAAGGGCAACCAAAAGATTATTCAAGTACGAGTTCGGGGTTACTGAACAAATAACTTGAACTTTTAGCTTTCAGCCACACCTAACTGTTTGTGCTTCTAATTTTTAAAGGCTTAAACTGTTATGAAACCTAAATTACACTTCAAAACACTCACTGCTTTAGCATTAAGTACAGCAATGGGGTTAGTAAGTTTACCTGCAACAGCAGCTTTCCCTCCCGCTGTTGCAGGACAAGCCTTACCCAGTCTTGCGCCGATATTAGAACAAGTCACCCCTGCCGTGGTAAATATATCAGTGTCTGGTACTAAGGTTTCGCAACAGCGTATCCCAGAAGCATTTCGCTATTTTTTTGGCCCTGAAGGCCCAGGTTATCAACAACAAACTAGGCCTTTTCAAGGTCTCGGTTCTGGTGTGATCATCGATGCCGAACAAGGCTACATCCTTACTAACAACCATGTAATAGCTGATGCCGACAAGATCCAGGTGATGTTAAAAGATGGTCATGAATATGATGCCAAACTCATCGGTGCGGATAAAAGTAGTGACATAGCCCTCTTACAAATTAAAGCAAAAAACTTAACCGAGATTAAATTCGCCGACTCAGATAAATTACGTGTCGGCGATTTTACGATCGCCATTGGTAACCCATTCGGCTTAGGCCAAACCGTGACATCCGGTATTGTCAGTGCATTAGGCCGAACCGGGCTTCAGTTAGAGAACCTGGAAAACTTCATCCAAACCGATGCGGCGATTAATAGCGGTAATTCCGGCGGCGCGTTAATTAATTTACGTGGCGAATTAATCGGTATTAACACGGCGATATTAGGGCCAAACGGCGGCAACGTAGGTATCGGTTTTGCGATACCCGCTAATATGGCCAATAACCTGATACAGCAAATTATCGAACATGGTGAAGTTCGCCGTGGCGTATTAGGTGTTACAGGCCAAGAATTAACGGCTGATCTAGCGAAGGCGTTTGATATTGATCTGCAATATGGTGCATTCATTAACCAAGTCACAGCAAATTCTGCCGCAGAAGAAGCGGGGTTAATGGCCGGTGACATTATTGTCAGTGTCAATAATAATAACATCCGCAGTTTCAGTGAATTAAGAGCCAGAATTGGTACCTTAGGCGCAGATAAAAAAATCACTTTAGGCGTGATCAGAGACGGTAAAGAAGAACGTCTAATCGCAACGTTAAAACCCACTGATAATGAGCTAGCAAATGCCAGTAATTTACATCCAGGACTGGAAGGCGCTGCATTAGTCAGTGCAGACAACAATCAAGGTGTGCTGATTGCGAAAGTCGAACCACGTTCAATAGCGGCAACATCAGGCTTAGAGGAAGGTGATATTATTATTGGGGTGAATAAAGATAAAGTGACAAATTTAGCCCAGTTACGTGAATTGCTCACCGCAGAAAAATCTACATTGGCACTTAATATCAAGCGGAGTAACCAACATTTGTTCTTAGTATTACGTTAGCACTTACATCACTTTACAAGTTATTTCCTACATTCTCCTAGAAAGAGATGCTATTCTCTACGTTGCTATTTTTGATGGGTAACGTAGGGATATCTCAGTGCAAGGTTTGTTGTCATATATTTCAAAAAGTATCTTACTCGGTATCGCTGTCGCAACGATATTGCTTTTAGTATTACCACAATTAAAAAACAAACAAGGTTTAGCACTCACTCAACCATTTTCACTCGGTCTTAATGAGCAAATGAGTTTTTCTGCCGCCGTTAAACGCGCAGCGCCTTCAGTTGTCAATATTTATACACGTACCTACCAAAAATCAACCATTAATAGTAAACCGACATTACGTCCGCAAAGCCTTGGCTCTGGCGTGATCATGAATAAGAAGGGTTATTTACTCACAAACTATCACGTTATTGCCAATGCAGATCAAATAATTGTTGCGCTCCAAGACGGACGGTTTTTCACCGCAGAGTTAATTGGTTTTGATGAATATACCGACCTTGCAGTGTTAAACATCGACGCCAAAAATTTACCCAGTATCCCACAAAGTAAACATGAGCAGACCAATATTGGTGATGTGGTACTCGCCATTGGTAATCCATACAACTTAGGTCAAACTATCACCCAAGGTATTATTAGTGCCCGTGGTCGTATTGGTATGAGCACCACTGGCCATCAGAATTTCTTACAAACGGACGCCGCAATTAACGAAGGTAACTCGGGTGGTGCGCTTGTAAATAGTCTAGGTGAATTAGTCGGTATTAATACGGCATCATTTCAATTGGTCGAAAATGTTGAAACCATGGGTATCAGCTTTGCGATTCCCTATCCGCTCGCGGTTAAAATTATGGATGCATTGATTGCCAATGGTCGCGTGATCCGTGGTTATATCGGTATTGAAGGTACGTCAATAAATGCCGTGATGGCAAAGTTACTCGGTTTGAAAGCCAATCAAGGTATTGTCATACAAAATACCGCACCAAACTCGCCAGCAGAGAAAGCAGGGTTAATCGCGGGTGATGTGGTAATCAAATTCAATGGTACTGAAATTGATAATGTAATCTGGTTAATGGATGTGGTAGCGGAGCAGCGTCCTGGCTCAAAAATCAACTTAACGGTAATACGTGAAGGTAAGCAGTTTGACATCTCAGTCAAGCTGGGTGAGCTGCAAGCACTACAGCCATAACATAACAAAACGTAGACATAAAAAGGGCGCATATCAATGCGCCCTTTTTATTTATTACAAATACTTACACGTTATTAACTGTTATTCAAACGACACAATGTCAGACGAATATTAACCTTTAATACGCGTAATGTTACCGCCTAAGCCTTGTAGCTTATCTTCAATAAACTCATAACCACGGTCAATGTGATAAATACGCTCTACCGTTGTTTCGCCTGTCGCGAGGAAACCCGCAATAACAAGACTTGCAGAAGCGCGTAAGTCTGTTGCCATCACTTGTGCGCCAGTCAAACGGTCAGTATCGCGACAAATAGCCGTATTACCTTCCAGTTCAATGTCTGCGCCCATACGTGCTAATTCAGGCACGTGCATGAAACGGTTTTCAAAAATCGTTTCAATGATAGTCGACGTACCTTTCGCCACTGTATTTAATACCGTGAACTGTGCTTGCATATCTGTTGGGAAACCAGGATAAGGTACCGTTTTGATATTTACCGCTTTTAACTCACGGCCTTGCATATCAAGTGTGATCCAATCATCACCCGTTTCAATCGTGGCACCTGCTTCTTCAAGCTTGAGTAATACTGCATCAAGTAATGAAGGGTCTGTTTTGTGGCATTTAATTTTACCACCAGTGACAGCCGCAGCAACAAGGAAAGTACCCGTTTCGATACGATCAGGTTGCACTTTATAGGTACCACCATGAAGCGCTTCAACACCTTCAATGATTAATACGTCAGAACCAATACCACTAATCTTAGCACCAAGTGAATTTAAGAAATTCGCTAAATCAACCACTTCTGGTTCTCTTGCTGCATTCTCAATCGTGGTTGTTCCGTCTGCAAGTACCGCGGCCATTAATAGATTTTCAGTACCGGTTACGCTGACCATGTCCATTAAGATACGCGCACCTTTTAAACGACCATCAACGCGGGCTTTAATGTAGCCTTCTTCAACGCGGATGTCTGCTTGCATCATTTCTAAACCATGAATATGTAGATTCACAGGGCGAGCACCGATTGCACAACCACCCGGTAAAGAAACGTCGGCAGTCGAAAATTTAGCCGTCAAAGGACCTAATGCTAAAATTGACGCACGCATCGTTTTAACTAATTCATAAGGCGCTTTTTGACAGTTCACAGAGCCAGCAGTAATAACAACATCACCTTCTGCGTTGCGTTCCGCCTGTGCACCAAGCTCACGTAATAATTGCAACGTGGTCTTAATATCTCTTAATTCAGGAACATTCTTAAGAGTGATCGTTTCATCACTTAGCAATGTGGCAAATAAAATCGGTAGTGCAGCATTTTTAGCACCCGAAATAGTCACATCGCCATTTAACTGACAAGGACCTTTAATTAAAAACTTATCCATTCTAATCCAGCCTAAGAAGGTAATATGAATTTACGTTCGCGAACCCATTCTTCAGGTGTATATGCCTTGATGGTTAACGCATGAATACTATTTGATGCAATTTGTTCATTTAATGGCGCATAAATAGCTTGTTGTTTTTTTACACGGTTCATACCGACAAACATTTCGGCGACAGCGATAACTTCATAATGGCTGCCTTCACCTTTAACGTGTAATTCCTGGAACGTGTATGCACTCTCCAGCAATGTTTGTAATTCGTTAATATCCATAATACTTAAATCCTATGATGTCGCCATTCTAAGCGTAGTTAAAACCGTACATGCCGCTAGCGTTATTGTAATAGACCCTTAACTGCACGTTTAGTTTTAAGTGAATGGCGATCTAGCTGAAATAATTGCGCTTAAAACTAAAGTATTAAAATAACCCAGTATTCTAAAAGTAATCTGTATAATACACAATCATAAAAGCATAACTGTGTGAGGATTTTTCCCCTTCAATCTTGAATACTAAACAAGATTTAACAATTTACCTTTTCTTTCAGTGCAAAAAGACCGAAAATAGTGTTCTTTCTTATCAATGTTTAAACTGTGTCGATGTTAACTACAAATATTATTATTTTAATTCTTGGATTTATTGGCCTAGTCATCAGTGCCGATAGATTCGTATATGGTGCCGCAGGTTTAGCAAGAAACTTAGGTATTTCACCACTGGTTATTGGTCTGACAATTGTCGCGATGGGTTCGTCCGCGCCAGAAATGATGGTCGCGGTATCGGCATCACTTAATGGTTCACCGAACACTGCCATTGGTAATGCGATTGGTTCTAACATTACCAACATCACCTTAGTATTAGGTATCACCGCGTTAATAAAACCATTGCTCGTAGGCTCAGCAACGATCCGTCGTGAGATCCCGATGGTATTAATTACCACACTATTGGCGGGTGTTGTGCTGTGGGATTTAAAATTGGAGATGTACGAAGGCGTGATTTTATTATTACTCTTCTTCATTACTATCCTTACCTTAACTATCCTAGCATTAAAACGTCCAAGCAATGATCCGCTTACCCAAGAACATGACGATGAAGTACCTGAAGGAGTGCCAACCTGGAAAGCGGTGTCGTGGCTTGTCGTAGGTATGATTGCATTGCCTGTCAGTTCACATTTCCTTGTTGGCTCAGCCGTTGTTATTGCACAACATTTTGGTATGAGTGATTTAGTGATCGGTCTGACTATTATTGCAGTTGGTACTAGCTTACCTGAACTCGCCGCATCCGTAACTGGTGTACTTAAAGGTGAAGATGATCTTGCTATTGGTAATATCATTGGTTCTAATATATTCAACATCTTAGCTGTATTATCACTACCCGGTATTTTAGCTCCAGGCATGATTGATCCGGCGATTATTAGTCGTGATTTCTATTATATGCTTGGCGCAACGGTGTTAATGCTGGTGATGGCAATGGGCTTTAGAGGCCGTCCAGGACGTATAACTCGTGTTGAAGGTGCCATTTTACTCGCTGGTTTTGTAGCGTATCAATTTATTGTATTTAGTAGCATTTAACAGTGCTTAATATTTTTAAGCTAAGTATTAAACAGTATTTTCATTAGGGAATAACCATGTCGAGTCAGTTTAACTATTGCCAAAGCGCGCTTAATGTCATTAACACGGAAGCGTCAGCAATTTCTCAATTAAGCCAATATATTGATGCCACGTTTACCGCAACTTGTGAATTATTAATCGAATCTAAAGGCAAGGTCATTGTAACAGGCATGGGTAAATCAGGGCATATCGCCAATAAAATTGCCGCGACATTAGCCAGTACTGGTACCCCTGCGTTCTTTGTGCATCCTGCCGAAGCAAGCCATGGTGATCTTGGCATGATTGAACGTGGTGATGTGGTTATTGCATTATCTAATTCAGGTGAATCAGATGAAATTTTAGCGTTATACCCAGTGCTTAAACGTTTAAGTATTCCCATTATTGCGATGACAGGTAATGCTAATTCAACCATGGCGCGCGAAGCAAAAATTAGTTTATGTATTAAAGTTGATAAAGAAGCTTGCCCGCTGGGATTAGCACCGACATCGAGCACCACAGCAAGCCTGGTGATGGGTGATGCTATTGCGGTAGCCTTACTTGAAGCAAAAGGGTTTACCGCTGATGATTTTGCACTGTCTCATCCCGGCGGTAGCTTAGGCAGAAAATTATTATTACGTATTTCAGACATTATGCATAAAGGTAACGACGTACCAAGCGTACAACAAACCGAGACTATCTCTGACGCGCTATTAGAAGTCTCTCGCAAAGGTCTTGGTATGACGGCTGTTAATGACGGGACTAAGCTGGTTGGTATTTTCACGGATGGTGATTTACGCCGTATCCTTGATGCACGTATAGATATTCATCAAACCCCAATCAGTGAAGTAATGACACAAAGATGTGTTACTATTAATGGACATATCTTGGCTGCAGAAGCCCTTGCCGTCATGGAAAACAAAAAAGTTAACGGCTTAATTGTCGTCAATGAACAACAAGAGCCCGTCGGCGCCTTCAACATGCATGACTTACTACGCGCAGGTGTACTATAAAATGATCAATACATTATACGGTCCAATTCCACAAGACATCTTAACCAAAGCAAAAACATTAAAACTACTCATTTGTGATATAGATGGGGTTTTTTCTGACGGCCGCGTATACATGGGTAACGACGGTGAAGAACTAAAAGCCTTTCACACTCGCGATGGTTTTGGCGTAAAATCACTCCTTAATGCCGATATCGAAGTTGCCGTGATCACTGGCCGTCAATCCACAATTGTTGCTAACCGTATGCAAGGTTTAGGTGTTAAACATATCTATCAAGGCCAAGACAACAAAGTGAACGCATTTAATATGCTGCTTGAAGAACTAAAAATATCGCCAGAGCATGTGGCTTATATTGGTGATGACGTCATTGATTTACCGGTAATGAATCTTTGCGGACTCAGTGTTGCCGTTGCCGATGCCCACCCGCTTGTTAAAAAAAGTGCCGACTTTAGCACCTCGATTCGTGGTGGCTTTGGTGCAGTAAGAGAATTAGCAGATCTAATCCTATTGGCCAAGGGGATCTTAGACCAAGCACAGGGCACCTCTGTATGAGTCGTCAAAACATAGGGATTGTGATTCTCTTTCTTTGTGCACTTGGTATTTGGCGTTTTTTTTCGCCTGATGACGAGTCTACAACGGCACCGTCAACCAAATATCAGCCTGATTTCACTGCTCAAGTTCTACGTAGCGTTGAGTTTAGTATTGAAGGAAAAATTATACGTCGCATTTTTGCAGATAGCATGGAGCATTATGGTGAGTTAGGCATGACAATGTTTACGAACCCCGTTATTATTATTTATGATGAAAATGCGCAAGCGACATGGAAGATCAAAGCGAAAGAAGGTAACTTCAGTAGTGACGATGTAGCAACACTACGAAACGATGTTGTCATCAAAAATATGAAAAAAAATGATTATATTGATGTCATTACTACCAGTTATTTACAATTAGAACTTGCCGAGAATTTGGTGCACAGCGATCAATTAATTACCATTTCAGGGGACTTATTTCATCAAACAGGTGTCGGACTTGAAGGTGATTTAAAGCAAGAATACATGACTATCCTTAAGCAAGTTGAAGCGATTTATACTAATGATGAAAAAATATAAAGTTTTACTATTAACACTATTCATGAGCAATTCAGCCCTCGCATTAGAGTCTGATTTTGAAGAGGATGTTGTCGTTAATGCCAAACGTCAAGAAGTGTTTATTAAAGAGAACCGAGTCATATTTTATGATAGTGTAGTGGTGACTCAAGGGACGATATTAATTCATGCCGATAAACTCACGGTCTTAAGCCCTGGCGGAAAAGGCACGGAAGTCATGATTGCCATAGGGTCGCCAGCCACTTTTTATCAAGAGCTTGATGACGGTAAAAAAATTAATGCCGAATCAAATGAGATCCGCTACGAGCTAGGTAAAAAACGCTTAATTTTGTCAAAAAATGCACGGGTACGCCAAGCTGATAGCGAAGTTAAAAGTGACAAGATTATCTACCAAATTGACAAACAAGAAATGATAGCCGAAAGCGGCAAGCATGAATCCGATCGAGTGATCACTACTTTCACTCCTGAAGACAACAAAACTAATTAGAGTAGATGAATTCATATGGCACGTTTAAAAGTATCACACTTAGCAAAAAGTTATAACAAGCGAAAAGTTGTGTCAGATGTGAGTCTCGAAGTTGAATCAGGCCAAATTGTTGGTTTACTCGGGCCTAATGGCGCAGGTAAAACCACTACATTTTATATGGTAGTTGGCTTGGTTAAGCGAGATCATGGACAAATCTTCATTGATGACCAAGAATTAACGCATGAACCAATGCACATTCGTGCACAACAAGGTATTGGTTACTTACCCCAAGAAGCGTCTATTTTTCGTCGTTTATCTGTAACGAAAAATATCATGGCAATCTTAGAGTTACGAACTGAACTCACGCGTTTCGAACGTGAAGAAAAGTTAGAAGAATTATTAGAAGAGTTTCATATCACCCATATTCGCGATAGTTTAGGAATGAGCTTATCGGGTGGTGAACGCCGCCGTGTTGAGATTGCCCGCGCGCTCGCGGCAGATCCAAAGTTTATTTTATTAGATGAACCTTTTGCTGGCGTTGATCCAATCTCGGTCGGTGATATTAAAAAAATTATTCAACATCTGCGCGATCGTGGTTTAGGGGTATTAATTACCGACCATAACGTACGTGAGACACTCGATGTATGTGAACACTCTTATATTGTGAGCCATGGACATTTGATCGCATCTGGTACTTCTGAAGAGATTTTATCCAACGAAAAAGTAAAAGAAGTATACCTTGGAGATCAATTCCGACTATAGTTTGATATTGATACGTTACCGCATTTAAGGAAGAGAGAGTAGTCGTTAGATGAAGCCATCATTACAACTTCGTATGAGTCAATCTCTGGCAATGACGCCACAGTTACAACAAGCGATTCGATTATTACAATTATCGACCTTGGAGTTACAACTAGAGATTCAAGAAGCATTAGACAGTAATCCGCTACTGGAACAAGAAGACCCCAACACAGCTCAGCCAAATGATGCAGAAAGTAGTGATGAGCATAATCCGGATAATAACGACGCCGTTATCGATGCCAGCCAAATAGAAGTGAGTGATGCGCTCGCCAGTGAAGCGATGCCAGATGAACTGCCTAATGACAGTAATTGGGATGATGTCTACACCCCTCAAATACAGACTCACAGCAGTGCGGGGGGCAGTATTGATGGTTTAGACCAAGTCTATCAAGGTGAGACCAGCGAAGGCTTATACGAGCATCTCATGTGGCAAATGGAATTAACCCCCTTTTCTGACACTGATCATGCTATTGCGGTCGCGATTATTGATGGCATTGATGATCATGGCTACCTTAATCAGACTTGTGAAGATATCCTGTCTAGCGTCAATAGCGGTCACCAAGAACTTAGCGACAGCAGTAGCGAAAATAGCGAAGAACAGGTTGAATTAGACGAAATAGAAGCAGTATTGAAGCGTATTCAACATTTCGATCCCATCGGCGTTGCAGCGCGTTCATTACAAGAATGTTTATTGATCCAACTCCAGCATCTACCTAAAAACACACCTTGGTTAACAGAATGTCAGCAAATAATTCAGTCTCACATGGATTTATTGGGCAATCGCGACTACCGTCAATTAAGCCGTAAGACAAAATTAAAAGAGCCACAACTTAAAGAGATCATGCAATTAATTCAGAGTCTAGAACCCAGGCCTGGCAATGTAATCGATCAGACTGAAGGTCTGTATGTTATTCCCGATGTTTTAGTAAAGAAAAAAAATAATCAGTGGGTAGTCGAGTTAAATCCTGACATTGTGCCAAGATTAAAAGTGAACAATGAATATTCAAACTTGTCGACAGGCAATCGTAATAGCAGCGATGGGCAGTTTATTCGAACGCATGTACAAGAAGCGAAATGGTTTATTAAAAGCTTAGAAAGCCGTAATGAAACCTTACTAAAAGTAACGAAAAGTATTGTTCAACGACAAATTGATTTTTTTGAATATGGCGATGAAGCCATGAAACCTATGGTTTTAAATGATATTGCCGAAGAAGTGGAAATGCACGAGTCAACTATTTCACGGGTAACAACGCAGAAATTTATGCATACACCACGTGGTATTTTTGAACTTAAATTTTTCTTTTCAAGCCATGTAAGTACGGATAATGGCGGAGAATGTTCATCAACCGCTATTCGAGCATTAATAAAAAAATTGGTCGCGGCAGAAAATGCCATTAAACCATTAAGTGACAGCAAGATTGCTGATTTACTTGCTGATCAAGGTATCAAAGTGGCTAGACGTACGATTGCAAAATATCGAGAGGCTCTAAGTATACCACCGTCTAATCAGCGTAAAAGCCTGTTATAGGGCTAATCCAACCTTCATAGGGGAGACATATATGCAAATTAATTTAACCGGTAGACATGTAAACATTACAGACTCACTGAAAGATTACGTTGATAGCAAGTTTTCCAAATTAGAACGGCATTTTGATCATATAAACAATATCCATGTGATTTTAAATGTCGAAAAATTACTCCAAATTGCAGAAGCAAAAATACACTTAAATGGGGGTGAGATCTTTGCCGTGCATGAACATAATGACATGTATGCCGCAATTGATGGTTTACTGGATAAGCTCGATCGCCAAGTGATTAAGCATAAAGAGAAGTTGATTCGTCATTAATTTTAACCTCGCCACAGATAACCTAAAGGAAAACCACCTTTTCCTTTAGGTATTAATGCTTCTGACATAATTAAAACATATCATATCCAAATCAATTGCGGGATAATGAACCCATTATTTTATATCGCTGTGAGTTTTAAATTAGCAACCTAGTGTTAACTCTGGTCACGATATATTTGCTGCGCAGATGTGAGGATAAAAGATGAAATTAATAATAGTCAGCGGCCAGTCAGGATCCGGTAAATCAATTGCATTACGCGTGCTTGAAGATCTAGGCTACTATTGCGTAGATAACCTACCTGTAAAATTACTACCACAACTGCTGCAAACCTTGAATGACCAAACCGAAAAAGTAGCAGTGAGTATTGATGTCCGTAACTTACCAACAGAAAAAAAAGAATTAAACGACATAATTACAGAGTTAAGAGCGAGCACCGACCTGACTAGTTTATTCCTTGATACTAACCAGTCAGTCCTTATCAAACGTTATAGTGAAACCAGACGCCTTCATCCGTTAACAAAAGATGAGCTATCTCTATCTCAAGCGATTGAAATAGAAAAAAAACGATTAAGCCCTTTAGCGTTGCTTGCTGATTTAAAAATCGATACCACTGAACTCAATATTCATGAACTCAGTGAACAGATTAAAGAACGTATTTTAGGAAAGAAAAACAACCAACTTGTCTTAGTATTTCAATCATTTGGTTTTAAACATGGCCTACCTATGGATGCCGATTATGTATTTGATGTCCGTTTTCTACCAAATCCCCATTGGATCCCAGAATTAAAACCTTACACAGGTCTTGATGAACCAGTCATTAAATACCTGAGCCAACAGCCTGATGTCATGAGCTTTTCACAACAAATTGAAAACTTACTCACGACTTGGTTGCCAATGTTAGAAAAGAACAACCGCAGTTATGTCACCGTTGCTATCGGTTGTACAGGCGGCCAACATCGCTCGGTATTCATTGCTGAACAATTAGCAAAGAGCTTTAAACTACAAAATCGTGTGGTACAAACTCGCCATCAAACCTTAGAAAAAAACAAACATAAAAATTAGCTAGATACTCATTTTCAATGGCATTAACGATCTATACAGTTAATTATTATACTTTATTGTTAATGCTGATTATAAATACAGATTAAGCTAGAATTACGCAGCACCAGCGAGCAAGGTTTTGCAGAAGAATAATAAGAATGGGGACGACATATGCCAGAAAAGATGGAGCATGACAGCACACACCTACGTTTAAGCGAAGTGAACGAAGCACTTGATAGTGGTATGTTTATTCACGTTAAACGAATGCTCTACCAAACGCCCCCTTGTGATATTGCATTATTACTGGAATCATCGCCACCAGCAGGTCGTAAAGTACTGTGGCGTTTGACCGACTCTGAAATGCAAGGTGAAATCCTTGACGAACTTAATGAAGATGCCAAAACCAGTATTCTCAAACTGATGGACACGGAATCCCTTGTTGCTGCGACAGAAGGGCTTGATACGGATGATTTAGCCAATATTCTCCGTAGCCTGCCAGACAGTATCTATCAAGAAGTTATCACCCAAATGGATACCCAAGATCGTCAACGTTTAGAAACAGCGATGGCGTATCCAGAAGACACTGCTGGCAGTATAATGGACACAGATACCATTACTTTAAGACCAGATGTGACTGTCGATGTGATCTTACGTTATATCCGTTTACGCGGTGAATTACCCGATGCCACAGATACTTTATACGTGGTTGATAAAGATGATCGCTTAATTGGCGATGTGCCCTTAGCCATGTTATTAACAACAGATCCAAACAGTGTTATTAGCACCATTATGGATCGCGAAGCAGAAACCTTACCAGCCAATATGGATACCTCAGAGGTTGCCAAGCTGTTTGAACGTCATGACTGGATCTCAGCGCCAGTACTTGATGACTCAGGCAAACTACTCGGACGTATTACCATCGATGACGTGGTTGATATTATTCGTGAAAATGCCGAGCATGACATGATGGGTATGGCCGGTATGGATGACGATGAAGATACCTTCGCGCCAGTGATACAAAGTACCAAACGTCGAACACTCTGGCTTGGCGTTAATTTAATTGCCGCACTGACTGCTGCATCCGTCTCCAACATGTTTGAAGCGACCTTAGAACAACTCGCTACACTGGCTATTTTAATGACCATTGTGCCAAGCATGGGCGGTATTGCCGGTAATCAAACCCTCGCACTGGTTATTCGTGGTATGGCGGTTGGTCATATTAATGACGACAATAGCCGTTGGTTAATTGGTAAAGAAGCCATGGTGGGCGCACTGAACGGTGCTATCTGGGCAATATCTATTGCTATTATAGTATCATTATGGAAAGGTGACCCATCTCTGGGTCTGATCATTGGTGGCGCCATGTTTATCAACATGGCGATGGGCGGACTTGCTGGCGTGGTCATTCCACTAGCAATGAGGAAATACAATATCGATCCTGCCTTAGCTGGCGGCATGGCACTCACAACTGTTACCGATGTCGTCGGTCTATTTGCCTTCTTAGGCATGGCAACACTGGTCTACGGTTAACAAGTTTTGCGAAAATAGATAACTCATGAACGTCAAAAGCCTGTGTTTGATGACACAGGCTTTTGATAATATATTCGATACTCAGTAAATCTAATCACTTAACATTCAATGTTAGGAAGTAATTAATTACCTGCGATCTGCATTGACTCTAATAGTGTTGAGCCCATTAGGATACTGCTACGAATATCGATATCGTTACCGACGGCAACGATATTTTTGAACATATCCGTTAAATTACCTGCGATCGTGATCTCATGGACTGGATACTGCAGCTCACCATTTTCAACCCAGAAACCTGACGCGCCACGGCTGTAATCGCCCGTCACAATATTCACACCCTGCCCCATCAGCTCTGTCACCAATAAACCAGTGCCCATTTGACGACACAGTTGATCTAATGTTTCGCCTTTACCTGTGACGTTCCAGTTATGGATACCACCAGCATGACCGGTTGTTTGCATACCCAATTTACGGCCGCTGTAACTTGTTAATAGGTAGCTCTTTAAAATACCTTGCTCTACAACATTTAAATCTTTAGTACGCACACCTTCAGCATCATACATAGATGAGGCTAAACCACCTTTAATATGCGGACGTTCTTGGATGTTTAGCCAGTCAGGGAAAATTTGTTCACCTAGCTTATCTAATAAGAATGATGACTTACGGTATAAGCTACCACCGCTAATACCCATTACCAACTGACCCATTAAACTACTTGCTACATCATGATGGAAAATAACCGGTACATTACAGGTATCGATTTTACGCGCACCTAAACGGTCTACAGTACGATTAACAGCTTCGGTAGCGATCTGTTCAGGGGTCCATAATTTACTTACGTCACGCGCCATTGAGTAACCATAATCACGTTCCATGGCGCCATCTAGTTCTGCAATCAATACCGAGCTCATGCTGTGACGGGTACTTGCATAGCCATTCACAAGACCATGACTGTTACCATAGACTTTAATGCTACTATGACTGGTAAACGAACCTTCACTATTGACGATACGTGAATCTTTCGCTAAAGCTAAACGCTCGGTGAGACAAGCTTGCTCAATCGCATACTCAGGTTCAATTTCAATTGGATGACATAAATCCAAGTCTTCTGGTTCAAACGCCATCAAGTCACGATCAGCAAGACCAGCAAATTCATCTTCTGCAGTATGTAATGCAATATCTAACGCCGCAGCAACGGTACTTTGAATTGCCGCTTCACTTAAATCAGAGGTTGATGCATTACCTTTACGTTGGCCGCGGTATACACAGATACCTAACGCGCCATCATGGTTGAATTCAACATTTTCAACTTCGCCCATGCGTGTACTCACAGACAAACCCGTTTGTCGTGAAATAGCTACTTCAGCATCCGTCGCACCTGCCTTTTTAGCAAAATCGAGTGCTTGAGTAACGGCTAATTCCAATTTATTTTGTTCTAATGTAATTTGCTGTTTTAAGTTCATGGGCTCGTTTCAATAAGTTATACTAGATTAAGCATACCATGTTGCGATAAAAATTCCTGCAGCAACTGCGCAATTAGCAATAAACTGATACAATTAACATATCAATCGTTTTGAAAAAGAATATTATGAGCGTAAAAGAACGAAATATTACCAGTGAAAAGTCTTACCGACGTGCTGAAGACGACGAGTTATATCAAAGTCGTGCAGAAAACAAAATTGAAATTGCCAAGACACTGAAACTCGCTGGCGCGATCTCTTTATTGAGTAAAGCAGAAATTGCCAAGATGGGTTTTTCAGAAGAGATGCTTGCTGCAATCGTCACAGCAAGAAAAATTGCTGTACGTACAGATGCTTACAGCAGACATCTATCGTACATGTGCAAAATCATGCGTAGCAACGGTCTTGAGCCAATCCAAATGGCATACGATAAGATCACCAATAAGTATAACCAAGCAACGATTGAATTAGCGAAACTAGAAATGGTTCGTGATGATTTGATTGCCGGTGGTGATGAAGCGATCACAGCATTATTGGAAACCTATCCAAATGCTGACCGTCAGAAATTACGCCTACTGATCCGCCAAGTAAATAAAGAAATCAAAGCTGAAAAGCCGCTTAAAGCAGCAAAACCAAGCAAAGAAATCTTTAAACACCTACGTGATATTGCGGGTATATAATATTAATTAGCCATTTCGGCAGTATTAATGTTTAACCTGTACAAACAATAAAGCCCTAACAAGTCATTCATACACTTGCTAGGGCTTTATTTTTATCCACTGCACTGCACATTACTACAATACACTACAACACAGTACAAATAGCAAATTAGCTACCAGTACCACCCACCGTCATACTATCTAGTTTCAGTGTAGGCTGACCAACACCTACTGGGATACTCTGACCTTCTTTACCACAAATACCCACACCTTTATCTAATTCTAGGTCGTTACCAACCATTGAAATGTGCTGCATTGCTTCATGACCATTACCGATCAAGGTTGCCCCTTTAATTGGCGTGGTGATTTTACCGTTCTCAATTAAATACGCTTCAGATGCAGAGAATACAAATTTACCCGAAGTAATATCAACTTGACCACCACCGAAATTAGGGGCATAAATGCCCTTCTCAACCGTGCTAATGATCTCTTCTGGTGTATGCTCACCAGGTAGCATGTACGTATTAGTCATGCGCGGCATCGGTAAATGTGCGAATGATTCACGACGACCGTTACCCGTAGACTCCACACCCATCAAGCGTGCGTTAAGTTTGTCTTGCATGTAACCTTTCAAAATACCCTTTTCAATCAACATGGTATTTTGTGTTACCGTGCCTTCGTCATCAATATTCAATGAACCACGACGATTAGCTAGCGTGCCATTATCAACAATTGTGCACAGTGAAGATGCAACTTTTTCGCCAATTTTACCCGCATAAGCAGACGTGCCTTTGCGGTTAAAATCACCTTCGAGACCATGACCTACCGCTTCGTGTAGTAATACACCCGGCCAACCCGGACCAAGCACCACAGGCATAGGGCCAGCAGGTGCATCGATCGCATCAATATTAACTAATGCTTGGCGCACTGCATCTTTGGCATAGCTAAATGCACGTTGCATACCATCTACATCATCTAAGAAGTAATCAAAACCATAACGGCCACCGCCACCAGCCCCGCCCCGTTCACGCTTGCCATTTTTCTCAATCAACACCGAACAGTTCATGCGTACTAATGGACGAATATCAGCCGCGAGTGTGCCATCTGTTGCGGCTACCAAGATCTCTTCATATACAGCCGACAAGCTCACACTTACTTGTGTAACATGTGAATCTAATGAGCGGGCGTACACATCTACTTCATGTAACAAGGCAATTTTACGTTGCTTATCCATACTCGCTAATGGATCTAACGGCTGATATATTTCACTGCCTTGGGGTTTACTCCACGCTTTAACTTTACCTTCACCACCGCTAGCTGCAATACCTCGTGCCGCTTTCGCTGACTGGATTAATGCTTGTAGATTAATGTCATCAGAATAAGCAAAACCAGTTTTTTCACCGGATACTGCACGTACACCAACACCCCTCTCGATATTAAACGAACCTTCTTTGACGATGCCGTCTTCTAAACCCCAAGATTCATGTTTGCAAGCTTGGAAATAAAGATCACCATAATCAAGCTGATTGCCCATCAATAATGACAGTGTACTCTGCAGCTTATCGATATTTAAATCGGCTGGCAGTAAAATTGAATTTTCGACTTGTTCAAATATCATCTGAGTTGTTACTCTTTATTTTTCAAGCTCGCCGTAAAGCGCGCGTGTTGTAAAATAGGTATATCAGTACGTACTTGTACTAACTTTTTTTTGTCTAAAACTGCACAGCTTATGCCACACGCAAAGGTTTGTTGCGCCAGTATTTCACCCCAAGGGTCTAAAATAACAGAATGCCCCCAAGTATGGCGATTTTGGCCATGGTCACCCACCTGATTCGCCGCCAACACATAACATTGATTTTCTATCGCTCGGGCTTGTAGCAGGGGTAACCAGTGCGCTTTACCTGTCGCATAAGTGAATGCGGCGGGTAATAATAACACATCAACCTTGGCGACACTGAGTACCCTAAATAGCTCAGGGAAGCGTAAGTCATAACAGATAGCCATGCCAAACTTAATATCACCAGCGATAAAGGTGGCAACACTGTCGCCAGGTATGAAACTATCCGACTCTTTATACGCTTGAACGTTTATGACGGTCTTCTCTTGATTATCACTCGTGGCGGTTAATACTGTAGGTACATGGGCATCAAACAAGTGGATCTTGTTATAATGTTGCACCAATTCCCCATTCGGGTCAAATACTAAACTGGTGGTATAAATACGCTCGTTACTGTGACTAAGAATAGGGAAAGAACCCGCCACCAGCCAACATTGATATTGCTTAGCCCAGTCTGCAAGCTGCTGTTGTACAGGCCCTTGGCCTAAGAGCTCTGCATGAGCGAAATAATCGTCTCGATTAGAAAATAATGCAAAATTTTCCGGCAATAATATTAAGGTCGGTTCAACGCCAGTATTAATCAGCCTAAGTTGCGAGGCTACATACGCTAAGTTTGCTGCAATATCAGCACCAGAGGTCATTTGAATTGCCACTAATTGCATCACTTATTCCTTGTGGTTTCTGACTCTGCAGCGTTGATTAATTTATCGGGTACTGCAATCTGTTTTTTATTCCGTTTTACTTCCGAAAATACCGGATTGTCAAAATCGCCGCTGAGATTAAATTTAAGCTCAGTGATCACTTCGAGCACTGGCTCGAAAATCTTCGATAAGGCAAATACAGCCAATCCCGTTGTTGGCGTTACCGCAAACGCAGTCAATAGCGGTAAACTCGACGTCACATCTGGAAAGAAGCTTAAATTATAATTAATGGTGCGAGTTACTAAATCAAGGTAGCCGCTGCCGGTAATCTTACCGCTGCTTGAATTCAGCAAAAAATCGCGATTATTAATCGCGCCATCAGCAATCTGTAGTGAAGCTTCCATAGATGAATACGGAAAGCCATCATTATACACGTCACTAAAATCTAAACTGAGTCGTTTCACTAATGACTGCAAACTTAATACACTTAAAAAACGAGTACCTCTATCACTGACATTAGAGATCCGCCCTGCTTTCGTTTTTATCGTCGCGTTACCACTTAACGAGTCGCCATCAATATTAAAAGGGTGATCTTGCCAAGCAAGACGAAAATCCACATCGGCAGGCGTTTCCGCTAACGGGCTAATTAATCCTAAGCCCGTCATGAATTCTTCAACACTCTTTGTTTTTAACTCACCCTGTAATTGGGTCGACTGGTTACCTTGTTTATCAGTGAACCAACGGCCAGTCATGGCGACCGTTGAATGTTCCATATCAATATCGAGTGCTTTAAGTGTTAAGCCAGACGTGCTTTTTATCACTTCTGCAGACGTACTCCCTAAATTAATTTTGCCCAGAATACAGGCTCCACAATTGAAGTTGAAACCTGGGACATCTTGCCAGACGAGTGTTGTTGATTTGGCTTCTTGTGCTACATCTGACGGCAATACCAGATCAGGAAAATAAAGATAATCAAAGTCGATATTTATATTGCCGATATCCGGAATAACAACCGAACCATTAAACTCACTCGCTTTAAGCTCAATACCCCAGTTACGATAACCTTTTGTCGCCGTTATAGTTAAATCGTTCAAGGGTTGTTGATAGTAAGTCGTATTTGCTACCGCTACCTTAATTGAGGATAAGGGCTCTACCGCACTACTCACATCAAATTCACTGTCAGGTAAACCGCCATACCATAATAGCCACTCGGCGATATCAAGCTCATCAACATTAACAACGATAGCATTGGCCGAATCACTTATCAGCAGTGCATCAACATTTCCAATTTGCACTAATGATTGAATGAGCTCTAGCTGTTCCTTAGCGTAATTAACCTGCCCAGAAAAATACATCACATCACTGGCGGTTAATTGAATATTCGCTTGCTTATCATTACCAACCACAGAAATATCAGTTGGCCAATCCTGAGTTGCTCTTTTTGCTAATGGCATAGGTAAATCGAGCGTTAGGTTTTGTAAGTCACTCTGCACATCAAATTCATAGTTAAATCCTTGTTCAGGAAACACCATGTTTAATGAGCCTTTCCAGTCAATACCACCAGAGACATATTGCTGATACTGTGGCATTAACTGAGCCACAATATTGTTACTTTCCCACTGACCAGCAAGTTCAACATTTACCTGATAATGCGCATTGTCTTGCGCACTACGAAAACGAATATCAAGTGGTTCGCCGAGCAATTTTGCCGTTAACGGCGTCGATAACAAACCATCATCGTCAAATGTGAAACTGCCGTTAACATCAGTCAAGGTCAAATCAAGCGCAGGTAAATACATACGGTCATTAACTAAGTCTATGTCCCCTTTTAGCACCACTGGATCATCTTCGGTAAATGGAATAACAATATCTATTTTCCCATTAATATCACCAGAAACTTGGAGGCTGTTTAACGCATTCGTCACTTCCGGTAACGGACTAGAATCAATAAGGGATTTGGCTTGTGCGCCCGTTGTCTTAAATTGCGCTTGAATACCAAGTGCTTTCACATCGCCTAAACGAGGCAGTTGCACGTCCACACGAGAGATCGCAACTTGATCCAAGTTACCTTTTCGAGATGACATAAATAAATCATCGTTTTGAAATAATAACTCAAGCTGTAATTCAGTTAAACTTGGCCATTGCGGATCAAATGCAAACACGGCATCGACGACATTCAGCTTAGTTTGGAATACGCCGTCATTTTTAGCATAAGGATAATTAGCAAACTCACCAAACCACAATAACTGACCATTATCGGCATAGCCTTGCTTTAACGCGCCCCGCAAATAATCAATTAAGGCTTCACCCATATATTCGCTTGGGTAATAATAGAAGACTTTACTGGCATCACGTAATTTGAGATCACCCGCAAGGCTTAAGAAAACATTGGCATCCGTGGGGATATCTAATAAGAATTGACTATCGAGGACAAGCTCAGGGGTATCAAGAATAATTTTATCGGCAATGATCTCAATACCACTGCTATTCTTGTTATCAACGGCATCAGTATTGCTGTAACGACGCCAAGTAAAGTCTGTCGAAAATTGATTAACCCGAATAGGATGCTCTAGGTACTGGTTAAGATCTAATACCGCATCATTCATGTCAATGCTGACCTTGCCAGCCTCTAAATTACCCGTTAGTGCAATATCGACATTCTCAATACTAGGAAAATCCTGCCAGCTTTGTAACTGTAGACCATCAACCTTCAATTGATAACTTAATTGAGTCCAATCTAGCAGGGGTACTTTAACCTTGATGTCATGCACTAAACCATGTGGATATAGGGTTTTAAGGTCTTTGAACAAGGCTTCATCAACATGACGAGACAATGCCACAATCGGGGCTAACTTAGACAGTTCCAGTTGATTTACAGCGGCTAATATCTCATCTTGTTGCAACCTCACTTGTATATCAAGTTGCGGCCACACAATACCATTGGTAACTAACGCCAGATCATGACTATCTAATTGCCAGCCTGAATCAGTTAATTGCCATTGTAAATAGCCGCCCCAGATATTCAAACTTTGTTGTCGCGTTCCATTTTGCCAAGTAAAGGTTGACGGTTGTAATTGTAATAACGCCGATGTCGGTTTGTTATTAACAATATCAATCCAGCTTTCAAAACTTAATGCGCCTTGCTTTAAGCCTTCGCGTTTAAATAATACCTTTTCAAACCAATGCGACAAACTCATGTTCTCAGCCTGAACATACACTTGACCACTGACATTGGTTAAATCATTTTTGGCACTCGTCACATCGACCATAATGCGTAAATTATTATCGGCAACATCATCATTAATGTATGCCCAACCTTCACCACGGTGACGACGACCTTGGTTTAACCAAGCAAATTCACGGATATGAATGACTTTTTCTTCGCCGGCAGGCGTTAATACCCGTAAATTACTGTTGGTTAATTCGAAATTTTTGAGCTGACGGAAAAAAACATCCAGTAAACGGGTTAATTCAGGGGTAGCAAGCTTAGTGTCTTGTTCGGCGGAGCGTTCGAAAGGAGAGATCGGAAGTTTGATCTGGACACCATCTAAAATTAGATTATTGAGTAGTAATTTCCGCTCTAATAAGCTGTTCCAAAAATCAATGCTGATCTTGATACGCTCAACGTCAAAGCCAAAGTCATACGGCAATGACTCATCAAACTTGACGTCTAAGGTATTAATAATTAATACCGGGCCGAATTTATACCAGCCCGCATCAATACTTTCTACTTCAATACTTACCGATTGATCCGCCAGCAACCAATCAATCACCTGATCATGATATTGATTCAGGTAGGGTAAACTCGCCCGCAATAGGCTAATTGAGACAGCAGAAAAAACAGCTAAGCAGGCGAAAGTATAGAGGCATGCTTTACCACACCTTCTTAGCCAATTGCGTTTCGCTGTCACGCTACATCATTACCACATCAAATTGCTCTTGCAAATATAGCGGTTCAGGTTTGATCTTGACCTGTTTACCCATAAACAATTCCAATTCAGCAATACTGTGTGACTCTTCTTTTTCAATGTACTCAGCAACAGTGACAGAGGCATAAACGTTAAACTGATCCGCATCATAAGCACGATTAACACGGGTTACTTCACGGAAGATCTCATAACATACCGTTTCAACTGTTTTCACCGAACCACGGCCATCACACGTTGGACAATCCGAACATAACACGTGTTCTAATGATTCGCGGGTACGTTTACGGGTCATTTCGACTAACCCTAACGCCGAGAAATCATGAGTATTAGTTTTAGCGCGATCATGACTTAATGCGGCCTCTAAACATTCCATCACCCGTCGGCGATGCTCAGAACTTTGCATATCAATAAAATCGATAATGATAATGCCACCCAGATTACGTAATCTCAGTTGTCGTGCAATCGCTTGGGTTGATTCCACATTGGTATTAAAAATAGTATCTTCAAGATTACGATGTCCGACAAAAGCACCGGTATTAATATCAATCGTCGTCATCGCTTCTGTTTGATCAATAATTAAATAACCACCTGACTTTAAAGTTACTTTTCGCTCTAAAGCACGCTGCGATTCATTTTCAACATCGTACATTTCAAAGATAGGACGCTCACCCGTATAGAGTTCTAACGCGCTGACTAATTCAGGCACATAGGATTCCGTGAATTCACATAACTCAGTATAAGCAAGACGAGAATCGACACGAATCTTATCCAATGGCGAACCAACAAAATCACGAATAATACGGAATGCTAATGACGGATCTTGATACAACATACTCGCACTTGGATTACTTCTCTGACGCTGTAGCACTTTGCTCCATAAACGTTTTAAGTAAGCAATGTCTTGTTCTATTTCTTTATCACGGACGCCATCTGCTGCCGTACGAATGATATAACCACCCAATTCATCAATCTGGGCTTCGGTAACACGTTTTAAGCGACTACGCTCTTCTTCACAATCAATACGTTGTGAGACACCCACATGAGAACTGCCCGGCATAAAGACTAAATAGCGAGAGGGTAACGTAATATCGGTGGTGAGACGTGCACCTTTAGTTCCCATCGGATCTTTCACCACTTGTACAGTGATATCCTGGCCTTGACGCACTAACTGAGAAATATCTGCGACTTTAAAATGCTTTTTTTCACCCGCGGCAACACACTCGGTATGCGGGACAATATCCGATGCATGTAAGAATGCCGCTTTATCAAGACCAATATCAATAAATGCTGCTTGCATGCCCGGTAATACCCGACTTACTTTACCTTTATAAATATTACCCACGATGCCACGTTTCGCTTCACGTTCTACATGTATTTCTTGTAATATGCCATTTTCAATCAAGGCAACACGAGTTTCGCTCGGGGTAACATTTACTAATAACTCTGTCGTTATACCCATATTATTTAGCCCTTCATTACTTATTCTGTTCTGCCTTAAAGGCTTGAATTAACTGCTCTGTTTGCATTAATGGTAAGCCGACAACAGCGCTATAGCTGCCGCTCATATGGCTAACAAATTTACCTGCAATACCTTGGATCGCATAACTACCCGCTTTATCGGTGGGTTCACCGGTGCACCAGTAATCATGCATTTCAGTGGCTGATATTTCTCTAAACTGTACCAGAGTAGTCACAACTTCAACCCAGCAACGGCTGGTATCGGCAAGTGCAATGGCGGTCATCACTTCATGTTCATGACCTGATAATAAACTCAACATACGTTTCGAATCTGCTTCATCAACCGGTTTTTCTAACACTTGTCCTGCATATACCACGATGGTATCGGCACCTAACACTACATATTCAGCAGCTGCGTTAGTGTTTGCCTGCACGGCGTTAGCATTTTCGAGAACCACAGTACCAGCTTGGGCTTTATCGCGTGCTAATCGAGCAACATAATCAGCAGCAAGTTCGCCCGATTGTTGCTGCTCTTCGACCTCAACGGCTAACACCGAAAATTCGACACCAATTTGCGTCAGTAATTCACGGCGACGCGGCGACTGTGATGCTAAGTACATGTTTATCTGTTTCATCTTATTATCTTCTGCACGATTAAGCTATCTTATGCCCACTAACTAATAGCAAACTGACGGCGAATTTTACGTAAAATCAAGAATATCCATGGCCATATTAACATTGTGGTTAGGATTGACCATAAGTACATCGGTGTTATTGTTATATCAAAAAGTAATTTTTCAGCCCAAAATACCACCAGCTTGTTTAAGCCTGCTAAAAAGCCGACAACTAATGCTTGTTGCCATAATGATAGATTACGGATCAAACGATGATTCATGGCAATAATATAGATGACAATCGACAGTGCTAAAGAATGAATGCCGAGCGGCGCACCTAATAACAGATCGAGCACTAATCCCGTGATCCAGGCATAACCAATATTGACGCGATACGGCAGTGCCATACACCAATAACCCAATACCAAAAACAGCCAATCAGGACGGAAGTTATTTAAAGGCTCTGGTACAGGTAATACCGTGAGTAATAACGCGATGATTAAGGTCAAAATTATTTTAAAACGACCGTTAGCATATGTCATAATGTCCCTTCCTTGTCAGCGTTTGTCGTCGATTCAACATTATTATTTTCAGTGCTATTGTCAGCCGTATTTTCTTTATCGTCCCAAATAAGTAATACATAGCGGATCCGCTCTAATGCCACAATCGGTTTTGCTTCTACTTGCGCATAAGGTTGGCCCATTTGATAAGTGAAATCAGTGATTGTAGCGACAGGATAACCTTCAGGGAATACGCCACCAAGGCCAGAGGTGACTAACACATCACCAACTTGAATATCGGTACTGTGCGGAACATAAGGTAGTGTAAGACTGTTTAATTCACCGCTGCCATTGGCAATCGCACGAATGTCATTACGCTGTACTCGAACCGGAATGCCATGAGTAATATCAGCAATCAGTAATACACGGCTGTATGTCGCAGACACATCGACAATTTGGCCAACAACACCTTGTTCGTTTAATATCGGTTGACCAATATAAATACCGTCTATCGCGCCCTTGTTAATCACCACTTGCAAGGAAAAAGGATCTGAATTAACGGTGATAATTTCAGCCACTAATTTACGCTGATCGGCATGAACGGGTGAGTTAAGTAAAGCACGTAGGCGTTTATTTTCTTCTTTCAAGTGTTTAAATTCAAGCAGCTGAACTTGTTGAATAAATAGTTTTTTTCGCTGTTCTTGAACTTGTTTCTTTAAATCTCGGCGAGTAACAACAGTATTGGATACACCTTTCAGCATTTCACTGGGTATATCGGCCGCATAGATGAGTGGTGATACCGCGGTATTTAAATAGACACGTACATTTGAAAATGAATCAAATTTAGAATCAAAAATAATTAATGAGAAAGAAGCGATAACTGCAAAGAATAAGCGCAGTTGTAACGATGTAGAGGTAGCAAAAATAGGTTTCATTAAGTGAAGTTCTCAAAGGATGGCGCGCCCGCCACCCTATAGGATTATTGAATCAGGTGCTTAATCGTAAGTGAACAGATCACCACCGTGCATATCAATCATTTCTAATGCTGTACCGCCGCCACGAGCCACACAGGTAAGTGGATCTTCAGCGATAACAACAGGAATACCGGTTTCTTCAAGTAATAAACGGTCAAGGCCACGGATTAACGCGCCGCCACCCGTTAGCACCATGCCACGTTCAGCAATATCCGACGCTAACTCTGGTGGAGACTGTTCTAACGCTGTCATTACAGCACTCACAACACCCGATAATGGTTCTTGTAAGGCTTCTAGAATTTCAGTGCTGTTTAGGATAAAACTACGTGGGACACCTTCAGCAAGGTTACGACCACGCACTTCAATTTCAACGACTTCGTCGAGTGGATATGCAGAACCAATTTCTTTCTTAATACGTTCAGCAGTAGCCTCACCAATTAAGCTACCATAATTGCGACGCACATAACTGATGATTGCTTCATCCAGTTTGTCACCACCAATACGTACTGATGAAGAGTAAACAACACCATTTAATGAAATGATTGCTACTTCGGTAGTACCACCACCAATATCAACAACCATAGAGCCAGTTGCTTCAGAAACAGGTAAACCAGCACCGATTGCAGCCGCCATAGGCTCGTCAATCAAAAATACCTCACGCGCACCGGCGCCCTGTGCAGATTCACGAATAGCACGACGTTCGACTTGTGTTGAACCACATGGTACACACACTAAAACACGTGGACTCGGACGGAAAAAATTATTGTCATGCACTTGTTTAATAAAGTGCTGCAGCATTTTTTCTGTCACGAAAAAGTCGGCAATTACACCGTCTTTCATTGGGCGGATAGCGGCAATATTACCCGGTGTACGACCTAGCATTTGCTTTGCAGCTGTACCGACTGCTGCAACACTCTTATTCGCACCGCGCTCTTGGCGGATCGCAACAACAGAAGGCTCGTCAAGGACAATACCTTGACCTTTAACATAAATCAGGGTGTTTGCTGTTCCCAAATCGATTGATAAATCGCTAGAGAATAAGCCTCTTAACTTCTTAAACATGGCTATGGGCATTCCTAAAAGTAAAATGTTGCAGGATCGGTTAACTGTACCAATGCGCAAAGAATGAGGCAAGTTTATCAGACTTTATGACCGACAAACTATTAATTTAACCTTCTTCGGTAAATAACTCGATCATTGCCAGAAAAAAAGCCAAATACGATGTTTGCAGAGGGTGATTGAACAGCTCCAGTGTCGCTGCCTTCCCACTTATATTTAAACCAATTATCAACGGTATAATCAAATTTAACCTCACCATTTCGATTCGGCGCTGCAATGATTAATCCCTGAGTGACACCGTTGGTAAAATGTCCGTTTCCTGAAAACGCAGGTAGATTTCCAGCGGCAGGTGGCACTCCGCCTAAAGAAATGTTAGTTAGCGTCGCATAGGCAGCATCAAATCTCGTTTTAGTATCATCACGGTGAGGAATAAAGTTTACGCCATCGAAATATTCCAGTCGCATGGTTGTGGCAAAATCATTCGATATTGGACCATATCCATCATCAATCGTCCAACGGCCATAGCGTAGTTCAGTCGCTTGTGGAGATAACTGGCGTGCCGTTGCTTGCGCCGCTGGAATATCTAAATCATTGAGAACAACACCATCTTTATCAGTAATGCTGATACCAAAAAGAGTATTCATCATAGGTCCATCAGGTCCAGCTAAATCTCGAGAAAAATAACCATAATCCGGCATATCACCTGGTCTATAGACACCATTAATCCAAGCTCCGCCATAATCCTTTAGACGATGAGATAAATCTAAGCCATCCGAGTTTGCAATAAAACTAACCTTCGCCTTATCATCACCATTGTAGTTTTTTGTCACTGCACCCAGACTATTTTGTGCTTCGAGTTGATAGTCAAATGATAGCTCGGGTTGATCCATGTAAGTTATACCAGAGCTCATACTTCCGGACGCAAAGAAAATCCAAGCATCACTCCAATCACTGCCGATACCCGGTTCGTATAGAGAGCTGGGTACCTGACACCATTGTGAATGGTCCCATTCCGGTCTACATTGATAAATATTACCATCTTTGGATAGTACTTTCGTTCCAGCAACATAGGCTTGAATATTTTTAGGATAAGCATAATCATAACGGCTTGGGTTATCACTCACTTTATTTATATAGTTTTCAACACTTGATGATACCAAAGTAAAATGCGATGGAATAAAGCGACCTATCTCAGTACCATTAGAATTTGCCGAAAAATTATCATCAACAGAAAACGCCATGCCATAGTAGTCGGTGTCTTTCACATTTATCTGAATTGCGCCTACTTCACTATAAGTCGAGTCAGCAAAGCGATAAACGCCTTTATCAAAGGTTGGCAAGCCAGGCATTCCAACCCACGTTGCCGACGTTGAAGTTAATAAAGTCTTATTCGTCGCATAACGAAATCCCCCCTCAAACAAACCAGTTGTAGGCATAGACCGGGTTAACTTTATACGTAAGTGATCGTTTGAATTAGGGACATAATTAGACGTAATGCTGCCACCTGAATTCAACGCTTGGATCTTAAATGTGAAAATATCACCAGCTTTATGTACATGCTCTAATACATTGTTATCCTGCGCCGTCATATCGCCATTATGATCCGTGGCTTTAATTTTAAATTTATAGGGTCTCACTGCAAACTGATTACTTTGCCCCTTAATTGTTAAACCATCCAAATCATTACGATTATCATTGATTGTATAAGTGGCTATTAAATTTATTTTACCGGCATCTTGATACTGCGTAGTATTAATCTGGGCGGCATTGTTACTAAATATTAAATCAACCGCACTGTAATGGTTTTCTTCATTTCCGTTATTTTTACCGAGATTCACGGTATTAGTGACGAAGTTTAAAGGTGAGCAACTATTTGGCTCTTGGCATTGAACACCCAGCTTAACCGGGATTATTTCATTATTTTTGAAAATGTTCTTACATTGGCCATTTTTATTATAAAAAGCATCCAGTTTAATGGGTTTAGAAAAGTTAACACCCGCCACTTGATTGGCAATATCGTCACTGCCATCAGCATTATCATAGCTAAAGAAAAAACCGGTATCAGCAAAGTTAATATCGCAGTTACTCGTACCATTACATTTATAAGTCTTATTAGTACCTGTTAACGATAGAGTTAAATCATCTTCTTTTAAGTAACCTAAATTAATATTGGTTGTACCCGTAAAAGTACCACTTGGCTTAGAGATATAACCAGAACCAAGCTTTGCATTACCGACTAAGGTGACACTTGTCGAACGCGTCGATTCAGCACAGGCACTACCTGATTGGAAATTATTGGTACAGGCTTGAACGCTAACAATTGCAGGTTCACAGGTTAATGCGCGATCACTGAAAGTTAACCGATAATGTTTAATCGGATCTGGTGGTGGGGAATATGGAGCAAACTTGATAACAATATCATCCCAAGACATATCATCAGAATCACCATAAGATGTTGTGTCTATTTGTAACTCATATTCAGTATTTGCTGTTAGTACTTTATTTAAACGCCAAGTGAAGTCACCATTAGAACGCGAGGTGTATAAAATAGTAGAATCGATATACTGATTATTTTTAAGTAAAGTTAGCTGAATCGAATTGTAGCGTGTATACACATCACGATAATTATACATCGTAATGTCCTTTAAGGTTGAACCTTTACTTGGTGTGAATTTATATACCACACGTTCACCTTCATTCTTGTTTGGATACCAACGACCAGCATAACCAACTCGGCTCCCATTATTATCACCAATATGACGTCGTTGAATAAAAGAAAAACTATCCGTATTACCAAAAGATGTCTTTAAAGTTATATCCTTAAAACTAAAATCATCAAAGTCCCTACAATATTGATTCCAACCTATAAGGTCGTCATCTCTATTATAGCATTGTCCAACAATAGCGAGTTCATAATCACCTTTAGGCAAATTTACAGATAATCCTAATGATGAACTATAACGATACAGTTCTGATCGAGTATTGACTACAGGTGTATTACTTCCAGCCTTCCAAATTACAAAGTATAATTGTCCTCCGATACCTGAAGCACTATGAATCTTAATTTCGGTAAGGGTTATAGCTTCAGTTAAGTTGAAATGTACAGGATTATTAGGTTTAGGGTTCCTCAAGTTCCCGTACCAAGTACGGTCCGCCGTTACAAGATATTCAGGTCCCATCGCCTTATAGGTATAATCACCAATATTCATTCTGCCTTTCAATACTACGTCGGCAAAAACAAATTGAGGGGATAATAAACTAATAATAAAAGCAATAACGAATCGCAGCTTAGAGCCTGGTCTTTCTTGTAAATACAAACTCAATTTCATAATTTCACTTCCGCTTCAATATTATGCTCAGCAATAATTTTTCCACCATCACAAGTGCCAGTGGAGGTAAGATAAAATAGGCTATTGCTATCCACAGGAATACTTTGGCAAGTAATCGCAACACTGCAGTTTTCCAATCCAACTTCATTACTGATATCAAACTGTAAATTAGTGGGGACATTAGGAAAATCGGCACATACTTGATTACGTCTCAAGACCTGATAAATTCCATAATCCATTCCGCTTTCAGCCGCATAATAGGCTTTAGCGCTATACACTTCGTTCGCGACACTATCAGCGGTTGAGCTCAGGACACGACTTAAGGTTGCAGCTAATAAAGACATAACCACAATAATAAATAAGGCGATAACGAGCATACTACCTTGTTGTTGCTTGATACTTATCTGCATAGTGTTAACTTCACTGTTTTATAGGGCATATCATTATGGAACATTGCTTATAACCAATTGATGATCGAATCGAAGCACACTGTCGTCGCGCAATTTAAAACCAAAATTAAGATTTAAAATTGCATGACTAAATTGACTGGCCGATGACAAGCTCACCGTACTATCAACACTCAGATCATCAGCCATCAAGACTCGATTATTTAAAGTATAATTTTGTGCTGATAATGGCGCTTGATTTCGGAACAAACGCATTGAATCACCTATAGCAATTAAGCAATATTGCACTTTATTCTCGGCAATGAAATACCGTGAGACAGCGGAGTCTCTGCTTAAATTACTGCCAAACGTTAAATCAGCTTGGGTTGGGTTAGCACCAGTTTCCGGGACATAACTTGTTATTTCAGCAACCGTACTCGAGGGAAATAAATAAAAATCATCCGCATTAGTGGTCAATACACTGACATATTGACTTCTAAAGTCATTTGCATTGCTGCCTGCATTTTCCCTTGTTCGACGGTCCATGATTAATGACATAGTAGACTCACCGCTAACGTGACCAATATACAGTCCTGCGGCGGTAAAAGGCACAAAGTCGATGCAAGAATAATTACCTGTGGTATTAATTCTTAAACTAAACGCGACGGCAGAGTTAAGCTCTTTATCCAGTCGGTTAAAGATAAATCGCGCATCGTTTAAGCGTTCATTCTGATTAATCGATGTTTGATACAGCACAACATTGGAACTGATAAAACGGCTACTGAACATACCGACAATGCCCAATAGCAGGATCACGATTGTCAGTTCGATTAAGGTGAACCCTGCATGATTACCTTGTGGCGATTTAAGCCTAATCATCAGTAGTTCCCCTTAAATGCCGTTAACTCAATAGTTTCATCATTAGGCATTAATATCGTAACTCGGATTCTTTTCGCTACGTCAATCACACCCGGAGCGAGAGCCCCATCAAATTTATCTGCCGCGAACGACACACAAATTCGTAAACCGTAGCCAGGGTATTTATTCGTAAAAGCTGCCAATGCAGCGCCAGGGTCACTATTCACACAGTAAATATTATAATCATCAACGTCATTGAAATTGTCAGGTGCCGAGCGAACTTCACTGCCTTCAGTGCCTAGGTCTGAACTACAAGGAAATGGTACGAACCCCTGTTCACCACAACGGATAAAACCACCAGAGCTCCTGCTCGTTTCATCATAATAACGGATCAATACTTGGTCCATGATGCGCTTGCCTAAGGCCGTTGCTTTAATTTGATACATAGGCGTGACGGTATTGTTGGCTTGCGGCAAGAAGATACCCGTGACAATCACTAACGAGATGGCTAACACCACCATACCGACCACAATTTCAATCAAGGTGAAACCGCGTTGATTTCGCGTCTTAGGTGGTCTTGGCATTGAATTAGTTTTCATGAATAAAACCTTGTGCTTCGATACGCAGTGATAATGTTTGTGTGCCCATAATCGAGATATTACAACCGCGATTACTGGTACTACAACCATTGGCAATACCGAATTCATCAAACTCAATAATGCCCGTATTTTCAGTGTTCGTAACGCTAAAACCGACTTGAGTTCTATCCGCCTCGGCTCTGCTCATCCCCAAATGTGGCGCTGCAAATGAGGTTGGTAATCCAGCACCACAATTCGTTGGAATGCCAAAGCGACTGGCGGTAATAACAACACGGTTACAGGCATAGGGATTGGTTGTACGGGAAGTTCGACAATCGCGACCACAGCTCATCGCTTGCTGTTGCACGGTTTTGACTAATTGCTGTAACTGATCACGATACGTTTGTGTTTCAAAACCATCGTTACCGTTAAATTTAGGGATCGCGGTTGCCGCTAGAATGCCCGTTAGCAAAATAATAATGACGAGTTCAATGAGGGTAAAGCCTGACTTCTTATACATATGCTATAGCACCTCATGGCTTAATGACTGTGGATGCTAGGTATTAGATCCCTTCCCATACTGAGTATTGATAATATTATAAAATTAAGAGAGTTGCATTAATATCAGCGTATTAATCAAGGTTAAATACGTATAATGAAGTGATTTGAAGACACTGAGAGGGATATACAGGTAAAGTCTTTATAAATAAATCTTCAACAACAGATACATCATCATTTAAAGGTAAACACCTCACATGATATTGAAGTACTTTTACTTTAGATTAAAAATATTACCAATTACCATTGACTTTATCTGTACGACAAGCGATTGCAGTAGAATTAACTTTACCTTTTTCTATAAAGTATGCCTTATTGGTATTCGCTTCTGTATATTTTATACAATAATCGCCCGGAGCGAACTCGCCCTCTAATACGAATGAAATATTTTTAACGCGCCCAATCTGTAGAGGGTCCATTGGAAATTTTGCAGTGAAACCAGATAATTTAAGCGCTTTAACAATACCCTCAGCTGTTGCAGTAGGGAAACCATAAGAAATTTTAATATCTTCAACTTTAGGAATTGGCGGCTTGTAAGTTGTTTTTAATTTTTCAGTGCCATCAATAACAGACTTAGAATAGACAATGTTTGCAGCACTATGTAGTTCAGCTTGAACATCATTCATTTCAGCTATTCTTTCATGATCTTGTAGATTGATAAATTTAGGCACAGCCGTTGCTGCTAAGATACCAAGAACGATAATTACGATCACTAGTTCAATTAATGTAAAACCGTTTTGTTTCTTCATCTTTGGCCACTTTGTTATTAGATATAAAAAAGGCTTACTAAAGTAAGCCTTTTAAAATATAAAGATAAATATTAGTTACAAGCAGTTTTAGAAGAGGCTAACTTACCAGTCGCTAAAGTATATGTTGCACTAGAACTTGCCGCTTGGGTATAAAGTAAACATATGTCATTTTCATTTACATCCGCAGCTAGTCCAGCTACAAAAATGATGCTTGCTGGTGTTGTAGTAGGTGATGTAGCAATAATATCAAAACCGTCTAATGTCACCGCTTCTCGAATGCCAGTTACTGTTGCTGCAGGGTAACCAAATTCAGTATTAATGGTATCTCCATTTTCAACAACGCTTTCTCCAGCACCATTTTCTTTACCATCAATAGCGGATTTAGAATAGACGATATTAGCAGCACTGTGTACAGCGGCTTCAGCACCTTGCATTGCAGATGCTCGAGCATCATCTTGCAGGTTGAGAAATTTAGGCACAGCTGTCGCAGCTAAGATACCAAGTACAATAATTACGATTACTAATTCGATTAATGTAAAACCATTTTGTTTTTTCATATTTGAACTCCAATTCACTTTGTTGATAAATTACATAGACATAAACATGACAATACGTCCACATAATTTACAATAATGTACGTACCTGTATATTTTTTGATACTATGCCAAAAAAATAATATTTTAACTAGTTTTATTTACTTAATGTGGCGAAATCCTAATATAACGACTAAGTATAATGATATTTAATATAACGACGACAACCATAAAAAATATAATCACAAAATTAGGTAATTAAAATTACCCTTGAACAACGCCCATCATGTCCCACATAGGAACAAAAATACCCAGCGCTAAAATCAATACCATGATGGCAACAATACCAATCAATATTGGTTCAATCTTAGCGGTTAACGATTGCAGTTCATAATCCACTTCACGTTCGTAAAACTGCGCGGCCTCTAATAACAACTCATCCACTTGGCCTGTTTCATCACCAACCGAAATCATTTGTAAGATCAGCGGGGTAAACATGCCGCTTTCAATCGCCGTAATCGTTAAACTTTTACCTTCTTCAATACCTGTGCGCATAGACAAGATACGTACTTCCATCCATGCATTATCAACCGTTGAGGCCACCAGAGTGAGACTATTATTCAGTGGCACACCACCTTTAAGCATTAACGAAAAACTGCGCGCAAAACGCGATAGCAGGGTTTTTTCGATAACAGGCCCCACAATCGGGATGCGAATATAGAACAAACCCCACTTCAACTTACCTTTATCAGTTTTAATATAATATTTGAAAGCAAAAATACTGCCGATCACACCCACGATTAATAAGTGCCAATAATTAACAAAGAAAGCGGAAGATGCCAGTAAGGCACGTGTCGCCCACGGCAATTCAACGCCAAATTTAGTAAACATATTAGCAAACGTGGGGATCACAAAAATATTTAAGACCACTAGCGCTAGTAAAATCGAGATTAATACAAACATCGGATAACGGATCGCACTACTAATACGGCGTCGTGTATCCATTTCTAATTCAAGATAATTAGAAATTTGTAAAAATGAATCATCCAAGCGACCAGTATTTTCACCCACACGGACAATCGACACAAAGATAGACGCAAATACGTGTGGATGCGCATGCATCGCTGCCGACAATGTTGTCCCGTTGTTTAAACGCATCACAACATCATTGAGTACGTCTTTCAATTTAACGTGAGAACTCGATTCTGATAGCCCTTTAATCGCACGGATCATGGGAATACCAGCACGGGTTAACGAATACATCTGACGCGCGAAAATAACCAGCTCTCCCAACGGGACTTTCCGTGTAAACAGTTGGCTAAAATCAATATCTCGGTTGCCAGTCGATACATTAATTGACGTAGGCGTGATCCCTTTACGCATTAATGATTCAACAAGCACATCTTGATTTTGCGCTTCTTGCTGTCCCGAAACAGCATTGCCTTGGATATCCCGGCCTTTATAACTAAAATTTGGCATTTGCTAACCTTAATAGTCCTATTTACTGTCCACTACGGTCCAATGCCCTAACCACTTCAGCCAAGCGTAGAATCTTTTGAATATCACCGCGATCAACTTTATCTAATTCTCTAATATTTTCTGCAATATTGGCGCCGAAGGTCTCAGACGTTAATACGTCACTATCAATCACATGTTCAGCATTATATTCATCCTGACTGGCGTTATCGTCACTGCTTCTGTCGTCGAGCGTAAGTTCATCTGCCAGTTTTAATACTTCCTCGATAGAGGTTAAACCTTGTTTCGCAAAATCCAGCGCCGAAAGTACTAATGGTCGATAATATTTGGTTTTACGTGCTTCAATAGCAAACTCATCAGGTGCTTCACGTCGCAGTGCATCGCACATTGCATCATTGAGTTCTAATAATTCAAATACACCGATTCGGCCACGATAACCCGTATAGTTACAGCTTTGACAGCCCACACTGCGATAAAAATGAGCGTTCCCCAGTGGTTCTTTGGCTATTTTTTCTAAACAATATTGCTCACTACTGGCCAGATCATGAGTGCTTTTACATTGACTACATAATTTACGCACTAAGCGTTGTGCAACCACAGCGCGTAATGCAGCGCCAATTAAATAGCCTGGTGCGCCCATATCCATTAACCGCAATGCACAAGTAATCGCATCATTGGTATGCAGCGTTGATAACACCATGTGACCCGTTAATGCACCTCGCAAACCAATTTCAGCCGTCTCTTTGTCACGCATTTCACCCACTAATAAAATATCAGGATCTTGACGTAAGCAAGTACGCAGAATATGGGCAAAGTCCAAACCAATCTTAGGATTAACCTGCACTTGGCTGATCCGTGGTAAGCGGTATTCAACAGGATCTTCCACCGTAATAATCTTTTTACCGGGTTCGTTCAATTCACTTAAAGCCGCATATAATGTGGTTGTTTTACCGCTCCCCGTGGGCCCTGTCACCAATACCATGCCATGGGGACGACGGATCAAACTACGTAAACGTTTAATTAACTCTGTTGGCATACCGGTATTTTCTAACTGGAAAACACCCGCGTCTTGATTAAGTAGACGCATGACGACTGATTCACCATACTGCACTGGCATGGTTGACATCCGCACATCAATCGATTGATTACGCACGTTTAAATTAAAACGACCATCTTGCGGTAAACGCTTTTCAGAAATGTCCAAACCCGCCATTAATTTGAGACGTAATACCAATGCCGGTACGATTGCGACTTCATTAAGGATATTTTCTTGTAGCACACCATCAACACGTAAACGAATTCGTAACGCTTTTTCATCCGGTTCAATGTGGATATCTGATGCCCCAATTTGCACCGCATCTTCAAATACTGAATTAAGAAACTTAACCACGGTTGCTTCGTTAGATCCATCATCTACATCACGAAATATATCGAACTCTTGTGTTGGTCTATGTTCATCTTCAAGTTGACCAGCAAACGCTTCAATATCTTTGGTTCGGCGATATAAACGGTCATAAGCGGGTAATAATTGGCTTTCTCTGACGATGGCAAAGTCTAACTGGTAAAGAAAAAGTAAATTTGATATCGCTTCAACGGCATAAAGGTCAGCGGGATCACTCAATGCCACCGTTAAATTATTATCTTCAGATTTAACGACTAAAGCACGATGACGACGCGCATGTACTTCCGGTAATTTCAGTACCGTCTGCTGTGGAATATTTAATGCAGAAATATCTAAAAATGGAATATTTAACTGTTGGGATAAAAAGCTAAGCAGTTGCTCTTCAGTAATAAAACCTAAGTTGATCAGTGTCGAACCTAATTTTCCGCCACTACTACCTTGCTCTTTGAGTGCTAAACCAAGTTGCGCCTCACTGATAATGTTCTCACCAACAAGTAAATCACCCAATCGTTGTTTTAATTTCAATTGTACCATTACTGTTTCTCCAACTGGGTAATACGCGCATTAATATAATTACGTGAAGAAGTAGATAACTGCCCCATGTTTTGTGCGGTGTGATAAGCCGTTAATGCTAATCGGACTTGCTGCGCTTTGTCGGCAGAAATACCCAGTCCTAACCACCATTTAGCCCGGTTCGGTTCATAGTTGGTCAATTTCTTATACGCAATTAATGCTGTATCTAAATCACCTAGACTTTGTGCTAAACCTGCAAGCATGGCGTAGTAATCGACATTGCCGTCAATCTCGGGCTGGTGTGGCTTAAGATAATAATAAGCTTGTTGTTTATCTTTATTCTTTAAATAAATACGCGCTAACATTAGGCGAAAATTCGTGTATTCAGGTGATACACTTAAACCTTCTTGTAACAAGGTGACTGCCGATTGCGTACGTTGCTCACCGTATAAAATCGCAGATAGTTTTTCTCGAGATAGGTCATGTTGCTTATCCAACGTCAACACTTTGCTAAATAGCTGTTTGGCACGTGCTTTATCACCAGCAAGTAATGCAGCTTCTGCTTGTTTCGCATATAACTGAGCTTGCTGTACAGGCGTACGGGTAATCGCCTTAATTGAAATTATATTTTCTTTCTCAGCGTCATCGTTAGATGAAATCGCAATGCTTTGTATTGCAGTGACTAAAGGCTTCACCTTAGCGGGTGTTGGCGCTTTGGCTTCAATGTGAACGACCTTAGCAACCCGCGTAACAGGCAACGCGATTGGTTGCGCCGCACTTACCGTTACTTTCTTTACGACAGGGCTAACGACGACCGGTTTTTCGAGTAAGTGATTCGTGATCACCTTTTCATTTACGTCATGCTGATTTGTATTTACACGCACAACTGTCTTCACTTGTTCAGATTGTATGTGTACTTTTTCTGATATCGCAGGTAATGCACCCGCGTTTGCAACCGGAGCGACTAAAACTGTCATATTTTGTTTTTGGACAAATAGATAAGCAGCAAGTAGCCCCATCATTACAATCGCGATAAGTAAGCAAATAATGACATTATTATTACGTGCTGGCGCGGTAACAACGACTGCACCACGTTGCTCAGGTTGTATTTGTTGTTGCTGGACACCTTTATCTAGCCCTTGTAGCATTTGATTAATAACACTCACAACATTGATTCTCCAAACCAGCAAATAACTAATATCATCTCAATAACAAGAACACTGGCTAAGATCGGCAAACGTAAGCTACGTTGCTGAATTGCACTTTCGGTGTCTTTAATGGCAAGTTTAACCAATTTCGCACTGACCTTACGATCGTTCAAACCATAACTTAACATTAAACACTTATTAGCTAACACATTGATTAACCTTGGTATACCACCACTTGCTTGGTGTAACATGCGTAATGCGCGAGGTTCGAATAAAGGCGCACCACGATAGCCAGACACAGTAAGACGATGTTCAACATAACTCGCCGTTTCATTAATAAGTAACGGGCGAAGTTGGTACGAAAAGGTAATACGTTGGCGTAATTGACGTAAGTTATCTTGCTTTAATCGCGTGTCTAACTCAGGTTGGCCAAACAACACCACTTGCATTAATTTCTTACTTTCAGTTTCTAAATTACTGATTAAACGTAACGCTTCGAGCGTTTCATGAGGTAGCATTTGCGCTTCATCAATCAATAAGACGACTTGTTTTTCTTCTGCCGAAAGTGCAATTAATTGATGATTAAGCGCTTCTGTTAATTTGTGTTGATCCAAACTGGCATCAATACCGAGTTCACTGGCAACCGCAGCACGCATTTCATTGGGTGTTAAGTACGGATTAGGTAAATAGGCGATCACATAGCCATCGCCTAGTTCATTGAGTAATTTACGACAGATAAGCGTCTTACCCGTCCCCACTTCCCCGGTCACTTTGATAAAACCTTCACCACTTGCCAGTGCGGTAGTCAGAACCTGTAATGCTTCAAAGTGCGGTACCAAGGGGTGATAAAACTGCGTATTTGGCGTCAGACCAAATGGTACTTCCGTCAAACCAAAATGCGCGTTATACATTAGTTTTTCTCATTTTTTTGTTCTGTTGGATACCACTGTTCAAGTAATTCAGCTGAACGTTCCAACTCTAAGCGCCATGTATTTTGGTCAACAACCACTGGTTTAATTAAAATAATTAACTCTGTTTTTTGTACTGATTGCGAACGATGAGTAAAGAGTTCACCTAACCAAGGGATATCTCCCAAGAAAGGCACTTTCGACACCAAATCTTTATTCGCGGTTTTCATCAAACCACCAATAACAATAATTTCACCACTTTTCGCTTTCACAACGGTATCCGTTTCACGTACCTCACTTTTTGCCAATGGAAGTATAATTGATTTACCGTCACCTGATGAGATCGTTTTAATCGAATCGCTTACTTCAATAATCGATGGGTGTACATGTAATAACACACCACCATCACTGTCAATTTGCGGCGTTACATCGAGGGCGATGCCAGAGAAAAACGGTGTTATCTCAACATTTTGTTCTACCCGATCATTTTCTGTTGATGTTGATCTTGATGTACTATAACCCGTCACAAAATATTCATCTCGACCAACTTTAATCACCGCTTTCTGATTATTTAACGCTGTAACACGTGGACTAGATAATACATTTACATCACCTTGCGTTTTTAACAAATTGATTGCTGCACTAAAGTCACTACCCGCTAAGGTCAATACACCACCACCAGAAGCTATGTCTGTGATATCAGAAACATTAAATTTAAACGATGAATCCGTTGCAACATTCGAATTATTCACATTCCAATCAATACCTTGCTCGTAACCGTCATTTAACGTCACTTCCATGATCTTCACTTCAAGCAATACTTGACGTTGTAAGTGTTCCTCAGCTTTAGCTAAAAAGTCTTTTATCTTACGAATGTCTTTCGGGTAGCCATGTACGGTAACCAAACCTGCTTGCGGACTAATCACAACTTGGGTATTTCGTTCATTTGCCGTTAGAGCCTGTAATGTATTTTCTAATTCTGCCCAGTAATCAGTGTCCGTTTGCGTCGATATCTCAGTACCTTTATTCGTTGTTGACGATGATGAATCATCATCGTCACCGTCTGACGAACTACTGCCCGACGAGCCATTATCGGTTAGATAACCAGAACTAATTGAACTGTTTGATAAACCATTACGCTTCATCAATAAGTAGTTCATCGGTATAATTTCGGTACGTAGTCCCGCCCCATTTACCCGATAGGTATTACCATGACGTTTGATATCATAACCATACATATCCGCAACAGCGTCCATGGTTTCAGCGATCGTGACATCATTTAATACCACAGTGACACGGCCCGACACGTCAGGACTCACAATAAGATTATATTTAGTACCCTTAAGCAGGGATCCAAAGAACTGGCGTGCCGACACTAATTTAGCAGCAATGTCCATACGCGGTTCAATAACAGGTGTATTCAAACTGTCATTACCGTCGAATCCAGGTAACAGTTCAGCATTGACATCATCAGGCACCGTCCAAGCTTGTGATTGAGCGTCTGCACGATCAAGCTCTGCTTGAATTGATTCTTTAATGACTACAGGCTCAAGTGAACTACGTGTTGTTTCACAACCCGTTAAAAACACACCTAAAATAATAGCAAGATACAACTTGTTCATAATTAAATTTGAGCCCTAATGTTTAATTTCACTGCCAAATAATGACAATCTAAATTCTTTATCGTTACGTACAAAATACACAAAGTCAGTGGTAACACGGCGTACTTTGAAGCCTGAAACCCAGCTTCCCGCTTGCACCTCTTTGTCATTCATGATCGCAATATATGTCTGATCACGCACAAAAATGGCCTGTAAAGTCGGAATACGTACTTTAGCCTTAGCTTGACGACGAATGACAGGCTCTACCGCCCCCCAAGGACCCGTTGGATCATCGAGTACATTACCGTTAATCACACCTTGTCCCGCTTGCGCAATACCAGCACTCAATAGAATGAATATTGGCAGTAATAATTTAACCACGAATAAATTCCTTATTAACACTCAAGGTATAAATCTCCATCACTACCTGCGCGGTTGGGTAGTCTTGTATTTGATAATCAAAGACCTCCCAATAGAATTTCTTGGGTAACTGTTCAATGCGGGTTAAATAGGCTTGAATATTAAAAAATGACCCCGTCATCGTTATACGTAAACCATGTCGATAAAGTAATACCTCCGACTCATCCGTGACGGTTATCGATGTTTCATCACTCTTAATGATATCATCCACATTCAGATCTTGGCCGCTCGCACTCGAAAATTTAGGTTTGGCCTTCTCTTCGACCTTTTCAAGCGCGTTATTATTACCGGTTAGCGTCGTCACAGGCAATGACTCAATCGATATCAACTTCACGTTCTTGGCGCGGCTTAATACATCACCCAATACCAAAGCCATTTGATTTGAGTTAATTAAGTCGGCCGTTAAATCGGTTAATTTACCATTTGCCTTATTAAATTCGGATTCAGCACGCGCAATACGTAACTGAACGACTTTATTTGGGTCACTCGCTAATGCTTGCAATAATTCTGCTTTATCAAATTCATATTGTTGTTGCTGCTGCTGCAAAGAAGCCAGTTTTGACTGTGATTTTTGATTTTGTAAATAAACCGGTTCTAACCAAAAACTATAAATAAGATAAACAATCGCGATCAACAGCGAGCCAACCAGTAATAAACGCTCACGCATTGATAATAAAGTAAACTTAGCTTTCATTGTAAGCCAATGTTGCTGCATCATTCACTAACCTCCACAACGAGTTGGTTAGTTAAAGTGAATGCGATCACATCATCACTATTTCGATTAATATTTAATAAGTTAAACTCTCGACCTTGTAATGATTTACCCTGTGAGAATTTACGGATCCAACGAGGTATCGCTTCATGTGTTCTTGCTATCCCCGTCAGCGTCATACGATCACCGGATAATCGTATTTGATTTAAACGAATATCTCTATCGCGTTGTAGTGCTAAATCAGACATTAAAATAGCAAAACCACTTGATTGTACTAATGCTAAATCGGATAGCTGCACCAATAATTCATCACGGTATTGTAAACGTGTTCGTAACCGAGCTAATTGTTGGATTAACGCCGGATTTTGAACATGCAGTGATACTTGATTAGATAAATCAGCCACTTCAGCTTCTTGTTCAATCAATTGATTTTTTGCCCATTTAACTTTCTGCTCTAATACAGCCTTGTCATTCTCAGCCATATAAACAAGTGCTAACATCACCACAAGCGCACTAGTGATAGCGACCACCGCTTGCATTAATGTTAAATATTCTTTTTTTGGCTTAAACGCCTGAGTATATAAATTTACGCGATTTTTCATCACAATTTTTCCAAAGCGCCGCCAATGGCAGGTAAGAAACCAGTATCAATATGTTCACTAATATAGGCATGCTTTAATGAAATAACAGGGATAGTAAAATTAAGCTGTAAACGTGCAATTAGCGGCTCTAAACTAGTACTCGGTAAGGCTAAATTAATTTCTTTCACTTCCGGTAATTTCAATTGGCTTACCGCAAAGTCAGCTGAGCGTTGAATCTCTAAGCTAAAGTTATCTAACAACGAAGTATCAAGCTCATGCTCTTTTAGATCCCGTAATCGAGAAAAACCACGTAAACGGCGCGAGAAATAAACTTGGTTATCGTGGATAATCGTCAAATTTACTTCTTGATAATCCTGTTGAGCAATTAACATTTGTGTACTTTTTCGATTCGCATCAGCACTGGTATTAAATAAGTTTGCCGTCGCTAACTCCTCAATACCAATCGTAAGCAGCTCAAGTTTTGCTTGCTGTATTGCAGTAACAATTAATTCCACGAGACTTTTCGCACAATAAACGAGGTTAATCTTATTCTGATTAGGCACCGAAAAATAATCGAATACCACGGTATCAATAGACTCACTGATAAACTCTTTCGCAATGAAAGGCAATGTACTGGCAATTTCATCATCAGGGACACTTGGCTTATCAATTTGTAATAATTGATACAGTTGATTTGATAGCACAACATGGCAAGTGGATGCCTGTAGGTTGTGTTTCGATATCATGCTATTCAGTGTTTTAACAAGTTCAGATACATCACCAAATGCGCTTGAATCAAGTATCGAAATCGTGTCATTGCCTGCCGATAATGCACAGATATCCACACGCTGTTTAGCAATGAAAATACCCAGTTTTGTTGGTATATTTCGATTTTTTAACCAGGGTATACGCATAAAAACTCTGTCGCACCTAAATAAATGAATAATGGCTTATAAATTATGACAACGACTATCATACTTTAAACGGCATTAAGTAGTAAGCAAAGTGTGAGATTAGCACCATAATTTCACCAATAAACAACGAAAGTATCACACTAAAGTCACGTTATCATTCAGTCAATACTCTGACTTGATTACAAAAATGACCTTGAGCACCATAAACGCCGAGTTTATTTAATGCATCCCACTCGCCTTTTGATTCCACACCAACCGCAATCACAATAGTAGCCAAATTAACAGTACCGCCTAGAATACTTCGAATCGCCAGTTGATTAATTTGACGCTTATGTAAATCACGCACTAAACTCGGGTGAATCTTAATAATGTCGACATCTAATTTTTTTATATATGATGAATCAACCACATCTTGACCAACCATATCCACAGCGATACAACAGCCCAGTGCTTTTAGATTTTTAACGGGCTCTAATAACATTTCTAAATTACGATTAATTTGATATTCATGGATTTCAAAATGCAACATCGCGCGTAATCTCACCGGCAAACGGATAATATCGAGGTAAACAGCGCGCATAAAACGTTTATCCAAATAACTCTGAATATCTAAGTTTATCCCACAAGAAATAGGCTCACCTTGCTCTAGATTCGAGATTGCCCGCTCTACAGTTAGTTGGTCAATGCGTTTCAGTACGCCACATTTTTCTGCCATTGGTAAGAAGACACCCGCATGAACCCATTCATCATTCTCGTCTTTTAACCTTGGGTAAATTTCATGACCCAATACCTGCTTATTTTCCATGCTTAAAATGAGTTGTTGCTCATAATAGAATGCATTATTTTTGAAGGTCCGCTCAAACAGTCCACGCCATCTGACAGTGCCTTTCGCATAAACCGGTGTTTGTTCTTCTTGTTCATACAAGAACCAACCAGAGCAGCCTTGTAAAACCGCAATTTTTAATGCCTGATCGACGTTTTCTAATACTTCTTCTGCGCGTTCAGCATAATGATAAATAGCGACACCAGTATAAAATAATTCATCACAATCCACAGGCGTGAATAAACTGATTCGTGTGAGTAATTTGTATAATTGCTTCATCACAATTTCAGATTCAGGGCCAGTGACCCGAGGCAATAAAATGGTAAATTGATCGCCACGATAACGAGCAAGTACAGAGCCAGTAAAACGCTCCACAAACTTACTTAGCAGTTCACTAACCGATTTAACCATTTCATCAACACTTGCCACACCATGGTTATAATTTAATTGCGATAATTCATAGAGTTCTATTTTTATAATCGTGCCAGCGATAACGCCGGGATCTGATAACATGGCTTCTAATTGATTTAAAAAGAAATCACGATTACCAATGCCAGTTGAGGCATCAACAAACGCGTTAGTACGCATATAAGAATCAAAACGACTGCGCTCTTGTTTGGTATCTTCCAGGTCTGCAATTAATTTATCAAACGCACGACTGGTTGCTTTTGGCCATTCAAATTCGGAGCCAACGGCCACTTTAATATGCTCACCGTTGAGAATTTTATAACTGCGTGTAGACAGTAATTCAGCACCATACATGCCTTTTTTAAGCAGCCAAATGGCAATGACTAAACCAAATAAAGCAATAAGTAAACCCGTGCTCACTCCGGTAAATAATTCAGGTGGGTATTCCATCGCATAGTAGGGTGAAAGCATAATAACTTTCGCTTTAAAGTCACTGTTCGCTTTTAATTCGAAATGATACTCTTTGAGAAAAGAAGTAGCGCCCTCAGTATCTGCCGTTCGCCCATCAAAGTCGTAACTGACAATGCCATCTTTTTCGACTGTCAGTTGTAATACTGAATGCGCACGTAATAACTCAGGTAGCCAGAATGCAAAACGAGGCTCACTGTCTTCCATCGCTAGTTGCTCGTCCATCACATCAATCAATCGCGAGATATTTTGCTTTTGGGTCTCAATCGCAAGGCCACGTAAACTAACGCCCCCGCCCAGCAATACCACACCTATAGATGACAGTACGCAAACAATAATAAAACCAATCAGTTTGTTGGTAAATTTCATATATTCCTATACATCCCTATATCAGAATCTCATCATGAAACACAAATTATGATAACGACAATATAATGCCGATATAGTTAATTATTCTACTGTATTCTGCTTTTAATAACATATAAAAACTAATCACGTGTGGCATTAACACAATAAAAAAAGCAAGTAAGACAAAGTATATGAATAATTTTCGGGGTAAATATAACGAAAAATAAAAAAACCCAGCATTTCTGCTGGGTTAGGAGTCATTCTATCTTTTAAAAGTATTTATATTTACACTTTCAAAAAGTACAAGTGCTAGAACGGAATATCATCATCAAAGTCTGCAGACGGTTCGTTAAAACCTTGCTGCGGAGCTTGCTGTTGAGGCGCAGAAGCAGGAGCTTGCTGTTTAGGAGCATAGCTTTGCTGTTGCGGTGCCTGTTGTTGCTGTGGCTGTTGGTTATAACCACCTTGTTGTGATGCAGCTGCTGGTTGTTGTGGTGCAGTTGCAGGTTGTTGTGGCTGACCCCAACCTGCATTTTGGTTCTGCTGTTGTGCCTGTTGGTTACTATTATTATAACCGCCACTCTGCTGCTGTTGACCGCCTTGACGCGAACCAATCATTTGCATTACACCGTTAAAACCTTGTACTACCACTTCTGTTGTAAAACGATCTTGGCCATTTTGATCTTGCCATTTACGTGTTTGTAATGCGCCTTCAATATATACCTGAGATCCTTTACGTAAGTATTCACCCGCAATTTCAGCGAGTTTACCGAATACAGCAACACGGTGCCATTCGGTTTTTTCACGCTGCTCGCCAGTTTGCTTATCACGCCATGATTCACTTGTCGCAATCGTTAGATTGGCAACCGCGCCACCATTTGGGAATGAGCGGATTTCAGGATCATTACCTAAATTACCAAGAATAATTACTTTATTTACGCCACGACTGGCCATGCTAGCTCCTGTGCTGTTCACGAACCAGGTTCAAAGCCTGGTCTATTTCAAAATCTTTAGTCGCTTTTAAATAAGCAACCTGTTCTTCTAATACTACTACAGCTTCATTAATACCGGAAAGCGATATTAACTTTTCGGCGATTAATTCAGCGTCTCTTTGGTTGGCGATGGTCACAGAGATAGTGTGAGCTTTCACTTGCCCAACATTTTCTAGCCCCAAAGAAATCACAAACCATACTATCATTACCGCAGCAATGATAAAGAAGAGACCTTGTGACCCCAATTGGGAATACAAGCTACCAGCCATAATACCACCACAAAATGCACCCGCAAACTGTGATGTCGAGTAGACGCCCATTGCCGAGCCTTTTGCGCCAGCTGGTGCCGACATCGAGATCATGGCAGGTAAAGAGGCTTCCAAAAAGTTAAATGCGGTAAAATACAACACGATAGCGAGTGCAAAGAGCCATAAGTTGCCATTTGCAAATCCCATCACACAAAGTGCAAGACCCATCAATGCAATCGCGAATAAGAAAAATTGCTTATTCATTTTCTTCTTCGCAGCAATAATGAGCATTGGCACCATTAATACAAATGATAGCAGTAATGCAGGGAAATATATCCACCAGTGGTGCTCACCAACTAGCCCCGCCGATTCTAATTCAAATGGCAATGATACAAACACAGCGGTCAAGGTTAAATGCAGCAAAAAGATCCCGGCATCTAAACGTAATAGCTGCGGATCACGTAACATTGCTCTTAATTTATGACGATTGGTACTCGCATCGCCTGTGGGTGCTTTGGCTGTTGCATTCGGCACAATAAAATGCACAACAAGCATACCGATAATGGCAAGTACTGCGGTCACAAAGAAAATGCCTTTAAGACCAATCCACTGCGCTAATACAGGCCCTGCCACCAGTGAAAAGGCAAACGAAAGTCCGATACACATGCCAATCACAGCCATCACTTTCGGTCGCTGTTGTTCACGGGTAATATCTGCAGCTAACGCAAGAATCGCACTGGCAACAGCCCCTGTGCCTTGTAATACGCGTCCAAAAGCAACGCCATAAACCGAATCTGCGAGAGCAGCGACAATACTACCTAAACAAAATAAGCCTAAACCCGCAATAATAACCGGTTTACGACCAATCCGATCGGACAACTGTCCCATCGGTATTTGTAATATGGCTTGGGTTAATCCGTAAGCACCGATCACGATACCGACCCACAATGGCGAATAGCCAATCAAATCACGTCCATAAATGGCAAAAACGGGCATGATCATAAATAAGCCCAGCATTCTTAAACCAAATACCAATGCTAATGACACTGCTGTCTTTTGCTCTAATTTAGATAAAGCTACATTATCCATAATTAATCCATCAACCTCTCAATATTTACCGCGCCATATTAACACATCATCTAAGCTGAAAATAAAAATCATTTAAAACAGCCACAATAAACGTCCACCATGCTTTAGCATTAACAAAAAACGAAAATAACCGTAAAATACCGAATTAACTAAATAGGTTGAAATAAAACACCAGAATTAATACTTAACGCAATGATAATGAAAATAAAATGCAATATTAAACCATTAATATAGCTAAATAATAAAGTATGAGCCGAGATAAAACTAAATGCGAACTTGACTCATTTATAGCACACCGATATGTTAAGTATGAATTAACAACTAGTTAACATGTAATGTCCCAGAGAGATTAGCTCGCGACTTCCACTGTCAGTTAATGCTTTAGTATCAAGCCGTATCGAACTTAGGTATTACAATTAACACTTTAATTAAGTCATTAACCAAGTTTAACCGTTTTATAATGCTATTTAGCATAGATATGGATATCACCACACAAACTAAAGGATTTAGTCATATGTCGGATTACCCAAATGTAGTATTGCTGTCTCAGCCGAGTCTACAAGTTGCCACTTTAGTCTCTTGTTTAAGAGCTAAACTCGATATACCTGTACAACAATTACGTGAAGTGGCCGAAGTTGAACGTATCTCAATTGATGACAATTTATTATTACTCGTTGATACAGACAACCTCAGTGCAATCTCACAAGAGCAGCTGAAAAACAAATTAAAGCAATACCATGGTATGTTTCGATTAGCCCTGATTAATTTGAGTGATGACACCACGATGGAGAACATTTCCACTTGGCCATCGATATTTGGCGTATTTAATAAGCGTGATGAACTCGATGTCGTTTGCAAAGGCATACAAAAGATCACCGAAGGTGAATTCTGGATGCCACGACGTACACTCAGCTCACTGATCTCCATTTACCGCTCTACCAAAGCCGTTGATCTAGACCGAAAACCAGAACTCACAACCCGTGAACAAGAGATCTTACGTCAGCTAATGACGGGTTCATCAAATTTAGAGATCGCTGATACGCTTTATGTCAGTGAGCACACGATCAAGTCACATTTATATAATGTATTTAAAAAGATCAAAGTAAAAAATCGCCTACAAGCGGTATCATGGGCAAAAGAAAACCTTATCTAATTACAGCTGATTGTTTAGAAACAAAAGACAGATAAGCTCGAAGCCCTAGACTAATATAACTTAAAAGTCATATCTAATATGGCTTTTTTTATACTTAAAATTAGATAAATTTGTAACAACCTTAACTTGTTATGTTTCATTTATGTTGCAACCATGGTACATCTAATGCTAAATAATGAAAACGTATGGATACGTAACCCTATCGCTCACCATTCAAAGGATCTGAAGTGGAGCAAAAATACGACACGTATAATAGGTTCCCACAGGGAGGCCAAGACGAAATTGATCTTACGCATCTCTTTAATATAATTAGGCGCTCGTTTTTACGAATCTGTGTTATCACCACCATTGTTAGCATTATTGCTGCCATTTTTATTTCTGATCTTCCTCCTATTTATAAAGCCAGCACAGTTTTACAATTACAAATACAGCAAGCGAAGCCAATTGCCATCCAAGGTTTATTACAAAACGATATAAACAACAAAGATTACTTCCAAACTCAAATTGAAATTTTACGTTCCGACGTGATCACCGAAAAAGTCATCACCAAACTCAATTTATCTCAAACCCCTTATTACACACAAGATAAACCGAATAGTAAATTAAGCTTGATACTCGATAACATCATGCATTTTATATCACCAACAAAAAAACAAGCTAAGGCAATAAACCCACACGCTTTTATTGGCCAGATAAAATCGGCAGTGAATATATCTCTCATTAAAAACACCCAATTACTGACCATCAGTTATGAGCATAACGTACCAGAATTGGCTGCTTTAATCGCGAATACCTATGCCAATGTGTACATCCAGCATAACCGTGATTTTCGAGTCCTACAGACAGTTACCGCATCACTTTGGCTTAAAGAAGGGGTGCAAGCACTCAAAGATAACTTAAATACAGCAGAGAGCAATCTCACTCATTTTCTCCAACAAGAAAACTTAATTGATGACAGTGGTATTGATAATTTCACCGCAACAGAATTACAGAACCTCACCACTAAATTAAACACGATTAGAAGTGAATTAATTGGCGCGCAAACCTTATATCGACAAATAAGCCAAGCGCAAAATTTAGACTTGCTCACTTCAACCTCAATCAAGGCATTATCCCATCACGCAGTGATAGTTGAATTAAGAAATGATTACACCCGAGCAAAGCACAATATCGCCGAACTATCCAAACGCTATGGTCCACAACACGACAAAATGATCCAAGTAAATGCACAACTCAGTGCCGCAGAAGAAAATGCCCAAAACGCCTTACAACAACTGGCACTCGGGTTTAAAAAAAATATCAACTTACTTGAACAAAATGAATCCGCCGTGATCGCCGTATTAGAAAGTAAAAAAGCAGAACACCGCACCCTGATAAAACAAAAAGCACGTTATAAAGAACTCAACCGAGAGTTAACCTCGAGCAACGAACTGTATAATATGTTTTTAATGCGTTTGAAAGAAACAAACCTCACCAACAACCTTAACCTATCAACAGCTACGATTACCGGTATCGCTAAAACGCCTTTATCCCCTTTTAAACCCAAACGCGCATTGATCTTAGTGCTCGTGATCTTATTAACATTGATGCTGTTAGTCGCGCATGCTCTACTGCATGCGCTATTTTTTGTGAATCAAGACAATGTCACTAATCTACCAGCGCCATTACTTGGCTCACTACCCAACTTTAAAGCGATTGATAAAAAATTCCATCAACAATCGCCACAGCAATTATTTCTTGGCAATAAGATAATTTTTGAAGCAGCGCAAAATTTACGTACATCATTGCAGTTATCCGCCAAAATCAAGCAACCACAAGTCATCATGATCAGCTCCAACACCGTAGGCGAAGGGAAAAGTACATCCGCTATTTATCTCGCGATGGCGTTAGCACAATCCCACAGAACCCTTATTTTAGAGGCTGATTTACGTAGACCGTCGATAAGAAGAAAAATGGGGATCCCCAATAGCCAACGTGGATTGGCTGATATTCTCAGTAAAAGTGGCAGTTTGAATAGCTATATATGGCGTGATCAACAAACAAATTTAGCTGTATTATCGGCAGGAGAGTTAACCGAAAGCCCATCCAATTTACTGAGCTCGACACGTTTTACCAGTTGCCTGGCCATTTTAAGATCCCAATATGATTATATTATTATTGATTCGCCACCTAGTCAGCTAGTCAGTGACGCATTAATTATTGGGCAACAGTCTGATTTTAATATACTCGTGACCCGTGCAAACGACTCCAAGATTGCTGGACTTAACAGCACCATCGCATTACTGGCGAAGCATGGCGTCAGTACCGATGGCATTATACTAAACCAAGAATCATTGAAAAATGATAGACGCTATCAGTACCAATACCAGTATCACAATAAAAGTCAAAAGGAAGTTGCACGGGCCTCATAGCTGTTCTGCATAACCAATGAAAATCTTAAAGAATTTACAGCTAACAGTATCCTCTATATTCATCTTACTCCTATTCAGTTCGCGGGTGACCGCGTCAGAGTTAAGTCTAGAGACTAATTCTGAACTTGGACTTAATGTAATACCCAGTCTCTCACTCAATTATAAACACGACGATAATATTACCAATGCAAAAACCAATCCGCAGGCTTCTAATTTAATTGAAATAATGCCCGCATTACGCATTGAAGGGAAAAAATATAACACCAAGTTTACTTTGGGTTATGAGGGGCTACAAAGCTTATATAGTGAAAATTCGGATAATAATTATACCGATCACCAGTTACAAGTAGGACTTAACCGAACATCCAATCGCCGCCATCAGTTGGCTATTTCATACCAATTTAATCTTGGCCATGATGCCGTCAATATGGGAATATCAGAAGGTAATGAGCAAGTAACAGCGCCCACCAAGTTTTACACCCAGCAAGTTGCATTAAGTTATGTTTATGGCAGCCAATCTTCAAAAGCCAAACTCAAACCTCGATTTAGTTTTAACAATAAACGCTACGACAAAAAAAACTCAAGTTACACACCCATGGCTGATTTCAACGAATATAACTACGGCCTCGCTTTTGACTATAACATCGGGGCGAGCTTAAACTTATTACTTGATATCAGTAACCGCGTAACCAATTACCAAGGTACCGCGAATCACAAAGACAGTAATAATAGCCTGCTGTATACCGGTATACACTGGGACATAAGTGGCAAAACGCAAGGTATTGTAAAAATAGGTTATGAGAAAATTAATTTCGCCGACAGTAGCCGAAATCCTCAAGCTAACCCAAGCTGGGATATTGGTATTAATTGGCGTCCAAAAACATATTCCACCTTCAACATCAATGCCAGTCAGAAGATCATCAATGCAGTCACAGGAACAGACAGCATAGAAGCAGATCACAAGTCAATAGGCTGGGAACACACCTGGCGTTATAATTTGTCGAGTTCACTCGCTTACCACTATCTAAACGAAACATACCAACATAGCGCGCGTGAAGACAACAGCAGTACCATCAACATCGCACTGTCTTATCAATTAAGCTCTTGGCTCGCATTCGGTCTTAGCTATGAACATCAACGTAAATCATCTTCGGAAGTTAACTTAGGTTATGACAAAAATATTTACGGATTAACCAGTTCCCTCGTATTTTAAATGAAAGGAGTATTTAAAATGAAAGGCTGTCTATACTTACATAGCGCTATTGTCGTCATTATAATTTTGTTAACAAGTCCTGCCAGAGCGCATGAACAACACCACAATTATAAACTTGGCGCGGGCGATAAACTGTCTATTAAGATCTACGGCGAAGCCGATCTAAGCATGTCTATATTAATTGATACATCGGGTAGCATTGATTACCCCTACCTCGGTGAAATCAAAGTAGTTGGTTTCACCCCTGCCGAGATCAAAAAAAAGATTTATCTTGGTTTGAAAGGGCCTTATTTAATCTCACCTAAAGTCATGGTCAGTATCGTGACTTTCCGCCAATTTTACATTAAAGGCGAAGTAAAACGCCCCGGTGGATACCCGTTTAGACCCGGGTTAACCGTTGATAAAGCGATAGCACTGGCAGGTGGTTTCACTGAGCGAGCAGCAAAACAATCTATTATGCTGTCGAATAATAGCGATCTTAATCAGACACATAAGGTTACACCAGACGACCACGTTGCGCCTGATGACATTCTTAATATTGAAGAGAGTTTCTTCTAAAGTAATGCCTAACAAGCCCTAATATGCGATACTGGTTGATTATTTTATGTAGTGTGAGTTATGTATGGATCAAATCATTGTTCGGGGCGCACGCACCCATAACCTTAAAGATATCAATGTTGAACTACCTCGCGATAAGCTGATTGTGATCACAGGGTTATCGGGTTCTGGAAAATCGTCATTAGCATTTGATACGCTTTATGCAGAAGGTCAACGTCGTTATGTAGAGTCGCTTTCTGCCTACGCCAGACAGTTTTTATCCTTGATGGAAAAGCCCGATGTCGATCATATTGAAGGTTTGTCACCGGCGATCTCTATCGAGCAAAAATCCACGTCACATAACCCACGCTCAACCGTCGGTACTATTACCGAGATCTATGATTACCTGCGCTTATTATTTGCCCGGGTTGGTGAACCACGCTGTCCAACCCATAATGCGCCTTTAGCGGCACAAACCATTACCCAAATGGTAGATCATGTGTTGGAATTAGAGACGGGGCGTAAACTCATGCTGCTCGCCCCGATCGTGAAAGAACGTAAAGGTGAGCATGTTAAAACCCTGGCGGGCTTAGCTAGCCAAGGTTATATACGGGCGCGTATCGATGGTGAAGTCTGTGATCTATCCGATCCGCCAACCTTAGATCTACATAAAAAACACACCATTGAAGTGGTGATCGATCGCTTTAAAGTACGTGATGATCTACAACTGCGTCTGTCCGAATCTTTTGAAACCGCACTAAACCTGTCAGGCGGCACCGCTTATATTGCCGATATGGATGACAGCGATGCAGAACCTATCGTTTTTTCAGCTAACTTTGCTTGCCCCCATTGTGGTTACAGCATGGCAGAGCTTGAACCAAGGATCTTCTCATTCAACAATCCAGCAGGGGCTTGTCATACGTGTGACGGGCTTGGTGTTCAACAATACTTTGATTACGACCGTGTTATTATTAATGCCGATCTGAGCCTATCTGGTGGTGCGATCCGCGGTTGGGATAAACGTAATTTTTATTACTTCCAAATGCTCAGCTCACTGGCGAAACACTACAAATTTGATTTAACCAAACCATTTAATTCATTAGCCAGTGAAGTACAAGGCTATATCCTGCAAGGCAGTGGTGAGCAAGAAATTGAATTTAACTATGTGAATGATCGCGGAGATATTGTCGTACGCCGCCACGCTTTCGAAGGCATTATTCCAAATATGCAACGCCGCTATAAAGAAACCGAATCGAATGCGGTACGTGAAGAGCTTGGTAAATACTTAACCACCAAATCTTGTGAAACCTGCTCTGGTTCTCGTCTACGTCAAGAAGCTCGCCACGTTTATATTCAAGAAACCACCTTACCTGAAGTCTCTCATATGGCCATAGGTGAAGCATTCGAATTCTTTTCCAAAATGACACTACCCGGTCAAAAAGGCCAGATAGCCGAAAAGATCCTTAAAGAAATTGGTGATCGTCTTGGTTTCTTAGTCAACGTAGGTCTGAATTATTTAAGTCTAGAACGCAGCGCCGAAACGCTTTCTGGCGGCGAAGCACAACGTATTCGTCTTGCCAGTCAAATTGGTGCAGGTCTGGTTGGCGTCATGTACGTGCTCGATGAGCCCTCGATCGGTTTACACCAACGCGATAATGAACGCTTATTACAAACCCTGATCCATCTACGTGATCTTGGTAATACCGTGATTGTGGTTGAACACGATGAAGATGCGATCCGCGCGGCCGACTATATCCTGGACATTGGCCCTGGCGCTGGTGTCCATGGTGGTGAGATCGTTGCCCGAGGCAGTATTGATGATATCTTACAAAGTGAAAATTCACTGACCGCCGATTACCTCAGTGGTCGTAAAGCCATTGAGATCCCAGCGCAACGAACACCATTAACCGACAAATGGGTTCATTTAAAAGGTGCAAGTGGTAACAACCTTAAAAATGTTGATTTATCCGTTCCCATTGGCGTGATGACGTGTGTCACAGGTGTATCAGGTTCAGGTAAATCAACCCTCATTAATGATACCTTCTTTAAGATCGCGCATATCGAATTAAATGGTGCAACGGTAACAACGCCTTCACCTTATACCTCGATTGAAGGTTTAGATCAGCTTGATAAAGTAGTCGATATTGATCAAAGTCCAATCGGCCGAACCCCGCGTTCTAACCCGGCAACCTATACGGGTATTTTCACGGCAATTCGCGAGATATTTGCAGGCACCCAAGAAGCACGTTCACGCGGTTATAAACCAGGACGCTTTAGCTTCAACGTTAAGGGCGGACGCTGTGAAGCTTGCCAAGGTGATGGTCTAATCAAAGTCGAGATGCACTTTTTACCGGATATTTACGTTCCTTGTGACGACTGTAAGAGCCAGCGTTATAACCGTGAAACATTAGAAGTACGCTACAAAGGCAAAAATATTCACGAAGTATTGGATATGACCGTCGAAGAAGCCAATACCTTCTTTGCACCGATCCCCCCTATCGCACGTAAGTTACAAACCTTAGTGGATGTCGGGCTCTCTTACATACGCCTCGGTCAATCGGCGACGACGTTATCCGGTGGTGAAGCACAACGCGTGAAACTGGCGAAAGAGTTATCAAAACGCGATACCGGCCAAACTTTGTATATCTTAGACGAACCAACCACAGGTTTGCATTTTCATGATATTAAATTACTCATGAAAGTATTACATCGCTTACGTGATCATGGCAATACCATCGTGATTATTGAGCATAACCTAGATGTAGTAAAAACAGCAGATTGGGTTATCGATCTCGGACCTGAAGGGGGCAGCGGCGGTGGTGAAATTCTTGTCGCAGGGACACCGGAAACCGTATCGGAACATCCAGACAGTCATACTGCACGCTTTCTAAAACCCATGTTAGAGCGCGCAAAAAAACTGAGTACTATCAACCAACTGAATATTATAAACCAAGAGTCATAGTATGAATCTAACAACATTGAAAAAAGGATTTTTCATTACGTTCGCCGTGTATATGCTGATCGGAATGCATTATTTTCAGCATAACGGCGGCGGTTCAGGACTGCACCTGCCTTTTAATGCAATTGGTTGGATGTTTATTTCAACCTTAATCGGCATTGGTTTGTGGCAAGCAACATTACAAGCGAAATTGGTTTACTCCCAGATGAGCTTAATGTTTATCGCGGCTACGCTCGTCATGCTAATACCAGTATTATATGCCGACCCTATCGTTGCTGGTCTCAGTTATACCCGCTTATTTGGTTTAGTCGGTGGATTACTGTTTTTTGTTGCCCTGCAGCAATTACAGCTTACTCAGCAACAACGACTAACCCTATTATATTTAATTTTAGGCGCCGTATTTATCGAGGCACTGTTTAGTCTCGTCCAATACTATTTACTACCGGTTAATAATACTGTTGGTTATCAGAAAATCGCCAATCGTCCCTATGGTATTTTTCAACAACCTAATGTTTCAGCTTCATTTTTAACAACGGGTATTGCCCTCGCTTTATACCTGCTGACACAAACTAAATTGGATGAACAAAAGAAACGTCTATTTTGTTATTTCACCACTTTCATGGCCGTTATTCCCGTAGTATTACTGCAATCTCGTACTGGTTACCTGTCATTATTAATTGCACCAGCACTCATGTTACCTTGGGTGTGGCAACAGTTACGGGAGTCTGAACAAACAAAAAGTCTGTTAATTTGGTTAGTTTGCAGTGTTATCGCTGTTGCCATTGGTGCTTACTCGTTAGAAACAGCAGACAAAGTAGCGCGTTCCGCAGCCGCGCTAACAGATCCAGGCGCACGTGTGCCTATCTATCTACATGGTTTGGCTATGTGGTTAGAGAAGCCTTTCCTAGGTTGGGGCTATGGTAGCTTTGAAGTCGCATATCTCAATTCGTACAGCCAAGCGCTGAGTCAAGGGCTGGCATTACCAGGATCACCAGAGAATCTTGATCATCCACATAATGAATTATTATATTGGGGTATCGAAGGTGGCCTTGTTGCATTAGCTGGAATAGCCTTACTGGTGATTGGTTTCTTACGTATTATAGTCAAGCAACCATTATGGCAAGCCATGGCGTTATTAGGGCTCGTATTCCCGTTGGTTTTACATAGCCAAACAGAATATCCGTTTTATCATGCCATCGTGCATTGGGTGGTATTCTTAACCTTGGTTTGGTATATCGGCAGTCGTTATGGCAATACCAAAACAATCAAATTTAGTTACACCTTTTTATTACGTACTTTGGCATTACTCATTCCCGCAGTTACAGGGTTATTTATGTTAACTACACTGCATACCAATACGTTGTTAACCCAATATGAGCGCAGTGATCGCAGTGATATAACGCCACTGACAAAAGTCGTCAATCCAGTCGCTTGGATCACACGATTAGAGTTCAACGCTATGATGTATCGCTTGCAAATCGCGATATACAATAACGATATAGCAGAGCTGAATAACTATATGGATTGGGCTGCTGAGATCTCACAGAAAACACCAAGAGCAAATATTTATATTAATTGGGTTCGCGCATTAGCAAAATTAGGCAAAAAAGAAGAATCAGAAATTCTGTTAAAACGGACAGCACTGCTGTACCCAACGAATAAATTAGTGCAGAAATTTGCAGCGAGTCAGGCTAACACCACTTATTCTCAATAGCTGAAAGTGAGAGATCATTAAGCCAATACTAAAAAAACCACGTTCCATTATTCATGAAGCGTAGCTCTTTATATTAAATCAGTTTCACTAGCCCTTCGCTGCTACAGAATTAGCTAACCGTATTTAACATATTTTTTAGTTCAAGGTTTCTTCTAACGCACGTAAACACAATGCTACATTTTCAGCGCGCGCCGCATAACCCATTAACCCAATACGCCATGCTTTACCTGCGAATGCACCCAGACCGGCACCAATTTCAAGATTATAGGTTTGTAATAATTGGTTACGCACAGCAGCATCATCAACACCGTCAGGAATAACGACCGTATTTAGCTGTGGTAAACGACACGCTTCATCAACAATAAACTCAATGCCCATTTTTTCTAAACCAGCACGTAATGCTAAATGTTGCTGTGCATGACGTTCCCATGCGTTCTCTAAGCCTTCAGTCTGTAATTGCACTAATGATTCATGTAATGCATATAAAGTATTTACCGGCGCAGTATGGTGATAAGTACGTTTACCTTCACCTGACCAATAGCTCATCACAAGTGTTTGATCTAAGAACCAACTTTGCACAGGTACAGACCGGTTTTGAATTCTTTCAACGGCTGCAGGACTGAAGCTCACCGGAGATATACCCGGAACACAAGACAAGCATTTTTGAGTACCAGAATAAATGGCATCAATGCCCCAATCATCCACATACAAAGGAACGCCACCGAGTGACGTCACCGCATCAACAATCGACAAGCAATCATATTGCCTTGCGAGTGCACAAAGTGTCTTAGCATCAGAAAGTACACCGGTTGATGTTTCAGCATGTACAAATGCGACAATTTTAGCATCGGGGTGGTCTTTTAACGCCGCTTCAAGTTTTTCTGGATCAACAGGTTTACCCCACTCATCTTCCACTCTAACCAGTACGCCACCAGAGCGTGTTACGTTTTCAGCCATGCGGCCACCAAACACACCATTGATGCAGACAATGACTTTGTCACCAGGCTCAATCAAATTCACAAAGCAAGTTTCCATGCCTGCAGAACCAGGAGCAGAAACCGCCATAGTACAAGGATTCTTGGTTTGAAATGCATACTGCAGCAATTCTTTTACTTCATCCATCATTTTTATAAATGTCGGGTCAAGATGACCAACGGTCGGACGACTTAATGCTTGTAATACGTTCGGATAAACATCTGAAGGACCAGGTCCCATCAAAGTACGCTGTGGTGGGTAAAAAGAGGTAATGCTCATTCATTTTCCTTGTCATATTGTGAGAACCAGTAATCAGAAGCAGTGTACCTAAATGACACTGCCTTTGTCCTACGTTATAAACTATCTGTTAAGCTTACTTAGGTATTAAGATAGATTAATTTACCATTGCGACGGCGTATTGCAAACAATAATGCAAACTTTTGTTTACAACAATTTTACAACAGTAGTGTTCGATTAGCTTACTGTCGCAAGATAATCAGCAATACCATCCAGTAACATCTGTACCGATATCATCACCAATAACATTCCCATCAATCGCTCCACAGCAGCCAACCCTTTCTCGCCGAGAATACGGTTAAACCCTTCATAGAACATTAAAATAAAAGCACTTAGCCCCCACGCAATGAGTAACGCTGCAGACCATTCAAACATCTTGTCAGGATCTTGATGGGCTAATAATAATAACGCAGCAAGGATTGAGGGGCCCGCTAATAACGGGATCGCCATTGGCACAATAAACGGTTCTTCACCTGCGGCCAGGCCCGTTAACCCACCTTCAGTCGGAAAGATCATCTTAATTGCGATCAAGAACAGGATAATACCACCCGCGATACTCACCGCTTCTTGTTTTAGACTTAGAAAACCAAGGATCCTTTCACCTAAGAATAAAAATAACAGCATCACAAATAGTGCAATTAATAATTCTCGTATCATGACAGCACGTCGACGTTTTTTATCTATGTGTTTTAAAATAGACAAAAATATCGGTAGATTACCTAACGGATCCATGATCAAAAATAGCATCACCGCTGCCGAGATTATTTCCATTTGCATTAACTTTAACTCCCTAAATCATCCAATTAGCCGTATGTAATTGCTAACCTCAATATACCAGAGAGATTATAGATATAAAGTATTTAATTAGCAGATAAGAACACGATTAAAATAGTGATTAAAGCTAACACTAAACAGGTATGTTTACGGAATTTAGCATGTTCCATTGGCAGCATTAAGAAGAAGAGTAAAACGAACTGGGCAGTAAGAATTATGATTCACTGCAACTCGAGTAAGCGGCAGTGAATTCACAGTATTAAATCTAGCGAGAAATATTAACCGAGCGCTTTAGCCAATAACGCTTGTTGATCAGGTGTAAACGGTAATTTTAGTGCCACCTCATGGCCTTTTTCAGACATTTTAGCCCAAGTCTTTTGCACAATAACAATCAGTTTTTCGGGTGTATGCTTTTCTGAAAACGCGGTAAAATAATATTTTAAAAAGACTAAACAAATAACATCTTCTAGCGCTTGTACTTGTGGGTCACGTTTTAATTTTTCTTTACGCAACATACGACCAATTGCTTGTACTTCATCTTGAGCACAACCTACCTTTTCTGCAATTGCCATTGCTTCTTCGGCGTGTAAACGGCCTAATGATTGACGCCATTTATTGTAACCTTCGCGCCCGAGTGGATGCTCACTACGCGGGATACTCCAACGTTTAATATGTTGTGCACGCGCGGCTATTTGTAATGCAGTCGATGCTTCAGGCATAAATTCAGCCAAGCACTCGCTCATGCGCACACCGTATAACCATTCTTTTGGTTGTGCTATTCCATCTACAATTTCACTGACTGGATCACACTGATTTATTTCATCAATTAATTGTATTGCTTGCTGTATCCGTTGCTCTGACATGACATCCTCGTTATTAGTATGGTTATAGAGTCCATACTAGCAAAGCACACAGAAAGTTACCCATAAACTCACAATAAATATAAGATTATTCTTGCTGATCGATCTGAGATGGTGGTTGAGGCTCTATATTTTCACCATAAAAATACCCAACAACAGCGCCTGCTAATTTGGATTTTGCCGATATAGACCCTGTTGCTACGTCCATGTCATCATCAAAAGAAGAAGCGAAAAGATCATCCAGTGCGACAACGTGAGAATGCACATTTTCACCTTTTAATACGCCTGTTGCAGCGGGTAGTTGTGCCGCTAGCACTTTAACTTCATCAAGTTGCTTTAACCGTAATAGATCAGCCAGCGACGTTTTTATAATGTGATTTATTTCGGCAAGTTGTTGACGATCGCCAACCTTGAGGGTCTGTTTAGCTAAGATCGCCTGTCGTAGCAACAAAACTTCAGCAATAATCGTTTCAGGCGGATCCGTCATATCAATCGATAATACGATACTTGAAACATCATCCATTCGCCTTTCACCTTCGTGAGAAACATGATCGAGTACGATCACCTCGTCATCATCTAGCGTCAACACAGATGGATCTCGGGCTTGTTTTTTCTTGCTATCAGGATCATTTTTCTTCGGGTTATAATTAATAAGGTCTTTGTCTGTGGTGCTGTCACTTGTTGAAGCTGATGCACCATCGGGGGTGATCGCAGGCGTGATCTCACGTTTTTCGGCATCACGTTCCACTGCAGCTGTGGTTGGGTTTAACGCATTAGGAATGCCCGTAGGAGGAGGGATAACTAATGCCATATGCTAGCGCCCCCCTTAGCAATATTCATACAGTGCTGATAACTAATCGTAGCGTGTAATTGTATGAACATATCTTTCCCTCATGATCATAAATAACGGCTCAACAGTACATCCAAAATAATGACATGAGTGACTGCTATTTGAGTTTATAACGAATGATTGATAAATGCCTGCAATTTATTAACAAAAAGAGTGGGTTCTGAAATAAAAGGCGCATGTGAAGACGCTTTAAATATCAGACTCGGTGATTGCGGTAGATAACGGTCCATCCATACCACTGTCGCTTGTGGCACCAGCGAATCTAAGCGCCCATAACAGCGATAAAATGGCATTGTTAATGAAGTTAACTGCGCGCGTAAGTCCACCGTCTCTAATAATCGTAAACCGTTACTTAATGCTTGTTCATGCGGCTGCGGACGTGCCGCTAATAAAGACTTTAATTGTTTAATGTCTTGTTTCGCCGTTTCACTGCCCATCGCTTGAATGGCTAAAAAACGATTAATAGTTTGTGATAGATTCTGTTTTAGCTGTTGTTGGAATTGCACTAATACATTTTCAGCAATACCAGCCCAAGCAGCTAATTCATTCACTTGTGATGTTGCCATAAATTTCGGTGAACTGGCGACGGTCACCAATGCAGAAACTCGTTGGGGATGCGCTAGCGCAAAATGAGTAGCACACAATCCACCCAACGACCAACCCAACCAAACGGCATTGTCAGGTACAACTTTAACTAATGCATCCGTAATATCAGCCAGCGACTGACTAGCAAGATAACTATCATGACTAAAACCAAAACCAGGTAGATCAACTAAATGTAATCGATAGTGCGCAGATAGTAACGGAACTATAGATTGCCAACACGCACTATTTAATCCCCAACCATGTAATAACACTAAGTCTGGGCCGTCACCGACAATATCGACATGTAACTCTGTGTTGCGGCTTACACTTTTAATTTTTGTGGCGAAGACTTCTGACATATTTCTCTACACTTGACGAATTATTTAGCCATGAGGATATACTAATCAAACGAGTAGATATAGCCATGATCCGCAAACTCAGCATGACACTATTACAGCCTCGTTGTTACTTATGTGATATGCCCATCGATAATCTGCAACCTTTTCTGTGTTTATTATGCCAACAGGAATTACCCTATTTACCGGTATCAAGCTGCTATCGTTGCGCGCTTCCACTAACTGTATATCAACAAGGTCAATGTCATGAGTGCATAAACCAAGAGCCACCTTGGCAAAGATTAATTGCCTGTATGAGCTACAGCTTGGAATGCCAATACTTAATTAAACAATATAAATTTTCGCAACAGCCACAACTGCACTTACTGTTTTCCCAGCTAATAAGTCGTAGCATCAGTAACAAAGTCATCCAGCATAATTACTGTTTACCTGAGGCATTGCTATCTATCCCTTTACATAAAAAACGCCTCGCAAAACGAGGTTATAATCAAGCCCATCTACTTGCCCTAGATCTTGCAAAACAGCTACAAATACCGATAATCGCAGAAAAAAAATTTATTCGCACTAAAAATACCAAAGCACAAGCCAAGCAAACAGCGGCTGAGCGTAGCAACAATATGCACAATGCATTTAAAGTCACACAACCTATTACAGTTAAGCATATTGCCATTATTGATGATGTAGTAACAACAGGTGAAACAATGAAAGCAGCTTGCCAGGCTTTATTTACAGCAGGGGTAGAACGTATTGATATATGGTGTATCGCCAGAACATTAGCGGATTAGTGGTTTATCATCTTAAATAGCGTTACAATTAAAGACAGAGTAAATTAGTCAGGTATGACAAAGAGGACACCATGATAACAATTACTGAAGCGGCACAAACTCATTTTGTAAAATTACTTAGCAACCAAAAAGACGGCACTAACATTCGTGTATTCGTCGTTAATCCAGGCACAGCAAATGCAGAGTGTGGCGTATCATATTGTCCACCTGAAGCAATTGAAAGTACTGATATTGTATTACCATACAGTGGTTTTGATGCATTAATTGATGACATGAGTAAACCGTTCCTAACCGATGCTTATATCGATTTTGTGACGGATAAAATGGGTTCTCAATTAACACTTAAAGCGCCTAACGCAAAAATAAGAGCTGTTGCAGATGATGCACCACTGACAGAACGCGTTGACTATGTGATCCAAACTGAAGTTAACCCACAGCTTGCAGGACATGGCGGTAACGTTGTATTAACTGAAATCACGGATGATGGCATTGCTATCTTACAGTTTGGTGGCGGCTGTAATGGTTGTAGCCAAGTAGACTTTACGTTGAAAGAAGGGATAGAAAAACAGTTACTAGAATTGTTCCCTGAAGAACTAACGGCTGTTAAAGATGCAACAGAACACCAAGCTGGTGAGCATTCTTACTACTAAGCTTTAATCAAGCATAGTTAACATTAAACGCTAGAATAAATATAAAGTGACGGTCTTGACCGTCACTTTTTTTAATTCAAACTGATTATTCGCCTTTTTTATCTCGTGCTAATAATGCTAAAGCCGCTTCTTTTGGAGGCTTATTCTCATATAACACTTGATATATTTGCTCCGTAATTGGCATTTCCACGCCAAGACGCGCAGATAACAAATAAACTTCTTTGGTATTGCGATAGCCTTCAACAACTTGACCAATCTCAACTTGTGCTTCATCAACACCTTTGCCTGCACCCAATGCAAGACCAAAACGACGATTTCGACTTTGATTATCAGTACAGGTTAGTACCAAATCACCCAAGCAAGACATACCCATGAAGGTATTTTTTTCTGCACCTAATGCTTCACCAAGACGACATAACTCTGCCAAACCGCGAGTAATTAATGCAGTACGAGCATTAGCACCAAAACCAAGTCCATCAGATAAACCAGCGCCAATAGCAATCACGTTTTTAACCGCGCCGCCAAGTTGCACGCCAATAAAATCATTATTGGTATAAGTACGTAAGCTACGGCCACAATGCAATAAGTGTGAGATATCATCAGAAAATTTTGGATCTGTTGACGAGATACTGATTGCAGTTGGTAAACCAGCAGCTAACTCTTTCGCAAATGTAGGTCCAGAAAGTACCGCTAATGGATAACCACTGCCAAGAATATCTGTTGCAACATCTTGCAATAGACGTCCAGTTTCAGCTTCTAGCCCTTTCGTAGCCCAAGATATACGCGAGTTTTCACGCAAAAATGGTTTAATCTGCTTTAATACATCACCAAAAACATGGCTAGGTACCACAATCAGAATATCTCGACTTGCGGCCACAGCTTGTTCAAGGTCCGCCTCCAATACCAAAGCATCAGGAAAAGCGATACCCGGTAAGTAAGCTTCATTACAGCGCGCTTTAGCAAGCTCGGCAACATGCTCTGGATTATGACCCCACAACACGGTTTTGTTACCATTACGTGCTAAGGACATCGCTAATGAAGTACCGTAAGAACCAGCACCCAGAACGGTAATCAAAGCTGTATCAGTCGCCATCATTTAAGAGTCCAGTTTTTGCTCTGCAAGAGCAGGAGCAGGAGCTTCAGCTGCTTGTTGTGCTTGTTGAACATAAGATGCAAACAGTGCATCGAAGTTAACTGGCGCAAGATTAAGCTGTGGGAAAGAACCACGGCTCACTAAGCTAGCAATTGTTTCACGTGCATATGGGAATAAGATATTTGGACAGAAAGCACCTAGACAATGTGCTAATTGACCTTCGCTTAATTCGCCAACAGTAAAGATACCTGCTTGTTGAACTTCACATAAGAAAGCCACTGTGTCGCCATCTTTAGCTGTCACAGTAAGTGATAATACAACTTCAAATACGCCGTCACCAAGTTTAGAGCTACGAGTATCTAGATCTAATTTAACTTCAGGTTTCCATTCTTGTTGAAAGATAGCGGGAGAGTTAGGGCATTCAAAAGATACATCTTTGATGTAAACGCGTTGGATATTAAATTCTTGTTGGCTTGCTGATTCTGACATAGGTAAATTCCAATATTTTATAGATTCAAACTGAGTAATTAATTTTTTTAGCGAGCTGATTTGTCACTGTTATTTCTTAACAGTCGGTAAGTTTGCTTCTTGCCAACTTGCCATACCACCAGATAAATTATAAACAGTCGTAAAGTCCATTTTGGCTAGGCGATTCGCAGCACGACCTGAACTCATTCCTGTATCACACATAACGATGATTGGGGTGTTTTTGTATTTTTCAATCATTGATAGCTTATTTGCTTCAATATCAGCAACTGGAACGTTAATTGCGTTTAAAATATGTGACTTACGATAGTTTTCTGCAGCACGTACATCAACAACAATGGCATTTTCTTTATTCATTAAAGCGGTCGCTTCATGATTGTTTACCGACTTAACTTTAGACATGGCACTTGAGCCAAATGAATAAATAAGGAAACCAGCGATAGCGACCCAAGCGAGAGATAAGGCTGGATTATTCGAAGCAAATTCAATATATTCTTGCATGTGATTATGACTCTAAAATTTAATAATAAAGGATTATTCTCAACGGAGTATACATGTGACAAGGAATAAAAGCAGCTCAATAATAAATTCCTCACCACCGTTATGAAAAGCTCAAAGATAAAGTTAATCACCAATTTTGTATAATTAAGCTAATAACTCGGAACATGAAACAGACGAATATGTAGTTATATTACCGACATTAACGATTAAATATCTTCAATATTCTACCTGGATCATAAATAAGAGCCAATTTAGCCCCGGAAAGTGTAGTAATATTCCTATATTTAAACTTAATAACCGAGAGGTAAACTCATGTCTAAAGCTAAGAAAACAATTGCGCTTATCATCATGGATGGCTGGGGCCACCGTCTTGATAAAAAAGATAATGCAATTGCCAATGCAAAAACACCTATTTTAGATAAACTTTGGCAAGATTGCCCAAGCATGCTGATTTCAAGTTCAGGCTTAGATGTGGGGCTACCTGATGGCCAAATGGGTAATTCAGAAGTTGGTCATGTCAATATTGGTGCTGGTCGTATCGTTTATCAAAATTTAACTAAAATCGATAAAGCAATCGGCGATGGCGAATTCTACCAAAATCCAGCACTTGTAAAAGCAGTTGATGCGGCGGTTGCGAATGATAAAGCCGTGCATATCCTAGGCCTAGCGTCACCAGGTGGCGTACATAGTCACGACGATCAGATCTTAGCTATGATCGAACTTGCAGCAAAGCAAGGGGCAACAAAGGTTTATCTACACGCATTCTTAGATGGCCGTGATACACCACCGCGTAGCGCACTGGGCACATTAGAAAAATTTGATGCTAAATTTGCTGAAGTTGGTGTAGGTAGAACGGCCACATTAATCGGTCGCTATTTTGCAATGGACCGAGATAATCGTTGGGATCGTGTTGAAGAAGCATATAAGTTATTTACTCAAGCTGAAAGCCTATATAACGCAGATACAGCACTCGCTGGTCTTGAAGCCGCTTATGCACGTGATGAAAATGATGAGTTCGTGAAAGCGACAGTCATTGGCGAAGCTGCACCGATTTCCGATGGTGATGCTGTCATCTTTATGAATTTCCGTGCCGATCGTGCGCGCGAAATTACCCGTGCATTTGTCGATACTGACTTCACTGGCTTCGAACGCAGTGTAATACCGAAACTTGCTGATTTTGTTATGCTAACTGAATATGCAGCGAGCATTGATACTAGTATCGCTTTCCCTTCCGCTAAATTAGTTAATACCTTAGGTTCAGTACTTGAGCAGCAAAATAAAACGCAATTACGTATTTCTGAAACAGAAAAATATGCCCACGTGACCTTCTTTTTTAATGGTGGCGTTGAAGACCCTTTCACAGGTGAAGATCGTGAATTAATCCCATCACCACAAGTAGCAACTTACGACTTACAACCTGAAATGAATTCAGAAATGCTCACTGACAAGTTAGTTGCGGCAATTGAGAGTGAAAAGTACGATGTGATCATTTGTAACTATCCGAACGGAGATATGGTTGGCCATACCGGTGTATTTGATGCTGCAGTAAAAGCGTGTGAAGCCGTTGACCAATCAATTGGTCGTGTAGTTGATGCATTAGAAAAAGTCGGTGGTGAATGCTTAATCACAGCCGATCACGGTAATGCTGAAATGATGATCAACCCAGAAACAGGCGGCGTTCATACTGCACATACTAACTTACCTGTACCACTAATTTATTTTGGTCGTGACGCAGAACCAGCAGAGACAGGCCGCCTATCTGATTTGGCACCAACCATGTTGACTTTACTTGGTCAAGAAATACCAGCGGAAATGACTGGTAAGAACCTGATGAATCTGAAATAATCGTTTCCCTACGGGGAAAGGATTACTTTATGACATTTTTAAAAAACAGTATGGTCTATCGCGTTATAGGCCTGCTGATATTACTATCATCAAACGCTTATGCAGCAAATAATCAATCTGATCTGAATCAACTTCGTAGCCAGATCAAAGCCCAAAACGCATCAATTAAAAAACAAAACCGTTATTTAAACGATTTATCTAAACAAACACAAAGTACCGACCGTGCCATCAGTAAAGTTGCCGCACAACTCAGTAATACCAAATCTTTAATCCGAGATATTGAAAAAGATCTCAGCGACCTAATCACACAAGAAAAAGTACTATTAAAAAGTAAAAAGAAACAACAAAATATCCTTTCCGCACAAATCGAAACGGCCTATTTGAGTGGTAATAATGATTATTTAAAACTACTCCTTAACCAACAGAACAGTAATGAGATAGAACGGTCGTTAGTTTATTATCAACACCTTCACGCTGCTCGCGCTGCATCTATTACTGAATTTAATGATACCTTAGCTAAGATTGAAAAAAATGAAGTAAAACAAGAAGAAATAAAACAGCAATTACTTGTCATCCAAACCTCACAGCAACAAAAATCCAAGCAGTTAGCACAACAAAAATCACAGCAGAAGAAAAGTAATAGAAATATAGCTTACAGTATTAACAAGCAGAAAAAAACACGAACAGAGCTAGGGATTGCAGCACAAAAGTTAGAACAACAAATTGCGTTATTACGAAAACAGCAACAAATCGCGTTATTAAAAAAACAACAAAGTGCACAAATATCATTATCAGGATTGAAACAATATAAAGGTAAATTAGACTGGCCGATAAAAGGTAAAGTACTGCACAACTTTAACAGCAAGCGATTTAATAATGTCAGCTGGCATGGATTGGTCATCAGCGCAAATGAAGGGAGTAAAGTAAAAGCCGTTAGCGCAGGTAAGGTAGTCTTTGCAGATTGGCTACGTGGATTCGGTATGGTAACGATTATTGATCACGGCCAGGGATATATGAGCCTGTATGGTCACAACCAAACATTACTCAAAGTGACCGGAGAGAAAGTACGCAAAGGCGATGTCATCTCATTGGCTGGCCGTAGTGGGGGTCAGTTAGAGTCTGGGGTTTACTTCGAGATCCGTCACAAGGGTAAAGCCGTTAACCCACGCTCATGGCTTAAACGTTAACATTTTAGCTTGCTGTTTGTATTTCCAAATCAGTAATTAAGAACAAAGCCTCATCACGGTTTTCACCACATACATCATTACAGGCTTTAAATGTGTCACATAACGCAGGACGTTCAGGGTCTGTAAAGATTAGACATAAATGATCGGCCGACAGATTAACACATCGTACACCAGCAGGCTTGCCATCAGGCATACCAGGAATATAGCTAGTGATACTTGGCGCTTCACAGCACGCCCCACAATTCATTCTGCATTGCATAAAACAAACCTTAAATAACGAATGATAATAGCGTAATATCAGCATGTATCTAAAAAAGGGAACAGCATGAGATTATCAGCATTTACAGTAACAGATTCAACACCACAGTTACTTATTGATATAACAAAATTGTATCGACCATTTCAGCATGATGAAGCCGAAATTCAAAAAGCCTTCGAGAAACTGCTTCAAGATGACAGCCAAACTCTGTTTGTTGCTAAATTTAATGATCGCCACATTGGTGGTTTAATCATGCAACATGATACTACCACGTTATTCTTAAGCTGCATGGCAGTAAGAGATATAACCCAACAACGTGGTGTGGGTAAATACCTAGTGCAGCAAGCAATCGAACATGCAAAATCTCTGCAATTAGAAACCGTAACGGTAATTAAAACAACACAAGTTACAGCTGAATTATCTGCGTTTTTAATTCATCAAGGTTTCACAGAGCAAGACGCTGCACTTAGCTTTAGTTGTTAATAATTTACAGATATAAAAAAAGCCGATATCAATGATATCGGCTTTTTTCGTTCAAG
>NZ_LOCN01000012.1 GCF_001574435.1 Moritella sp. JT01
CACAATGCTTAAACCGTTGACGACAAGAATCACCTTGCTTTAGCTGGGTGAGCTTCAAAATATAATTAATCTATCAAATAGATATAAAGCAAATAAGGAAAAATAGGAAATGTATGTCTTATGATTTGTGAATAGACGCACCATCAAATGTTATCTTTGACAAGGCTTTATGATAAATTTTGATACCATCATATGCTTGCTCCAATGCCGATACACAAATCTTAGGGTATGCCGAGGTCACACCATCTTCACAGGTAACACGGGTATGCCCACCCATTTAAATGGTGAGCGACATCGATATAACCCAGTAATTGCTGATTTTCCTGATCGATGACAACGGCTACATGGTGCTAACAATGGAATAGTACCACCCGCTACTGTGGTCGTGTCAAAACTGGCAATGGCTAGGACAGCAATAGTTCGCAAATATCTTTATGTTATTACATTGTTTTAGCGAATGTACGGCTAATAACGTCTTGCTGCTGTTCTGATGTTAATGAATTAAAACGCACAGCGTAACCCGATACACGAATTGTTAGCTGTGGGTAAGCACTCGGATTTTTAATTGCATCTTCAAGAGTTTCACGTGTTAATACGTTCACGTTTAGATGTTGGCCACCTTCTACTTTAGTAGGCTCTTCGATGGCAATATCACGCGACTCAAAGTTACCCAGTTCAGCTAAGTTAATCACGGCATCTTGCGCAATCACATCATCAACAGTACCAATACATCTTGCTTGTTCTGCACTTTCATCAATGAGCCAAATTGAATTATTAAGACGCTGATCGTCAGCTTTAGTGATTTGAACACCTTTTAATTTACTCATTATATTACCTTCTATGTTGTAGATTTAAATCAACCATACAGCAATAAACCTTATAATTACAAGGGTTATAAAGAAAATAATTAATACTTTATGGGTATTTTGTGTATATGTAGAATCAATGTTAGAACAAGGTTAAATCAGTGGGGGAAATGAACTTAAAAATCAATATTTAACTGGCTCTTGTTCAGGTTGGTCAACTTCCTTTCGCATCGCTATAACGCTGCCGTACTTGCTTAAAATCTTCAAATAGGAGATCCGATGATAATATTGCATCTCCAAAAGGGTTGGTTTCAGGTTCGAGTATGGCTTGTAATTTCCCTTCAGGATTAATCACCATAAAAGCGAAGCTGTGGCTAACGCTATAATTGTCATTAGTGGCTTCATATTCATAAATGGCAATAATATTTAAGCTATTTACAAACCCTAAATAAGTCACTTCCTCAACTTTCCTTAGCCCTATTATCTCGGGAGCGAAAAATGCCAAATATTCAGCCAATACTTGGGGGGTATCACGCTGAGGATCAACGGTATAAAAAATAATATCGACATCATCCTCAAATGCGCTTTGTTCTAAATGATCCTGGAACTGACTCAGTGCTAATAACGTCATCGGACAAATATCGCCGCAGTGCGTATAACCTGCAGCAACGATATGCCACTTGCCTAACAAGTCATCTTGAGTAAAACGATTGCCATGTTGATCTTGTAATACAAAGTCCGTAATCGGCATCGCGTCACTCAAGGCAACCCCATTAATTTTCACTACGGGTTGAGATTGATATAACCCAAACAAAACCCTCAGCACAATAAAAAAAATGAATATGATGCTTAAGCCCAATCCGGTATATAAAAATTTATTAGCGGTTTTCTTTAAGGCCAATTAAGGAGACTCCATTAACAACTTTCGATTGATAAACACCGATTTATAAAAACCTATTTATAAAAATCTATTTATAAATACATAGCCAGCTTCTATATTCATTAAGGTAATGAAAATCAATATCGCAATAGGAGGAATGAATAACAGTAGCTTAACTGCAAAGCGTTCCCATTTTAGATGCATAAATACAGTTAAAATCAGCCCTGCTTTCATGAGCATGAAAAACAAGATAAGCGCCCAGCGTAAATAGCCTTGAACCTGAAAATAATCCACCATATAAGAACAAGCGCTTAAGGTGAATAACAATAACCATGCTTTAAGATAAAGGCTAATGGGGTGCACTTGACCCATTTTATGTGTTTGTGTGGACTTCATGATCACACCTCACCAAAGATAGAAAAAAGCAAAAATAAATACCCACACCAAATCAACAAAATGCCAATATAGTCCCGATATTTCAACCGCTTGATAACCTTTATTTTCATAATCACCCGCACGTACACGTTTGGCAATGACGAGCAAATAAATAACGCCAATACTCACATGCAAACCGTGAAACCCGGTGATCATAAAAAAGGTGGCACCAAATTGTGCTGCGCCTAATGGGTTACTCCATGGCCGAACCCCTTCTTCAAAGATCAACTTGCTCCATTCAAAAGCTTGCATACCTACAAAAGAAATTCCGAATAAAGCGGTAATAAATATTAGATAACTGGCTTTGCGTTTATCGCCTTGATAGGCAAAATTAACAGCCATCGCCATCGTGCCGCTACTGGTAATAAGAATGAACGTCATAATCGCAATCAACACTAAGGGCACGTGCTCCCCCGCGATCGTTAACGCAAATACTTCACTCGAATTAGGCCACACATCGACCGTACTCATTCGCACGCTCATATAAGCGGTTAGAAAAATACCAAAAATGAAGGTGTCACTGAGTAAAAATACCCACATCATAAACTTAGGCCAAGGCATATCAAACACAGAGCGATCACTCGACCAATCAGATACTGCACTTTGCCAGCCTTTCTTTCCATCATCATTGTGGCTGTTATTATTCATGACGTTCTCCTAAAAACCACAAAGCAATGCAATCGTTTTGTAGGTACCTGGTGTTGCCGTTAACAATGCAAACAGCAACATCCACACAATAAACAAATAATGCCAATACCAAACACATAAGCGTAAGTTAGCCGTCAATCGTTCACTATCTGTATGTTTAAAAAAGGTAACCACAACCCGAATTAATGCAATAAAACCACCAGCCAAATGTAATCCATGAATACCCGTAAACAAATAGAAATAACTGTTGGCTGGATTCCCATTTACCGCAAAACCCGATGCAGTAAGCTGCTGCCACACGAATAATTGCCCGATTAAAAACAAGCAACTAAATAACCCCGTCAGGCATAACGCCACCACCATACGTGTATGACCCACGCTCTCGTTAATCGGCTTAGTGGTCGCCGCAAAGCGAATAGAAATAGACGCCAATAATAAGAACCCGCTGTTCACCCAAAGGGTAATGGGATTGCTAAAGGGTAACCAAGGCGGGCCCGCTAACGCCGTAAAATCGGGATATTGAGAACGTGATAAGAAGGTAATTGAAATCAAGAAGAAAACAACGGTCACCACCATCAAAAAAAACACCAGCGCAGTTTTAGTTGATTGGGTCTGCGTCACTTTCAAGCATTGCGTCTGATTATATGATTCGGAAATAGCAGCATCGTCTGGTAACCAAGGTTTACTGAGTAATTGGCGAATAATGTTCATTATCACCGCCCTCCCTTATCTGTTAATAAACACTCTGAATCCGTTATATTTTGTGGGGTAAAATCAGTTTTGTGTCCAGGTACACTGTAATCATAAGCCCACCGGTAAACGACTGGCACGTTATCCCCCCAATTACCATGTATAGGTGGGCATTGCGGCGTTTGCCATTCCAACGACGTCGCTTGCCAAGGGTTAGCAACGGCAAGTTTACCGCGACGTATACTCCAAATCAGATTGAAAATAAAGATCAGCTGACCCACACCAACAATCAAGGCGGCGACAGTAATACCAGCATTGAGTGTTTGTGTTGAATCCGGTATGAAAGCGGTATCACCCAGCGCAAAATAACGGCGCGGTACACCAAGAAAACCAAGATAGTGCATCGGTAAATAAATCGCATAGGTGCCAATAAAAGTAACCCAAAAATGTAATTTACCCAGCCCCGTGTGCAGCATACGACCCGTTACTAGCGGGAACCAATGATAGATCGCCGCAAACAGCACCATGATCGGCGACACCCCCATCACCATATGAAAATGCGCAACCACAAAAAAGGTGTCCGACAACGGTAAATCAACCACCACATTACCCAAGAACAAACCCGTTAGACCACCGTGCGTAAAGGTAAAGATAAAGCCAATAGCGAAAAACATCGGCACCGTAAAATGAATATTGCCACGCCACAGTGTTAGCAGCCAGTTATAGACTTTCAATGCTGTCGGTACTGCAATAATCAAGGTGGTGGTAGCAAAGAAGAAACCAAAATAAGGATTCATCCCACTGACATACATATGATGCGCCCACACCACAAAACTAAGCCCCCCGATCGCGACGATCGCCCATACCATCATCCGATAACCAAAGATATTTTTACGAGCGTGAGTCGCGATCACATCCGACACCATGCCGAATGCTGGCAAAGCGACAATGTATACCTCGGGATGACCAAAGAACCAAAATAGATGTTGAAATAAGATAGGGCTCCCGCCGGTGTAGTCTAAGTTTTCACCTAAGGATAAGATCGCAGGCATGAAGAAACTGGTCCCCAGTAATTTATCAAACAACATCATGATCGCGCTGACCAGCAACGCCGGAAATGCCAACAACCCTAAAATAGTGGCAATGAAGATACCCCACAATGTCAGTGGCATTCTCATCAGGGTCATACCACGAGTACGCGCTTGCAATATCGTGGTCACGTAATTAAGTCCACCCATGGTAAAAGCAATAATAAAAATGGCCAGCGATAACAACATCAACAATATACCGTTATCGGCCCCCGGCGTACCTTGCAAAATAGCTTGTGGTGGATACAAGGTCCACCCCGCACCAGTCGGCCCTCCGGTAACAAAAAAACTGGATATCAGCACGATAACCGATACTAAATAAGTCCAAAAACTCAGCATGTTCAGATAGGGGAACACCATGTCTCTAGCGCCAATCATCAATGGGATCAGGTAATTACCAAAACCACCGAGTAATAATGCGGTAAGTAAATAGATCACCATAATGATCCCGTGCATGGTGACATATTGCAGATAAGAGCTTGGGTCTATAAAAGAGAAATGATCAGGGAAACCGAGTTGTAAACGCATTAGCGCAGATAATACTAAGGCGATCAAACCAACAAAAATAGCCGTGATTGAATATTGAATAGCAATCACTTTATGATCCAGACTCCACACATACTTAGCAAAAAATCCCGATGGTTGGTGATCGTCTGCTATAGGCTGTATTTCTTTCACTCAAACCTCCTACCAAACCTTATTTAACAAACCCTATTGAACTGGCTGTAATGTAGCGATATACGCAAGAACATCGTCGATAGCTCGCTCGTCGTGCAGTAATTTAGACATCAGGATCATCTGAGAACCGTACATATCTTGTGGGTGTTTACCGCGAATACCTTGTTGATAGTTCTCTAATTGACGTTTAAGGTAGCCAGTATATTGTCCCGCTAACTTAGGCGCTTTTTGGGCATAATGTCCTTGAGCAAATTCACCATGACAAACGGCACAATTTTTATAAATGTCACGCCCCACCGACACATTACCTCGACGTTCAGTTGACTGAGTCACTGTCACAGGGGGCAACGAATTAAGGTAACGACTGATATTAGCCACCGCAGTATCGTCAGCTAACATTGCTGCAAACGGTAACATTTGACGGCCATAAATATCATCATCACTGCCACCACGAATATTATTACGGAAATAATGTAACTGCCGATTAAGGTAATCACGTTCCTGACCCGCTAATGCTGGCGCACCGATCGTCCTATTCCCTTCACCATTCACGCCATGACAGGCAATGCACATGGTATACATCTGCTGGCCTGCCGAAATATCACGACTAATACGAGCAAGGCTTTGGCTAAATGTTGGCTGTTGGTTAAGCCATATTTGATAATCACGTTCAGATTCAACAACAACGTGTCCACGCATTGTATAGTGGGCAATACCGCATAACTCGAGGCATAGAATTTCGAAACGACCAAGTAAAGTAGGTGTAAACCAGAGGTAAGATTGAGTGCCTGGCACCAAGTCCATTTTCACTCTAAATTGAGGAACGGTGAAATTATGTAACACATCTTTAGAGCGCAATAACACTTTAACCGGATGTTCGATAGGCAGGTGTAATTCATTACTATTGATCAACACGTCGTCTTGCCCATGTGGATCTTCTGGGTCGATACCAAACGGATTATTCTGATTAATTAACGGAATGGCTGTACGACCAAGTTTGCCGTCCTCACCAGGTAAGCGAAAGCTCCAATGCCATTGCTGGCCAACCACTTCGACCTCACTCGCATCTGCTGGCACATTGACAAAATCAGCCCAAACAAACAGCCCAGGTGTTAGCATAGCGATAATACCAATCGACGTTAATACCGTTAACCAGCCTTCTAATTTACGATTCTCCGGATCATAATCTGCTTTTCTTTTTTTGTTGTAACGGAACCTATACACTACATAAGCGAGAAACAGGTTCACGGCAACAAATACTATACCCGTGACCCAGAAGGTAATATTGATAGTTTGATCTATTGCAGTCCAATTAGACGCGATAGGCGTAAACCACCATGGACTAAAGAAATGAAACAATAAGGAGCTAATAACCAGTAAGAGAATTACTACCGCAATAACCATAATTGAACCATCGATTATTGTCAGTTTTACAAAATATAAAACTAACTAGTGACCTGAAAACCAGTGTAATTAATAAGCATAGCGCAAGAAATTTGAATTGCGTTGCGAAATAACTAAAGCCGTGTTTAAGGTGATCACTTCATCATGCGGTTATATGTATCCTGACAACTCACTACCCAATGTGGAGAACCCGCGCCACAACCTACCGGTTTAACATCGGGGTGCGATCGCATTATCACGCCAAAATGATGCTCCTGTACCGGATCCACATCGACAAATAAGATATGTTTCCCTTTTATTAATAGCGATTGAAAGCGAACAAAGTTCACATTCGGCTTCTGAAAACCAATGAATCCGCCTTCCCAAATACAAAATCCAAAACTCAACATAGACAAAAATATAAAGGGTAACCAACCTGCAGCGCCATTCGTCCAGCCCATCATATAAGGTATCACTAACGCAAACATCGCAATAATAACGCCAACACCAGCCCCTATTTCTCCCCCCCGAATAACATCTTGCTTAAGTAATGATTCAACTTCATGTAAATGGTGCTGCTCAACATGGTAATCATCAAGACTTAATACATGGATTTGAGGTTCAGTAAATCCTTCTGCTTCTAGCTCCTTTTCAACAATCTCTAACTCATCAAGATCATCAGATACATAATAGTGTCTTAGCATAGTAACTACCGCCTTGAAAACTGTCGTAATTAACACACAAAAATACATAACCATGCTCAAACCATAGTCTGGTTATCTAGATAAGTGAATATAAAAAAGGTAATTAACAGTTTCATCTATCACTAAGTTATACCTTTAAATGGCATAAATTCCACAAATCAGCACTATTTTAGATATTTATTTCTTATTTATCGCATTGTTCTTCCATACTCATTAATTAGACTAAGTAATTCAAAAAACAAATCACAAGTGAGTGGGATCTGATATGATATTCAAAATAAAAGAATCATTAGCACTGATTATGATGCTATCTCTCGCATTGACATTATCAGGATGTCACCGCCATGATGATAATTTAGGGGATGCTGCTGACGACAGTGCACAGCCAACTGAGCCAAAAAAACCAACTGAATTAGACATATTGCTACAAGCACTCATCACCGAAAAAAATCTTGACCGCTCAGCGACCGCAAACCGTGATATTCCTTCGATTGACTCCCCGCTTGCTAATTTAGGTAAAAAATTATTCTTTAGCCAAAGCCTCGGCGGTAATTTTGATAGCGCCTGTGCTAGCTGTCATCACCCCACACTTGGTGGTGCAGACGAATTAAGTCTCCCTATTGGTGTCGAATCAATAAATACACAAGTGCTTGGTCAAGGACGTAACAATAGTGAAGGTATACCCTTCGTACCACGCAATAGTCCTACCATATTTAATATCGCTTTATGGGACGGCAGTTTATTCTGGGATTCTCGCGTCGAGAGTTTAGGAAAAGAAGTTGACCAAAATGGTGCGGCATCGGGCATTAGTACACCAGACAGCGGCTTTGGCGTAACAGATAACAATGCAGGTTCTAATTTGGTTGTTGCACAAACTCGATTTCCCATTACGTCAAATCACGAAATGAAAACGGCTGATTTTGAAAATGACAGTAGCAGAGATGTCATTCGTCATCACCTTGCCGCGCGTCTGGGCGATTATGACGAAGGCGCAGGTGAATTGACCCGTAATCAATGGCTAACCGAATTCCAAACGGCATTCAATAGTAATGCTGATACAGAGGATCTTGTCACCTTCGCAAACATCGGCACAGCCATGGGTGAATATGAGCGATCTATGGTGTTTATCAACTCACCATGGCGTAATTATCTCGATGGTGATATTACCGCATTAACAGAACAGCAAAAACAAGGTGCGTTGTTATTCTTTAATACACCTAAAGACAATGGTGCAGGCTGCTCGGCGTGCCATAGTGGTCCGCTGTTAAGTGACGAACGCCATAACATTATTGCCTTTCCACAAATCGGCATTGGTAAAGGTGATGGCAGCAATGGCGATGATGATTTTGGTCGTGAGCGCGTAACCGGTAACACTCAGGACAGATATAACTTCCGAACACCAAGCTTATTAAACGTTGCTGTAACATCGCCTTATGGCCACGCCGGTACATTTGATTCATTAGAAAGAGTGCTGCGCCATCATATCAACCCAATTCGCAGTATTGATGATTATGTTAATGACAATGAGTGGTGTCAATTAGCACAATTCAAGAATGTCGCAAACTGTACAAGCTTATATCCAAACGTTGAAGCTAATGGCGAACTTGCATTAGCTAAACTAGAGCAAGAGCGCCAAAATGGAACATCACGATTACCAAATATGGACTTAAATAATAAGGACGTTGATCAATTGGTGGATTTTCTCAATAGCCTTACAGATCCTTGTGTCGAAGACCGTGATTGCCTTGCCCCTTGGATTGCAGATGAAACAACGGATAATCCCGATGACCAAGTGCTTATTGGAACGGACATAAATGGCAACCCATTATAACGCAGCGGCTAACGGCCTAGGTGTAATTAATCACATAAACTTGTGATCTAAGGTGTTACATAACAACATAATTGATGCCTTAGTTCACAGAGTGAATCATCATCAAGGTCAAGCAGAGGCAGTCAGCGCCTTCCTTGAAAAACGCCCAGCTAAGCTAATGATGACAGGCCTAGCCTTTAAACTGCTAACCGTATTGCTTTAAGATCATCTGCACTGCAGTCTCGGTTATTAAAGCAATTTTATCTTCATCGGGAAATGCTTCCCCCTGCACTATTTGTGGCCAAAAACAAAAGCCTTTAATCACGGAGATAAACTGCATCACCGCTAACTCTGGATGTTGGATCGTTAAGGCGCCATCCGTAATCGCGGCATTAAACCAAGCAGCCAAAGGTGATTCTTGTTCATTAAAACTGGCTAAGGCTTCTTGAATTAATTCTGGTGAATGGATCGCTTCCGCAATAATAACTCTGGCCATCGCGATAAAGCTTTCGTTCTGTAATTGGGTAATTTCATATTTAGCTAACAAGGTTAATTGCTTACCTAAATCTTGCTCTGCGCTGTATTGCACATAATCAAAATTGCATAACAGGTTCATCATTTTTAACATAATGGCGCTGAACAGCACTTCTTTACTGGCAAAATGGTTATAGACAGTACGCTTGGAAACCTCTGCACGTTTAGCTATATCGTCCATGCTTGTGGCTTTAAAACCCTTAGCTTGGAACTCTAACATAGCAGAGTCGAGTACAGCTGCCCTTTTAAGTTCTGAGCGTGACATATTTTTTTCTTTCATTTTCAGCTTCTTACATAGTAGTTCAATCAATGACATTCATTATTTTACACTGATGAGTTTACTTTTCAAAACAAATAAGTAAACTACACCGTATAGTTTACTTATTACCATCACTATTTAACACTGAATTAAGATAGCCAGAATTAAAATTATGACAAAATTTACATTGTTTATTCTACTCGCGTTAATCGGAGGCGTTATGTCTACAGCGGCAACATCAAATACAAGTTCAGCGACCCAATTGAACCTCGCGCATCATAATACCAAAGGTGGATTTTTAAATACCGCGCCGGACTTTAAAGCTGATACACCGATCTTACCGTTACTTGTTCGTTATATCCGCGAAGAACGCGCTGATGCAGAACCGATTAATCCGATCCCGTTATCACCATTAACAACCACACAACTAGAACAGTTGCCATTATTGAGTGATAGCTTGATCCGCCTTGGTCATTCCAGTATTTATTTACAGATTTCTGGACAGCGCTGGTTAATTGATCCAGTGTTTAGTGAACGCGCGTCACCCGTTAGTTTTGCTGGACCGAAACGATTTCATCAGCCGCCCATTAGTCTGACACAATTACCAAAAATTGATGGTGTGATGATCTCTCACGACCACTATGATCACCTTGATAAAGCGTCGATTAAGTACTTAGCTGAAAACGTAAAACACTTTGTCGTACCACTGGGTGTTGGTGCTCATTTACAAGATTGGGGCGTTAAAGCAGACCACATTCATAGCTTAGATTGGTGGCAATCGATCACCATCGATAATGTAAAAATAACCGCGACACCAACGCAGCACTTTTCTGGACGTGGACTGTTTGATAAAAACGAGACCTTGTGGGCGTCTTACGTCATTGAATCGACAAACAGCAAGTTATTCTTTAGTGGTGATTCAGGTTACTTTGCTGGCTTTAAAGAGATTGGCGATCGCTTAGGTCCTTTTGATATCACTATGATTGAAACTGGTGCTTACGATAAAGATTGGGCAACTATTCACATGACACCCGATGAAAGCCTACAAGCCCACAAAGACCTGCGTGGTAAACATATGATGCCAATTCATAACGGTACGTTTGATTTAGCATTCCACAGTTGGTATGAACCACTGGAGCGTATATCCGCATTGGCACAAGCGGCCGATGTATCACTTGTCACGCCTATCATGGGACAAATTATTACGGTGGATGATATTGCAGACACACCATCATGGTGGACCTCACTGTATAACGGCAGCCGTTTCTAATAACCATTCTTTAAAGGCCTGAACTTTTTCTAACGCATCATGTTCAGGTCGCCAGACGATATAATAAGCCAATTCTGTACTGCTATTCAGTACTGGAAATGGCTTCACTAATCGTCCACAAGCAAGATCATCTTTGACTAATACACTGCGGCCTAATGCTACCCCCTGCCCAGCCACCGCGGCTTGAATCACCGATGCCGAGTTGTTAATTTTCAACCCTTTATTGGTGTCTACATCCTCTATTCCCTGCTCACTCAACCAGCTAGACCAAGTCGGAAACCCTGAACTTATCGGCATAGAATGATCGTGTAATAACGGGTAATTAGCTAAGTCGGTCGGTAATTTTAGCCCTTGTTCAACCAGATCTGGGGAGCACACCGGAAATATATCCTCATCCATCAGCAATGTTTGTGACAACCCCGGCCAATTACCTTTGCCATAACGCACTCCAATATCAATATCCTCAGCAAAGTAATCAACAGAACGAGAATTAGTATTTAAGCGGATATCATAATCAGGGTGGTTAAGTTGAAAATCATCAATGTGCATCAATAACCACTTTGCTGCAAACGCAGGACTCACAGATACCGTGATGGCATTATTTATAATCGGTTTTTGTAATAATGCTAAACCTTGAGAAATATGTTCTAAACCTAGGCTTATTTCCGGCAGTGCAAGCTTAGCCTGATCCGTCAACGTTAAGCGTGAAGCTCCGCTAGTCGCACGAATAAACAAAGTGATATCTAACCACTCTTCCAATAAACGTACTTGCTGGCCGATTGCGGCAGGGGTGACATTGAGTTCCTTTGCCGCCAAAGAAAAACTAAGATGCCTTGCTGACGCTTCAAAAGCACGAACTGCATTTAAATGGGCTATATTTTTCATTTACACTACTACCTCCCTTCAATCAACCACTAAATAAAAACTATACCGACAGTATAGAAGTAGTGCTTTGTCATATGCAAAGAATAAATCCATAATTACAACATAAAGACACTTCATCTGTGGAATAACGATATGAACATTAATAGCGACCTAACCCAATCAACGAAAGTATTCTTTAATGAGTCAACTTGGATATCCTCTCCGCTTAAAGGTGTATCACGTAAAATGTTAGAGCGTGATGGCGCTGAGTTTGCAGCAACGCCAACAACACTAGTTATCTATGATGCAGACAGCTATTTCACTAACCATGTACATACTGGGGGCGAAGAGTTTTTGGTGTTAGACGGTGTGTTCGCAGATGAACATGGTGACTATCCTACTGGCACCTATAAGCGTAACCCTGTCGGTACTGAGCATGCACCGATAGTTAAAGACGGCTGCATGATCATAGTGAAACTGGGTCAGTTCCAAGACGGTGATGATCAAGATGTGGAAATAAATACCGCTAATCAAGCTTTTACCCAAGATGAAGGCCGTACTGCTGTGCAATATCAAGCGCTACACACATTCAAACAAGAAACGGTACGTTTAGAACGTTGGGCACATGACTCAAGTATCGCCCTAGACAATACAGGTGGGATTGAAGTGCTTGTTGTTAATGGTGAGTTTAGTCATCAAGGGGACATTTATCGACAATTTGATTGGCTGCGTTTACCTGTTGGTGAAATGTTAGGTGCCACCACGACTTCAGATGGTTGCACTGTTTGGATCAAAACAGGTCATCACACTTACCGCCTCTAACCTACACTTATTAAGGTATTAACATGAAAACAGAATTTGTCATTATTGGCGGTGGATTAAGCGGTTTATATACGGCTTATTTATTAGAACAGCTTGGTAAGCATTATATTTTACTCGAAGGTCGAGCGCGACTGGGTGGCCGAATATATACCGAAGACCAGTTTGATATGGGGCCTTCTTGGTTTTGGCCTGACATGCACCCACGTATTACCACCTTGATTGATGATCTACATTTACCAGTGTTCCCACAGCATGATAAAGGCGCGTTCTTGTTTGATAAACACGAGAACAAACCACCGCAGCGTTATGAACCAGGTTACGCTGGTTCACCGCAATCAATGCGTGTTGCTGGTGGTATGCAAACTGTTGTTGATGGTATTAAAGCGAAGCTAATCAATGAGCGTATTATTCGCAACGCTAAGGTCACGCATGTAGCCCATACTGCGACAGAGCAAGATAGTTATTCTATCATCAAAGCCGAAATAGACGGTGAACTACAAACAATACAAGCGCGTCAGGTTATCTTTGCGATGCCATTACGCTTACTTGCAAATAGCATTACGTTATCACCTGAATTGCCGACGAAAGTACAGAAAAAGTTCGCATCGACTGCGACATGGATGGCAGCACATGCTAAATTTTTTGCCATTTACGACACACCCTTCTGGCGTAAAGCGGGTTTGTCCGGTTCGGCCAGTAGCCAAGTGGGCCCGTTAGCAGAAATACATGATGCAAGTACAATTGATTGGGCTATCGACGATAGTAGTACCGCCGATAGTAGTAATGTGGGCGCAGGCGCACTATTTGGTTTTGTGGGGATTGATGCACGTACTCGCCAATCGGCAGGTAATGAGTTAATTAAATCGTTAGCCGTAAAACAGCTTGTACGTATTTATGGTGAACAAGCCGCTCAACCTATTGATGTGAAGTTAGTCGACTGGAGCCAAGAAACCATGACAGCAACGGATGCCGATAAAAATGCACCCAATGCTCACCCACATTATGGGTTACGCGATGTTCAATCAGCGCTGGCGCCTGTTTACCAACAAGGTTGGTACTTTGCGGGAACTGAATCCGCAGAAGAAAACGGGGGTTATATCGAAGGCGCGCTAGAAGCGGCAGAAGCTGTCATCGCTCGTATTCCAACTTAAAAACATTCGTATAGAATACAGGTCTATTTACAGCCTTAGCTTACTTTAATAACTGACTACGTAATTGATCATGGTAATAAAATACCCGAGTCATGTCTTTCGGATACCAAGATATATTTTCCAGTAGGATCATGCTGGTATCTGATTTTGGGTAATAGCTTAACGTCGAAATATAACCCAGAACATAACCGCTGTGACTCCATTCTTGCATCGCTGTTTTGTCAGATAATTGCAGACCAAAACCATAACCTAGCTCACCCCAACGGTGTTTTCTAGTCGCCGCTTTAGTGACCATCTGTACATGCGATTTTGCTGATATCAGGTCGCTATGATGCAAACACTGATTCCATGCCACTAAGTCTTCGGCGGTAGAGATAATACCTGCACTTGGCGCTGAACTAGCAGGCAGGTCCTTAGTCATCACCACCAGCTCACCCGGTAATTTTTCATGATAACGAAGCGCATTGTTGGTATTACTTGATGGATTGGTATTGTCCATACCACAGTATGCAAACATGTCTGACGCTAACCTTTCATAGTCTTTTCCTGATGTCGTAGCGACTAATTCACCTAACAAGTTATAACCGGTATTTGAATATGCAAACACATCACCAGGGGCTGTTTTAAGTGGTTTATTCATCGCCACAATACCAGATAAATGATTAAGCAATTGCCTAACCGTTATAACCGCATCCCAGTTCCCTTTTAAGTGTTCAAGATACTGAGTAATTGGCGCGTCAAGTTCGAGTCGACCTTGATCAACTTCTCGCATGACTAACGCTGCCGTCATTTGCTTACTTAATGATGCGGTTACAAAGGGTGTTTGTAATGTAAATGCGGGCGCTGCCGAGTCAGAACTTGCTGACTGAGATGCTGACGTATAACTAAACGTAATGTCATTACCTTTTGCAATAACGGCCACGCCACTAAACACTCTTGGTACATTTGTACTGGTAAATACTGATTTAAATTCAGTGACATTATGTTGTGCAGCAACACTTACCATTGGCAACGTCATCGCTAAGCTATACGCCAAACGACAGGCAAGTACATTGGTTTTCATCATTTTATAAATCCATCTATAACGGTGTGGGGAATAATCTAAACGCATTATTTATTGGCGAGACATATAAACAAATTGGCTATCACAGTCGTCAATAACAAAGCCAAAACGGGCATATAACTCACCGACTCGATTACCTTGTAAATGACTTAGCTTACAAGGTAATTGCTTCTCTTTGGCAAGTGTTATGAGCTGATTTAATACCTTGCTACCAATGCCTCTCCCTTGATGTTCCGGTAATAAGAAAAAGCGACAAAAATGAATATGGCCAGCGTTTATTTCAATCTTATAGCTGCCAACAGCGATACCATCAATACAGATCAACATAGGTTTACCAACCGCCCATTCCTCTGCATGCATTTGTTGCTGTAGTACTTCATCCCAACCAAAAATAGCGTTAATCGGCCCATATTCAGCGGATTTTTTTAAGTTAAACGCAAAATAATAATCTTGCTCAGTAGCGCGTCTGTATTCCAGGTTCATCGGTTGTCTATATTTGAAAATGGCTGAAATAATGGATAGTACCTATAAGTGATTAATATAACAAGATCGATAAGGTGAACAGTGCCGCATTCTGTTCTGTATAATCAACCATCATAATAGCGAATAGCGTCTTCCCTCACTACAATTACTAGGAGGTCATCACTTGATAGGTGAAAACAGAAATGATGATATCTATTTGCATGTGCACATACCAAAGAGATCATGTCGTCGATACCCTGAAGAGTATTGCAGCATTGCGGCTACCCGAACATGTCAACATTGAAGTTATCGTGGTTGATAACGATGAGCAAGGCTATGCCGAAAAGCTCGTCAAGGCACAAGCAGCCCTCATGAATATCCCTGTTTTTTATCGCCAAGAAACGGCGAAGAATATCGCGTTAGCACGTAACTGTTCAATGGATAATACCAAGGGTGAATGGATCGCCTTTATCGATGATGATGAAGTTGCAGATCCCGACTGGTTAACGCAACTCTTAGCAACCGCGCAAACCTATCAAGCAGATGCCGTTTTCGGTCGCGTTAAATCAACCTACCCTAACCACACACCACAATGGATAATCGAATCTGGTGTGTTTGATAGATCTACGGTAAGTAATGGCCAAGCAGTCACTAGCGGCGCAACTAATTCAACCTTAGTCAGTCAAACCGCAATACAGAAATACCAACTCAAGTTCGATTCTAACTATGGTTTAACAGGCGGTGAGGATGCCGATTTCTTTTATCGACTATATCAGCATGGCGGTAAGTTGGTGTGCTCAAGTGAAGCGTATGTCAGTGAAGAAGTGGCAAGTAATCGATTAAACATACATTATTTATTGAAAAGAGCCATACGTATAGGTGAAACCTATACACGTTATCGCATGCAAAAAGCACCCATTAGGAACAAACTCACTTACTTTGGCGATGTGTTAATAAAACTCATTGTATTACTCTTTATCGTGTTAATTAAATTACCTTTTGGCCAATCAAAATATGCAAAACCATTATTACAATTAGTTGATAAATACGGAAAAATAAAAGCATTATTTACCACCGACACCATCAAACTGTACAATTAAAGCAACCTAACCTGATTACGTAAATAGCCTATAGTCGACCTAGCCCGTCATAAACACAAGTCATAAACACAAAAAGACAAGTCACTGGTAAAATGACTCGCTTTTGGTATTAACTGCGTCGTATATTAGCGCTATGAACCTAACCTAAATTAGCCCGTTTAATATCACGAGTATCTAATGATCGACTTCCCTGCACCATTTCACTGAATTTTTCTCGTAATTTACAGCCAACTTTATGACCTTGTATTTCTACATGTTGAAATAAAATCGGTTCACCTTTTTTAATATCCACTAACAATTTAGCACCCGTCGCTAAACCTAAGGGCAATGCGTTATGTTCAACCGATAGCCCTGCGCTGGTCATCTCACCATAATAATCATAACCACCAATGCAATCGAGTTGGTCCCCTTTTTTCAAATCTCGCTTCGCACGAGAGATCACATCAGACACAGGCGCACCCAATGGCCGAACAATAGATTGATGTTCAACAACATTCACATATAAGCCGTATAAAGCTTCAATCCCGGGCATATGGTAAGGTAAATACAACAGATAATTAGGACCATCACCCATTTTATAGTACGAAAGAGAATGTAATATCTCAGGCTTGTCCGTGGTGATAACAGCAAATACCCCACCACTGGGCTCAACACCACAAACGACTTCAATAACACCAGTTCGATTCAAAATACCGCCGTCTTCTTTTAATTGTAACAAGTCGACAATATCTTCAAGCGTCCCTTTTGCGAGGTGCATACCAGGGACATCAGCAACCAAACCAGTGGCATTAGAAACAATCGTCATTTCCATCGACATTTTAGAGCCATCTGCAAACGAGGCGATCATCGTCGGTTTTTGCCCCGACTTTTCAGCCCAAGGAAGTACAGTATCTGGATTGGCAAACGAATCGTGAAAGCCCTTAAATTTACCAACAGCAACAATACCAAAGCCCAATACATCCGCGTAATTATAAAGGTGCTTAATTAACCCGGGTTCATCTCCCCACATATTACTGTAGATAAGATCTTTTTCACGGAATAACTCAGCAAGAACAGGCCCAACTAATGCGTCGGTTTCAGCGCTGACAACAAAATGCTTATTCGCTGCTAATGCTGCTAGAGCAAGCTCACAGCCAAACTCAGTATCACCTGTCAATTCAATCACAATGTCCGCATCATTTTCACATAGCTCTGTAATATCATCGGCAATAATAGATAAAGGTAAGTTGGCATCTTTTAATAACGCAATAATAGGCGCGCGGGTTTTAGAGTAGATCGACACTACATCAATAAAATCAAGTAATGTGATCTGTTGTATCAACCCTTTACTGATATAACCTGCACCAGCAATGGCAACCTTAATACTCCCATGTTCGATTTTATATGCGTCTAATAAATTTCTATTTATCATTGATTTCCCCCAGCGATGGAACGGTTATGCAATTGATTTCTTAACCACATGTTGTAATTTTTCACGCCAATTAGACGGTTTAAATATAGGCGATATTTTATGGCAATTTAAAATGCCATTTTTTGGCCGTTTGGCGATTGAAGCGTATTCTTCGCTCGTCACCGCTTTTAAATTTAGATATCGCCCATCGGATTGATATTTATTCGACTCTTCAAAAATAGCGCAAGCAAAATCAAACCAACTAACCCCTCTATCACCGCAAAAATTATATTCACCGAATTGATAACGGCCAGTTTCAAGCGTGTAATCCTTGGCAATATCGAGCGCCAAGTTAGCCAGATCACCTGCATACGTTGGGCAACCTAGCTGGTCGTTAACAACACGAATTTCATCCGTATTACGATTAAGTGATAGCATAGTCGCAACAAAATTATGTTGGTATTCACTAAACACCCAGGATGTGCGAATAATAATATAGTTGGTCAAATACGATTTTACATATTGATCACCCTGTAACTTTGTTCTGCCATAAACATTCAAAGGGGCAGGTTTATCTGTTTCTAAATAACCCGCTTTATCGTGGCCACCAAAAATATATTCTGTAGAAAAGTGAATCAATAGCGCCCCTATTTTTTGACATTCTTTTGCAAGTAAATAAGGGCCGTAAGCATTGGCAGCTTCTGCAATAGCGACTTCTTTTTCAGCTTTATCAACCTGAGTATAAGCGGCAGTGTTAATCACTACATCGGGTCTAAATTGCAAAAAAAACAATGAAACTTGCTCTGCATTCGTAATATCCAGTGTATCAATATCGGTAAGTAAAACGTCCCACAACTGATGATCAACACGGGCTTGTATCGATTGGCCAATCTGCCCTTTCAGCCCTGTCACAAGTAGTCGGTCCATAAAATACGTCCTTAAAGAAACAAGTCTTTAAACTTAAGTCCCATCTTGTCTTTGTCAGAGAGTAAAGGGTTACTACAAGGCCAATGTATATTTAATGCTGGATCATTCCAAATAAGACAGCCCTCGTCGTTTGGATCGTAATAGTCTGTGCATTTATATTCGAAATCAGCCATTTCAGACAACACGACAAAACCATGTGCTAACCCCGGCGGCAACCAAAATTGCAACTTATTTTCGGCATTTAAGCGCACACCATGGCATTGACCGTACGTGGGAGAGTCCAACCGAATATCAACGGCAACATCATAAACCTCCCCCATCACGACATGCACTAACTTACCTTGTGATTTCGTTTTTTGAAAATGTAATCCGCGCAAAACATCTTTCATAGAACGAGAGTAGTTATCTTGTAAAAAGTTAAATTCATCACCTATAACGTCTCTATAACGTGCGGCTTGAAATGTTTCCATAAAAAAGCCTCGGTCATCACCAAATACATCCGGTTCAATAACCAACGCACCATCAATGGGTGTCTTAGAGACTTTCATCTACAGGTCCTCATTAAGTAAACCGTAAAGATATTGCCCATACTCCGTTTTCTGTAACAAGCAAGCTTGATCTTCTAATTGCCCCCGTGTGATCCAGCCTTGTGAGAATGCAATTTCTTCTAAGCACGCAACTTTTAAACCCTGATTATCTTCAATGGTTTGCACAAACATCGATGCTTTTAATAATGAGTAATGTGTACCTGTATCAAACCAAGCAAAACCACGGCCAAAGCGCTCAACAAACAAGTCTCCAACATCCAAATACATATTGGTTATATCCGTTATTTCGACTTCATCACGTGCCGACGGGGTTAATGATTTAGCCATATTAATGACTCGGTTATCATAGAAGTATAGACCCGTGACAGCGATATTCGACTTAGGGTGTTCGGGTTTTTCTTCAATACTGATCGCGTTACCTTCACTATCAAACTCCACCACCCCAAATCGGCCTGGGTCCGTCACTTGATAACCAAAGATCGTTGCCCCTTCATCTCGGCTCGTTGCATTTAACAATTTTCCCGTAAAGTGCTGACCATAAAAGACATTGTCTCCCAATATCAGGCAGACATTATCGTCGCCAATAAAGTCTTCACCAATGATAAAAGCTTGCGCAATCCCCTCTGGCCTTGGCTGCTCTGCATACTCAATGTTCAGCCCAAATGTCGAGCCATCACCGAATAAATTTTTAAAGTGTGGAAGGTCCTCTGGCGTCGAAATAATTAATATATCTTTAATATTAGCCAGCATAAGTACCGAGATTGGGTAGTAGATCATTGGCTTATCATAAATCGGTAGTAGCTGCTTAGACACCGCTCTGGTGATGGGGTGTAAACGCGTACCTGAGCCACCCGCTAACACAATACCTTTGTATTTTTTATCGCCCATTAGCACTTTCTCCTCGACGAGTTAACTGATAATCACCGCTTAGAACTCGCTGCCACCATATTGTATTATCTAAATACCACTGCACCGTTTTTCTGATACCAGTCTCAAATGTTTCTTCTGGTTGCCAGCCTAATTCACGTTGAATTTTGCTCGCATCAATCGCATACCTAAGATCATGGCCCGGTCTATCGCGAACAAATTTAATTAAGTCGCGATAATGTTCAATTCCATTAGGCTTATCGGGTACAAGTGCTTCCAGCGCATCACACAAGGTATGTACTACATCTATATTCTGTTTTTCGTTATGCCCACCAATATTGTAACTTTCACCAATCCCCCCTTTTGTTGCCACTAACACGAGTGCTTTAGCATGGTCATCAACATATAACCAATCCCTAATTTGCTTACCATCGCCATAGATAGGTAGTGCTAATCCGCTCAACGCATTTAAAATAATGTGAGGGATCAACTTTTCAGGAAAGTGATAAGGGCCATAGTTATTCGAGCAATTGGTGATTAATGTAGGTAACCCATACGTTCTTAACCAAGCACGAACTAAATGATCGGAACTGGCTTTGGTTGCTGAATAAGGTGAACTGGGATCATAAGCGGTCGTCTCAACGAATAAATCGTCATGGTTGTTTAAATCACCAAACACTTCATCGGTTGAAATATGATGGAAACGAAAACCCGCCTTTTTTACAGCGTCTAATGACAACCAATATACTCTAGCCGATTCAAGCAGATTGTAAGTACCGATGATATTTGTTTCGACAAAACAACTGGGATTTTCTATTGAACGGTCAACATGAGATTCAGCAGCAAGGTGCATAATAATATCTGGCTGATGCTGTCCCAAAATACGTGTCACCGCTTCTTTATCACATATATCAGCATGCTCAAATACATAGCGAGATGATATTAACGTCACCGGTATTGAATCTAAATTACCTGCATACGTTAATTTGTCGAGGTTAACGACCTCATGCTCAGTATCGATTAATATATGTCGAATAACAGCACTGCCAATAAACCCAGCACCGCCAGTGACTAATATCTTCATATTGGTGCTACTCGTAATTAACGCTTGAAGACCCTTGAACCTGTAACTTTCGCGCGGTAGGTATTCTTGGCTTCAATAAATACTGTAAATGATAAATACAGGCGTCTCGAATATGACAACGTAATACGCGATTACTAAATACATCATAAATACCGCCAGCACTGCAACGTAGTCCATCAGCACCGACGACGATGTCACTTTCATAATGAACTTTATACCCTAGCTCCCAACACTTATAACAGATATCAGGATCTGCCATAAAGATGAAATAACGATTGTCAAAACCACCTATTCGTTCCCAAACGTCACGACTGAGCGCCATGAAAGATGACTGTATCCAATCCACATTAGCCGGTTTAAAATAGTCAAATTCAGCATATTCGTAATACTCCGCAATCCCTTTCAGGATTGGCCAATTTCTAAGTGACGTTCTGCGTACCACCTGTGCGATTAAATTAGGAAAACGACGTACCGTGTCAGGGGTCGAACCATCATCATTAAGTTGTCGAGTACCCACAATGCCTATACCTTTATCACGTTGGTATATAGCAATAATATCAGCCAGTGTCGTGACCGATTTCCATTCAATATCCGGGTTTACAAAAAACAAATAGTCACCACTGCATAAATCAGCACCTTGATTACAACCTCGGGTATAACCATTATTGTGTTGATTAAAAATCAAGGTTACATTATCTGTATCTTGATATTGGGACAGTATTTGTTGGTTGCCACTATCCATTGAGTTATCAATAACGATAACTTCTATATCAAAATCACCTTGCTGAATCAGTACCCTTTCGACATTATCTACAACTCGTTCAGCTTTAAAAAAATCAACAATAACAACAGAAATTAATAGTTTATTAGCCATAGGAATCTTCCCTTTGCTCAACGAATAGTTTTTTATCGATAACAGAAGCAAACGTATGATTTGTTATATCTATTGCCTTGTCATACCTTGGTATTGAAATTAGCTCTGCCACACTATATTCAGGTAATAATTCATCGGGATAAACAACTTTCATATTAGGGTTGCATAACTCTTTCGCAATTTGTAATTGATGATCATCAGAAAATTCGCCAAATCGCGCTAATCTCGGCACAAAGACCACCCGCTTCTGAAAGGTAAGCATGTGATTGATACTGCCAACACCACAATGACTAATCACCAAGCTGCTCTCTTTTACCAAGGCGTCCATTTTATCCTTCGGTATCATCGCTGTAATTTCGCCATTAGCGGGTTTTTCTTTAATCTCAAAGCCACCGGTTTGAATAAACCAGCGAACATTAGGATCCTTGTAAATATCAAGCTTGGCCATTGCCGTAATCAAGCGTGGAAAAGGATAAGTGTTTGTCCCCATCGTCACTAATACCAATGGTTTTTCAGGCGGCTGTAATGGTGTGATGACCTTGTTGGCTTTACCTGCTAAATCAAATGTTTTGCCTGCATATTCCACTTTATATTCTCTAGCTATCCCTTCCCACTGCGACATAAATTCATCGTATAACTTATACTTATGAATAAATTTACCTGTATTAGATAGTTCAACAACACGAGACAGCGTATCTAAATATACAAATTTTAAAGGTAAGAACTTACACACTAGCGCAAAAGGTAAAACGAGTGGTCCCCCCGTCGTAAATACTGTCCGCGGTCTTTCTTTTAAAAGCACATACAAGGCATGAAAAATATTTACAAAGTGAATAAACGCATTTTTTTGTGTTGACCACATGGTGTAGGTTTTCTTAATTTTATCATCGTTACCGAGTGACATCGTTGTCACTAATACAATATCATTAACATGGCTACAAGCGCATAATGCTTGAGTAAGGTGTCCTCCTGCCGATGCAATGACAAGCACTTTTCTATTTGGCATTTCGATACTCCAGATTAAGGCCATCAACTAAACTTTGATAATGATTAACCACCGTTTTCTTCTCGAAAATGTCTAATGCATGTGTTTCTAATGCACACCTTATACGATTTTGAAAAAAATCATGTCGCACGATCAACTCTTCGACTTTGTTCTCTAACTCATCTATATCTTGATTACGAACCTTAATCCCCACATCAATGTCATCCAAATAGCCATCAATACCGGTATTAGCGTGATATAAGATAGGTAATCCAGAAAATAACGCTTCGACAAAAACCATCCCAAAAGACTCATTTTTACTCGGTAATAAAAATGCGGCATATTGTTTTAACTTGTACTGCAGTTGTGTGTTATCAATACACCCTTTAATCGAAACACGCTCATTTAACGATAATGCATCAATTTTATCCTGTACTATTTTAATCTTTTTTTCAGGTCCGGAACCATATATATCCAGTTTAATATCTGGGTATACAACCCTAAGTCTAGCGATAGCCTCTAATAATGGCATGATACCTTTACGTTCATATTGTTCAAAACGAAACACGGTAACAAAATGCGCAGCTCGATTGTGCTTACTAATATCTGCTAGCTGACTCATTTCACAGGGATTAGGGAGCAAACTCGATTGAGCTGTCGATGTATTGAACGTACTTTTCAGCATTTTTTTAATTGGATTTTTCGCCCAAGAACTCACCCAAAATATATGTTCCGCCTCTTCTAAGACCTTTTTCCAACGTGATCGTAAAAAGAATTTACGTTGTAAAATACGTACATCAGTTCCCCCTCTAACGGATAGGAAATACGGAATTCCGATCTTATTCGCGATTGCAGCACCTAACGTGCCATCAATAGCCAATTTATGACCATGAATAAGCTGGTATTTGACCTGCTGCTTTTTGATAAGATTAAAAAGAAGATGTCGAGCAAAAAATAAAGATAAAGTCAGCGCTAAACCAAAAGGTAATCCCCAATAATAAACCGAATACAATGTAGGATTATGCGGAATAACACGAACCAGCCAAGGCCATGGGGTGCGATGAATAACGAACACGGTATTGGAGATACCAGAGGTGGCGTCTAATAATGATTTTACAGCAGGCGTACTTTGATCATTGCGGCCATCGGGGTAATCAGAGTGTATATGTAAAATGTTCATATCATAACGACCTACCACAACCCGCCTTAAATCAGCAGATAATCACCATTAAAAAAGAATTATAGGCGTTAAATTCTAATTTTGACCACCTTCTACATGTAATAGAACATTAAAAATTACTAAGTGCATAAAAATAAAGCCAAGTTTTACAGCATGTATTTTACTACAATCCGTAATACTTGGCTTAGATTAAATATTCAAGCGATTAGGCCTTAACCCATGTCGTTAACGTTTATAGACCTTGAGTGCTCTTTTTATAAACCCTGGGTACTCTTTCTTATAAACCCTGAGTACTCTTTTTTATAAACCCTGGGTACTCTTTCTTATAAACCCTGAGTATATTGTGCATTAGTTGCCACAGGCACTAAGTTATTTAACGCTACTTTTGACGCTTCATCACCCGCGAGTAACGCTTCAAAGTGTTTGATTAGCTCGACTTTGTCTTGTTCTTTTTTAGAGCCTGCACCGATGTTAGTGAGATCAATAAAGAATTCGTCAAAAAGATGAGAGAAGTCATTTACTGCATCAAAGTTTAAGAATTGCTCGTCATTGTAAATGCTTGGGTAGCCGCCTTTTTGTTTATCAACCGCAAACGAAATACCTTTAACATTGGTAATTGTTGTCGCTTTTTCACATTTCAGCATGCAACCATCTTCAATCGCAGGTTTTTTACAGCCAACCGTTTGTTGGAAGAAACATTGACGACTTGTCATCATCAGAATCGGATGGTAAATACTGTAGAACATTTTAAAGTTCTTTGGACGAGTGATGTTTCTAATTTGACCACGGTTGATCTCGTTAGAAATAAACGCACCTGCACAGTTTAACTCTTCTTGTAGGGTGATTAATGCGTGTGAGTTGGTTGTGTTTAAGAACGGACCAGCAACCCACTCAATACCCATTTCAAATGCTTTATAAGCAATACCAGTGTTATTGGTAACGATACGCTTAGGTTTCACTTCTTCAAGGATCTTCACTGACTCTAGGTAGTCTTTACCAATCAGTACCGCTGGGAACCAAGGAATTAAGCGTGGATTTTCTTGCAATAATTTAATGTGTTTAGGACAGTTCTTTTTCAAGCTTTCTGGGATCTTGAAGTAGATATCTGCATCTGTTACGTCAGCAAGGTGTAAATCTTTTACGTTAGCAATAAGCAGTGATAACTTAGGCGTTTCTTCTATTTTAGGATGCTGAGGTAATGCCGGTACATCAACGTGTTTAACGACTTCACGTGAATCATTTAATAAAAACGCCACTTGGTTTTTCAGTTCAGTTAATTCTTTAAACGGTACAGTTAGATTTGCATCAAAATTATCAAAGTTCATTGGCGCAAGATCAAACGTTGCATTGTTGAAGCTACGGAAACGTTTCTCAACCGTTTCTGGTGTAATTGAAATTTCATCTGCAATACGTAATACAGAGTCACTTTTCACTTCAAACGGCGTGTCACCAGCCATAATATTGACTGTTAATGGGCTATTTTCTTTCGCCGTGAATGCTAATGTAAGACCAATCTTATCAATGCTTAGATCTTTAATCTTTTCTGCTAGTTCAGCACCTAATGCATTTTTGTCAGTATAAAGGTCTTGTTTTACATCATGGATTTGTACAACAGAGATCGCATCACTTTTTTCTACCGCGTAGTTAACACTGTTATCACGTGGGTTATCAGTAAACATTTTCTTGTTTAGGTCGCCCTGCAAGAATGAGTTAGTGAAGCTACGGTTAAATACTTTATGCAAGTTGCCATCATCAGCTAATAACTTGCCAGACTCAACAAAGCTGTTGATCTGTTTACGCCATGTATCGACAACAGTATAAACATAATGGGCGCCTTTAATACGACCTTCTACTTTTAACGAATCAACACCCGCATCAACCAGTTGCGGTAAGTCAAAGTATGCCGAGTTATCTTTTAAGTTAAGTGGGAAACGATGACCTTCTGCAGTCACTTCGTATTCGTCACGACATGCTTGACTACAGCGACCACGGTTACCTGAGTTACCTACACTTACTGAGCTTGAGTAACATTGGCCAGAGAACGCGATACACAGTGCGCCATGCACGAATACTTCTGTCAGTACATCATGGTCATGCGCAACTGTTGTTAATTGCTTAATTTCACCAAGGTTTAGCTCTCGAGATAAATTGACGCGCGTTGCACCAATTTTATGTAAGAATAAAACCTGACCTTCGTTGTGCGTTGTTAACTGAGTAGATGCATGGATATGTAATGATGGGAAATGCTTTTTAACAATGTTAAAGACACCTAAGTCTTGTACGATGATGCCATCAATACCACTGTTAACCAATTTATTAAGCAGGCGTACTAAGCTAACAACTTCGTGCTCTAAGATCACGACGTTCAGGGTTAAAAAGACTTCACAGCTGTGTTCGTGTGCAAGTCGTAATACGCCATTTAGCTCATCAAATGAAAGATTGGACGCACGGTTACGGGCATTGAACATATCCAAACCACAGTAGACAGCATTTGCACCAGCTACAATCGCCGCTTTAATCGCTTCTACATCACCACCCGGTGCCAATAATTCTATTTTTCTACTCATGCGAAATAACCCACTTATTGCTTTTATTGTAATTTTTTGAGGGGGCATTCTACCTGTATATGCAGGCCAATGCTATGAATTCGGGTTTATTGATCTAGATCAAAGTTTTCAAGTGCTCATTACAGGGCTAAATAATGCCTATAATGTAGTAAAAACAACGCATATTGAGCACAATTCATAATACCTGAAATCATCATAAACGCTGAGCTAGAATTAGAAAGAGAGAGAGATACATAATTCGCACAAAGCCATTTCATTCGACATTCTAGAAATAGAAAGTAGGCAATATAAAAATGAATAAAACAACGATTGATAAACGTGTAGAACAAGCTTTTCGTACCGTTAAACGGCGTTATTTTATGCCCACTGATAATCAACATATGGCAGACTATGATGCCCCCTTCTCTATAGGCCATGCGCAAACTATCAGCCAACCAACGACCGTAAAACACATGCTGTTATGGTTAGCACCAGAGACGGGTCAGCGTATTTTGGATGTGGGTTCTGGATCGGGTTGGAGTACCGCGCTACTGGCTGATTTAGTTGGACCAACAGGATCTGTATTTGCTGTTGAACGCATCCCCGTTTTAAAACGGTTTGGTGAAACAAATTGCCAGCGTTTTGGTGGGAACAATATTGAATTTTTCATCACAGAAAACAGACTCGGTCTCGCGACACATGCGCCTTTCGACCGCATTTTAGTTAGCGCAGCGGCGACTGATGAGATCCCTGACGAATTAATCGATCAACTCGCGCCTAACGGTAAGCTTATTATCCCCGTTAACAACAGTATTTTTGAATTACAAAAAGATGCACAAGGTGAGATTGAGTATTGCCACGAACATTTAGGGTATGTTTTTGTGCCCTTAATTACCGCTACCGATAACGATAACGATAACGATAGCACGGTGAGTTAAAGCATTAACTTAGCTCACCGTCATCGCTAAAACTGAACGAAACTAAACTAAAAGCTACTTTGCATCAGGTACTAATTGTTTCACCGCGCTAGGTAATACCGTTACGATCATGCCACGAACAGGATGCCATAATGCTGATAACAGTAATAATGCCGCACCAATCGCAATGCCAGTAATAGCAAAATTAGTACCTACGTCGCCATACATACTCATTAAGCTTGATAATGCATACAATACATATACCAGTGATGACACCATAAAGGCACGGCGGTCGATAATAATAGAAACAAGTGACATCAATAAGTACAAGGTAATAATAATCGCGATACTACTGATACTTTCATCGCCATTCAAAATACCAACACTTAAAAATATCGGGTGAATAATCAAAGGTGCTGATAATAAATGTAACCAGAATGCAGTATCAGTACGGTTAGTCACACGTTCACGATCAGAAGAGTCCCAATACATAGCAAACAAGAAAGTTAAAATACCACAGGCAAATATCACTACTAGTATCCAATCCGTTAATACATTGATCGTTTCAGCCGTCGTAAATGTTGATATGAATGAAGACACGATGAAGCCGATCATTGCAGCAGTACCCGCTGCAATCGTAATTGGCACATTGAAACGACGCCAGTGACAAAAAGCGGCAATAACCGATGCGCCAGTCGCCGCAATAATAGCTTGTTCATCAAGCGATGAAAATACTTCCATTGATAACTTAAACACACCACCAATAAAGGCGAGTAATAACATAATCGCGGGAAACGCCATTTTTCTTTTCAGAACAAAGAATTCCGCAAGCGCCCACGATAACGCGGCAAAAGTAGCTAAACCTAAGCGCGGATCTATCGATTTAACTGCCCACAGCGATGAAAACAATAGGAGCGCGCAAGCAATCACGATAAATATATCGTTAAATCCACCGATTAAACGGATATTTTCTTCATCTGCAATTGTCACGTGCTTGGATAACAATTGGTCATGTCGAAACTCGTCAACGGACGACGCAGTAAAAATTCCTTTATCTACCGCATTGTTAAGGTCTTCATCTGTATACATAGTGGTCCTAAAAGTGTTATTAATAATATATATTATTTGCGAAGACCTAAAGTGTATTAACTTTGCTTATAAGGAACAAGAATTTTTTAATATTTGGCTGTATTCCCTTTCATTTTAATGACTATAGCTTTTAATAAGCTTCATTTTAAATAAATAGTAAATTAGCGTATACATTCATCCAGTGCCTTTCGCACTATTACCCGTTACCAGTAGTACTGCCACTGTCATACGCTGTTTTAACAAGGAGACGTTGTGAACCCACAAGATTATTTTAATCAACTCAATGATGATTATTTAGCATTACACCGCCGCAAAGAAGATCTATTTTGGCAAACTTACATGGGCACCAGCGATGACCATGACGGTTTTGCAGCTGCAGAAGCTAAACTCAGTGCATTTATCTCAGACCCAAGTCACATTCAAGCAACACGCTGTAACCTTGACGTACTATTACAGCTAACCGATGAAGATGATGAGCTGGTACAAGGGCTCAAAGGTTGGTTAGCCTTTTTTGATGCCAATGCAATTGAAAGCCCAGAAGGCAGAGATAAAATGGCCGCCCTCATTCGCAGTGAATCGGCATTATTTACCAAGCGCCAAGATTACCTGATGTATTGCAATGATGAAAACGGGGATAAGCAGCAAGCATCTTTAACCGTGCTAGCCGCGAATATTCGCACCAGTAATAATGAAGGTGTTCGACAATCAGCACACCAAGCGTTATTAGACCTTGAACAATGGGTGCTTAATAACGGCTATATTGACCTTGTTAAACAACGTAATGACTTTGCTCGTCAGCAAGGCTTCCGTAATTTCTTTGATTACAAAGTCAATAAAACCGAGCAGATGACTCCAGAACAACTGTTCACTATTTTAGATGACTTTGAATCACGTACACGTGAACAAAACCAAAGCAGCATCCAAAATTTAGCAGAAACTAAAGGCGACAGTGCAGTTCAAGGCCATAACTTTAGCTTTATGTATGCTGGTGATGCCGCACGTCAACTTGACCCTTACGTGCCGTTCTCAAAATCATTACGTCGTTGGATTGAATCATTCGGTCGCCTAAATATAGATTACTCACAAGCCGACATGACCCTCGATTTATTAGACCGTCCGGGTAAATACCAAAATGGTTTCTGCCACGGTCCTATTCCGTCGTTTTATGCAGAAGATCAATGGCAAGCCGGTAAAATAAATTTCACCAGTAACGCGAAACCCGACCAAATCGGCAGCGGTTATGATGGCATCAATACCTTGTTCCATGAAGGTGGCCATGCGGCTCACTTTGCCAATATTAAATTAAACTCTCCATGTTTCTCACAAGAGTTTGCACCAACATCAATGGCGTATGCAGAAACCCAATCTATGTTCTGCGATAGCTTGTTAAACGACGGTGACTGGCTTAAACAATATGCTTATAACGCCGATGGTGAAGTTGTACCAGACGAGGTGATCAAAGCATTAATTGCAGCAAAACAGCCGTTTAAAGCTTATCAAGAACGCAGTATCTTAGTGGTACCTTATTTTGAATGGGCAGTGTATAGCGCTGATGAAGACTTGTTAACGCCTGAATACTTAACGACGCTAGCCCGTGATACTGAGCAACGTATTCTTGGCCTAGCAGCAAGTCCACGACCATTACTCGCTGTTCCGCATTTGCTATCGCAAGAAGCCGCTTGTTCTTACCAAGGTTACCTACTTGCGCATATGGCTGTGTATCAAACTCGCGCTTACTTTATCGATAAATTTGGCTACCTAACCGATAATCCAGCAATTGGTCCGTTACTGGCTGAGCATTACTGGAAACCGGGTAACAGCATTAGTCACGATGCAACCTTACGTAGCTTAACTGGCGAAGGTTTCTCTGCCGCTTACCTTGCTGAAACCTGTAATAAAACCAGTGAGCAGGCTTGGCAACAAGAGCAGGCTAAAATAGTAGCTGCGCAAAACAGAATTAGAGTGAAACCAGCAGCGCTGAACGCAAAAATTAGTATTGTTGATGGTGCAGAGACCATTGCTGACAATAACGTTTCTGATGGCCAGTTATGCGATAACTTCGAGACTTATATTACGCAACGTTATGGAAGTGATTGTTAGGAAGTTAAGTAGTTAGGTAATTAGGTAATTAGGTAATATATCCGTCCTCAAACAGGACGGATATTAACAATCTTGGATCTAAACAGAACCTAAAGAGGCTCTAAAAGTAGCCTAAAAAGGACCACAAACCAAAGCGAGTTTCACTCCCGGCGTTAACTTATCAAGCCCATTAATCAATTTCTCACGACTAATCAGTACGTCGGTAATTTGCCCTGAGTAGCGTATCGCCGTTTCACGCATCATGCCCATCATTGGCCAGCCCCATAAAGATGAGATCAACACACCGTCTTGAACAAAATAAGGTTGCGTTAAAAAGCTGCAGCTGATCACAGGCTCTACCGGACTACGGTTGGTCGCACTGCCACCCACTAAATCGATAACAACCGAATTTTCAGGTATTAATTCTTTCACATGCTGGTTACTGATTAAAAAATTCTTGCCTCTAAGCGCGGCAGGCTGTTCGGCACCATTAATCACGATATCGGCATCCTTCAACCAATAACCGATACTCTCTTTTGCGGTCTGTGCGCGACCTAATACATGGATATGTTTGACACCGTGTTGATGCAATTCATCCAAAGCACCCTGCCCGACATTACCATAACCAAGGATCACCGCTTTAATATTAGCGACATCTACAGACGGCTTATGTTCTTTCAATAACGACAACCCATATCTGGCACCAGCTTGACCCGTTTCGTGTAAACACTGGATACGACGTAAACCAAACTCTTCCGGTGGATGACTGCCTCGGTAAGCTGAAATTGCTTGTTGTCCGTGCTCACGTTCAAACTCACTCAGATCAAACAGATGCGTTCCCGCGTTGTGTAGCTGTAGCAATATGTCTTGCTGATCGTGAAAACTCTGGCTGTCATAGAAATACAACGCATTAGGACCAACAGCATCAAGTTCGTTAAATGCAAGCGTGGGTTGAATGACCCGCAGTGAACGCGGCCCACGATTACCAGCACGCTTTATAGCACCACGTAATCGTTCACTCCAACCGATAACTCTGACTTGTAAGTTCGCGATCGTTTGATCGTTAATAAAAGGGGTTAATGCGGCATTCATCGCCACGCGAGCAAGGATCTTATGATCGGTTTCATACTTCGGTGACTCACATATATCTTCCATCGCAATCACATTAATACGTCTATCTTGCAGCAATTTAGCGCGGTCTGGGTAAGAATTAAAATGCGCCATACAGAATAAAGTACAGCCTTCACTCATTTGTTCTACAGAGGCGATTGCAGGACCTTTAAATTTAATGATCAGTGATTTATTAACATAAATTTCTTCTGCCGTTTGCATAATGGCATTATTTTTTAAATATTCGTCATCGCTAAAACCGACACCGTTGCCAGCACCATACTCAACATAAACTTTAATACCAGATTTAACAAGTTGACCTACATCACTCGGTATCAATGCAACACGTTTCTCTCGTCCTCCAGGATTTTCTGGTGACTCAATTTCTTTAACAAGTGCAATAGATGAATAACGTGATGAACTATCTGACATAAGTATATATTCCTTAATACCACAAAAGAGACATTAGTAGCATGAAACATCGCACAATCCTAACCTTTGGAGCTATATGGACACGAAAACATATTTATACAACTTTTAACACTGCAATATAGCAGGATCCACCGAATTTAATTCTTGACTTCGTATTCGCTCTTTTAGATATTTAATAAACAGCTGAGTACGGGTATGCTCATAATCAAGCGTTGGATAATAAGCACACACTGCACCATGATCGACCGTGACATCAGGCAATACTTGCACCAATTCACCCTCTTCAATTAAATCTTCAAGCATCTTTTGACTAGCGAGTAAAATACCCATGCCGCACTTAGCCCCATAGAACAGAGCCTCAGGGTTGGTGGTGGCAAAATTCCCCCGTAAAGTAATGCGATTACCGGTCGATAGCTTCACGTCTCGTATTGGCCTTTCGCCCCAAATTAGCATGTTATGCGATTCAAGATCATGGACGGTTTCAGGCTTGCCGTATTTTTCAATATAGTCTGGTGAGGCAAAAAATTTGGCGTCGTTTTTAAACAGTTCAATTGCTTTATAATTATGCGAGTTTAACTGCTCCAAATCACGACTAATAAAAACATCCACATAAGTCTCGGGCATTTGCCCTGGTGATGTTGTCAGTAATTGTATTTTAATTTTTGGATACATGAGTAAGAAGTCATTTAAGTACTTGATGATGAATTTAGAGCCCACCGCCGTTGTCGCACCTATCTTTAATATCCCAGTAGGCGTTTGGTTTATCGAGCGCGCTTCGTCCACCAGCGACATCCACTGATCAAGTTGTAATCGTGACCGCTGGTAAAATAGCTGACCAGCTTCAGTTTGATCAAGTGATCGCGTGGTTCGCTTAAGTAACTGCACACCTACTTTCTCTTCTAACCAGTTTATCCGCTTACTGATTGCAGACCCCGTGGTATTAAGCTGATAAGCCGCACCGTTAAAGCTACCCTCTTCGACCACTTTGATATAACTTCGCACACATATTATCCAGTCCATCACTACCTACCTTTTCGCAATATCGCTATTGAAGTAAACATTCAATCCTAACAAGACCTAATCTAGCATATATAGTCCTGTTTATAGTGATAAAAGCCTTAATTTATACGAACAACGCAACCACACATTATAATTTACATTTTAGTGCTAATTTACTTAACACCATATTATTTCCCTGCAAAAACGGTCGTGGAGCCATCGACATGTGGCTTATCAGTAAATGGGCATTTAGTTTTATTTCGAAACCGATTGAAGATTTGTCTGGTAGCTATCGAGAGCGTAAATGTATTGCGGCTGAGATGGCGACATCGATTGCAACTGCAGGAGGTAACCTTAAATTGGTTAAGCTGGAGGCGGAAGCTAAACGGCTAGCGAACCAGAAAGGTAACGACGCTGATTATGACTTGCAGGTGTTGAAGAACCGGCGCGAATTGTTAATGGATCAAACCATTATTACGGTGTTTTTGGGATTCTTCATTTCGTTTTATACCACAGCAGCAGCCGTATATGGAAAATGGTTGGCAGGCTATGGGTTATAAAATCAATAAACACCTCATTAATTATGTTCTTGCCATTCCGAACGCAACACACCATATTTGACTGAATCATAATATTTTCCTTGGTAGTAGCGAACTTTACGTAACCTAGCTTCTTGCTGAAAGCCTAATTTTAGTGCTAACGACATCATGCGAGGGTTACCCGACCAAGTTGTCATACCAACACGCTCAATCTCTTTGGCCTGAAACAAATGAGAAACCCAGATAGTAATGGCCAATGCGGCAATGCCCTTACCCCAGAACGTGGGATCATAAATAACAATACCAGCTTCAAGCCAGCGAGTATCTTCACATTCCCAGTAGCAATTCACAGTTCCAACAGGAACATCATCCACAGTAACTAGCTGCAGCTCTAGCCCACTTAATAAGCTTTGAAAGGATGTTTTTTCAAACTGCTGTAGTGATGGGTGCGAATAAGGAAAATAAGGACCATTAAACGTTGTCCATTCATCATTTTTAGTAATGAGGGAGTGAATAATTTCTAATTCATTCGGTTTCGCAGGCCGAATTTTAACTAATTTTTCTTGCACAACACTTCCTTATTCTTTGTAGAAAACTAGGCATAATGACTCCCACGAGGTGCTAGCCTCCAACCTCGTGGGTTAGTTTTTAAAACCAGAGCCATAATATATTTGTTACTTAATAATAAATATATTTTAATTAAAGAAAAAGTGAAGTGTTCATGTTGTGTTATGGAGGTCCGCGCCCAACAAAAAATGACTAAAACCAGATTTTTTATCATGGAAGTCTAAGGTTGCAGTAAATCCCCCAAAGTTATTGATCGTCTCCATTAACAAAAAAGTTCGTTTTGATTTTATAATCATGGGCAAAGGCGTAGCCTGTTCTCCATCACAGGTGAATGTGACTTCCATATCACCACTTAAGACGTAAATGACATCAGATTCAAGCGTCTCACCACTGGTGAACTTGGAATAAATCTGGTGCTCTTCAGAAATAAGTTCTAACAAAGCAATAAGGTTATGAAGTTGAGTCCTTTTGGTCACCTTATGTAGACCCTCACTCATCTTGACCAATAGCCCTTCCAAATTCCCTTTTTTTAATTTAGCAGTGAGGATTATTTTTTTTACCTCAGACTTCACTAAGCGATATTTTGTTACTTTTAATTTTGGTGTCAAAAACGTTGTAATAATTTTGTTTCTTGCTGGTACAGTCACGAATTTTCCGCTATTGGCCACACTCATGTACAGATGCAACAAGCTATTATCAATTACATTTTTTAATTCGGTTTTGTCTGACATATTTAAATCAAATCCCTGATAGATGTATGCGTGACGACTAGTGTTCATCTAATGTCCGTTAATCGTTAATTAGCGCTTGAACATCTAAACATTTTCATCGCAGCCATGATTTTTAACATATCATCTCGGTCTCTATCAGAGATACTGCCGCCACCGCAATGAAGGTTGGCCCAGTGCATATCTCTATCCAGATCTTTTCTTAATATTTCTTTTTTGTCTTTTATCTTTTGATTTTGATTTTGATTTTGATTTTGATTTTGATTTTGATTTTGATTTTGATTTTGATTTTGGGTTTCCATAACCCCTCCGTTTCATCGCCTAAATATAATTTTAAGATCTTTGTCTTGTTATTTAATGTTGTGCATTTTGTCAAATGTGAAAGCTGATTGATCAAAACTTAAATTTGACTGCATTAGAAGATTCGGTGAATCAACTGATCTCACATTCAAATAAATAATAGCCACAACAATTACGGGCACGATAAAAAAGGTTAACAGTATCGTAATCCTATTGCTGTTTGGCTGTAAACGTCTTAATTTTTCTTCTTCTATCAGGCTATTTTTTGTTTTTAACATTTTTCACAACCCCCAACAAAACTACCTACTAGTGAGTATATTACTCAGTCTAGTATACTTTTCAATAAATATTTGCATTGAACAAGAATTAATTCGTATTTTTTTAAATCCCTCAAAATCAACCTTAATTCAGGTCTAAGTCCTAAAGCTTGTCACTTTGTGTCAAATGGTGTCACAACTTTGACATTAGCGATCTTTAAATGATCGTCTCGATCCTTTACTGGCAAGGCTTGAGCTATAGTAGCGTGTCCATCGCTATGTCCAAAACGTGAAAAAATTGCGAAAACGCGGTAGGCGAAGAGGAGTGAATTTATCAGTGGTGTTTGGGAAATTGGTCGCAAGCTATTAAAAATCATGACAGTAATGGGACTGAATAACGAAGGAAGTAGACAAAGTCGCTTGGTGTTCACATGGCTTAGCGTTATGGCCCTAAGCCATAGCTGGACATGACTGGCTTAGGGTTATTGTACTAGCTGATGGTAATACTCATTAGATTTTATAGGGAAGTTTAAGCCTATTTAAAATCAAATGATTACGCTGCGTCCTGTTGGGAAGTACTCAAGGGCATCACCAAGTACACCTTTTAATATTTCATAAGCTTTCATACCTGTACAATGGCCCGTATAGAGCTTATCGATTGGATAAGTGAGCATGGTTTCAGCAATTGCCTCAATGTCTTTTTTTGTTCCGCCAATACTATTAAATAAAGGTAATCCGACCAAATGAAATCCACCGACAACAGCCTTAATTCTCGTGTTCGGGAACAATTCAATAGCAGTTTCAATCATATTGAGCACCCCACTATGAGCACAACCAGTAAATACTATAAGACCATCATATTCTTTGATGACTAAGAGTAACTCATGGTCAAATGTGTCGGGTTTACAGCCATCACCGGAGTCAGTAAAGAGATATTTATTACCTTTTGGCTGTTCATACTTACGACTCAAACTTGTAATAATAAAAATATTTGGCCGTATCTCAGTAGTTTTATTAATGAAACTGAATCGACCACTGGCTTTGTTTAATAATGCTTTATCAATACCCACATTACTTTTAAAACCAAACGCTTTGAAACTATAATCAGTTTCTTTACATTCCCGGAAATAGACCTGAGCCTTAGAATTTCGGTCGAGGAAATGAGTGATGCCATTACAGTGATCATGATGACGGTGCGAAATAATTGCAGCATCAACATCTTCCATCTTAATGCCTAATAAAATGGCATTATCACAAAAAGCTTTACTGCTACCAGCATCAAACAGAATTTCTTGCCCCATCGTTTTTATATGAAAAGATAAGCCTCTTTCAACCGTAAGGTCTGTTCTATCATCTAATCGAGTATTATCAATTAACGCTGTCAGTATCATATCTACTTCCTCAACCATTGTTTAGCGGAGTCTACTATACCTGCATTTTCATGTACCATTATTTACACTAGTTTATTAATGTTACTAACTACTTAACCATCATTTCACCACTCAGACAAAAGCGCTTTATATTATATCTAATCAAGGCTTGCCTTCTAATTTAGCTCGCGTATGCAGTTATGATATGACAAATCACTCCAATTCATCACATAAGAAAATCTATGGCCAATTGTCATAAAAATATGAATGAGTAGAAGCTCTAACAAGGAAAGGGGCAGAAACGGATTAGCGTGATTGTACTAAGCCATCACTGAACAGGATGGCTTAAAATTGTTGGTTAGAATAAGCGACGAAGGAGCGAAAAAGACGTCGCCGTTGATACCCTTGTTAGGTGAAAATTACGCTTAAAACCTTTTGTCTAGCGCAACAACCTGAAATTCGTCTTCGTAAAACACTTTGAATAATCTTTGACACTTTAAAACCCGAACTTGTATTCCATGTTCCTTCAAAATTGTGACCAAGTTATACATCTGAGATACGAAAGTTTGTGCTGTAACTTTGAACCATGAAATAGCATCTTCTGGCCAATTCCTTGATGACCATGGAGGGCAAGGCAGTTCATGATTAAATTTTTCAAATATTGCCACAACCAGCTCCTCCTCATATGGCGCGAGTAAACCCTCTTCTCTTAGATACTCAACTTCAGTAAAAGGGCCATGCATTCCCCTTGGATCTTCGCTTTCGGCTCCAACTGCAAAACGAATATACATAGCCTGTCTTCCTCATCTAACGCCGTAATCACGCGCTTGTAGCGTGCATTACTTTGTTAGTTATGGTTTGAACAGACATGCCAAGCAGTGCATCTATATGAACTAATGCGCTATCAATGACTGTGAAACCACTATCATGTCCATCAAAGGCGAGAAAAAGGTCAGTTCCAGCTAAAATAACAGCCTCTGCACCCTGCTTTTCGCACAAACCTTTACCTATAGTGAAAAGCAACTCTCGCTGACGAGGATCGACCTTTCCTGTAGTCGCCATTTTTATATACTCATCATGGACCACATCAAACTCTTGACCTAAAGGCACGACAATTTCTGCTGAAGAAATTCCACCAAATAATTTTGTTTCCATTGAAATTCGATGTCCAAGTATCCCAACCCGTTGCAACTTCCTTCTGGCAAGCTCAGACTCAAGCGCTGAAATTACATTGATTATGGGCAATGGGGAAATTCTTTCAAATTCAGGAATACAAAAGTGACCAGCGATAGATGATAATGCTATGACCTCAGCACCTGCTGCCTGTAGGCGTAGTGCCAGTTTAAAAAATATCTCGGCTTGTTTATCTGGTGAATCTGAAACAATATTGCCTATAAGATCACTAGCTTCAGCATGGACAATAGTCAGCTCCAGTAACTCATTCGCTGACTTATATGACTTAACCAGATTGTGATAGTAGAACTCTGTTGCTGCCGGACCAATTCCGCCAATCATCCCTATGTGCATTCTATATATTCCTTGAGTTAAAATTGGATCCATAGCCACTAAAGCGGGGGGGAACTACAATGTTCCGTTTAAAGTTCTTATTATGTGTATTGCTCGAAGTACTCGGTTATTGTGTATTTTTCTGTGAAATATGGACTAATTGGTAAATTAAGATTAAGTTTTTCAATATCTATAGCATCAGAGCCATGATGTATTTCAAAATCGTCCCAATTTGTTTTGCAAACACGTTCAATAATTGAATGCTTATAAAGTAGATCTGCAAACTCCTCGGGTGTATAGCCTTTTCTTTCTGCAATGATGTGTTGACGTGGATGAATATTATTTTGGGACACTAATGCATAATAAAAATCTGCCACATCGAATACATGAACATACTGATTATAACCGGTACTAGGAATTGCAACTGTAACAGATGAATTTTTCCAACCTTCAATAATGCGACGCATTTGGCACGAATTACCACCATAAATAATGCTCGGGCAATAAACAACATTCCAATTTAAAGATAAAGAATCATGTATGGTTTTTTCGTCATTTTTGACCATCTCAAAAGGACGTAAGGTGAAATCATTTAGCTCTTTTTCATTTGCATTACCAAATAGCCAAACACCTGACGTATGTATTTTTTTTGCAGTTTCTGACGCAAAAAGATTTAAATTTGAAAGTAAATTTCTCTCAATCCGGCTAATCTCTTCAGGCGTGTATCTTTTCCAATGTGCACGGGCACAATTAATTACCACATCAAAACTCCCGTGCATTTCAGTATTTTCACTTGAAATATTTCTATTATCACATTTATCGCTAGTACCATCTCGGCTATAGACATAAACATCAAAACCTTTAGCTTTGAATAGATCTCTTACATGACTTCCAACATATCCATTTGAACCTGCAATGAGTAATTTCATACTACCTCGGGAATTAGATTTACCAACGCTTAACTTAAGCGGAAAAATGTAGTTGGCTAAAATATTGAACGGAGTGAAAATAACCAACTGTATTTTTTACGTTTCAAGTTCTTATTTGTTAGGTGCGTTTTACAATTTAACCATATAAAAACAATTATCTAACGGTATTTTTTCGGGATAATTAGCAAACGAGAAACCAAATTTTTCATAAGCTCTTATCGCGTTTTTGTTATGCCCTAAGACAAATAACGAGCACTCCTCCACTTCGAATTCTTTTATACCTAACTCACAAAGCTGCTGTATAAGTTTTGATACTAATCCCTTACCTCGAAACTGTGGATTAACAATTAACCTACCCAGATGACATTTACCTAGCCGTTGGTAATATTGACCAAAAGCTAAAAATTCAGAATCACTAGATACAAGAGAGAATGAATTTAGCTTACGTATGTTTAGATCATCAGTAAACGAAGATAAATTATATGGATACCTGAAATTTGGACCAGACCAATCGGTAAGCTCACCTTCACAGGAAAACCATTTCATCATTTCTATTATATGATTATCTAACGGTTGAATTAATTGCATATTCACCTAACGGTCAATTAGAGACTTGGCATTATGACCCAGTGCATTAATATCAACACCCTGCTCTAGTAACAGCCTTTCGAATAGTGGAAGTAAAGGCCCCAAGCTTTCATGAAGCGTATCACGCACAGTATCCACCACAACTTGAGTACCACGCTCTATTTCAACGTTAATATGATCTCCGACGTTTTTAGCCTCAAACACCGTCATTCTGCGAGTTTCCGGTATTAGCCAAACCTCGAACCACCCTTCTTGTTTATTAACTTGAGAAACTGTCAGACTTGCACCATTTAATGCAATATAACCTTTAGGAAAAACATAGCGCTTCCACTCTTCCGATAACGCTAAACGAATACAATAATTGTCTTCAATCTGCGTAATCTTGACAACTGCCGAGTTAAAATCAACATGACCTGATAAAGGGTGACCACCGATTTCGGCTCCATCTTTAGCGGCTCGCTCAACATTAACGAAAGTACTATTTTCATATTGGCTTAACGTCGTAATCAGCAAACTTTGCAATATTACGTCAAACTTGACCCTAACATCAGAAACTAACTCAGTGACAGTCAAGCATACCCCATCGACAGCAACACTAGCTCCAACTTCCAAATTCGTGCAAAATCCTTCATTAAAATCGATAACAAATGTTCTGATACCATTTTTATCGATTACGTCAACAATTTTAGCTATTGATTGGACTATTCCTGTAAACATAAATCCCTCTTTTTTATTAAGATGTGCTGCTGAGAACTAACACCCGATTAAGCGCTTGTTAGGTAACACTTTTCGCTTTAATTAAATAGAAGGCGAACAGTGTAATTAAAATTGAATCTAATATTAATGTTACTGCTGACTTTTCAATATACTGAGTGCCAAAGATAAAGATCATTGAAATGAACGCTATTTTACTCAGGCTTACGATAATTAAGCATAAGTTCCGATAAATAGGTTTATATGCTCCATAAATTAATAACACACCCATTAAGAAAATGAGAAAACCCCAACTTCTAACTACAACCTGAGCTAATGGTTCGGTAAGAGCTTCACCAAACATACTTATTAAAGCTGCTTGAGGTGCGAAAACCGCATAAATCATAGAACAAGTAAGTAGACCTGCAATAACCATGATCCATTTTATATTAGTAATGATGATGTTCAAATTAACTCCTAACTTTCCGTGTCACCTAATGCCCAATTAAGGGGGCTTTTAATAGTTTTCTAAAATTGTGTAGCGAAGCGGAACCAGAAACTGTTAAAAATCCCACTTGAATTGCTTGTTATTCCTTGACCCATTCAGTACGAAGAACAGCTAAAGTTGTCGTATCCCACCACTTACCTTTGAAGAAGCGATGCTCTTTAAAGTAAGCTTCTTGTCTCATTCCTAGTGACTTACATAACTTTATAGCAGGGAAGTTTTTGCTGATAGTTTCTGCGTAAATACGACGTACACCTAATTCGAAAAAACCAAAATTTGCTAGGGCTTGGGCTGCTTCAAAACTAAGCTTAGTTCCCTGTGATTCTCTAGAAAAGGCACACCCCATAGAAGCTTCTTTATTTACCTCTAATCGTAAACAAACGGTGCCAATAAACATACCTGTCTCTTTGCTTTCGACAGCCAATTGATAGGATTGACGGGGAAGCTCATTAGCTTGTGCAACAAACAATTGGGTGAGTTCTCGATATTTATTTGGTTCACAGTCACTTTCATCATAAAAACGCTGAAACTTTGCATCTTGAGACATAGCTACAAATTTACTTTCATCGCTGAGCATCATATCTCGAAGAATCAGACGGCTAGTTTCCAGCTTAAACATCGAAAGTTCCTTTTTAACTGTGAGGTATAACGCCGCATTAAGCGGACTAAAATAGTGAGTTAAAATGTGGCGCGAAGCGAAACGTAACCCACTGTTTTAGTTTTGTTTAAATGCATTTTTATATGTGAGCCTATGATTTTAAATTAAGAATATAAGCCCGTTCAGCTCCACTTTTAGGATCAGGATCTATAGTCTTTTCCCAGCCCAACTTTTGATACAAGTTCGTAGCGGATTCCATTTTATCCCATGTTTCTAGATAAATTGACTCATGTCCTAATAGCTTTGCACGTTGAATTGCGACATTTAGTAATTTTTTACCAATACCTTTACCTTGCTGTTTTTCTGAAATATAGAAACCAGTAAGTTTTGCTACATTTTCTTTATGAGCTTTCAAAATAACAGAGCCTATAACGGCATCATTTAAACAGGCTACCAACTGTACAATTGAGCCAGGGTAATTTTCTCCAAAGTGTCCAAGTTCATAATCAAGATCATCAAAATCAGGCTCAAGACCGAAACTCTTCATAATTGGAGATGCAATCGCCTGAATTGCCTTTGCATCAGTTCGAGAACCGTCTCTAACAGTGATATTACAACTCATAATGAACTCACATATAACATTTTTATAACAGGACTCTCGATTCCCCAAATTCATTCACCTCAATAAAAGTAGATTAATTAATTGAAAAATAAGATTATACTTCAAATTTATTAATTACATGTTTATGGGAAAATGAGCCGTCCTGTAAATTATTTATTTAGTCTTATAAGTTATATACAAGACTAGCTATGCAACTGATTATATTGATATTAATTTTAGACTACAAGATAAACCTGACTGCCTTTTGGCAAATCGAGACTCCGTTCACCAAAATACAAATAACACTGTATAAAATCACCCTATCGAGGCAGAACCTTGATAGAACCTAATGTAAAATCGGTCAGCTATTCAACCGCTTTAATTTACGGTTAATCTTTGTTGTGACACGTCATTTAGCATGGCTGCATCATTTTGTATTAAGCCTTTGGATAGGTACTTAACCAAGGTGATTTTAATGTTCTTGCTGCCAACTTTGGTCAGCTTAAAAAGCAGATTAATTCACTGTTCTGGTTCTACAAATTTTGATAAACACTTCATGAAATGAACATCACTTAACTGATTTGGGTTAATTGCAATTTATCGCCTCATTAAATCAGAAGGGTTTGTCACTTTGTGTCAAAAGGTGTCACAACTTTGACATTAACGATCTTTAAATGATCGTCGAGATCCTTTACTGGCAAGGCTTGAGCTATATCAGCGTGTCCATCGCTATGTCCAAAACGTGAAAAAATTGCGAAAACGCGGTAGGCGAAGAGGAGTGAATTTATCGGTAGTTTAGCCGTAAAATGCTTACACCACAATATACAACCAAATGGCAGGATATACCGAAGGTAAAATGCATCAATGTTTAGGATGGAAGTCTTGGATTGGTGCAGAATCAACATTATCAGGTGTTGAAATGTGTTCCAATCCAAGCCCCGCCCCCTTTAGGGGCGGGTGATTGACGCGTTCGCCCTGGATAATGACCAAGAAACTATCAACCTTTTAGGAGCTGTAAAGCCAAAGATTTACACTATTAAGACTTACTCAATACGAGTGATAAAGTCATATTTATCAGAGTCTGCTTTAGTTATCCAGTGCGCACCATTAGCAGGAGCCGAGTCTAAAGTAAAGATATAAAAATCAACCCCTTTATTTCCCATCACCTTATTAAAATAGGTCGCTTGCTTACGATGACTTTCGTTGGTGTACGGGAATTCTTTGGCTGTTTTATCGCCCTGCGCCCAACTATGCACACCCACTTGCTTATTAAGCTCAATGGTTTTATTGGTATCTGAACGTTGCAAAATTCGTGGGTTACCGGCTGCGAACAGATCCGTGCCTCCAGAGAAAACTGAGCCAGTTGAGGTTACGATCGTCGTCATCTTGTTGCTATTGATCATAAGTCCGGTGTACATGTTGATATCATCATCAGCACTGCCGCCGATATGGTTGTTAAACTTCAAGGTCATTTTACTGCCTAGATTTGAAGTCACGATATCAGAAAGCTGGAAATAGGTTGACGCACCAAGAGTCGAAACAGTTTCAACACCAGGGATAAAATCACGATAAAAATCGCTAAAAGCAAAGGAAGTGGTGATCGTTACTTTGTTGCCATTTTTGGATTCTGTTAAAATAGTATTACCAAGAGCGGTAACGTATTCCGACATTTCATTATTATATTCAAGGCTGACGGAGAGATTTTTATTAATCGTCGTCGTATTAATTAATGTGGTGTCATTAGAAATGGAGCGTATATTAGCATCACAATTAAACTTACCCAGAATCTTGCTTTCGGCGTAAATAATACAATTCTCATTATCCTCAGCATCAGGAAGATAAAGGTCAACATTTTTTGAACCTGAATTATCCGTAAGCCTAATTAATTTTTCAGAATCACTAATTTCTTCAGCAAACTCAATTTTATCATACCGCACCCCATTATAAGTGAGCGTCATTGCATTTTTTTGGATCTCTTGTCGCTCCAGCTTCAATTTATCAAGCTTATCCGATGAAAATACGTAATCAGCCTTCGGGTTAACTGGAGCTGTTGGCGGATTAACTGGAGCTGTTGGCGGATTAACTGGAGCTGTTGGCGGATTAACTGGAGCTGTTGGCGGGTTAACTGGAGTTGTTGGCGGTTTAACTGGATCTGTTGGAGTTGAACCTGATCCGCACCCAGAAAGAGCAGTGGCAAGTAAGGCTACAGTTGTTATTTTTTTCATATTAAATCTCATTCATTAACAAAGTTATTAGAAAGATTAAAACAAAAAATAATGGTAAAGAAAATGGTTACTTTGTAAGCGTTTGTTTATTTCATCATAGTTTGTTGAGATTAAACTCCTTTTTTGAAATGATCGTTAGTTCGCTAGATTTCACACGGCTTAGCGTTAGAACACTAAGCTGTAGTTGGACAGAAACAAGTTAGAAATTGAAACTTTATTATCAAAATATAGCCGCATTTTTAATCTAACCGTGCTTTTAACTCTAGGAGCTTTTTCTTAGACCAGGCTGTGTTTGATTTCTTATAAAGCTCTAATGCTTTCTGCTCATCTTTAGCAACACCAAATCCATTCGCATACTTGAAGCTCCCCCACCTCGCTTCGCGCCCGACAAGTCGGGGAAGGAAGGGGATTCTTG
>NZ_LOCN01000013.1 GCF_001574435.1 Moritella sp. JT01
TTGGAAGACTAACGCAATTTAATATTGCAATGCTTAAGCCGTTGACGACAAGAATCCCCCTTCCTTCCCCGACTTGTCGGGCGCGAAGCGAGGTGGGGGAGCTTCAACCTCGTTTTCTTATATACCTTAAATGTGACGACCTGTGTGAACTAGATTAAATCTTTGTGATAATTGTTATCATTTAGACTTGTACTAGCTGCGTGATTCTTATAGACTCCATTCCATAATGTAAACAATTCGTATTTAGAGGTAAGGATGAAAAAGGGAATATTTGGTTTATCTGCTTTGGCATTAACAACGTCACTAATGAGCGCTACTGCTTTTGCTAGTGAAGAAGTTAATATTTATTCAAATCGCCAAGCGAATTTGCTTAATCCGATCCTTGAACAATACACGAAAGATACTGGTGTAAAGGTGAACATTGTATTTGCGAAGAAAGGACTTGCAGATAGAATGAAACGTGAAGGTCGTTTATCAAAAGCCGATCTATTATTAACAACTGATATCAGCCGTTTAGTTGAAGCTGTTGATAGCGGCGTTACTCAGCCTGTATCAAGCGATGTATTAGAAGATAACATTCCAGCGCAATACCGTGACCCAGATGGCGAATGGTTTGCACTAACAACACGTGTACGTAATATCTATACTTCACGTGAAGTTTATGGCGACGTTGCTAACATCACTTATGAAGAACTTGCAGACCCTAAATATAAAGGTCAAATCTGTACGCGTTCAGGTAAACACCCATACAACGTAGCACTTATCTCATCAATGATCTCGCATCACGGTGAAGCTGAAGCAAAAGTATGGTTAGAAGGTGTTAAAGCTAACTTAGCACGTAAACCACAAGGTAACGATCGTGCGCAAGTTAAAGCGATTAAAGAAGGCGTTTGTACTGTTGCGCTTGGTAATAGCTACTACCTAGGCAAAATGTTAAAAGATCCAAAACAAGTTGCTTGGGCTGAATCTGTTAACATTAACTTCCCTAATCAAGAAAACCACGGCGCGCATGTAAACGTTTCTGGTATGGTATTAGCGAAATACGCACCGAACAAAGGTAACGCAGTTAAACTGATGGAATACCTGTCCGGCGCGAAAGCACAACAAATGTATGCTGAAGTTAACATGGAATACCCAGTTAAAGCGGGTATCAAAGCATCTGAGCTAGTTTCATCTTGGGGTGAGTTCAATGCTGACTACATGCCTGTAGCAGAGATTGCAAAACATCGTAAAGCTGCACTAAGACTACTTGATGAAGTTAAATTCGACTTGTAGAATAGCGTATAGCCCTATAATACATTGGGTTAACAGTGAATGTTACGACTGATTTAGTTGTTAACAGACTGATTTAAAGGTTGGTATAGTTACTTCGTAACTGACCAGCCTTTTCGCGTATCTAAACAGGAGTTATTTTTCCGTTCATGAATCATAAGTTAGCCTTTTCTTGGCATTCTAGTAGTTGGTTTATTGCGATCATGTTAGCGCTACCTATTGCCGCGTTGTTTTATCAGGCAATTGGCCCCAGTGCAGATGTTTTTCAACACCTTATTGATACTGTACTTCTCGACTATGTTCAAAATACCCTCGCACTTGTTTTCCTTGTTTGTTTAATCAGTAGCATCATCGCATTACCTGCCGCTTGGCTTATTGCTATGTGTAATTTTCCAGGACGTAAAAGTTTACAATGGGCATTGATGCTACCAATGGCTATGCCCGCTTATATTGTTGCCTATATTTATACTGACATGTTTGATTATGCTGGGCCGGTACAAATTGCCTTACGCGGACTGTTTGGCTGGCAGAGTGCCAGTGATTATTGGTTCTTTGATATCCGAACAATACCGGGTGCTGCGACTGTGTTAGCGCTGGTGTTATATCCTTATCTTTATTTATTAGCTCGTACTTCATTTCTGGAACAATCAACCAGTCTTATTCAAGCCAGTCGTGTACTTGGCAGTTCGGCATTGTCGAGCTGCATTCGAGTGTCATTACCCCTTGCGCGTCCTGCAATTGCTGTCGGTTTATCGCTTATCGCGATGGAGACTGTCGCCGATTTTGCGACGGTGAATTATTTCGCGGTAAATACGTTAACGACAGCGGTGTATGATACTTGGATTGGTCACGGTAGTTTAACGGCAGCGGCGCAGTTATCGGTAATGACGTTATCGGTGATCTTATTGTTTGTCGGTTTAGAGCGCTTTGCACGCCGTAAGCAACAAGTATTTCAAAAAAGCATGTTACATGAGCAAGAGGTGCGTTATCAGTTAACGGGCTGTGCCAAGTTGCTGGCGATGGTTTGGTGTTGGTTATTAGTGTTTGCTGGTTTCTTATTGCCGTTTGCGGTATTAGTGAATTATGCATGGCATTATTTTGCTGAATCTTGGACCGAGGAGTTCTTCCAATACAGTGCAAACAGCTTAATTCTTGCGGTTGTGGTGGCCGGCTTAGCGGTTCTTTGTGCGATATTATTGGGTTTATACCGTCGTTTAGTCGGTTCTAAATATGCGACTATTCCTGCACGTATCAGCACCATGGGTTATGCATTACCCGGTACGGTATTGGCTATTGGTATTATTATTCCGCTGACGTCGGCAGACTTCTTATTAAATGATTTAACTGAATTATTATGGGATTGGACGCCGGGACTGGTCTTTACCGGTACGAGTTTTGCACTTGTTTTTGCTTATCTTATCCGTTTTTCGGCGATTGCGGTTGGCTCTATTGAAAGTAGTATTGATAAAATATCGCCGTCATTAGATATGGTCACGCGAACCTTAGGGCATAGCCCGCACAGTATGATCCGAAAAGTGCATATTCCCTTGATCCGGAAAGGGGTTTTGGCTGCATTCCTGTTAGTATTTATTGAATCTATGAAGGAATTACCAACCGCGTTGCTATTACGTCCATTTAACTATGAAACGCTAGCGACTTACGTGTTTCAGTTTGCTTCTGATGAAATGTTAGAGCAGGCTGCATTAGCGGCCATTGTGATTGTGTTAGTTGGATTAATCCCGCTTATTTTCTTGAACCGTTCTTTGGAGCAACAGCACTGATGACATCTTCTTCATCTGCTTTACGTATTTCTGATCTGCATTGTAGTTATGCAGGCGTCGATATTTTAACGGGGCTTGATCTGAATTTAGGTAAAAACGAAATTCTGTGTTTATTAGGCCCAAGTGGTTGTGGTAAAACGACAACGTTAAAATTGATCGCAGGGTTATTACCACCCACGCAAGGTAGCATCGAAATTAACGGTAATATCGTTGATAATGGTGAATTTAATCTGGCACCAGAAAAACGTAATGTCGGTATGATCTTTCAGGATTATGCGTTATTTCCACATTTAACAGTGACTGACAATGTCGTGTTTAGTTTGCATAAACAAAGTAAAACTAAACAAAAAGAGAAACTGGATTATGTGCTTAAGCTTGTTAATCTGACCGAATTCGCTGACCGTTATCCGCATCAGTTATCGGGTGGTCAACAGCAACGTGTTGCGATTGCGCGGGCGTTGGCAAGTTCGCCAGAGTTGTTATTACTGGATGAACCTTTTTCTAATATTGATAGTCAGGTTCGTCATCACTTGATTGAAGAGATGCGCGGTTTACTTAAATCGCACAACATGAGCGCTATCTTTGTTACCCACAGTAAAGAAGAAGCGTTTGCTTTTGCCGACCGTTTAGCTGTTTTCCATCAAGGTAAGATTGAGCAGTTAGGGACACCAAGCGAGCTATATAACCAACCTGCGACACGCTTTGTTGCAGACTTCTTAGGCAAGGTTAATTATTTAGATGCAGTGGTCGTTGATGACTATAGTGTACAAACAGCATTAGGTGTTATTCGCAGTCAGCACAAGTTAAGCGTGGCTGTTGGTGAACAAAAACTGTTAGCTCTTCGACCTCAGCAGTTAAAATTAGCGCTCGTAGAGCGGGGGATGGCAGCGATCAGTCAACAACAGTTCTTAGGGATGACCACACATTGTACTATCACTTTAATAGATAACAACATGGCGTTATCGGTATCAATGCAGCAGCCAATGGTCATCGGTGATGTGGTGAATGTAACCGTTGAAAATCATGATCTGGTGTTATTTGATCGCGATTAACTGATTAACTGATTAACTGATTAATGATAGTAATTTTTGGCGTGCGAATCGTCGCTGCGCCAAACATTAATACGCTGATTACAGATATTCAAACAACTCTTTTACTGCACTATCTACTTCTGCAATAATCGTGGTGCTAGTCGGGGTGATGAAAATAGTATCATCGCCTGCAATTGTCCCCAAAATACCTTCGGTACGTCCTAATGAATCTAATAAACGTGCGATCAATTGTGCCGAGCCTGGGCTAGTTTGGATCACAATCAGACATTCATTATGGGTAATATCTAATACTAAGCTTTTTAATTGGCTGCTAATCGTTGGCACACCTAACTCAGCAGGTAGGCAATAAACCATTTCATCTTTGGCATTGCGTGTGCGTACAGCACCAAATTTGCTCAGCATTCTTGATACTTTCGATTGATTTACGCTGTCAAACCCTTGTTCTTTAAGCGCATCTACAATGTCACCTTGTGAACCCAGGTGCTCTTCTTTTAATAATCCTTTAAATGCTTTTACTAACTGATCTTGTTTTTCACTCATACTTGTTACCATGTCAGTTGATTCATCTATAATTCAAGATTGCTAATCTTAAAATCAATGTGGTTATATAATGATACCGTCACTAATTTTATCGTTCATTTATAAAGTTCGCTACTAAGTTATTAATGCAATGAAGCGATGAACTGAATAATTATGCATATGATACCAGCAGGCTATATTTTATCTAGTTTATTTGGTTAATGTGGCTAGTATGCATAAAAACCGAATAAAAGTGAATATTTATGTTGATCTTGAAGTTTATTCGGTTATTATATTCGTATCTAGTGCAATTATATTCAGTTACCATTATGAGCATCGAACTAAAAAACATCTGTAAATCTTGGGGTCAACTTGATGTATTACAAAACATCGACCTTAAATGTGCGAAAGGCGAGACCTTAGTGCTACTTGGTCCAAGTGGTGCCGGTAAGAGCTCTCTATTGCGCGTACTTAATTTACTTGATACGCCAGATAATGGCTCTATCAGTATTGCCGGTGAAACATTTGATTTTTCTGGCACACTTAATGATAAAACATTAGCTAAACGTAGCCAGATGCTAAGACAGAAAGTAGGCATGGTATTTCAACAATACAACCTATGGCCGCATATGTCTGTGATGGATAACTTAATTGAAGCACCCGTTAATATTTTAAAACAAACAAAACAACACGCTCGTGAAGAGGCCATGAAGATCCTTGAGCAATTACAACTAACGGATAAAGCCGATGTATTTCCATTAGCCTTATCAGGTGGTCAACAGCAACGTGTCGCGATTGCACGTGCTTTAATGATGAAACCAGAAGTATTGTTATTTGATGAACCGACTGCGGCGTTAGATCCAGAGGTAACTAATCAAGTGGCTGAAATCATTAAATCATTAGCCATCACAGGTATTACGCAAGTTGTTGTTACGCACGAAGTGGACTTCGCACGTAAAGTCGCTAGTCAGGTTTGTTATCTTGAAAACGGTGAAATTGTTGAATTTGGTGGTGCTGAGCACTTCCAGAAACCACAAACGCCACAGTTTACAAATTACTTAAAGCATTAGTTTACAAATTATTTTAAACATTAGGAATAAGGTCGTACCAAATGAAAAAATTACTTACAGCATTAATTCTAACTTCAGCTGCAGCACAAGTAACAGCGGCAGAACAAATAAAATTTGTCACTGAAGCGACGTATCCTCCATTTGAAATGATGGATGAAAACAACGAATTCCAAGGTTTTGATATTGATATCGCCCGCGCAGTTTGTACTGAATTAAAAGCTGAGTGTAGTTTTGCTAACCAGTCATTTGATAGTTTGATCCCAAGCCTAAAGTTCCGTCGTTATGATGCGGCAATTGCAGCAATGGACGTAACGCCAGCACGTCAAAAACAAGTTGATTTTTCTGATGTCTATTATGAGAATTCAGCGGTACTAGTGGCTGAAAAAGGCAAATACAATATTGTTGCTGATTTAGCAGGTAAAGCTGTGGGTGTACAAAATGGTACATCACACCAAGCTTACATGATAGATACTTACGCAGATGAAAAAGTATTGCTACTTAACTTCCCATCATACCAAAAAGCGTTTTTAGACCTTAAAAATGGTCGTATCAATGGTGTATTTGCAGACTCTGCAGTGGCGCACGATTGGTTAACTAAGCACAGCGGTGGTAACTACGAAACAGTCGGTAAAGCCGTGACTGATGCGAAATACTTTGGTGCTGGTTTTGCTATTGCAGTACGTAAAGGTAATACTGAATTATTAGCTAAATTGAACAAAGGTTTACAAACGATTAAAGCGAACGGCACCTACGATAAGATTTACGCAACATACTTTGCTAAATAATAGATAACAGTGTTTAATCTCGACCTGAGTTGCATTGCAATATCAGGGCATAATAGACCCGTTATTGTGGTAACGAGATAATTTATTTTAAAGTGCCTTTTAGGGGCACTTTTTGTTTTTACGTCCGGAGTTTTTATGGATCTTTTGCAGCTTCAATTATTATTGGATGCAACAAAAATCACCCTTGGCCTCGCGCTAACATCATTGTTGGTTGGCTTGGTTCTCGCTATTTTATTTTGTGTTGCAGAAATGCAAAAGAACCCACTTATTGCCAAGCCGATTAGCTTATTTGTTACTGTATTACGTGGTTTACCTGAGATATTGATCGTATTTTTCATTTTCTTCGGTGGTACGCATATCCTATTTCTATTAACCGATGAATTTTATGATATCAGTCCGTTTTGGAGTGGTGTGGTGGCACTGTCGCTTATCTTTGCTTCTTATGCTTCGCAAACGTTACGTGCGGCAATTCAATCGGTACCAAAAGGCCAGCAACAAGGCGCGCAAGCACTTGGTATGGGGCCAGTGCGTTGTTTCCTGCGTATTACCTTACCGCAAGCATGGCGTTTAGCACTGCCGGGTTTAGGCAATCAGTGGATGGTACTGCTAAAAGATACTGCGTTAGTATCTTTGATTGGGGTAACGGACCTGATGAAGCAAGCCGACTTATTATCAGGTAGCACTTACAAACCATTTACCTTCTTAGTTGCCGCCGCGACTATTTACCTGATTATCACCCTGATTAGTCAGTGGATGTTAAAGCACCTTGATCGTTACATTAACCGTTTTGATGTTGGAGTTGCAAAATGACCTTAGATCACTTCTGGTTATTATTTAATGGCTTGAGTACCACCCTTGAAATTACCTTTTTCAGCTTATTGTTTGGGTCTATGATTGCGGTGTTGTTAACGTTGGCGATGATCAATAAGATCCCGGGGCTAAACTTATTAGCTCGGGCTATTATTTTGGTCTTTACCGGTACCCCGTTATTGATCCAAATTTTCTTGGTATACAGTGGGCCGTCCCAGTTTGAGTGGATCAAAGACAGCTTCTTATGGGATTACCTGCGCCAGGCTAAGGTTTGCGCCATCATTGCGTTATCGTTTAATACGGCAGCGTATTCATCGCTACTTTTTAAAGGCGCGATTGAATCGGTACCACGTGGCGAATGGGATGCCTGTAATGCGCTGGGTATGAACCGTTGGCAAACCCTGGCGGTTATTGTGCCCCATGCGATACGCCGTGTATTACCGTCTTATTCTAATGAAGTGATCTTGGTACTCAAAGGTACATCATTAGCCAGCTCGATCACGATTATGGATGTGATGGGTTATGCCAATCAAATCAATGGTCAAACCTATGATGCATTAATGGCCTTTTCTGCTGCGGGTATTATCTACTTAGGCATGAATGGTATCTTGGTATTGATCTTTAAACAGTTAGAGAAAAAAGCGCTCGCGTTCCAATCTTAACTTCTGCGTTACTTACTCACTGATATCGTTATTGATACCGATATCAGTGAGTAAATTGTATTATTTCACCTGAAAGTGAATCGCTAATAGATAGAAAGCGAAACTCTTAAAACCCATGCGTCATTCATTTATTTACCGTGCATATTCGTGTTGTTAATTGTTTTTTAGTCAATGTTGCAGTAAGGTAGCAGTGATTAAAGGAATGTGTGAATATTGTATTCTACATAAACAATTAAGATAATGGAGACGTCTATGAAAGTTGCTGTATTAGGTGCTGCTGGTGGTATCGGTCAAGCTTTAGCCCTACTTTTGAAAACTCAACTACCTGCTGGTTCTGATTTATCACTTTATGATATCGCACCAGTAACTCCAGGTGTTGCTGTTGATTTAAGCCATATCCCTACAGACGTTACTATTGCTGGTTTTGCTGGTACAGATCCTACTGAAGCACTTGTTGGTGCTGACGTGGTACTTATCTCTGCGGGTGTTGCTCGTAAGCCAGGCATGGACCGTTCAGATCTATTCAATATCAATGCTGGCATTATCAAAAACTTAGCAGCTAAATGTGCTGAAGTATGTCCAAACGCATGTATCGGTATTATTACTAACCCAGTGAACACGACTGTGCCAATCGCTGCTGAAGTACTTAAGCAAGCGGGTGTTTACGATAAGCGTAAACTATTCGGTATTACGACACTGGATGTTATCCGTTCTGAAACTTTCGTTAGTGCGCTTAAAGGCATTTCACTTGCTGACGTTGAAGTACCGGTTATCGGTGGTCATTCAGGTGTAACAATTCTGCCGCTACTTTCTCAAGTTAAAGGCGTTGAATTTACTGCTGAAGAAGTTGTGGCATTAACAGCACGTATTCAAAACGCTGGTACTGAAGTTGTTGAAGCTAAAGCGGGTGGCGGTTCTGCGACACTTTCTATGGGTCAAGCAGCTGCGCGTTTCGGTCTTTCTCTTGTTCGCGCATTACAAGGCGAAAAAGGTATCGTTGAATGTACTTATGTTGACGGTGGTTCTGAGCACGCAACATTCTTCGCACAACCTGTACTACTAGGTAAAAACGGCGTTGAAGAAGTATTAGCATACGGTGACTTAAGCGAATTTGAAGCGAACGCACGCGATGCGATGTTAGAAGAACTAAAAGCGAACATCACATTAGGTGAAGAATTCGTTGCTGGTTAATCATTACACTTAGCCTGTTAGGTTAAAGATGATGACAATTGAAGCCCAAGTTATTTTTAACTTGGGCTTTTTTATTTAAGAAAACGACACGTCGGTCGATATAACTATTACCACAGTAGTTATTATCGCTGAAAATTTTCTTTTAGGTTGATTGATATGCTTATAACACCGACAGCTCGGTTAACGACAATTGGTCATTATGTGAAAACGGCATTATTAGTCATAGCGACGAGTGTGTCTTTGGCTACTGCAATGCCAGTATTTGCAGAAACAAGTACCAAGCCCGTTGTGTTCAGCAAACCTGTTGGTGAAAAAGAGCAACGTATTACCGACAGCGGCGAACGTGCTGTTGCGGCGGAAAAAGCAGGTAAAACAGCATCTGCATTCAGCGAATATCCCAGTGCGATTGAGTTATATAGTGATGATGAACTTAATCAGCTCATTGCGGAAAATACTCATCTTAAACGGGTGCGAGCAGATGACTGTCAACTTGTTGCTGATATTAAAGCGCGTGCTGAATTAGTGAGACTACCGACGTATCAATTTTTATGGGGTGACATGTTAGCTTGGGGAGTGTGTGTTGATAAAAATGCCGAACTCGGTGTTTATTATATGCGTGAAGCCGCCAGACAGGGTCTACCTCGGGCATTGGAACAACTGGGTCGTTACTATGTACAAGGGAAATTTGTGCAGCAAGATATTGAACGTGCTTTGCCGTTATTTGAGCAATCGGCTAAATTAGGTTTTCTACCGGCGAAAATACAATGGACCGAGCTATTAGTGCGAGGCTACGGTAGCCCTTATGATTATCAAATGGCGTACAGTTATTTATATAATACTGTGACGGCTGATGTTAAGATGCACAAAAAATTAACCCTATTATTAGCGCAATTAGAAAACTTAATGCCTGAGCGTGTGGTTACAGCAGCAAAAAATGCCGCTAAATATCAGTAAGCATGACTAATTAATAACGGCATTAAAGCTAACTGAATAGTCAATTAGAGTTAGTTTCGATTCGATTCGATGTTCATTTATCACTATCCTTCTCGTATACCGAGTTACTTAGGGTACAAAACTGTATCCTAATGTGCTTTGGGTATATAATCCGAGCTATATACCTACCAATTTGGACCTTCTATGAGTAAAGACCCTTTCCATACGCGCGAGCAGGAAAAATACAGCAATCCTATTCCTAGTCGAGAATTTATTCTTGATTATCTTCGTAGCCTTGATAAAACGATTAATCGTGAGCAAATATTTGCTGGATTACAATTAGCAGGTGAAGAACACGAAGAAGCTTTACGTCGTCGTTTACGTGCGATGGAACGTGATGGACAGTTAATTTTTGCTCGTAACAGAACGTATGAGTTACCTGAAAATTTAGATCTATTGGAAGGCCTAGTATTAGGTCATCGCGATGGCTTTGGCTTTTTCCGCCCTGATGATGGTGGTAAAGATTTATTTATCTCTATCCGTCAAATGTCGACGTTATTCCATGGCGATCGTATTCTTGCACAACCTGTAAAAGAAGAATTTAAAGGCCGTAAAGAAGCACGTTTTGTACGTTTATTAGATGCTGAACCACTGCAACTTGTTGGTCGTGTTTATCTGGATAAAGGCATTGCCTTTGTACGTCCGGATGACAGCCGTATTAAACAAGAAGTGCGTATTAGCGACGAAGAACGTCTTGGTGCTCGTGCTGGTCAAATGGTTGTGACTGAAATTTTAAAACGTCCGACTTATAACTTACCTGCATTAGGTAAAGTGATTGAAATATTGGGTGAAAATATGGCACCTGGTATGGAAATTCAAGTAGCGATCCGTACCCACGATATTCCCCATGTATGGCCTGAACATATTCTTGAAGACATGGAAAAACTGTCTCCAGAAGTACCTGAAGAATCAAAATTAAATCGTGTTGATTTACGTGACTTACCGTTATTAACGATTGATGGCGAAGATGCCCGAGATTTTGATGACGCGGTATTCTGTGAACGTAAAAAAAGCGGTGGCTGGCGTTTATGGGTAGCGATTGCTGACGTAAGTTCATACGTACAAACGAATTCTGATTTAGATTTAGAAGCACAAGGCCGTGGTAACTCGGTTTACTTCCCTGAGCAAGTAGTGCCTATGCTGCCAGAAGTATTATCGAATGGTTTATGCTCGCTAAATCCACATGTTGACCGTCTATGTATGGTTTGTGAAATGACCATTTCTGATGCTGGACGTTTGTCTGGTTATAAATTTTACGAAGCGGTGATGAACTCACATGCGCGTTTAACGTATACCAAAGTGGCCAACATTCTTGATGGTGATACTGAATTGCGTGATGAATATCAAGCGGTAGTACCACATCTTCACGAATTACATAACATGTACAAAGTGTTGAAAACAGCACGTTCTGAACGTGGTGCGATTGAGTTCGAAACGTTAGAAACGCGTTTTGTATTTAATGAACACCGTAAAATCGATAAGATCGTGCCGGTTGTACGTAACGATGCGCATAAACTGATTGAAGAATGCATGATCTTAGCGAACGTGTCATCGGCACGTTTTGTTAGCAAGCATAAAGCAGCTGCATTATTACGTGTGCATGATACTCCAGGTGAAGAAAAGTTAGTTAACTTCAGAAGTTTCTTAAGTGAGACGGGTTTAGAGTTAAAGGGTGGTTTGAAACCAACACCACTCGATTACGCTGATTTGATTAGTCGTATTCAAGATCGTCCGGATAAAGAACTTATCCAAACGATGCTGTTACGTTCAATGAAACAAGCAGTATACCAAGCTGAGAACAACGGTCACTTTGGTTTAGCATTAACAGCATATGGTCACTTTACGTCACCAATTCGTCGTTACCCTGATTTAGTATTACACCGAGCAATCAAGTTTGAAATTGCGAACCAAGCGGCAGTTAAAGCAGGCGAGCCATTAACCCAGCGTTGGACTAGCACTGGCGGTTATTGCTACCAAGTATCGGATGTTGAGACACTCGGTGAGCATTGCTCATTAACAGAACGTCGTGCCGATGATGCAACGCGTGATGTATCCGATTTCTTGAAATGTGAATATATGCAAGATCACCTTGGTGATACATTCGACGGTGTGATTGCTGCGGTAACTAACTTTGGTTTCTTTGTGCGTATCAAAAACTTAAACATCGATGGCTTGGTACATGTATCTAGCTTACGCGGTGATTATTATAACTTTGATGGCGGACGCCAAACCTTACGTGGCGAGAAAAGCGGTGTTGAATATCGCATCGGTGATCAAGTCGAGGTGAAAGTCTTAGCGATCAACATGAACGATAAGAAAATTGATCTTGAGATAGCGGGTGCAGTACAACACAGCCGTCGCAGTAAACGTAAACCAGCTGAATTTTCAGGTAAGCGTAAACCGGCAACAGCGGCCAAAGAATCTGACCCTAAAGCTAAAAAACGTGACAAGCTAAAGCTTAATACGAATGATGATGCAGTCGTGAGCGCGGAAGAAAAAGCCCGCTTTGCTGCAAAGTTGAAGCCGCAAGCTGATGCATCTACTGAACAAGGTAAGTCGCCTGTTGAGACGACTAAGCCTAAAAGTAAGACTAAACCAGCGAAGAAGAAAGTAAAAGCCAAGGCTAAATCACGCCCAGGCAGAGCTGAACGTTCAAAGCAAAAAGCAAATACTAATAAATAGTAATAGCAATAGTAATAATAGTGACAAGGTAGAGAGATACAATGAGCAGTGAACTAATTTTCGGTATTCATGCAGTTAAATCATTATTGGAGCATGAACCAGAGCGCTTCATTGAAGTATATGCATTAAAAGGACGTGAAGATGATCGTCTAACACCATTAATCGCAGAATTAAATGATATTGGTATTGCAGTGCAATTGGTTAACCGTAACACACTGGATAAGAAGTGCGACGGCGGCCGTCATAACGGTGTATTAGCGCGCGTTAAAGAAGGTAAGAAATTAAACGAATCTGATCTAGATACGTTACTTAATCGTCTTGAAGAGAAAGAACAACAGCCATTATTATTGATTCTTGATGGCGTTACTGACCCACATAATCTAGGTGCTTGTTTACGTAGTGCTGATGCGGCTGGTGTTCATGCTGTTATCGTGCCTAAAGATAAGTCAGTACAACTGACGTCTGTGGTGCGTAAAGTAGCCTGTGGCGCCGCAGAAACAGTGCCACTAATTGCCGTGACAAACCTTGCACGTACTATGCGTGAGCTACAAGAACGTCGTATCTGGATTGTAGGTACTGCGGGCGAAGCAACACAAGATTTATACCAGCCTAAACTAACAGGCCCATTAGCTATTGCGATGGGTGCGGAAGAGAAAGGTCTGCGTCGTTTAACGCGTGAACATTGTGATGAGCTAATTAGCATCCCAATGGCGGGTAGCGTTTCAAGCTTGAACGTATCAGTAGCGACTGGTATTTGTTTGTTTGAAGTTGTACGTCAACGTCAGGCTAAATAATCCTACGCGCTTGTTTGGTGAATAGGTTTAGTAAATAGGCTTAGTAAATCGGTTTAACCAATCGGTTTACAACAATGAGTTGATATAAAAAAAGCGTCCAATCAATGGACGCTTTTTTATTAACTCTATTTTATCACCTAAAGTTTTTATCGACTATCGTGTGCTGCCACTATTTAGCGTAATGCGCTAGCGATTAAGCATCCATTACATCAGACGCTTCCGTTTTACCGTCACTACCGACATGGACTCCGCTACTCGCAATTTTACGGCCTCTTGGCATCTTCACGACTAATGTTTTCGCTAAGTCATCATGTAGGCAGCGGCGTTGATCACCTCTAAAAATAGCTAAAAAATTACTGATCGTAATTACAAAACCAAAAAATGGTAGATAAGCGACAACCCAAAATGGCAGGTAACGCTTGAGGATGATGTCTTGTAAGCTGAGGCGTTGGCCATTTTCGCCGACCACTGCAATACCAACAATGCGTTTACCTAGGGTCTGACCATATTCTTTAAGTAAGTAACTGTTTAACGCCATGAATAGCAGAATCTCAAGCAATGATACTTTGACTTGAGTGGCAAAGGAAATCGTGAAATTTTCATCGATACCGGCACTTAAATTCAGTAAATCAAAACCGAGAATAAACGGGACTAACATTACAGTCGGAAAAATGACTTTATCTAATATTGCGGCTTGGAAGCGTTGAGCTAACGTGGCAAGTTCAACATATTGACGTGATGACGAAGGTTCAGGTTGCATATGACTTCTATAAATTAGTGAGTTAACTGGAATTCAGACATAGATAATAATCAATCCTTAGCGTAATAATCAAGATTTACTCGCACTTATTTACGAATTAAAGTTTTAATTCACAGCGTAAATAATATTGTTATTATGTTAGGTGATTTTAATTTTAGTATATGGGATTGATTATGACTTGGATGTGTTATCGGTTTAGTGAGTTGTCCAGTTTGCAACTCTATGATGTATTGCAATTACGTGCAGCTATCTTTGTTGTCGAGCAAGATTGCGCTTATCAAGATATCGATGGTTTAGATATGCATCCAGATACGCGTCATATTCTGCATTATAGTACGAAAGGTGAGTTACTTGCTTATCTGCGTATTTTAGCGGCGGGAGTTAGTTACCCCGATGTCGCGATTGGTCGTGTTGTCACTGCTACATCAGCCCGTGGACAAGGACTTGGTCATCAGTTACTTGAACGTGGTATTAGTGCGGCCAAATCAGTATGGCCGGATCAAGATTTATACCTTTCTGCACAAGCTCATTTACAGCGTTATTATCAACGTTATGAGTTTGCTACTGTGACGGCAGAATATTTGGAAGATGGAATTCCCCACGTTGGTATGCGCTGGCAAGCGAGTGCTGAGCATTTGAAAAGCTCATAACAAACAAGACTAATAACATGCACGATAGCATGTACGGTGATAGTGTTTTGATCATAACAAGTCCTTGTTAATGGCAGTATATTGTTGCCGTGATAATGTTTATTGTTATAGCGTATTCATTATTTAATATGGTACATATTATTCATTTTATTTTACGGTTTGATGATAAAAATATAAATCAGCATTTGTTATTAATACTTTTATTTATCAATAATTAAAAGATGAATTTGAATTGATGCTTTAGACTTAATTCTTTCGTAGGCAGGGATGATACCCAAGTTACTTCAAGTATAAATGTAAATATTTACGATTATCTTCGCTGTCTAGTTGTATTGTGGGGAGTGACACTATATAATTCGCGGTCTCAAAATTAGTCAATTTTCTATACGTTCCTTGCCTCGATGGACCGACTAAGCCAGAGCCGAGGCTGATTAAACCCGTGAGGAGCTTACGATGCGTCATTACGAAATCGTATTTATGGTTCACCCAGATCAAAGTGAACAAGTTACAGGCATGATTGAGCGTTACAGCGCTGTTGTGACTGAAGCAAATGGTACTATCCACCGTCTAGAAGACTGGGGTCGTCGCCAATTAGCATACCCAATCAACAAACTTCATAAAGCTCACTATGTTCTTATGAACATTGAAGCTGGCCAAGATGTTATTGATGAGCTAGAAAATAACTTCCGCTTTAACGACGCTGTTATCCGTAGCATGTTCCTACGTACTAAAGGTGTTGTTACTGAAGCTTCTCCAATGGCTAAAGCTAAAGAAGAACGCCGTGAAGCGCCTGCTGCTACTACTACAGAAGCACCAGCTGCTAAATAATAGCGTTTTAGCTATAGGTATTTGTTTGTTGGATAACATTTAGTTATCCAATTTGTTGAGAAGATTTTAGGAGATTTTCATTATGGCACGTTTTTTCCGTCGTCGTAAATTCTGTCGTTTCACTTCTGAAGGTGTTACGGAGATTGATTATAAAGATATCGCTACGTTAAAAAATTACGTAACTGAAAGCGGTAAAATTGTACCAAGTCGTATTACTGGCACACGTGCTAAGTACCAACGTCAACTTGGTCGTGCGATTAAACGCGCACGTTACTTGTCTCTACTTCCATACACTGACTTACATAAGTAAGCTATTGTTTGGTCGTCAAGACTAACTCTCTATATTTGAGGAAAGGTAATGAAAGTAATTTTATTAGACAAGATCGCTAAATTAGGTAAATTAGGCGAGACTGTTAACGTTAAAGCTGGTTATGCTCGTAACTTCCTTTTACCGAAAGGTAAAGCGGTTCTAGCAACTAAAGCAAACGTAGAATCTTTCGAAGCACGTCGTGCTGAACTAGAAGCTAACGTAGCTGCTGTTAAAGCAACTGCTGAAGCTAAAGCTGCAACAATCAACGCTCTAGAAGCTGTTGTAATTGCAACTAAAGCTGGTGACGAAGGTAAGATTTTCGGTTCTATCGGTACTCGTGACATCGCTGATGCGATCGTTGCTGCTGGTGTTGAAGTTGCTAAAAGTGAAGTTCGTCTTCCTGAAGGCGCTTTACGTACTCTTGGTGCGTTCGAAATCAGCATCCAAGTACACAGCGAAGTATTCGCTACAGTGAACTTAGAAGTTGTAGCTGCAGCTTAATTTAAAGTTTAACTTTAGATTAATCTCAGTATAAAGCCATGGCATATGCCATGGCTTTTTTTATGCCTGTAATTTGAGGGCATCGCTATTTTGGATAACCGGTACTATTTTGGGTAGCCAGTGATGGTACGAATAGACTGGTATAACGGCTGTAACTGTTTGTACATTTTCAAATAGACTTGATTATAAAGCGCATCATAAGTCGCCACAATTTCTGGCTGCGGTTGAAATACTTTATTTACTCGGGTCATCGCTGCAATTGCCTGATCAAAATCAGCATAAATACCAAGCCCAACCGCGGTAACAATCGCAGCTCCTAAGCCCGATGTTTCGAATGTATGTGGGCGTTCTGCTGGCATATTAAAAATATTGGCCGTTAACTGCATCGCCACATCACTTTGAGAACCGCCACCTGATACCCGCAATGTGGTTATTTTGACCTTGTTACGCTTGCTGATACGCTCTTTACCTTCGCGTAACGCATAGGCAAGCCCTTCTAAGATCGCGCGGTAAATATGGGTACGAGTATGCACATCACCAAAACCAATAATACCGCCTTTAGCTTCAGGTCCCGGTTCGCGCGCGCCAGGTGTCCAATAGGGTTGTAACATCAGCCCCATAGAACCGGCTGGAATGTCTGCGACTAAGCGATCGAATAATACTTCTGGTGCAATACCTTCGGCATCAGCGAGATGTTGCTCCCGTAAACCAAACTCTTTCTTAAACCAACTGATTAACCAAAAACCACGATAAATCATCACCTCTGAAGAATAGTGGCGCGGTATCGCGGAAGGAAAGGGCGGTAAATGTGGTGTGGCTTCTACGTATTTGTCTGTGGTTATGTTAATCGTTGCGGTAGTACCATAACTTAAACACGCAATGTTGGTGCGATTGCCGCCAGAGCCGATAATTTCGCAAGCTTTGTCTGATGCCGAAGCTATCACGGGTAATCCGGCTGGAATACCTGTATAGGCGGCAGCGTCTTCGGTGACATGACCAACAAGCTCTCCAGGTTCGACCAGATTAGGTAACATTTTCGGATCTATCGCTAGCATATCCCAACGCCAATCCGATTTTTTTAACCAAGCCAGCTTTTTATAATCAAACGGGATATAACCCACTTGGCTACCAATTGAATCAACCACGTTATCGGTGAACTTATAATTTAAAAAGCCTGATAACAGTAAGTATTTAGATGTATCTCGCCATACTTCGGGTTGATTTTGACGGATCCAAATGGCTTGTGACTTTTCTTGAAAACGCTGAATAATATCTTCGACACGGGCAATTTTAAATAACCAGTTCCAAGGCCATTGAATGCTTTCTTGTTGCGCATGACGTTGATCTAACCAGATGATCGCCGGCCGTAATGGTTTGCCTTCAGCATCAAGATTGATCACCGTACCACGTTGAGTCGTGATCGACATACCAGCAATATGCTGTTTATCGATCGTGGGGTATTGTTTAAGATCTTGCCAAAGTAAATCACAGGCCTGCTTGACGGCTAGCCAGTAATAATCTGGATCCTGCTCTGCCCAACCAGGCTGCGTTGAAAAATAAGGGGTGATCACTTGTTGGCCTTTGGCGATCAAATTGCCTTGGTGATCAAAAAGTAGTGCGCGAACACTTTGGGTTCCATTATCAATACTCAACAAATAGCGTTGCTGCTCCGATGCTAATGGTGATGATGTTGGAGTAAGACTATCCATGTAAATTCTCTCCGACTGATCTAGCTTGCCACTACGTGAGGTGAGCTATCGTGATGTTTTGGCAAACTATAGTAACGCTGAATAATAGCTTGATAGCGACTGACTTCGTGCTGCCATTGTGCTTCATTCCAGTGCAATACTGCTTGGCAAAGCGGCTGTAATTCTGCGAATAACTGCTCACCACCTTTTGGCAATAATAACCCGATGCGACAACGACGTAGTAATAAGTCATCAAGATGAATCACCATTTCGTGCTGTAATACCCACTTTAGTTCAGCGAATAACGTATTTGTGCTACCAATTAACTTGAGCTCATCGTGACTGGCGTTATTGATCAAATGGCTATAATGGTTACCGTACTGACTTTTTAAACGCTGTATTTGCTGCGGGTGCAAGATATTGTCGATTGGTTTAGCTGTGATAGGTTGAAATAGCTTGGCTGTTTGTAACTCGATTAGATTTATATCTGGCAAGTAATGCTGCGCGACCTTTAATACATCGAGAGCGATCAACCTGAAGGTGGTGAGCTTACCGCCTGCGACACTGATCAAGCCTTGTTCATCCCAGATCGAATGTTCACGTTTTTCATCTGACGGTTTGGTATTTTTTACCTTACTGCTGGTATTGGCATTGCCATTTGTACTATTGCTGACTACAGGGCGGATCCCGGCGTAGGTGGATATCACATCGGCTTCGCTAATATTAGCTTGCGGAAACTGCTTGTTGATCCCGGTAAGTAAATAATCAACCTCGCTTTGGCTAATGCAAGGTTGTTGATCTAAATCGGTGTCATGATCAAGATCCGTGGTACCAATCACAGTGCTATTCTCCCAAGGAAAAGCAAAGATAGGCCGCTTGTCTTCGGGGTGGAAGTAGCTAACTGAATAGGCGAGTGGTAAGCGCCAACTTGGGACAATTAAATGACTGCCTCGCAATGGCCTAATCGCTTTTTTGGCTTGCAGTTGCTGGCGTAATTTGTCTGTCCAAGGGCCCGTAGCATTGATCACCACGTTGGCTTTTAAGCTAAATACTTGTCCAGATACCTGATCAGACACTGTAATGCCAGTGACTCTATCGGCAGTTTTAATAAGATGCTCTGCGCTGAGATAATTGATGGCACGACCACCAAGTTCTTGCGCTTCTTGTAATACCCGCATGACCAAACGAGCATCGTCAGTGACCGCATCGGCAAACTGTGTCGCACCCTGCAATTTGTTCTGCTCAATCCCCGGCACATGAAAATCACCAATGCCGTGATTAATATAACTGTGATTACGTTTCCCACCAATCCAATCATAGATGGTCAGCAAGCTATTAAACACAAAGGGTCCAGGAAATTGAGATTTATAATGGCCCATCAAAAATTGCAGTGGGTTCACTAAACCGGGTAACTCGTTAAGCAGTTTTTCACGTTCAGTCACGGCATCTTTGGTCATATTATATTGACCACTACCAAGATAACGCAGACCGCCGTGTACCATTTTTGAAGACTTGCTGGATGCCCCCCAAGCAAAATCTTGTTGCTCAACTAATAATACTTTCAACCCAGCCTGGCTGGCGCTTAACAATATGCCAGCCCCCGTGATGCCGCCACCAACAACGATCATATCCCAAACAGTATTATCAGCACTTTGTTGGATCTGAGAGAGATGCTGCTTACGACTCAAGCTGGTTAATATATGGCTCATATTACCTCCTAGCTGACCTGTTCTTGATGTTGTGTGTTATCACCGCTTGATTGCACACTCAGTGTTGATGCTTGTTGTGGTACGACTGCGGATGCTGGTTTTGATGCAATGAGGCAATGTGGGTTCATTATCTGCTGTGGATCAAATGTGTCGCACAAAGACTGAATGGCTTTGATCGCCAATTCGCCTTTTTCTGTAGCTAAGTAAGGTTGGTGATCTTTACCCACACCGTGCTGATGACTAATGGTGCCTTGGTTGTTAACGATGATCTCTGAGGTTGTGTGTTTTAACTTTGCCCATTGCGCTAGGGTTTGCTGGTAGTTGTCACCGGCTTTGAAAATATAGGTGGTGTAAATACTAGAGCCTTGTTGGTAAAAATGAGACAGATGAGTAAACACATGCATTTGCGGTGAGCCAGCGGTTGGATCCTGATTTAATACTGTGCGTAGATTGGTTTCTATTTTGGTTAATAGATTATCGACGTTATGCCAGTCCGTTGCTGTTTCTAGGGTATCTACGACATAGCCTTTTTGCCATAACGCTTCGCGGAAGTAGGGCATAGTAAAGCGTTTTTCAGCCCATTTATTACCCATGAACGACCCTGTGTATAAACCTTTGTACGCTTTGGTGATCTTTTTTAGTTGCTTTAATGCGCTGCGACATTGAAACTTGGTCCCTGTTAAGCCAAAGGTCATCATGCATTTACCTTCTTTTGCCCCAAATACAACGAGGGCTTTTTCGAGTAAGGCGATTTGTTTTTCATGTCCGGCTAAGGCAAGTTGGGTCTCGGTCTCGATAGCATTGCTTAAACGCAGCATAGACAGTTGTATATCGGACTGGACGAGTGTTTTTGCTGCTTCTTTGGCTTGCTGCCAGCTTGGGAAGAAGGTCACGTAGAAATTCTCTTGTGCTGCGAGTTTACGCACCCGGACTTTGACTTCGGATAAGATACCAATACGGCCCTCTGACCCCATTAACAACGCTTTAATATCAGGACCTGCTGCCGAAGCGGGGAAAGTTGGAATATTTAATCGACCAACAGGGGTGATGACTTCACCTCCGGCAAACAGCTCTTCAATGCGGCCATAACGTAGAGACTGTTGACCACTCGATCGCGTGACTACCCAGCCGCCAATGGTCGAAAGTTCGAAAGATTGTGGGAAGTGCCCTAAGGTATAACCTTGCGCACGTAACTGTGCTTCGACTTGTGGTCCCGGTGTACCTGCACCAAATGTGGCGAGCTGGCTTTCGGTATCAAGTGCTATGAGTCGGTTCATACGCCCCATATCGACAGTTAAAATAGCGTGTTCTGAAGCAAATGGGTTTATGTGACCTGCTACACTGGTGCCGCCACCATAGGGGATGACGAGAATATTGTGCTGTTGACAAAAGTGGAGAATCTCGACTAAATCATCACTGTTTTCTGGAAAGGCGACCCCATCCGGAAAATATTCAAAATCACCACTGCGCATGGCTAACCAGTCCGGTAAACTCTGCCCCCGAGCGTGACGAATACGTACTTCAGGATCGAGATTAAATAACGGGTGATGGGGCAATCGGGAGGCTGGTACTTGTTTCATCACATCCTCAAGCTGCGCATCGACAAGTGGTGTTGTTGCCCCGACTTTTGAAAGTAAAAAAGCATCAGCAGTACTCGGTAGATCTAATTTATTGGCTTCATCGCCCCAACCATTCCAACGTTTCATAATCTCATCTTCCTCTGTAATATTACGGTATGTCATCTAGTTTAGATGTAAAGGGCGGTTGATAGCATTGTCGTATTAAGCCAAGATAAGTATCAAATTAGGACTAACTCACAATACCTCAGGGTAAAGCTCGTTATACTCATAAATACGTATTGAATAAGGATGATTCAGTTATGGTAGGGCTAGGTTCAGTATCAGTGCCAGTAATAAAACAGTATTTACGCTATGTGGAAACGTTGGATATCGATGTACCGGCGTTATTGTCACGCAGCAATATTACAGTAACAACGCTTGCCCAAGAAAGTGAACGTATCACTGGTGAGCAATTACAGGCATTTTTGGCCAACCTTATTATCGCCACTGATGACCCCTTATTCGGATTGAAGAGTGGTGCCTTTGTTGAGCCGAGTTCGTACAGTGTTCTGGGTTATATCACGATGACGTGTGCGACGCTTGAACAAGCGCTTGAACGTATTCAGCCTTATGAAAAATTGGTGGGTGACATGGGCGTGACCTCAATTAACTATCAATCTAAGCAGTTATGTATCAATTGGCATTGTGCTTATACCGTTGAAGATGTGCGAGAGCAAATGGTCGACAATGTATTTGCTTCTTGGCTTGCTTATGTCCGTTGGTTATCTGGGCAAGATTTAGGGCCGCTGGAAGTACATCTGCAACGCGCAGCACCAGCGCCAGAACTTATGCATCACTATCAGCAGGTATTTTCTTGTCCGGTACTATTTTCACAACCAAGTAATAGCCTTATTTTACCGCGTGAATATCTTGATATTCCGTTACGGCAACCCGATCATAGTCTATTGAAAACCCTTGAGTTACATGCCGCTGGACAAGTTTCAGCCCTTGGTGATACGCACAATTTTAGTGTCCAAGTTAAAGATATTATTCGTATTTTATTATCGAAGGGCATTACCCGCAAAGATATGGTTGCTGGGCAGTTAAACATGAGCGAAAGAACGCTGCAGCGGAAATTGCAGCAAGAGCAAACCAGTTATCAGAAATTATTGGATGAAGCGCGTTTATCACTGGCTCAGCAGTATTTAATTGAAACACAGCTGGCGGTGGATGATATTGCCATGCAATTGGGATTTAGTGAAACGCGTTCTTTTTTTCGTAGTTTTAAGCGTTGGACAGGAAAAACACCGAGTGTTTATAGAGAGTGCAGTTCACATAAATCAGGTTAAGTCAGTCATTTATAGTACGCAATGCTTTCATTCTTAGAGTATGAGGACTAATATTTGCGAAAAATAATAAAATTAACCTTTATACTGCTTCACAGCAGGATGCAATTAGTGAGTATATGATGAAAAAAATTACAACAATGATCGTTGCGTTAGCATGTTTATTTCCTTCTTTGACTATGGCTGCGGGTGGTGATATCGCTGCTGGTAAAGCGAAAGCAACGGCCGTTTGTGCTGCTTGTCATGGTGCGGCAGGTATTTCTGCTATTCCTATGTACCCAAATCTAGCGGGTCAAAAAGAAATGTATTTAGTTAATGCATTAAAAGCATACAAAGCGGGTCAACGTACTGGCGGTATGGCACCTGTGATGGCTGGTCAATCTGCCGCATTATCAGATGCTGATATTAATAACGTTGCAGCGTACTTCTCAAGCCTTAAATAGCATTGAGTTAACCTCTAGGTTAATAAGTACATAAGCCTCATTATGAGGCTTTTTTATTAACTAAAAAACCAGCAAACGATTCCTTCAAATAAATTTTTATCACTTCTCTGGTTATTTCATTTCCCCTACAGGGATATTTTTAGGATAATGGTTAATCACACTAAATTTCGTGAGTGCTAGCATGGCCGAAAAACGTCAAAACCAGTTTCAAAATCAGTTTTCAAAAGATAAAAATAGAAAAGACAGTGCTGTTGATGCGCTAAAAGTGCCGCCGCATTCGTTTGAGGCTGAGCAATCGGTTTTAGGTGGCTTATTCATTGATAATGAAGCCTGGGATCGTGTAACTGAATTTATTGTAGCAAAAGATTTTTACAGTCGCCCACATCAACTTATCTTCGAAGCAATGGCAAAGCTGGTGGATCAACATATTCCACTGGATATTATTACCGTTTCTGAATGGCTAGATAATGAAGAACTGCTTGATGATGCTGGTGGTTTTGCCTATCTGGGTGATATTGTTAAAAATACCCCAAGTGCGTCGAACATTACTGCTTATGCTAATATTGTGCGTGAGCGAGCGGTGATACGTGAACTTATTGCGGTTGCCAGTGATATCAGTGAATCAGGTTATGAGCCGCAAGGGCGTAAAAGTACCGACCTACTTGATTTAGCTGAAAGTAAAGTATTCCAAATTGCAGAATCGAGACAGAGTGAAGGACAAGGCCCTAAAAATCTTGAAAGCGTACTGCAAGAAACCGTCGATAAAATTGAAGAACTTTATCAGACCCCGCATGACGGTGTGACAGGTGTTGCTTCTGGTTATGGCGATCTCGATGCCATGACGACTGGTTTCCAACCATCAGATTTGATTATTGTTGCTGCGCGTCCATCCATGGGTAAAACGACTTTTGCGATGAATTTATGTGAACACGCTGCACTAAATGAAGATAAACCCGCAGTTATTTTCTCACTAGAGATGCCTGCAGAACAGATTATGATGCGTATGCTCGCGTCACTGGGTAAAATTAACCAAACCAAAGTACGTACTGGTCAATTAGATGATGATGATTGGGCGCGTTTATCGGCGACCATGAAGAGCATGCTTGAGCAGGGTAAAATGTACATTGATGACAGCTCTGGTTTGACGCCGACCGAAGTGCGTTCGCGATCACGTCGTATTGCACGTGATCATGGCGGCATCAGTATGATCATGATTGACTACCTACAATTAATGCGGGTACCAGCATTAAGTGAAAACAGAACCTTGGAGATCGCTGAAATATCTCGTTCATTGAAGTCCCTTGCTAAGGAACTTAAATGTCCTGTGATTGCCTTATCTCAGTTGAACCGCTCGTTGGAGCAACGTGCAGATAAACGCCCGGTTAACTCGGATCTTCGTGAATCAGGCTCTATTGAGCAGGATGCCGACTTAATTATGTTTATTTATCGTGATGAGGTTTATAACGACGATTCACCAGATAAAGGCACCGCCGAAATCATTATCGGTAAACAACGTAACGGCCCGATTGGTAAAATAAGATTGACCTTTAACGGTGAGTTTTCGCGCTTTGACAACTTTACCGGTCCTGCTTATGATGATGATTATTAAGGAATAGCTATGCGTTCAGCAACGGCTGAAATATGCTTGCAGTCATTGCAGCATAACGTTCAACAAATAAAAAACATTGCCCCGGGCAGTAAAATAATGGCTGTTGTGAAGGCGAATGCTTATGGCCATGGTCTACTTGCAGTCGCATCTGCGCTTACTGATGTCGATGCATTTGCGGTTGCTCGTGTTGAAGAAGCCTTAACTCTGCGCAGTGGCGGTATTGTAAAACCGATCTTATTACTGGAAGGTTTCTTCTCGACTGATGAATTACCGATCTTGGTGGCGAATAATATCCAAACATCGGTACATATCGAACAACAACTTGATGAATTAGAACAAGCAGATTTAGATGCGCCTATTCATGTTTGGTTGAAAATGGATACCGGTATGCATCGTTTGGGCATACGTCCTAACAACTGTAAACGTGCGATTGAGCGATTAAAGAATAATACTAATGTAGTGCAACCTGCACGGTTGATGACGCATTTTAGTTGTGCTGATGAAGCCGATCCAAGTATCACCCAACGCCAAATTGATTTATTTGATGAGTTAGTTGCTGGTGAAGAGGGGGAACATTCTATTGCTAACTCTGCGGGCGTGTTGGCTTGGCCAAGTGCACATAGGGACTGGATCCGTCCTGGCATTATGCTATATGGCGTGTCACCTATGATCGGTGCTACTGCGGTAGAACATAACCTGAAGCCAGTGATGACATTAACCACAGACTTGATTGCCGTTCACGATATTAAAAAAGGTGAAACAACGGGTTATGGCGGAATCTGGAGTGCATCGGAAGATACACGCTTAGGCGTTGTTGCGGTGGGTTACGGTGATGGCTACCCGCGCATGGCACCAGAAGGTACACCGGTGTTAATTAATGGCCGTATTGTGCCAATTGTTGGCCGTGTTTCTATGGATATGTTAACGGTTAATTTAGGGGCCGAATGCCAAGATAAAGTCGGAGATAAAGTGATTATGTGGGGTGCTGGTTTACCAGCAGAATTAGTGGCAGAACACATAGGAACCATTGCATATGAACTTGTTACTAAGCTTACACAACGGGTTACACTTAAATATTTATAAAAATTAGTTGACCGTGGAGCCTTAATTTTTATTACTTCGACCAACGAAAGTTAAATTATATCAAGGCATTATGTTATAGGTAACATAGAGTCATGAATTAAAATACATTTAAGTAGATTAAAATATGCGCACTCCATCTGCAATTTACTGATTAATTACGTTATGATTAACTAGAGTTCAAGCTCTATCGTGGGTTTGACAGGGATTTGAATCTATAAAGTAACTTATTGTTTTATTTCTGAATTTACTAATAAGTATAAAATTGATTTATGTGACTAGTAGCTACGACTAAACTTATTTAATCTCACCTTTATCATTTAGTTTGTATAGCAGTAAGAGGCGGCATATGACAGATAATACGATACAAAGAAATCTTCCTAGACAAGAAAGAAGCCTTGAAAGAGTAAAGCAAATTATTGATTCAGCAGCAATCTTATTTGATGAAATTGGTATTGCTAATGCGACGCCTTCAGATATTGCCAAAGCATCGGGTTTAACGAGAACATCGCTATATCGTTACTTTCCGAACAAAGCATCGATTATCCGTGCGCTGGCAGAACGCCATTTACAAGCGTTGCAATTACGCTTCTCAGCAGTGCCAAGTGATTTACCGCTTGAAGAGCGTATTGAGTTGGTTATCGAAACATACGCTGAATTCTATCGTAACGAACCGGGTTACATGGCCGTTTGGTCGGGCGTTGATTCACTGCCAGAACTGAAAAGTATTGATCAGTCAGCACTTGATTTTCATTCTACTGTCATTCAAAAGCAAATGGCGAGTATTGTTTCTGATGATATCAGTAGCGAGCAAGTTAAAATGATCTCGGTTATCCTACCACGTACCGTAGGTTCTATTTTACGCTTGGCAGTGCAAGAACCTGAATCGGCAGATAAATACGTACGCGAAGCAAAAGTGTTAGCGACGGTATACTTGACTCATTATGCTCATCTTACGGGTTACGATCTTAAGGCTAACTTAGGCTAATATTAAGATAATCAGTTTGCAATTACCCTTATCATTACACTCTATGTGAGCATTAAAACCGAATAAACTAGCAGTGCTGAATAATATAGTCGCTGCTAGATTCTCATCTAAAATTAGCAGTGGATGCTGACTCTCAAATTATGGAACTGTGACATGCCTATCTCTTATGTTGAACCCGTATTTCGTCCGCCGAGTGAATGGCGATCGTTGATCTTACAAGTCGCAAATGGTTGCTCTTGGAATAACTGCACTTTTTGCGATATGTATACGCAACCTCAGAAAAAATTTCGGGCTAAAAAGATAGCTGATATCGAAGCCGAAATTTTGAGTGTGGTTGCCAGCGGGCAAAAACATCAGCGCGTTTTCCTGGCTGATGGTGATGCCATGACATTACCGTTTAAACGGTTAAAAGAGATCTTGTTACTTATTCGTAAACACATGCCACATGTGCAAAGAGTCAGTGCATATTGCTTACCACGTAATATTAAAAGCAAATCATTAGCAGAGCTTTATGAGTTATGTAATTTAGGTTTGGGCATTGTTTATGTTGGTTGTGAAAGCGGTGATGATGAGGTTCTCGCATTAGTAGAGAAAGGGGAGACTTATGATTCGCAACTTGACGCCCTGTACAAGCTGAAAGGTGCGGGTATTAAAACGTCAGTGATGATACTCAATGGTCTGGGAGGTACTGAGTTTACCGAGCAACATGCATTAAACTCTGCGCGCTTAATGAATGCTGCACAGCCTGACTATTTATCGACGTTAGTGGTGTCTTTTCCATTAGGGCAAGCTAAGTTTTCCCAAAATTTTGTTAATGGTTTCCAGTTACCTGATCAGCATGGCTTGTTTTTGGAAATGCAAATGTTGCTCGAAAATCTAGATCTAAAAAATACCGTGTTCAGATCTGATCACGCCTCTAACTACCTGTCTTTAAAAGGAACGTTAGGGAAGGATAAAGCACAGTTGTTAGCGCAAGTACGCAGTGCCATTGAAGCGCCAGAGCTGAGCCCGCTACGAAAAGAGTGGCAACGTGGATTGTAATTTTACGATTACAGGCATTGTCACAATAACAACATTAAGCGCTGCTATTATCACAACGTTAACAAAAATAGACTACACAAGATGACAACCAGAAAGTGCGGTGCTATGGTTATATTTCAATAACGTTTATCTTATAATCACCAAGTAGTCGATAGCTTTTACCTATCAAAACGATTGTCTAAAGCAATTGGTTTAAGATTATATTTAATGTAAAAATTATGCCGTAAATAAGCAAATATTTAATTAATTTAGGAGATTAAAATGGTTTTAGTAGGACGTCAAGCACCAGACTTTACAGCTGCAGCAGTACTAGGTAACGGCGAAATCGTTGATAGCTTTAACTTTGCTGAATTCACTAAAGGTAAATCAGCGGTTGTATTTTTCTACCCACTTGATTTCACATTTGTTTGCCCATCAGAGCTAATCGCTTTTGATCACCGTCTAGAAGAATTCCAAAAACGTGGTGTTGAAGTTATCGGTGTATCAATCGATTCACAATTCAGCCACAACGCTTGGCGTAACACTTCTATTGAAGATGGCGGTATCGGTCCAGTTAAATACCCACTAGTAGCAGACGTTAAACACGATATTTGTCAAGCATATGGTGTTGAACATCCAGAAGCTGGTGTGGCTTTCCGTGGTTCTTTCCTAATCGATACTAATGGCGTTGTTCGTCACCAAGTTGTTAACGACCTTCCATTAGGCCGTAACATCGATGAAATGCTACGTATGGTTGATGCACTAAACTTCCACGAGAAAAACGGTGAAGTTTGTCCTGCACAATGGGAAGCTGGTAAAGAAGCAATGGAAGCATCTCCAGAAGGCGTTGCTAAATACCTAAGCAAAAATGCCAAAGGCCTATAATTTATACTTAACTTATTAAGTAAAAATTAAGTCTAATAAAAAAGCCAATCTCAGTGAGATTGGCTTTTTAGTATTGAATGATTTTTTTAAAAATAACGTTTAAGTTGAGTTAGCTATCAAAGCATATCTCAATAGACGCACTACCGAATGCACTGGTTAGTGGCAGTAATAATTTAGGCCCTTCTGCTTTGTGAGTAACGGTATGTCCTTTACCTGATACCACAATCGGTGTCGACATATCAAAATCAAAGCCTTTATCAGCTAAAATACGCTTTGCACCACCTGTGACCATGTTGGTGATCTCACCTACCATATCAATGACTTCGGCGTCAATTTTAGCGGGTTTCTCACCCAGCATATTATTCATGATCGCTAAAGCTAATGACTCATCAAAGGTGAGTGAAAATGAGCCTTTTGCTTGCGTTGACATCATGCCCATGATACCAGTGATATCACCTTTGGCTTTATCATCTTTTTTAAGTCTTGGCTTACCGGGTGTTAATTCCACTTGTGCCATGGTATTTAATACATTTAATAAAGATGAGATAAATGGATTGATAAACTCTACGCGCATAGTTTGTTGTTCCTGAAAATTTAATTATTCACGACAATCAGCACAGATACCGTGTGCTTCGACTGTCTTAGTCGTAATTGCAAAACCGTGCTCATCGGCAAGTGATTGTAGTAACTCTTCTATTTCTTCATTATGTAATTCAATAACACCACCACAACTCTTACATAAGAGTAGTTGAGAAGGGTGTTTTTCACCAAAATGTGGGCACAAAATAAATGCATTACTCGATTCTATTTTATGAATAAAACCTTCTTCGAGTAGAAAATCGAGCGCGCGATAGACGGTCGGTGGTTTTGCGTTTGGTTCTAATTGCTGCAGCTGAGCAAGCAGATCGTAAGCGCTGATCATAGCGTTGTGCTGTGCCATTAACAGAAAAATTTGCTGCCTAATTGGGGTGAAGCGAACTGCACGAGTAATACAGAGTTGTTGTGCTCTATAGAGTAAATTGTTCGCTGAATCTGTCATAGGGATCATTCAAGTAGCTGAGAAAGGATAATGCTAACACACTAGAAGGGCTTTTCTAATTGCAATACACTAAAAATAGCAAAGCAAGCGATCTTTATAGTGGTTTTGTGGGTGATTTATTGGATTACTTAACGTATTAATAAATTAGTGGTGGTTCAGTTTATAGTTGAGTTGCCACCTTTGGCATAAAAGATACTGTTTTCATCAGAGAACTCGCGTTGCCTTAAGCTAACGCGGGCTTGTGGTGGGGCCCCATTGTTGATCAAGATCTTTATTTTTGAAAGTTCAGCGCGCAAGGTGTATGATCGCCCCCTTGTTTTTCGTCGTAGTTACCACGCTGCTGCACGAATTTAAAAGCAATTTAACGTAATTTAGCGCGACGCGCATCGAGATAAGAGATAATAAAGCAATGACTAAGCCAGTTACCACCCGTGTTCATGCCCCTGGGCGTTTTTCTATTGCCCCTATGTTGGATTGGACAGACCGTCATTGTCGTTACTTTCATCGCCTTCTGACCAAAAACACCTTACTGTATACAGAAATGGTGACAACCGGTGCAATCATTCACGGCCGAGGTGATTATCTTGCCTATAACCAAGAAGAGCACCCTGTGTCTTTGCAGTTAGGTGGCAGCAACCCGTTGGATCTGGCACAAAGCGCGAAATTGGCACAAGAACGTGGATATGACGAAATTAACCTGAACGTGGGTTGTCCGTCAGATCGGGTTCAAAGTGGTAAATTTGGTGCCTGTCTAATGGCGGAACCTATGCTGGTGGCGGATTGCGTTAAAGCGATGCAAGACGTCGTTGATATACCAATTACCGTTAAAACCCGTATTGGTATTGATGATCAAGATTCGTATGAATTTTTACAAACATTTATCGATACCGTTGCGGCAACGGGTTGTAAAGACTTTACGTTACATGCTCGTAAAGCCTGGTTAAGTGGCTTAAGCCCGAAAGAAAACCGTGAGATCCCAGAACTTAATTATCAACGTGTTTACGATATTAAGCAGGATTTTCCGGGATTGTTTATTGCGATCAACGGTGGCGTTAAAACGTTAGCAGAGACAGAGTCGCACCTTACGCACATTGATGGTGTGATGATGGGGCGTGAAGCGTATCATAATCCTTATTTATTGAGCCAAGTTGATGAACTTGTTTACGGTGCTGAGAAGTCGACTTATAGTCGTCATGATTATGCTGAAATGATGCTACCGTATATTGATAATCATATTCGCAATGGCGGGAGCTTAACGCATATTTATCGTCATATATTGGGGTTGTTCCTTGGTCAGCCTGGCGCGAGAGCGTGGAAACGTTACTTAAGTGAACAAGGGCATAAAAAAGGGGCGGGTGTTGATGTTGTTGAAGCCGCGCTAAAGTTAGTGCCGAAATGCTAACGCATTGATTTAAAACTTCAAAAATAAAAAAGCTTATTATGATTTATATAATAAGCTTTTTTTTGTATGAATTGTAAGAGTAAGGTTACTTATTAACTAATGTCTCTCGTTTGGGCTAGTTTATTCAGGTAGTATGAAAGCACTAATGCTAATGGTTTAATAAGATAAAGATCCAAAAAATGGTCATGATTTTGATTATGAGGCCGATAAGCTATTAGGATTCTAAGGACGTTGTCCGATCTATAAGTTAGATCAGAGGGACGGGATTGGTATTGTAATGATGCTATCAAACTAACTTGTAAACGCTACAGAGGTATTAAATGGGACTATCAACCCAACTAAAAATTAAGCATAAAATCGGCATTCTTTCGGCGGTTGTTGTCGTTAGTTTTTTAACTTATCTTTTCGCGAATATTCTCGTTGTAAAAGAAAACAAAGAACGTTTATCACAATTGTCTGCTATTTATTATCCAGTACTTGAAGCCGCCACGATTAGTAACAGTAAAATTGCTGAATTAACGCAAGCAATTGAAACATCAGTCACGATTGGCGATGAAGATATGCTGCTGAGTGCAGACGATGTTTATGTTGATCTGATTGCGCAACTCGATTTAATTAATTCGATCCATCCCGATAAAAATCGTGAATTACTATTAATTAAAAATGAAGCGGCTGAATATTACAAATCAGCTAAATATTTGGCTAATGGCTTGATTAGTGGCTCGATTTCTATTGATAGCTTATCTGTATTAGCAGAGCGAAATAGTCTTAAATTAGAAAAATTATTGGCGGAGCTGGATCAATTTAAACAAGACAGCCAATCTGACTTTACCGCGTTAATTGATGCCTCATTAGAAAGCTCAGATAGCAGCCGTAATAAAGGGATTTTATTGGGTGTTGGCGTTATTATTTTAGTGCTTGCAGTATGTTATTGGCTAACTGTGTCTATTACGGGTAGCATTCGTAAAGTATCTGATTCTTTAAAAGAGATCGCACAAGGTGATGGTGATCTGACAATACGTATTGATTACACCAATAAAGATGAAATCGGTGACCTAGTGCATTGGTTTAATCAGTTCTTGAATAAGCTGCATGGCAGTATCTCCGAAACTATCCAATCGATTGATTCGTTATCACAAGTGTCGACGCAATTAGCGGCATCAAGCAGCACGTCTAAATCTCGAATTCAAGAGCAAAGCAAGTCGATTGATCAGGTATCTCGCTCGATGAACGAAATGTTTGATACTGTCAGGCACATTGCTGATTATGCATCTAATGCTTCTTTAGAAGCGAGTAGTGCAAACAAGGAAGCAGAGACCGGAACCGTGGTTGTAGAGAAGACCATTGAAGCCATACACGACCTGGCTAATGAGGTTAAAACAGCATCAAAAGTGATTGACGAATTAGACTCTCATACTAGTAATGTAGGGGTTATTCTTGACACTATCCGTGGTATCGCCGATCAGACCAATCTGTTAGCATTAAATGCTGCCATTGAAGCGGCGCGTGCGGGCGAACAAGGACGTGGTTTTGCTGTAGTTGCTGATGAAGTACGGACTTTAGCATCTCGCACACAAGACTCAACCCAAGAGATCCAACAAGTACTGGAAGAATTGCAACGCGCTTCACGAGGTGCTGTGGAAGCGATGCAACGTGGGATGAGTAAAGCGGAGATAGGCGTAGAGCAATCATCAAGTGCGAGTGACTCTCTCATCAGTATTTCGAGTAAAGTTGAAGCGATTAACGTAGTCAACGAGCAAATTGCGTCGGCGACGGAAGAGCAAGCGCAAACCAGCAAATTGATAAATGGTTATATCGATGAAACCCATGCGATAGCAACAAAAGTATCCCAAGATACCGAAGTGCTTGACGAGATAACACGCGCTATCGAGGTTGCAACACAACATTTAAGGCAAGCGACAAATCAATTTAGTGTGTAGTGAGTAATGACAATTTGCTTGCTACACGAAATTTCTAAGGAGAGAAATTTTATGAGCAAGCAAATTGCTATTGATGGATCAAACATTTTATCAAAAACAGTTAGATCAACCCTATTACAGAACACCACCGCAACACTATCTTTAGCTGCTTGTATTTCAGCAGCGCTATTCTCAACCTATACCTCGGCAGAGTAACTACGTCGCGTTCAATTACTCGACTTATCTAGTGCTACCCCGTTAACTTCCTTGTTTGTTTTATATGCGTATAGCGTATGTTTAGAGTAATTATACAACATTTTTGTAAGCGGGTGTCACCTCACCTGTGACCTCTGTTATCTTAGTATAAGTTATTGTTTGGAATGGCTATATTCATCTTTATATATTTTTATTATGAGGTGAGTAAGTCATTTATATTCGTTATATACCTAGGATAGATGGATGAAAAAAGTATTTACGTTGTTACCACTGGCTGTAGTTTGTGCAACGCAATTTGCTCATGCAGCAACGGATGCAGAGCGCCTAGCGCAAGTTGAACAAGAGCTTGCGATGTTACAAGAACAAAATGAGTATGATTCATTAGGCGATCGTATGTCTATTAATGGCTTCTTTACCGGTAAAATGGTTGCCGCTAATAATGATGCTGGTTTTGAACATGCCACTACTAACCCAAACTTTGGCGACGGTAGTAAATTGGGTCTGCAAGGTACATTTGCGATTTCAGATCAAACTCAAGTCGTCGCTCAAATTGTTGGTCGTGGCTCAGATGGTTGGACACCTGAAATGGAATGGGCTTTTTTAAGTCACGATTTTGATAACGGTTTCTTGGCGCGTGTGGGTCGCTTACGTTTACCGCTATATATGTATTCTGACTTTTTAGAAGTGGGCTATGCACAACCTTGGGCAACACCTCCTGCTGATGTTTATACCATTGCACCTATTACCTCATTTAATGGCGTTGATGTTACGTATCAACGCGATGTGGGTGAAGCGACACTGGCGCTGCAAGCAAGTTACGGTAATGACAGTTCATCGGGCGAAGATAACTCAGTGGGTACTGATGTTGATTTTAGCGATATTGCCGGTCTATCTGCAACATTAAGTTATGAAGAGTGGGTATTTCGCGGGACTTATTTCCAAACCGATTTAAATTCGAAAGATACAGGATTGCCTTTACTTGGTGCATTCGAAAAGGATAAAGCTCAGTTTATTGGTGCCGGTATTAGCTATGATAACGGTTCGTTAATTGCTATTTCAGAATATACCATATCAAAAGTAGAAGGTGCGTATGCGGACACTGAGTCTGCTTATATTACACTAGGTTATCGCATTGAGGCTTTCACTCCGTATGTGAGTTATTCTTATTTGAAAACCACGGATGATGAGAAGCGTGCAGGAAGTCCTCCTGATATGGCGTTACTTAATTGGCAGCGTACGACTTATAGTGCAGGTACACGTTATGATATTAGCGCTAATTTAGCGTTAAAACTAGATGTAACCTATGCGGATGATTTTGGTGATACGAGCGGTGCGTTAACATCAAACATTGATTCTAAAACGTATGCGAATACGCAAGAATTCGACGACACTATCGTTTATACCGTTTCTTTTGACGCTGTATTTTAAGGAAAGTAAAAGTGAAATTTTTAGCTAAAATCGTACTTACGACAGCGTTATTTTCGGGTGTTGCACAAGCTGGATTGGTTGTTATTGTTAATCCGTCAGGTCCGGATACATTATCTAAATCACAGGTTTCTAAGCTGTATTTAGGTAAGTCTAAAAGGTTACCGAGTGGTGAGAAAGTTAAAGTGTTCGAGCGCGCTAATGGCAGTGCAGAACGTCAAGCGTTTCATGCTGCGATAACAGGAAAGAGTGAGTCTCAGTTACAAGCGTATTGGTCGCGTCTTATTTTTACTGGCAAAGGCAAACCGCCTAAAATATTAGGTTCGGCATCATTAATCAAAAATCAGGTTGCAGCGAATTCTGCGGCGATTGGTTATATTGACGAAGCTGACGTTGATGGTTCTGTTAAAGTGTTATTCAAGCTTTAACGTCTTGATTTAATGCTTTGTATTTTTAACATGCCGTGCTTTATGCGCGGTATTTTTTTATCTGATTCTGTATTTTGATAGCATGATTGTTATCAACTTGTTGGTTATCGCGTTGGTGGTATTTAAAATCAGTAGGTTAAATGGTAGCCCTTAGAAGTAAATTGCAATAAGTTCAACTTAAATACTGATGATTTCATCACAACTTGTCTCTGTGTGATCTATATCACGCAAGTAAACTCGATAACCATCAACAATCCCGTCATACTAATGAATTGATTAATAGTAAGTTTATATGTTTTACGGCGACTTGCTGATAAATTCCATATGGATGAAATGTTTAATACAAGGAGTGTTTTGATGAAAAAAGCATTTATAATGCTACCGCTGGCCGTTGCCTGTGCTTCGCAATTTGCGATTGCGGCAACAACGGATGCACAGCGTCTTGCCCAGCTCGAACAAGAACTTGCGATCTTACAAGAGGCGAGTACTTATGATTCGTTATCTGACCGCATGTCTATTAATGGTTTCTTCACTGGCCAAATGGGTGTTGCGAATAATGATGCGGGTTACGGTAACCGTCCTGGTGTAGAAGGTTACACTTCGGATCCTAATTTCTCGTTAGGCAGTAAGCTTGGTTTACAAGGTACGTTTTCGCTAACAGAGCAAACTAAAATTGTGGGCCAACTTGTTTCGCGCGGAGCTGATGATTGGACACCTGAGATGGAATGGGCTTTTTTAAGCCATGAATTTGATAACGGTTTCACTACGCGTATCGGTCGTTTACGTGTGCCACTGTACATGTATTCAGATTACCTAGAAGTAGGCTATGCACAACCTTGGGCTAATCCACCGGCTGATGTTTACTCAATTGTTCCAGTAAGCTCGTATGACGGTATCGATATTATTTATGATACTGACCTAGGTGATGCAAGTTTATCATTACAAGCGAGTTATGGTCATGATACCGATGATGCTGAGCATAACCCATTAGGTGTGGATGTTAAGTTTGATAATACGATCGGTTTTTCTGCGACGCTTTCTTATGAAGAGTGGGTATTCCGTGGTACTTATTTCCAAAGTGAGTTGAAATCCGGGTTAATAAAACCTGTTGATCATGATGGTGATCCATCAACACCTAATGTTGGTTCTTTAAGTTCATTACAAAGCTTTGAAGATGAGAAAGCGCAATTTGCGGGTGTTGGGATTAGCTATGATAACGGTTCATTGTTAGCAATTTCTGAATATACGCTATCTAAAGTAGAAGGCGGTTACTCGGATACCGAATCAGCTTATATCACATTAGGTTATCGCATTGATGCGTTTACCCCTTATGTTAATTATTCGTTCTTGAAAACAACGGACAATGAAGATAGGGAAGGAGACGTTCATGCTGAAACAGCCCTTAATTGGGAACGCACGACTTACAGCGTAGGTAGCCGTTACGACATCAACTCGAACTTAGCGTTAAAATTAGATGTGACTTATGCAACTGATTTTGGTGATACTGATGGTGCATTACCTCATAGTATTGATAATCATGAAGACACTATCGTTTACACCGTATCATTTGATGCAGTATTTTAAGGAGAACTTTGATGAAATTATTAGCTAAAGTTGCCTTAACAGCAGCATTGATATCTGGCGTAGCACAAGCGGGTGTTGTGGTTATTGCTAACCCAACTGGTCCTGACTCGTTATCGAAATCACAAGTATCTAAATTATATTTAGGTAAGTCGAAAAAATTACCAAACGGCGCAAAAGCTGAAGTGATTGAGCAAGCGACAGGTAGTTTTATCCGCGGTGAATTTCACGCCAGTGTTACAGGTAAGAGTGATTCACAGTTACAAGCTTATTGGTCACGTTTAATATTTACTGGTAAAGGCAAGCCGCCGAAGACAATTGGCTCATCAGCACTGATCAAAAGCCAAGTGGCATCACGTGCTAATGCAATTGCTTATATCGATTCGTCAGAAGTCGATGACTCAGTAAAAGTGGTCTTTACACCGTAATATTAGTGTATTGCTAAATTATCGGTTTGGCATATTTTTACGATAAAACCTCCGCTTAATACGGAGGTTTTTTTATTCAACTTGTTTTATGCCCAAGTGTAGATTGCGGATCCAGTGTCGGTTTAATTAACACATAATCCATTATCTTTCTGACCATTGGCGCAGCATGTCTTCCCCAGCCGCCATTTTCTAAAACCGCGGTAACTAATACTCTAGGTGATTTTAGTGGCGCAAATGCAGTAAATAATGCATGGTCTCTCAAACGTTCCGTTAATTCCTCTGCATTATAATTCTCTCCATGAGCAAGACCAAATACCTGACTTGTACCTGATTTTCCCGCTGCGTCATATGAAATATGACTAAACGCTCGCCGACCGGTACCTGTCACAAGTACACGTCGCATCCCTTCTTGCACAATATTCCATGTTTCTTGTTTTACACTGTCCATTTTAGAAAAATCATTGAATACAATATCGGTTTCAACATCGTTTTCAATAATACTTCTGACGATATGGGGTCTATGTACCAAGCCTTTATTGGCTATAACGGATGTCGCTTTGGCAATTTGTAATGGTGTTGCCGTCCAATAGCCTTGCCCAATGCCAATCGGGATAGTATCGCCTTGATACCAAGATTGATGGTAATGAGCACGTTTCCATTCTCTGGTCGGCATATTCGCGCGGCTATCTTCTTTAATATCAATCCCTGAGGGTAGCCCATAGCCAAATTTATTCATCCAGACCGATAATCGGTCAATGCCCATGTCAAAGGCGATTGGGTAAAAGTAGGTGTTCACCGATTTCTCTATCGCTTTGTAAATATCAACCTCACCAAACCCCCTGCGCACATCATCACGCCACTTTCGACTCTTCGTATTGGGGATCCGCCACCAACCTGAGTCATTTCTTGTTGTATTTGGTGTAATTACCCCTTCGGTTAAGGCTGCTGCTGCAATCATAGGTTTAGCAGTAGAACCGGGCGAGTAAGCGCCTAAAGTAACGCGATTGAATAAAGGTTTATCGGGGTCAGATAACAGGGCTTTATACCTTGCAGATGAAATACCATGAACAAACCAATTTGGATCATAGCTTGGACTTGATACCATCGCGAGAATTGAATCATCTCTCGGATCTAATACCACTAAGGCACCACGTTTATGCTTCAGAATTAGTTTTCCTGTTGCTGGGTCAATCTTTTTCTCGGTAAGTAATTTATTTGCATATAGCTGCAGGTTAATATCAATATTCAGTTTTATATCTTTACCCGGAATTGGCGGTACTGTCTCTAATGTCCGTATTACTCTGCCTTGGCTATTAACTTCGACTTTAGCAAAGCCTGATTGACCATGAAGAATATCTTCATAAGACCGTTCAATACCCAATTTACCGATCGTTCTCGTCGCTTTATACTGCTTATATTTATGTTGTTGCTTTAATCGGTTTATATCCCGATCATTAATTTTTGCTACGTAGCCCAAAATATGCGTTAAATTTTCTCTATACGGGTAATAGCGTTCAAGAAAAGCATCAACGAACACGCCAGGATATTGATGTTGATGAACGGTAAACATTGCCACTTGTTTTTCTGTTAACTGACCTGCAAACGTAATGGATTTAAAGTGCCTTGTTTGCTTCATCGATTGTTTAAATTCGATGATATCGTTATCACTCAACCCAAGCAGATTTTTTAATTTAATTAAGGTCGGTTCTATATCCTTTATTTTTTCAGGTATGATTTCAAGAGAATAAATAGGCACATTCTTCGCTAACAGCACACCGTTACGATCGTAAATTAGCCCTCTGTTGGGCGCTATTGGCACGATCTTAATTCGGTTGTTATTCGCGCGACCAATATATCTTTGATAACCAGATACTTGTAAATGGTATAAATTGGCTAAGAGAGCAGCAGTCATTAGCAGTATCATAACAAAAGAAGCTGCCGTTCTGCGTGAAAAAAGTGCTAACTCTGCTTGATGGTTTGGGATTTCAATGCGTTTTTTTATCACAATTACTCTTACTCTAATACATTATGCAACACACCAAATCATTTATGTCTGTATTTGGATAATGTGAAACAATATAAATCTGAGGTATAGACAATATTGTTTTACTTAAGTGCCGTCACAGATATAAAGAGTTCTAATAATACTCTCAAGCTACGCTATTACCAGTATTTATCCACGGCATTATGACCTTTACTTTAGTGCTGCCGTGTTATGTAGCCCTATGTTTAGCATTTTTTTTGGGTATAATTTAATGGCATGAATATTAAAACCAGAGTATTCTTTCATACATCATAACTAAAGAGATTAACCTAGTGGATTTTGAAAAAGAATTTGCCGAGCTGAAAGTAGAAGCTGAAGAGATCATTGATAACTTATTAGAAGATGGCAGTGATCCTGATGCTGTGTATTCAATTGAGCATCACTTTGCTGGGGATGATTTTGCACAGTTAGAAAAAGCCGCTATTGCAGCATTTAAACTGGGCTACGATGTATCAGATCCAGAAGAAGTTGAACTTGAAGACGGACAAACAGTATTCGCATTCGATTGTATTGTTGAAACTGAACTTGATATCGATACAATTACCCGTGATATCGAAGCACTACTTAAAATGTCTATCGAACAAGATGTTACTTATGATGGTTGGGGTACTCACTTCGAAGACGACGCATCATAGTATTTACATCATAGTACTGGCATAGACAGCGTTGTGTCTGTGTGTTGTAGATAAGTCATATTATTGTGTGTGGCATGATGTTTTTTGTACCATAGACAAAATGTGTCGCTCGGTAACGGGCGACTAAATAAATACCCCTGAAGTTGATCACATTGTTGTGCTTGTAGCCATTCCATTTGTGATTGTTCTTCGATCCCTTCTGCTGTTACTGTAATGTTTAATTCTCTTGCCAAACTGATCACAGAGCGTGTTATTGCTGTTGTCGTTTTATCGATTTCTAATTCATCGATGAAGGATTTATCTATTTTTATTTTATGTGCTGGCATATTTTTTAGATAAGACAATGAACAATAACCTGTACCAAAATCATCAATAGAAAGACGCACGCCAAGTTTTATTAATTCTTCTAGCATTTGGTCTGCGGTCTTGTTTGATTCCATTAAGGCGCTTTCAGTGACTTCTATTTCGAGTCTGTGTGCTGGTATCTGGTAATAGTCGATACAGTGTTTAATTTTATTGATCAGTTGTGGGTCGTTAAATTGAATCGGTGACAAGTTGACCGCCATAAAGATATCGATATCGTGGGCGCGCCATTGGGCCAATTGTTGACAGGCTTTTTCTAATACGAGCTCACCAAGCTGTCCAATTAAGTTGTTTTTTTCGGCAAGTGCAATGAATTTAATCGGCATTATCAGCCCTTGTTCAGGATGATGCCAACGCGAAAGCGCTTCAACACCCAATACTACTTTCGTTTTACTATCAATAATGGGTTGGTAATATAAGTCGATATTCTTCTTTTGTATGGCGTATTTTAAGTCTTCTGTCAGTCGTCTTTCTGCGTCGGCATGCGCTTCTAAGACGGGATCAAACAAACTGTAGCTCTGTTCAGGGTGTTTACGTGAACGCTGTAAGGCTTGTTCACTGCAAGTCAGCAGTTGTTTGGTATTTTGAATACTATCGGGGTAATTGGCTGCGCCAATACAAATAGCCAGATCAATCACATGTCCTTGAATCGCAATTTTTTTGTTAAGCTTATTCGTTAATGTATTACATAAATCATCAAGTTGTTGAGAGGAACTGACTTGGTCACTGAGAATCGAAAAGCGATCACCTTGAATTCGCGCTAAGTGAGCATGTTCAGGTGCTATTTTTTTAATGGCCTCGCCGACATAAAAAAGTACTTGATCCCCAATGTCGGTACCATGATGGCTGTTTATATACCCCATCTTTTTGATATCGATGAGTAGTATACCCCACTTAGAATCGGGTTTTATTTTATCAAGTTTTTTCAGGAATGTGGTGCGATTTAATAGGTTTGTTAGTTGGTCGTGTTTTGTTAATGCATCAATTTTTTGTAAGGTTATACGGCGTTCTTTAAGGTCGCGAGATATACTGACCGTCCCGACTAATTCATTATTCTTAATGACTGGGTGCTTATGTACATCCACGTATACGTCTCGGCCTTCGAGCGTGAATTCCATCTTGTAGTTGGCACTTTTATAATTTGATTTAAGCTGGCTATCATAACTGATACTTATTTTAGCTGTTGTTTCAGGTAATAATTGTTCAATGGTTTTACCAATCACATCTGCTTTTTTCTTGTTGGCCAACTTAAGCGCTGCACGGTTGCATTCGACCACTCGTCCTTGCATGTCTTTATATATGACAAAATCAGGCAGGGCATCAAAAATAGAATTAAGTAATGCGGTTTTTTCTTGTAGCTTCTGCTCGGAGCGAAATTTACTGGAGACATCCACGGCGATGCCAAGTAAGCCAGTGATTTTACCTGCTTTGTTGTTAAGGGGGATCTTGGTTATTTCATATTGACCATCGCCGTATATGGTTTCCATTGTCATTTTTTTTGCAATGACACTACGGCCGTATTTTAACGCTTGCTGGTCGGTTTGATAGAGTTCGTCGTTGGGGAGTTTTTTTTCTTTGAATGCAGGTTTTAGCTGAGCGTCTGTTTTCCCAATAATAAATTGTTCAGAAGGCAGATCGAATAACTCTAGGCAGTGCTTATTGCAGCCGAGATATTGGCCATGTATGTCTTTCCAGAATATACCTATGGGTAAATGCTGAATAGCGGCAATTAATACGTGATTCAGCGGATCCTTGTTGCCCATAATCTATCACTCCATTCCTTGGTGTCGACATTTATAGTTAAGCGATGTTGTCTTCCATAACCATAACTCACTGTTATTAACAAAGATGTTACATTGTATGTCGAGGGATGGAAATGTTTTTGCGGGAAAGGTATAGGTAATTGTGACGTTGATTTAGTATTTAGCGGAATCTAAAAATAATAAAGGGAAGGCTGAGTGTTCAACCTTCCCTTTGTAGGTAAGTACGATATTAACGATTAGATCGATTCAATTCGTGCTTTTTGTGCTTTAAATTTAGCAATCGTATTTTCAAATTCAGCTTGTTTCTCACGTTCTTTCGCGATAACAGCTTCTGGCGCTTTACCAACGAATTTTTCGTTGTTTAGTTTGCCTGCAACACGGTCTAAGTCTTTTTGTACTTTTTCCATTTGCTTGTTGATACGCGCAATTTCAGCATCTTTATCGATTAGACCAGCCATTGGAATTAAGATTTCCATGTTGCCTAATAGTGATGTTGCTGAGATTGGTGCTTCTTCATTTTCGCTAAGTAATGTGATTGCTTCTAGTTTTGCTAGTGAGCTAAGGAACTGTTGGTTTTCGTCTAGGCGACGTTGTTCTTCAGTGCCTACATTTTTAAGCAAAATTGAGATTGGCTTGCTTGGGCTGATGTCCATTTCGCCACGGATGTTACGGATAGCGATAATGAATTGTTTAACCCATTCTAGATCTTGCATTGATTGTGCATCAACTTTAGCCGCATCATATTCAGGGAATGCCTGTAGCATGATTGTTGCGCCTTCAGTGTGCTTACCTGCAAGTGGTGCAACACGCTGCCAGATCTCTTCAGTGATGAATGGCATGATTGGGTGCATTAAACGTTGTAACTCTTCTAGAATTGTTACTAGCGTATGACGCGTAGCACGCAGTTGTGCTTCTGTGCCGTGTGCGAATACGGGTTTAGTCAATTCTAAGTACCAATCACAGAATTGGTTCCAAGTGAATTCGTAAGCAATGTTTGCAGCAAGATCGAGACGGTAAGTATCAATTGCTTCACGGTATGTTTTGATGGTTTCTTGGAATTGACCTTGGATCCAACGATCAGCTAGGCTGAATTCCATGTCGCCGCCATTTTGGCCACAATCATGTTCTTCTGTGTTCATTAATACGTAACGGCTTGCGTTCCATAGTTTGTTACAGAAGTTACGGTAACCATCAAGACGTTTCATGTCCCAGTTAATGTCACGACCAGTTGATGCCATTGCTGCTAATGTGAAACGTAGTGCGTCAGTACCATGAGCTTCGATACCACCTTCAAATTCTTTACGCGTGGCTTTTTCGATCTTCTGCGCAAGTTTTGGCTGCATCATGTTGCCAGTACGCTTTTTAACTAGCGACTCAAGGTCGATACCGTCGATCATGTCGAGTGGATCAAGTACGTTACCTTTTGATTTTGACATTTTATCGCCAGCTTCATCACGTACTAAACCAGTCACATAAACCGTTTTGAATGGTACTTGTGGTTTGCCGTTTTCATCTTTGATGAAGTGCATAGTCATCATGATCATACGTGCAACCCAGAAGAAGATGATGTCGAAACCCGTTACCAGAACATCACTTGGGTGGAACACTTTAAGATCTTGCGTTTGCTGTGGCCAGCCTTGCGTTGAGAATGTCCAAAGCGCAGATGAGAACCAAGTATCAAGCACATCATTGTCCTGACGTAATTCGACTTCAGGACCAAAATCGTTTTCTGCACGTACTTCAGCTTCATCACGACCGACGAATACATTACCTTCGTTGTCGTACCAAGCTGGAATACGATGTCCCCACCAAAGTTGACGCGAGATACACCAGTCTTGTACGTCGTTCATCCACGAGAAGTACATGTTTTCGTATTGTTTTGGTACGAATTGGATTTCGCCGTCTTTTACTGCGTCAGTGGCTACTTTCGCCATTGGACCAACACTTACATACCATTGGTCTGTTAGTAGTGGCTCAATTACCACGCCACTACGATCACCGTAAGGTACTTGCAGAGTATGTGGTTCAATTTTGTCTAATAAACCAAGTTCTTCAAACTTAGCCACGATAGCTTTACGTGCAGCAAAACGTTCCAGGCCTTGGTATTCAGCAGGGATCACGAAAGTTAGTTCGGTGTTTTCTGTGCCGTCTGAGTTGATGATTTCCGCTTCTTCACGGATATCAGCGTTTTCAGTTAGGATGTTGAACATCACTAGGTTGTTACGCTTACCAACTTCGTAATCGTTAAAGTCATGCGCTGGTGTGATCTTCACACAACCAGAACCTTTTTCCATATCAGCGTAATCATCAGCCACGATCTTGATGCGACGACCAACGATAGGCAGAATAATTTCTTTACCTACAAGCGCTTGGTAGCGTTCGTCTTTCGGGTGTACTGCAACAGCAGAGTCACCTAGCATCGTTTCTGGACGTGTGGTTGCTACAATGATGTAATCTTTACCGTCAGCAGTTGTTGCGCCATCTGCTAGTGGGTAGCGGAAGTACCACATGCTGCCTTGTTTTTCTTTACTCTCAACTTCAAGATCAGAGATTGCAGTGTGGAATTTTGGATCCCAGTTCACCAGGCGTTTGCCGCGGTAAATAAGGTCTTCTTTAAATAAACGTACGAATACTTCTTTTACTGCTTCAGACAGACCGTCATCCATTGTAAAACGTTCACGATCCCAATCTACCGATGTGCCTAAACGACGCATTTGGCGAGTGATTGTACCGCCTGACTCGTTTTTCCAATCCCAGATTTTTTCGATGAAAGCATCACGGCCATAATCGTGGCGTGTTTTACCTTCTTCAGCAGCAATCTTACGTTCAACAACCATTTGCGTTGCGATACCGGCGTGATCGGTACCCACCTGCCATAACGTATTGTTACCTTGCATACGTTTATAACGCGTTAACGCATCCATGATTGTTTGTTGGAAGGCATGACCCATGTGCAGGCTACCAGTGACATTTGGCGGTGGGATCATGATGCTGTATGCATCTTTAGTTAGATCGCCGTTTGGCTTGAAGTAACCTTGCTCTTCCCAGTTTTGGTAAAGCGCTTGCTCAATGGCTTGGGGATTGTATATTTTTTCCATAGGTCTGCTTTCTAATTCTCAATGGTTGATTGATTATTCGGCGTTCACAGTTAACAGTTGTAACCCTGTTTGACGATAATGTTTGTAACGCTCTCGAGCTTGTTGTTTTAGCTCGTCTGGATGCGGTACAAAATCGATAATCTGATTAAAGTTGACTGCAAATTGCGGTGTCTGGTCGTGTAGGTTGATTAGTACCTGATAGCGATGGCGAGGTGGTTGAAAACCGATTTCAACGGGCGCGCCATTACGTGGACCTTCACCTTGTAAATTATGTGGTACAAAACTGCTCGCATCTAATTGCCAAAGGTATTCGTCAACCTGGTTGGCTGCCGATTCATCGTTGGTGTAAATATAGACGCGTTGTCCTTGCTGATAAAACTCACCAGCCAGTTTACAGGCAAGTTCATGATGTCGGGGCATACTCGCCTCAACGTCATTCTTGGGGTCTTGCATGATATAAAAAGTGACTTTTTTCATCTGTAGTTTTGCGCCAATGACTGAGTCATTTACCAATTATAAATATAACAGCACATAGTATCACAAAGGATAGTGATGAAAAATAGAGTTGTCGGCGGGAATACTGTGTTTTGTGTTATTTACGGGAATTAATACTAAACCAAGTCTGTTCCTTGTGTTGAGGGAGACGTTAAAGGGTTATTTCAACCTCATTGATCTGAATTGTTGGTTCGATATTAGTGTAATTTCTCACGTCACCTTGTAGTTCTTCGGCGTGAGGAATAAAAGCGGCCATGAAATTTTCTAAGGTATCGAAATAGTAATAGCACATCGCGACATAAGTTGAGTCGATAGTGTTAGATATATCGATACCGCGTTCCACTTTTACGCCTTTAAATCCTTCTGCGTTTGATAATATCTCAATCGACATTGGCATATGGGTATTAAGATAATAGTCAAAATCGAAGTGGTAATTGTCCATTTTCTCATAAATACTAGCGATGTTTATCATGATGTAACCTTAATATCCTTATTAATGGCATTAGTATAAATCGTTATACTTTTTATGTATTTATTACCATACGCTAACTTTATATGACAACCATTTTAGAAACCTTTAATTCAGTATTTTTTCATACTAAAGTTGATTAATAAGGTGGGGTTTTAGATCAGTAGTGAAATAAAAAAGGCCGCTACAGCGACCCTTTGGATATTGATGATATGAAATTAATTAAGCTTCGTCAGCTTGCTGCACTTCATTTCGTTCTGTACGGTTAAGTAAGAACTGCGTTAACATTGGTACAGGACGACCTGTAGACCCTTTGTTTTTGCCACTTACCCAAGCAGTACCGGCGATGTCTAAATGCGCCCAGTTATACTTTTTAGTAAAGCGTGATAAGAAACAGGCTGCTGTGATCGTACCGCCAGCAGGGCCACCAATGTTCGCTAAATCAGCAAATGGACTTTCAATTTGTTCTTGGAAGTCGTCAGTAATTGGTAAACGCCATGCTTTATCTGCGGCTTGATCCGACGCATTTAATAATTCATGTGCCAGTGGGTTATGCGTAGATAGTAAACCTGTGATGTGATGACCAAGTGCAACAACACACGCACCCGTTAAGGTAGCGACGTCAATAACAAGCTCTGGATCAAAACGTTCAACATAGGTTAATACGTCACATAATACTAAACGGCCTTCAGCATCGGTATTAAGTACTTCAACGGTTTGTCCTGACATGGTAGTAAGGATGTCACCTGGGCGGTAAGCATTGCTACCCGGCATGTTTTCACAACCGGCCAGAATACCGATAACGTTAAGTGGTAAATTTAGTTTAGCGAGTGACTTCATGGTACCAAGTACGCCTGCAGCACCACCCATATCATATTTCATTTCGTCCATACCTAAGCCTGGTTTTAATGAAATACCACCTGAATCGAATGTCAGACCTTTACCAATCAGTACAATCGGTTTTGCGTCAGGATCTGGATTACCTTTATAATTAATAATCGACATCTTAGCTTCATTCGCTGAACCTTGTGATACAGCAAGGTAAGAGTCCATTTTTAACTCTTTCATTTCAGGCTCACCTAAGATCTGTGTTGTGATCTTGTCACTTTCATCAGAAAGTTGGCGTGCTTGATTAGCAAGGTAAACGGGATTACAGATGTTTGGTGGCATGTTTGCTACGTCTTTACATAGACGCATACCACTGGCTACAGCTAAACCGTGAGCAATGGCTTTTTCACTTGTTGGTAAATCACGACGCGAAGTAACATTGAATACCATTTTGCGTAATGGACGACGTGTTTCTTCTTTATTGCTTTTTAGCTGATCGAAACGGTAGCGACTTTCGCGAGCTGTTTCAACAGCAAAACGAATCTTCCAGTAGGTATCGCGGCCTTTAACATTGAGTTCTGGTAAGAAACAAACTGCTTCCATAGAACCAGTTTCGTTCAAGGTATTCATTGTTTTGGTGATGATTTGCTTGTACTGACGCTCATCTAATTCACGTTCTTTACCACAGCCAACTAATAATACACGTTCGCTAAGTACATTTGGCACATGATGAAGCAATAATACTTGACCTGGTTTACCCTCGATATCACCGCGACGTAGTAGGGAACTTAAATAGCCGTCACTAATCTTATCTAGTTGTTCTGCTGCAGGTGATAAACGACGTGGTTCAAATACTCCGACAACAACACAAGCGCTGCGTTGTTTCTCAGGGCTACCACTTTTTACATTGAACTCCATGGACTCTCCGGTTTCCTAAAGACAAAATCAAATATTTATAACATAATAGGGGGTTATACGTATTTAGTTAATTAAAAACTAACATTTTCAGATAAAATGGGTGTGCAGTTAACTATTTAAACTGCATTTGTAGCTGAGTTTACCTAATTATGAGCTGCATTTCATACAAAACATTAGTCTAATATAGGTTTTAAGTGATAATTTTCCGATATTTATTTGCTGAGACAGTGAAATCACAAATTGCTGTTTTATTCATCTTATCACTTATCTTTGTGAGCCAGCAGTTTGTTGCACTGCTCTCAAAGGTAATGACAGGGGCTTTACCTGCTAATTTAGTGATAGAGATGTTGTTGTATACCATGCCAACGTTAGGCACATTAATTTTACCCGTGAGTTTATTCATTGGTATTTTGTTTGCACATGGGCGATTGTACGCCGAAAGTGAAATGGTGATCTTAACGGCCTGTGGGTATACCCCGAGCCGGATATTAATGTCGTCATTGTTAGTGTCATCGGTGACAATTGGTCTGGTGGTTTTTAACGCGTTCATTTATGCACCAATAGCGGAAGAAGGCCGTGTTCAATTATTAGAAAATGTAGACGCGGATGTCGGTTTAGCGACACTGAAACAAGGGCGCTTTGAGTCGCTTAATGGTGGTCTCGCGGTGGTCTATGTTGAGTCTTATGATAGTGATAAATCGATGCGTAAGATATTTATTGCTAAATCCCCTTCGCAGGAGGGAGAGCGTCCTTCTATTGTGTTGGCAGATAAAGGCAACGTGGAGTCTGACGACAATGGCTCTCAATGGTTGAAGTTAAGCCAAGGTCTGCGTTATGAAGGTGAATTTTCACAACGTGATTTCCGTATTGTTGATTTTAGTGAGTACCGGGTATTTATTCAGCAACAAGACGTCAGTGAGCGTGGCCGTAAAACCAAGGCATTACCTACGTCTGAGTTATGGAATTCGACTGAATTTGAACACAAAGTGGAACTACAGTGGCGTATTGCCCAAGTTGTCGCTATTCCTTTACTGACGTTATTAGTAGTACCGCTGGCGAGGGTGAATCCGCGTCAAGGTCGTTATGCGAAACTATTCCCTGCGTTATTATTGTTTCTAACTTATTTCATGCTATTGAGTGCCGCACATTCATCTATTTTAGATGAAAAATTACCGCTAGCGTTTGGTTTTTGGATCGTGCACCTCGGGGTGCTGAGTTTGGCTATTTGGTTTAACCTCGCTAATTACTCTTGGTATCACCATGCAGTGCAGAAGATGAAAGTTCGTTTTTCTCGAGGTAAGAACAGTGATTAAAATTTTAGACATCTATATTGGTAAGGCTATTTTATTTGCCACTATGATCTGCTTGTTTACCCTAGTCGGTTTATCTGCGGTGATCAAATATGTAGAACAATTAAGATCCGTCGGTCGTGGTTCGTATGGTTTACTTGAGGCGTTATTGTTTGTGATGCTGAAAATGCCCCGCGAAATTACAATTTTCTTTCCGATGGCTGCGTTATTAGGTGCGCTGATTGGTTTGGGCGCACTCGCAAGTTCTTCTGAGTTAGTGGTCATTCAAGCTGCTGGGCAGTCGCGTTTCAAAATTGTGTTATCCGCAATGAAAACGGCGATCCCTATGATGGCAGTCGTTATGTTTATGGGAGAGTACGTCGCGCCTTATACAGAACAAAAAGCGATTCAGCTTCGTGCTGAGTCTATCTCTGGTCAATCTATTATTCGGGCTCAAAAAGGGGTCTGGGCAAAGGATAAAGAAAACTTTATTAATATCGGTAAAGTGAATAACGGCAGTGAATTACATGATGTAACGATTTATGAATTTTCAGAAAATCAGCGTTTAGTTAAAACGACCCAGGCGCGTAAAGCAATTTATACAGACAAGCACTGGGAGTTAACTGGAATACGAATCACGCACTTCAACAGTGACAGTATTACGGTGACAACACAGTCTAAATTGCGTTGGGATTCTACGCTGACACCAGAAAAGTTAGATGTGGTAACGATTGATCCTGAGGATTTATCAATATCAGGCTTGTACTCTTATATGACTTATTTGGACAGTAATAAGCAGGATTCGGGAAGTTATGAGTTAGCCTTCTGGCGTAAAATATTCCAGCCGATATCGATTGGTGTCATGGTTTTATTGGCTTTGTCGTTTGTATTTGGACCATTGCGAACGGTAACCATGGGCGCGCGTATTTTGATGGGGGTGGTTGCTGGTTTTACTTTCTACCTCGCCAGTGAAACTTTTGGCCCGATTAGTTTGGTGTATTCGTTACCTCCGTTTCTTGGGGCGGTTGTCCCCAGTGCCATCTTTACCTTGATTGCGATTGTGCAGTTAAGGAAACATGGTTAACGTGACGATTTTACTTTAGATAGACTATCTTTAGGGATGGATGTAAAAATGGCAACCAATTGGTTGCCATTTTTGTTTCGGTTTATCACCTTAGCGTTAGGCACTAAGCATCGATTATTTTTTCTGTTTTAGCTTGTCTGCATAACGCAGTAATGAACCGTTTTGCTCTTTACTTAAACGTAATACATTACAGTTTGACCAGTGATCTTGAAAGGCACGGTTTTTCATATCAAACGGTACTTGTAAGTTACCTAAACCACATGCAGCGGTCGCGAGACGAATAAGGGCTTGCGTTAAGCTAATTGCGCTGCCATCGGCATTTTGTACGCGTAAACGCCACGCGCGCATGCCAACTGTTTGACCGCCGTGCGTCCAAAACCATAAATAGAATCCTGCTATTGAACCCCATACTAATATCGCAAACCAAATTTGGCTGCCTGCATACGCGGCGCTATCAACATAACGGCCGGCAATATCGACGATGCCCGATGCAATTAATGCTTCTGCAATACCAAGTCCTATTGCACTGGCAATCGCCGCGATACCAAGAACAATAAGTGCGTCATACACAAGCGCACCAATACGCGGGCCAAAAGTGGCAATGGATGCGGTTTCACCTGTTTCAATTTTAGGTGTGTGTTTTGGTTTTCTGAGTTTGTTTTTCTTCGCCATTATGAATCCAGCCATGTCTTCAGGGTTATCTCGAAAGTGGAAACAGTGTAGCAAAAAAAGTGAGTCTTAGTCGTGCTAAATAGTTAGTGCTGGTGGATATCAATAGCCATAGTGCAAAGCTAACTGTGCTGATATTTAAGATGTTGAGTGTTTGTTGGCGTATAGAATCATGACTTAATACAGCGCTTTGCTTTAATTTTGAACAGTTGATTTACGATCATGAAAAACGGCTTGCTTGGCATCGTTTGCTATGTATAATGTTGACCTATGCCCGAGTGGTGAAATCGGTAGACGCGGTGGATTCAAAATCCTCTTCCGAAAGGAGTGGCGGTTCAAGTCCGCCCTCGGGCACCATATTTAAGTAATAGAGCCTCAACGAAAGTTGGGGCTTTGTTGTATCTGGCACAATCCTATTTATTTCTAAAACAAGTTAAGCTGTCTTTCCTTACGTCATATTCCTAAACTTAGTCCTAAAATCGCCCCATACACTTAACCTTCGAATCGTGAATACCATTGTTATAATCTAGCTTAACTATCCTATAGCAAATATATCGACTAAGATTAATTTTAGCTTGTTATGCTCTTGCTTCGCTTTTTTAACCCTAGTTTAACCAGATTAATTTGTAATCTTGCGGTGTAAATTTAAGAGAGAGAATTAAGCAGATGAAACCAGATCAAGAACTATCAACCGTAACTCGTTCATTGCATATAATTATTGCTGTTGCCATGATTGGATTGATCATAGTTGGCATCTATATGACCGAAAATAAAGCGTACCCTTTGTATAATATTCATAAATCGTTGGGTTTTTTAGTTTTATTTCTTGCCTCGATCCGTATCGTTTGGCGTATTAGGGAGGGTTGGCCATCAGAGGTTGCTGGAGGCAAGGCGATTGAACATATTGCAGCAAAGGTGATTCATTGGGTTTTGATTATCTCAACACTACTCTTTCCTATATCAGGTTTGATGATGTCAGTAGGCGGTGGTCATGGTTTATCTGTTTTTGGGTTGGAGTTGATTGCAGCCAGTATTGATCCGGTAACTGAAAATCCGATGGTGTTAAATGAAAGTGTTGTGAATATAGGTCTCTATATACATAGTACCTTAATGCCGATAATTATTTTTGCTATTGTTATGCATGTCGTAGGGGCATTGAAACATCATTATATTGATAAAGACAGCACACTGAAACGCATGTTTTGGTTTAAGAAGTAGCTTGAACTTTAAGCTGTGCTGGTACATGTATTAATAGTGAAGGCTACAGCGTGATTGTTTCGTCATTGGTTATTGTGGGAAGTGTCTATGCCATAGGGTGTTGTAGTGATGGTGTCTGTTTAAATGGCAGCAATTAAAGTAGATCATCGAGTTAATATAAGTCTATTAACTCGATGTAGAGTGAATTAACTGTGTCTAATTTAGTTAATTGATACTTCTTTACGTGGTACGTTTAGACCTTCAGTATAAACTGCATGTTTCTCTTTTTTGTCAGCTGCTTTTTCAAATGCGGCTTTGAATATATCAAGAATAAACATCCATACAATACCGTAGACAATAACAATACCAATTGCTTCCCAGCTTATTGGTGCCATTAGGAAGCCCACTTTAGCGATGATAATTGCAAGGATCTGTGTACCAAAAATTGCAATTAGTAGCGGTTTTGCTGGACGAGGTTTAGCCCAGAAGTGGTTTTTACTGCGAACAACGAATAGTAGTAGGTGACCAGCGATAACGAGTTGTAAGAACAACATTGTTTGAATAGGAGCTGAAGTTGAATATAATTGTTGTGCAATAGCCATTAGTCCAAAGTTTTGAGCAACAGATACAACACCAAGAATTGACGATAATGTGAGAACACGCTTGAGATTCCATTTTACGGGGAAGCGCTCGACACCTGCGTTATCATAGGCAATTGTCATGATAGGAAGATCATCAAACAAAGCAAGTAATACAATCATTACAGCGCTCAGTGGTGAGAAATCCAAGAACAATATAGACAGTGTCACGAACAACATGATGTTAATTGTCATCGCGACGCGGTATTTCACGTAAGAGATAATTTTTTGGAATATTTTTCTAGATTCTTCTACAGCATCAATAATAACGGACAAACCAGGTAAGGTTAAGATTAAATCCGCTGCACCACGTGCGGCATCAGTAGCACCGTCAACAGCGATACCGATATCTGCTTGTTTTAATGCTGGCGCATCATTGACACCATCCCCCGTCATTGCAACAACGTGACCCATATCTTGTAGACGTTTTACAATCTCGTATTTATGTTCAGGGAAAACACGTGCAAAGCCACCTGCATTTTCGATTTTTTCATTAATTTCGTCTTCAGATAATCCACCATGGAAAAGGTCTGAAGCAGCGAGCATATTAGTACTAAGATCGAGTTGTCTTGAAATTTCTTTACCAATAGCCAAGTCATCACCAGTGACCATTCGAACATCGATACCACGAGCACGGGCTTCATCAACGGTGTGCTTTGTATCATGACGCGGTGGATCGTATAACGAAAGTATACCGACTAATACAAGTTTATCTGGGTTTTCAGGGTAACTGCGAGCCACACCTAGACCGCGTAACCCACGACTTGCTAGCTCGTCTACATTGCCTAATGCTTCAGTACGTTCTTCATCGGACATGTCACATAAATCGATGATGATTTGTGGTGCCCCTTTTAGTACTCTGTATTGACCCCCGTCAGAATCGATAAGTGCTTCAGTACGTTTTCTTGTTGGATCAAAAGGCGTAAAATCAAGCTGTTTAATTTTAGCTATTTCTTCTTTACCGACCGCATCCATGATGACGTTTTCAATTGCGTCTGAACTGTTAAAGTTACACGCTTGAGAAGCAATTAAAGTCAGTTCTGACTCGCTTTTAGCATCATATAATACCGGCGATGTTAATGTTAATTCATTAAGCGTTAATGTACCTGTTTTATCAGAACAAAGAATATCCACAGAAGCCATTTCTTCAATAGCTGATAGCTTAGTTACAATCGCTTTTTTCTTCGATAGCATAAATGCACCGAGGGCCATTGTTACCGATAATACAGCTGGCATCGCAACCGGAATTGAAGCCACGATAAGAATTAATACCATCTCTATTACATCAAGCGGTGATTTATTACTTATTACTAATTCTTTGAAGATGATTGTAGCAGCAAGAATTAAAGAACCATAAATGAGGAACTTACCAATCGTCATTACAGAGTTTTGGAAGTGTGATTCGTTACCTGCAGAGCTAACGAGTGTTGCTGTTTTACCAAAGAATGTATTACCGCCAGTTTTATCAACGATACATACCATACTACCTTGCTTTACAATAGTACCGGCGTAAATTTCTTCGCCAGGGTGTCGCATTACAGGAAGCGATTCACCTGTTAATGCTGCTTGGTCTACACTAACGTATTGGCCTTCTAATGTGATCAAATCGGCAGGGATAATATCACCGTTTTCGATTTGAACTATATCACCAGGAACAAGTTCTGCGGCTTCGATGTCTACCCATTTCCCGTCTCGCATTACACGTGATTCTAAAGCCATTGAATTTTTTAATGCAGCCAGCGCACTTTGTGCTTTACCGTGCTGCATGAACTCAATAAATACATTAAGAAGTAGCATAAATGAAATAATAGCGAAATCGGACCAATGTTGAATCACAGCAGATAAGATAGCAGCCGCTTCAACCATCCAAGGAATTGGCCCCCAAAATCCGGCAAGTAAAATTTTCCAACGACTTTCTTCTTTTTCTTCAATCGCATTTCGACCAAACTTTGCGAGGCGTTCTGTGGCCTCTTTATTTGTTAAGCCATCTTTCGATGTATTATGCTCTTTCAGTTTTGCTTTTAAGTCTATGATTTTACTTTCTTTGTCACTCATAGGTTTGCCTGTGTCATAAAGTTTTAATTACATGCAATTGACTGTTTTTTATCTTCCGTATTGATTGTTATCCATTTTATAATTGCTCGTTTTACTTATTTTATACGGTTAAAACATTCGCTTTACATTTCGCTTGGCCTTTCGTCATTGTTTCAAGTGAAACTACCTTACTCTTGTTGCTAGGTGTTATCAATAAACTTGTCGCTTTTTGTATTATGAGTATTTTAATCAACTAGCGGCCTTTTCTATAAAAATAGAGCTTCTGTCCTTTGGAATTGGTATGCGTAATTCGATGGGTTTATTAATGCGGAAGGTCGTCGCGTTATTTTGTCGTAGTTAGTTATTAAGTTTCTATACGATTGATTTAAATGTGATTCATTGTCTTTAATACCATTTGGTGGTAGTTTAACTTCTTCAATTTATTCGCTAACGTATCTAACTTATAAATATACATAACATCAAGCAGGACTCTATGAAAAAGATATTATTCTTAAGTGCATTATTAGTTTCAAATGTTGCTAATGCAGATTTAAATCTTGATTATAGGGCTTACAATACACCTGTTAATTATAACTTCGCAGAAGTCGAAGTCGGCTATAAAACTTATAAATCCGATGGCAATAAGGATAATATGAAAGTTATTTCTATCGGTAGTGAATTAATGCTGAATGAAAAAGTGATAATGAAGTATTCATTTTCAGGTGAAGAAATAAATGATGTATCAAAAATTATAAGCTTAAACATGGGGTTATTATATCGAATCTCACTGGCTGAAAAAGTCGACGTTGTACTTGGTGGTGAAGTTGAGTTTGATTGGTTAGCGTTAGAAGGTGGTGATACAGATACAGATACAGATACTGATTATAGCTATGATAATTATGACATAGGTGCTCATCTTGGGCTCAGGTATGGTTTTACCGATAAATTTGAAGGCCTGACACAAGTGATTATATCTGATTCTTCTTCGTATTCATTAATAACAACACTCGTGACAACAAAGATATCATATTATGTGACCAAAAATGTTGGCGTTGGTGCTTTCTATACTGCAGGGTTTAATGATAAGTTTGATAGTACTTACGCTGGAGCTAATATTAAAGTTAGATTTTAATTAAAATAACAAAGCCTCAACGTTAGTTGGGGCTTTGTTATTTTTAGCAGAATCAAACATTTACGCTACTTTCCCTTCATTCACATCCCCAATCCCCCTCCAATAAAACTGACAATATAAGCTTCTTCGATGACGGCTATATGTATGTTATATAATTGTGATAAACACCTCTTTGTTGATGTTTAATTGTTTATTTCACTATAAGTGTATATATATAAAGTGGTATCTTTATGTTTTTTCGATATATTTTATGGGGTCAGATGTTTGTTTTACAATCAAAATATAGTTTTCTGTTTCAAAAAAATGGGGATTTGAAGGATCAAGTTAATGATTTAAAATTGCAAAATAGAAATTTGGAATTAAAAAACCAAGAGCTATCTGAGCAGTTGGATAAAGCATTGAATAATCCTGATATCGAATTTAAACATATGCTTCTGAAATGTACGATTGAGTGTATCAACCATGTCGAAGGGGTTAGAGAAACCGTATTATCTTCATATCAAGCAATTGAGTTAGAAAATCAATCGAGTGACAATATTAAAGAGTTACTTGATGTTTCAAGTCATTCTTTAAAGCATATTGTTTCTGAAATGCAAGGCTTAACCCATAAAATGAGGGGGATGACGGATAATATTTCTGGACTGTCAAAAATGGCCGCGAGTATAAGTACTTTCGTTTCGACAATCTCAAAGATTTCGGACCAAACTAATTTACTTGCACTGAATGCTGCCATAGAAGCTGCGCGCGCTGGCGATGCTGGAAGAGGATTTAGTGTTGTCGCAGATGAAGTTAGAGCATTAGCCAACAATACTAATTCATCTGCAAACGAGGTGGCTGAATTGGTGGATGGCATTATTGAATCGACGTCTGAGACAGTCGGTTCAGTAAATGATATCCAAAATAGTAATAGCCAATTATCAGGTGGTGTCGAGAAATTAAATGATGATTATACTTCGATTGTGAGCCACTGCACTTCAATGAACCAAACAATTAACCATGCCTCATTACGCACTTTTATTCAGACTGTGAAATTAGATCATATTGTTTGGAAGGGGGAGGTTTATGCCGTTGCATCGGGTGTTAGTAATAAGTCAATTGATGACTTTACAGATCATACTATGTGCCGATTAGGTAAATGGTATCAAAGTGTGGGAGCTGAAATTTATGGCAATACATCAGCGTTTAGAAAGCTAGATGAACCACATCGAGAAGTACATAAAAACGGAGTTGCTGCTTTAGTTTTAATATCTAACGGTGATAAAAAACGGGCAATTGAACATTTACTCGCTATGGAAGAGGCGAGCAAAATGGTGATGAAATATCTTGATGATCTATAATGTATTTGGTCTCATTTTATCACCTTTGACGAAAAACACTGTCCTTTAGGGCGGTGATGTAAGTCATTATTGC
>NZ_LOCN01000014.1:0-18614 GCF_001574435.1 Moritella sp. JT01
GCCAAGCGCCAAATTAGAGAGAGCCGATATCAGCAATGGTATCGGCTTTTTTGTGTCTGCGATTTAAGTCCGCGACCGATAAAAAACCAGCCTACGGCTGGTTTTTGTGTATATTACGATGCGTAAATCGTAACATTATTATTGTTCATCTCGAACGCTTTCATAAGCCCAAACGAGCCAAGGTAATAGTAACTCGAGATCATGTGATTCTACCGTAGCTCCACACCAAATACGCAGCCCTGACGGCGCATCTTTATATGAGTTAATATCATAAGCAACGTGTTGCTGAGCTAATCGTTTACTGAATGCTTTTAACTGAGTATCGCTTAGCGTTAAACGTAAGCATACACTGGTATTCGATCTATATTCAGCTCGCTCTGCTAGAAAGTCAATCCATTCATGTTGGTCAACAAAGTTGGCCAAAATTGCTAAATTATTTTCAGAACGGCTAATTGCTGCGCTAGCCCCACCTATTGCGTCTACCCAGTTTAATGCATCTAAATAATCAGCTACGCATAGCATTGATGGGGTGTTAATTGTTGCGCCTGTAAAGATCCCTTCAATCAACTTACCATTTTTAGTTAAACGAAAGATCTTAGGTAATGGCCAAGGTGGTGTATAAGACTCTAAACGTTCAACCGCAGCAGGGCTCAGTATGATCATGCCATGAGCACCTTCACCACCTAATACCTTTTGCCAGCTGAATGTGGTTACATCGAGTTTCTCCCATGCCATCGGCATAGCAAATACAGCTGAGGTGGCGTCACAAATTGTTAAACCGGTGCGTTGGTCACTGATCCAGTCAGCATTCGGCACTTTAACGCCTGATGTTGTACCATTCCAAGTGAACACAATATCATGCTCTGGATTCGTCGTTGCTAAATCTGGAAGTTGGCCATAATCAGCGGTTATTGCATTCACATTACTAAGTTGCAGTTCATTTTTAATATCGCTGAACCAGCCTTTACCAAACGATTCCCAGTAGCAAACATCTACCGGTTTCTTTCCTAGCAATGACCATAACATCATCTCCATCGCGCCTGTATCTGAGGCCGGTACAATCGCGACTCGATAGTTCTCAGGAATATTTAATAATGCTTTGGTTCGCTCAATCGCTTGCTGTAGTGCCGCTTTACCGATATTAGAGCGGTGTGAACGACCGAGAGTACTTATATCCAGTTGTGCTAATTCATAGCCAGGACGCTTACTGCAAGGGCCTGAAGAAAAGTTTGGGTTCAGGGGTTTGTTAGTTGGGATCATTCGTTATTCCTTTACTAAAATGCTATCCATGTGAATCGATTATAGCAATCCACTAGTCATCTATGAAGTATTTAAACTCGTGATATTTTATAGCGTGTTTATTGCTGCTAACGTTTGCTATTCCTGACAAATAAACGTATTTTCAACACAGTTTAAATATATAGGAATTGAACATTATGGCTAAAGGCTTAGACAAACATCAACATAGAAAAGATGCATTAAATGCATTCGGTAAAAACTTAGCACGACGTGCGCGTTCGCATTGTGAAACATGTGATGCATCAGGTGTGAAACTAAATATTTTTGAAGTTGCGCCGGTACCGACAACCCCCGATTATGATGATTGCATTTTAATTTGTGATACTTGTAGTGAACAGCTTAACAACCCGAAACGTATTGATGCTGACCATTGGCGTTGTCTAAATAAATCAATGTGGTCTGAAGTTGCTATCGTACAAGTGACCGCGATCCGTATGTTACGTTTATTAGCTGACAAGCATGAATGGGCGGCAGATCTTGATGAAATGGCATACTTAGAGCCTGAAGTCGAAGAGCGTATTAACCAGCAATAATTAATCTCTCTATCTACTGACTGAAGTCGTTTGGGTATCTGGATAATTAATGCTATTCTGCGGCTCCATTTTTGTATTCTAGTTAAATTATAGAGGTCTTCGATGAGCCAAAGTTGTGATGTGGTAGTAATTGGTGGCGGTGCTGCAGGATTGATGTGTGCAGCAAGTGCTGGTTACCGAGGTCGCTCTGTATTGGTTCTCGATAATGCCAAGAAAGCGGGTCGTAAAATTTTAATTAGTGGCGGTGGTCGTTGTAATTTTACCAATAATGATCTTTCTACCGATGCTTTTATTTGCGCTAATCCGCATTTCGTCAAATCCGCATTAAGTCGTTATACTGCGTGGAACTTTATTGATATGGTCGAGCGCCATGGTATTGCTTATCATGAACGTGAACATGGACAGTTATTCTGTGACGACTCAGCAAAAGATATTGTTGATATGTTGCATACCGAATGTGATTGGGCCGGCGTGAAGATCCAATTACGCACTGAAATACTATCTATTGAAAAAACAGATGACGGTCGTTTTCATCTGCAAACCAGTCAAGGTCCTCTAAATTGTGAGTCCTTGGTTGTGGCGACTGGTGGGTTATCTATGCCTAAACTTGGGGCCACACCTTATGGTTATAAAATTGCAGAGCAGTTTGGTTTAAAAGTAAATGTAACGAAAGCGGGTCTTGTCCCATTTACGTTACAACAACATGATAAAGATAAATATGCCGATCTTTCGGGTGTCAGTTTACCTGCGCGTATTACAACAGAATCAGGTGTTAGCTTTAAAGAAGCTTTGTTGTTTACTCATCGTGGGCTGTCTGGACCATCAGTTCTGCAAGTATCATCTTACTGGAATCCAGGTGAAGCGATTAGCATTAACTTATTGCCAGATACTGAAATAACCGACACCTTAGCGAGCATGACTGAATCGAGTCCTAACCAAGCGTTAAAGACAGCATTAGCGCGTGTGCTACCTAAACGTCTTGTTGAGATATTCTATGCTGATGGGTTATTGCCTGAATGCACACTTAAGCAGTTACAGCATAAAGAGCTTAATGACATTTCAACACTCTTGCATAACTGGCAAGTAAAGCCGAATGGGACAGAGGGTTATCGTACCGCTGAAGTGACCTTAGGTGGTGTTGATACCAATGAACTTTCTTCGAAAACTATGGAAGCAAAAAAAACTGCGGGTTTATACTTTATTGGTGAAGTAATGGACGTAAGTGGTTGGTTAGGTGGATATAATTTTCAGTGGGCCTGGTCTTCAGGCTGGAGCTGTGGTCAGTTTGTGTAATTGCTTAAACGAATTGAACTGATCTATGTAATATAACAGCGTAATGGTCAGATAAAATCGACAACGTCCTCTAAATTAGTGAGGCTGCCGTTATTATACGGCCCTGATGTTTGTCGTGTACAATTTGATAATGTGATAGCGCTCATCACATTATCAAATGTCAGTTTTTTTATTTGAGTCATTATAGTGAGTAATAGTTAAGTGAACTTTAGGATCACTTTACCGTCACTTTTATTATTCGCATAATGATCAAGTGCACTTGAGAAGGTATCAAAGTTAAAGGTACCATAGATATCTGTCTGAAAAGTCCCTTCTGCGAATAGCTTCTGAACTTTTTTGCTTAGCGCATAAATATGCCATGGTTTTGATTTCGCAAAATAATTGGCCAGCCAGAAGCCTTCGATTTTTATATCTTTAAAAATAACATCGGATACACCAAATTGACCGCCAATTGGATCATGATTTTCGGTTAACCGACCATAAACGATGGCTGTTGAGCGCTTCGGCATTGCGTGAAGTATTTGCGGCGTATCCAGTGCGGCAACCGCGTCTAATAGCACAGTCGGTTTTATGCGTTGGCAAGCTTCGGTTAACTGTTGCTTATAATCGTCGGCAGTTGTTAACAATACGCAATCTGCTCCTAGCTTTTCTAACACATCGACATTGGAGGTACTACGGACTGTTGCTATGGTTTTTAGATTCTTCATTTTTGCATAACGAATCGCTCCTTTGCCGACTTGGCTGGCTGCAGCATTAATGATTACTGCTTTAGCTCCGAGTTCGATAGCGCGATCGATCATGCAAATCGATGTTAATGGATTGACGATAATTGTAGATGCTTGCTCATCGCTAATGTCTTTTCTTATTGGTAGGCAGTAATTGGCGCTCGTAATGGCATATTCAGCCCATACACCATCTAGACCTGGCACTGCAGACAATGATACCCGCTTACCTTCCAGCCATTTACCGTATAATCCAGCGTTGGCTTTTACGACAACGCCACAACCTTCAAACCCAACAAATGCAGAATCAACGGGCGCGATACCATATCGACCTAATAAGTATACTAGATCGGATGGATTGACTGGCGCAGCCAACATTTTGATTAATACCTGCCCTGATTTTAGTTTCGGTAGTGGCTTTTCTTTTAGCTCGATCCGTTGAGATGATGATGCTTGGCGATCATCAATTAATTTTAATGCAAAACCTTTATTGGTAGTGGGGTAAGTAAAATTTGACACATTAAGCCTATATAAGTAAAAGAATATAATAGGTTAATGTATATCATAGCCTTTAGAAATTATAAGTTAACTTTCAAGTTCTTACCAAATTTAACCATCTATTCTAATTTTTCGTAAATATAAGTTTGTTATATCGTGTCGAGATTTATTTTATATGGATACTATTCTCTGCGGTCAGCGAGTTGCTCATTAGCAGCACTTGTGTAAATTGGTCTATTTTCGCCTGTTGACCATTAGTGACCTTGGTTGGGTAACTGATCCCATCAAAGTCTAGTTGCTGCCAGCTTTGATTTTTTTTAATTAATAAACTTTGCCATTGATGTTGTTGTGTTTTACTTATCTGGATAGGGGCTTGGACTTGCGCTATACGGCTGATAAATTTATAACGGTTTAATTTATTCTCGAATACTAATAAAACACAGCCATCATTTTTACACCAGTCGAGCATGACTAATAAGTCTTTATTGCCGTCTCCATTTAAGTCATATTCGCTAAACCAATATTTTGACTTATCTGTTTTGGTCCTATGCATCGCAAAATAACGTTTGACGGCCTTGTTGATTGCGGGAGTACTTACGGTTGGAGAGGCAATTGTTTCAGATTGGAACAGCCGGATTTTAGAGTTCGGTTCTATTGTAGTAAATGATTCAATTTTAATCTCATCCGTCATCCTATCGAGTGTCAGTAGTGCCCCATTAAAGCTATATTTCTTATTGTCCCGCCATTGTTGGCTTGCTTGTAATCTGACTCCATCACGTCGGAAGTGATAGATAACATTGGCTTTTTTACCTTGATGCTGAGTGAGTAATAGTTTTAGACCCGATGAGCCATAGAGATGCCAATAACCGCGGCTGCGTTGAATTTTACCATTGCGATAGTGATATTTTACGTTAGCTTGATGGTTTTCTGTAAGCGCGAGTTCAATCGTGACATTGTTATTTTTATAACGATAATCACCAAGCCAATCTTGCGTATTTTCTTGCTGATTAGGGTATTTTCCACAGCCTTTAATTTGTGTTGTCTTTATAAATAATTTGGTTCTGTACTGCCAATAATTATTCTTGTTATCAATACAGCCGTTACCTGTAAAAGATATATTGAGCGATTCACCGTTGTTGTTCTGTGTTTCAACAAATGCCTTTAAACCTTTCGTGATAACACTTTTTTTAATCGCCGATTTACTGTTCAAGTCTTTAATGATGAATGTAAATATGTTGTCTTGGCCGTAACCAACCCAGTTCTGCTCTGTGCCGATGACTTCAAAATTGGGTGCTGTGGTTGTTATACGACAAGCGCTATCATTTTTATTGGCTAAATAATGCAGCTGTTCAACACTGATGACAGCACGCTGGTGAGTCGGATTTCGTGATTGATTTATTTGGCCTTCAAACTCGATATAGGCATTGCCTTGATTTAAGCGCTTCATTTGAGTTAATAAATGATTGTTAGGCTGGAGGTTAAATACGTCATCATTGTGGCATAAACGTATGGTGCGTTGCTTTGCTGTTATTGTGACGATACCACTGAAGTTAGCGTATTTGGCTGGAATAATAGCATTTTTATTTTTTATTGAGGAGTGTGAGTTTAGCGCTGGCTCTGGTGTTTTTTGCTTGGTGGCGTTTAGCGAGTAGAGACTGTCCTCTATAATTGGGTGGTGCTGTTGCGCACAGCCAGTGATTATAAACAGGCAGAGATAGGTCATAACTCGAAGCATAATTCATCCTTGATATCGAGGTCTTATTAAATTATTTGTTGCTAACCAGTTACCGAGAGTTCCTTTCAGGGCAACTAATTCTAATTTATTATGCAGTTGGCTGTTATTAACTACAATATATTTTTTTCAATATAATGGGCTACGCCGTCTTCTGCGGAATGACCTATCATTTCAAAGTCGGGTAGTGCAGCTTTAAGCATGACTGAAGCATTACCCATGATTAACCCTTTATCGACGGCTTGTAGCATCTCCACATCATTCATGCCATCGCCAAACGCAATTGTTTCTGCCATGGTGAAGCCTTTTATTTTAAGCACTTCAGTCAGTGCTTCAGCCTTATTGACCTTGATGTCCATCACTTCTAGGCATTCAGGTAGCGAGAACGAAACGTTGAGTTGTGCGCTGTATTGCGCGTTAATTTGCGCGGCTAGTTGCACAAGATCGTCATGGGGTCCGCAGAAAAAGAATTTCGCGATACCTGTTTTTTCTAATGTCGAGAGATCGACTACTTGGTAGCAAAATGTAGAATCTTGACTAAAGCTGAGGATCTCTGGATTAGGCTTATTCACAAACCATTCGTTATCACGGTAAATATTAGCTTGAATAGTTTCAGGTAACTCAATTTCAACAATTTTTTGTGCTATATCTGCTGGCACATTTTTACTGTAAATCAGTTCACCTTTGTTGTTATGCACTCTCGCTCCATTGGAGGTGATGAGATAAATTTCAGCATCAATGGTTTTTCTGATCGCTTCGACGTCGACATTGTGACGGCCTGTGGCAATGATAAATTTTTTGCCTTGCTTCAGTAGTTTGTGAATGGTGATTTTGGTTTGCTCTGAGACTATATGTGCAGGTGTCAGTAGCGTACCATCTAAATCAGAAACGATAACTTTATACATCTTAACCTCAATATTGACTTTATTTTATTTAAAAGAGTTCTACCGTGATTACTGTCCGTAGTAATTGATTTAATGTTTGGCAAAATAATTTAACGCAACTGTGAGCGCCGGGATCCTAAAAATATCCGTTTCTAAGAATAACTCGTGTGCAGCACCAGGGATCAAAACTGGTTCTGCAGGTTGGTGTTGATTTTTTTCATGGCTTAATGCGCGACAGAATTGCTGTTGTGCTTCAGCAAGTACCACTTCATCACCGCCAGCTTGTAAGACCAATGTTGGGGTTTTAATGTCACCCGCGTATTGGATCGCGCGACGACAGGCTTTGATACTTTGCTGTAGCCAGTTAATCGTTGGTCCACCTAATTGCGTTTGTGGGTAAAATCCATAACTACGACGGAAAATATCAAATCGTAGTGGACTGTGCGTCAGTTGATTATTTTCAAAAGGCGAATGGGCAAAGTCACCTTTACCTGGCGCATAAAAAGATTCGGTATGAATAATTTTATTAACGATATGCATCGCTCGGCTATAAACATTTGCTATTGGACGGGGTATTTGACCAAAATTGATCCCAAACATCGGTGATGCTAGCACTGCCGCATCAAAGTCATGGTGATAGCTTTGTAAGTATAAACTACCAATTGCGCCGCCCATGGAATGGCATAATAAATATTGTTTACTGTGTTGGGTTGGGCTAATGACTTTATCGATAAATAATTTTAAATCGGTGACGTAATCACGAAAATGTTCAACATGGCCTTTATGCAGGTTTTTCAGTAATCGATCTGACATGCCTTGACCACGATGGTCTACGCAATATACTGAGTAACCTTGTTTGCAAAAGTCATAAATTAGTTCGCGAAATTTTTGATAAGATTCAGAACGCCCGCCTAAGAGCACAATTGCAGGACCGGTTTTATTGATTACCGCCGATGCATAACGTAGCGTTACGTTATCAACACCTTGCAGTGAATGCTCGGTGATAGTCGCATCCCAAAACTGTGAAATTTCATCATTATATTTATCTGCAAGTTGTGATTCAGTGGTTAAATTATACGGATTATCAAATTCGACACATGGGTATTTACTGGGCATGGTTGCAGGAGCTTCTTATTAGTTTTATCTGTGAACGTCTGTTACTAGACTACCATAATTTAATTAACAAAATGGTGACTTAAATTGTGCTGGATATATTTATCGTCAATTAAGGCCAAACTAGGTTGGTAATTAGTGAAAGCTAAACTAATCTTATTGAATTGAGAATCGGTGAATTTTGACATCATATTTCGACAACTCAGAGGGCTGCTAATGAAACGTTCTAGGCTTAAGAAGAAACTTAATTCACTTCGACGGATTCGTTGTCATTGGTGTCAACTTACCGAAAAGCTTAAACCGATAGAGGCTAGTCAAAGTGCATTGCTACACAGACGTTAGTGTTTGTGAATTTTTACGATAAAAAAGGCGCTTATCATAAGCGCCTTTTTGCTTTAGTCTGCTCGATTATAGCCTATCGCTAGGCGTAGATTAAAGAATATAACGACTTAAATCTTCATCTTCTACGAGTTCGTCTAGGTATTTACTTACGTAATCACCATCGACTACCAGTTTTTCGCCATTTTTATCTGATGCATCGAATGAAATTTCTTCCATTAAACGTTCCATTACTGTGTGTAAACGACGCGCACCGATGTTTTCGGTTTTTTCGTTGACGTTCCACGCTGCGTTAGCGATACCATCAATACCTTCTGAGGTGAAATTAACGTCCACACCTTCCGTTTTTAGCATTGCAGTATATTGTTCTGTTAATGATGCGTTTGGCTCAGTCAGAATACGGACAAAATCTTCTGCTTTAAGCGCATCTAATTCAACACGGATTGGTAGGCGTCCTTGTAACTCAGGGATCAGATCTGACGGTTTCGATACTTGGAAAGCACCTGATGCGATGAATAATATGTGATCTGTTTTCACCATGCCGTGTTTGGTTGTGACTGTTGAACCTTCGATAAGCGGTAATAAATCACGTTGTACACCTTCGCGTGAGACACCCCCGTCATTTGAATCGCTGCGTTTACAGATTTTATCGATTTCATCAAGGAATACGATACCGTTATTCTCTACGGCATAAATTGCTTTTTCTTTTAATTCTTCAGGATTTACGAGTTTTGCTGCTTCGTCTTCAACAAGTTGTTTGAACGCTTCTTTTACTTTCATCTTACGTGTTTTAGTCGTTGAACCGCCGGATAAATTTTGGAACATTCCTTGTAATTGATTAGTCATCTCTTCCATACCTGGAGGCGCCATGATCTCAACACCCATTTGTGGTGCGGCAAGTTCGATATCAATTTCTTTGTCGTCTAATTTACCTTCGCGTAGCTTTTTACGGAAGATTTGACGGGTATTATCATTGCTGGCTTTTTCTTCTTCGCCCCAGTTATTGCGTGGGTTAGGCAGTAAAGCATCAAGTACACGATTTTCAGCATTTTCTTCTGCTCGAACATGGTATTTCTTCATTTCTTGTTCGCGTGTTAATTTTACCGCAACATCGGTTAAGTCTTTGATGATTTGTTCAACTTCTTTACCTACATAGCCAATTTCAGTAAATTTAGTTGCTTCAACTTTGATAAAGGGTGCGTTAGCTAGCTTGGCTAAACGACGCGCGATTTCTGTTTTACCAACACCAGTTGGACCGATCATTAAAATATTTTTTGGTGATACTTCTTGACGAAGCTCTGGATCTAACTGCATGCGGCGCCAGCGGTTACGTAGGGCAATAGCGACAGCACGTTTGGCATTTTGTTGCCCGATAATATGGCGGTCTAGTTCTGAAACGATTTCTCTGGGAGTCATTGACGACATAATAAGCTTCCTTTAATTCGGTAAAATTTAGTAATCGATAGTTTCAATAGTGTGGAAACCGTTGGTGAATACACAGATATTACCTGCAATAGTCAGGGATTTTTTAGCAATCTCTTCAGCGTCTAATTCAGTATTTTCTAATAATGCCATTGCTGATGCTTGTGCAAAATTACCACCCGAGCCGATAGCAATAAGATCATTTTCTGGTTGTACTACGTCGCCATTACCGGTGATGATGAAAGAACTTTTTTTATCAGCTACAGCCAATAAGGCTTCTAAATTACGTAGCATTTTGTCGGTGCGCCAATCTTTAGCAAGCTCTACAGCGGCACGCTCTAGGTTACCTTGGTGAGCTTGTAATTTAGCTTCAAAGCGTTCGATGAGGGTAAATGCGTCAGCAGTAGCACCGGCAAAACCAGCGACAACTTGGCCATTGTATAAACGGCGCACTTTTCTTGCGTTGCCTTTCATTACCGTGTTGCCAAGAGAAACTTGTCCGTCTCCGGCCATTACGACTTTGCCTTCACGGCGTACAGATACAATAGTAGTCACGATAAACTCCACTCTAAATTAAGCGCAGCTGGTTGCAGTTAGCTACGCTTCATTATGTTAGGTAAAAAATGCTAGGTAAAAAAAACGCCTCATATGATATGAAGCGATTTCATTACAATATACAAACTAAGGTGGGTATATATCTTTAGTTTTTCAAGGCTTCCACTGCCAAATTTCACAAGTTGTGACACCTGCGCGTTTAATTTTGTGGCGTTCTTTTTCTGCAACACGCTTACGTTCGTAAGGACCTAAAACCACGCGATACCAGTTACCTGTGTGGCGAATGTTGGCAGTGTAGCCTTGAAAGGCTATTGTTGCTTTCATCGCTTCAGCTTGTGATTGTTGACGGAACGAACCACATTGCATTTGATAACGAATACCTGTGTCTTGCTGTGGTGGTATTTCGACAATGACTTCTTTTTCTTGTAAGTCTTGTGGATATTGCCACACTTCTTTTGGCTTTTCGGGTAATGGTTTTACCGTTAGCTTTTTCGGTTGCGTTTGTTTTACTGGTTCTGGCGCTGATTTTTCTGCGGTGCCACTGATTTGAGCTAAAAAATAGCCCAAGCCAATCGCAAGCAATAAGAACAACAAGATAGCCAACACTGGGCGTTTCTTTTTAGCAGGTGGTGCCTTTTTAGCACCCCGTTTTTTTCTCGGCTTCGGGGCGTGCCCCGCGTAATCCTTACGAGCCATAATTTACATACGTTCCAAAGTTTCAATGCCTAGTAGATCTAGACCTTGTTTAAGCGTTTTAGCTGTTAACTGCGCCAATTTTAGACGGCTTAGTTTAATCGCTTCATCTTCAGTACTCAAGATTGGACAAGCTTCATAGAAACTTGAGAATATACCCGCCAGTTCGAACAGGTAAGTACATAATGTATTTGGTGTCGCACGTTTTGCTACTTGATGAACAATCTCGTTAAACTGAATAAGTTTACCAGCTAGCTCTTGCTCTTTATCTTCGTTCAGTTGTACTTTCGCTGTTGCTAATTTTGCGACTGTTTCGGCATCGACTTTATTGAAGATACTGCCAACACGTGTACAAGCGTAAAGTAGGTAAGGTGCTGTATTACCTTCAAAACTTAACATTGAGTCAAAGTTGAAGATGTAGTCACTGCTACGGTTCTTCGATAAATCTGCGTATTTAACTGATGAGATACCCACAACACGCGCGATGTGTTTGAGTTCATCTTCTGCAAGATTTGGGTTCTTCGATTTTACGAGAGCGTAAGCACGTTCTTCGGCTTCGGTTAATAGATCAACCAGTTTTACTGTGCCTCCTGAACGGGTTTTGAATGGGCGGCCATCTGCACCGTTCATGGTACCAAAACCAAGGTGTTCCAGTGATGTTTCTGGTTTAACGAAACCGGCTTTTTGTACTACTGAGAATACTTGTTGGAAATGCAGCGCTTGACGTTGGTCAACAAAGTACATAATACGGTTAGCATTGAGTTTCTGCTGACGGAAACGCATTGCGGCAAGGTCTGTTGTTGCGTAAAGGAAACCTCCACCATTTTTCTGGATGATAACGGGTAGTGGGTCGCCGTCTTTATTCTTAAACTCATCTAAGAATACGCATTTAGCGCCGTTTGATTCTGTGAGTAGACCTTGTGCTTCAAGTTCGTTAACAATGTTGTGTAGGTCGCTGTTATAGAAGCTTTCGCCACGCACGTCTTCACGTGTTAGTTTCACGTTTAGGCGTTTGTAGATGTCATGACAGTGTGCAAGTGACACATCATTAAATTCTTGCCATAGTTTATTACAATCTTCATCACCGGATTGTAGCATTACTACCATTTCACGAGCGCGAGTTGCAAAATCTTCAGATTCGTCGAAACGACCTTTTGCTGCACGATAGAATACTTCTAGGTCAGAAAGTTGCATGCTGATTTCTGCATTTTCAGCGCGTTTTTCTTCCATGTATGCGAGTAGCATACCGAACTGAGTGCCCCAATCACCAACGTGGTTTTGACGAATTACGTTATGACCAAGTAGTTCAAGAGTACGTGCAACTGAATCACCAATGATTGATGAACGTAAGTGACCTACGTGCATTTCTTTGGCTAGATTCGGTGATGATAAATCAACAACGACATTGTCTGGTGTTGTTGTTTTTTGTACTGAAAGGTTTTCGTCTTCAAGTGCAATATCAATCTGTTGCGCTAACCAGTTTTGGTTTAAGAAGATGTTGATGAAACCTGGGCCTGCGATTTCAGTGCGACTTACTAAGTCTGATTCAGGTAGGTTATCAATGATCAATTGAGCTAACTCACGTGGGTTCTTCTTCGCTGGTTTTGCCATCATCATAGCTAAATTTGTTGCTAAATCACCATGAGCTTTATCGCGGGTACGATCTACTGCGATGCGTGGTTGTGCATCTGCAGGAATGATTTGTTGTTCTTTTAAGATCGTAACTGTCTGCTCTAGCAGCTGTATAATATGCTCTTTCATGGATTCTCTTAACTAGCAATGATGAATGAAATAGACCGATCATTTTAGCGTGATTAGGGGCATTTGACTAGCTAATCAACGGATAAATGCCGATATCCTTACAACATTTCAGTTGGATCTACGTCTAATGACCAACGGGCTTTACGTGCAGACTTTAATGCTTCTATTTTGGGCATTATTTGACGTAATAGGTGAGTGATGTGCTGACGTTGTGGACTTTGTAGCAATAGTTGTAAACGGTACTTACCCGCACGTTTCTCCATGGGGGCTGGCATCGGACCTAAGCAAAGCAGTTGCGGATTGTGGTTATGTTCTTGAACAAGTTGTTTTATCTCTGCTAAAAAGGCATTGGCATCACTGAATTGATGCGCTTCAGCACGGAACAAGGCTTGAAAGCTATAAGGCGGTAAATTGGCCATTGAACGGGCATGTAATGCTGTTTGAGCAAAGTGGCTGTAACCATTATTAATAAGGTCTTGAATTAACTCGTGTTCAGGATGATGGGTCTGAATTGCCACTTGACCTTGTTTGGCGGCGCGTCCTGCTCGACCTGATACTTGCACAAACAGTTGCGCGAGTTTTTCAGGGGCGCGGAAATCACTGCTAAACAGGGCGCTGTCCACATCAATGAGTCCGACCAAGGTGACATCGGGAAAGTGATGACCTTTGGCGAGCATTTGCGTGCCAATTAGGATCCGGAATTCTCGCTTACGCACGGCTTCTAATGATTTTTCTAAACTGCCTTTACGGCTGGTACTATCTCGGTCAATACGAATAATCGGGTATTGTGGGAAGTGGGTATTGAGCATGGCCTCTAACTGCTCAGTACCAAAACCGGCGGTCATTATCTCATTGGAATTACAGCTCGGACAACGACGTGGTTTAGGAAACTGTTCGTCGCAATGATGACAATGCAATATATTGCGCGATTGATGATAGGTGTAATAGGTATTACAGCGCTGACATTCTGCCATCGAACCACAGGTATGACACATGACGGCGGGTGCATAACCGCGCCGGTTGAGAAATAACAGGACTTGATTACCAGCGGCTAAATGGGTTGCCATTAATGCCATGAACTCAGCAGAGAGACCAGAGTCTAAGGACTGATTTTTAATGTCGATCAGGTGGTGGGTCGGCATTTGCGCATTACCCGCACGTTGGGTTAGCTGCAAATGACGATATTTACCTGTCATGGCATTGTGCAGCGTTTCTAACGCAGGGGTGGCAGAACCTAATACCACGGCAATGTTATTCCGCTGGGCTCTGACGATAGCCAGATCGCGGGCATGATAACGAAATGTTTCTTGCTGTTTTAACGACCCATCATGCTCTTCATCAATAATGATCACCCCTAAATCATGCATGGGAGTAAATATCGCCGACCGTGTACCTATCACGATACCAGCGACCCCGGCTTGGGCTTCAAGCCAAGCCTCACGGCGCTCCGCATCATTTAAACCTGAGTGCAAGGCGACGATAGGCACATTGAAACGACGCTTAAAGCGTGAAATAGTCTGTGGCGTAAGACCGATTTCAGGGACTAATACCAGTGCTTGTTTACCGGTTTTTAATACTTTTTCGATGACATTGAGATAAACTTCGGTTTTACCACTGCCGGTAACACCATCAAGTAAATAAGTGGCAAAGTGGTTAATATCAATAGCCGCTATCGTAATTGCTTGTTCGGTATTGAGGGTGGGGCGATTATCACTAATAACCAGATTCTGGCGCCAGTGTTGCGCATCGTTATCTTGGATTTTAATGTATTCTTGGCTAATAAACCCTTTGTCTTGTAATGCTTTGATGGTGGTTGATTTTATATTGGCTAATTTTAAGTGTGATTGGGTTAACCCCGTTTCAGCCAGTAACTTGATGGTTTGTAATTGCGCTGGGGTTAAACGATTTAATTCCTGAGCCGTTAAGTCATGGGCACTATCGGTTAACTGCCAGAATGTGTAACTGTTTAACTTGGCTGATTCTAACTTTCGTAACAATACCGGTAAGGCTTGGGCGATCACTTCACCAATAGGGTAATGGTAATAATCAGCGCACCAATTGAAAAAAGCTAACATGTCAGCCGATAAAATGGCGTTGTCATCGAGTACATTGATAATCGGTTTGAGTTTTGCCAGCGGAAATTCACTGTCGTTTTTAGTTGCTAGGGCAATACCAATTAATTGCTTATTCATAAAGGGCACACAGATCCGCATGCCGGGTTGAATGTGCGCATCATCAGGGTAAATATAATCAAAGGTTCTGTTTAAATGAACGGGAACGGCAACGGCGACAACTGGCATTTACTCAACTCTCTTTTACGGGCTAAATCTGTACTTCGGTAAACAGTTTACGGCTGTTAACTAGGTAATGTCTTGATATTTTCTATTTAATGTTCTAATTGCAGTTTATTTATGCATCAGCTATTGATATTTAGGGGCAAGATCCTATATTATTCGCAGCCTAAAAATTCTATAACTTTATGTGGTGTCTGGCAGTGTTTCAGATGGCGACATAACTAAATTGAGGTTTCTATGAAACAAGGTATCCACCCAGAATACGCGGCTATGGAAGCAAAATGTTCATGCGGTAACATTTTCGCTGTTGGTTCAACTCGCGGTAAAAACATCACGCTAGACGTATGTTCAAACTGTCACCCATTCTACACTGGTAAGCAACGTAATGTTGATACTGGTGGTCGTGTTGACAAATTCAACAAGCGTTTTGGCGCTCTTGCTGCAAAATAAGAATTGTATTTATACAATTTTTTGTAGTAACTCAAAAAGGTACCTTCGGGTGCCTTTTTTTATACCTGAAAAACAGTTTTAAACAATTATAAAACTTAGATTTAACCTTCTATTTTTCATTTGCCTAAAAATGATCGTCTAAAATTACTGAATCATATAAAAATAAACACTTCATACCAGTGCAAAGGTAGAATAAACAACTTAAATTAATGTAGAATCATGCTAACAATATTATTAGCTCGTTTAGCTCAGTATAAAAAAAAAGTGTCATGTGTTAAATTAAAGTTAAATATTAGTGTTACATTCGGTTGTTATTTTCATTCCCCCAACGTTGTTTCTTACACCTTAGTTATTCTCGAATTAAGGCGGTGAGTTATGTGCATTCATTTAATTCAGGATATTGAGTATGTCAGACTTTAGACAGCAAGCATTAGATTATCACGCGAACCCTAAACCAGGTAAAATTGCTATTCAACTTACTACATCAGCAGAAACCGCCGATGATCTTTCTCTAGCATATAGCCCTGGTGTCGCAGAACCAGTGCGTGAAATTGCTGCTAATCCTGACGATGCTTACAAATATACGGCTAAAGGTAACTTAGTGGCCGTGATCACTAACGGTACTGCGATTTTAGGTCTTGGTAATTTAGGCCCACTGGCTTCAAAACCGGTAATGGAAGGTAAAGCACTACTATTCAAGCGCTTTGCAGATATCGATTCGATTGATATTGAAGTGAAACACCGAACGACAGAAGAATTTATTGATACAGTTGCCAATATTGCCGATACATTCGGTGGTATTAATCTCGAAGATATTAAAGCGCCAGAATGCTTTGAAATTGAAAAAGCGTTAATTGCGCGTTGTCAGATCCCGGTATTCCATGACGATCAGCACGGTACTGCAATCGTAACAGCTGCAGGTATGATTAATGCGCTAGATATTCAAGGTAAAGACATCACAGAAGTGATTATTGTTTGTATGGGCGCTGGCGCTGCTGCAATTGCATGTATGGAATTATTAATTTCATGTGGCGCACAACGTGAAAAAATCTACATGTTAGATCGTAAAGGTGTGATCCACACACGTCGTGATGACATTAACGAATATAAGCAACGTTTTGCTAATAATACTGATAAACGTACATTGCAAGATGCAATTAACGGTGCTGACGTATTTGTTGGTGTATCAGGTCCAAATGTATTGTCTGCTGACGATGTTAAATTAATGGCCGATAATCCAATTATTTTTGCATGTTCGAATCCTGATCCAGAAATTAAACCTGAATTGGCTCACGCGGCACGTCAAGATTTGATCATGGCAACGGGTCGTTCTGATTATCCAAATCAAGTGAATAACGTACTGTGTTTTCCATTCATCTTCCGTGGTGCATTAGACGTACGTGCGAGTGTGATTAATGAAGCGATGAAAGTAGCCGCTGTTCATGCTATTCGTGAGATTGCGAAAGAAGAAGTGCCACCGTCAGTATTGGCCGCATCGGGTGTGGAATCATTAAAGTTTGGTACTGAGTACATTATTCCAAAACCAATGGACCCACGTTTATTGCCCCGCGTTGCACGCGCTGTTGCATTAGCCGCGGTTGAAACCGGTGTTTCACGTATCGAACTACCAGATAATTATATGCTGTAACTATATAATCACTGTATTCAGCACGGATATTCCGTGCTGTTATCCTAAAGCGTAACAGGTTCGTCAAGCTTGTTGTGTTAGCTGCACATATCAATTGCATCTGTATTTATAGAATCTCCTCCTAATAACAATTCCCTTTAAACCTATGTCATCGCCACGTAAACATCATTTTTCTATATGTAATTATTTTTTATTTTAACATTGTAAGGCAATGTAAGCGAAGGTGTCTCCTGTGGATGGTAAAGGTGTAAAATTCTAAATGTCTTGTTATCTATTGAATTATGGAGAGTTTTTTGAATAAATTAATCAAGAGTTTAGTTTTTTGTTTTCCACTTTTATTAACCGCATGCGGTTCAGATGAGTCTACCACTGTAGAAAGTGGTACACACTCAAGTTCAAACAATGGTACACACTCAAGTTCAAACAATGGCACACACTCAAGTTCAAACAATGGTACACACTCAAGTTCAAACAATGGTACACACTCAAGTTCGAACCATGGGACTATTTCCATTGAAGATACAACAATAACGTTGAATCAGGGGGGCAGTCATAGTAGTGACCTCAATACGACAGGGACAAAAGATCTTAGATGGTCGATAAAAAATAAGAGTAAACACGGTTCGGCGACGTTAACACAATCAGGAAGATTAACGTATGAGCCAAGATCTGACTTTTCTGGCACTGATACGATAACGGTATCGGTTACCGATGATGTAAACACCGCTACTGCAATTATTACTTTTAAGGTTATACAAAAAGTAAAGACGTTTATTTCTATCTCGGACACAACCAAAGCGTTAAATCAGGGAGAAAGCTATACTGCCAATCTGAATACGGCAGGTATAAAAGGTCTTAAATGGTCGATAGTAGAACAGAGCATACACGGCACCGTTACGCTAACAGCATCTGGAAAGTTCGTATATAAGCCTAAACCCAAATTTTATGGCAGTGATAAGGTAACGGTATCAGTTACTGACGATGTTAATAGCGATACAGCAACGTTTACGTTTGTGGTTAATAAAAGAGAAAATACGGCACCAGTAATAGAAGGGAAAACGGAATTTTCATCTTCCTGGCAAACAATTAATAATCAAATAATCGCAAACGATAAAGAGGGCGATAAATTAAATTTCTATATTGAAGACACTTTCGTTAAGCCTAGTTATATTGAGTTCTCAATAGAGCCAAGTGGTAAATTTACATATAAAAATACTCTGAATTACTCTAGAACAGTAATAATCCCAATTGTTGTTTCTGACGGTGTAAATTCTACAGCAACGGATATCACCTTCATTACATACCAAGGCTCAACAAATACGTTTATTTCTATCTCGGACACAACCAAAGCGTTAAATCAGGGAGAAAGCTATACTGC
>NZ_LOCN01000014.1:18872-50925 GCF_001574435.1 Moritella sp. JT01
AATAATCAAATAATCGCAAACGATAAAGAGGGCGATAAATTAAATTTCTATATTGAAGATACTTTCGTTAAGCCTAGTTATATTGAGTTCTCAATAGATCCAAGTGGTAAATTTACATATAAAAATACTCTGAATTACTCTAAAGCAATCACTCTTCCAATCGTTGTTTCTGACGGTATGAGCTCTACAAAAACCAATATAACCTTCATGACGCAAATCGCTGATGAGCAATCGCAATCTGATCCTTTTTATGCCCTACAATGGCATTTAAATAACACAGGAGAAGATGCATTCTCGGCTGGACATGTTACCCCTCATCGAGATATTAATATTGGTCTTTTATATCAACAAGGTGTCACCGGAGACGGCGTCAACGTCGCTGTTGTAGATTCAGGGTTAGAAATTGGCCATGAAGATCTTAAAGACAATATACTCACTGGTAAATCATGGAATTTTTTAACTAAAAAGAATAACCCCACCTCTGTACCAAAAAAAGGGAGGGGGGATCATGGTACATCTGTTGCGGGTATTATTGCTGAAACTGGATTTAATGGTATCGGTGGACGAGGTGTCGCTCCTTCAGCAAAACTATTTGGTCTGAACTGGACTAAGGTACAAACTGAAAAAAGTTGGATTGAGAGTCATGGAGGCTCACGGTCTCTAGATGCATTAGTGATAAACCAAAGCTATGGTCATTATTGGGGGGAATTAAGGTCTTCCAACACAATGCCTTTTCGTACGCGAGAAGATCACCTTAAAAGCGCCACTAAAAAAAATAATGATGGACGTGGAGTTTTACTTATAAAAGCTGCAGGAAATTCATTTAAAAGTGTTTATACCCGTGATTTTAAATTCATAAATTATAGTGAATATGCATCAGATAAATCTAAACCTGAATTAACAGCGAATAATGCGGGTGTAAGCGTCAATAACTCGAGCTTTTATAACACATTAATTTCAGCGGTACAGAAGAATGATCCATTACACCCTTTAGCCCCTTATTCAAGTGTAGGCGCTGCGGTATTTGCATCGGCACCAAGCGCTAAGGTTACGACTAACGTAACTGGTTGTGAAAACGGTTATTCATCTCTTTGGTTTAACGGTGAGCACTGCAATTACACATCATCATTCGGTGGTACATCTGGAGCCGCACCCGTTGCGTCAGGCGTAGCGGCATTAATATTTGGCGTTAATACTGATCTGACTTGGCGAGATGTACGCTATATTATGGCTAAGACCGCAAAGAAAATTGATAAGGACTTTACACCTATAACAATTACGAATGAAGGCGAAGGTGCTAAGTTCGTAGCAGAGCCAGGTTGGGTAACAAATAAGGCAGGCTATCACTTTCATAACTGGTACGGGTTTGGCTTACTTGATGCTACTGCGGCGGTTCAAATGGCAGCAAATAATTATACCTTATTACCTGAATTAAAAGAGACTGCTTTTGTTAATCCAAACGAGCTGTCAAGCTCTACCATACCTGAAGGTAATAGTGGTGTTAAAAAGGAAGTATATATAGCAGAACAGATGACGATTGAAGCAGTGCAATTAAAAATAGGGATAAATCATGCGCGTAATAGCGATATAGCCATTGAGGTTATATCACCATCCGGAACACATTCCATGATATTTACACCAAGAAGCGTAGTTACTGAGACTAATGCAAAATTCGATGATACGGTATTACTCAGTAATGCATTTTTCGGTGAAAGCTCGGAAGGTAATTGGACCATTAAAGTGACAGATACGAATAGAGGTTATTTCACCTACTACAAAGTTCTGCCTGAGATGGCTGCAATGGGGGACAGAATGTTTGATAACGAAGACGCCCTTAATAACTGTACAGGCAATGGAGAGCCAGATGGAATTAAGTGCATAGAGAAAATAACACTAAGTAATAATATAGAAAACGGCACAATTAATAATGTTGCTATTCGTATTTACGGCCATTAAGGAACATATGATGAGAATAAAACTAGCACACATGTTTATATTTACATTACTTTTATGTAGCTCATTATCTAATGCGAATATAATTACCTATAATAAAAACGAATTGACGTCTTCTACGGAACCGTCTCCGTCATACACAAATGATAATATCGTCATTGAAAGTAGTGGCTTCAAATTTTCTCCGGTAAGTCCTACGCCATACACATTTTTTGAAGAGAATAGTGATATAGCGACTTTATATGCAGGGCAGGAAATGCAAGCGTTGGACAATGGAGAATCAGGGATGTTAACAGGATCTATTTTGGTTGAAATGATAGACCCAGATACTCCGTTATCATTTGATAACGCAGACATCCTTACTGTGGGTGAGCGTTTCTTCATTATCACTTTTAATGAAAAAATCGATTTGCTCGAAAAACTAAAGCAAATCAAAGCGATGAGTATTGTAAAAGATGCCGAAATCGAAGTGAACACTCATAGTTATTCACCACTATAATAATTTAATGTCTCAATATTGAATTGTTGTACGACATATCACTACAATCCAGGAATACCACCTCTGATATTTAGGTGGTATTCTTTTGCTATATGCATGTTCCGATATTTTTATTGTCTTTTGGATGACTGATTTAACTTATTTGGTGTTTGCATTTCTAGTCTTATACTTGTATAAAGTTCTGCTATTTGCCCACATTTAAGGTTCCCATGTCTGAAGAATATGAAATTGAAGTTATCCCTGTCGTTGTCGCTGAAGAACCGATTGAATTATATAAGATCTTAAAAATCGAAAATTTAGTGACCTCGGGCAGTGAAGCGAAGAACTATATTGCAGACGGTTATGTGTATGTGAATGGTGAAGTTGAAACACGCAAACGTAAAAAAATTATGTTTGGCGATATCATTGGTTTTAATGGTGAAGCTTATCAAGTCATGTCTGCGGAAGAGCTTGCAGCATACGATATTGCTGATAAAGAAGAGTTTGTTGATCCTGCGGCTTTAGAGTCCGATTCTGTAGCAACATATATTGCAGAAAACGATGTTACTGAAGACGATTTCACAGGAAACAATATTGTTGAGCAAGGTGTTGCTGACGTTCACGCTGTAGACGTTGCTGTTGAACCCGCATTTATTGCACCAACACCAGTTGCTAAGCCTGTTGTCGACAGCATCCCTGCAGATCTCTGGGAACAGCCTGAAAAGAAGAAAAAGAAAAAAGCTGAAGCTAAACAAGTGAAAGTAGCTGAACCGAAACCGGTTGAGAAAAAGAAAAAAGGCCGCGCGGCTCCTTTTAGTTTTTAAATTTTACTTTAAGGTATTAGCAACAATGCGAGCTAGATAGCGCATTGTATATAGGTTAAATCAAAACAGGCTCCTATAATTGGGGCCTGTTTAATAAAAGGTGAGCCTGTTTTATTTTTAGGCGTTGTTTACTTAGTTAGTGACTAATCATCTTGTTCTAAATAATCATCAATATTAATGCCCAGTGCTAACATCTGTGCTTTAGCTTCAGCCGGTATGCTGTCTGGTTTGTCTTTTGTTAAATCTTCGTCCGCTGGTAACGGTTGACCTGTGTAAGCATGTAAAAAAGCCTCACACAACAACTCACTGTTGGTTGCATGACGTTGATTATTAATCTGACGGCGAGTTCTTTCATCTGTCAGCACTTTTAATACTTTCAAAGGAATTGAAACAGTAATCTTCTTAACCTGTTCATTCTTTTTCCCATGTTCTGCATAGGGGCTAATATACTCGCCGTTCCACTTCGTCATTTTCGACCTTTGCGTAAATTATTATTTATGAATAAGTAATAAGTCTACCTTTGAATTTGATTATTGGCAATCAGTATGTAAAGAGCTCTAGACGTCTATTGACCTGTTGTAGCCTAATAGTGTATGTTTTGAGTCACTGGAAATATATTAATTCGATATTAAGTTCGGGAGAACGCATGGACGCAATTAAGCGCAGTATTCATAAATTTGGTGGCAGTAGTTTAGCTGATGCTACCTGTTATCGTCGAGTATTGACGATCATTAGCCAACACACCAAAGCACGCGATCTTATTGTAGTTTCTGCCGCGGGCAAGACCACCAATCAATTATTAGAATTATTACAATTAGCCGAAGATGGTGATCAAGCTGCATCGGAACGTCTTATTGCGACGTGCGAGTATCAAACTAAGTTAGTTGCAGAACTATTAGAAGGAGCCTTATGCACACAACTCACTTCTGCACTGCAAGATGACATTCATACTATAGGCCATTTATTAGAAACTACCCTTGATGTGTATGCTAAAAATCAAATTTTAGCGCATGGTGAGGTGTGGTCAGCACGATTATTAGCGGCTTTACTGAGTCAAAGCGAACTACCTGCTAATGATTTAGATTCTCGCTTGTTTTTAACAACTGAATTAGCCGCGCAACCTGTGGTTGATGAAATGGTGTCTCGCCAAAAATTAGACTCGTGTTTAGCTACCCTGACTAATCGCGTTGTCGTGACCGGTTTTATTGCTGCAGATACACGACAGCGTACTGTGACATTGGGGCGTAATGGCTCTGATTATTCTGCGACGTTGTTAGCTGCATTAGTGGATGCTGAGCAAACGACTATTTGGAGCGATGTTGCGGGTGTATTTAGTGCTGATCCTCGTCGCGTAAAAGATGCTGAACTGCAAACCAAATTATCACTTGATGAAGCGGCTGAGCTAGCGCGTTTAGGCTCTCCCGTATTACATGCGCGTACATTACAACCTGTTGTCGAGAGTAAACAGCATGTGCAGTTACGTTGCAGTTATACTCCTGATGAGGGGTCAACCCAGATCCATCGTCGTTTACCAAAAGGTAAAGGGGCTAAAATTGTTACCTCGATTGATGATCTACATTTAGTAGATGTTGAGTTTAATCATGATGCTGATTACCAACAACAATATAATCAGTTAATTGCATTACTAGCACAGCAGCAACTCTCACCTATCTGTATTAAACGCCGTCCGACGGATTATATGGTTAGATTAGGTTATACCGCTGAAATTGTTGAGTTTGCACTGGCTGCATTAGCAACATATAAACAGCAACAAGCTAACATAACAGGCATTGAGCATGTGAGTGGTTTTTGTATGGTGGCGCTAGTAGGTTCTGGTGTAACCGATAATGCGTTGCAATCACATCAGTTTTATCAATTAATTTCAGAGCACAATCTGACATTTGTACAGACAGGTGAAAACCATTTAAGTATCTGTGCCGTTCTGCAGAAAGTGGTGTTAGAACCGTTATTGAAAGAGTTACATACGGCGTTATTTAAGCAGCCAAGACGTATCGGTGTGGTGCTGTTTGGTAAAGGAAATATCGGTGCTAGTTGGTTATCTTTGTTTGCGGAGCAAATATATAAAGTACCCGAAAAACAAAATGTCGAACTGTGCTTATGCGGTGTGTATGGTTCTCAGGGCGGGGTATTAGACTTCAATGGTCTGGATGCCTCGACGGTACTTGATGATTTTCAACCCGAATCGTTTGTCTGGGAACAGTTACTATCTAATCTTGCACTGCACCCGTTTGATGAACTGGTGATTATCGATATTACGGCCAGTGAAGCAATCAGCTATTATTATCCTGAATTTGCCCAACACGGTTTCCACCTGATTTCCGCAAATAAATTTGCCGGCGCGGCGAGCCGTGAGTTTTATAATCGGGTTAAGCAAAGCTTTAGTGATAATGAAAGCCATTGGTTGTATAACGCCACGGTTGGTGCAGGATTACCGATCCAGTCATCCATGGAAATGCTGCAACACAGTGGAGATCAAGTGACTGCAGTAAGTGGTATTTTTTCTGGTACCTTATCTTGGTTGTTCCAACAATATGATGGTGAAATAGCGTTCTCGCAATTAGTGGAACAAGCATGGCAGCAAGGGCTAACGGAACCTGATCCTCGTGACGATTTATCGGGTAAGGACGTACAGCGTAAACTCCTTATCTTAAGCCGTGAAGCGGGTTATGACATGGAGCTTAGTGATATCAAACTAGAGTCATTGGTATCTGAAGCGCTAATGGTATTTAAAGTGGATGAGTTTCTAGAACATTGCGAAGAATTAGATGACAAAATATTGCGTATGTTTAATAAAGCCAAAAAGCAGGGCTTAGTATTACGCTATGTCGCGAGTTTTAGTCGCAAAGAAGGGGCGCAGGTTGGGTTAGAGTTCTTAGAACCAACACATCCATTTGCGAACTTATTACCGTGCGATAATATTTTTTCAATTAACAGCCACTGGTATCGCCATAACCCATTAGTGATCCAAGGCCCTGGTGCTGGCAGAGATGTTACTGCGGGTGCAATCCAATCAGATCTGTTCCAATTATGTAAGTTGTTCGCGCGTTAATTTTTATATTTTAGCCTGTCGAAAACCGATACGCATATAATTCATGTTTAAGATGAATTATGTGCGTTGACTTTATTCAGTAAACTTGTGATGATAAAGACGTAAAGAGGTATGGACGTCTAAACATCTTAAGGGATATAAGTATGAGTTTTCACAATGCACAAAATATTGAAGTATTAAATCAAAGTGTTTCTGAATTGGGACGTGATATTAACGTTTCATTTGAATTTTTCCCACCAAACTCTGAAGCAATGACGTCTACCTTATGGGAATCGATTAATCGTCTAAAAGCGTTAAACCCTAAATTTGTGTCAGTGACATACGGAGCTAATTCCGGAACACGTGATCGTACTCATGACATTATCAAACAAATTAAGCATGAAACGGGCTTGATTGCTGCACCGCACCTCACTTGTATTGATGCTAATCGCCAAGAACTAAAGCAGATTGCAACGGATTATTGGGATAATGGTATTCGTAATATCGTGGCTCTACGTGGTGATTTACCACCTGGATTGAATAAACCTGCGATGTACGCGGCCGATCTAGTCGGGCTACTGAAAGAGGTGAATGATTTTGATATCTCGGTTGCCGCCTATCCAGAAGTTCACCCCGAAGCAAAAAATGCGCAAGCAGACCTACTCGCGCTAAAAGATAAGATTGATGCTGGTGCTGATCGTGCTATTTCACAGTTCTTTTTTGATACCGAAAGCTTTTTACGCTTCCGTGACCGTTGTGCTGCGGTGGGTATTGATAAAGAGATTGTACCGGGTATTTTACCGGTATCAAATTATAGAACCTTATGTAAGTTTTCAAAATTGACCAATGTAAAAGTGCCGAATTGGATGCACAGTCAGTTTGAAGGTTTAGATAATGATCAAGCGACACGTAATCTGGTTGGTGCAAGTATAGCCATTGACCAAGTGAAAGTATTGTCGCGCGAAGGGGTGAAGGACTTTCATTTCTATACGTTAAATCGTGCTGATTTAACGTATGCGATTTGTCATACTTTAGGTGTGCGCCCAAGATAGTCACCGTACTTACTGCCGTGAGTTTATATTAGAATCAAAAATGCCGACGGTTATGTCGGCATTTTATTATCAGCTATTTGTTATCCAGACTAACCAGTATTACGCATACCTGCAGCAACACCTGCGATACTAACCATTAAGGCCTGTTCGACATCAGGATTGACCTCTTCACTGCTACGTGCGCGGCTGAGTAGCTCTGCTTGGAGGATATTCAGCGGATCGGTATACGGGTTACGTAACTCAATTGACTTCTTAATCCAAGGTTGAGCATCAAGTAATTGCGTGTCAGGTGTTAAACCTAAGATCAACTCAGTTGCTAGCGCCAAGCTTGCACGTAGTTCTTTACCTAAAGGCCATAAATCTTCAGTCACTAGACATTGGTCATAATATTCCGCTAACCAAGCATCGGCTTTCAAAAATACCATTTCGAACATTTCTATACGGGTATTAAAGAACGGCCATTGTTGTTGCATTTCTTGCAGTGTTTCACGTTGACCTGAATCGAGCATGTTTTTGAATGCAGCGGTACAACCCAACCACGCAGGTAACATCAAACGGTTTTGTGTCCATGCAAAAATCCAAGGGATGGCACGTAAGCTTTCTACGCCCCCGTTTGGTTTACGTTTTGCTGGGCGGCTACCGAGTGGCAGTTTACCTAATTCTAGTTCAGGTGTCGCAGAGCGGAAGTAAGGCACGAATTTTTCATGACCTTGGATATATGAACGATATTCTTCACATGAATCCGCAGACATCTGATCCATTGCATCACGCCAAGACTGTTCTGGTGCTGGCGGTGGTAGTAAGTTCGCTTCTAGGATCGCACTGGTGTAGAGATTTAAGCTTTGTTCTGCAACATTAGCAAGACCAAACTTAAAGCGGATCATTTCACCTTGTTCTGTTACCCGTAAACCACCTTTTAATGAACCTGGAGGTTGTGATAACAAGGCTGCATGCGCTGGCGCACCACCACGACCGATACTACCACCACGACCATGGAATAAAGTCAGTTCAATACCTTCTTGTTCACAGATATCAACCAAGGCTTCTTGTGAACGATACTGCGCCCAAGATGCAGCAATTACACCGGCGTCTTTCGCAGAATCAGAATAACCGATCATAATGTACTGATGACCATTGATGTAGTTTTTATACCAATCGATAGCTAATAGGCTGGCCGTCACTGTACCCGCATTATTCAAATCGTCTAAGGTCTCGAATAATGGCGCAACAGGGAAACGGAATGGACAACCGGTTTCTTTTAATAGTAATTGCACAGCTAATACATCAGAGGCTTTACGTGCCATTGAAATGATGTAAATGCCCAGTGCTTCTGGATCTTGTTTTGCCACAGTGCGAAAAGTATCAAGTACTTCTTTCACATCTGCAGACGGTTGCCAGCATTGTGGGATCAGTGGGCGTTTGTTATTAAGCTCTTGCAATAAGAACGCTTGTTTATCTTGCTCGCTCCATTGTGCATAGTCTCCAAGACCCAAGTAACGGGTTACTTCGGCGATCACATCGGTATGACGATCACTGTCTTGGCGGATATCAAGTTTCACTAAACTGACACCGAAACATTCAACGCGGCGAATCGTATCGAGTAATGCACCTTGGGCAATAACGCGCATACCACAAGCATTCAGTGAGTGATAGCAAGCTAACAATGGCTCACGTAACTGTGCTGTTGTGGTGATTATGTCACGGCTTTCTGTGTATTCGCCTTTTAGCTGTGCAGTTAAGCTCGCTAATGTTTCTGTTAATTCGCTACGTAATTTTTTCAGTAACACACGGTAAGGTTCATGACTTTCACCGACTAATGTACGTAATGTGTCATCACAGTCATTCATTGATAATTCACTTGTGAGATGTTTTACATCTTTAAGGAACAAGTGAATTGCCATCCAACGACTGGTTAGTAGTACTTCTTCGGTGACTGCTGAGGTCACAAACGGGTTACCGTCACGGTCACCACCCATCCAAGAGGTAAACTTAACTGGCGCTGCATCAATGGGTAGTTGGTAATCTAAGCGGTCTTGTAAACGTTTATCAAGACTGCGTAAGTAATTTGGTACAGCATCCCATAATGAGTTTTCAACGACGGCAAATCCCCATTTAGCTTCATCGACAGGCGTCGGGCGAACGGTTCTTATCTCATTGGTATGCCACGCTTGTGATACCAATTGTTCAATACGTGTCATGAAGACATCGCGCTCTTGGCTACTTAATTCAGTGAGTTCTAACTGACTAAGGCATTTATTGATCGCGCCATGCTTGTGGATCAGGGTTCGACGGGTGATTTCAGTTGGATGTGCAGTCAGTACTAAATCGATCTTCAGGTTTTTAACTGCAGAGAGTACATCTGCTTCATTGATTTCAGAGTTATTTAGTTTAGCAAACAGTTCATCGATAGAGTCTGGCACGCAAGTGTTATCTGCACAATTACGTGATGTGGTGTGGAACTGCTCTGCAATGTTAGCCAGGTTTAAGAATTGACTAAACGCACGCGCTACTGGTAATAGCTCATCATCAGAGAGGTTACGCAGTACGGTGAGTAATTGTGCACGGTCTTTGTCATGACCTGCACGGGATGATTTTGCTAGTTGACGAATGGTTTCAATCTTATCTAAGAACTCTTCTCCAAGATGATCCTTGATTGTATTCCCTAGTACTTGGCCTAATAAGCCGACATTACTTCGTAACGCTGCATATTTATCTGACATACATAATCCTTCAATTCAGTGATGTAATACGGCAACAACTATTATCGTTATGTATGTAAAATAACTATATTTAGTGACATTCGTCAATGAAATCGTGCAATTAATACGATTAATTGTGATATCGGGTGTAATTTTACTACAAAATGATAATTATTTAGTTAGTTTTTACATGATTCTTCAATCAGTTTTTGGATAATAGCCTGTGTTGGTTTAATTGCGGATAAATCTAAATACTCATCAGGTTGATGGGCTTGATTAATACTACCTGGACCCATGACAATTGTATCGCAGCCAAGTTGTTGAATAAACGGCGCTTCGGTACAGTAATTCACGGGTATAACTGCTTCACCTGTGAGTTTTTCAGCTAATTTAATTAACGCTGAATCAAGATTGCACGCATAAGCTGGGATCGGTTCATGCAGATGGTAAACATCAACAGCGCCTGGCCATTGTTTTTGGACTGGTAGTAAAGCTTGATTAAGTAGCATGAATAGCTCATCGGGACTTACCCCTGGGATAGGGCGCATATCGATGTGTAGTTCACAACTGCCACAGATACGGTTCGGGCTGTCCCCGCCGTGTATATGACCAAAATTAAGCGTGGGTTGTGGAATAACAAAATGATCGCAAGCGTATTGCTCTTTTAATTTACGTTGTAACTGCAATAACTGTCCGGTTACTTGATGCATGATCTCAATGGCATTGATGCCATTAGCGGGATCAGAAGAGTGACCGCTGCGTCCGGTAATACGTATTGCTTCTGACATATGACCTTTGTGCATAAATACTGGTACCATGCCTGTCGGCTCTCCAATGACGGCATAATCAGGTCGGAAACTTTGCGCGGCGGCAATCGCTCTGGCACCTGCCATGGTAGTTTCTTCATCGGCAGTGGCAAGAATACGTAATGGTTTATCTAACTTAGTTAAATCAATGTTTTTACATGCTTCTAATACAAAGGCGAAAAAGCCCTTCATATCAATCGTACCCAAACCATACCATTTATCGTCTTTTTCAGTTAACTGAAATGGATCTTTGGTCCATAAACCGTCATCAAACGGCACGGTATCTGTGTGTCCTGCTAATAATAATCCGCCATCACCTTGGCCATAAGTCGCGACTAGATTAAATTTACCATTCGTGTCAGGTACGCTGGTGATATTGATGCTAAAACCAAGTTCGGTGAACCAACCCGCGAGTAAGTCAATTACAGGCTTATTACTGATATCTAACTCTTTTTCTAATGAGCTGATCGACGGTGTTAGGATCAGTGATTTATAAAATTCGGTAAATTTAGGTAATTGCATAATACGTTCCTGTAATGATTGATTGTTTTTTTATGCATTAAAGTTGCATAAAAATGTAATCTGTTTTATTCTCTAATCATCCTTACTCTACAACGTATGGGTTAGATAATGAATCGTTTTTCATCGTTTCGACGAGACAATATTCAAAATGCATTAACGCTGCTTCATTTACGCAAGTAAGCGCAATTGGAAAGGGCTAAATTGCCCGTCGTTTTACAATTTAGCAAACACGGAAGTCAAACATGTTAAAAACAATTTTAGTCGGTGCAACCGGATATACCGGTGCTGAGCTAGCCCATTACATTACCAAGCATCCAGAACTTGAATTAGCAGGCCTGTATGTTTCAGAACACAGTTTGGATGCAGGAAAATCGTTTTCTTCATTATATGGTCATTTATTAGGTGTTGTTGACCAAACGATTGAACCATTAGCCGTTAGCAATATAAAAAACATTTGCGATGATGTTGATATTGTTGTGTTAGCAACTGCACATGAAGTTAGCCATGATATTGCCGCTGAATTTTTGGCGCAGGGTGCCGTTGTATTTGATTTATCCGGTGCATTTAGAGTGAAAGACCCTGTTTTTTATGAAAATTATTACGGCTTTAAACATAACTTCGATAAAGAATTAAAAAGTGCTGTTTATGGTTTAGCTGAATGGGCGAGTGCTGATATTGCAGAAGCAAACTTAATTGCGGTGCCGGGTTGTTATCCAACAGCATCGTTATCAGCATTAAAACCGCTAGCTAAACATGGTCTGATTGCTGCAGATCAAAAACCAATCATTAATGCCGTGAGTGGCGTGAGTGGCGCAGGTCGTAAAGCGGCGTTAGGTTCCGCATTTTGCGAAGTGAGCCACGCACCCTATGGCGTGTTCAACCATCGTCATCAGCCTGAAATAAGTACACATTTAGGTCATGACGTTATTTTTACACCACATTTAGGCTGTTTTAAACGTGGCATCTTAGCAACGATTAACGTCAAACTTGCAGCCGGTGTGACACCAGAACAAGTGACAGCCGCTTATCAAGAGGCGTATCAAGATCAACCTATGGTGCGGTTATTACCAAGCGGCTGGCCAAGCATTAAAGCAGTAGAAAAAACCGCTTATTGTGATTTAGCGTGGCAGCAACAAGGACAAGATCTTATCGTGGTTTCTGCGATTGATAACTTATTAAAAGGTGCCGCGGCACAAGCAATACAGTGTATCAATATCCGTTTTGGTTTTGCGATGACAACGTCATTAGTATAAGGAATATAACAGTGTCAACTCCATTAGTATTAAAACTGGGCGGCGCATTACTTGAAAATGAAACGGCGCTTGAACAGCTATTCACAGCATTAAGTGAATATAAGTCAACATCGTCACGTCCACTTATCTTAGTGCATGGCGGTGGCTGCTTTGTAGATGAACTTTTAGCAAAGATGAATATCGTTAGCGAGAAAAAGAACGGCTTACGTGTTACCCCGTTTACAGATATTGGTTATATCACTGGTGCGTTAGCGGGTACGGCTAATAAAGTTTTAATGGCACAAGGCTTAAAATCGGGTGCGAAAGTAGTGGGTTTAAGCCTTGCTGATGGCGGTATCTCAACCGTCACACAATCAACGGCCGATCTTGGTGCTGTTGGTGAATGCGAAGCGGGGGACCCGACATTATTAACGACGTTACTGAACGGTGGTTTCTTACCAATTATTAGTTCTATTGGTATTGATGCTCAGGGACAGTTATTAAATGTGAATGCAGACCAAGCGGCAACTGCTATTTGTGAAACGCTTGATGCTGACTTAGTGATGTTATCTGACGTGGCTGGTATTTTAGATGCAGATATGCAGTTAATTCCCGAGATGAACAGCAGCTATGCAGATGAACTCATTACGGCTGGTGTTATTCATGGCGGCATGGAAGTAAAAGTGAAAGCGGCATTAAAAGCAGCCGCATCTTTAAATCGCGACATTAAATTAGCGAGTTGGAAAGTGCCTGAACGGTTAGTGGCATTATTGAATGGTGAAGCAGAGGGAACGAAAGTTTCTAGCTAATATTGATCAGTTAACGGAGTTCGATCATGGAAAATTTATTATCAGTTAAAGATTTAAGTAAGCAACAGATCCTTGACTTATTAGCACTGGCTAAAGCAGTGAAAGCCAATCCGGCGGAGTATTCACAAGCATTAGCGGGTAAAAGCATCGTCACCATTTATGAAAAACAGTCGCTGCGAACACGTGTAACCTTTGATATTGGTATTCACAAGTTAGGCGGTCACGCGGTTTATCTTGATGCACAAAATGGCGCAATTGGTGAACGTGAGACAGTAAAAGATTTTGCTGCGAATATCTCTCGTTGGGCAGATGCGGTTGTAGCCCGTGTAATGAGCCATAAAACATTAGAAGGCTTAGTGGAACATGGCAGTGTGCCCGTTGTTAATTCACTTTGCGACTTATACCACCCTTGTCAGGCATTAGCTGATTTCTTAACAATTTCGGAACACTATGAAGATGTTTCTAAAGTAAAACTAGCTTACATCGGCGAAGGTAATAACGTAACGCATTCATTAATGCTAACCGGTGCTATCTTGGGTGCTGAAGTGACTGCAGTATGCCCTCGAGGCAGTAGTCCTGATGCTCAAATTGTTAAGCAAGCTATGGAGTTAGCTGAAATTAGCGGTGGAAAAATAAATGTAACAGATAACCTTGATGACATAGTTGATTATGATGTTATTTATGGTGATACTTGGGTCTCAATGGGGGATGATACTCCACTGGAACAAGTAAAAGAAAAGTACATGCCGTATCAGATAAACAAAGCGTTACTGATACGCACAGGAATTAAACATGTATTGCATTGTCAGCCGGCTCATCGTGAGTTAGAGATAACATCGGAAGTGATGGATGGCGAACAATCACTGATCTTTGATCAAGCCGAAAATAGAATGCATGCCCAAAATGCAGTTTTACTGACATTGCTGAAGTAACATATTAAGGAAAATGAAAATGACACAAACAGTTAAGAAAGTAGTAGTAGCGTATTCTGGTGGTTTAGACACTTCAGTGATCTTACCTTGGTTACAAGAAAATTATGACAATTGTGAGATTATCGCGTTTGTTGCAGATGTTGGTCAGGGTGCTGAAGAACTTGAAGGTATTGAAGCTAAAGCATTGGCTTCGGGTGCATCTGAGTGTTACATCGTAGATCTAAAGGATGAATTAGTCGCTGACTATATCTACCCAACGCTTAAAACCGGTGCCGTTTATGAAGGTACTTATCTTTTAGGTACGTCAATGGCTCGTCCAATCATAGCTAAAGCACAAGTTGAAATTGCCCGTAAAGTTGGCGCTGATGCACTTTGTCATGGCTGTACGGGTAAAGGTAATGATCAGATCCGTTTTGAATCTTGCTTTGCTGCACTTGCACCAGAACTAACGGTGATTGCGCCTTGGCGTATCTGGGACTTAACCAGCCGTGAATCTCTACTTGAATACTTAGCTGAACGTGACATTCCTACTGCTGCATCTGCGACTAAAATTTACAGCCGTGATGCCAATGCTTGGCATATTTCGCATGAAGGTGGCGAGTTAGAAGACCCATGGAGTCAACCAACGAAACAAGTTTGGACTATGACGGTTGATCCAATTGATGCGCCAAATGAACCTGAATTCTTAACGTTATCTGTTGTTAAAGGTGAGATCACGGCGGTTAATGGTGAAGTAATGTCACCGTACCAAACACTGATGTATCTCAATGAAAAAGCGGCTGCTCACGGTGTTGGTCGTGTTGATATTGTTGAAAATCGTTTAGTAGGCATGAAGTCACGTGGTTGTTATGAAACACCGGGTGGTACTGTTATGGTTGAAGCGTTACGTGGTATTGAAGAGTTAGTGTTAGATAAAACCACACGTAAATGGAAGCATACCGTTGCCGCTGAATTCTCACATCTTGTTTATGACGGTCGTTGGTTCACACCTTTATGTGCGTCACTACTGGCAGCTGCGGGTACATTAGCAGAAGAGATGAACGGTGAAGTGATCGTTAAAATGTATAAAGGCTCAGTACAAGCAGTACAAAAACAATCGCCTAATAGCCTTTATAGTGAAGAGTTTGCTACATTTGGTGATGATAATGTTTATGACCAAAGCCATGCGGAAGGTTTCATTCGCTTATATTCGTTGTCTAGTCGTATTAAAGCTTTAGCAACTAAGTAACGCTATTTGAGGGTGCTGAAACGCCCTCTACTTCGAATATACGTACTTCTAATATAAAAATATAAGAAAGAATAAGGATGTAACCATGGCACTATGGGGCGGTAGATTCAGTCAAGCAGCTGATGCAAGATTTAAAAGTTTCAATGATTCACTGCGGTTTGACTATCGTTTAGCTGAGCAAGACATTACAGGTTCAGTGGCATGGTCAAAAGCTTTGGTTAGTGTCGGTATCTTAACCCAAGATGAGCAACTCACCATTGAGGCTGCGTTAAATGATCTTAAATTGGCAGTATTAGAAAACCCAGAACAAATTCTGCAAAGTGATGCTGAAGATATTCACAGTTGGGTTGAAACGCAGTTAATAGCCAAAGTCGGTGATTTAGGAAAAAAACTGCATACAGGCCGTAGTCGTAATGACCAAGTGGCAACGGATCTAAAGCTGTGGTGTAAACAGCAAGGTGATCAATTGCTAATGCAGTTGGATAAAACGCAGCAGCAATTGGTATCGCTTGCACGTGAACATCAACATACAGTATTGCCGGGCTATACCCATTTACAACGTGCACAGCCAGTGACATTTTCACATTGGTGCTTAGCGTATGTCGAAATGCTTGAACGTGATTTCAGTCGTTTAACAGATTGCTTAAAACGTCTTGATACCTGTCCGTTAGGTTCTGGTGCACTTGCGGGTACCGCTTATCCAATGGATAGAACAGAATTAGCTCATTCACTTGGTTTTGCTAGTGCGACACTAAATAGTCTCGATTCAGTCTCTGACCGTGACCATGTAATGGAATTGATGAGTACGGCAAGTATGTCAATGATCCATTTATCGCGTCTGGCAGAAGATTTAATTTTCTACAACTCGGGTGAATCTAACTTTATTGAGTTGGCCGATGCGGTAACATCGGGTTCTTCTTTAATGCCGCAAAAGAAAAACCCTGATGCACTTGAACTTATTCGAGGTAAAACAGGCCGTGTATTTGGTTCTCTAAGTGCTATGTTGATGACGTTGAAAGCCCTACCGCTTGCATACAACAAAGATATGCAAGAAGATAAAGAAGGCTTGTTTGATGCGCTTGATACATGGAGTGATTGCCTAGAGATGGCAGCGATGTCACTGGTCGGTATGAAGATCAATGAAGCTAGAACTAGAGAAGCAGCATTAGGTGGTTATTCGAACGCGACTGAATTGGCTGATTATCTTGTCGCTAAAGGTGTTCCCTTCCGTGATTCGCACCATATTGTTGGTGAAGCCGTTGTAGCTGCAATCGCAAAAGGTGTGCCATTAGAAGAGTTAACCTTGGCTGAATTTAAAGAGTTTGATGAACTCATTGAAGACGATGTTTATCATCACTTATCACTTGATGAAACATTAGCAAAACGTAAAGCGCAAGGTGGGGTATCACCGGTGCAGGTCGAGTTTGCTTTAAGCAATGCAGAAAAACGTTTAGAAGAACGTGATACTTCAGGTATTAGTATTCGAGCAGCACGTTTGACGGATCTTGATGATATTGAACGTATGGTAAATTACTGGGCGAATATTGGTGAGAACTTACCACGTAATCGTTCTGATCTGGTTAAAGCAGTCGGTACCTTCGCAGTGACAGAGAAACATAATCAAGTGACAGGCTGTGCGTCTATCTATGTTTACGATACCGGGCTTGCTGAGATCCGCTCACTGGGTATTGAACCTGGCTATCAAGGTGGGGGGCAGGGCAAAGCGGTTGTCGAATACATGTTACGTAAAGCCGAACAGATGGCGATCCAAAAAGTGTTTGTATTAACCCGTGTGCCTGAATTCTTTATGAAGCTGGGTTTTAGCTCAACCAGTAAATCAATGCTGCCAGAAAAAGTATTGAAAGATTGTGATATGTGTCCACGCCAGCATGCGTGTGATGAAGTCGCATTAGAATTTAAGCTAAATGTGGTTAGCCAAACAATAAACTTAAAAGCGGAAAAACTCGCGTTTTAATTTTATTTTAGACGATTGAAAGCACCCTAGTATGGTGCTTTTTTCGGTTTAAAAAATGTCGGTAAAGAAGCTTGAACTTAATCTTTACTCTCTATATAATGTGTCGACAAATTACGGTAACGGTTAACAGTACTGAGCATCATTATGATGATTCAATACTTTATGACTTAATAAAGTCGATATGATGATTAAATGCTTTATGTTGAACTTTTTCTTGCTAAAGGCAAGAGGTCATGTATAATACGTTCCACTTGCCTAGGCAAGGAACTGAATCACTAAGTTATTATTTTAGCCTTGAGTTAAAGTATTAGTGGTCAGTCATCAAGATTCCCGATAGGGGAGTCACCGAGTTAAAGATATCGCTCTCGCAATCTATTTATTTAGATGTGGGATGTCGAATTTTTGTGTGTGTTTAACTTTATTGGAGCTCTGGTCTAATGCAGAACCAAAGAATCCGTATCCGCTTAAAAGCGTTCGATCATCGTCTTATCGATCAGTCTACAGCGGAAATCGTTGAAACTGCAAAACGCACTGGCGCACAAGTACGTGGACCTATTCCACTACCAACGCGCAAAGAGCGTTTCACAGTGCTTACTTCTCCGCACGTTAACAAAGATGCGCGTGACCAGTACGAAATTCGTACTCACAAGCGCCTGGTTGACATCGTTGAGCCAACAGAAAAAACCGTTGACGCTCTAATGCGTTTAGATCTAGCTGCTGGTGTTGATGTTCAAATCAGCCTTGGCTAGTCAGTTCTAAAACAACGATTTATATTGAGGTTATTATAATGATCGGTCTAATCGGACGTAAAGTTGGTATGACACGTATCTTCACTGAAGATGGCGTTTCTATCCCAGTATCCGTTATTGAATGTGAGCCTAACCGCGTTACTCAAGTGAAAACACTTGAAATTGACGGTTACCGCGCACTTCAAGTGACCACTGGCACGAAAAAAGCTAGCAGAGTAAACAAGCCAGAAGCGGGTCATTTCGCTAAAGCTAAAGTTGAAGCTGGTCGTGGCCTTTGGGAATTCCGTCTGGAAACAGGCGAAGGCGAAGCTGTTGAAGTTGGCGCTGAGCTAAACGTAAACATCTTTGCTGAAACGGCTAAAGTAGACGTTACAGGTACATCTAAAGGTAAAGGTTTCGCAGGCGTTATTAAACGTTGGAACTTTGCTATGCAAGATGCTACTCATGGTAACTCTCTTGCTCACCGTGCACCGGGTTCAATTGGCCAATGCCAAACTCCAGGCCGCGTGTTTAAAGGCAAAAAAATGGCAGGTCACATGGGAGCAGAACGTGTAACGATCATGTCTCTTGATGTGGTACGTGTTGATAGTGAACGTAACCTAGTACTTGTTAAAGGTGCTATTCCAGGTGCGATCAACGGCAACGTAATTATCAAACCAGCTGTTAAAGCTTAATCCGAGGAATTAGTAATGGAATTGTTATTGAAAGACGCACAAGGTGCTCTTGAAGTTTCAGAAACTACCTTCGGACGTGAGTTTAATGAAGCTCTGGTTCACCAGGTAGTTACAGCGTATGCTGCTGGCGCGCGTCAAGGTACTCGTGCACAGAAAAACCGTTCTGACGTTGCAGGTGGTGGTAAGAAACCATGGCGTCAAAAAGGTACTGGTCGTGCTCGTGCAGGTACTGCAAGCAGCCCGATCTGGCGTAAAGGTGGTGTAACTTTTGCTGCGCGTCCACAGGACCACAGTCAAAAAGTTAACACTAAGATGTACCGCGGTGCGATCAAAAGCATCCTTTCTGAATTGGTACGTCAAGAGCGTCTTATTGTTGTTGAGCAGTTCGCTGTTGAAACACCTAAGACTAAAGAATTAGTTGCTAAACTGAAAGACTTCGATCTGAACGACGTTCTAATCGTAGGTACTGAAGTTGATGAGAACTTATTCTTAGCTGCTCGTAACCTTTACAAAGTTGATGTTCGTGATGTTGCTGGTATTGATCCAGTTAGCTTAATCGCGTTCAACAAAGTTGTTATGACTGCTGCAGCAGTTAAGCAGATTGAGGAGAACTTAAAATGATCAGTGAAGAACGTTTATTGAAAGTTATCCTAGCGCCACATATCTCTGAAAAGAGCACTATGTCTGCTGAAAACAACAACACAATCGTTTTCAAGGTTGCATTAGATGCAACTAAAGCTGAAATTAAAGCAGCTATTGCAAAACTTTTTGAAGTTGAAGTTAAAAATGTAAGCACATTGGTACTGAAAGGCAAAACTAAGCGCACTGGCGCTCGTGTTGGCCGTCGTTCAGATATCAAAAAAGCTTACGTTACTCTAGCTGACGGCGCTGACATCGATTTCGGCAGTGCTGAATAATCAAGGGGATTCTGAATAATGGCTATTGTTAAGTGTAAGCCTACTTCTCCAGGTCGTCGCCACCTTGTTAAGGTAGTGAACCCGGATTTGCATAAAGGCAAACCACATGCTCCACTTTTAGAGAAAAAATCTAAAACTGGTGGCCGTAATAATAACGGTCGTATTACTGTTCGTCATCACGGCGGCGGTCATAAGCAACATTACCGTATCATTGACTTAAAACGTAATGATAAAGATGGTATCCCTGCAACTGTTGAACGTCTGGAATATGATCCAAACCGTTCAGCAAACATTGCACTTGCTCTTTACGCAGATGGTGAACGTCGTTACGTTCTAGCTGCTAAAGGTATGCAAGCTGGTGATATTATTGTTTCTGGTGTTGATGCGGCTATTAAAGCTGGTAACACATTACCAATGCGTAACATCCCAGTAGGTACAACTGTACACGCTGTGGAAATGAAGCCAGGTAAAGGTGCTCAAATTGCACGTTCTGCTGGTACATACGTACAAATCATTGCACGTGACAACTCATACGTTACTCTACGTCTTCGCTCTGGCGAAATGCGTAAAGTATTAGTAGATTGTCGTGCAACGATTGGTGAAGTTGGTAACTCTGAACACATGCTTCGCCAACTTGGTAAAGCTGGTGCTAGCCGCTGGCGCGGTGTTCGCCCAACAGTACGTGGTGTTGTAATGAACCCAGTTGATCACCCGCACGGTGGTGGTGAAGGTCGTACTTCAGGTGGCCGTCATCCGGTATCACCTTGGGGTGTGCCAACTAAGGGTTACAAAACTCGTAAGAACAAGCGTACTGATAAACTTATCGTACGTCGTCGCAACAAGTAATTTTATAGAGGTATCACCATGCCACGTTCTCTCAAGAAGGGTCCTTTCATAGACCTACACTTGCTGAAGAAGGTAGAGAAAGCGGTGGAAAGCGGGGAAAAAAAACCAGTTAAGACTTGGTCCCGTCGTTCTATGATCATTCCAAATATGATTGGTCTGACCATCGCTGTCCATAATGGTCGTCAACATGTACCAGTTTTCGTTACTGACGAAATGATTGGTCATAAGTTAGGCGAATTCGCACCGACTCGTACTTATCGCGGCCATGCTGCAGATAAGAAAGCTAAAAAGCGTTAGGAGAAATTAGATGGAAGCATTAGCTAAACACCGTTTCGCCTCAGGCTCTCCACAGAAAGCACGTTTGGTCATTGACCTTATTCGTGGTTTACCAGTGGACAAGGCTCTTGAAGTTTTAACTTTCAGCACTAAAAAAGCTGCTGTACAAGTTAAAAAAGTTCTTGAGTCAGCTATCGCAAACGCTGAACACAACGAAGGTGCGGATATTGATGAGTTAGTAGTAGCTACAGCGTTTGTTGACGCTGGACCTACTATGAAGCGTATCATGCCACGTGCTAAAGGTCGTGCAGATCGCATCTTGAAGCGTACTAGCCACATCACAATTGTTGTAGCAACACGCTAAGAGACTAGGAGAAAACAATGGGTCAGAAAGTTCATCCAAATGGTATTCGCCTAGGTATCACCAAGCAGTTTAATTCTACTTGGTTTGCGAATACTAAAGACTTCGCCGACAACTTGTACGGTGATTTCGAAGTACGTCAGTTTTTAACTAAAAAACTGAAAAATGCATCTGTTTCACGTATCGTTATCGAACGTCCAGCGAAAAGCATCCGTGTGACTATTCACACTGCTCGTCCTGGTGTTGTTATCGGTAAGAAAGGCGAAGACGTAGAAAAACTACGTAATGCTATCGCTAAGATGACTGGTACTTCTGCACAAATCAATATCGCAGAAATCCGTAAGCCTGAACTAGATGCTAAATTAGTAGCTGAAGGTATCGCTTCTCAACTTGAACGTCGTGTTATGTTCCGTCGCGCTATGAAGCGTGCAGTACAAAATGCAATGCGTTTAGGTGCTAAGGGTATTAAAGTTCAAGTTAGCGGTCGTTTAGGCGGCGCTGAAATCGCTCGTGCTGAATGGTATCGTGAAGGCCGTGTGCCTCTACATACTTTCCGTGCTGATATCGATTACTCGACTGCAGAAGCTCTTACAACTTACGGCATCATTGGTGTGAAAGTTTGGATCTTTAAAGGTGAAGTTCTAGGTAAGTTACCACTTACTCAAGAAGTTGAAGCACCTTCGAAGCCTAAACGTCGCAGTCGTGGCCCTAAAGCTGCTAAATAGGAGACTCTGATATGTTGCAACCAAAACGCATGAAGTTCCGCAAAATGCACAAAGGCCGTAACCGCGGTCTTGCAAAAGGCGGAAACGTAACTTTCGGCGAATTCGGTCTTAAAGCTACTGGTCGTGGTCGAATTACTGCTCGTCAAATCGAAGCAGCACGTCGTGCTATGACTCGTCACGTTAAGCGTCAAGGTCAAATCTGGATCCGTGTGTTCCCAGACAAACCTATTACACAAAAGCCGCTTGAAGTACGTCAAGGTAAAGGTAAAGGTAGCGTTGAGTATTGGGTTTGCCAAGTACAACCTGGCAAAATCCTTTATGAAATCGCTGGAGTTCCTGAAGAATTGGCACGTGAAGCATTCAGCCTAGCTGACTCGAAACTGCCTATTTCTACAACTTTCGTAACTAAGACGGTAATGTAATGAACGCTAGCGAACTTAAACAAAAAAATGTTGAAGAGCTAAACGCTGAGTTACTTAACCTACTACGTGAGCAATTTAACTTACGTATGCAGTTAAGTACTGGCCAACTAGCACAAACGCATTTAATCAAAAATGTACGTCGCGATATCGCGCGTGTTAAGACCATCCTGAACGAAAAGGCGGGTGTATAATATGAGCACTATTCGTACTGTACAGGGTCGTGTTGTTAGCAACAAAGGCGATAAAACTATCGTTGTTGCAGTAGAACGTAAAGTGAAACATCCGTTATACGGTAAGTTCATCAAGCGTACTACTAAACTACACGCACATGATGAGAACAACGAATGTCAACTAAATGATGTTGTAACTATTCGTGAAACTCGTCCAGTGTCTAAGCTTAAAACTTGGGCATTAGTAGAAGTATTAGTAAAAGCTTAATTTTAAGTTTATACTGATCTTCTTATGATAACGGCCCCTATATAGGGGTCGTTTGTTTTTTAGTCGATTCCCGTTGCTTTTTTCAAAGCCGTGGTGTTATAATGCGCCACCTCTTGAAAGAGAGCGGACTCATTTAATCCATGTTGGATTAGATGAAATTATTGCGGAGCACTAATAATGATCCAAATGCAGTCTACGTTGGACGTAGCCGATAACTCAGGCGCACGTCGCGTTCAGTGTATCAAGGTCCTAGGTGGTTCGCACCGCCGCTATGCGCGTGTTGGTGATATCATCAAAGTTACTGTGAAGGAAGCAATTCCTCGCGGTAAAGTAAAAAAAGGTGATGTTCTAAACGCAGTGGTAGTGCGTACTAGGTCAGCAATCCGTCGTACAGACGGTGCAGCTATCCGTTTCGACCGTAACGCAGCAGTTATGCTTAATGCTAACGGCGCGCCGATCGGTACTCGTATCTTTGGCCCAGTTACACGTGAACTACGAACTGAACAGTTCATGAAAATCGTATCTCTGGCACCAGAAGTACTATAAAGGAACGAAAAATGGCAGCTAAAATTTTAAAAAATGATGAAGTTATCGTTGTTGCAGGTAAAGATGCTGGTAAACAAGGCAAAGTTACTGAAGTAAGAGCAGACGGTAAAATATTCGTTGAAGGCGTTAATCTTATCAAAAAACACCAAAAGCCAAACCCACAACTGGGCGTAGCTGGCGGTATTATTGAGAAAGAAGCAGCTTTAGACGCATCAAACGTGGCACTATTCAACCCTGCAACTAGCAAGGCTGACCGTGTCGGTTTCCGATTTGAAGACGGCAAAAAAGTACGTTTCTTCAAATCTAATAATGAACTTGTTTAATTGGAGTTAACTGTGGCGAAACTGCATGAACACTACAAAGAAACGATAGCGCCTGAACTTAAAACTAAGTTCGGCTATAAATCTATCATGCAAGTCCCTCGGATTGAAAAGATCACCCTTAATATGGGTGTGGGCGAAGCAATCAATGATAAAAAAGTATTAGAAAATGCTGCTGCTGATATGGCTGCAATTTCTGGTCAAAAACCATTGATTACTAAAGCTCGTAAATCCGTTGCTGGCTTTAAAATCCGTGAAGGATATCCTATTGGTTGTAAAGTTACCCTACGTGGCGAGCGTATGTGGGAATTCCTTGAGCGCCTAATAGGCATCTCAATTCCACGTATTCGCGATTTCCGTGGCCTGAACCCTAAATCGTTCGATGGTCGTGGTAACTATAGTATGGGTGTTCGCGAGCAAATCATCTTCCCAGAAATCGATTACGATAAAATCGATAAAATTCGTGGTATGGATATTACTATCACTACTACTGCGAAATCTGATGAAGAAGGTCACGCTCTGCTGACTGCCTTTAATTTCCCATTCCGTAAGTAAGGTAGGGTCATGGCTAAGCAATCAATGAAAGCGCGCGACGTAAAACGCGCGAAGCTAGTAAATAAATACGCAGAGAAACGTGCTGAAATAAAAGCAATCATCTCTGGTGTAAATACTTCAGACGAAGATCGTTGGAATGCAGTTCTTAAATTGCAATCGTTACCTCGTGATTCTAGTGCATGTCGTCAGCGTAATCGCTGTAACATCACTGGCCGCCCTCATGGCTACCTACGTAAGTTCGGCTTAAGCCGTATCAAACTACGTGAGCACATGATGCGTGGTGAAGTTCCAGGTCTTAAAAAGGCTAGTTGGTAAGTCACTAATTTCGGGAGTATACGAAAATGAGCATGCAAGATCCTATTGCGGATATGCTAACACGCATCCGTAACGGTCAGTCAGCCTCTAAGGTTGCAGTTAAAATGCCTTGTTCTAAGCAAAAAGTTGCACTAGCAGCTGTGCTTAAAGAAGAAGGTTACATTAATGGTTACGCTGTTTCAGGTGAAGTGAAAGCTGAACTTGAAGTGTCTTTGAAATATTTCGAAGGCAAAAACGTAATCGAAAAAATTGAGCGCGTTAGTCGCCCAGGTTTACGCATCTACAAAGGAAGTAATGATCTTCCTAAAGTGATGGGTGGCTTAGGTGTTGCTATCGTTTCTACTTCTAAAGGCATGATGTCTGACCGTGCAGCTCGCAAAGCTGGCATCGGTGGCGAGATCATCTGCTACGTTTCTTAAGGGGTTTATATATGTCTCGTGTTGCTAAAGCACCCGTTGCCATCCCTGCAGGCGTAGAGATCTCTCTAAATGGTCAGGAAATCACTGTTAAAGGCGCTAAAGGCTCTTTAACTGCTGTTATTAATTCATCTGTTGTTCTTGCAATCGCTGATGAAAAAGTATCTTTTGGTCCTGTTGAAGGCGTAAAAGATGCTTGGGCTCAAGCTGGTACAGCTCGTGCTAACGTTAATAACATGGTTAAAGGTGTAGCTGAAGGTTTTACTAAAACTCTTCAACTAAATGGTGTTGGTTACCGTGCAAATGTTAAAGGTTCTGTTGTGAATCTAACATTAGGTTTCTCACATCCTGTAGCTTATAACCTTCCAGAAGGTATAACTGCAGTTTGCCCAAGCCAAACTGAAATTGTTATTACTGGCGCTGACAAACAAAATGTTGGTCAAGTTGCAGCAGATATCAGAGCTTTCCGTCCGCCTGAACCTTATAAAGGTAAAGGTGTTCGTTATTCTGATGAAGTTGTGCGTCGTAAAGAAGCCAAGAAAAAGTAGGGTAATACTATGGATAAGAAATCTGCACGTCTTCGTCGCGCAACTCGCGCACGTAAGAAAATGCAAGAATTGGGTGCTACACGTTTAGTGATTAACCGCACTCCAAACCATACTTATGCACAGGTTATTACACCGAATGCGGAAGTATTGGTTTCTGCTACAACGACAGAAAAAGCAGTTCGTGAAATGATCAGCTATGGCGGTAACGTTGAAGCAGCTAAAGTAATCGGTAAATTGGTTGCTGAGCGAGCTATCGAAAAAGGCGTTACTAAAATTGCTTTCGATCGTTCAGGTTTCCAATATCACGGTCGTGTTGCAGCATTAGCTGATGCCGCTCGTGAAGCTGGCCTTCAGTTCTAGTCAGGAGTAGGAAATGTCTAAAGTTGAAAACCAAACAGGTGATCTGCAAGAGAAATTAATTGCAGTTAATCGTGTTTCAAAAGTTGTTAAAGGTGGTCGTATCTTCAGCTTCACTGCTCTTACAGTAGTGGGTGACGGTAACGGTCGCGTTGGTTTTGGTTATGGTAAAGCACGTGAAGTTCCAGCTGCTATTCAAAAAGCAATGGAAAAAGCGAAACGCAATATCGTAAGCATTGAACTAAATGGTGTGACTCTTCAACATCCAATTAAGGGTCGTCATTCTGGTTCTAAAGTATTCATGCGTCCAGCATCAGCTGGTACAGGTATCATTGCCGGCGGTGCAATGCGTGCAGTACTAGAAGTTGTAGGGATCCATGACGTACTTTCTAAATGTTACGGTTCTACTAACCCAATTAACGTTGTACGAGCTACAATTGGCGCGCTTACTGGTATGTCATCACCAGAACAAATCGCAGCTAAACGTGGTCTACCTGTTAAAGAAATTCTGGGGTAATTAAACCATGGCTAAAATTAAAGTAACTCAAACTAAAAGTGCAATCGGTCGTTTACCTAAACATCGTGCAACACTTGTTGGTTTAGGCCTTCGTAAAATCAACCACACTGTTGAGCTAGAAGATACAGCTTGCGTACGTGGTATGATTAACAAAGTAGCTTACATGATTAAAGTGGAGGAAGCGTAATGTTTTTAAATACTCTATCTCCAGCTGCTGGTTCTAAGCCAAACGCTAAACGTGTAGGTCGCGGTATCGGTTCTGGTACTGGTAAAACTTGTGGCCGTGGTCACAAAGGTCAAAAATCGCGCTCAGGCGGCGGTATTCGACCTGGTTTTGAAGGCGGTCAAATGCCTTTGAAACAACGTCTACCTAAATTCGGTTTCACTTCACGTAAGCAGCTAGTAACAGCTGAAGTACGTTTAAATGAAATCGCTAAAGTTGAAGGTGATGTTGTTGATTTAAGCACACTTAAAGCAGCAGGTCTTGTTACAAAAAACATCCTGTTTGTTAAAGTTGTTTTATCTGGTGAAATCACTCGACCAGTTACTATTCGTGGCATTAAAGCTACGAAAGGTGCTGTTGAAGCGATTGTTGCTGCAGGCGGTCAAATCGAAGGATAGTACAAATGGCTAAAAAACCAGGATTGGAAACGAATAAATCTCAAGGTGGCTTATCAGAATTGAAAAGTCGTTTATGGTTCGTGTTAGGTGCAATTATTGTATTTCGCGCAGGATCTTTTGTTCCGATCCCTGGTATTGATGCCTCTGTACTTGCTACGCTGTTTGACTCGCAAAAGGGTACCATCTTAGAAATGTTTAACATGTTCTCTGGTGGTGCGCTTGAGCGTGCGTCTATTTTTGCGTTGGGTATTATGCCGTATATTTCGGCCTCTATTATCATACAGTTATTAACTGTTGTTAATCCTACACTTGCCGAATTGAAAAAAGACGGTGATGCAGGACGACGCAAAATTAGCCAGTATACCCGTTACGGAACATTGTTCTTAGGTACTTTCCAAGCTATTGGTATTGCTAAAGGCTTACCTAACATGGTTGATGGACTTGTCCATAATCCAGGGTTAAGTTTTTACTTTACTGCGGTAGTGAGTTTAGTAACTGGTACTATGTTCTTAATGTGGTTAGGTGAACAAATTACCGAACGCGGTATTGGTAATGGTATCTCAATATTAATTTTTGCAGGTATTGTTGCTGGTATGCCGCCAGCTATCGGACAAACGGTTGAACAGGTTATCGATGGTAACCTTCACGGCCTGTTATTGTTAGTGTTAGCTGGTGTTGTTTTTGCTGTTACATACTTTGTTGTATTTGTAGAGCGCGGTCAGCGTAGAATTGTGGTAAACTACGCAAAACGCCAACAAGGACGACGTGTTTTTGCAGCTCAAAGCACGCATTTACCGTTAAAGCTTAATATGGCCGGTGTTATTCCAGCTATTTTTGCTTCGAGTATAATTTTGTTTCCTGGAACGCTTGCACAATGGTTCGGTCAGAATGAAGGTTTATCTTTCCTTACTGACATTTCCTTGGCTCTACAGCCAGGACAACCTTTGTATGTAATGCTTTATGCAGCAGCAATTATCTTCTTCTGTTTCTTCTATACAGCGTTGGTATTTAACCCTCGTGAAACGGCAGATAACTTGAAGAAGAGCGGGGCGTTCATCCCAGGTATTAGACCAGGCGAACAAACTTCAAGGTATATAGACAAAGTAATGTCACGATTAACTCTAGCGGGTTCTTTGTACATTACATTCATTTGTCTAGTACCATTGTTCATGACACAAGCTATGGGTGTGCAGTTCTACTTCGGTGGTACGTCATTACTTATTATGGTTGTGGTAATCATGGACTTTATGGCTCAAGTTCAGACTCATATGATGTCTCATCAATATGGTGATGTTCTTAAGAAAGCTAATTTAAAAGGCTACGGTCGCTAAATTAGTTTGAGCATGTCCTATAACAGTTACGGAGTAAGAAATGAAAGTTCGTGCATCTGTTAAAAAGATTTGTCGTAATTGCAAAGTGATCAAACGTCACGGTGTAATTCGTATAATCTGTGTTGAACCAAAGCATAAACAACGCCAAGGTTAGACAGTAGTAGATACTTGGGCTAGATTTATTAATCTATTCCCAAGTTTCTATTGCAATATATCTCTCTTCTGAGTATCCTTACGGGCTTTTCGAAGAGAGCAACATTTTTTTTTAAACCCTTAAGTGGAGTGGTATAGTGGCCCGTATAGCCGGCATTAACATTCCTGATCAAAAGCATACAGTCATTGCCCTGACTGGTGTTTTCGGTATTGGTGCAACACGTGCGAAAGCAATCTGTGTAGCAACTGGTATCGCTGAAACAGCTAAGATCAGAGAGCTAGAAGAAGCTCAACTAGAACTTCTTCGCGAAGAAGTAGGTAAATACACTGTAGAAGGTGACCTACGTCGTGAAGTAAGTATGAATATCAAGCGTCTGATGGACCTCGGTTGTTACCGTGGTATTCGTCACCGTCGCAGCTTACCTCTACGTGGTCAACGCACTAAAACAAATGCGCGCACCCGTAAAGGTCCGCGTAAAGCTATCAAGAAATAGGAGCTGACGAGTAATGGCTAAAACTCCAACTCGCGCTCGTAAGCGCGTTAAAAAGCAAGTTGCTGACGGTATTGCACACGTTCATGCTTCTTTCAATAATACTATTGTGACAATCACAGATCGCCAAGGTAATGCTTTATCTTGGGCAACTGCAGGCGGCTCAGGCTTCCGTGGTTCTCGTAAGTCAACTCCATTCGCTGCGCAGGTTGCTGCTGAGCGTGCTGGTGAAATGGCTAAAGAGTACGGTGTGAAAAATTTAGAAGTTATGGTTAAGGGCCCTGGTCCTGGTCGTGAATCTTCTATTCGTGCATTGAATGCGATTGGTTTTAAAATTACTAACATCACTGATGTTACACCAATCCCTCACAATGGTTGTCGTCCACCTAAAAAGCGTCGCGTATAACGCTTTTAGGAATATTGGAGAAAGAACATGGCTAGATATTTGGGCCCAAAGCTCAAGCTTAGTCGTCGTGAAGGTACAGATCTTTTCTTGAAAAGTGGCGTACGTGCGATCGAATCTAAGTGTAAAATTGATAACGCACCTGGTGTACATGGTGCTCGTAAACCTCGTCTATCTGACTACGGTTTACAACTACGTGAAAAGCAAAAAGTTCGTCGTATGTACGGTGTACTTGAAAAGCAATTCCGTAACTTATATAAAGAAGCTGCTCGTCTAAAAGGTAATACTGGTGAAAACCTACTTGCTTTATTAGAAGGCCGTCTAGATAACGTTGTTTATCGTATGGGCTTTGGTTCTACTCGTGCGGAATCGCGCCAGTTAGTAAGCCACAAAGCAATCGTTGTAAACGGTAAAGTTGTAAATATCCCTTCTTACAAAGTGAAAGTTAACGATACAGTTAGCATTCGCGAGAAGGCTAAGAAGCAAGCTCGTATCGCTTCAGCTCTTGAAATTTCAGAGCAGCGTGAGAAAGCATCTTGGGTTGAAGTTGACAGTAAGACACTTGAAGGCGTTTACAAACGTGTTCCTGAGCGTTCTGATCTGTCTGCAGACATCAACGAACAGCTTATTGTTGAACTTTACTCTAAGTAAAGTTAACTTCATAAGAGAGGACATACATGCAGGGTTCTGTAACAGAATTTCTAAGACCAAGACTTGTTGATATTGAGCAAATTAGCTCAACACGTGCCAAGGTAACACTTGAGCCGTTAGAGCGTGGCTTTGGTCACACTCTTGGTAATGCTTTACGTCGTATTCTACTTTCTTCTATGCCAGGTTGTGCTGTAACAGAAGTTGAGATCGACGGCGTACTCCATGAGTACAGCAGTAAAGAAGGCGTTCAAGAAGATGTTCTTGAAATTCTTCTTAACTTGAAAGGTCTTGCAATCAAACTTGAAGGCAAAGACGAAGCGTTACTAACTTTAACTAAGTCAGGTACAGGTCCTGTATTGGCAGGTGACATCACCCATGATGGTGATGTTGAGATTATAAATCCGGAACATGTGATTTGTAATTTAACCGGTCAAGCAGATATCAGTATGCGCATTCGTGTTGCAAAGGGTCGTGGTTACGTACCTGCTTCTACACGTGTTCATGCTGATGATGAAGAGCGCCCTATCGGTCGTTTGCTTGTTGATGCTGCATTCAGCCCTGTAAGCCGTATTGCTTACAATGTTGAATCTGCTCGCGTAGAGCAACGTACTAACCTTGATAAGTTAGTAATCGATATGGAAACTAATGGAACATTAGATCCTGAAGAAGCTATTCGTCGTGCTGCTACAATTCTGGCTGAACAGCTTGATGCTTTCGTTGATCTTCGTGATGTAACGGAACCAGAGCAGAAAGAAGAGAAACCAGAGTTCGATCCGATACTGCTACGTCCTGTTGATGATTTAGAACTTACTGTTCGTTCAGCTAACTGCCTAAAAGCAGAAGCAATTCACTATATTGGTGATCTTGTTCAGCGCACTGAGGTTGAGTTACTTAAAACGCCTAACCTTGGTAAGAAATCTTTAACTGAAATTAAAGATGTTCTAGCTTCACGTGGTCTTTCTCTAGGTATGCGCCTAGAAAACTGGCCGCCTGCAAGTATTGCGGACGAATAGTAAACACTAGTCAAAAGATTTTTGTAAGAAGGATAAGTTCATGCGCCATCGTAAGAGTGGTCGTCAACTAAATCGTAACAGCAGCCACCGTCAGGCTATGTTCCGTAATATGGCATGTTCTTTAGTTAGCCACGAGATCATTAAAACGACTCTGCCTAAAGCTAAAGAATTACGTCGTGTAGTTGAGCCTCTAATTACACTTGCTAAAACGGATAGCGTAGCTAACCGTCGTCTAGCATTTGCTCGTACCCGCAGCGATGAAGTTGTAGGTAAACTATTTAAAGAATTAGGCCCACGTTTCGAAAACCGTTCAGGCGGTTATACTCGAATCTTAAAATGTGGTCTACGTACTGGCGATAAAGCTCCTATGGCTTACATCGAACTAGTAGATCGTCCAGTTGTTGAAGCTGCTGACGAAGAATAGTATTATTAGAAGCCAGAGCTCACGCTCTGGCTTTTTTATTGCTCTTAATTATCCTCTGAATAATTCTTAATTCTTAATTCTTAATTCTTAATTCCTCTTAGATTTTTTTTCTGATGTTGAAAATAGTTTTCTTCTTATTAGTTAATATCGATAATTTAAAAATGCCTCTTAACTTACGTCTACTCAATATTCTTTTGCAGTAATAGACAGAATTTAAACTGCTTTATTAACGAGTTTCATTTGTTTTTGTCTGGTACATAGCTAGATTGTTCGATTTTTAATCTTTTTATGTTTTTTTAATATTTATTGTAATGAACGCTTGCCAATGTGATCCATATCTCTATAATGCGACCTCACTGACACGGCAACAGCCGCTCAGTATGCTCTTTAACAATTTATTCAAGCAATCTGTGTGAGCACTTGCA
>NZ_LOCN01000015.1:0-74934 GCF_001574435.1 Moritella sp. JT01
ATCTGTCACTGCTGGTTTTGGTGTTTATGGCACTATCCTTGATCAAGCATCAAAATCATCAGATAAAGCAACGCAACTTTTTGAATCTCTTGTTGAGCGCGGTACGCAAGTTGAGCCGAAGCTAAAAGAGCAAACGTCTGCCATTTTTTCTAAAAAAATCACGTTAGGATCAGTTGAATCTAAAGTGCAAAGTATCACTAGCCGTTTTACGGGTGGTCAAGATTCAGCACTAAGTGAATTAGAAAGCAAAATTGACCTACTTACAGTGATGATTAGCGAACTAAAAACTACACCTAAAAAAGTGATTAAAACTAAAGTAACTGCTGAAGCATAATAATACTTTAACTCTTGCGGTTAATTGAAATGAGCCTCCTAATTGGAGGCTTTTTTGATCTTGGGAATTAAATTACTGAGACCGGTGAAAACTTTTTTAATAAAGCTTTAATTAGAGAACTGAAGGACCTCCAAGAGTTTCCTGCACCAAAGTTGACAGTTGCAGCGAGGCAAACAATAAGTGATGATTTTAACAAAATTGATATGGTTGTAATCAATGTAGATGAGTCTGGGAAATTCAGCTTTGGCGGGGTTAGTAAGGTATTTGATCTAGATATAGAGTTGCAGATCCTACCCACGTTTTCAATCGCTTTATCTAACTCATGAGCATCACTTACGGCACTTAGAATAATTAACGTTACTCAATCGGCAGTTTACTTTTAAGCTTTCTAACTTCCGATTTAAGTCTTCTCATTTCGAGTCCGTTAGCAAAAAGCAAAGAAAATACAAGTAGTTAAACCGTTCACTTCACTGCCTTATAGGGCCCAAGTCCGACCCTACTATTAAGATCCACTAACGCGAGGGGTATGTAGTCATCAATTAGCTTTAATTTTTGGAGTACAGATACATGGACACTTGGGGTATTTATATCGGTTACCGAGGCGATCCTAGGCTCCTTTCCTCCGTAGTAAAATTTGTATGAATCATGTATTTTTTTCGATACATCTTCAGGGTAAGGGTAATAACGAGTATCTAACTCCACTTTGTGTTTTATTTTGGCTATCATCCAATTAAATGCAACATTAGAATGATGCCTTTCTTTGTATCCCCCTCCGACATCCGCATGAACGCCCGAAAACCAAACCTGCTCTATGACTTGATTATCAGTACCAGCACGCATTGCCCATAAGGTAGGCTTAAACGTTTCTCTCTGCTCATCGATTGAAACGGCATGATATGCATGCAAAGCATCTTTGTTAAGTTTTGTATCATGAAATTGAAGGTATTTATTGGTGATTTCTTTTAAGAATCCGATAGGGATACCAAGCGAACCAACAGTGTCCCATACGCCAATCACTTCGATCAGACACCTGGTATTATTTTGTTTAAAACTATTTTTTTCGTGCTTATCTGCATGCTTATAAACATCGAAAGCATGTTCAATAGACGTCTCAGTAAGCTGGTCTTTATTTAACAGTCCGCAACTGTAGATCATACCAGCGAGTGAACGGGCGGTATATGCGCCTCGGCTAAAACCAAAAATAAATATTTTATCGCCACGCTCATAATGTTTACATAATTCGGAATAGGCTTCCCTTATGTTTGTAGCCAGCCCCCACCCTGATATCCCACCAATAAGACTATTGTACCAGTGCGAACCGACGCCTTCGTCGTAATACACCACTTGCCGCTTGGGTTGGGTTTTATCTAAGATCTCCCACAAATTCCGAACATTAGTTTCTTCGTTTTCTGTATGTCCACCTTCATCTGGTTTGTTCCATGTACCATCTAAACAAAGAATAATATTTTTACTCATGTTTCCTCCTATGTGATGAACGGCTATTTACCATTAGGAGTTTATTTGTTTGCGATGGAATTATATTTCTAAATAAAAACAATATGATTCACTCTGTTGGAACAAACCTTAATCTATATTATTTAACCAGGAGTGATTATCATGAGTAACTTACTTGACCAAGCAAAAACTATCTTAACTATCGCAAAAGACACAGCAAAAAAATCTGTCACTGCTGGTTTTGGTGTTTATGGCACTATCTTTGATCAAGCATCAAAATCATCAGATAAAGCAACGCAAATTTTTGAATCTCTTGTTGAGCGCGGTGCGCAAGTTGAGTCAAACCTGAAAGAGCAAACGTCTGCAATCTTTGCTAAAAAAATCACGTTGGAGTCAGTTGAAACTAAAGTGCAAAGTATCACTAGCCGTTTTACGGGTGATCAAGATTCAAAACTAAGTGAATTAGAAAGCAAAATTGATCAACTGACTGTGCTTATTAGCGGACTAAATACGGCACCCAAAAAAGTAACTAACGCTAAAGTAACCGCTGAAGCTGAAGCATAATAATACGTTAACTGTCGTGGTTAATTGAAATGAGCCTCCTTATTTGGAGGTTTTTTTATCTTGGGAATCGCGACACAGGTTAATACCCCAAGAGAGTGCAAAATAATTTTATGTTCAATCGCCACCATATCGTTGATATTAAAGTACAATAACGCGTACTGATAAGTTATTTTTTCGCCTTTTCACTTTCAAATTTGTTCGTATACTCACCAGGTTTTGTTTTTGAACGCCAAACTTTGCGTCCTTTTGAACGGAGTCGTTTTAGAACTTGTAACTTTTCACGTATGTTTGAAAAATATGCCAACTTATTTTTCTCTTTTTCAGATAATAGCGCTGAGTTATGTCGCGAAATTAAACGAAGTAGATGGAAGCGTGTTACTTTTTTAGAAATCAACCACATTGGTGACCAAGGCGAACCACGAAGTGTCACGCGTTCAAAATCAACGATAGAAACCTTGCCACCTTTAATAAGTAAATCGCGCTCTGGTAAAGAGTGACGAGCTACACCTGCACTTAACATTTTCTCAACCAGTAAGCGCAAATGTTGCAGTGCTTCATCAGAAAGTTGTTCCTTATTTTCACCAAATAAACGTGTCATAGTTAGAGTAGTATCATCATCTTTATATTTAATTATTTCAGGAAATCCAGATAGACCTTTTAATCTGAGCAGCGCGAGTTTTTCGCAATTATAGCGTTTTTTGTAACGTGGTCTAACTTTAAAAATTTTTACTACTTCATCATTGCCAATTTCGACCCGCATTTTACCCGTTTCATATATTGATATCATACCCATCAACGCACCTTTCTCCTTTACAAAGAGTACCAGCCGAATACCACTACTATACTAGTTGAAGACAGTATTTGTGACAATCTGAACACTGAAAAGTACCTATAGCTATTGTAAGCGGATGATTTTTTAGAGTAAACCACTGGCTATCCACAACGCGTCCAGATGAATATTTCAGTCGATGGAATACGGTTTATCTTCGTTTTATTTGGTCAAAAAAAGGCATCTGGTTAAGCCGTGGCGGTAATACAAACAAGGTTCATTTAGCTGTTGATAGTTATTGTTTACCCTTTGAATTTATTATCACAAATGGTGATATTCGCTCCCATAAAGCGAATTTCCATTGCAGATAAGGCTGTGATAAGTGCCAATCATTCCACCTAAATATAAGTCAAAAGTGGATTTGCCAGTGAACGTTTCTTCGCTTTCTGTATGCCCACCTTCACCTGGTTTGTTCCATGTACCATCTAAACAAAGAATAATGTTTTTACTCATGTTTCCTCCTATGTGATGAACGGATATTTATCATTAGGCGTTTATTTGTTTGCGATGGAATTATATTTCTAAATAAAAACAATATGATTCACTCTGTTGGAACAAACCTTAATCTACATTATTTAACCAGGAGTGATTATCATGAGTAACTTACTTGACCAAGCAAAAACCATCTTAACTATCGCAAAAGACACTGTAAAAACGTCGATCACTGCTGGTTTTGGTGTTTATGGCACTATCTTTGATCAAGCATCAAAATCATCAGATAAAGCAACGAAATTTTTTGAATCTCTTGTTGATCGCGGTGCGCAAGTTGAGTCAAACCTGAAAGAGCAAACGTCTGCAATCTTTGCTAAAAGAATCACGTTAGAGTCAGTTGAAACTAAAGTGCAAAGCATCACTAGCCGTTTTACGGGTGATCAAGGTTCAAAACTAAGTGAATTAGAAAGCAAAATTGATCAACTGACAGTGCTTATTAGCGAACTAAATACGGCACCAAAAAAAATAACGAAAGCTAAAGTAACTGCTGAAGCATAATAATACGTTAACTGTCGTGGTTAATTGAAATGAGCCTCCTTAATTTGGAATTTTATAATGAAAAAAAATAACAACATATTGAATTCAACTATTTTGGGTAATATTAAACTTAATAAATTAGCAATGCTTACGCTGCCTTTATTGGTATCAACATCGTGTCTAGCAGAAACCAATTTGTATCAAGTTCAAGATAATTCAGAAGATGATGGTCAGATTATTTTCTCCCCATATTCTGGTGCCGGTACACTTGAATTTCATAAATTAGAGAGTCGCTCTGTAGATGCAGTTGAAGTCGCAGCTTTGTGCCAAACTAGAGGGATGAATATTGTTAATGAAAATCTACTTAGCAGCTCGGTTGCATACTTAGGTGAATTAACACAGTTCCTCGCTAGTGACATATGGGAAGCACGAGCAATTACTGACAATCTAGCTATAAGTGGTGCGGTTCTAATGCGGGGAGGGGGTCAAGGCTATTTTATAAAAGCTAAATCCCATATAAATAATGAACTAACGATAGGTGGTTTTTTTTCTAAAGGGCCATATAAGCCTGAAGACGCTGTTATCAATGTTTGTTATTCCTTCAATCAGGACGATATGAATTTATATAATATGATTCATGATGATAACAATAATTATAAGTTCGAACTAGTACATAATACCGCTATAAATAGTACAACTATAAATGAAGAAATCAGAAGAAATTCTAACTCATACCCTAGTGAAAATACATATAGTTGGCTGGTTGAGAATTTAAAGAAACAGGAAGAACATATTATATCGACAGAACAACTAAAAGAAATGCTTGATAACCCCGATGTTGAAAATGACAATTATAAAAACTTAATTCGATTACTAGCCGACCTCCGAGACGGAGAAACAGAGCTGATGATTGTTGGGAGTAGACAAGAATTAAGTGATGATTTTAACAAAATTGATATGTCTGTAATCAGCATAGATAGCTCAGGGGTATACAACTTTACCTCGGCTGAGAAGCAATTTGATCTAGATATAGAACTTCAGATCATACCTACGATTATTACGAGAGATTACTAATTCACCAAAGCTACGTGGTAGATATGAACCAGTTTTATAGCAAATACTAGACTAGGTCGTGCCAAAATCTGGTTCAGGATAGAGCAAGCGCCCCTAAGCGCAAGGTTGGAAGTTCGAATTTTCTCTACCGCTATATTTAATTCATTAAAAAGAGCTCCGGGCGATTGCTATTTGGAATATGTGGGAGCCTGCACGCTAGGCACTGTGCCACAGATAATTACTGCAGATGAAGGGTGTTGAACTTGGGTTTTGTCACAACGCTTGCCGGGTAGCAACCCAATTACATACAGCGCATGTTATATATAATTTATTTTTTGTTAAACGCACATACTAAAACCGCCGAGTGCAAGGCATCACCTTAATTGCTTTGTAATCAAATACTGATGATGCGGCAATACCTATTTATCTCTTCAGATCTAATTATAATGGGTTGAATTTTATCCTTAGTAGGTGTCCAAATACTTCTCACCTCTTTTTGATAAGAATATTCATTTTTTTAAATCAATGCTGGGTGTACGTCTGAGTCAAAGTCATGTGGCATTCGGCGAGGTTGATACTTGCACTTATGACTACCTTCATACGAGCCCTTATGCTTTAGTGATTTACTGATACATTCAAAAAGTTTTTCAGGCTGTTCAATGACCACACATGAATCATAGCCAAAGTCTCTCATCGCGGATTCATCAAACTCTTCAGTTGTACAGTAAATATAGATATCTGGGCTGCTTTGAGGTTTTTCTAACGTAACCCCTGAAATAGTAGCCGTTGCGCCTTCCGCTAACGTTAAAAAAGACTGAGTAAACTCAGGTTGATTAGCATTAGTCCAACAAGCTTGATCCACTCCCATGTATGAGGCGATTTTTTATTGTCACTTTTTCACCAAGTTCAATTAACAATGCGACTAATTCCACATCGTTATTCATAATTGCAATATTAAGTGGCGTGTGACCATCGTTATCAAGATGACTTTCCTCATTAAGCTCTAAACCTGCATTTGAAAACGCAATACTTCGTCGTAATACACCACTTGCCGCTTTGGTTGGGTTTTATCTAATATTTCCTCCTATGTGATGAACGGCTATTTATCATTAGGCGTTTATTTGTTTGCGATGGAATTATATTTCTAAATAAAAACAATATGATTCACTCTGTTGGAACAAACTTTAATCTACATTATTTAACCAGGAGTGATTATCATGAGTAACTTACTTGACCAAGCAAAAACTATCTTAACTATCGCAAAAGACACAGCAAAAAAATCTGTCACAGCTGGTTTTGGTGTTTATGGCACTATCTTTGATCAAGCATCAAAATCATCAGATAAAGCAACGCAATTTTTTGAATCTCTTGTTGAGCGCGGTGCGCAAGTTGAGTCGAATCTAAAAGAACAAACGTCTGCAATCTTTGCTAAAAAAATCACGTTAGAGTCAGTTGAAACTAAATTTCAAAGCATCACTAGCCGTTTTACGGGTGATCAAGATTCAGCACTCAGTGAATTAGAAAGCAAAATTGATCAACTGACTGTGCTTATTAGCGAACTAAATACGGCACCAAAAAAAGTAACTAAAGCTAAAGTAACAGCTGAAGCATAATAATACGTTAACTGTCGTGGTTAATTGAAATGAGCCTCCTAATTGGAGGCTTTTTTGATTTTGGGAATCGCGACACAGGCTAACGACTTGCTCAGTGCTAATAACCTTATTTTTTTCAGTTGAAAGATAAAGTACACATAACCACTACGGTTTATTAGTCCTGTCGAGTGTGAGTTAAAAACATCACATAGATGATTAAGTCGTGGGTAACTCCGCGACTTACTCTATTTAAATAACTCTAGCCCAAGCAAGCTATCCTCAACAACACAACAATTTTGAGGTTCCAGACCCATAGCATCAGATTTGATGCCTAATTCAGCAAGTTGATATTCGAGAGCTAAATTACATAAGAGCTCACTATCAACTAATGTCCCGTCACAATCGAAAATTACTAGCTTCATAATATCCTTATCACGTCGCATTAAGCGAACTAAAACTGTGGGTTGTAACGTGTAGAAAATCGAACCATAACACAAATGAAAACGATGAAACGATCCGTTGAAGAAATCACAAATCACATCATTGAATATTATTTGAGCGTTGCAACAAAGCCGCTAAGACCAGAAAGTCACCGCTTAACATGACCAATTTTAAAAATAATGGGTTAATGACTTAAACCAAACTGAAACTAATCACCCTAAATTACACCCAAAACTCAATTCAGTGCAATACACTGCTAACCGTTTAATATCAACACATTAAACCAACACAGACCGAACCAACCCCCGTCCCCCGTCCAACCTAACAGGTGATAAAACAACAAAAAACAAACAGAAATGTAACGAGATGGTTTTTATGTTGCACTATTTTGTGATCAAGATCTAAAAAAATATTCAATAAGTGCGATAGCATTCAAATTAAATAACATTTAATTAATATTTAATTAATATTTGCAACCATCGAGATCAGTTACTTACAACAGCATATAATGCTTGGAGAATCAGGTGCGCACTATATTTACGCTACTAATATCTGCACTTAGTTTTAACAGTTTTGCCCTTAATAGCACTTATTTACAATTTTATGGTGTGAAAGACAGTTTCGCATCACGCTCAGATTTAATAAATGAACACGAAGGATTACTATATGTTTAATAAAGGCTTTACAGTTTTAGCTTTAACTATTTTATTTTCAACTGTCGCTGTTGCAGCTAGTTATATACCGACTATTGCAACTAGTCATATACCGCCTGCTGTCGATATAGTCACAAGCACAACTCATCACTTTAATTTCAGCGATAAAAAAGAAGTATCTGAGGTTTTTTCGGTGAAACCTAAGGGATTAACATTATTATCAGCTGTTGTTCAGAGCGGATCAGTGGACGACCCAGGTCAAGTTAAAGAGTACAGACTTGATAATATGACATTTTTTATCGCTGACGATGAATATGTCTTTAAGAATACAACACCACAGAAAGTGAGTCAGATCACGGTAAATTATAATGATGGTATAACGAATGATAACGTGGCGTTATTAAGATTTGATACCGTTGTTGAACCCTTTAGCTCGGTTGTATTTGAACTACCAGGGTTAGCACTCAGCAATATTCGTCATAATAACCAGATGAAGCTATTTTTACCTCAAGTCATCTTTCCACCCAAGGATAAGTCTTGTGAGAGGGTACCAAGATATTGTTACCTACCGCCTAATCCAAAACAAAAAACAATATATAACACACACATAGTGATGTTGCACAATGCATTGAATACCGTTGCATTTCCCCCATTTATAACAAAAACAATGAATACTTATTGCCCGTTTTTTAAAGAGTGTACAAAGTATGGTACTCAACCTTTGTCATATGCATCACGTAATATGCTTGCATTAGGCGCTGAGGGTCATACGTTTAACATACGGGTATTGGCGGGCGATTATTTTTCAGCTGGCAGAGGTGGTGGTGATAGACCTTGGATTAATAATAAAAAAGCAGCGAACACCTCAGGTAAAGCGGCGGTTTATAAAGGTTATATTACAGAAGGTTCATGGAATTATAGACCCTATCATCAAAGAACCTATAATACGTTCTTTCATGAAACAAATCATGCATTTGGTTTTTCCCATGATTCAGCAATGACTTATGGATTCGGAGTTCCGTATAGCCAAGCCTTTATTACTGAAAATTTTTCAGAAATAGACAGAACAACGATCGGTGAAGTAAACGTACCGTCTGTATTTGTGACAACGGAGCTTAACGCAAAAAATGAAATGACATTGGCATTTTATTATTTACCTGATGAAAAGGAATATGAACAGGTTTCACTTACGATGCTTGGACAATCACTTAATAGCGGTAGTGTTGCTTATAAACTCGATCGTAATAACAAGCCTGTTGATAATACCTTAGTGTTGCATTTTGATACATTACCCACTGCAACGACATATATTCGTACCCATAATACCGATACAAAATATTTATCGACAATTAAACTCTCTCCGAGTGAGTTAGTGCCTGCTGTTACCTATAATATAGAAGGCAATGACTATGGTATTCTCGACGATAAAGAGTTACTTAATAAAGATTATAATGGTAGACAGATCCGAAATCTTTGTACAAATATGGATGGGTTACTTGCAACTAAAGATGAATATCAACGTCTTTGGAACGATTTAAAAAAGAATGATAAATTGAATCTATTACAAGAACGCGTATTTTTATCGAGAGATGAACCATCGAATAATACAATATGGAAATTAGAGTTTAATGACGATGCAATGTTAGCGAGTCAGCATTCTATCAATGATAAACTTGGCACTGATAAGTCGCTGGTTTGTGTTAAGTAATAATTAACCTATTGCGTATTTTAATAACGATATTACGTGAAATCTAAATAAGACTGTAGTTCGCTACGTAAACCTAGCGAACTAATTAATTCAATATCCATTCAACTATTCTACGCTAGCCCATCAAGTTAATGTCCAACTTATGGGGTTACTTCACTTCATTAGGCAGCTTTAATAACGACGAAAATTGTATCGGTATTAGCCGTTTTTATTTTCACCTAACTGTAAAGGTAGCGAAGGACAACTGTAATAAATCCCCGTATCATCATCAGATGTCATATAAAAACTCATTCCAGATTTCGTGTAAAATGACCGATTTACATAGTTCGACTTATGATCTGGAGCCTTGCTGGCAAAAAACTCAGAACCTAAATCAGTCGCTTTTCGCGTATTTGGCCCTAAACGAATAACACCCATAATATCTTTAGCTTGAGCATTAAACTTCTCCTTACCTACTTCACTGCATTCCCAGCTAGCTTCAGGCGAAGAGTAACCAATGACAACCTTAGAGCCATTGTTATAAAACTCTTTAGGCCCTAGTTCAAAAAGTGATGAACAGCCCGTCACAAACAACCCCATAACCATCACCGGTATTATCTTTCTCATACTAATTCCCTATATCTTAATTAATCACAAAGGGGTAATGTAGCACCAAGGTCGATAAATACAGTCATAAATATATTATTAGGTCATCAAACATACTAATAGACTGATAATTAATACAAATATCAAAATTAAGAGTGAACTTTCATTTCAAGGAATATTATATGAATATTAAATCTGTATCTGTACTTGCATTGATTCTTACTACAACGGGTTGTGGTAGTGGTGGCAGTGACAGTGACAGTGGCAGTGACAGTGGCAGTGGCAGTGGCAGTGACACTGTGAATGCTTCAGTATGTTTTAATGAAACTTTAGTTACTGTAGGTACTGAATATACTTTAAAGACTAAAAAAGATAATGACGAAGTTATAACACATAATTATAAAGTACTAGATGAAAAGCCCTTTAAAGGACAACCTGCAATTCGAATCCAGGATACTCTTACTGAAGAATCAATGACTGAGACAAGTTACAATTACGTCTTTGTTGACAGTAATGAAAAATCAATCTCTTTTTTAGGAAATACAACAGATACTATTTTGGGGAGTATAGAAACTTCTTTAACGCCGGGACACTTAACGAAATTTAATCTTAATAGTGGTAGTGCCTATGAACAAACAACAACTATGAGAGTTGAATCACCATCTCTAGACGTGGATTATATAAATGATAGTAAAATTACCTTTAAAGGGTTCGAAACAATTACTGTTCCTGCAGGTACTTATAAAACATGTAAATTTGAATTCAATAGTTCAATAACAATGCCAGACGGCTCGACCGATAAAATCAATACTATATCTTGGATTGCTGTGGAGCATGGCTTCGGCGTTCAATCAGTAGAGGGTAAATCAACAACGAGGCTTGTTGAAGTGACGATTAATGGGACTAAGGTGTAAATTGGGAAGTTAATGAGAACAACGAACTTAGTTTTTGCACCGATTACAATTAAGGCCTGAGCCGAAAACGCTGTTTATGGAAATATCAGGTAACTGATATTTTACCAAATGCAAAACCTATTTAATAGGCAGGTAAATATCTGTTACCAATTCACACTCATCCACTTCATGCACAAAATTCAAGTAGTGGAAGAAACAAGGGTAATCACGCAGCGCTTCACCACTATCTGGTAACCATGTTTGATACAAGTGATAGACAGTATCACTGATTTTATCATGACTACCTTTATGTTGAGCAACAGCACAGCGGCCACTCGGGATCACACCTGATTTTACACCATATTTATTATCTGGAACTTCACCGTAATGCGTACCGCAAATATCAAACCGAAATTCGGTACTTGGTGTGTCATTCGGATCGCTGTATGGAATACCAAAAGTGTCACTCTTTTTAATCGGAGATAAACCCGTTTCTTTTCTCCAAGCGATAAATTTTGCTACTGTATCAAAAACTAATTTAGGGTCGCCTTTATGCTCTATCAGCGCAACTTTCTTTTCTTCAACATTAATAACCTTTATGTCCATAACGATCTCTCCAACTATTGGTGGTTCAAATTCATATTTAGAGTGCCACGACTGCCACTCTGGATTGTTCCTAAATTGGGAAGGTGATTGCTTGAATATTCTTTTAAACGCCCGCGAGAATGCTTCTGGGCTTTCGAAACTGGCTTCGTAAGCAATATCAATAATGCTTTTCTCTGATTCAAATGCCAATCTAAAAGAGGCTCGCTTCATTCTGGCAAGCAGCAAAAACTGAATAGTGCTAAGCCCCATGAAGGACTTAAAGATACGATGAAAATGATATTTAGAACATATTGCAACGTTGCTCAATGTTTCCAGCGACATATCTTCATCTAAGTGATTATTAATGTAATCACAAACTCTTTTAATCCGCTCTTCATGGTATTTATCTACACGCATTATCTACCTTCTGTTTCCCAATTAAGAAATCGAGATCATGATATCTGTGAACATAAACCAATGCCTGATTGAAATTGCTATACAGAATATTGAAAGGATTAAACTGTAAGACATGAGGCTCTAATAAGACATTTTAAATGGGATTTAATATTGGTTCTGCGCATTACGCAGTTATATAAGATCTAAATAAGAAGTTGGATATTTGGAGTGACCAGCGCTTTAGATTAGAACTGGAGCGTGCAGCGGGAATCGAACCCGCATCATCAGCTTGGAAGGCTGAGGTAATAGCCATTATACGATGCACGCTAATTTCAATAATATTCTCATAAATATCATTGCGTAGTCTAGTCTGTCTCCGTTTTTTAGTAACTGGATCACAAAAAATACGCATAACCCAAAGCATGCTCACTTGAAGCACACCTACACTAAGGCTTATTTATAGATCCTAACTTAGCTATGACGAACTAAAAATGATGGGATAATGTTTCACTAAACTAGGGCATCGGTGTTTACCCTGCCCCTATTACGAACTATCGTTATGATGAAACTTACTCCGCCGAAGACTTACTTTTAAGTTGTTTTATTTCAGCTTTTAATTTTCTGATTTCTAACCTGTCAACACAGAACATAACAACAATGATAACGATAAAATAAACATCGATATATTCTGTTATCAAAGGAGATCCAATAAATGCAAATGCTGCAAATCCAAGCCCTGCGATGATCAATAAAAACTTATCTTTTATGAATTCAAAAGTCATTATGCTATCGCCCTCGCTCGTATACCGTATGCTTTTCGATTTGAATAGCATTTTATCGACGCGACAAGGCCCATTTCTTCCATGTTTTTATTAAAAAGTTGGCCCCAGCTTTTTCCAGCCCTACTCTCGTTACAACTATATGCATTACTCATTATCAAATCCTATTGATAGTATTAGTTAATATCGAGAATAGCATTTTAGATATTTCAGAAAGTATGAAATTCACTACACCCCAAAGTCCTTTGCTGTGGATATATACAAATTCATCGCGTCAATAAATCTTTCAGCTTTCTTCCTACTTAAGGTATAAAAACGTTTTGCTATATGATTTTCATCATTACGTAACTGAATTATATACCAGTCTCTTTTATGAAAGAGTTCCATGCTATCTAACGAGTTAAAATAGAGTGTTGATGTAACATGCTTACTCTTTGTTTTTGTAACACCAATTGAGATTGCAGAAGTATTCGAGATAAGCGTAGCGCTAGCAACTCCCCTACTCTTAGATATAGTGCCGTCTCCAAAAGCCAAATACTCATCTGTAATAAGCATGCCTTCAGGTCTATATTTTAAAGGCTGTTCCGCAACGACTAGATGGTTATTACCTCGTTGAAATGTATCCGTTTGGTCGTGGTGGCCGTAGGATAAGAAAACGCTTTAGCACTAAAGCGGAGGCTTTACGCTTTGAGGAATATATTGGCGTGAAAGCAAAGGATAAACGTATCGGAATGCCCTATTCAATGAATTAAGCCGTTTGGGTGAATGGAAAGCAGGAAACCCGATTGCCGGTATGCGGGCATTAAAATATAAAACGCCTGAAATGGGATTCTTACAAGCATCGCAAATACCCATCTTACTTAACGAGCTGGATAACGGCCGTAATATACACGTTAGATTAATTGCAGAAATTTGTTTAACGACTGGTTGCCGTTGGGGTGAAGCTGAAAACTTAAAAGGTGAGCATGTTCATAATAACAAAGTGACGTTTATGAATACCAAAGGTAATAAACCTCGCACGATCCCAATATCCGCAGAACTTGCCAAGCGACTACCTAAAAAACAGGGGCATTTGTTTAGCAGCAGCCTTAAAGCATTTCGTAAAGCGGTAGAACGCGCAGGATTTGAATTACCTAAAGGGCAAATGAGCCATGTGTTACGACACACGTTTGCGAGTTATTTTATGATGAATGGTGGTAATATTCTGGTGCTGCAGCGAATACTGGGTCATGCATCAATTGTCGATACGATGAAATATTCACATTTTGCACCAGAGCATTTAGAGGATGCGGTTAGATTGAATCCTTTGGCTGATTAACTCTATTAATAATGGTTTGGTAACAAGTTATTTTATTTTTTAGCCATACTAGATATTGTATCAAGTAGCTTATCTATTGATTTTTGCATATCAGGAACAGTAGATATATCAGACTTCACGTCTCCGTCACCAAAAAAATTAGACGTTAAATCTTGTTTTATCTTGCCTTTTTCTTCCGCAGAAAAACTATCTAAATATGCATTAATAGTTGCTAATTGGATTCCTACTTTTCTATATTTTCTTTCATCAGCTCTGTGTCTAGATGATTCTTTCAATAAATAGATACCGGGCATAGTTACAAGGAAAATTAATAAAAATCTAACTAAAAGGAACATCGTGTTAATTTTATCAACTTTTGTTATTAACTCATTGACTTCAAACCCTGTATACAAAATCAGACAAGTTAAGATCAGTGTTCCGCCAAACCTTAATCTGTCTGCAGATTTTTTTTCTTTTTCTGCTTGGCAGAGATTGTTATTTGCAAGTAGACCACTACCAGTGGCTTCTAACATCTTTTTTATCTCATTATTAGATTCTTCAAATCCAGATACATGTTGTTCGATTTTGATCTTAGAACTGTCTAAATTACTACTGAAAGCATCATTAAACTCTCCAGTAACCTTATCCGACTCTGTTTTCATTTGCTCTAATATTTCAGACTTATTATTCAATATTAATTCAAATATCTCTTTCTCTTGAATTGAAATTTTTTCCGCATGCTTTTTTTCAGTGCTGGAAATAAACTTTCTAAAGTTTTCCTCTCTCTCAGATATTTCAATAAAAGATTGTTTTCTTGCTTCATTTACATTGTCTAACATTTCCATTTCTGATTTGTTAAAACTATCTCGCATTGAATTTGATAATTCGTCTTCTTTCTCTTTAAGTAAAAGCATAACTGAACGCTGTTTATCACTTAAAAGCCTCAACTGATATTCAACTCGACGTGTAGATTCAGTTAACAAATAATCTCTTAGAGCAAAAATATGCTCTCCATATAAGTTATACAAGTCATTAAAGAGTGAAGAAACATTAAGCTTACCTTTAGGGTCAATCTCCCTTATTATCTCTGTAACACGTATAACAATATTCTGATCACTCATTAATCTATCTTTTAGAGCATGAGCTGAACTTTCATTTTCATCTGCATTAAATTTAATAAAATAGTCTTCGCAATCTTTTAGTATCTTAAAGTACTTAAATATCCGATTTACTTTTACTTTTTCCTCTTGTCTAAAACTCTTACTAGCTTCACTTAAATCATCAAGTTCGATTGTCGCTAAGCTTTTCGACAACGCCTCTGTTGAAAAAGGAAACTCAGCAAGCATCATATTGTAAGCTTGCTCTATTTTGTTTACCAAATTGGATTGCTTTCTGTTTAAGCCTGAAGCTGAGTTTCCCATCATAAGTAGCTCTAATTTAAAATAAGTAGTTAAGGTCGTGAATCACATATTGTGTACACCGTTTGAGAATACTAACACATTCTTTATACCATTGATTAATTTGGTTATTTAATTTTATACAAGATCTTTTACACTACATGCTAACAGTTCAGCGCTACGACATATCACTTTATCACTCACGGTATATATCAAAATGAAAGCTTGAGTTATATTTACGCTGAAATGGATATTCACCAAGATAGTGCAAAATCATCTTAGTGATATATTGGTAATTTGAAGGATTTAACTGTAGAAAATACGGTTCTAACATGACATTTTAATCTAGTGTAGTTTTGGCACTGCGCATTATAGTATTTATGTTGAAAGGCCGTGTATTAACGATTTAATCCCTAGCTCGAAAAAGCCTCCAATTAGGAGGCTTTATAAAAATTTATCTGCTTGGGTTCTCAAGCATCACGTATTTTAGCTTTTCACTTAAATCGACTGATTTATTTTTCTTCTTAAACATTTTCAATAGTATCAAAATAGCTTGTGCGGATGTTGCATTTGTTTGCTTAAAATGAATTAAACAAACGTAATGCATGCTTAAACCGTTGATTTGACAGCGTTTAATTCAGGTGGTATCTTTATTGTAATCGCCAAGACATTACAATAAGGATTAAAGGAAAATATGGAAGCGCATAAACTAATACTTGAGTATTTAATTGAAAATCCGAATGTGGAATCAATTAATGAATCATCGGAAATTGATATTGTTACTTTTAAAGAGATGATTAACCATAAATTAGTAAGTGGTATGAATGCATGTTCAGACATTGGTGATTGTTTCTTAGAGCCTAGAATAACTTTTCGTGGGCGAGAATGGCTTGAGTCAAAAAAGGTCGAGTTAGTTTCCAAAGAGCCTCAAGAAGACGTTGTTGAATTAAAGCCAAACTTCATGGGCATAGGTTTAAATTTAAATGCTCTATATCGTTTATTTAAACGCAGATAAAACATAACAAGGCAAATCAATCAGCGTATAAACGATTATTTGCGGCGTTATGAGCCTTAGGATATTTATGGAAAATCAATTAAAAGAAAGTTGGATTTTAGCGCCTCACATGCTTGAGACATCATATTTATACAATAAAGCATCCCAACTAATGTGGCCTCACAGCGTTAGTATCTCTATAGTTAATGCTGCTTTGTCCTTAGAAATACTGTTTAAAAGTTTTCATGCTCAGATTACAGGTAATGAAAATGAGTTGAATGAGAAGTACCGATTTAACTCTAAAGTAGTAAAGAGGGGGAGCGCACATGATTTGTTAGATTTATTTAATGCTTTACCAGAAGACATAAAATCACAATTTGATAGTAGCTTTACTGTGGATATATTAACTAAATATCGTTCTACATTTGTCGGCGAACGCTACATTTATGAGTTATCAGCTATTGGTGGTGGTACAGGGGCGTTAATGGATATTGCCAGTAGATTAATTGACAAGACAGTTCAAATATATAGAAAACGAGGTTGCACTGATCCATGGGTAGTGAATTACCCTAAGGTATAATAAGGCTTCAATTTCAGTATATTTTTTTATGTAGTTTAGATTATTGACTACCTACACTACCATCACAACTGCGTATAACGCATGTTACGTGAAATCCAAATAAGACTGTAGTTCGCTACGTAAACCTAGCGAACTAATTAATTCAATATCTATTCTACGCTAGCCCATCAAGTAAATTTCATCAATTCAGGTTCTATTTAACATATTGTATGTAACACGCATAACCCAAAGCATGCTCATTGAAGAACACCACTAAAGGGCTTATTTATACACATTAAGTAAGCTATAACTGACTAAAATTGATGAGATAATTTTGCACTAAATTGGGGAATCAATGTTTCAGCTAAAATAAGCCTGAAACATCTGTTTATCAAGTAATGTCTGGCTTAACAGGCCACTATGAGTAGTTAAAATAACAACGTTGTTATGCCTTTTCTACTACGGCAGATCCATGAGAATTTAACGCCTCATGAAATAGTAGCCAACACTTAAACATCGAAAACCAAAGTAATGCACAACTAACGCCAAACATTGTATATATGTCATAGCTTTTAAATTCCAGAAAATACTGAATATCACCATAAAATTGTTGAATATATAAAGCTTTTAGGAGTGTGATAGCAGTAGATGTGATAGCAACATATGTTGCTATATTGACTAATATTTCTAAGATCCATAATTGATTACTTTTAAACATTGGTACATCTTCTAATACAGATTCATTTACATAAACTCCATGGCATATAATTGATACGAATACAAATATTGTACAAGCACCCATTAAATAACCAGACTCTAATAAGTAACGAATACCAAGCATTATTAGAACTTGATTTAATGAAAAAATAATACACATAGCAACTAAACCCAAAGCTGAAAATAAGACCGTCTTATTCACAATTTACTCCTGTTGAACTGCTCTACTTGGCGTTGTTCTTTTTTATCTTTTTCGCTACCTAGTAACCCGCCTAAAGTTCCCCCAGCAATAACACCTGGTACGCCTCCTAATAAGCCTATCGCACCGCCAATTACCATTGCTGCAGCAGCATTTTCATTAGAGTTAGCGGCCTTTACGTCTTTGATAACATATTGCTGATCATTGATCATGAGTTTATGACCACCAACCTTATTGACCAGCTCTCTCCTTGATGGAGCCACTATTTGAAGGAAAACTTTTTTCCCCTTACTATCGACAACGTACAACCTCATAATTACCACCTCAGCTTTCGTATCACATTGATATAATTTTGCTACTCGACACTGCAAATCTACCAGCGTAGTAAATTGCGATTAATAAAGTATCACTGTGATATTTCGTTTTATTTTATAGATAGTGCATTTCTATCCATTTATTTCATAAATCTAATTAATAACTAAAAAAACTTATCATTAGCTTGATTCTATTACTATTTTCATCCTCAGCAAGAAAAAAATCATTTAAATATGAAAAACTTGAGCTTTATTTTTTAATAAATAATAATTTATATATGATTAACAACGGCGGCACTTTGGCGGCATAGGATGGGTCGTATTGGATACATATGGATAGGGCTACCGATTACAAAAAATTAACACTGTAATTTCATCCAGTAGTGTTTTGGGCTTCAACTCCCCCCGCCTCTAATACCATTTCCAACCCATAAAAAAAGCGAGCCCTACTTTCGCAGGACTCGCTCTTATCACTTCATGTTTTTAACGCTGTGACACGTTACACACCAAAATTAATCGTTATACGATTCAACGGGTGGGCATGAGCAGAATAAGTTACGGTCGCCATACACATCATCGATGCGATTTACTGTAGGCCAGAACTTGTCTTTCTTCACGTAAGGTGCAGGGTAAACTGCAGTTTCACGGTCATAAGCACGATCCCAGTTAGCGTCAACAATATCAGCCAGTGTGTGTGGTGCGTTATGGAGTGGGCTTTGTTCTGCAGTCCACTCACCCGATTCAACTTTAGCAATTTCGGCACGGATGCCTGTCATTGCTTCGATGAAGCGATCTAATTCAGCTTTAGATTCTGATTCAGTTGGCTCAATCATTAGCGTACCCGCAACTGGGAAGCTCATTGTTGGCGAGTGGAAACCATAATCCATTAAACGTTTAGCAACATCAGACTCGGTAATACCCGTTGTTTCTTTAAGTGGGCGTAAATCAATGATGCACTCGTGCGCGACACGATCATTACGGCCTTTATAAAGGACTGGGAACAGTGGATCTAAGTTTTTAGCTAGGTAGTTAGCATTTAAGATAGCTGTCTGTGTAGAACGTTTCAGACCTGCTGTACCTAACATGTTGATGTACATCCACGTAATCGGCAAGATGCTTGCACTACCAAACTGGGCAGCAGCAACCGCACCGTTGTGACGGCTTTCTTTACCCGTGTCAGCAACAGCGTGACCAGCAACAAAGGGTGCCAAGTGCGCTTTAACGCCGATAGGACCCATACCTGGACCACCGCCACCGTGTGGAATAGCGAATGTTTTGTGTAGGTTAAGGTGAGAAACATCAGAACCCATAGAGCCCGGCGATGTTAATGCTACCTGTGCGTTCATGTTTGCGCCGTCCATGTAAACTTGGCCGCCGTTGTCATGAATGATTTGACAGATTTCTTTAATCGTTTCTTCGTATACACCGTGTGTCGATGGGTACGTGATCATGATGCAAGAAAGATTGTCTTTTAGCTCTTCCGCTTTTTCACGTAAATCTGCAACGTCAACGTTACCGTTTGCATCACACTTAGTAACGACAACTTTCAGACCCGCCATTTGCGCTGATGCAGGGTTAGTACCGTGCGCAGAGCTAGGGATCAGACAGATGTTACGATGTGATTCGCCACGTGACTCATGGTATTTATGAATTGCTAATAGACCCGCGTATTCACCTTGTGCACCCGAGTTAGGCTGCATACAAATTGAATCGTAACCTGTGATGCTAACTAACCAGTCTTCTAACAGGTCAATCATCACTTTATAACCAACCGCTTGATCTGCTGGGCAGAACGGGTGCATGTTGCTAAATTCAGGCCATGTTACTGGGATCATCTCGGCAACCGCATTCAGTTTCATGGTACAAGAACCTAATGAAATCATTGAATGGTTAAGGGCTAAATCTTTATTTTCCAGCGATTTAATATAACGCAGCATTTCTGTTTCAGAATGGTGCGTATTAAATACTGGGTGTGTTAGGAATGCAGATTCACGCTCAAGTTCAGCAGGGATAGACGTGCTACCAGTTGCTGCTAGTTCAGCTTCTAGTGCATCAACCGAGATACCGTGGTCATCGCCCAATAGTACGTCGAATAATGTCGCTAGGTCTGCTTGCGTGATCGTTTCATCTAAGCTGATACCCACTTGATGTTCAGCGTCAAGACGGAAGTTAATGCCCGCTGCTAATGCGCGAGTAACCACTTTTTCTTTGTTATCTAACTGGTCGTTGTCTAACTGTACAGTGATTGTATCGAACCACGTATTGTTAGTCAGGCTTAAACCACCTTTAACAAGACCTGCTGCTAATAAATCAGTGAAACGGTGTACACGCTTAGCAATATCTTTTAGGCCTTCTGGACCGTGATACGTTGCGTAGAAACCAGCCATGTTCGCTAGCAATACCTGTGCAGTACAAATATTTGAGTTGGCTTTTTCGCGGCGGATGTGTTGCTCGCGCGTTTGCATTGCCATACGCAGTGCTGGTTTACCATGGGTGTCTTTAGAAACACCAATGATACGACCCGGCATAGAACGCTTATGTTTGTCACATGTTGCGAAGAATGCAGCGTGTGGACCGCCATAACCCATTGGAACACCAAAGCGTTGTGAACTACCAAATGCGATGTCAGCACCGAGTTCAGCCGGTGACTTAACGCGTGTCAGTGCCAGTAGATCAGAACCAACAGCAACAACACCTTTCTTAGCTTGGATAGCCGCAATAATACCGCTGATGTCTGTTACATCGCCGCTTGTACCTGGATACTGCAGTACCGCACCAAACAAGTCATGCTCAGGCGCTGTTTCTGCAGGGCCTTGAATAACAGTGAAACCGAAGTGCTCTGCACGTTCGATCATCACGTCAGCGACTTGTGGATGTACGCTGTCGGCGATAAAGAAGTTATCACATTTTTTGTTTTTAGAAACACGCTTACACATTGCCATTGCTTCAGCTGCGGCTGTTGCTTCGTCAAGTAAAGATGCGCTTGCTAAATCCATGCCTGTTAGATCACAAGTCATGGTTTGGAAGTTTAGTAGTGCTTCTAAACGACCTTGTGCAATCTCTGGTTGGTAAGGCGTGTATGCCGTGTACCAGCCTGGATTTTCGAATACGTTACGTAGGATAACATTCGGCACGTTAGTACCGTAATAGCCCATACCAATGTAGCTTTTATTTATTGTGTTTTTGGCTGCGATGGCTTTTAATTCTTGCAGTGCGGCAACTTCAGATAACTGATGGCCAGCAACAATATCTTCTGCCAATAAGATCGAGCTTGGTACTGTTTGTTGAATAAGGTCTTCTAAAGAGTCTGCGCCAACTTTCGTTAACATCGCTTTAGTTTCTGTTTCGCAAGGGCCGATGTGGCGACGGGCGAAATTATCAATCTGCTCTAACTGGGCAAGTGGGGTATGGGTTTTCATGCAATTCCCTGTATTTTTACTATTACAAATTAAAATAGCGCTTAACGATATCTATTCATGTTTAAAAATAACAAATAGCGTTTAAACACTAAAAAAAAACCCCGAGGCTAGCTCAGGGTTTCAACAACAAATTAGTCTTCGATTGACTCAGCATAACCGGCAGCATCTAACAGCGCGGCGAGTTGACTTTCGTCAGAAGCTTTAACTCGGAACAACCAGCCTTCGCCGAATGCATCTGAGTTTACTAACTCTGGAGAATCGTCTAATTCTTCATTGATTGCTACAATTTCACCACTGATTGGTGCGTAGATATCTGATGCGGCTTTAACAGACTCGCCTACTGCGCAATCTTCGCCAGCAGTAACTTCATCACCTACGTCTGGTAAGTCAATGAATACCATATCACCCAAAAGGCCTTGAGCATGGTCAGAAATACCGACAGTGTAAGTACCGTCACCTTCGTTACGAACCCATTCGTGTGAAGATGCATATTTTAATTCAGCTGGGATATTACTCATTGTTGAAACTTCCTTTTGTCTTTTACTTAAATGATTATGTTTTTATTTGGTAACGCTGTAGACACTGAATTGCGCTTCTTTATAAGCAGAATTATTACTATTCTTTCGAAATAAAGATCGGCAACTCAGCTGACGTCATACAATTTTCAGTTAAATCAAACGTAGCACTAAACTAGTTTTTTACCATTACGAACGAACGCTGGTTTAGTTACTGCAACAGTAACAAGCTTTTTGCGCATTTCAACGTCAGCCGTTTCACCGATTGATGCTGGAACACGTGCAAATGCAATACTAAAACCAAGTGTTGGTGAGAAGCTACCACTAGTGATAACGCCTTCACATGCTTCGCCTGCTGCGTTAGTGAATACGACTTTTTGACCAGTACGTAATACACCTTTCGCTTCAAGTACTAAACCAACAAGTTTGTCAGTGCCTTCTGCTTTTTGAGCCGTTAGCGCTGCGCGACCGATAAAGTCACGTTCTTGTGGTTCCCAAGCAATCGTCCAGCCCATGTTAGCGGCTAGCGGTGATACAGTTTCATCCATATCTAAACCATAAAGGTTCATGCCAGCTTCTAGACGTAGTGTGTCACGTGCGCCTAGACCTGCTGGTTGAACCCCTGCGTCCACAAGTTTCTGCCATAAATCGCAAGCTTGGTCTTGTGGTACGACAATTTCATAACCTGCTTCACCGGTATAACCCGTTGTAGCAATAAACAAACTACCCGCTTGTACACCAAAGAATGGCTTCATGCCTTCAACTGCGGCGTTTTGCTCTGCAGTAAATACAGTAGCGGCTTTTTCTTTGGCTTTCGGGCCCTGTACTGCAATCATAGACAGTTCAGGTAATTCAGTAACGTCTACAGAAAATTCTGCAGCTTGTTTGTTGATCCATGCTAAATCTTTAACACGCGTCGCTGAATTCACCACTAAACGGTAGTATTCATCATTGAAGAAGTAAACGATAAGGTCATCAATAACCCCACCATCTTGTTGTAACATTCCGGTATATAGTGCTTTACCAGAAACAGTTAATTTTGCCACGTCATTGGCAAGTAAATAACGTAAGAACGGCTTAGCGTCAGCGCCTTTGATATCAACGATGGTCATGTGTGACACATCGAACATACCCGCATCTTCGCGTACAGCATTATGTTCAGCAATCTGGGAACCGTAATTGATTGGCATATCCCAACCATGAAAGTCCACCATTTTTGCCCCTGCTTCTACGTGCTTCGGGAACAGTACTGTTTGTTGAGCCATTCTATAATTCCTTTAATTGACAGTTATTAATCAAGACTTTGGGATCAAGTAAAATTGCTTTCTTGTTTTCATATTAAGCTTTCATGTAAAGCCTATTACATGATAATAATTCGATTATACCCTTAGAAAGCATTCGTTAAAATTATTTAAGGAATAGAAAATCTAATGGTTAATCAAATGATAATGCGCGCAAGGCTAACACTTTAATAGAGAAAAAAGTTATTCATGGGGAATAATGACGTCGTAGATCACAAAAAAACCAAGCGGAGCAGCTTGTTTTGCTAACTTCAAGCTATATTGACAATGATTAAGCTGTGAAGATCTTGGATAGGAACGGCCTCAGCATTAATATAACTAATGCAAACCGGGGTGTTTGCATTAGTTATGCTCATCGTTAACATAAGGTGCAAGGTTGATTAATTACACTATTTAACGATTATGCCAGATCAGCTTAGCGAGTGCGGTCTACTTTAGCCAGATCAGGTAGCTCACCATCCAACCCCATGGCACGTTTAATGAAGCTTTGCTTTAGCCCAGGTAATGTATTAGATAAGGTTAGACCAATATCACGGAAAATACGTTTCGCCGGATGACCACCACTAAACAAACGCTTTAACCCTTCCATGCTTGAGATCATCACCGCCGCTTCGGCTTTACGCCAGCGTTCAAATTTACGCAGATGGGCATGGGTGCCGATATCTTTGTTCGCGCGATGATTTTCTAATACACATTGCGCCAAACTTGCCGCGTCTAACAGACCAAGGTTAACACCCTGCCCTGCTAATGGATGAATGGTATGCGCAGCGTCACCAATTAATGCGACTCGCTCGGCGGCAAAACTACGGGCATAACGCATTTTAAGTGGGAATGCCTGACGTTGACCTTCAACTTTGCACAGCCCTAAACGGCTATCAAAAGCCACGGTCAGTTGTTTGTTGAATTCGGTGTCGTCCATTGCCAACAATTCAGTGGCACGCTCTGGCGGTAGTGACCAGACGATCGAACACAGATCCGGTTGCCATAACGGTAAAAACGCCAACGGCCCTTCTGGATTGAAGATCTGACGGGCGCAGGCTTGATGCGGTTCAACCGTGCGAATATTAGCGACGATGGCATGGTGATTATAATCCCATGTCGTCAGCGGAATATTCACTTGTGCACGCGTCCATGAGTTGGCGCCATCGGCACCCACAATCAGCTTCGCATACACAGGTTCTTGATCTTCTAAGGTTAACCAAGCCGCATCATTAGCACGACTTAATTTACGAATACGGGTACCCGTTAATAAGGTAATGTTGCTGGCTTTTTCAATTTGCTCTAGCAGTGCTAATTGGATCACTTTGTTTTCAACTAAATGACCCAAGGTGTCTGTCATTAGCGCATCGCCGTCAAAGTTGATCTGGCCAAAGCCGTTACGATCCCAAACTTGCATGGCGTTGTACGCTTGATGGCGGCGACTTTCGATACCCGCCCATACATCTAAATTTTGTAATATGTTTTGGCTTGCGCGGCTTAGCGCACTGACACGTAATTCAGGTGATTCACCTAATTCACGGTCGATTTCATTACCTTCGATAACCACGATCTTAAGGGTGGTTTCCTTCAATGCTGCAGCAAAAGCAAGACCAACCATGCCACCGCCAACAACCGCAATATCATAAGATTGCATATAACATCCTAATCCGAATCTTTTAAAATAACTTGAACGCGCCAAGTGCTTGACGTGCTAATGCGCGTTTATATTCTGGTTTATAGCCCATGGTATGCAGGGCTAAATTACGACCAGCCACCAGCGGCGCATAATTATTAGCAAACAAGGTCGCTAATGAGGTCGTCATCCAGATCGTCTTTTGATGATCGCCTTGACGCTTGTGCCAGTAACCTTTAGTTACGGCTTGATCACCCACGTCTTGCTCGGCTAAAAATGCCTGTTCAATTTGATGATGCAAAACAGCCACGTCGCGTAAGCCTAAGTTATAACCTTGACCTGCAATCGGGTGTAATGCATGCGCTGCGTTACCAACCACAATACTACGATGTTGAGTTGGCTCTAACGCTTCTGTTAATAGCAATGGGTATGAAAAACGTTGACCGGTTTTAGTAAACTTACCTAAGCGATAGCCAAAACGCTGCTGTAAACGCAATAAGAATGCATCATCACTCAAGGCCATGATCGCATCCACTTCGTCACTGCGCACTGACCATACTAATGAACTGCGTTGATCTTTCATCGGTAACAGTGCCAACGGTCCCGTGTCAGTAAAACGCTCGAAAGCTTTACCTTCATGGGGTTTACTCAAACTCACATTGGCAATGATCGCGGTTTGCTCAAAATCGGTCACTTCAATTGGCACATTGGTTAACTGGCGTACCATTGAATTGTTACCATCGGCACCGACCAATAACTTACAGCGTATTTGCTGGCCGTCGTCGAGGGTAAGATCAGTATGACTCACTTGACGATCGAGGCTAACTAACTGATTGGGGCAGTACCAATTGATGTTTTTAATCTCGGCAAGATCTTGTTGGAATATATGCCCTGCGGTTTGCAGTTCGATCACTTGCCCTAATGCAGGCAAATTGTATTCACTGTGATCGAGACGGGTGATCCCCCAGTGGCCACGATCAGACACATGAATATGCTTAATGGCCGTTGCGGTCGGTGCGATCTTATTCCACAAGTTGAATTGGGTTAAGATCTTTTGTGAACCGTAAGATAATGCAATCACACGCGCATCAAAACCAGGATGATTACTGGTGGTTGGTGGATTAGCATCAATTAAGGCTATCGATAATTGACGGCCATCTTCGCGTTGTATTTGGCTTACGGCGTGCGCAAGCGTTGCGCCGACCATACCGGCACCTACAATTGCAATATCATATTCAACCACTGACATTTCGATCCTAACAAGTTATTGAAATTAAAAAACGATGACACTATAACAAAAGCTAACAACGACAAACAATACGAATTATAAGATCACAATACTTAAGATAGTGATGATCTAATGCGTATTTTACCCTTCAAAACGAGTGTCGATTGGTAAATAAGCTAAAAAGCCTTGTTGTAAGTGATCAAATTGGGCTTTACCCACCAGTATTTCGGTCGAGTTTAACCCCTGTGTCATCTCTGGTTCTGCAGCGATCGCTTCTTCAACACCGGCTTTAGCCGCTAATAATGTCCACGCATACGCCTTTAATTTATCGGGTTCAACACCTTCACCGCGATAATACATGACCGCAATGTTCTGCCATGCTTGGGTATAACCTTGTTCAGCGGCTTTGTTGTACCAATCAAATGCAGCGGTATGATCTTTAAAACAACCCGAGCCCTGATCCAACATGCTAGCCAAATTATACTGCGCCTGTACCAAGCCTAGTTTTGCTGCTTGCTCAAAATAGCTGAACGCCAGCACCGCATTCGGCTTACCCAGCTGTCCTTGTAATTGTAGCAATGCTAAATTAAACAGCGACTCTGGATGCTGACAATCGGCAGCACGTTGATAACAGCTTACCGCTTGGCGAAAATAAGCTTGCTGACCATCACCTTGTTCATATTGCAGCGCTAATAAATACAAGGCTGTCACCACACCTTCATCGGCTTGTGCACGACAAAATTCAAACGCTTGTTGTGGGTCCGTATAGGCATGATAAGTTTGGCTGAACTGGGTATTACGTTGCACATGCTGTTCGCGGGTAAACGCCGCTTCAGGCCAAACAATAGGGGCTGCAGAGGAGCTCGACTTACTGCCTAACTTGGCTGTTAATTTATTTATTAAAGACATAAAACATTCCTTGTCCTATCTACTTACAACGACAAACAGTACCTCGCCATAACCCGTGTTATAACAAGTATCCTTTTAGGGTCGCTTGCGATAAATCATCTTTTGAACAGATAACGGTATAAAGCATACCGTTATCTAATCACATATATCGATATTAATGTAGTACTGGTGCCACGTTAGTATCACGGTCACTTAATTCGTTAAAGCAATAAGTTGCGCCCATACGTACGTATTCTATGATCTCGTAAAATGCTTCTTCTGCTTCGTTGCTATCATCTTCGGCATCTACGTCCAGTTGCGCAATACTCGCAAAGTCAGCAATCAATTCTTTCACTTCATCGCTGGCTTTCGTTGATGTCGAATGCACCATGCCAAAACCACCAAGGAAACCTTGCAGCCATTCAGCTAATGCTTCCATACGTGTTTCTAACGGTTGGTCCATATCTGGGATCAACAATTCAAAACCTAACGTCATGTCTTCCAATGCAGCTTCGCTAACATTATATATGTCAGCTAATACTGATTCCAATGTTTCTGGAATACCGAGGCCTTCGTTAATCAACTGATCAAACGGTTCTAACCAGGCTTTACTGTCTAGCTTGATGCCACCACATAACAAACCACAGATCACACCGTGCACATCGGCAGGGTTCACTAATAAATCACTGCGTTGTAGCTGCGCGTTTACGTCAGCAAAAAGAGGAAGTTTAACTTTATCCATGCGGGACCTTACCAATAGATTAATGTATTTAGAATAATGTGGGCTATATTAACCCAGATCAAGACCATAGCCAAACGAATGCCGCCCCCGCATTGGCCAGTCCTTAATCACTTTTAACCGACTGCCACTGCGTTAGCTTGGTTCTACTGTTCTTGATCATAACATTGCAGTTCAAGCCAGCGGCCTAGTTTCAAAATATCTGTTTGCTTGGCGCGCGATTTTTTATACACAAAATAGAAGTTATCTCCGGTTAATATCTCGTGCATGGGGAGCCGCACAAGATATTGCTGCCGGTCTTGATCATTCATTAAGTAGTGATTAAGCAAGGTAATCCCTTGATCATAACGTGCCGCTTCCGCCGCCATTAACATATGACTAAAATAGTTCATTTTCGCCTCTGCGGGCAGCGTAAAACCACCTAACTCACACCAACGTTTCCAGTCTTCACCCAGTTCATCATCGGGATATACCGATTGCACCGACAACAAGGGATGTTGCCACAAGGCATCAGGTAAAGGTTGATCTTGGATCTGTTGCCAAAGTTTTTTTCCGCACACCGGATATAAACGCTCTGCATATAAAAACTGACTGACAAAATTACGCTTCGGTGGGTTCACGGTAATAAAACAATCCGCCACTTGATCGCTACAATCAGGTTCATCTGCCACCATGTTTAATGACAGTTCAATCTCGGGATATTGCTGGCGTAAGTTATCTAACCGTGGGATCAACCACTTTACCGCCAACGAGCTGTATAAGGCTAACCGGATCTTGCCCGACTTACCTTCTCGGAGCTGTTGACTGGCAGTAGAGATATTCGCCAATGATTGACTGACTTCTTCGTAATAACGCTCGCCCATATCAGTCAATGACAAGGTTCGTCCTTTACGGTTAAACATCGATTCCCCCAGATACTCTTCTAACTGACGTACCTGATGACTGACCGCACTTTGAGTAATATTAAGTTGGTCGGCCGCTTTGGAAAAACTGTTAAAACGGGCAACCGCTTCAAAACACTGCAACGCACGTAACGGGGGAAGTTTCACTATTAGCTCAGCTCATACTAAAAATATATTTATCATTATACTTCATCACAGCTTTTGGAATATGCTAGCCACATCACACTTTTATCTTTCAACTAACCAGCCTTGTTTGCTGTTTATGTTGCTACTTATGCTTTTTATTACTTTATATTTTTATAGTTGGAATTCACCATGCCTAAAATGTCTGTCGGTTTAGCAATGATCTTGCTCATTATTGGTAATATTGTTGCCGTTTTTTCTGATGCCTTAATTAAGACGTTATCGGACGATACGGCCGTGTATCAATTTGTGTTTTTCCGACAACTGACAGCCGTACTGCTGCTTATCCCATTTTGTTTAAAAAGCAGCAGAAAGAGTTTTATTGATGGACTAAAATGGCATGCGATACGGGGTCATATTTGGTTGCTTGGCGCAATATTCATGGTTTATGCCATCAGTGCCATGCCATTAGCCACCGCAAATGCGATCTTTTATGCCGCCCCATTAATCATGTTGCCAATGGCAATGTTATGGTTTCAAGAAAAACTCACCTCGCATTCTATTGCGGCGGCAGTATTAGGCTTTATTGGGGTATTAATTGTGATCCGCCCAACCGAAATTGATTGGGCTGCAACAGCGGCAATCGTGGTGGCATTTACCCTCGCTGCGAATAATTTATTGATCCGAAAACTGCCAAAACACCAAACTGTGTTCCAAACGCTGCTATTAACCAATTTAGTCGGTATGCCAGCATCATTAGGCTTAGCAGTATGGGAAGGCCAACCGTGGGATTTCGCCCCATTATTAACAGCGGCCGGCTCTACCTTGTTTATCCTTATCTATGCGGGATTTTGTGTGATGGCCTATCGCTCTGGTGACGCCAGTAAAATTGCCAGTGCCGAATACAGTGGTTTAATCGGTGCCGTGGTAGTGGGTCTGATCTGGTTCGATGAAATTCCAGATATCGGTATGGCGATTGGTACCGTCTTTATTATTCTGCCTTTATTGTGGCTAGCAAAAATCGAAGCGAAAAATAAACGTTTAGCTGCGCAAGGAAAAGCGGAACAAGAATTAAACACCGCATTGCCTAAACCGACTTTAGCGACAAATACAACTGGCGCGTAACAGATAGACCACTATACTTAGATGTTATTTACGACCGTTACACAATGCTGTGATAGCGGTCAAATTACCGCGTAAATTAGAGTAAAATAGTTAACTGACTGGTCTACTTTTGACCTGTAAATCCCCGTATTTTATACCGATTAATCCAAACCAATGCATAAAACCGAGACTAAGCTGTTGGATTTGTGGGCAACTTGATTAATCTCGATCCGGAACTTAAAATTTCAATCCCATAACCCCTTGCAATGCTTACTATTGCGATATATAGTCAACTCAGACGTATCAGCCAAGGCGCTTGATATAGCCCTTGTAGCCAGATAACTTAGAGTATAGCCATGAGTACAACTGCGGTTGACATTACAATATTGGGTCGCCACTTTAAAGTCGGTAGTCCAAGTGAAGAAGTAAGTGAACTTCATAAAACAGCGGCAATACTGAATACTAAGTTAGAAGAAATACAATCGAAGACACACATCAAAAATTTAGAGCATTTAGCTGTAATGGCGGCATTAAATTTTTGTCATGAACTTCGCCAAGAACGTCAAAAAACAAAAGAATATACAAATACCGTAGATGATCGTATTCAGTTATTACAAGACACTATTGAACGTGCCTTGGTTGATAATAAAATTGATACAACACCGTCTGCAGTATAACCAAATAACCCTGGGGTGATTGGTATGCGGGTTATGTCCCTGAGCCGATAATCACACTTTATAGGCTTTCATTCCTGTTGCCATTGTGCAAGCTCAGCTCGTACTGAGAAGCCTGACGCAGCAGCTTGAATAGCCGACCTGAACCTTCTGGTTCAGGACTAAACCTTGTAGCCGCACCCTGGGGCCCCTTTCTTGTGTTAACAGCAATCTATTACCGAAAGTCTCCATTACCGATTTTAACCAGTATGGAATCTTGTTTATGTCTGATTTAACACCATCGATTGTCACCACCCGAACCGAAATAAGACAACAAATACGCCAGCGCCGTCAGCAGCTTTCAACACAGCAGCAACAGCAAGCTGGGATAGATCTACTCACTCAGTTTCGTCAGCATCCGCATATTCAACACGCCCAGCATATTGCGATCTATTTACACAATGATGGTGAACTCAATACCCAGGCCGTGATTAACTGGTGTTGGCAACAAGGCAAACAAGTATACATCCCGATTTTACATCCGTTTAGCCACAAACAATTACTGTTTACCCGGCTAACGGCTAATACCCGATTAATCCAAAATAAATACGGCATTCACGAACCCCAGCTGGATGTCAGCCAAGTGATCCCTTATCTCGATTTAGATCTAGTGTGCAGTCCGTTAGTGGCTTTTGATCTAGCTGGTAACCGTTTGGGTATGGGCGGGGGTTATTACGATCGCACTTTTTCCCAACATCAGTTTGTACGTCAAGGCCAGCAACCTCCCTACGTATTGGGCTTAGCACACGATTGCCAACAACACGACGACTTACCTATCGCCCCTTGGGATATACCAATTAAAGAAATCATTACGCCATCAAGAACACTGGCATTTTCTTAACCATACGTCATTGGCATATTAGGGGAATTTAAGTATATAATCAGATCCGCAATACACCACAGTATCAAGCCAATCAATAATAATGGATATAACATGACTCAAGATGAATTAAAGAAAGCAGCAGGCTGGGCAGCATTAGAATATGTTGAAAAGGATAGCATCATTGGTGTAGGTACCGGTTCAACCGTTAATCATTTTATTGATGCACTAGGTACGATTCGCGAAGACATTAAAGGCGCAGTTTCAAGCTCTATTGCATCAACTAAGCGCTTAGAAGCACTGGGTATTGAAGTATTAGATTTAAACTGTGTCGCGCAACTTGATATCTATGTTGATGGGGCGGACGAAATTGACGGCAACAACAACATGATCAAAGGCGGTGGCGCAGCGCTAACACGTGAAAAGGTCGTTGCTGCAGTAGCAAAAAAATTCGTGTGTATTATTGATGATACCAAAAATGTCGATGTTCTCGGCGATTTCCCACTCCCTGTTGAAGTGATCCCAATGGCACGCTCTTACGTGGGACGTGAATTAGTGAAACTCGGCGGTGATCCCGTTTACCGTGAAGGTGTTGTGACTGATAACGGCAATATTATTCTGGATGTCTATAACATGCAGATCACAGATCCAAAAGCACTCGAACTGGCGATCAATGGTTTAGTGGGCGTAGTAACAAATGGTCTATTCGCGGCTCGCGGCGCAGATGTTGTGCTAATCGGCACGCAAAATGGCGTTAAAATAACTAAATAATAATATGAAACTGGTGTTATCGAACAACACCAGTTTATCCCACCCCTTGCACACAACCACTCACATTATATAAGTATAACAATTGGTTATATTAAACTTTATTTTAAAAATAAACATTTTTATAGTCCCAAAAATAATTTTCTAAGCAAATCAAACAGCCATAGATCATAAACTAACTATTTTCTTTGATTTTCGTCACAAACATTCACTAATGAAATAAAACCTGCTACTTTAGCAATTAGTTCTATTTACAAAACAAAATTAGTGCGATTTGCGAAATATGTGATAAAGGAATTTACATGACCAACCTCTCTCTTCAGAAAGATAAGATCAAGATATTGCTTCTTGAAGGACTACATCAAAGTGCAGTCGATACGTTCACCAATGCTGGTTACACGAATATCGAATCGATTAAAACAGCATTAAGTGAAGAAGAACTGTGTGAAAAAATTAAAGATGTCCATTTTGTTGGTATTCGCTCCCGTACACATTTAAATGCAAACGTCATTGCTGCTGCAGAAAAGCTAGTTGGTATTGGTTGTTTTTGTATTGGCACAAATCAGGTTGATCTTGCTGCGGCTCAAAAAGCGGCGATCCCTGTTTTTAACGCCCCATTCTCGAACACCCGTAGTGTGGCAGAATTAGTACTTGGCGAGATCCTATTATTATTACGCGGTATCCCTGAGAAGAATGCGAAGGCACACCGTGGCGAATGGCAAAAATCAGCAACGGGCTCTTACGAAGCACGTGGTAAGCAATTGGGTATTATTGGTTATGGTCATATCGGTATTCAATTAAGTATTTTGGCCGAAAACTTAGGTCTACGTGTGAAGTATTATGACGTAGAAACCAAGCTTTCACTGGGTAATGCCGAGCAGATCATGAGCATGCAAGACTTATTAGCAACGTCTGATATTATCTCGCTACACGTACCAGAAACCCCACAAACGAAATTGATGATGGGCGAAGCTGAATTTGCACAAATGAAAGATGGTGCAATCTTCATTAATGCTTCACGCGGTACTGTGGTTGATATTGATGCGCTTGTCTCAGCACTGGAAAGTAAGAAAATATCGGGTGCTGCGATTGATGTATTCCCTACCGAACCAGCATCAAATAATGATGAGTTCATCTCACCGTTACGTCAGTTTGATAATGTGATCCTAACACCACACGTGGGTGGTAGTACCCAGGAAGCACAAGAAAATATCGGCTATGAAGTGGCTGGTAAACTGACTAAATATTCTGATAATGGTTCAACCCTGTCTGCTGTTAACTTCCCTGAAGTATCACTACCAGGCCATGAAGGTTCAAGCCGACTGATGCATATTCACGAGAACCAACCGGGTATCTTAAATCAGATCACCCAAGCGTTTGCTGAAGAAGGTGTGAATATTTCTGGTCAATACCTACAAACTGCAGGCGATATTGGTTATGTGGTTATTGATGTTGAAAGTGAACATGCTGAACGTGGTTTAGCAAAACTTAAATCAATTAGCGGTACTATCCGTTCGCGTTTATTACGCTAGATAGACCCCGCTTAACCTTCCCCTTGCAAAAGGGGTGGGATTAAAAAAGCCTGTCAGTTTGCGCTGACAGGCTTTTTTTTGGGTTATTTTTGTGGATATAGCTCACCCAGTAAACCCGTGACCCATTGATGAGTCTGAGTTTGGCTTGAACGTTGATGCCATGCAGCCACAACCTCGAAACTTGGTAATGGCTCGGGCAATGCAATCTCAACTAATTTGTCATTGGGTAACATACGTGAGGGTAAAAATGCCAACACCCCCATCGCCTCAATACAATCTGGGGCTGCCGAAAAACTGGGTAGTGACATAATAATATTACGCTGAAAACCCTTTGCCGCGAACCATTCGTCAGCAGATCCCTTTAGACTCGCGCGTGAAGGTGAAATAACCAATTGTGGCGCGGCAGCAATCTCTTTTAAACTCAGTCCCTGATATTCACTCGCCACAGCCTTAGCCGCAACACAAACATGATGCTCTTCATACAGCAGCATCGAAGGACAAGTGATCGGAATAAACGCGGGAAAGGTTAACGCTAAATCAATCTCGCCAGTGGCCATTAACTGCGTTAAATTATCCGATTCAAAGCGACGAATGATGATTTTTAAATGCGGGGCATGCTGTCTAATTTGCACTAATAAAGAAGGTAAAATAACGCGCATTGCATAATCTGAGGCACTGATTTTATATACCCCATTTAATCGTTGTGGGTCGAACTCTGCTAATTCAGTTAACTCCCCTATGGCCATTAATATTTGTTGGATTTTTGGGGCTAATTCTTGCGCTTTTGGGGTTGGTACTACGCCATGACTGCCACGAATAAAGAGCCGATCTTGGAATATATCCCGCAGTTTTTTCAATTGCTCACTAACCGCTTGCTGAGTGATACCTAGCTTAGCGGCAGCTTTCGTTAAGCTATGTAATTGTAATAATGCAGCAAGCACCCGTAATTGTTTTATTTCTAGCTTACTGATATCAGCCATATTTGTTTCTCATACACACTTCACTTGATTTTCATTGTACCTAAGCGGCGATATAGTTCAACTCATAAGCCACTCACGAGATAAAGACCATGATGAAAAATGACGTATTATTCACGCCGACTAAATTAGGCACACACGTTTTAAAAAACCGTATTGTAATGCCTCCATTAACACGTTCGCGCAGTACACAGCCGGACAATATCCCAAATGAATTAATGGCTAAGTACTACACTCAGCGCGCTTCCGCTGGGTTTATGGTAACCGAAGGCACTCAGATTGAACCTCGTGGTCAAGGTTACGCATGGACACCGGGTATCTACTCTGATGCACAAGTTGAAGGTTGGAAAAAAGTAACTAAATCAGTGCATGATGCAGGCGGTATTATCTTTGCTCAACTGTGGCATGTCGGCCGTGTTTCACATACGAGTTTACAACCTGGTGGCGCAGCGCCCGTCGCACCATCTGCAATTATCGCGGATACCGTGAAAGTGTTTATTGAGACGGCGCCTGGTGAAGGTGCATTGGCAGATCCAAGTATGCCACGTGAGCTATCAACCGCAGAAGTAAAAGAACTTGTCACCCTGTATGCGCAAGCTGCGAATAATGCCATGAAAGCGGGTTTTGATGGGGTTGAATTACATTGTGCTAACGGTTATTTAGTGAATCAATTTATCTCAGAACACAGTAATAAACGGTCCGACGAGTACGGTGGTAGTTTAGAAAACCGTTTACGCTTCTTAAAAGAAATCACTCAGGCAGTAGCCGATGAAGTTGGGAAAGAAAATGTCGGTGTTCGATTTGCACCACTGTTTGCAACCACTGACGATGTACGCGTTTATCTGGGTTTAGTGGAAGATAATCCACATGAGACGTATATCGAAGCCGTTAAAACAATCGAGAATATCGGTATTGGTTACCTGTCATTAGCAGAAGCCGATTGGGATAATGCACCTGATTTACCTGACGCTTTCTATAAAGACGTACGTGATACCTTCTCAGGCACTATCATGTATGCAGGTAAATACTCGGTAGAAAAAGCCAAACATATCCTTAACCTCGGTTACGGTGATATCTTTGGTTTTGGCCGTCCATTTATTGCTAACCCCGATTTACCAGCTCGCATTAAACATGATTGGACATTCAATGACGTTGATCCAACAACAATGTACGGTGGTACAGAAGTAGGCTACGCGGATTACAGTGAATATTCAGCTTAATTACACCTAAAAAAAACCTGCTAAATCAGCAGGTTTTTTATTCATTAATCTTTAGTCGTTTCTTTCACTATCGTTAGCTCGACCCAGCTATTTGGTTCAGCATTCAATTCCATCACATAGCTTCCCCATTCGTGTGTATTAACATGACTAATTTGCTTTTTTTGTTCCGAACAAGATAGGTTTGATAAGTACAAGTCCGTCATATCGGCACCTTTTATTTCAACCGTCATATTTTCACTATAAAATAAAACCAGTTTTTCATTCCATTCAGTAATTGCTAACTGTAAATATCCAACCCCATTCTCATTCATTTTGAATCTATAACCGCTATCAATATTAACATTGATTTCATGCTGCGCTGCTAGCTCTTTGGTTGCAGGTAACAACAACGCTTGCTGTAATTCTTGCCCACACGCCTTTGTATAATCCAACTTAAAGTTAGCATTTCTGCGTTTATTCACAGACTCTTGACTATTACTATCTGTGGCGGCAAAAACAGACGCATTCAATAATAATAAAATGGAAGCCAATACAACGTGATTTGATTTCATAATCTAATAACCCTTAATGATTTTTACATTGTTTAATTATTTTTACATTGCTCAATAATATGTTTGAGTGTGTACTTTTTAATACCTTAATCGCGATAGACAAAGGGCGGTATGCAATTAGCGATATCTTCCCTACCCTTTAACTTCACTAATGCGCAAAACGGTGATGCATGTTCACTTAACCCATTTTGGGCGGGTACTGTTAAAGCATCTAAAAAGCTCAATAGCTGTAATTTTTCAGCGTTGGTTAAACTAAACCCTTTAATCAAAGGGTCTTTTTGTGCATGGTTGCGCCCGTCACCTTTATTCAGCCCCGATACAGTCAATCGCCCAGCGCGCGCATAACTCTCAATGACTGCAGTTAATGTGGCAAAGCTGCCATCGTGACCCCACGGGCCTGTCTTTGTTACATTAACCAGTGATGGTATTCTAAATTTACCATTATCATGATGACTGCCAGTCTCATTTTCTAATCCTTGCGCTTCAGCAGGATAATAATATTTATCGCCAGACTGAATACCATAAAGCCCTGTATTGGCAAAATTACTCTGATTAACCGCAGTCCTATTATTCAATAGCGGACCACCATGGCAAGCACGACAATTTAACCTTTCGCTATTAAAAAGCGTTAACCCTTTCTGCTGCGCAACCGTTAATAACTTGGTGTTACCAGTCTGAAGATATTGGTGATATGGAGTGTCCGTAGAGCGGATCGTTTTTACATATTCAGCCAAAGCAAATAACACTTTATCAAGGGTTACTTCAGTACTGCCAAAAGCATCCGCAAATAATACCGAATATGTGTCAGAGGCTGACTTTAATCGTGCGATTAATAGCTGTGGTTCCATGCCCATTTCTTCTGGATGCTTAGAAAGCAACGGACGCTTAATCGTTTCAACTAAACTGGTTAACTTAGTAGTGCCTTGCATATAAGTAGAATAATCAGCAACATTAAGTAAAGAAGGCGTGTTTAGTGTCGCTAACTGTCCATAAATATCAGGCGTTTTACTAAAAGTATTGCTCCAACCATGGTAAGGAGAATGACAGAGTGCACAACTTCGATTGCCCAATTTAGATAATCGGACATCATTAAATAAGTAACGTCCTAACGCTACTTTAGAGCGAGGTTCTGCGACTGCACTACCTAGGCTAAAAGCGCAGAACACAATTAACCATCTCAATAATCTAGATTTGAAGATATACATTTAGTTTTCTTTTAACCGTAATATTAATGTATTGATTTTACTTAAAACATTCTAGCATCCACTTTCTATAACTAAAAAAAATGCCGCAGACCTAAAGTCTGCGGCATTTTATTTAGCCGACTAGATTATTCGTATATTAACGAATAATTATAGTACGTCTACGCTGTTTAGATCTTTATGTGCTTGTTCTAGACGAGCTACTAAACTTGTTTGACCAGCGCGTAACCATACACGTGGGTCATAATGTTTCTTGTTTGGAGCATCTGCGCCAGTTGGGTTACCAATTTGACCTTGAAGGAATTCTTTTTTACCTTCGTAGTAGTTCTTGATACCGTCCCAAGTTGCCCACTGTGTATCTGTATCGATGTTCATTTTGATAACACCGTAACCGATTGACTCTTGGATTTCAGCTTCACTTGAACCAGAACCACCGTGGAATACGAAGTTTAGAGAATTAGCTGGAAGGCCGAATTTCTCTGAACAGTATGCTTGTGAATCACGTAGGATAGTTGGTGTAAGTACAACGTTACCTGGCTTGTATACGCCGTGTACGTTACCGAAAGATGCAGCGATAGTGAAACGAGGGCTGATTGCCGTTAGTTTCTCATAAGCGTATGCAACGTCTTCAGGAGAAGTGTAAAGCTCAGATGCGTCCATATCAGAGTTATCTACGCCGTCTTCTTCACCACCAGTACAACCTAGTTCGATTTCGATAGTCATGTCCATTTTAGACATGCGTGTTAGGTATTCACCGCAAGTAGCGATGTTTTCTTCTAGTGGTTCTTCAGAAAGATCTAACATGTGCGAGCTAAATAGTGGCTTACCCGTTTGTGCGAAGAACTCTTCACCCGCGTCTAGTAGTCCGTCGATCCAAGGTAATAATTTTTTCGCTGCGTGATCGGTATGGATAATAACTGGAACACCATAAGCTTCAGCCATAACGTGTACGTATTTAGCACCGGCGATTGCGCCCATGATAGATGCGCCGTGACCTTCAAGACCAATACCTTTACCTGCGAAGAATGCAGCGCCACCGTGTGAGAACTGGATGATAACTGGTGATTTAGATTTTGCAGCCGCTTCTAATGCACCATTGATTGAATCAGTGTTTACCATGTTTACCGCGGGTAGCGCGAAGTTGTTTTCTTTAGCAATTGCAAAGATTTTTTGCACGTCATCGCCTGTTACAACACCTGGTTTTACAACATCAAAGATCTTAGACATAATATTAGCCTTATTGTTTACATATTTAAGTACTGAATCAGTCAGTACAAATTTTTAAAATACTTTTTGCCGCTACAGTTAATCTATGGTGATAGCCGTAGCAGCAAAACAACGATTAGTTATTCATCATTAGTTGCTAATGGTGAGTTACGCGTTTTTAGCACGTTCTTCTAACATAGCCACTGCTGGTAGTACTTTACCTTCTACAAACTCAAGGAACGCGCCGCCACCAGTAGAGATATAAGAAATGCCATCAGCCAAACCGAATTGATCGATAGCGGCTAATGTGTCACCGCCACCAGCGATAGAGAATGCGTCGCTTTCTGCAATCGCACGACCAATGATTTCAGTACCTTTAGCGAAGTTAGCAAATTCAAATACGCCAACAGGGCCATTCCAAATAATTGTTTTAGCTGCTTTGATCATCTCTGCAAGTTGATTTGCAGAATCTGGACCTAAATCGAAGATCATATCATCATCATTTACTTCTGACGCTGGTTTCAATGTTGCTTCAGCCGTTTCAGAGAACTCAGTCGCGACTAATACATCGGTGGCTACTGGGATGTCACATTTCGCCATTAATGCTTTAGCTGTATCAATTAGGTCATGCTCGCACAGTGATTTACCAACGTTATGGCCTTGTGCTGCGATGAATGTATTGGCAATACCGCCACCAACAACAAGCTGATCAGCAATTGTTGATAATGAATCAAGTACAGTTAATTTAGTTGATACTTTAGATCCACCGACAATGGCTAGAAATGGACGAGCTGGTTTGTCCATTGCTTTACCTAGCGCTTCAAGTTCTGCAGAAAGTAGCGGACCAGAACATGCGATTGGCGCAAACATACCGACACCGTATGTAGATGCTTGTGCACGGTGAGCGGTACCAAATGCGTCCATCACGAATACGTCACATAGATTTGCATATGCTTTTGATAATGCGTCTTCGTTTTTCTTTTCGCCTTTGTTAAAGCGAACGTTTTCTAATACAACTAATTCACCGACGTTTAGTTCTAAACCGTCTAGGTAATCACGCGCAAGTACAACGTTATTTTCTAATGCTTCTTTAAGGTAGTTTACAACAGGCTCTAATGAGAACTCTTGAGAGAATTCACCTTCAGTTGGACGACCAAGGTGTGATGTAACCATCACTTTTGCGCCTGCCGCTAGTGCAAGTTTGATTGTTGGTAATGATGCGCGAATACGTGCGTCAGATGTTACTTTGCCATCTTTCACTGGTACGTTTAAATCTGCACGAATTAATACACGTTGACCTGCAAGATCAAGATCTGTCATTTTAATAATATTCATCGTTCAATCCTTAAAGCTATCAATTTTATAAAATTTATTTCAATCTATTTTTCGCTAGCGTAGCGATGTAATGCGTCGTATCAAGTAGCCGATTAGCAAAGCCCCATTCGTTATCACACCAAGCTAATAATTTAACCAAATGTCCGTCGCTGACGCGTGTTTGAGTGCCATCAATGATGCTAGAGCGAGGGTCATGGTTAAAGTCTATCGATACCAGCGGAGCCTCGGTATAACCCAAGATCCCTTTTAATTCAGTTTCTGCTGCAGCGTGTAAACAATTGTTAATGTCTTCAACTGTGACGGATTTGCTAACCGTGATACTTAAGTCCATTGCTGTCACATTTAAGGTAGGTACCCGAACGGCAATGGCTTCAAATTTATTAGCAAACTTAGGTAAGATACGTTCAATCCCTGCTGCTAACTTTGTATCAACCGGAATAATAGAATGACTTGCAGCGCGGGAGAGGCGTAAATCAGTATGATAAGAATCGATTACAGGTTGATCATTCATTGCAGAGTGAATCGTGGTGATGGTGCCACATTTAATATCAAATGCACTATCCAGTGCATTGATCACTGGCACCATACAGTTGGTGGTACAAGACGCACCAGAAATAAATGTCTCGTCGCCCGTCAGCTGTTCATGGTTAACGCCAAACACAACCGTGGCATCAACATCCGAACTCGCAGGATGGGAAAAAATAACTTTTTTAGCACCCGCCGCAATATGTGCTTCAGCATCCGCTCTAGTGCCATATATACCCGTACAATCAAGTACGATATCAATGTCATGTTCCTGCCAAGGTAAGTCAGCCAATTCTGGGTGACGCACTAAATGAATACAATCATTTTCGATTTGTAATAGGTTATCACCCAATTGTACTGAGAATGGAAAACGGCCATGCGTTGAGTCATATTGGGTTAAATGCACTATCGCTTCAGGAGCCGCGAGTTCGTTAATCACAACGATCTTAATTTCGTCCTGACGGTTACTTTCATACAACGCTCGGACAACACTGCGTCCAATTCGTCCATAACCATTAATGGCAACTCTAACAGACATAATAGGGGGTATACCTAGTAACAAAAAACGAACTTCATTGTAGATTAAAATGAGGCAGAAGCGAATATGCAGGGGTAGGAAATGTTTATAAATTTCAGGAAAGCATGATCCCGACCACAAATTTTCGTAATAAAACAACATTTCGACGTTTTCATCCGAAATGTTGCACTATTTCGTAATTAAGTACGTAATTAAGCGATCTCCCGGTTACGAATTAATCCTTCTTGCATTGTAGTTGCGACCATTTTGCCATCGCGAGTAAAGAAACGACCACGTACTAAACCACGAGAACCAGAGGCACTTGAACTATCTATCGCATACAATAGCCAGTCATCTAGGCGGAAATCACGGTGGAACCACATTGAATGATCGATGGTCACCACTTGCATATTGGGACTCATAAAACCCTTACCATGTGGCTGTAATGCAGTCGGTAATAAACAAAAATCGGATGCATAAGCGAGCAGATATTTATGAATACGCGCATCGTCTGGCATTTGCCCATTGGCTTTAAACCAAACATAACGCACTGGTGCGGATTTTTCTTCGCTTAATGGATTAAGATAATGCACAGGGCGCATTTCGATCGGTCTTTCACAGACAAACTTGGCACAAATATCATCCGGTAATTCATCACGCAGTGATAGTACATGGTCCTGCTCTGAAACAAGTTCTTCTGGGGGCGGTACATCCGGCATTTCATCTTGATGATCGTAACCTTCAAGTTCAATCTGAAATGATGCCGTCATATAAAAAATAGCTTTTCCATTTTGAATTGCACGTACTCGACGCGTGGTAATTGAACCGCCATCACGAATATTCTCGACTTCATAAACAATCGGTTTTGTAACTTCACCTGCACGTAAAAAATACGAATGGAAAGAATGCACCTTACGATCTGCTGGTACAGTTTCTTTCGCTGCCGATAATGCTTGTCCCATTACCTGACCACCAAATACTGCACCAAAACCTAAATCTTGACTTTGACCACGATAGATCCCTTCTTCAATGGTTTCTAACGTTAGCTGTCCAAGCAGATCTTTTAATACCTTACCCATAAATGCCTTTTTGAATTCCGGTTGTTATTTTAATACAAAAGAGCAACGCTACCCCTGTTATAGAAGATATTCAAGCGCTAATTACAGTTATTGTAGGGCTAGGATTACATACTTTGTGATTAAATCAGTACTTCAGCCTAGCCACTATGGCCTCACACGCTAAACTTAATACCTCACTTATCTCTAAAATAGGGAAAAAAAATACCTTGCTCCGATGCCGTTAACAACGACATCAAAACAAGGTATGTTCACAAATGTGAAAATGCGTGATTTAAGACTAGACTACGCCATTAAAAATGCACGTAATGCAGTAGCATCATTTGCGTTATCATCATACAAGGAAGTTAAATATCAATACTTAACCTGGTAATTAAGTGTATAAGTACGACCTCGACCTTTATAATCAAAAGCTTCCTCCCCAAAGTAAGCAGAATAGAAGACCTGAGCTCGTTGCCCCCACACCGTGGTATAATCTTTATTAAATAAGTTCTGAATACCAAAACCAAGACTACCGACAGGCAATTCATAACTGCCCAGTAAATCAAACACGGTATAACCGTCTAACTCATTTTTAGCCGCATCTTCATAATCAAACATCGTTTGACTTTGGACTTTCAAACTTAGATTTGAATCATACCAACCAACCCATGAACTGGCTTTTGAAGTACTTGCCTCTCCAGCGCTTAAATCATCCCAGTTACCATCCGTCTCCAGCTCTGAGACAACATAATGACCAGAAGTACCTACTTGTAGATTATCCGTAACCCAATAAGAAACGAGTGCTTCGGCACCATAAACACGTTTTTTATTATCTACATCTTCGATTAATAATGTATGTGTATTGTATTTAACCGACTTGTCCGAACCTGAGAAATACGCCGCAGTTTGGAAACTCAATGCGTCTTGATCTGTTCTAAAACCAATCTCATAACTATTGGTTTTAATGCCTGACATTTTAGAGTCTGCAACATTAATGCTTTTGTCAAGTTTGTAATGGTCTCCAACCAAGATATAACCGCCTTGGCCATAATATTTTGCCGGGTCAGGAAGATCAAAACCTTGCGAGAAGTTAGCCCATACCTGTGACGCTGCAGTTAACCTGTAGACAGTACCTAAGTTGAATAATCCCACAGAGTAGTTAGTTTCGCCGCCAGGAACTGCATCTGCCGATGAGCCATTACCATTCGCAATTTTCTTTTGAATACTAGCAGCAACAAAATCATCGATTTTATTGTTCATGTATTGATAACGGTAACCACCTTCAATTGACCAATCATCGGTAATATTCACGCTGGCCTGAATGAAAGCAGCGACCGAACCGACGGTAACCCCGGGGTAACGGCCTACTTCTGTAAATGTCTCATTGATTAAACCACCTGACGTATACGCCAACATAGGATCAAATAACGCTTGATTACTATCAAATTTATCTAAATAAGCATCCGCACCGTATACTAATTTGACCTTACCAAAAGACTTGGCCAACGCGGTTTTTAGCGAAAACACATCTGTCACTTGCTGTGATGCGCCTAGACCAAAAGGAGTATAAGTTTGATCTTCTTTACGGTAAGAGGCTTCCACAACTAACTGATGACCAATAAAGTCAGCATCACTGTATGCTGAACTTAGCATGATACGCTCAGTGCCATGTTGACGGTCTGATTCGAATCCTTTTCTAACCTCAATAAAATTACCGCCCTCAAAATACAAACCGTATGGAGAATCTTGCTGGCTATCATAATATTGAGCCAAGAAATTAATTTTTTTGGTGTCAGACAAGGTTACATCTACAGTTGTTTGTAGATCGAGCGTCTGGTTATATTGTAATGAACCCTGTGAAATATCTGGGGTAATTATGCTTCCGTCGGCATTATAAAAACCTTGAGTTTCGGTATACACAGCCGAAACACGGGCAGATACAGTGTCATTTCCACCTGAAATAGCTTGCGCCACTTTATAATCAAAATCATCACCACGATTAAACCCAGATGAGCCACTCACGTAGCTTTCAAATTGCAGTTTTCCGCCTGGCGATTTCTTAGTAATAATATTAATCACACCACCGGTTGCACCAGCACCATAAACCGAAGTAGAACCTGAAAGTACCTCAATGCGATCAATATTAAACGGGTCTATCGAATCTAATTGACGGCTGATAGTACGTGAAGACTGTAATGACACACCATCAATCATCACTAACATGGCACGGCCACGTAAATTTTGTCCTTTATTAGTTCTGGCGCCACTGCTGACATCCAGAGATGGAATTGTTGCTGCTAAAATTTCACCGAGATTTTTACCACCACGATATTCCTGTTCAATTTGTTCTGAATCAACAAACCAAACCGTGCCTGGAATTTCACTTATCGCTTTTGCTGTTCGACTCGCGACCACTACAGTGGTTTCTTCCTCTGATGTGACCCCTTCTGCTTGGGCAGTTACCGATACAAGCGAGATCGCAGAGACCACAGCGGCAGCAACTAATGTTAGTGGATAATTCCCTTTTTTAACTTTCATTTATGTTCTCTTTTTATGTTTACATTGGACTGAATAACGAAAACTAAGACAAATGATTCGTATTCATTCTTTATAATATTAAATAACGATTTATTACTTAATATTTACTACTTAAAATTCATTACGCGCCGACTTAAGACTCAGAAATACAACCAATCACTATTTCCTCATCAGATACAAAAAGTACGCACCACCAATCAACGAAGCCAATAATCCTGCCGGGAATTGCCACGGGAACCAGAAGGTTCGTCCGACCCAATCAGCGAGGAGCATCAAGCAGCCGCCTAATAGACTAGCCGTTAACAATTGATGAGATGCCCGATACTGATGAAGCGATCGCGCCATATGTGGGGCTAACAAGCCAATAAAACTCAGTGGCCCCATAATAATCGTGCACAAGGTTGTCAACGCTGCCACCAGAAGCAATAAGAGCAATCGCACTTTGCGGCAATCCAATCCAATACTGGTCGCGGTGATTTCCCCAAGACCAATCAGGTCTAAACGCCGATGATTTAAAAAAGCAATACCGGAAAACAAGGTCACACCCGCACCTAATAGATACACATCACTCATACTGACCAAATACGTCGAGCCTGACAGCCAAGTTAACAATGCTGTCACGTTATCTTGCCCTGATGACATTGCAATGCGTAAGAAAGCATCGAGTCCTGCGCTAAGCGCGATCCCGGTTAATAACATTTGCGCTGGCGCAAAATTATGTTTTCGCCCCATCAACCAAATAATACCAGTGACAGTAAACGCCCCGAAGGTGCCGAGTAACATTTGCTCATACCGTTCAACCGTCACGCCAAACAATGCGCCAAGCACTAACGCTAACGCCGCGCCAGAGCTAATGCCTAATATTTCAGGGCTTGCCATTGGATTAGTCGAGACCCGCTGAATGACTGTTCCCGCAATAGCCAAACCAATGCCAGCTAAAAGAGAAACAAGTACTCTTGGCAATCGAAGTTCCATGACTGAAGTGTTAAATGACATCACCCAACCCGTTTGGTTTTTGCCGACAACTAAAGCCACAACAAAGAAGACGATCACGAGAATACCAAGCGGAAACAATACCTTTTGGATATTCCTGTGCTGATATGTTATTTGACTCGTGTCCCTCGACTTGAGATCCGATTGCAATAACTTTCGATTTAATAACCAAAGTAAAAAGGGGGCGCCCAATAATGCCGTCATTGCACCAGTCGGCAGTAACGCCCCACCAACGCCCGAGAATGGTTGCACAATCAGATCTGCCAGTAACAACATCAAACTGCCGGTCACCCCGCTAACAAGGATCTGAGCGGTGAGCTTTCTCGCCCCGCACAGTCGCGCAACGGCCGGGGCGACAATGCCAATAAAGCCAATTAAACCAACTTCACTGACCACTGCGGCAGTAATAAATATCGCTAACGTCAATGAAATCACTTTAATTTGCTTAATGTTAATACCAATAGAAGAGGCAACCGTGTCTCCTAATTGTAATACTGACAAGGGCCTAGAAAGTAACAATACGGCAATAATGGGTAGCGTAATAAGCTGTAATACCGTAATAACACTCGACCAATCATTTTGGTTTAATGTCCCCGCCCCCCACACAAATACACTTGCTAATTTTTGTTCATTCAATAGCAATAACATGGTATTAAGTGAACCAAAAAATAAACTGATCACCATACCAGCCAAAACCATATGCACAGGAGAAAACCCACGCTTGGCCGATAATATAAATACCAATAATGTTGCTAGCCCCCCGCCTAAGAAAGCGGGAATAAAACCATTAATGCTACTATTAACGGGCAAAAATAAGATGCCTAACACTAATCCTAATTCGGCACCTGCAGCAACACCTAGGGTCGTCGGAGATGCAATTGGATTACGCAGTACAAATTGCATCACACAGCCTGCGACCGCTAATGCAAAACCGCATAATATCGCTATCGCTAAACGGGGTAGATAAGTGAGGTGAGTAATAAGATGCTGATAATTGCTCGCGTCATAATGAAACACCGTTTGCCACAATAAACTCAACCCTTGCGAATAAGGCGCGGTCCACTGCAGTAAACTCAGTAATATAGCAGCGATGAGTGAGCAAATAAAAAAACGCCACCACATGCCTTGCTGTTTTGAGGCATTCAATTTTGAGGCTCTAGATAGAGGAAATGTATTCATTGATTACTTAATTAATTGCTGAGTAATATGGTCGCTAAATCGTTGCGCAGAAACAAGTCCACCAAACGTCCAAATAGCAGGAAGCTCAAACACTGAATCTGTGCGGGTAAATGCCATCGCTTGCCATAATGCAGATTGGGTTAACTGCTTTCTTTCTGCCGCTTTTAATGGGCCAAAAATCAACACATTTGCTTGCTGGTGCTCAGCTAACTTTTCGATGCCTGCAGTAGTAAATCCCCACAAATTGCTTTGTTCATGCCAAGCGTTAACGAGTCCCATGTCTTCAATCGTTGCCTGCGCTAATGAGCCTGCACCGTGAATCCGAACCGTTTTATCATTAATAAACCGAATAAAAATCAACGGATTCTTGTTAGCTTGCATACGCCTAATTTTATCGCCATTCGCCTGTAATCGTTGCTGTGTTTGTGTAATGACCTGTTTGGCTTGTTTTTCTTTATCCAGTAATAGACCGAGTTGTGTCGTGATCTGTGTTGCTGAAATAAGCGGTGTTTTGTCATTGTTGTAGACGCTATACACTAAGGTCGGGGCTATCTCACTGAGTTGTTTATAGGCTGCAACCATGTGCTGACTAATCAGTATCACATCAGGTTGTAATTCTGTCAGCAACTCTAAGTTAGGCTCTCTTCGTGAGCCCACATCTACCACGGAATCATTGAGTTCAGGCTCCGTCACCCAAGTTTGGTAGCCTTTAACATCCGCTACTCCCAGCGGCATAATATCGAGACTTAATACCGTTTCGGCTAACGCCCAATCTAACGCCACTACTGTCTGTGGCGTTTTTTCAAAGTGAGTAATACCAAGTTCATGCTTAATTTCTACAGCCTGAACCGAAAAAATACATAAGGTAATAATGAAACCAATAATTTTATTCAAGGGAGTATTCCTAGCTGTTCGTCCATGTTTATACTCTATTAAAGCATGAGGGTTAAAGACGTGAGATTAAGGGATATAACTTATCTGCTGACCCGTTTGCGGATGCGCAAACAAAGCCAATTCCATCCCGTATATTTTTTGTAATACCGCTGGAGTCATTAACTCACTAGGCGTACCTTGTGCAATCACCTTCCCTGAATGTAAAGCAATGAGTTGGTCGCTAAATTTTGCTGCCATATTGATGTCATGAAGCACCATAATGACGGTTAATCCTAAGGTTTCATTCAAATTTCGGATCAGGGATAATAATTCATATTGGTGTGCAACATCCAGAGCAGACGTAGGCTCATCAAGCAAAATACACTGACTTTGTTGAGCCAATAACATCGCCACCCATGCTCTTTGACGTTCGCCACCAGACAAGGTAGCAACAAAGCGCTCGCTAAACGCACTTAGCCCTACTTTCTCTATCGCATCATCCACCAGCTGGTGATCTTTTTTGCTATATCGGCCAAATGCCCCTTTCCACGGATATCGACCAAAGCACACTAATTCTCGAACAGTAACGCCATCTGTGATTGGTGGGTGTTGCGGCAAATAAGCAACATTAAGCGCAAAATCTTGATGAGATAAATGATGAACGGCTTGATTATCAAACAGTACACGGCCTTGAGTCGGGGAATTCTGACGACTGAGTAATTTAATGAGCGTCGATTTACCACAGCCATTATGACCAAGTAAGGTCGTGACTTTACCTTTAGTAAAGACCAAATTCGTTGAGTGCAGGATCGGTTTCCCGTCAATTTCAAACGACGCATCGATAAGTTGATACATAAAATGAAGTAAGCTATTTATTAATAAATGATTGACTGAACTCTAACATAAATAGCTGGTAATGATAATTGTTTTCATTACGATTGATAATTAGTAGGATATACTAACTCTTTCAGCCTACCCCCCTATTTATATTTGTATTATATTATCGAGTAGCATTATAGCGATTGCATTTATACCCGCCTTCAAAAAAATAGTAGACAGTAAAGAATACTCAAATTAACGCTTATTACTCGGGTGACGCGGGCAATCTGCACATAGATTGCGACCTTCACATTTATAAACTAAGCAGCAGCTGGTACGAATCAATTTTAGCTTGTTGGTAGTAAGGTCAATTTGCAAGCCGGATAAATGCTTATCTGGCAACTCAAAAGCAGCTAACCACAACTTAGCTTGCGTCAGAAAATACGCATTAGATAACGCGGGAGCCTGTGCTTGCAGTTTTATAATGCAATTGAGTAAGCCATCGGCAATTAAGTGTTTGGTGAATCCGGGGCGAATACGTGTCCATTGGGATACCTCTTCTCGATATGACTCAAATAGCACGCTTAATTGCAATCCAATCGATGAGATCAGCGCTTCGTTAGAGCCAAAGATAAGATCCGATGTATGAAACGTAAATCCAGAAATAAACCCTGATTGAATAGATTGACTCACGTTTTTGATATCAGGTATCGCTTTTAATTGATACACAGCAATAAAAGCAATATAGATAGGCTGCCAGCAAAGAAGGTCCCAGGTGCGTGTTAGCCAATAAGCCTTTCCAGCTTCTGCTGACGACAGGGACAATTGTGAATAAAGCTGTTGAATCGCATCACTGTTATTACGATAAATGTGGAGCCCTTCTCCGGTATCTGCAGCTAACTGCCCAGATAAGTAAGGTGTCACTTTTTTAGATAACTTAAAGAGTGCTTCAAAATATTCACTATTTTGCATAAGAATTAATACACAACATCAATTAATCATAAATGAAAACTAGAATAACCACTTGAACACGGTAATGCAAATAGTTATCAATTACTATTTACAGCAATAAAAAGGCCTTAATCAGTTATCCTGATTAAAGCCTTAATTATAAAAATAAATATTATTAATAACTTAGCGCTAGACTACGCCATTAAAAATGCACGTAATGCAGCAAAATCATTTGCCATATCAATAGATAGATTTGGCTTGTCGGCACAATCAGCCAGCTCTTGTGGCAAGCCAATGTCACGACCTAGAATCTCTTCAACTGATTCTTTGAACTTCGCAGGGTGCGCAGTACATAGGAATAAACCGAATTCATCTTCGCCCAATTTTGCACTTAAACGGTCATAGGCAATCGCACCATGTGGTTCGCATAAGTAACCTTGTTCATCTAACGCGACAACGGCTTGCTTGGTATCTTCATCAGATAAGAAATCCGACGCTAGTTCAGATAAGTCCCACCCTTTAACACGTGCCAGTTCTTCGATACGTGGCCAGTTGCTTGGTACGCTTACGTCCATCGCATTGGATAATGTTGCTTGCGTTGCTTTTGGATCCCACTCACCGCTTTGTAAATAACGCGGCACAGTATCATTGATATTCGTCGCGGCAATAAAGCGTTTAACGGGTAGACCTAATGTTTTTGCTAATAGACCTGCAGTCAGGTTACCAAAGTTACCACTTGGCACTGACACCACTGTTTGTGCGCGCTGCGCTTTTGGTAGTTGTGCAAATGCTTCGAAGTAATAACAAATTTGCGCCATTAGACGACTAATATTGATTGAGTTAGCCGAGTTAAGACCAATTGCCTTACGCAGCTCTGCATCATCAAAAGAACGTTTCATTAATGCCTGACAGGCATCAAAGTCACCATCAATCGCGATGGTGCGAATATTGCCACCGAGCGTACAGAACATCTGTTCTTGCAAGAAGCTGATCTTACCTTTTGGATACATCACCACCACTTCGATATTATCCATACCATAGAAGGCATGTGCGACAGCGGCACCCGTATCGCCTGATGTCGCGGTTAAGATCGTGATTTTTTCACCCGCCGAGCCTTTATTCGCACTTAAGCGCGACAGGCACTGCGCCATGAAACGACCACCAAAGTCTTTAAATGCTAATGTTGGACCGTGGAATAGTTCTAATGCGCTGATCTTGTCATTAATTTTTGTCACTGGTGCAGGGAAGTTAAACGCACTTGCAACAATGTCATGTAATTCTTGTTCGCTAAATTCATCACCGATCAGTGATTGTAAAATAACACGACTGCGGTCAACTAGGTTCATCTCTAGTAAGGCATCGATATCGTCGATTGGGTTAATTTCACTCGGAAAGAACAAACCTTGGTTTTTACCCATGCCTTGCTTTACTGCTTGCGAAAAGCTAACTGTCTCTGCGTGATCTTTAATGCTGTATAATTTCATTGTTGTTCATTCCCTAAAACATTATTTGTGTAACCTGCGTGATCACGATGACCTTGACATGATAAGAGCATATAGCCCTTGTTATCGTAAACACGCAGTATTTTTTGCTATTTTTTGTGGTCTAGCCTTTAACTGTTTATTACAGTGCAGTACCCACAACACGTGCGCCCTGTTTATCCAGTTTACAGATGTGAGTAAAGCCATCATCGTTTTGGATAAAGTTAGCGTCTAACCAAGCTTTTAGCTTTTCAGCTTGGGCTAAGTCAGTCATCACGTTAAATACCGTCGGGCCAGAGCCTGAAATACCGGTTGCCAGTGCACCTAACTCTTTCGCATAGTCACGCACTTCATCAAATTTAGGAATAAGCTGTGAACGATATGGTTCTGCAATCACATCTTTCAACATCGCAGCGGCCAAGTCTTGCTGCTTGCTATAACAAGCATGGATAAATCCAGCTAAGTGGCGACCATAAGTTAAACAATCACCACGGCTGTACTCTGTTGGTAAGATGTCACGCGCAGCAGCTGTTGAAATGCTAATGCCCGGATAAGCTACCACCCAATACCATTCATCGAAACAAGGCACAGATTGACTCACAATCCCATTTTCGCCCAGCATTAATTGCATACCACCTAAAGCACAAGGCGCAACATTATCATAATGTACGCTACCACTAATTTTGCCTTCAAGTTCACCCATTAATAACACCATTTCGTGCTCATCGAGGGTGTTATCATGAAATGCATTCAGTGCTTCTAGCCCTGCGACAATTGACGCCGCACTTGATCCTAAACCACTACCAATCGGTAAGTTTTTTTCTAACTCCATGGCGATATTTTTGATCTTCAAACCACGATTTTCTAACGCAGCGGCATAACTAAGATAACAATCATAGATGATATTTTCACGGTAATCATCAGGTAATTTATGCTTAAAACGACCACTAGAGGCTAGGCTAAATGCCGAATCAGCATCGGTAATAAATACTTTATCGCCGATGAGCGAACCATCAATCGGAGCAATCGGGAAACCTAATGCATCAAAACCTGCGCTTACATTTGCTACCGATGCCGGTGCGAATACAACTATACTCATGACTAAACCTCCTGCTTCCAATTAAGGGTACGTAATACATCGGCAAATACGCCTGCAGCAGTCACTTCTGAGCCTGCACCATAACCACGTAATACCATTGGGATTGGCTGATAATAACGGCTGTAAAATGCTAATGCATTCTCACCATCTTTTACTTTATTCAACGGATCAGACTCTGGTACCGCGGCAATCGATACTTTACATTTACCGTCTTCAATCTGACCGATATAACGTAATACTTTGCCCTCTTCAGCAGCTGTCGCGTGCAAATCTGCAAAGTACGCATCTGCTTTTGGTAGGTTGGCCATAAACTCTTCATTAGTGCCCGTTGCATCAAAACCAGCAGGTATTGCTTCTTCAACTTCAACTTGCTCTAAGGTTAAATCCATGCCCGCTTCACGTGCAATAATCAATAACTTACGCGCGATATCCATGCCGCTTAAATCTTCACGTGGATCCGGTTCTGTAAAGCCATTGTCACGCGCTTGTGCCGTTGCTTGTGAAAAACTCATGCCTTCATCTAATTTACCAAAGATGTATGACATAGATCCCGACAGAATACCGTTAAAGCGTACCAGTTCATCACCCGCGCTTAATAGATTCTGCAGGTTTTCAATCACAGGTAGACCTGCACCGACGTTAGTATCGTATAAGAAACGACGGCGGGTTTTTAATGCCGTTGAACGCAGCTCGTGGTAATAATCCATACTCATGGTATTGGCTTTTTTGTTCGCCGCAACTACGTGGAAGCCACTGCCAAGGAAGTCAACATATTGACTGGCAAGATTATCATTACTGGTACAATCAACAATCACCGGGTTAATGATGTGGCTGTGTTTAACCAAATCTTCCAGTGTTGCTAATGAGAATTCAGTATCACTGGCAGCAAGATCATCAGCCCAATGTGTTAATGATAACCCTTCTGAGTCGAGTAACATTTGGCGACTGTTGGCGATACCACAGACTCGGATCTCAATATGACGTTCTGCTAAAAATTCTTTTTGACGTTTGATTTGTTCGACTAATGCCGCACCCACACCACCACACCCTAATAAGAACAGGTCGATGTATTGTTGTTTACCAAAGAAAATATTGTGTGAGGCTTTAATCGCTTCATTGGCTTTGCTTTCATCAATAACCGCAGAAATAGAACGCTCTGATGAGCCTTGCGCAATGGCAACAAGATTCACCGATGCTTGTGCTAATGCCGTAAAGAAACGCGCTGCAATACCGTTGGCTTTACGCATGCCATCACCAACCAGCGATACAATCGCTAAACCATCACGCATTTCGATAGGTTCGAGTAACTGATTACTGATCTCTAAAGTAAATTCGTTATTCAGTGCCAGTTTAGCTTTACCTGCATCATAACTGTGGATGCAGAAGCTAACGCTGTATTCTGATGATGATTGCGTTATAAGGGCAATTGATACTCCAGCACGCGATACTGTTTCGAAAATACGGCCTGCCATGCCAACCATACCTTTCATACCCGGACCGGATACGTTAATCATGGTCATGCCACTTAGCTCTGATAATGATTTAACTTCGGCCTGGGTTTTCGATACTAAGCCACCGATCAAGGTGCCTTCGCCTTCTGGATTTTTGGTATTTTTAATCAGACAAGGGATGTGATGCTGAGCAATCGGTGCAATGGTTTTTGGGTGTAATACTTTCGCGCCAAAATACGACAATTCCATCGCTTCTGGGTAGCTTAATGTTTTAAGTAATTTGGCATCTTTTACTAAGCGTGGATCACAAGCGTAAACACCGTCTACGTCTGTCCATATCTCACAGCATTCAGCATACAGACACGCCGCTAATACAGCTGCAGAATAATCAGAACCATTACGACCAAGTACAACAGTATTGCCTTCTTCATCACCCGCAGTGAAGCCCGGCATTAAATAGATATGGTCAGCTTTAATTGGATCTTGTTCGAAACGAGCACGAGAAGCGTCAATATCCACAGTGGCTTCTAATACACGGCCCTTTCCTACTAGCTTGTCTTGCGGAACAATGACTTCAACTTTAAATCCACGCGCTAATAACAGTTGCTCCATGCAAACAATACTCAGTTTTTCACCGGTACATAAAATCTTTGCTTCAATATTTTCAGGGCACTGCGATAACAGCTTTACGCCATATAAGTATTCTCTTAATGTCGCTAATGATGTGGTTACCTCCGTTAATGCAACTACATCATTAAAATTAGGGTATTGAACTTTTAGGCCTGCAACAAGCGCCTTAAATATCCCTTCTATTTCTTCCAGTGATGATTCAGCATCAAGGCCACGAACCGTTTGTTGCACAGCCGCAACCAAATTATTGGTCACTTTTGCTGGCGCAGATAACACCAATGCTACCTGTGATTGCTCAATCTTACTCACAGAGATATCTGCTGCACATGAAAATCGCTCGGCGTTTGCCAACGATGTTCCACCAAATTTTAAAACTCGCATCCTTTGCTCCTTGTAGATACAAAAAAGCCCGTTCCAAATGGTAACGGGCTTTTTTATTATTTCTGTCTTAGCCCTACGTGTCATCCCACCGTTGTAATAACAGTGTTAATAATCGTGGTGGTAATGAACGCTAAGCAATAAGTCATAATAATATTTAATAAATCAGTTAATAATTTCAATACCTATAGCAATATCAAAAAATGAGAACCAAATCAAGTTTAAAATATATTTAGTTGTTTCACTCTACATTGATAAAAGGATTTAAACATGTTGAAATAATGTAAAAAGATTGCGATATTTAAGCTTGTTTTAAGTCCAAGGATTTGTTGTATGGAAAAAGTTTTAGAAGCACAAATAGCGGGTTCGTTATTAGAATCATTTGATGCTTTTTATAGCCGCTTTTTAGAAGTCACGCGTGGTGCAAAATTACGTTTTGAAAACGCGGATTGGCATGGTGTGCAAATCGCGGCGAAAAAACGTATTAGCCTTTATGATTACCACGTCGGTAAGACCGCTCAGAAAATGCAAGATCTTGCGGCTGAAGCAGAAGCGGACCAAGTATTCCTGCAAGGGATTAAGCGGGAGTACGAAGCGCTATTACAGCATTACCCAAATTTTGAAATTGCCGAAAGCTTCTTTAACTCTGTTTATCGCCGTGTCTTTAAACATACCAATATATATAAAGAACAACTATTTATTACTAATGCTAATCGCGTTAGAGATCCAGGGTATCCGAATAATTTTTATCGCAGTTATACCCGAGGAGGAAACTTTTCGGTGATCTTACGTAAGATCATTGGGGGTTATACCTTTACCGCTCGATGGGAGAACTTGGACCGAGATCTTGCTAATGTCGTGGATTACCTTAACCAACATGCGCCAAAACAACTCACCGAAGCCGAGCATATCGAAGTACACATGCTTAACGAAGTGTTTTATCGCAACAAAGGGGCTTACCTTATGGGTAAGATCTTTGCTGATGGACATATGTACCCGTTGGTATTTCCGATTCTAAATAACGAAGAAAACGAGATTTATTTAGATACAGTCATTTTTGAAAAAGAAGAAACCAGTATTCTGTTTGGCTTTGCCCGTGCTTATTTCTTTGTTTATGCACCAGAACCGGGTGCCATTGTGCAATTTTTAAAACCGATGATCCCGCATAAAACTAACTTTGAGATCTACTCTGCCATCGGTTGTCAAAAACATGCAAAAACGGAACTGTTCCGCCACTATATAAAGCACTTAGATAACTCTGATGATAAGTTCATTATTGCCCCTGGTATTAAAGGCATGGTGATGAGCGTATTTACCCTGCCTTCTTATGATGTGGTATTTAAGCTCATTAAAGATAAGTTTGCACCACCCAAACAAATCGATCACGCGACCGTAAAAGAAAAGTATCAGATCGTAAAATCTCATGATCGTGTAGGTCGAATGGCAGATACCCAGCAATTTAAGAATTTTGCTTTTCCCAAGGATCGTTTCAGTCAAGAACTGCTCGATGAATTGTTAGCTGTCGCCCCTTCAATTATAAAAATCACCAACAGCAAAGTGGTGATCAAACATCTTTATATTGAACGTAAGATGATCCCGCTCAACATGTATCTCGAACAAGCAAATGAAGAAGAGCTTGATAACGCTATCGATGAATACGGCAATGCCATCAAACAACTTGCGGCAGCAGATATTTTCCCCGGTGATATGCTGTTTAAAAATTTTGGTGTGACCCGACATAATCGCGTGATCTTTTACGATTATGATGAGATTTCGTATATGCATGAAGTTAACTTCCGCTACATTCCGCCACCACGCTATCCAGAAGACATTATGCTGGCTGAACCTTGGTTCGCCGTCGCTCCCAACGATGTATTCCCTGAGGAGTTTGAGACCTTCTTATTATCTCGACCAGAAATTAACAAGCTCTTTAAAAAATACCATGCTGAGCTGCTTGACGCCGACTACTGGAAGGGACTACAAGACGATATTAATCACGGTAAATACAGCGATGTATTCCCTTATCGCCGAGCACGACGTTTTATCCGAGATGAATAAGTAATGTAGATGGGTAGGTAGGGAAATAGGGAAATAAAAAGGGATGAGGTTAATAATCGATTAACCTCATCCCTATCTTCACCGCGAATACAGACACCTAAAGAAGTGGTTCTTTAGCCACCACGACACCATTTAAATCGGCATAGATATAATCACCTTCGGCAATGTTCACACCAGCAAAGTGCAAATCGATACCCGCATCACCTAAACCACGTTTTTCTGTTTTAACAGGACAAGCCGTTATCGCTTTAACCCCTAATTCAAGTGTATTAATAGTCGCAACATCACGAATGGCACCATAAATAACAAAACCAGCCCAGCCATTTTTCACTGCATCTTCGGCAATCATATCACCGAGTAACGCACGTCGTGTTGAGCCACCGCCATCAACCACTAAAATACGTCCTTCTCCTGGCGTGCCAGCCAGTTCTTTAACGAGCGAGTTATCTTCAAAACATTTAACCGTTACCGCTTGGCCACTAAAAATAGTCGCTTTACCATAACTTTGAAAAATAGGGTCCATTACAGACAATTGATTAAAATGCTGATCACACAGATCAGGTAACAGGTCTAACATAATCCATCCTTAGAGTTGTTATTGTATATCTCTCATATTCCAGTAACTATGTTACGTGAAACGATACTTACTACAACTGCTAACATATTAGCGCAAATCAATTATTTCAATCTATAATTAACTAACAAAGTACATACATTAATCATTAATTATAGATAAAACTTACCAACTTGTAATTTGATTACATTTTTTACTGACACAGAACCAGTTCAATAACAGGACACTTTAATAAACCAAAATCATTCATCTAAACAACTGACATATGGGTAAATTTAAACTAAAACACCGCGCTAACATAAAATAGAAGTGCGATAAACCATAACTAACCTGTTTATTTAGTACTAAAATTAACGAACAAAAAATATTAATCAAAATAATTTTTATCTTTAATCTTATATATACCTCGGTGAATTCGAAAGATTTTAGCTGAATCTAGTCCGATAAACTCAAGCTTTAAATAATGTTAAACATATAAGATAATAATATAATAGTTTGATTTATATAACTTTAAGAACTATTACATTCATAGTTATATCGCTATTATTTATTTAATTAATCGTTGGCAATATTTATTTCAGCTAAAAATAACCAATGAGGGTTATTTGATAAATATCAAATCACGTTTAGTTATTACGTAACATAATTACATTAGGTTGTTATACTGCTGTTAATAACATATAATCCTATAGTTAAGGAAGCCATAAAACTAGATATCCTGCCACAGTCAGCTGTTCTAGATAAATAGTCTTATATTTCATGGATGTATTACTCTTACTCCCCGATTCATTGATATCAATAATCTGGGCATTATTTGATCCAAAGCGAAACTAGGTACGTTTATGCAAACCCCAAACATTCTTATCGTAGAAGATGAACTCGTTACACGTAACACCCTAAAAAGCATCTTCGAAGCTGAAGGCTATTCAGTACATGAAGCAAGTAACGGCGATGAAATGTATGAGATCATTACCAATAACCCTATCAGCTTGGTAATCATGGATATTAATCTTCCAGGTAAAAATGGCTTACTGTTAGCACGTGAACTACGTGACAAACATAATTTAGCTCTGATGTTTTTAACTGGTCGCGACAATGAAGTTGACAAGATTTTAGGTCTAGAAATTGGTGCTGATGACTACATTACTAAACCATTTAATCCACGTGAATTAACGATTCGTGCACGTAACCTACTCGGCCGTACTTTTACTAAAATCCCAGTAGCAGACGAAGAAAAAGCGATCGTAGAAGAATATGAATTTAATGGCTGGCGTTTAAATATCAACAGCCGTTCTTTGATTAGTCCACTGGATGATTCATTCAAACTACCACGTAGTGAATTCCGTGCAATGCTACACTTTGTAGAGAATCCAGGTAAGATTCAAACACGTGCAATGTTATTGAAGAAGATGACAGGCCGTGAACTAAAACCACACGATCGTACTGTTGATGTAACTATTCGTCGTATCCGTAAGCATTTTGAAAGCATTGCTGATACGCCAGAGATCATCGCTACAATCCACGGTGAAGGTTACCGTTTTTGTGGTGAATTAAGCTAAGTTAGCTTAATTCAAATATAATTCGCTGCACTTTACGGTGTAGCGAATAATAAAAAAGCGCTAATAGTTAGCGCTTTTTTTGTGCCTAGCATTCGAGCGTCTTAAGTCTGACTAACCTTATCTCGCCCTTTTACTCCACGTAGAATTGCTTGTAATAGCTCGCTTGCATCAAATTTAGTCAGCGCTTCATCAGCACCAATTTGCTGTGCACGTTCAGTGCTAATCGCACTTGATAACGAAGTATGAAGAATAATATAAGTTGCAGATACGTTGGGCGTACTACGTACTTCAAACGCAACTTCATAACCATCTAAGCCTGGCATTTCAATATCACTAACCAAAACATCGATTGGCTTACCAGATTCGACTGCGGACTGCATCACAGCTAATGCATCTTGGCCATTTTTGGACACTTGATAATGAATACCTGCGGCATCTAACGCACTACCAAGTTGATTACGTGCGACCATCGAATCATCGACCACCAAAATTTCTTTGGTACGAAGCTGCTCAAGTTCAAGGTCTGTAAACTGGGGTAACTCAATATCGTCATCAGGATAAATGTCAGCTAATAAACGTTCAACATCCATGAGTTGCACTAATTGGTCATCTAGCTGCATTACCCCCGTGGTATATATATTACAGCCGAGTGATGAATCTGGCGCTGAAATATCTTTCCAACTGCAATTCATAATCTTATCAATATGACGCACCAAAAAACCGACTATCTGACGGCTACAATCCGTGATAATAATATTACACGAGTCATATTCTTCTTTACTGACTGGGCGATAGCCAACAGCGGCTGCCATATCAATAATAGGAATTGTCCGACCACGCAGTGTCGCAGCGCCCATCACCATAGGGTGAGAACCGGGTAAAGAATACAAACGTGTGGAGGGTACAATTTCTTGCACTTTCAACGTGCCGATTGCAAATTTTTGCTGTAGGTTCAACTTAAATAATAATAAACCTTGTGACTGACTCATTACCCTTCCTATATTAATTAATACATCCACTAAACGCTTAAGACTATAGCATAATTAAGCATTTACATTGTTTTATATAAGCAATATAGCACGAGTAAAATGAAAGCAAAAAAAAGGCCGCAATAATTGCGACCTTTCATTCATTTACATATCAACCGAGTGACAGGTGACTTAAAATTAACCTAAGTACTCTTAATCTAAGTACGATTAACCTAAATTCACTCGCGCATTACGGAACATGCGCATCCAAGGGCTATCTTCACCCCATTCTTCTGGATGCCATGAATTACTCACAGTACGGAACACACGTTCCGGATGCGGCATCATGATAGTAACGCGACCATCCGTTGTCGTTAGACCTGTAATACCTAATGGCGAACCATTTGGATTAGATGGGTATTGAGTCGTAGGTTGACCGTAGTTATCAACGAAGTTAAGAGCTACTGTACCACTGTTTTGCAGTGCTTTCAGATGTGCATCATCACGTAATTCAATACGACCTTCACCGTGAGATACAGCGATAGGCATTCTTGAACCAGCCATGTTACCTAAGAATATTGACGGATTTTTCGGTACTTCAACTAAGCTGAAACGTGCTTCAAAACGTTCTGATTGGTTAGTAACGAAACGTGGCCATAATTCTGAACCTGGGATAAGTTCACCCAAGTTAGATAACATCTGACAACCATTACATACACCCAGTGAGAAGCTATCTTCACGTTCGAAGAAAGCCGCAAACTGATCGCGTGCTTGTGGGTTAAACAAGATTGACTTAGCCCAACCTTCACCCGCACCCAATACATCACCGTAAGAGAAACCACCACAAGCAACTAAGCCAGCGAAGTCTTCTAGATTAACGCGACCGGCTAGAATATCACTCATGTGAATATCTTGAGCAGCGAAGCCTGCACGATCAAATGCAGCAGCCATTTCCGTTTGCGAGTTTACACCCTGCTCACGTAAGATTGCCATTTTTGGTTGAACACCAGTCATGATGTAAGGTGCTGCGATATCGTCGTTCACATCAAAGCTTAAGTTAGCGCTTAGACCGGGGTCTTTCACATCAAGTTTAAGATCAAACTCTGCTTGTGCGCAACTTGGGTTATCACGTAACGCTTGCATTTTCAGCGTTGTTTCAGCCCACATTGCACGGTAATATGTACGCGTTTCCGCTAATACATTGTCACCGTTACGTGTGAAGCGAATCATGTCATCTTTATTTGTAGAACCAATCACATGACAACATGCAGCTAGACCGTGGCCCGCTAATGTTGTGAGCACTTGCTCTTTCATTGCTGAAGAAACTTGAATAACCGCGCCTAACTCTTCAGAGTAAAGTGCAGCAAGATCATCAGTACCTAACATATCAAGCTCAACATCAACACCACAGCGACCAGCAAATGCCATCTCTGTTACTGTTGAGAATAAACCACCGTCACTGCGGTCATGATAAGCCAGTAAAGATTGCTCTTTCACTAACACTTGCATCGCATCGAAGAAGCCTTTCAACTGCTCTGCGCTATCCACATCGGGTGTCTGTTGACCCAGTTGCTTGTATACTTGTGCTAATGAAGATGCACCTAAACGGTTTTGACCATTACCTAAATCAATAAGGATAAGGTCTGTCGCGCCTTTGTCAGTGCGTAGCTGTGGCGTTACTGTTTTACGTACATCAGTCACACGACCGAATGCAGTAATAATCAGTGATAATGGTGATATAACTTCTTTGTTTTCACCATTATCTTCCCAGCGTGTCTTCATTGACATTGAATCTTTACCGACTGGAATAGTCAGGTTCAATTCAGGACAAAGTTCTTCACCTACCGCTTTAACCGCTGCATATAAACCAGCATCTTCACCAGGGTGACCCGCTGCAGACATCCAGTTAGCAGAAAGGTTAATACGCGTTAAATCGCCAATTTCTGTTCCTGCAATGTTTGTTAATGCTTCAGCAACGGCCATACGGCTTGATGCAGGGAAGTTTAACAATGCTAATGGCGTACGTTCACCGATAGCCATTGCTTCACCAGCGTAAGTATCAAAACTTGCCGCAGTGACAGCACAATCGGCAACAGGAACCTGCCAAGGACCAACCATTTGATCACGTGCAACCAGACCCGTTACCGAGCGGTCACCAATCGTGATCAAGAACGTTTTTTCAGCAATTGCAGGTAAACGTAATAGACGTTCAGCGGCATCTTTCACTGTGACACCAGTAAAGTCTAATGCTTCACCTTCAGTCACTAGCGTTGTTGCTTCACGGTGCATCTTAGGTGCTTTACCTAATAATACTTCCATTGGCATATCAATTGGCGTTTCATCTAATAACGAATCCGTTACTGATAAATGCAACTCTTCAGTCGCGACACCAACCACTGAGAATGGCGTACGTTCACGTTTACAAATCGCTTCGAATGTGGCCAGATTTTCAGGCGCAACAGCCATAACGTAACGTTCTTGTGATTCATTACACCAAATTTCAAGCGGTGACATGCCTGGTTCATCGTTGTTAATATCACGTAATTCAAACTTAGCACCACGACCACCGTCATGTACTAGTTCAGGGAATGCGTTGGATAAACCACCCGCGCCCACATCGTGAATGAAGGCAATTGGATTGTCTTCACCCATCTGCCAACAACGGTCGATAACTTCCTGACAACGGCGTTCCATTTCTGGATTTTCACGTTGTACAGAAGCAAAATCTAAATCTTCGTGTGATTGACCTGAATCCATTGATGAAGCAGCACTGCCACCTAAACCAATGTTCATAGCAGGACCACCCAGTGCGATTAATTTCGCGCCTACTGGGATATCACCTTTTTTAATGTGTTGGTCACGGATATTACCCAGACCACCAGCCAACATGATCGGCTTGTGGTAACCACGTATTTCCACACCATTATGGCTGTTAACTTCAGCTTCATAAGTACGGAAATAACCTAATAGGTTAGGACGACCAAATTCGTTATTAAATGCCGCTCCACCCAAAGGGCCTTCTAGCATAATGTCTAATGCACTAACAATACGACCTGGCTTACCAAAGTCGGTTTCCCACGGCTGCTCAAACTCTGGAATACGTAAGTTAGATACCGAAAAGCCAACTAAACCTGCTTTTGGTTTCGAACCACGACCCGTTGCGCCTTCATCACGAATTTCACCACCAGAACCCGTCGCGGCACCAGGCCAAGGAGAGATTGCTGTTGGGTGATTGTGCGTTTCCACTTTCATCAGGATTTGAATATCTTCTTGGTGATATTCATACTGGTTAGTGTGTGGATCAGGGAAGAAACGGCCGGCTTTTGAACCTTCCATTACAGATGCATTATCTTTATACGCAGATAAAACATGATCACCCGTTTGTTCGAAGGTGTTCTTGATCATCTTGAATAATGATTTTTCTTGCTCTTGGCCATCAATAGTCCAATCTGCATTAAAAATCTTATGACGACAATGCTCTGAGTTTGCTTGGGCAAACATCATTAATTCGATATCATTTGGATTACGCTTTAACTGAGTAAAGCTCGCAATCAAATAATCGATCTCATCTTCAGCAAGTGCTAAACCTAATTTAACGTTCGCATCAACAAGGGCTTCACGACCGCCTTCTAAAATATCAACAGACTTTAATGGACGCGCTTGTGCTTGCACAAATAACTGCTCTGCTGCATCTAAACAATCAAACACAGTTTCCATCATACGGTCATGCACAAGTGTTGCTGCAGTTTGTAGTTGGATTGGTGTAAGCGGTGTAGATGAAGAGATGTAGTACGCGATACCACGTTCAAGACGTTTTACGTTAGAAAGACCGCAGTTGATTGCGATGTCGGTAGATTTTGAAGACCAAGGAGAGATAGTGCCGGGGCGAGGAGTGACGAGAAGGAGAGTTCCTTCGGGAGCGTGCTCTGCAATTCTTGGCCCGTAGGTCAACAATTTTTCCAGGACACTCCGTTCTTTGTCACTGAGCGGGGTTTTTACATCAACAAAATGGATGTACTCCGCGTAAATTGTTATATCCGATAATCCTACATCATTACATCGTTCGACTAGTTTGCTAGTACGAAACTCAGAAAGCGCTGGCGCTCCTCGCATTATATGCATTAACTTTTTCTCACTAAAAGGGTTACTGGGGAAAAATCCCGAGTATTATATGCAAATTATAACAATAACGATAGCGTTACATGAACAACAAGTTAATTTACTGATCTTTTTTTTCAATCCTTAGTCGATTATCTCGTTAACAGTATTGATAACATTGTCATTTAAGGTTTGGCCCTTGGTACTGTTTTTTTATACAGTAAATTGTGATTAACGGTTGTGTAATGGCAATGAAAACGCTATAAAGATAGATCCAATATGTATATTTATATTTTCATACAAAAAGGTGCTTACTTGCAGGTATTTTTCGCTCGCTTACAACTCTTTTTAAAACCCAGCTTAATCATTATTTTGAGCCTGGTTGTTTCCGGCTGCATTCAAGAAAAGGATGAACGCACTCAGTTAGAAAAGATCCAAGATGCGGGAGAATTACATATCAATACCATTTATGGTCCTGCCAACTATTACCTAGAGGGCAACAAACCAGCAGGTCTTGAATATGAGTTATTAAAACAATTTAGTGATTATCTCGGTGTTAAATTAGTGATTCATCCACACCATTCACTTAAAAGTATGCTGGAAAGTAAAAATACGAAAGTTAAACCCATCGCTTTATCTGCGGGTGGTTTAACACGTACCGAAAAACGCTTAACTGAATATCGAATGGGACCAAGTTACTACCAAGTAAAACAACTTCTCATTTATCGTAAAGGCAGTCTTAGACCACGTAACTTACAACAGATAAACGATCCGATTTATGTGGTGAAAAGTTCAAGCCATGAAGAATATGTACAACAACTACAGCGTGATTATCCCGAACTAAACCTAACTTATAAAACCTTCCCCGACGAAGAGATTTTATTCAGCAATTTAGAAGAAGGGAAAATCAAATTAGCGATTGCAGATGATACCTCGTTATCTCAACATCAGTACTATTACCCACACCTGAATAAAGCCTTCGTATTAGAAGACGATCTCGATATTGTCTGGTTGATGGAAAAAAATAACGATGATAGCTTCGCCAATGCCGTACTGGCCTTTTTTACCTTGCAGCAAGTCAGCGGCGCAATGGAGCAACTACAAGAAAAGTACTTTGGTCATATTGATACCTTTGACTTTGTCGATACGCGCACTTTCTTACGTCGCGTCGATTCACAATTACCTAAATACGAAGGACTGTTCCGTCAATATGCTGGAGAACTAGATTGGCGCTTACTCGCAGCCGTCAGCTACCAAGAATCCCATTGGAACCCAAAAGCACGCTCTCCAACGGGTGTACGTGGCATGATGATGCTTACTTGGCCAACCGCGAGAGAATATGGTGTCACCTCTCGTATTGATGCAGAACAAAGTGTACGGGGTGGTTCAGCCTACTTAGCAAAACTGATCAAGCGTTTACCTGGTACCATTCCTGAACATGAAAAACCCTGGTTTGCATTAGCAGCCTATAATATAGGTTACAGTCATCTAATCGATGCAAGAAAGATCACCGAAAAACTGGGCGGAAATGAAAATAGCTGGGCGGAAGTAAAAGCGATTATTCCACTATTACAACAGCCTAAATGGTATAAATATACGCGTTTTGGCTATGCTCGAGGTAACGAGGCAGTCAAGTACGTGAGTAATATTCGTAAATATTATGATAGCTTACGTTGGTTTGATGAACAGATAAATATGACGGAGCAAGTTGCTCGTGATGTCAGTTTTGAACTTTCGACAGAAACAGGGCCAACACTGGTAGCAACAGATACAGAATAGCACCTATCTGTTGTCACACTATGCACATAAAACTGACATAAAAGTTTCATGTGCATATTATTTATATTACTGTATGTTAATGAACATAAAGATAAAATAACGCCTAGGACTAGGCAGAGAAAATCAAGGAAAACAAGATGCTAAAGAAAAGAGCAAAATTAAAAATTAAAACACCAAGACGCCAAATATCACGCTCAAGAATAAACCGTTCACTACTTAATCGCCAGCGTTCATTCTTTTTACAAAATGAACAAGCGGCCAACTTTAACGGCCAGCCCGCTGTACGAGATTAACCTTTTTGTAAAAGCTTCAGGGCTTTTTTTTCTTTCCGGCGACGTCTAAAAAAATGACTCAATAATGCGCCGGTCTCACTAGCAAAAACCCCTGAACGCACTTCAATTTGATGATTTAGTTTTGGATGAACGACCAAATTAAATACTGACCCCGCCGCACCCGTTTTCAGATCTACCGCACCATACACCAAACGTTTCACTCGACTGTGCACCATCGCACCTGCACACATAGAGCATGGTTCTAACGTGACATACAAGGTGGCATCAATAAGTCGGTAGTTCTCGATTTTTTTACCCGCTTCACGTAATGCCATGATTTCGGCATGGGCGGTCGCATCATGTAAATGAATCGATTGATTCCAACCTTCCCCAATGATTTTATCATCGAGTACAATGACAGCCCCCACAGGTACTTCATCAATCGCTTCGGCCTTCCCTGCTAACATAATAGCGTGTTGCATCCAGCGCTCATCAGCTTGAATCTGCTCAGGAGTAAGGGCTAAATTAATATCTAAATTGGTTAAAGGGCTACTGTTTTCAGTGATGTCTTCAGTCATGAATATCTACAATGCGTGTAATTTATAAAGATAATACCATAACAAAAGCCACCATCAATCGTATAATATTTCCAATACCCGTCACAATACGCATATGGTATAAAGATTGAGACGCTAATTTATGTACAGTCCACCTCTGAGTCATGATAACTAATAGACATATCGGCAGTGTTAATCAATAACGAAATACTATTAGCATGATAAATAGTGACATCCTTAAATATGGTTTCGGTTTCAGCCGATGAGTCACTGAAAACACATTTAGCAAACTGTTCTATATAATAATGCTCTGCCGAGGTCCACGGCGATGAATCATAATACCAAAACGCAATGAATGAGCCCGCAACCGTTAGGTACACTAAGATGTAGCGCCAATAGGACTGGAAAAAAGAAGGCTCTAATGAAGAGGGAAGGATCGTCATTTGTAATTACTATTCACTATAAAAGACACAACTTGTTATACTATAACACTTTCATGATATAACTATAATAGTCGTATAAAGAAAAATAAAAATACAGCGCATAAAAAAGGGTAAGCCAGACATAATCAGGCTTACCCTTTCAACAGTATTATGTCATTACGACATCTGCTTAATCCCAGTCTAGGATAACTTTACCTGACATACCTGAACGCATAATATCAAAACCTTCTTGGAATCGATCAATTGGGAAGTTGTGCGTGATGATTGGCGTTAGGTCTAAACCTGACTGGATTAATGCAGCCATTTTATACCAAGTTTCAAACATCTCACGACCGTAGATACCTTTAATTACTAAGCCTTTAAAGATAACATTACCCCATTCGATGCTCATGTCATTTGGTGGAATACCCAACATAGCAACTTTACCGCCATGGTTCATCTTGTCTAGCATATCGCTAAATGCAGATGGCACACCTGACATTTCAAGGCCAACATCGAAGCCTTCTGTCATTTTCAGTTCATCCATCACATCTTTAAGTGACTCTGTTGTTACGTTCACTGCACGTGTAACACCCATCTTACGAGCGAGGTCTAAACGGAATTCATTCACATCCGTGATCACAACATTACGCGCACCAACGTGCTTACATACTGCTGCGGCCATAATACCGATTGGACCAGCACCTGTAATTAATACATCTTCACCAACAACATCAAATGATAAAGCAGTGTGTACAGCGTTACCAAACGGGTCAAAGATTGCTGCCATGTCATCAGAAATATCATCTGGTAGTTTGAATGCGTTAAATGCAGGAATAACTAAATATTCAGCAAATGCGCCTTCACGGTTAACACCAACACCCGTGGTGTTACGGCATAAATGTGTGCGGCCTGCACGACAGTTACGACAGTGACCACACGTAATGTGACCTTCACCAGAAACACGATCACCTAATGTGAAACCACGAACTTCTTGGCCGATGCCAACAACTTCACCTACATACTCGTGACCAACAACCATAGGTACTGGAATGGTTTTTTGTGACCATTCATCCCAGTTATAAATATGGATGTCGGTACCACAAATAGCAGTTTTTCGGATCTTGATTAACAGGTCATTGTGGCCAAGCGTTGGCTTTTCCACATCTGTCATCCAAATACCTTTTTCAGGTTTTAATTTTGCTAGTGCTTTCATATTCTTAAATCCACTTATTTAGATGATACTAAGTTTTGATGATGCCAAGATCTTTACCAATACGGGTAAATGCGGCAATTGCAATATCAATTTGTTCTACGCTGTGCGCTGCTGACATTTGCGTACGGATACGTGCTTTACCATGTGGAACCACTGGGAAAGAGAAGCCGATGACATAAATGCCTTCTGCTAATAAACGCTCTGACATTTCAGCTGCCAGTGCAGCATCGCCAATCATTACCGGGACAATTGCGTGATCAGCACCTGCAAGTATAAATCCAGCTGCGCCCATTTCACGGCGGAAATGTTCTGCGTTTGATTTAACTTTCACACGTAATTCATGACCTTCTTCCATCATATCGATAACACGAATTGATGCAGCAACAATCGCAGGAGCAACCGAGTTTGAGAATAAGTATGGACGTGAACGCTGACGTAACCAGTCAACTACTTCTTTTTTAGCTGATGTGTAACCGCCTGACGCGCCACCTAATGCTTTGCCTAATGTACCCGTGATGATGTCAACACGATCCATTACGCCACAATGTTCAGGAGTACCACGACCGCCTTCACCAACAAAACCAACAGCGTGTGAATCATCAACCATCACCAATGCGTTGTACTTGTCTGCAAGATCACAAACGCCTTGTAGATTCGCGATCACGCCATCCATTGAGAATACACCATCAGTTGCGATCAACTTGTGACGCACACCTGCAGCATCAGCAGCAATAAGTTGCTCTTCTAGAGATGCCATGTTGTTATTTTTGTAACGGAAGCGTTTTGCTTTACATAAACGTACACCATCAATGATTGACGCGTGGTTTAGTTCGTCTGAGATAATGGCATCTTCTGCACTTAATAACGTCTCGAATAAACCCGTGTTTGCATCAAAGCAAGACGTATACAAAATAGTATCTTCCATACCTAGGAAAGTACTGATCTTGCTTTCTAATTCTTTATGTTTGTCCTGTGTACCACAGATAAAGCGTACTGACGCCATACCAAAACCGTGGCTATCTAAACCTGATTGTGCAGCCGCAATTAGGTCTGCATGGTTAGCCAAACCTAAATAGTTGTTCGCACAGAAGTTAACAACTTCATTACCTGCCACTTGAATGTTGGCATTTTGGGCAGAAGTAATCACTCGCTCTTTTTTATAAAGGCCATCAGCTTTAGTTTGTTCTAGCTGAGATTGAATTTGCGAATAAAATGATGTGGTCATCTGGCCAACTCCTAAGGTTAATGTCGATTTGATAGAGAAACGCCACGCATTCTACTAAACATAGCTGATCAAGCCAGAAGTATATGGCAAATACACAAGTATTTTTTGCAAAATTGTTACGCAGCACGACTTATTGCAACATATAACCAATAAGCTTGATAAAAAAAACCAGCTAAAGTAGCTGGTTTTTTTTAACATCAGGAGAGAACACCTGTAAACATTACATATTTAGGGTATTAACTAGTTAGCAACACGCTTATATTCACGATATTCTGGTAACCAGAAGTTCTTTTCAATCTTGCTACGGATCGATTCATCAGATGTTTGTAATGCAACACCTTGCAGTTGTGCTGTTTTAGCCACCCAAAAAGCAATCTCTTTACTTACTGCATGAATTTCCGTTAATGGCGGTAATAATGGACCGTGTCCATCACGACCTAGCGGCGAGCAATCCGCTAATGCACGACTTGCCGCCATTAACATTGCATTCGTTACACGTGTGGCTTCTGCAGCAAGTACACCTAAACCAATACCAGGGAAAATGTAGCTATTGTTACATTGTGCAATAGTGATCAACTCATCACCGTAACTTACCGGTGGGAACGGACTACCTGTCGCTACTAATGCACGACCTTCAGTCCAACGGATCAGATCTTGTGGTGTCGCTTCTACCCGTGATGTTGGGTTACTTAACGGGAATATAATCGGACGTTCCGTGTTAGCGGCCATGGTTTTAATGACTTTTTCAGTGAACAGACCAGGCTGGCCTGATACACCAATTAGAATCGATGGTTTAGCATGTGTCATCACGTCAAGTAGTGAGATCACATCACTGTCAATTCCCCATTCGTCACGTAAACCTTGATGCTGTACAAGTTTCTGTTGGAAATCGAGTAGATTTGGCATTTTGTCTGTGAGTACACCAAAACGGTCAACCATGAATACACGTGCACGAGCTTGACTATCAGAGAGACCTTCTGATTTCATTTGGGCAACGATTTGTTCGGCAATACCACAACCTGCAGAACCCGCACCTAAGAAGGTAACTTTCTGTTCACTTAGTTTGGTTTTAGCCGCGCGACAAGCAGCCATTAGGCTACCTAATGTAACGGCAGCAGTACCTTGGATATCATCGTTAAAACAACAAATGTCATCTTTATAACGTTGTAATAATGGCATTGCATTTTGTTGTGCAAAATCTTCAAACTGCAATAACACATTTGGCCAGCGGCGTTTGACTGCATCAATAAATAAGTCTAAGAACTCATTATATTTGTCTTGATCGATACGCTGCCTGCGCCAGCCCATGTACATTGGATCTTGTAGACGTTTTTCATTGTTAGTACCAACATCAAGCACAATTGGTAAACAGTTAGCAGGGCTAATACCACCACATGAAGTATATAGCGATAACTTACCAATGGGGATCCCCATCCCACCGATACCTTGGTCACCTAACCCAAGAATACGTTCACCATCCGTTACTACGATCACTTTTACATTCTGTTTATTCACATTATGTAAAATATCATCGATGTTTTCACGTTCAGGGTAAGAGATAAATAAACCACGAGCACGGCGGTAAATATCTGAGAACTGCTGACACGCAGCACCCACGGTCGGGGTATAAATGATTGGCATCATCTCTTCAAGATGATTATCAACTAAACGGTAAAATAGTGTTTCATTAGTATCTTGGATATTACGTAAATAAACGTGTTTATCCATCGCACTCTCAAAACCTGAAAACTGCTTATAAGCACGTTCAGATTGTTCTTGAATAGACTCAACCATCGGGGGAATTAAGCCCGTAAGGTTGAAACTTTGGCGCTCAATTGTACTAAAACCACTGCCTTTATTTAATAAAGGTGTTTCTAATAGTGTAGAGCCAGCGTAGGGTAAATACAGAGGACGATTTGTTGTGCTCATTGATATCTCATATGTATGAAAGAGTGCAGTATGCTACCAGTCGTAACTACTGGACGGGCTAAAATGGCGAAGGAATATACTCGGCTAAGCTATCATAATCTAAAGAAAAAAACTAAAGATAACGATAATAGCTGAAAATATATTCCTTTTTATATACACAGAAAATTAGTGAGCAGCAAGGCGATTATTTAATTGAGATAATCTTGTTTTTGTACTGTATTTTGCAGTAACTCAGGCTGAATTTTCTGTAAGCTGAAATTGATAATTTGGCGAATTCGCTCTCTCGACATGGATAGACGTTCGCCGATAACATGTAGAGTCAGTGGATCTTCTTCACCTAATCCGAATCTCAATTCAATGATTTTTCTATCACGTTCAGATAAATGGCCTAACACTTCATCCAAATAGCATAAAGTATCAGCATCTTCGAGTTCATCGTTCGGTTTGCAAATAGAATAATCTTCCAGCATATCAACCAAAGCGGTACTTGAATCACGATCAGTGACGATCGTTTTATCTAAACTAGCTTCATTGAAATAATAGGATAACACTTCAGTAACTTGTGTGTGTTGCATTTCCAGTATTTCTGCCAATGCCATCACATCATGGTTGCATTGCAAGTCTAATTCTTGTTCACGTGCGGTTTTTAAAATGCGTTTATATACTTTACCAATATGAATTGGAACACGGATAGTCCGTGACTGGTTCATAATAAAGCGTTCAATATTATTCTTGATCCACCAAACGGCATAAGTGGAAAAACGAAAACCTTTAGTTGCATCAAATTTTTCGACCGCGTGGATCAATCCAGTATTCCCTTCTTGGATAATATCAACTAACGGTAATGAAGTGTGTTGGTAACGTTTGGCAATATTAATCACTAGGCGTAAATTCGATTGGATCATACGTTGTCTGGCTTTTACATCACCTTCATGAGAAGCAACCGCCGTTTCATATTCTTCTTCTTTAGTTAATAATTTACTGCTTCGGTTTACTTGATACATGTATACGTCTAGTGCATTCGACTCGTTAGATAATTCCATTTTCCGATCTCCCTAAGCGAGTCTCTCCACATGAAACTACGCTTACAAATTAAACATACCTAGCAACAACTATAGAACTAACTAGAAACAAATTGTTATTACAAAATAATTCAGTAGAAATAAGGTTAGTCTGGAATTCAACTTTAGAAAGGCAATTATTAAAAAAAACAGTAACATTCTTATAATAGTAATAAAATACGATAAAACCAAACAAGGTCAGACCAGATAATAATTATCAGCCACTATTGTTAATAAGTTTACTTAAATTGTTATTATGCTAAAAACTCCGTGGTTAGCTTAGTCGATGAGTTAATAATCGATATCAAGCGGAGTCTAGTGCATTTAATTTAGCAATGAAGGTAGGAAACAGAACACAGGAAGTAGCGGAATACTTATCAACAAAATATTCCGCTTATATATCAAGTATTATTATTGATATCAATTATTCGACAGCACAAGTACGCTCGATACGGCGAGACTTACCATTATCATCAATCGCGACATAGGTAAATGTAGCTTCGGTAACAATATAACGATAGTTAAATTTCGGCGCATTAATCACAGGTTTAACCCAAATTTCTAACTTTATGGTCATCGATGAATTACCAATACGAGAACATGTACCATAACAACAAACCACATCACCAACCGCTACCGGTTGATGAAATGTCATCCCATCGACAGAAATAGTGGCCACCCTGCCCTGTGCGATCTCTTTCGCTAAAATACCGCCAGCGATATCCATTTGTGACATGATCCAGCCACCAAAAATATCACCATTTGCATTGGTATCAGCAGGCATTGCTAAAGTACGTAAAACCAAACCACCTGTAGGTATTCTCGATTTATCTGATTTCAATTTTTGCTTATTTGCTACTGCTGTTGTTTTATCTGACATGATAACTCCGACACTGCCTTTATTATAATAATTATATGTTATATCTGCCTTATTTACGTGAAATAAGGCTTAGTTTTACATTGCATGAAAATGCTTTATTTCTGCAATTAATAAGTCGATTGCGTCGACTGTAATATCTTGGTGTACAACAAAACGAATCGCAGAGCCCGCACTAATAATGATGCCTTTAGTACGTAAGTATGCCGATAATGCTTTGCCATCTTTACCGGAATACTGAGTAAAGATCATATTGGTTTGCACACTGTCTAAATCAAAAGTGAACTCAGACAGTGTCAATAATTGTTGTGCTAAGTATTGCGTGTTTTCATGATCAATCGCTAACTTATCAATTTGCTCATCTAAGGCTAAAATACCTGCTGCGGCAAGAATACCCGCTTGACGCATACCGCCACCCAACATCTTCCGCCAGCGTCTTGCACTGCGAATTAATGATTCAGAGCCAAGTAATAATGAACCAACTGGTGCAGCAAGTCCTTTCGATAAACAAATAGATGCAGAATCAAAATATTGGGTGATCTCACTTGCATCGACATTCAGTTTAACCGCGGCATTAAAAACACGCGCACCATCAAGGTGAATGCGTAATCCATGTTCAAATGCTAACGCTTGTGCTTGGGCTAAATACTCAAGGGGTAAAACTTTACCACCAATGGTATTTTCTAATGATAATAATTTGGTTTTAGCATGGTGATCATCATCAGGTTTAATATTGTCACGGATCGCTTGTAGGCAGATCGTGCCATCGGCCTCGTTAGCAATAGGTTGTGGTTGTACACTGGCTAATACCGCTGCACCGCCTCCTTCCCAACGATAGTTATGGGCATTTTGACCACAAATATATTCATCACCACGCTGGCAATGCGCCATAATAGCTAATAAGTTAGCTTGTGTGCCTGACGAACAAAAAACCGCGGCATCAAATCCATAACGATCTGCCGCCATTGCTTCAAGCTTGTTTACTGTAGGATCATCACCATAAACATCATCACCGACAACGGCGGTAGCCATGGCTCTGCGCATTTCTGCCGTTGGCTGTGTGACTGTATCACTTCTAAAGTCAAACATTTGTCTATTCCTTTTCGCCGATATCTATACAAAAATCTACATTTACACATTAAACCGATGATTAATGTTTTAATCCATTGCTACTTCGGTTCTTAGAATTTTAAAGGAGTATAACACCCGCGTAACAAGAGTCAGGTTAATTTCCAACTTTGTTATTGATAGTGACGTATTTAAAGATCGCCAACAATACAAAGTTAAAGTTAAAGTTAAAGTTAAAGTTAAAGTTAATCATTGAAGCTCACCCAGCTAAAGCAAGGTGATTCTTGTCGTCAACGGTTTAAGCATTGTGA
>NZ_LOCN01000015.1:74956-75154 GCF_001574435.1 Moritella sp. JT01
AACCTCTTACAAGCATTTAATGTGTCGGTACTACCTACCGCCACAAATTATTTAAGCTGCTATCCTCAACCCCTCATTGTGAATATTGATAGCAGCGTTATGATCTCTGTCATGAGTTGCACCACACGAACACGACCAATTTCTTATCGCTAATGACCACTCACCTGAATACAGCGAGCCACATTCATTACACATCTT
>NZ_LOCN01000015.1:75299-153631 GCF_001574435.1 Moritella sp. JT01
ACGACTCGATGCCTATCACTTGGTTTTCGTTTATAAGTGTCGTCGTCATTTTATGGGTAGAATCTGTATTTATACGCGTTGCGGTTAAGGTACTCAGCATATAAATACGCCTAACTGTAATGATTTCTTAGTGCCGCTAATGCTGTAACGAAACAGGTAACGCTTACAACCTTGTCGATTAACAATGAGCTTTAAACCTGAACATCCTTCATCTGTGTATTCTGTTTCTCGGCTTCTACTATCGGGTGACGTTGGCGGTAGATTGTCCATTTTTAAATTTACGTGATTGCATGAATCCACCTTAGCCATGATTCGACTCATTGATACCTAGTATTTTCATTAATTCAGTCTAGAGTGATTGAGGAATTAGTTATGAATAGCATCAATTTTCTTAGTATTACAATCCTTCCAATTGTGAAAAATTATTGCTCACCCCCTTGCGTCTGAACCTACGCGTTTCGCTCAATCTGGATCAACAACCATTGACAATTTATTTTTCAATATGTGTCTATCAGGGAAATTTTGTATTCAGCAATTCCCTTCTCAATACCTGCCGCGATCAATTTAGTCTGCTCTCTGCTTTGACCTGGTTTTTTAATACCGTTAGCAATGCGTGTCGATTCAGTTTGCACTTCTGTTGATACTTTCTGTGTCATGGATTTTTCACTCTTAATTCAGTTATCTTGATGATAAATAACTCAGGTCCATGTTGCAAAGCGAGACTTGCACGTTTGACGGATATATTTGACGTGTTGGTAATCCGGTGAGGAATAACTGAATTTTTACGCTCATGAGTTGGATTGAGCAAGATAATAACTTAATCACGGTTTCAACTTCAATAGCTCTGAGAGTATTGGTCTTTAATAATTGAGCCCATCCATGATTATGGATGGAGGTGTGTTTCGTACTGCGTGAGCGAGAAAAAGTAGGTAATGCATATGGGTTTAAAATAAAAAACAATATTATCAACTAGATAACATACCCCTTTATTTTTCACTGTCGTGCCTAATGCTCCTTTATAATCACTTGATATCAAATTGATATTCACTTGAAATTAATTTGATAATCATTTGATAGCCATTGTATTGAACTAGCAACAGACCCCTATATCATCCTCCTGGTAATTTAAACCCAAAACCGCACTTTAATACACCAAGGAAAAATAAAAATAAAATGAAACTAATTAATTGGCTAGCTTTGTCGTTTATCAGCCTTTCCACATACGCGAATGAAGTTCAGCATTCTTCAGTCGTTAATTTGACTTATTATAATAATATTGAAATGCAATATCATGACAATCTATATCTCTTTCAGCTCTTACTTTCTAGGCACTGTGTAACATATAAACAAGAAGAACAGACTTGCCGTCAGTATTTAGACAATAAAATACCGAACATACTATCGGCTTATCAAGCTGCGCCCGCAGGAGGTAAAAAAGAATACTTAAACATTAAACTTAAAATGGCCGTTGATACAAGCTTTATTTTAGCGGGTTTTCATCATGGTTTCCCGCACTACATCAGTCCTATTGTTGAAGATACCATCACGATTACGCAGGAAAGGGTCAATAATAAACGTAAGGTCATTCGAAAACAGGAACTCGATAATAATAATGGTCGAACAGGCCTTGATTTTAAAGGTTTAAATCAAGTGTTGCATGAAGACTACATCGATAAAGTGCTTGACTATAAAGTTGACGTTATCGACTATAAAATTAGAAAGATCGGGCCTAACCATGTGATTATACCTCCGACAAAATCTGAGAAAATTGAATATAATACTTTACAGTTCATCGAGAAATACCTTGAACTTCAACTCTCGCCAACGTCAGGTAAAAAAGAGTTAGATGATTTACTTAAAGGGGTTTTTAGAGACTTAACACGTTGCGCAGAATGTACCACGAATATTATTGTAAAAATTAGCAAGCATGACTCCACATGGTATGACGAAATAGCAATCTCAGAATATTTACTTTTTGGGTTTAGCAAATTTGGTGATGGCACAGGTACGTTTGAATTGCTTTATCCTAAGGAATATCTTACACCTAGATACGCAAGTACATCAGTAATTCAATTTATCCATTACTTACATCAATATATTGTACAAACACACGGTACTAACTTTGTATCTAGAGATATAGTAGAGCGTGATAATAAGCCTGCTAATATAGACCAAGTATCGTGGAACATGATGAGAGCCATTCTTCACACCCAAGATTGGGGGAAAGATGCACTAAAAAAAGGCTTTGTGCCTAATATTCGCAGGCTATTCAATTCACTTGTCAAAGTATTAACAGGCCCAACAGGTATCACATTTATTGAGCCAGTATCAGCAGCATTGAACAAAGCAGTCACAACGAATTTTAAACTCGCGCATATTGGAAAAACGTTTACTGCGGTCAGTGCTATCAACGCGACAGTTAAACACATACCAAAAGTTATATATGGCGAATCTGTGAAAAAGCTTTGTAACAGCAACCATTTTACGGGTTCGGGCTTTTCTAATGGTGTATCACTTGAGGATATCTGTATTTACGTGCCGAGTTTTAATTCCCGAGTTTTTCCAATCACTATTAGTACTACAATGGACACAGATGAAGGTTCCGCTGCTATTTCACTACTGACGAATAAAGACCCACTTAGCCTCTTTATATATGATATTTTACCTTCATCAGTAAACCCGTGGGAATCATTTTTTTCTGCTGTGAGTATCGTAACTGACGTTGACTTACGACAATATGGACAGGATCTGGTGGGTTACACCGTTATGCTTATTCACGATAGTGGTTCTATTGTTTATCGCAATTTCGCGTTTGCGAAGCAAGAAATCAAAATCAATAAATCTGATTTGATTGACAGTCACGTTGAACACTATAGCTTAAAAATAATCAACAATCTTAATGGTGTCGAAGTATCTGATTTCCCACTCAATGAAGCAATGTTTACTTTCCCTGTTGGTGGTGTAGTCAAAGGCAATAACTTTTACTTCGTAGAACAGATTGAAGATAACCAGAAGCGTGAATATTTAGATCTCTGGCGCGTACCGAAATATTGTGAGGGGGATGATGCATACGGAGATTCGTTCGACTGTCTAGACGATAAATTCCATCCTAATATTATACCTGATTTTTATCTTCAAAATATGAGAGAAATTCCGATGCCACACTAATACCAATTGTCCATCACCACAGGATAGGGTTTAGAAGTCAACGACCAATCAAGATGGACTGAGATAAAATTGGAATGCAAGTCTAGTCCACTAGGCCGTGATTATATAGCGTTTTCGATGTCTAGTCGTGACTATGGAAATGCAAAATACGTTGAGGTGAGTAACCGTTTGATTACGGTTACTTTCGATAATTCGATTCAACGGGTAATTATTAATTCGGACTCTTCAGTGAGCATTGATACCCACGAGACGTATACAATTTACACTTCTGTTGATACTTTCTGCTGTGTCATGGATTTTTCACTCTTAATTCGGTTATCTTGATGATAAATAACTCAGATCCATGTTGCAAGTTGGCAACATGGACTAATAAAGCCAATTAATGATTGGCGCCAACACTAACAAAAACATGCTCCCATGGGAAAAACTACCTATAAACCGTCGAATACTTAGCCATTCATACGTTGTATTATACGTTTTATAAAATCTTTCAATTTCGGTTTATTTTCTGGTGAAAAACTGATCGGTCGACAAGCTGTAATCGCAGCCAAACCAATACGTGCAGTATACACGCCAGCACCAACACCTTGGCTTAAACGAGCACCGGTTATTCCCGCTAAACTTGTTGTGCCAAATTCTTGCAACATTTCATCAAGCGCAAGTTCACTCACACCAATTAATGCCAAATAACGCAGCACGCTCTTTAATAGCTTGTAACGGTTGGCCAACGAAGGACGCATACCATATACCTGCCCTACCTCGTCAATCATTTTCATACTACGCCATAATGCTAATAACATATCAACAGCTGCCCACGGGCTCGCAGCCACCACCACGCCAGTTTGTAAACTGTGTTTAGATACACGGCGTAATGCTTCTTTATCCAGTGGTGCTAAAAACACATGTTCAAGATGCACCATAGCTTCTTTATCACTACTATAATCGGGCATTGTTTTAATGCTTTTAGCCAACAGTGGCGCTTGTGGTTTGCCTTTATAAAATTGCGTGAACTTAGCGATGAAGCCTTTCGCTTGACCAACATCATTGGTCATTTTTAATTGCTCGGCCTTATCTTGTAACCCTGCTAACGCAGCCATATTTTCTTTGTCAGCCATAAAACTAAATACGCTACGTAAGGCCAACATAGCAACAATGATAATCAATCCTGAAAAGCCAGCAGCAGCGATCCAATGCAGGGCTAAGGCACTTTGGAATACGGTATAGATTTGCCATAACGACATCACACCAAAGATACTCGCAATACCGATAACAAACGATTTTAACCCTTTGATTGGTAATGCTTCGAGCGTTAATCCGCGGTAAGTATCATCAACAACATCTTCAGCGCTAATGGATGCAGGGACTTTACTCAAGTCATTATCGAGATCGGGCATAAATATTTTTGCTTCACGGCTCACCGTAACCACAGCCTCTTCTGCTTGCATATCGATGGTTTTACCCTGATTACGTGTCATACTGCTATCAACTTGCTTGGTCATAGGCATTTGTCCCCTATTAATTCATTTAAAATAGTATCAATTCGAATATGTGGTAATACATCCTGATTACTGTACGACAGCCCTTGTGGTGGATTTAACAAGGGTATTTGCCAATCTAAAAATGGCTGCCACTGTTCTCCCTCGGGGATACGCGTTGGTATGGTTGGATGAATGTAACCAATCGGTTCACCATTCACACCGCGTCCCGCTATACCACGATCGCCTTGATGCTTTATCTCTTTAGAAGAACGAACCGCCGCTGTTGCTTCACAAATTGGTTGTACACCTTCATGCTGCGCGCTCTTATAAGCTTGTTTGACAATGACACCCAATAACTGACGAACCGCGTCATGATCTTCACCTAATACTTGATCGATTTTAGTTGCGGCAAACACAACCTTGTCTATTTTAGGCTTAAATAATTGCACTAATCGATTTTGACGACCATACGAAAAACTTTCAGTAATACTGGTTAACGCCTGACGCATATCATCAAGATATTCAGGCCCTGCATTTAAGGTATTAACCACGTCCACCAGCACTAATTGTCGGTCAATACGGCTAAAGAATGTTTTGTAAAAGGGCTCAACCAAATACTTCACATAACCTTGATAATTACGTTGGCAATACTTGTAATAACTGTTGTCAGCCGCACCATTAAGCACATCTTCACTGTATTGCTGACAGCAAAGTAAAGGCACGAAGTTCAATAATTCTGTATCCTCAACCGTACCCGGTAATAAAAAACGCCCAGGTTGGATCAAACTTAAACTGCTGTTTTTGTATTTACAGTCATGAAGAAACTGCACAAATTTGGTGTTCAATGATGTCAATACGGCGTCATCAACGGCTGATAATGGGTCTAGCTGTGTTAATTCGTCGAACAATTCCCCCATCAACGCCCGTCGTGGTGATACTTGATACTGCGCTTGGCATTGTTCGCTCCAACGTGCAAAGCTCATTTCACGTAAAGGTAAATCGAGTAGCCACTCGCCCGGATAATCGCGGATTTCAAGAAACAAAGAGAACTGTTCTGCTTTTAACGGATTTAAACGTCGTCCCGAACGCGATAGTCTTAGCTCAAGTAAACAACCACTAATATTAGTGGTTGATGCAGGCCATTTAGCTTCTGCTTGCGTTAAACTTTGGTAGTTCTTCTCATACGGAAATACCGGAATACCGGCATCCGCTAGCGGGTGCATTTTAACACCAAGAAGGCGTTCACTCAATACTGGTGAAAAACCAGCGAGGTTCGCATTTTCATGGTGCATCAATTGATTAATTAAGCTGGTGATAAACGTCGATTTACCACTTTTACTCAAGCCCGTTATGCCGATACAAAAGTAACGATTCTGCAATTTAGCAAGACTCGCTAGCCCGTCAGCTTTAAGAGACGATGCTTTGTTCATTAATTTATAAAACTTTTTGTCTGGGTCTCGCATATACCTACTTCATGGTTAAAGGAAGGAGAACAAGGAATTACCTTACTGTATATTTATCTTACTATAGATAGAGAGTATGCCCAAACAAACTGAACAGGAGATGAACTCGATAGGTTTATACTCTATATCTTACATTTATAATATAAAGCATCCACAATTCATATAACAAAAAATGGCTAAGGTATCTCAACCTTAGCCATTCATACAAACTATGATGTCGAAGTACTATAAAACCAGTACGACCGATATAGTGAATGTAACCTTCAATTATGTAGGAGTATATTACTGCTCTATTCTATAGAGACCACCGCTAAAGAATGACGTCACCAATAGATTTCCTTCATTAAATAAAGGGTTACCTTCTGGTAAGTTTGGCTGATAAACAATACTACTCGGTATCACTTTCATGCGGATGGTTGAATACTTTTTAGCGGTATCTTCAAATTCAGCTGGTGTCAAGATAACAACAGCACCTGGTACAGAAATTTTAGAGTAGGCTATATAGCCTTCATGAATAGCAAAATCATCAATGGTCGCAAGTTTTGACCCCTTGTAATGAACATTTACGTCACTCGCCGAAAAATTTGGATTTATTTTGGCTTTAAGGATATTTGAGCCACCCGTATAATAAAGAGTATCCCCTTCTATTTGCACACCATTAGGAAAGATCTCGTTTCCTGAGATCCACGTTTTATGGCTAAAGTCCAAAAAGCTAGTATCACCATTGTCTGTGATCGTGACTTGCGAAATTGTATCTCCGTTAGGTGCAAAAAAGGCCTTGGTATTACTGATATAAAGATGCCCTTCACTATCAACCGCCATACCGTTTGCCATAAACCAGTTTGGGTCAAACGGTTTTTCAGCGTCCCCTTGAATGAAATTTCTATCAGTCATATGACCTGTTTTGATTCTTTCACTGTTTAGCGTAGTTTCTACTTGGAATAAGGAAACAGCTTCAGTCCTTAAGCCTAATAAGCCACTAGTCTGAATGCACGCAGCATAAAGCAATGAGCCACTAGCCGTTAACCCAGTAAAGGTACATTTTTCACCTTCAGGAGCGTCATTGATACCACCTAACGCTGTCCCATCAACCGTTCCTTTAACATAGGGAGTATGCGTATATGAACCATCATGATTTTTTATAATTTCAAAAATCCAACTTTCTTTATCTCTATTTTCCCCCACAACAAACAAGCGACCATCTGTTGTAAAAGCACTATTCTCAGTTGCTTTAATCTCTTTATGTGAAATCGGTTCAGAGACGATACAACCCTGCAAAAGGCCCGTGAGCGTTAGAATTAATGGGAGTTTTATTATTTTATTCATTTTTATTTCCTTATCATCGGCAAAGCAATAGGTATATAAAGCCAAATGCTTGCCATCCTTTTTATTTTTACCTTATCAGGACTTAGTTTCTTTTTTGCTATCTAGCAAAATTTAAGCGGTCGCACATAAGCCCTGCACCTTTAGTTTGCCAAGTTTTTCGACTCAATCCACCAATAAATGGGTTATATCCTTCGATTTGAGAACCTAGTCTCAAATTATAGGCCGGTTCTTTGGGAAATAAGTCCTAATCGACTGATTATGCTGAAATTTAAAAGATAGAGGTTATAGCTTAAATTAGAAAGGACAATATGACGGGGTAAATCACAACTCTTACTTTTAGAGCAAGACGCTATGTCACAAGCTGCCAAAGGATCACAACAATCAAACCATTTTCAGGTTATGGTTAGAAATCGAGTAAAAAAATGGCTAAGGTCTTTCAACCTTAGCCATTCATGAACTAAAAAGAGTATCCAAATTAATGATTTGGCTTAGTGTCTTTCTTCGCACGATTATTTGTTTTTTTACCATAAGAACGGTTTTTAGCACGACGTTTGTCATCAGTACGGCTATTGCCTTTACTTTTACCGCCGCTATTACGACCATCATCAGCAGGCTTACTCAGGTCAGGTTCATAACCCGGTAACCATTGCGCCACTAAACGAGTATCAAGCAGTGTTTCAATTTCTTCTAACAACCAGTTTTCACCAATGCTCACTAATGACGTAGCAGTACCAGATAAACCAGCACGACCGGTACGACCAATACGGTGAATGTAGTCTTCTGCTTTAAACGGTAATTCAAAGTTGATTACGTGTTTAAGTTGTTCAATATCAAGACCACGGGCAGCAACATCTGTCGCCACTAATGCGCGTATTTTACCATTTTTGAAATCTTCAAGACCACGTTCACGTGCGCCCTGTGATTTGTCACCGTGTACAGCAATTGTCTTAATACCATCTTTGCACATTTCTTTTGCTAGGCTATCTGCGCCCTGCTTTGTACGCGTAAAGATAAGTACTTGGTGCCAGTTGCGAGAACCAATCAAGTAAGACGTTAATTCACGTTTACGATCGGTATCAACAGCATAAACAATCTGTTCAACTTGTTCAGCTGCAGCATTACGCGTATCAACTTCAATTAATAATGGATCGTTTAATAAGCTCTTGCTTAGTTTAAAGATTGCATCATCAAATGTTGCCGAGAACAACATAGTTTGACGTTTTTTCGGTAGGTGTTTTAGGATACGACGAATTTCTTCCATAAAGCCCATATCGAGCATACGGTCGGCTTCATCGAATACGATCTTTTCAACAAACTCAAGTGTTAGCGTTTCACGATCTAATAGATCCAATAAACGACCTGGTGTTGCCACTAAAATGTCAGCACCTTGTGCAAGCGCTTTAACTTGTGGGTTAATGCTTACGCCACCGTAAACAAGTTCAGCCGTTAATTCACTGTCTTCACTATATGTAACAAAACTTTTGTGTACTTGCTGTGATAATTCACGCGTTGGCGTTAATACTAAAGCTCGAATTTGTTTTTTAGCTGTTGAGTTAGCAGTTAACTGCTGGGCCATTAACTGGTGAATTATGGGCAATGCAAATGCTGCCGTTTTACCTGTACCAGTTTGAGCACCACCCATGATGTCACGCCCTTCCAAAATTGCCGGAATAGCCTGAGATTGAATTGGTGTAGGCGTTTCATAGCCTAACTTGGTAACAGTATTAATTAAATTTTGATTAAGATTTAAAGCAGAAAAACCCATAATGACCTTACTAAACACAACAACAAAAACGATATGCCGCGCAGTTTAGCAGAAGTATTACAAGATTGCAGATAAAGTCGGTAAAGCAATGATTTTAAGAACTAGAGGGAAATTTCTGCATATAAAAAAGCCAACTACATGTACAGTTGGCCACAACTTAAAGACTTAGTTAATTTTAAAACTTATATGCAACGGAAGCATAGAATGAGCTTAAAGTATAACTATCTGAACGATAGTAATTATCAATAACAAACAGATCTACTTCATATCCAAGACGAGCGCTCAAACCACGAAGGGCGACAGGTGCGTATTCGAGTCCAAAGCCATAGCGAACACCAACGCTAACCTCATCACTTGGATAAGTAACAGACTCACCTAAGTCGATAGAAGATAAACCAATCACACCAAACGGTCGTAGCCCATTATGGAATGAGTAGCCTAAGTTAGTTGCAATTGAAATAGCCGACGGAGACCAAGAATAACGATTATTGTCATTCCTAATGTCACCATATTGAGTATATTGACCTTCCAGTGAAAACACTCGGCTGAACTGATAGCCCGCTATAAATTTGAACGTATTACCATCTTCTTTAAAATTAGGGGCATCAAAATCAAGACTATCAAATTTAGTACTACCTACACCGGCACCTAGATAGAAGCCTTTCACTTTTTGCTGGTCTTGCACTACGACTGGCGCTGGTTGTGCCTTCACTGGTACAGATTTTTGTGCAGTATTGTCTTCAGTCGTTACTAACTTCGCATGCGCAGCAGAACTTGCTAAAACTAAAGCCATCAGCCCAATTGTTTTATTCATAATTATTCCTTTAATTATTATAATGTTAACCAAATAAATTATTGTTGATTTATAACACAGCCACGCTAACTAATACTAACCAAAGTAAGCCTAAATCAACCTTTCTCATGAGTAAATGGTACTAAGCGCTTAGATTTACACATCAATAATCTAATGACAATAAACACAAACGGTATACAGATCATTTCAGCAGAAGTCTTACACTATTGTTGATAAAATAATGATTGTAAGGATTATCGACAGGGTATAAAAAAACCAATCGCATCTGCGATTGGTTCTAATTTCAAATATAAGGGTTATCTAGAATTTATAAGACGCTGATACATAAAATGCGTCAAGCGTATAATCATTTGTTACACTACCAAAATCAATTGCGAAGAAATCAACTTCATAACCAACACGTACAGCAAGACCCTTTAGTTGTACCGGTGCGTATTCAAGACCAAGTCCATAACGAATAGCGCCACTACTATCGTCTTCAAATTTCTGCCCAGATTCATCTAAATCCAACACGGCTACACCAATTATACCAAACGGACGTAAACCATTATCAAAGCTATAACCAAGGTTAGCGCTTAACGAAAAAGATGTTGGTGATAACGAATAACCAGGAGTAGCTAGTTTACTGTATTTTGTATACTGCCCTTCTAATGCAAATACTTTACTGAACTGGTAACCAGCCAATATTTTAACTGTTTGACCATCGTCTTCAAACTGCGATGTAGTTAGATCGTCACTGCTATCTAACTTGGTACTACCAAGACCGGCACCAACATAAAAACCTTTATATTTAGGTGTTAGATCTTCATCAAAATTTTGCTGTACGTTTGCATGAGCTGTTGAGGTAGCTAAAAGTAAAGCAGCTATTCCAATTGATTTTTTCATCATTAGTCCTTTATTTATTATTGTTTTATGTGTTCTTATTCAGGGTTTTATAACCCTTTATTCTTCATATTAATAAACTACAACAGCCACTGCTTTTAGCTCTATTTATATATACCTATAAACTGGTAATTACATTGGTGATTAATATCACGTTTTGGATGTTTAATATGTGTTCTAGATCTGGTCGACCTATGAATAGAAACAAGAACGCCCCCTTACATTAAGGAGGCGTTTATCAATAATTATGTCGAGAATTCTAAACTAACCTTTTAAAAACATCAGATTAAGCTTTGGCAGCTTTACGTACAGATGTTCTTTCTTGTGCTGCTACAGGATTTACCATCGGACGTTCTGCCTTTGGTGTTGAGTACCAGTAACCTAGCCCCATGAATGCAGTACCAGAGATGATATTACCGAGTGAAACCCATAATAGGTTATGGCCAATACCAACGAGGTTGAATCCTTCTTGGCTATCACCGAAATAAGACATAGCAAAGATAGTCATGTTAGCGATTGAATGCTCATAACCAGACGCGATAAACGCTAATAGGCACCACCAAATAGCGATGAATTTAGCAGAACCTTCAACACGTTGACACATCCAGATTGCGAGACAAACTAACCAGTTGCATAATATACCTTTGAATAATAGAACCATTGCCGGTGCCGTTGTTTTCGCTAACGCAACCTTGTGTACCAAGCTTTCTGAGTTACCTAATAATTTACCGCCACCCGCGTAATAAAATAACGCGGCCACTGCGATTGAACCGATCAGGTTATATAACCATGTTTTTGGTAAAATACGTAAGTTATCACCCCAAGTAATGGCACCTGTTTTAGCGCCTAACGCTAAAAACATAGTGTGACCAGTGAACAGTTCAGAACCCGCTATAATAACGAGGGTTAAGGCGATACCAAATGTCGCGCCCATCACTAATGGACGAATTGATGGATCAACCATATTGCCTAACGTGAAGATCAAGATAATACCAATACCCACATACGCACCAGCCATAGCACCGCTGATAAGAAAGCTAAGTGGATCTGTCTTGTCTAGTTTTACAATACGGGCAGCGTTGGCTGAGCATTTTTTAATTGTATCTGCATACATAAGGGACTTCCTTTTAAAATTAATCGCTAATCTCAACGGTATCTTTGTTCACTCTGATTTTATACGTTGCAAGTGACACAACATCGTTCTCCAAACATTGCCCTGTCGATAAATTAAAGCGTTGTTTCTTCAACGGACTTGCCACCCAAAGTTGTTCTTCATGTTCACAAATTAAACCACGTGAAAGTACATTTGATTTAGCAAACGGGTCCATGTTGTCGATAGCAAATAACTCATCATTGTCACGTGGACGGAAAATCGCAACTTGTTTACCATTAACCAGTGCACACACACCTGTATTTGGGTTGATATCGTTTAGTTGGCAAACGCTAATCCATTTACTCATGCGTGTTCCTCCACTGTGATTGTATAAGTATCCGCTTTCTCTGCAATTGAAGCAGGACGATGTTGGTCACGTGCACTCACAAAGCGCACATTGCTGTCTTGCTCATCGCTATTAATAAAGTGAGCGAAACGTTTTTGCTGTTCCTCACTTTCGACTACCTCAGACCATTCACATCGGAATTCACTAATCAGTTTATTGATATCAGTTTCTAGTTGTTCATTGATACCCAGTTTGTCATTAACAATCACTTCACGTACGTAATCAATACCACCTTCTAAGTTATCCATCCATACCGACGTACGTTGTAGCTTGTCTGCTGTACGCACGTAGAACATGAAGAAACGATCGATGTATTGCAGTAACGTTGCTTCATCGAGATCCGAGGCAAGTAAATCAGCGTGACGCGGGTTCATGCCACCGTTACCACACACATACATGTTCCAACCAGAGTCAGTCGCAATAAGACCTAGGTCTTTGCCCTGTGCTTCAGCGCATTCACGCGTACAACCTGATACACCAAACTTCATTTTATGTGGTGTACGAATGCCTTTATATCTGTTTTCAAGTAACACACCGAGACCAACACTGTCTTGCACACCAAAACGGCACCACGTACTACCAACACAGGTTTTTGCCATGCGTAGTGCTTTTGCATACGCTTGACCGGTTTCATAACCACCTGCAATCAGTTTTTTCCAGATTGTAGGTAAATCACCTTTGTGAGCCCCGAACAAACCAATACGTTGTGCGCCAGTGATCTTGGTATACAGATTATATTCAGCGGCAACATCTGCCAGTACCGCTAATGCTTGTGGTGTAACCTCTCCGCCAGCCATGCGTGGGATCACTGAATAAGTTCCGTCTTTTTGCATGTTACCTAAGAAGTTATCATGGGTATCTTGCAGACCAACATTATCACGGCTTAATACATGGTCACCCCAGCAGGATGCTAAAATTGAAGCAACAATGGGTTTGCACATTTCACAGCCGTAACCTTTACCGTATTTAGTCAATAATTCGTCAAAGGTCTTAATGCCTTCAATGCGGATAAGGTGGAATAATTCTTGGCGAGAATATTCGAAGTGACCACATAAATGGTTTTTCACTTCAATGCCTGATTTAGCCAGTTCCGAATTCAGTACCTGCGTGATAAGTGGTAAACACCCTCCACAACCTGTACCCGCTTTCGTCACAGCTTTGATTTCACCGATTGTTGTATGGCCATCGGCAACTGCTGCAACAATTTTACTTTTGGTTACATCAAAGCAAGAACACAGTACCGCAGTGTCTGGTAATGAATCTGCGCCCATTGTTGGCTTATCGCCACCCGCATGCGCCGGTAAAATCAAACTATCTGGATGTTCAGGTAAATCCATGTCATTCAATTTAAGTTGTAATAAGTTACCGTAATCAGAAGTATCGCCGATTAATACCGCACCCAGTAATTTCTTACCGTCTTCAGAAACAATAATACGTTTGTATACTTCCTCTGTTTCATCTAGGTATACGAAACTCTTACAACCTGGCGTACGACCATTTGCATCACCGATACTCCCTACTTTTACGCCAAGCAATTTCAGCTTTGCACTCATGTCTGCGCCTTCAAATGCACTTTCATGACCTAATAAATGATCAACAGCAACTTGGGCCATTTTGTAACCCGGTGCCACTAATCCAAAGAATTGTTCGTTCCAAGATGCACACTCACCGATCGCATACACATCGTTATCGCTCGTCACACATTGGTCAGAAATAGTGATACCACCACGGCGGCCTGTTGCTAAACCTGATTGATGTGCCAACTTGTCTTGTGGGCGAATACCGGTTGAGAATACGATAAAATCAACTTCAAGCTCGGTACCATCAGCAAACTTCATGGTATTACGTGCCGTTTCACCTTGCGCCACAATTTCTAATGTATTCTTACTGGTATGCACTTGCACGCCCAGTTTTTCAATTTTTTTACGAAGCTGTTCGCCACCTTCACGATCTAGTTGCTCAGCCATTAATACCGGTGAAAACTCGATAACGTGTGTTTCGACACCCAGCGCTTTTAATGCGCCTGCCGCTTCTAGACCTAATAAACCACCGCCTACAACGACACCGCTTTTGCTACGCTTTGCCGTTGCTTCAATGGTTTTTAAATCTTCAATGGTGCGGTAAACAAAACAATCTTTACTTTCGTTGCCTTTAATTGGTGGAACCCAAGGCGTTGAGCCCGTAGCCATAACCAATTTGTCGTATTTTATTTCACGGCCTGAGTTTGAATAAATGATTTTCTGTGAGCGGTTAATAGTGATAGCACGTTCACCAATTAATACATTAATCTTATGCTTGTCGTAAAAACCTTCTTTTACCAGAGATAATTCATCGGCAGTATGATGAGAGAAATAAGACGAGAGATGGACGCGATCATAGGCAACGCGGGGTTCTTCACAAAACACGGTTACATCAAAATTTTCAATTTCAGCTTTTTCTACTAAGTCTTCAATATAACGGTGGCCAACCATACCGTTACCAATAATAACCAGTCTGACTTTGCTCATAAGTATTCCTATATATTTATTATGTAGGTATTTTGAGGTATTACTTAGGAGTTAATAATGATGCAGATCAATCTTAATTATGAGGTAACATGAAGGAGATCAAAAGTGTGAACTTGAACGTAATTTTATAACGTAACATGGCGTTTAATAATTAAAAATTGATAAATACTGCCATTAATGTAATTTAAAAACAACAATAACACCAACTAAAACACTCACAAATAGGTATTTATGAGTGTTTTGTTATTTAATTACAAATGTGGCAAATCGCTAATCGGAGCTATTTATATCGATTATCTTTTGATATAAATAGCTCTAAGCTCATCGACATCAACAAAATCAAGTTGTTCAGGTTTTAAGTATTCATCTGCATAAGATTTGTAAACGCCTTTTGTTAAAAACAAATCAAACACATCATGATCAAGGTGCTCGTCTTTTACCATAAATGCCATTATTTTTAATGCTTGGCTTAATTTTTTAGCGTCTTTATAGGGACGGTCAGATGCTGTCAGCGCTTCAAAAATATCAGCGACAGCAATCATACGACCACCCATCGGGATCTCTTCCCCTTTTAATTTCAGAGGATAACCTTCACCATTCATTTTTTCGTGATGACTACCAGCAATTAACGGAACATTCTTTAAGTATTCAGGATACATAATCTGATCCAGCATTATGTATGTTTGCACAATGTGATCGTTAATGTGGTAACGCTCTTCCTCTGTTAACGTTCCGGCCTTAACAATAAGGTTATGTATTTCACCACGATTAAAGCGGTGCGCGGGTTGCAGTATTTTAAAATCACGTTTACTGTGTTTATTCTGCTTTTGCTTTTCTTCCCATGTACATAAATGTTCTAGTTTGTCCGCTAACACATTCTCAATGGCAGGCAGCTGATTAAAACCCTCTGGCTTTTTCGCTAACGCTTGTTGAGATATACCAATATCATCAGGTAATGTTCTTAACCAAGTACGTTTTGATATCTCGGCTAAGCGTTGCTGTTTTTCCGGTGCTAAAAACTCACTACCCGGGTTACAACTTGCTATAAATGCAAATTCTTCATCTAATTCCGCTTTTAGTTCGTGACAAACTTGCTGCGCTTGAGTCTTATTTATACCCTTTGCTATCGACTGCCAATATACAACGTCAGCATCTCGTTTTAACACTTCATAACGCATACGTATTTCATGAATACGATCATAAATAGTTTCAAGCTTCGTTGCTTTATCCATCACATAATCAGGCGTTGTAACTTTACCGCAATCATGTAACCAAGCGGCAATTAACAGCTCTTCCCTACTTTTTGAGGTTAGCGAAAAATCAGCAAATCGGTCAGTATCAGATTCAGCCGCCTCGGCGATTAATTTGGTAATTTCCGGTACCCGCTGACAATGACCGCCAGTGTAAGGGGATTTTGTATCTAACGCGGTCGCGGTCATCATCACAAAAGAATGGAATAATTCCTGCTGTTCCTGCTCTTTCTCTAAATGTTCTAACACTATTTCGTTAAAACCAATAAAATTTCGTACCAAACGAATGCGATCGTAGACGGTTTTATCGATTTTGTCTTTAAAGCCGATAACTAAAACACCGATATTTTCTTCTTTACGGTTCATTAAAGGAATAATAAAGCCTGTTTTACACGGCCCACCAGAAAAAATGATTTGGCCATCTTGATTTGACACTTTATATACATGTTTATCTAATACGTCTTTATTCTCACGAGCGAAAGACTGAAGTTCAAACTCAGGAATAGAACCCGAATTAGCAGCGAGATGAAATTCTTGTCTATTTGTTCTATTAGTGATGAACAATTGGCAACTACTTGCAGATAAAATAACTTCTGTCTGTTCCACAATCGAAGCGGATAACTCTTCAGGCTTAGATGAACGAGCCACATGGTAAAGGTTATTAAAGAAATCAACGAGCACGCTTTCCATCAATAACATGGTTTCATTAAGTTGATCGATCTCCGTAATATTTGATGGTTTATATTTCTTATGGCGATACTTAAATGTTTGAATATTAGTTAAAGATTTGTTTAAATATATAAGCGGCCTCGCGATCCGCCTAGTCGACAAAATACTAATAATAAAGAATATCAGCGTTAAAAACAGCATGTTTTGAACATTTAAGTGAGAACCAAAATAGGCTGACGTAGCTAAAAAATCTTGTTCTTTAAGCAGGTTAACAAGATAAATAACGTGTTCGTCTCCAACATTCAACGGGGTTATTAATAACCGTGATAGTTGACCGTTATTAGTAATAGATTGCATTACCGTATTATTAAAGGGGGCTAAACGATCTAAGTTTACCAGCGCTTTCATTAGCCCAGGTTCACTACTTTCTAGTGAATAGTCATTATCTATATCAATGTTACTGGCTATCACATCTTTCGTTGGGGTTAACAAGAAGGTCTTTGCATGTTTCGAGTACTTCATATCCTGAGCTACTCGTGATAACGACTTATAATCAAAGTCGGCACCAACAACACTTTTACCGTCATAGGCACGACGTGAAAATGTAATACCTAAATGTTGGGAAGGGTAAAACTTATACGGCTTAGAAATTAAAATACTGCCATCAAGTTTTGTGTTTTTAAACCAAGGGCGAACTCTTGGCTCATAACCACCATTGTCATAATACTCCCAAGAAACAACTTCTAATTCCTGATTCAAAAATACACGACGTTGCTTCCCACTAACCTGATTAAAGTTAACACTGAATACAGCATTAGCAGGCAGCGTATTTACAGAACTACGCATATCTTCTGTGACGCGATAAATAAAAACCGACTTGCCTGTTTGATTCGCTGCATAAAGTGAGGTTATATAAGGGTTCTTAATTAACGTAGTCGCTATAGGCGCCAGCCATGTTAAATCGTTGTCGTTATTTTCAACTAAGTTAACGACTATCAACATATCAAGGGAAGTGATCGCAGGGATCGAAATAAGTTTAATTTGGCCTTGCAAATTACTGGTATATTTCTTCACATATTCATTTATGAAATTCTCTCTTTCTGATTCCATATGGCTTATACCAGCCAGAATTGTCGTTAAGCTAAATATACTAAAGAGTAAAATGAAAATGCCAGAAATATAAGTTCTAAACGAAATAGGTTTCATGATCCATATAATGTTATAAATATTTTGTGATGGCATTGTATAGTTAAAATGACTATTAACGAGGAATATTGAATCGGCTAAGTTTTCACCTTACAAATCTTACAAACAAAATGATTTTCCGTTCTAATTTTAGACTAAGTGAATACAAAAAAAACACTTGGTCTAATCAAGGATTTAGCTTGTTAAGTAGATAGCCCGTAATACATCAACATCGTCAATTTTCTCTGCGTTAAGTATTCGTCAGCATATTCTTGATATATATCATCTCACTCATCTGTCCAGACAATTAATATTACTAATTGGTTAGTTTTTAATTAGAATATACCTGAAAACCTCATTAAGCATAAGAAATGACGCATTGTTACGAATGAAACAAAGAAAAGGTGATGTACGTCACAATACGGATAGTAATAGCTTTAATTAACATCAAACCTTAATGATAATACCCACATATAGTTACCTCATTGGGTAGATAAACTTAATTTAAACGTGTAAACGAAACAGGTTTGATTTGTTAAACCGATGACATACGACAAGGAAGATAACATGTTAAAAAAACGTTTTTTTAAAACAAAGGCCGAGGCCGATGTTACTTTTGAATTCGCCTGCGATACCAGTACATCATTAATTAACAGTGATATTGTCGAACTGCATGCTGACTTTAATAATTGGCAAGCAATACCAATGAAGTACATAAAAAAAGATAACGTTTTCCGCACTAAGGTTCGTTTACCCACAAACCAGCAGTTTCATTTTCGCTACTTAATTAATAGTAACGAATGGCATAACGATCACAAAGCCGATTTATATTTACCTAATACCTACGGTACAGAAAATAGCGTTGTATCAACGTTACGTTCTTAATAGATAGCTAACAATACGTTTAATCCAGGATGGATCATGACTGACATTTCGACGACTGCAACAAAAATGCCAAACCTTGAAGAACGCTTCAGTCATCAAATAGATGAACTAAATCAAGGCAAACTCTATGACCCTTTTGCTTTCTTAGGTCCACACAAAATCACAAACGATGAGTACGAACTTAGAGTTTTCATCCCCGGGGCGCAACAGGTATTTTATCAAGATAAAAACCACCAACGGCGTTATCAACGTGTTGGTACTAGCGACTTGTTTGTTCTTAGCTTGTCAAAAAAACAATACCATGCTAATTATCAACTCACAATCGCATATCCATTTTCGACCATAGACGAGCAAGACCCTTATAAATTTGCGTCAACCCTAGATCCAAAAGCCATCTACTTATTCAACGAAGGTACGTTAGAACAAGCCCAACGCCATTTAGGTGCACATTGGACTATCACCGATAATGTTGAAGGTGTTCGTTTTACGGTATGGGCGCCAAACGCAAAGTCGGTAAGTTTGATCGGTAATTTTAACCATTGGAATCCAACGCGTCATCCAATGCGTAAACACCTTGGTGCAGGTATCTGGGAAATATTCATTGCCGATATTGCTGATTCTGATACCGACAATAATTACAAATTCAGTATCATTACCGAAAATGGTGAGCGCTTAGAAAAAGCTGACCCATTTGCCTCGTCGATGCAGTTACCTCCGCAAACAGCATCGTGTATCCCCACGAAGGCCACCTCTGGTGTATGGCAGAAATCACCCGCAAAAGCATGGGCACAACGTGCCGAGCGAAACGCGATTAATGCACCGATTAGTATTTATGAAGTGCATGCAGGTTCGTGGAAACGTGACAAAAATAATCAGTTTTTAAGCTATAAAGCCTTATCTGAACAGCTTGTGCCTTATGTAAAAGAGCTTGGATTTACGCATATTCAATTAATGCCAATCTGTGAGTTCCCGTTTGATGGTTCGTGGGGTTATCAGCCAGTTGGTTTGTTTGCTCCGACCAGTCGTTTCGGTAGCTTAGCTGACTTCCAATTTTTTGTTGATGCTTGTCACGCTGCCAACATCGGTTTATTAATCGATTGGGTTCCAGGACATTTCCCTGCTGATGCCCATGGGTTAGCACAGTTTGATGGCTCACATCTTTTTGAACATGCGGATAAACGTCAAGGCTTCCATCCCGATTGGCAAACCCATATCTTTAATTATGATCGCGCCGAAGTACAAAGCTTTCTAATTTCAAATGCGCTTGCTTGGTTTGATAACTTTGCCATTGATGGTCTACGTGTTGATGCTGTTGCATCCATGTTGTATCTCGATTACAGCCGTAAAGAAGGTGAGTGGATCCCAAATCAGTATGGGGGCCGTGAAAACCTAGGGGCCATTGAATTATTAAAGCAAGTAAATCAACGTTGCTATAAAAATCATCCCGGCATCATGATGGTTGCCGAAGAATCCACAGCCTGGCCAGGTGTCACAGCATTCACTGACCAAGGTGGCCTTGGATTTGGTTATAAATGGAACATGGGCTGGATGAACGACAGCTTAGAATACATGAGCTGCGACCCACTCTATCGTCAACATCACCATCACGAAATGACCTTTTCATTAGCTTATGCATTCAGTGAAAACTTTATTTTACCGCTAAGCCATGACGAAGTTGTACACGGTAAAGGCTCACTGCTTAACAAGATGCCCGGAGATGATTGGCAAAAATTTGCTAATTTACGTGCCTATTACGGTTTCATGTGGGCACATCCAGGTAAGAAGCTACTGTTTATGGGTTGTGAGTTTGGCCAACGTGCGGAATGGAATCATAACCAATCACTCGACTGGCATTTACTTGAGCAACCAGAGCATCAAGGTGTTCAAGCGCTCATAAAAGCCTTAAATAACAGCTACTGTCATCAACATGCCTTATTTGAGTTAGACACTGACCATCAAGGTTTTGATTGGATCGACGCCAGTAATGCCGAGCAGTCCGTGTTTAGTTTTTTACGTTATAACAAAGCAAAAGATGAACATGTTGTCGTTGTATCGAATATGACACCGGCATGCCACTTAAACTACCGTATTGGTGTACCGAGTCTCGGTGAATATGAGGTTATCGTTAATACCGATGATACTCAGTTTGGCGGTAGCGGTTTTGCAAACCAAGCGAGTTACACAGCCGAATACGTTGAATGGCAAGGATTTACACAAAGTATTTATATAGCGCTACCACCGCTATCAACAGTGTACTTAGCACCCAAAACGAATAGCAAAAAATAACCACAGCAATAAAAGAATAGTTAGCCCAAATGTCATAATAAAGGAAGTAATATGTCATTAAAAAAGCATAAATCTAAAACAAACAAAGTTTGTACGTTAGAGACAGATAATGGGCCAGTGGTGAATGCCAAAACTTTGCCTGAAGATTTAAAGCGTCATTTCCATTATACCCTTGGTCGTGACGAAGTGGGTGAATCACCACAATATCTATACCATGCTCTGGCATTAACAATCCGTGATCGCTTAATGGAAAAATCACGCGCGACAAAAAAACGACAGCAAACGCAACCGACACGTCGTGCGGCTTATATCTCATTAGAATTCTTAATGGGTCGCGCATTAGGTAATGCGGTGCTAAACCTTGATTTAGAAGACAGTGTTCGTAAAGGCCTGAACCATTACAGCTGTGAATTAGAATCCATTGCAGATTCAGAACACGATGCCGGTTTAGGCAATGGTGGTCTAGGTCGATTAGCCGCTTGTTTCCTCGATAGTTGTGCAAGTTTAGCACTACCAGTGACAGGCTACGGTATCCGTTATGAATACGGTATGTTTAATCAAAGCATCGAAAATGGTCACCAAGTAGAACACCCAGATAACTGGCTACGTGATGGTCACCCTTGGGAAGTTGCCGCGCCAGAGCATAACCGCCGTATTAAATTCTTTGGCCATGTCGAAACCTATCAAGACAAAGAGGGTCGCACGCACCATCAATGGATTGGTACTGAAGATGTACTCGCAGTGCCTTATGATGTGCCCGTTCCGGGTTATCAAAACGGTATCGTTAATACGCTGCGCCTTTGGAAATCAGCGGCAACAGATGAATTTGATCTCGGTGAATTCAACGCTGGTAGCTACACCGAAGCGGTTGCACGTAAAAACTTAGCTGAACAAATTACCATGGTACTGTATCCAAACGACGCCAGTGAAAACGGTAAAGAGCTGCGTTTACGTCAGCAATACTTCCTTACGTCTGCTAGCTTACAAGACATCCTTGCTGAATGGGTAAAAGTACACGGCAGTGATTTTACTGATTTTGCTAAATACCACATATTCCAACTTAATGATACGCACCCAAGTGTGGCGGTTGCAGAACTTATGCGCTTACTACTGGATGAACATGATCTAGATTGGGATCTCGCGTGGCAGATAACAACGTCTACAATGGCGTACACCAACCATACCTTGTTGCCAGAAGCATTAGAAAAATGGTCTGTACGTTTATTTGCTCACCTATTACCCCGTTTACTTGAGATCATTTATGAAATCAATGCGCGATTCTTAACGGAAGTCGCTTGTCAGTGGCCAGGTAATGTTGATAAACAACGTGCGTTATCAATTATTGAAGAAGGCGATGAGCCACAAGTCCGCATGGCTTACCTTGCAATTGTGGGGAGTTTCTCGGTAAACGGTGTTGCCGCATTGCATACCCAGTTATTGAGTGAAGGTTTATTCAATGATTTCTATCAGCTGTCACCAAGCAAATTCAATAACAAAACCAACGGTGTAACGCCACGTCGTTGGTTAGCACATTGTAATCCAAAACTAAGCGAACTGATTAGCGACAAGATTGGTCATAACTGGACACGTGACTTAAGCGAAATCAGTAAATTACGTCGTTATTATGACAACACTAAATTCCATGCCAAATGGCAAGACGTTAAACAGCACAACAAACAACAACTCGCTAATTTAGTAAAAGAAGCGTGTGGTGTTGAATTCGATACCAACATGATGTTTGACGTTCAAGTTAAACGTATGCACGAATACAAACGCCAGTTGCTTAATATCCTGCATGTTATCCATCTTTATGATCGCATCCGTCGTGGTGATACCGAAGGTATGACACCACGCTGCGTATTAATTGGTGGTAAAGCGGCACCGGGTTATTTCATTGCGAAGTTGACGATCAAATTAATCAATAACGTTGCCGCAACGATCAATGCCGATCCGCTAGCACAGCCTTGGTTACGTATTGCATTCTTACCAAATTACAACGTAACAGCGATGGAAACTATCTGTGCGGCAACCGATTTGTCAGAACAAATTTCAACCGCAGGTAAAGAAGCGTCTGGTACAGGTAACATGAAATTCATGATGAATGGCGCTGCCACAATCGGTACGTTAGACGGAGCAAACATTGAGATCCGTGATGCTGTAGGTGCAGATAACTTCTTCTTGTTTGGTGCTCACAGCGAACAAATCGCCGATATCCGTGCTCACTATAATCCAGCGCATATCATTGCTAATGATGACAAGCTCAACAGTGTGATGGCATTACTCAACAGTGGTCATTTCAACTTATTTGAAAATGGTTTATTCCAACCATTAATCGACTCAATTTTAAACCCGCATGATCAGTGGTTAGTCGCCCATGATTTTGCAAGCTACTGTGAAGCGCAACAATCAGCCGCCCTCGCCTATCAAGATAAAGAAGCATGGACACGATTAAGCATTCTGAACACCGCAGCAAGTGGTACGTTTTCAAGCGACCGAACAATTAATGAATACAATCAAGATATTTGGAAGCTAACACCGCTGAACGCTTGATTTAATACTATTTATTAAGCCCTTGATTACTCTTACCTTCACAATGAAATAACTTAAGGTATTGATTTAAAGTTAATTTCAAGGGTGAATAATTGAACCGAATTTCGACACAAGCTTATGGAGAAGTAATATGTCAAAAGGTACACATCGTTATATTAGTAACTTAACTAAAGATACTTATGCCTTGATCCTTGCAGGCGGCAGAGGTAGTCGTTTACATGAGTTAACTGATTGGCGCGCAAAACCAGCCGTATTTTTCGGTGGCAAATTCCGCATTATTGATTTCCCATTATCTAATTGCATTAACTCTGGGATCCGTCGTGTTGGTATTGCAACTCAGTACAAATCACATTCATTAATCCGTCACGTAAACCGTGGTTGGGGACATTTCAAGAAAGAATTATCTGAGTCTGTCGAAATCTTACCGGCATCACAACGTTACGGTAACGATTGGTATTCAGGTACGGCAGATGCAGTATTTCAAAACATCGATATTATTCGTGCAGAAATGCCAAAATACGTCATGATCTTATCTGGTGACCACGTATATCGTATGGATTACGGTGATTTACTTGCTAAGCACGTGGAAAATGGGGCTGACATGACGGTATGCTGTATCGAAGTCGCAACAGAAGAAGCGGCTGGCCAGTTTGGTGTAATGACAGTAGACGGAGATAACCGCGTTAAGCGTTTCGACGAAAAACCTGCTCAACCAAATGAGATCCCAGGTAAACCAGGGCAGTGTTTAGCATCAATGGGCAACTATGTATTTAATACTGAGTTCTTGTTTGATCAACTAGAAAAAGATGCGACGCGAACGACATCTGATCGTGATTTTGGTAATGACATCATACCTGCAATCATTGAAGATCATCAAGTATTTGCATTCCCATTCAGCGATCCAAATAGTGATCAACAGCCGTACTGGCGCGATGTAGGTACGCTTGACTCGTTCTGGGAAGCAAACATGGAACTGGTTACACCTGAGCCACAGCTTAATCTTTATGATTCAAGCTGGCCAATTTGGACGTACCAAGAACAACTTCCACCAGCTAAATTTGTTTTTGATAACGATGTGCGCCGTGGTATGGCTGTTGATTCAACCGTTTCTGGTGGTTGTATTATTTCTGGTTCAACAATCCGTAAATCACTGCTATTTTCAAATGTACATGTGCATTCATACTCAACAATTGAAGAATCGGTAATATTACCGGGGGCTAATATCGGCGAACATTGTAAATTGCGCCGCACTATCATCGACAGTAAATGTGTATTACCAGCCGGATTAATCGTAGGCCATGATAAAGAGCAAGACTTAGCAAACGGTTTCCGCGTATCCGCGAAAGGAATCACCTTGGTAACATCAGGTATGCTTAAAAGAATGACAGAAAAAGACGCTAAAGCAGCACGAGAAAAAGCCGCTAAACAAACTGTAGAACTCGTTTAATCGATAACTGAAAATCAATGTTCTATAAGCAATAAGTCACTTAACTAAGTGACTTATTGCTATTTTTGTTTTATAACAATAAGTCTCTTTAATTCCACGATTATATTTCAATAAGACAACTTTAATATTCTGCTTTTAAGGACAATTTATTCATGCACGTTTTAATGATAGCCGCCGAAAATGATGCGATACCAGGTGCTAAAGTTGGTGGCGTTGCTGACGTCGTTCGGGATTTACCAAAAGCTTTACCTCACCATGATGTAAGTGTTGATGTTGTGATCCCTGATTATGGTCATTACGCGAACAAGTTTGAGTCACGCCAACTTGCAAGTGTAAAGGTTGAGTTTTCAGGACAAACAGAAACCGTTACCCTATTCGAACTGTTCTTACCCGAAACACCAAATAAAGTACGTCAATTTGTACTGCAACATCCCTTATTTGGTCAAGGTGGCCATGTTTATAGTCATGACGAAGGCAACCGCCCTTTTGCTACTGACGCAACAAAATACGCCTTGTTTAATCTTGCTGTATGCCAACTTCTTATCGAGTCTAAATTCACCCGACCTGATGTATTACACTTACACGACTGGCACAGTGCAACAATAGCCGTATTAAACCAATACGCGCCGCAATATAAAGAACTTGCTAATATTCACTCGGTTTACACAGTGCATAACATTGCCCTGCAAGGTATCCGCCCAATTGCAGGCGATGAATCCAGTTTACTACATTGGTTCCCAACACTTAATTTTGATAAAAATACCATTTGCGATCCGCGTTATAACCACTGTTATAACCCAATGCGCGCTGGTATCAATCTGTGTAACAAAGTCCATGTGGTATCACCGACTTATGCGGAAGAGGTATTACACACCAGCGATGCTAGCAATGGTTTTTTTGGTGGTGAAGGACTAGAGCAAGATCTGGCAAACGCAAAACACCAAAATCGTTTAGTCGGTATTTTAAATGGCTGTGAATACACAGACACGGTCAGTAAAAAACGCATTAAACCACCTGCACTAAGTACTTTTTTAGCCCCTGCACAGCAACAAGTTAAGCGCTGGTTAGCACAGTCTGAACATTTAAAAACGGTACATTACCTTGCGAATGAACAGATCAACAGCTGGAATAGCCAAGCACCTTTTACTGATTTTTTAGTGACTAGCATTGGTCGTTTAACCGATCAAAAAGCACTGTTATTGCGTCAGCCTTATCAAGGTAAAACAGTATTGTCTGTGTTACTTGATGATCTTGCACGCGTGAATGGCCGCATGATCATTCTAGGTTCTGGCGATACACGCATTGAATTTGAATTCATGCAGCTAATGGCAAGTCACGATAATTTCTTATTCTTAAACGGTTATGGCCAAACATTATCTGATCAAATGTATCTACATGGTGATCTGTTCTTAATGCCAAGTTCATTCGAGCCTTGTGGTATTAGCCAAATGCTAGCCATGCGAGATGGTCAACCTTGTCTCGTTCATGCTGTTGGTGGTTTAAAAGATACTGTTCAGCATTTAGAAAATGGCTTTAGTTTTAACGGTTCATCGCTGCAAAAACAAAGTGATAACTTGATTAATGCCTTTAACGATGCAATCAAACTGCATGCTAGCAAACCTAAAACATGGGCTAAGATTGCAGACAACGCAAAATCCGCTCGTTTTAGCTGGCAAGAAAGCACAAAGCAATATCTAGAACTGCTCTATGCACACGAATAGGCTAACTGATTTCAGAATAATACAGTGATAAATGTCTAAACCACCCTGCTATGCTCGGTGGTTTTTTCTATCTTCTACAGCTACCATTTCAACATCCAGTTCACCTGGTAAGTTCCTACGCTATACAGTGGTTATATGTAATTGATGTATTTCCACTTTATATTCTTACATGACCTGACAAAACCTTACAACTGGCCTCTGCTGCTAAGTTACTTAAAAATAAGCTATTTCTATAATTACGACCCAAATGAACATGTATGAATACAGCATGATTACCGACAACATAAAATCACGGTAAACATTTGAATTTAAACAAAATATCATTGTAAAAGTTGATCTATTTCAACTTTGTATATTGATATACAAGCCTTTACACTACCTGACAAAACCTTACAACTAACCAGTCCTATTGAATTGTTTAAAAATGAATTTTCCCTATAATTGCGGCCATAAATTATTATATAACATAGAGAAATACGACATGAAATCGATTATAGTTGCAGGTACTTTAGCGGCGCTTTCATTAGCAACAAGTGTTCAGGCAAACCAAGATGTTTCAGGCTTCTACCTTGGTGGTGGTGTTGGTAAATCAGCAATCGGCACTGATGCAAAAGGGATTAAGAGCAAAGCAGATGGTACTACACTAAAACTTATTGGTGGTTACCAGTTTAACCGTATCGTAGCAATTGAAGCTCAATATACAAAGTATGGTAGCATGACTCTAAATAAGGCGAATAAATCGAATAAGTGGGATCCAAAAACTTTTTCTATAGCTGCTAATCTTGGTTACACTTTCCAAAACGGTTTACGTCCTTTTGCTACTATTGGTCTTTCATCAATAGATCTCGGTCAATCAGCAAAAATCTACAACGATAAAGATGCAAAAGCTATACATTGGGGCGCTGGTTTAGAATATACACCCGCTGCATTTTCAGATATAAGTTTCCGTATTGGTTATGAAGCTGATTCTTTCAAACTTGAACAGAAAAAGGCTAAGGATACTAACGTAACGATTGCTTCGGCATACCTTGCTGCAACATACAAATTCTAATTTTAGCTGGCAAGAAAGTACAAAAAAATATTTAGAACTACCTCACACGAATTAATCTCTGTAAACGAGTTCAAAGCCACCTAATATTATTAGGTGGCTTTGAACTGTTATTTAACGCTAACTATAGAGAGCGTAAAAAGGCAATCAAAGCTTGTTTATCAGCCGTTGATAGGTTTTGGTAATTTTCATTAGATAATTGACCCTCACCGCCATGCCACAGAATCGCTTCTTCAATAGTCCTTGCACGGCCATCATGTAGATAACTTGCATCTGGCGAACAAATTTCACCGCCTTGTTTATTACGATTTACGTCAATAACACCACCAGTGACACAAGATGAAAGACCTAGCCCCCAAAGTGGCGCAGTCCGCCATTCTGCTCCTGTAGCTTGACCCTCACCTAAGTTATCAGCCAAGCCAGTCCCCATATCATGAAGTAACAGATCCGTATAAGGATGAATAGTTTGGTCTCTAAGTTCTGCAAATGGTGCATATGAACTTGTTTTCATCGTATCTCGATGACAACTTTCACAGCCAATAGCATTGAACTTCTGCTTACCAACGGTGACCTGTTGTTGCTCAATATCACGCTGAGGTCTAACACCTAACAAAGCAATGTATTTAACTAAATTGTCAAGATGCTCATCAGAAAGCTCAGCGCCTTGATTATTACTACAATTTGTCTGTTCCGAACCACAATCAGGCCTAGGTAACACACTCGTCATCACACCCATATCAGTATTTAAAGCACCTGCAATTTGATGCTTCAAACTAGACGCTCCAGCTTTGTAACCAAACCGACCTAGACGAATTTCGCCAGTAACGGGATCAGTTACCTTTTGAGCTCGACCTGAAATACCATCTTGATTTGTATCTTGAGGATCTTCACGTTGTAAAATGACATCCTCACTAACCGCTTCGAGTAAGCCTAAGCCTACAAGTTGGGGTGCAAGTCGTGCAGAAAATTTGGCGGGTTTATTTTTAGAAAACGCATAATTTGGTGAACGTAAACCATTAGATTCACTCCAAGTACCAAGCGTAACTGATCCTTCACCATTTTGTTCCGCAATGCCAACATTATTTGCTTGCAGTACAGAACCAATAAGTGGATGTGAATTACCATCACTATCAGCAACCTTAAACACCCACTTATCTAATGTCTCACCAACTTCAGCAACAGGTGCGCGACCATTTCTGGCATGGCAAGAAGAACATGAGTTATTAACGTAATGCGTTCCAATTTTGTTTTTAAGCTCCTCAAAAATCCCATTTTTTACTGACTCATCATGCTCTCCACTGCTCATATTCGTGTGGTGAACACGGCGGCCTAAAACAAAAGCTTGGCCATTAACGCTAGATAGATTTGTCGCCATCTGCATAAAATGATTATCAGGCTCAGCACTATATTGATAAGGTAGCGTTGTTTTACCACCTAACCAAGCAGCCTCATTAATAGGTTTAGAATTTTCACGTTCAGAAGACTGGTCAGCAAAGTCGCCCACTGTTTTCCAAGGAACCATACCGCCTGCACCAACTTGATAGAGGTAAGTTGTGCCGTAATAGTTATCACGACCTTCTGGGGCATTATCAAGAAATTGACTAACTTCAATCTCCATATACTGACCTAACGCTAAATCACTTCTAGTACCATCAAGAGCGATAAATTGATCAATAGTAAGTCGATATTTATATTGGTTTCCATCATTACTTACCAGCTCCAAATTATCATCGAAAGTACCATTAGCAATTTCTTGAACATGATTCTCATAATTACCATGATATTCGGCTACAGTGCCAATTCCTCTATACCAAGCCCTAAACTCTTTAACGCCCAGTTTCCACTCTGTAACAAAAGTGATTTCAATATCACTGCCACCTTTAGCGACAGTATCAACAAATTTAAAACGAGCCGTTCTATGGGTCCAATAATGTGAAAGGTAATGATCGTATGCTTGGAAATGATCTTCTTTTGCGTGACGGTCACGACCACGATCTGAAAAACGGGTTATCACAGCATTATTCGTCTCTGACATAACACTTGGTTCCAATACTGTGTCAGCATTAAATAAAGGCGTGATATCAGCGTCATTGATAGGACAACCGAACTCATTGACTGGAGTACCCATTGGCGTATTTGCACACTGATCTATTGCATCGTTAATACCATCACCATCAGAGTCAATTTCAGGCTCGACTTCACAACCAACCTCATTAACAACTACATCTGGTCGAGTATTAGGGCACAAATCAATACTATCAATTACGCCATCGCCATCAGTATCATTTACAGAACTAGATTCAAGCGTATAAGTTTTACTTTCAGTGTCAGTTGCAGACTTTCCAGTCCAGTAGGTAAAGCTATAAACAATCGAATCACCAATAGACAGGTTATTTAACTGAAAGTGATTACCATTTCCAGATTCAAGCATGCGAATATTTCGCAGCCCTCCTCCGTTGACCTTGAAATGAACGTCAGCCCAGGCATTATTATTCACATAAAAATTAACAGTATCTGAGCCAACCTGTTCGATCCCTGTCATTTCAGTAGCCACTTCACAACCATTTGTATCAACAGCCTGACCACTTTGAGTATTTGGACACTGGTCTAAACTATCAACCACACCATCGTTGTCACTATCAAGTTCACAACCAACGTCATTAACAGTGGCTCCTTGACGAGTTGCCGGGCATTGATCAATGCTATCAACTACACCATCATTGTCTGTATCTTTAGCTTGTTCAGATTGGAGAGTATAATATTGAACGGAAGTAACAATCGCAAATCCTTCACTTCCCCAATAAGTAAATCGATAGCTAATTGAATCCCCGCTAGATAAATTGTTTAACTGAAATCTGTTGCCATTCACAGATAACGTCATACGGATATTTCTTTGATTTCCGCCGTTAACCTTATAGTGGACATCAGCCCAGTCATTACTATCAAGGTGGAATTCAACCGCATCGTCGTTAATCTGTGTGATCCCAGACACTTCACCAGCGGCTCTCACTTGGTCTACATTTAAAATTAAAATACCCATAATCATCAATAATTGAACAGTCATTCTATTCATTTTTTTTATTATATTATTCTTTATCATTGCTCACACTCAGCATAAAAAGTGGAATTCAGTTATTCATTGCTAATAACTAAATGTATTTAAAATATCTAAACCGCTTATTACATAACGATTTAACTGACATTAGTTAACCCGCTTACACTAGCCAACATTAACTGACACTAACTGACACTAACTGACACTAGTGCATTTTTAAAATTCACTTTATTTTTAATAACATTCTTTAAATTCCATCTATTTCCATCCAAATTTCTGCACATATTCCGACTTAAACGCTGCTATTTTATTGTTATATAATAATATTTGAGTATGAACACAGCCCAAGTACGTCAATAAATAAAAATAAAGGAATTGTGAAGTCAACAATCACAATATAAATACTGAATAACGGTATATTTCAAAGAGAAAACCAAGCTTACTGAAACCTTTAAAAGTTGGTAGCATAACAAGATCGATCAACGAATGAGCAGCGATGATCACATAGCGATCACCTAGTTAGTCACGCTATTGCATGATGGTCTACTCATTACTATGCTAGTGATTAACGATAATTAGGGTTAACACTAGGATTAAACATGACTGATATTAAAAGCTTATTTGATCAACTCACCGCAGATTTAGACCTATTAACAAAACTGTTAGGAAACACACAGCCTGTGCAGGCATTAGTTAGCCGGATCCCAGCGGTACTGAAAGGCCAAGAACAAGCAATAATAAACGAAATCATTCCCGAATTAACGACCGATATGTTGGCAATGAAGTTAGCAGCAGAAGCCTTTAAAGACATTCACATTAAACACCCATTTTCGCAAAAATCAGCCCGCCGCTATGTCGGTATTATTCATTTACATCCAGACCACGAAAATACAGAGAAAATCGTTACACAAATTAATGCCATTAATACGATCAAAGCGAAAATAGAACATGCTGTTGTCAGTGAGAATGACACACGCCAAGCACGATTCAGCGCAATACACGATAATTGTCCAGGGGTGATGACTGTACATCTCTATCGGAAAATACATTGTGTAGACGATGAGTTAGTTAAATCAGTGCGTTTTAGTTGGCAGCGTAAAGATTCATTACACCAACCTGATAAGGTAAAGTTATTAGCGCAAATCACGGTTGAACAAGAAAGAGCGACACTAGATAACCAATTAGCACTCGCGCAGCTATATCAAAAAATAGCCACGACACCAGAGCATGCATTACGTATTCGTCGACCTGTCAAAGTACAACCAGCAGCAAATATTGTAAAAGTAACGGGATTAAAAACAGTCACGGCACCATTACCAATAATAGTGGTGCAGAAAGAACCATTAGAAGCAAATGAAGTAGCAGATTTTGTTGCATCGCAGGTGCGAAAACAACGTTCAGATAAGCGTGAAAATACAGTATTAGGAACTCTGACTGGACATACTATTGAAAAAATAACCGCTGAATGATAACCCTGATAACTAGAACCAAGGACGGCTTTCTAATACATATTCTTGTTCAAATTCAACATCTGACTTAAACAAATAGATAACAAACTCAACCAAAGCAATAACCGCAATGACCATCGAAGGTAAACCGAGAAAAACATAACCTAATACAAACAACACCAACATGCAAATGCCTTGTTTATGGTACCCTAAATAAAATTTATGGAAGCCTAAAGCGCCAAAGAAAAAAGCCAATAATACCGCACCCATTTTCTTTGATTTCCCCACTGTTGTCATTGTGACTGAAACAAGTTCACCGGACTTTAAAGTGAAGTGAACTCGACGACCTACCTGAGGTAGTCTTTGGTACATCCACTGATTGATACTAAATATATAACGACATCCATCCTCACCAGAAATAACGCCGTTCTTACTTCCGATATCAAATTCAAGGATCGATCCCTTCATCACTAACTCCATCTATAAATATAAGTGGTTAAATTATCACATAATTATCAACAATAACACCGAAATGACATACTGTTACATTACGAAGCGAAATCAATAAAAAACTATAAAAAATATTAGAGCCAAACAATGGTTAACATTTTTACATGCTCGATCGGAAAGCCATTATATTTATTGAAACCAAAGCAAACAACAGTAAAATTTATTTTATATTGTTAATATGTATATTTAATTAAAAATTAATTTTTCTGGTTAATTTTCACTCGAAATGATTAAAATAAAATTTAAATAATCAACATAATTGCTATTAACTTACTGATAAATTGAACGAATTTATATTTACTTTAATCTTAAGATCGCATTCTATTTACATTTGGGTATACTAAATAAATCAATACAACAAAACACGGAGTTAATGTATGAAAGTAAGAGATATAATGGCAGACAATATTGTTTGTATTAGCCATAAAGCCAGTTTAAAAGATGCACATGAACTCATGCAAACCCGTGGTGTACGCCATTTGCCCGTTATCTCTGAAGACGATGGCACACTGGTTGGTATTCTGACTCACAAAAAAATGATCAGCACTGTCATTTCAATGATGAACAAATACGGCACTGACATACTCGCAAGAAAAGAACGTGGTCAGTTAATCGAAGATTTAATGGAATCAGACTTTCAGAAACTAACCGAAGATGAACCGCTTAAAATTGTTGTTGAATACTTTATTGGTAATAAACTTGGCTGTCTTCCGGTCATCGATAATCAAAATAAAGTCATTGGTATTGTTACCTCATCTGACTTTGTGAAATTATGCGCGCAGCTACTGAATGAATAGCACTCTATTTATTTTTCTACTGTAAGCAATGAGGCTGGTAGTTCCTTTATCAGCCCTTGTTCAATGTTGTTATGAAACAGTTTTACGAGAATAGGCTGCGGCAATTGTAGCACCCGTAAGCGCTATCATAGACGAAAGCAGCATCATGATAACGACGGGTTGCACTGAACCCAGACTTATAAATGCAGATAGTGCACTCACAGTCCCACCGATTGTATACTGAGTTGCTCCTAATACCGCAGATGCAGAGCCAGCATTACGCCCAAAACTCTTCATAAAACATGCACTCGAATTTGAGATCACCGCACCATTTGCAGAAATAGCAATAACAAACCCGACTACAGCCACATATAAAGCATCAGGTACAAGCACAGATGCTGTCACTAATATTATGCCACCAAACACTTGCAAGCTTAGAAACGCTTTTAATAAAGCTTCAGGTTCAAATCTCGATAATAAGAATGCATTTGTACGATTAACAACAACCAAACCGCAGATATTCAAGAAAAAGAGTAATGAAAACTGTTTTGGCGTTTGACCAAACACTTCCATGTACATCATCGACGCATTCGTTAAAAATATCATCATCACTGAAAAAGCAAACGCTTGCGCAACCATAAAACCTAATGCGCGTTTTTCACTGAATACCGACAATAATCCGAACTTTGGCTGTATTTCTGAAGATTCGGGTTCAGGTGTAACCTTTTCCGTTGGCTTAGGTATAAAGCACATAACGAGTATAGCCACCAGCACAGCCATGACCGCAAGTGTATAAAAGATCCAACGCCAATCCGCTAGCGACATGATAATAGTCCCCACTGTCGGGGCTATGGAAGGTGCTATCATCATAATCAGGCCTATCAGCGAGAATAACTTAGCGGCTTCTTTACCACTAGTCTTATCCCGGATCGTTGCAGGTACACCAACAACAGCCATACCGCCACCAATAGCTTGCAACACACGCCATAACCACAAAACTTCAATTTGATTTGCAGTGGTTAATAATATGCTCGCAATCGCAAACACAGCTAAACCGACAATCATCGCAAAACCACGGCCTTTCTTATCTGACAAGGGCCCACCGATTAACTGCCCTATAGCCAGTCCAAAAATGTATAAGCTTACCGTCACTGACATCAAAGAAATATCAACGCCCATTACCTTAGCCATGGTTGGCATTGCAGGCAAATAACTGTCAATGGTAAAAGGGGTTAATGCAAATACTGCAGCCAGCGTTACAATCAGTGTCTTATTCATTTTCCCGGTATTATCTATCGTATCAATTTTTATCTCACTTGTGGTAAGTGAAGCTCCATTGCTTTGTGTCATTTTAACGCCTCTAACTTACCTTTCTGGAAAGATAGTAGCTGGACTTTACCTTCCTGGCAAGATATATTATATATGCAATTAAACAGACAGGGGTGAATAATGACGAATAGCATTAACAATATACTTGAAGCAATAGATGAAAACTGGCCTCAATGCGCTAACAAAGTTTCTCCCGCATTATTACGTTTACTCCGAGTTAGCAATCTATTTGACAATAAAATAGAAGCGCTTGTTAAAAGCCATAATTTACAACGTTCAGAATTTAGTGCGTTAGCGACGTTAAGACGTAGCCCGATACCTTATTGCCTGTCTCCAACAGCACTCTATCAGTCAATGATATTTAGCTCTGGTGGGTTATCTAAAGTATTAAATCGCTTAAACCAAGCAGAATTGATTGAAAGAGTTGATAATCCTGAAGATAAACGCAGTAAACTGGTACAACTGACGAGTAAAGGTAAGCAATTAATTGAAATTGTAATGCCAGAATTACATCACAAAGAAAGAAAGATATTAAGTGTGTTATCACCAGATGAGCAGCAACAACTTGACTCGTTTATGCGACGTATTCTAGAGGCGCATGAGTCGTAAGATAATAACAGTGCAGAATTACGATCACCCTGCACTCTTTATTTTTACGTCACCTAAAATGTACCCATACTCATTTCTATGCGAGCATTATGGAACACCTGCAAAGACGGTAATTCAGGGATTTCCATGGCCGTCACTTTATGTTTGATAAACAAAGAAACTGGAAATTGTTTAGACGATGCAAAATAAATTGACAATAAATGTAGTCCATTCTCATGATGTAGCGGTTGGGTTTCGAGTGACAACGCTTCCAATTTATCCGCATTTTCAAGCCAAGTTAAAAAACCTTTAAAATCATCTTCCGACACGTCTTTACTGACAAAGCTTATGCGTAAAAAATCCAATTCAAGGAATGACCATAAAGGCTCTAGTTCTGATTCATCACACATATCTATTTCGATATTAATACCATTAATACAATGGCCATAATGTGTCAGGTGCTTGATTTGGCTTATATCACAGGCATGCTTAGTATTAGCAATGTTGATTTTTGCACCAGGCGTTTGTTGTAATAACGTTTCCACTTCCTGCGTGGTTGGCACATATTCGAACATGATTTCTTTGGGGGGAAATTCCATTTAGACACCTTATTTATCCATATAAACGGCATGAGTAACCAAATATAAACACACTGTCTTATTTTGACATGACTATTACACAGATAAAATGTCACAAATATGTCATTTATGAAAAATATGATCTAAACGACATAAAAATGGAAATAAAGAGGTATTTATGTGATGAACTCTAAAATAAAATGAGTCTCTACCTCAAGGGTAAACCACAAAAACACAACAAGTAAGAATATAAAAACTGTTTAATATACAATTAGATATGCATCTAATTTACCACTTACCTCCCTTTTTACGTTTTTATAACACCCAATAATTCTTATTCGACGCGGTTATTTATCACCTAATATCTGCTCCATTACCCAACTGGTATGTAAGGCCGTTTCACCGCTAGATGGGTGGTTAATATTATTGACAAGATGCTCCCGCATATTCTGTACATGATAGAGTTGAATATTTTCAGGATTCTCAATGATAAATTCTTGGCGTTGAGCAAGTGTTTGCAGAATAACGGCGGCTTCATCAAAAACAGAAAAACGGATTTCACCTTTACTGCCAGTGATCACAACACGATCTTCCCGCGTGCAGCCACCAAAATTCCAGCTTCCAACGCCTGTCACGCCACTTTTATGCTGCCAGCATGCTGATACCGAGTCTAACGATGAATACAGCCCTTGCTGATTAGTTCCAAGCCCCTTAACAATATCAAATTCACCCAGCAAATAAGCAAACAGATCGAGTCCATGACTCGCTAGATCGTCAAAGTAACCACCAACAGCAACGTCTTTATCTGTTCGCCAATTAAACTCACCCGATAAATCTAATGCATTGGCTGGTTTATTCAAAAATGCATTAATCGTTCTTACTTGGCCAATAGCACCGGCTTCAAGCAACGCTTTCACTTTATTAAAACGTGGTAATGAGCGACGGTAATAAGCCACAAACAAGGGAATATGCTTATCATTAAACGCATTATAAATGTCGAGACTATCCGCATAATTTGGTGCTAACGGTTTCTCGATACAACAAGGTTTACCTGCTTGCGCAACTTGCAAGGCATAAAGCTTATGACTGTCAGGAGGAGTGGCGATATAAACAGCATCAATATTATCGTTATTAATAATATCGTCCGGATTTGAGGAGTATGCTTCAACCTTATGTCTTAGGGCATAATCTTGGGCAAGATCAAGATTACGTCGCATCACAGCCGAAAGTTCAAAGCCCGCTACTTTTTGATATGCAGGACCACTTTTTAATTCCGTCACACTGCCGCAACCGATAATTCCCCAGCGAATGGGTAATGTTATTTCATTTTTACTCTGCATACTCTATCCATGAAAGGTTAAATCGAGAGTAATGGAATATAGGCTATTCATATTAAGAAGAAAAGAGGATTAACAAGGAAAGGCAAAAAGAATCAAAATTGGCTGTACACATTTCAACATGCATACAACCATTCTGTTCGGTAACAACTAAACCGTTAATGTATGCAAACGTTTAAGTGCGGCATCGACACCAACGTCAATTTGCTTAGTACCGGCGAGATAACGTTCACGGAAAACATCAAACCAGCAAGCAAGAATATCCGCATTCCGTGTTTCACCATGATGACCGAGTACCAGCGATGCAACTTCAGCCGTTGCGAGCTGATTGTCTTTTGCTGCTTTACGGATTTGATATTGGGAAACCACATCAGGATCAAATGAGATCACCGGAATATCCTCCAACCACGGGCTCTTTTTAAACATTTTCTTCGCTTCACGCCAGCTACCATCCAATAAGATGTATAACGGTCGTTTACCTGGTTCAATTATTAATGGCCCTGTTTGTACCCGCTCACGCTCAACCACATACTCTTCAGGGAAGATAATGAATGGCTGCCAACAATCTTGGTTAATGATATCGATCATCTCTTGATTGGGCTCTGTACGTGACCATTGGTAAGCAAATGTATCTTCGATAACATCCGCAATCAAACGGCCTGTATTACTCGGTTTTATCATTTCATAATCAAACATCACCAGCATAAAGCCAGCAGTCGATTTTACTAACGGTTGGTGTTCACAGATACAAAATTGCTTGCCTAACATGCAGTAATAGCAACGAATTAATCGGCCGCCACGAGCTTTGAAAGGTTTGGTACTGTCAGCTAAACGCTGGGTTGCTAATCGATGAACATTATGAATGCGCATAAAGTGATACCACTTAGAAATAAATTGCTAAATTGCAGATAAAAAAATGACCCAGTAACAAGTTCTACCTCCACCGTCGTGGGATAATACCTGCTACTGAGTCATTTACATATTTAGGTACGCGTTTAGCGTCACTTAATTATGGTGCTTACGATCTTCCAATTCAGATTTAGTCGCACGAACCTGACGCATAAAGAAGTTAGCCATCGATGCAGCAGCAGGTTTCTTTTCTGGTGCTGGCATTTTTGACGTAATTACACGTGGTTTCGGTGGCGCTACTGGTGCAGCCGCAACAACAGGTTTTGCAACTTCCAGCTTAATAGCAGCTGGTGTTGCAGTTGCATGTACAGGACGAACCTGACTTGTCGCAAATTGTGACGATGCAACGTGTTGTCTTTGTTGATGTACTTGTTGCCCACCCACTTGTGGACGAGTTCTAATCACTTCTATCGAGTAAAGTTTACTTGAGATAGAGTTTGTAGACTGTGAGACTTGCTCACGACGTAAGCGTTCACCCGTTGATTTGAATGCTTGGTATTGTACTGATAACCAATTCTTCAAATGCATTAACATACCTGCTTCAATTAACTCTAGGCAAGTTCGGTTGTTATACTCAACCAGTTTCGTTTCTGAAAAATACGTCTTGGCTTCTGCTTCTGAGCCGATGCGTTCGACTAGTTCGAACCATGTTGATAAACCTAAAACTGTGTAATGACTCATTGTCTACCTTGCAGATAACCAGCTACATTTTAGTAGCTTTCTCGAAAAATTAGGAGGCGGATTCTATACCTTTGTCGCTGAGATTAAAAGCATATTTACGAAAAAAACTTAAAAATAATGTGATTACTCATAAATGTGCAGTTTCAGCTCCATTTAGACTAGACTAAATTAATTTTTTAGTGTTCGAAAAAGCTAAAAATAATAACATAATTTTTTAACCTAATGAGTATCGATTAAAATTCTAGAATCGATTATGTCAGACTTTTCTGATTATCCTTGAGGTTTCGAATTGCCTCTGTGAGAATGACCAGACTAAATTTTATTTATTAAAGGAAATGCGAAAATGCCTGACTCTTTATTACAAATCCGCCCTCAAACACACAAGGTTCAAATTTATATCGGTCAGGTTAAGCATCATTACGGTTTTGATTCTGCAATTGATAAAGAAACGATCAATACCGGCATTTATCTTTCTAAGCTTGGACTCGCAAACGACACGACTGCCGATAAAAAATACCACGGTGGTCTTGAGCGTGCTTTACATCAGTACCCTGCCGAGCATTATTCATTTTGGCAGCACGTATTTTCACCACGCAATGACAAGCAACCACGATTTGAAGCGCCGGGCATGGGCGAAAATATCAGCGCAATAGGGATGACAGAAGAGAATGTTTGTATTGGAGATCAATACCAATGGGGTGACGCTATTATCGAAGTGAGTCAACCTCGCCTGCCTTGCTTTAAATTAAACAGCCGTTGGGATGTCACCGATATTTCAGTTCAGATGCAAACATTAAATCGATGTGGTTGGTTATATCGTGTCATCAAACCGGGCATAGTCAGTCAAAGTGATGCACTGCTCCGCATTAAACGACTTGAATCTGCAACAACAGTGAAACAAGTATGTAAATTATTCTTTAGCGAGCCATTAAACAAAGCTAACCTGATTCGATTGATAGAAATGCCAGCGCTTACGCCTATATGGGGTGAAACAGCAAGCAAACGCTTAGAAACCAATACCGTCGAAAATTGGAACTTTAGATTGCTCGATCATCCTTAACGAATAGAGAAGCAAGATAGATAGTATTATAACTCGCTATCTATCTGTGCTTAACTCAAACATAGGTTAAGATCCTACTGTACTTCCTTGCCACCTAATTTTACTTAGCTGCGGCTTTCAAAATCGAATCAAAATTACGGATCCATGGGTAGTTCGTTTTCAGGCGAAGTGGTAAAACACTCATTGCAACCTGCGCCTCAGTAAAACTTGCAAAGTCACCGTAGTACAAATTATACCAATCACGCTGAATATGCAGGCTCTTATTAAAAGAAAGCAATTTCCCACTCAATCCTATTTCATTTTGATTCACATAAGAAACTAAGTAGCTTTGGTCATAAGCACCCATCAACTGAATCGTATAATGAGCAGGATTACGCTGGGCTATCCAGCCGACATTATTGAGTGGTACTAACGGTTGTGTTACTGCTCCATTTTTATTTCCTGGGCCTTCAACTTGAAACTTCAAGTCATCCATACCCGTTTGAACCGATGTAAGAGTCGCTGTGAGATGACCTAGCTGAGCAGTGCTCTTTTCTATCTGGGACTGTAATGCTAAGCCCTCTGCACTACGTCGTTCATCGATGGTTGCAGTCTTGGCTTCGAGTTCAGCAAATTTTGTCTTCACATCTGCAACATCACCTATTAATTCGGTACGAATTTCGGACTGCAGTGCAGTTTCAGTTTTAATTTCTGTCACCGAATGATTAAGTGTCGATAACGATAATGTTAATTCGGACAGTTCAGCTTTTACAAACTCAGGTACGGCGGTAGGATTCAGTTCAAGCAAAGTTATCGCAGATGCCAGAGCAATAGTCACCCCTGCGCCTACACCCGCAACAATTTTAAAGCCTTTGCGCGTGTAGCGTTTCAAACTGCTCGCATTCAACTCAATGCTATAGACTTTATCAGCCAGATCGTTGACCTGGCCTTTCAGTACATTATGTTCTTCGGATAATATGACAAGTGATGCTTTCTGATCTCGATGCTGCGCTTCCAATCCTTCAATATGGGCTTTGTTCGCCTGAATTTTTTGATAGGATTCCCGTGTGTGAGCTTGTAGGTCCTCATCGCTATCATCGGCATGTTTTTCAAGTCGCTTTTGCATTTCTTCAAAAGCAGTTTGAACCGAGAACAAACGCTTGAGCTGCTCACCCTGCTCAATAATGGATTCATTTGCATCCTCAAAACCGCCCGTTAACGCATTCAGTTTAGCCTGTATACGCTGTTCTAGAGCATCTGATAACTTGACTTGTTCCAAGGTAGATTGACTTAAATTAGAACCTACACTTTCAATCTTCTTATCAAGCTTGGTGTTACGGCTTCGTAATGAGCGAATAGTGGCGCCCAAGTCGTCCTGAGCTTCAGAGAAATCTTTAGTTAGCGTGTCAAAATGGATTTCAAAATCACCCATTTTACTATTAATATCCCTCGCAGAAAGTAATTTAGCGTCCTGCTCAGGAAGCTCAATAATGCGTGAATCATCTTGACCCGGTATTATAGGTTCTTCTATTGTCACGGATTCAGGGTAATCGATTTTTTTTTCAGCAGACATGGTAAACCTCCAACCTTGGAAAATAAGTCATTTTATGAATATTTAATATTCGACATAAAAGTAGGATCTCACCTACCTACAATAAAGACACTCGTAATCACACCCGAAGTACTTCAAAGTTTTGGCTACCAATACACCTTAGATTTATCCATTAACTGCTCAGGAATTTAAAATCTGAACCTTTTCTTCGTCGGCTTATTACTCGTACCCTCGATTAACACTTGGCCACATCAACACTAGGCCAATAAATTAGAATATTCATCCAACGTAGGCTCCTATATATTACATCTCACAACCAAACATTTAGAATTGATGATTATTCTGAATAAGATTGCGGATCATTACCATCAAACATAGCTTTACGACGCTTAATAACTTGCTCTCACGCTTCGCTTAGATTAATCTCTGGATATCATCCTAGAGACATTCCAAAATCACTAGAAACGAAAATTAAACGTGATGTAAATTGTAATGCAAGTTTATGAACCAACTAAGCATAACAAGAAAAAATAAACATCTAATTAGATAAAAATGAATAAGAACAAGGCGTAGTATGGATAACAATTCGAACAAAACAGCAACAGATCAGCCTACTTTTTACTGGCATGACTATGAGACTTTCGGATTAAGTCCGTCACTGGATCGCCCTTCTCAATTTGCTGGTATTCGCACCGACATGGACTTTAACGTAATCGGCGAACCAGATATGTTTTACTGCCGCCAATCAGATGATTACCTTCCTTCGCCAGAAGCTGCCATGATCACTGGGATCACACCTCAAAAGACCCAAGCTGAAGGTGTAAGTGAAGCAGAATTTAGTAAACGTATTGAAGCGCAGTTCAGCCTCAAAAACACCTGTATCATTGGTTATAACAACATCCGTTTCGATGATGAAGTAACACGTAATATCTTTTACCGTAACTTCTACGACCCATACGCACACACCTGGAAAGATGGTAACTCTCGTTGGGATATTATCGACTTGATGCGCGCTTGTTATGCGCTGCGTCCAGAAGGCATTGTCTGGCCAGAAAATGACGACGGCCTGCCAAGTATGCGCCTTGAGCTATTAACTAAAGCGAATGGTATTGAACATGCTAATGCACACGATGCAACCTCTGATGTGTATGCAACCATTGCTATGGCTAAATTGGTTAAAGAAAAACAACCTAAGTTATTTGATTTCTTATTTAACCTGCGTAGCAAGCGTAAAGTAGAATCACTGATTGATATCATCAACATGACGCCATTAGTGCATGTGAGTGGTATGTTTGGTGCCGATCGCGGCTTTACTAGCTGGGTAGTCCCACTGGCTTGGCATCCAACCAACAACAACGCCGTTATCGTGGCTGATTTAGCCCAAGACATTACGCCGTTATTAGAATTAAGCGCGGATGAATTACGTGAACGTTTATATACGCCAAAGAAAGATCTCGGTGACTTAGCCCCTATCCCACTGAAACTTATTCATATCAACAAGTGCCCAGTGCTAGCACCAGCTAAAACTTTATTACCTGAAAATGCAGAACGTTTAGGGATTGATCGCAACGCCTGCCTTGCAAACCTAAAACGTTTAAAAGAAAGCGCAACACTGCGTGAGAATGTTGTGGGTGTTTATCAAGTAGAACGTGAATACCCGAAATCGAACAATGTTGATAGCATGATCTACGATGGTTTCTTTAGTGCCGGTGATAAGGCTAATTTCGAAATATTACGTGAAACAGCACCCGAGCAACTTGCTGGACTGCAACTGAAAATCGGTGATGCGCGCTTTAATGAATTGTTCTTCCGTTATCGTGCGCGTAACTTCCCGCATTTGTTATCAATGCCAGAGCAACAAAAGTGGCTTAATCATTGCCGTACCGTGCTTGAAGACGCTGCACCAGCCTACTTTGCGCGATTAGATGCGTTGGCCATTGAGAATAGCCATGACGAACGTAAGATGAAACTGCTCCAACAATTATACCTGTATGGTCAGACGATCATTGGCGCATAACATTTCGTGAATAAATTGACGGTGAACATGATTGTTCGCGCATAAAAAAAGCCTGTTAGTGACTTTTAATAAGTTAACTAACAGGCTTTTTTATTGTAACGAACAGTTAAATATTAAAAGAGTCTATTAAGCTCTTTAAAAAATTTTCCTTTAAGTTCATCTTTTTTCTCGTCAGAACCCAAGTACTTCTCAAGTAGTTTGTCTTTTTCCTTTTCAGCAAATTGTTTGGTAATCGCACCAAAATCAACCTTAATACTTGGCGCTGAAAAACTGCCTTTTACATCAATTGGCAAACGTAAGTCACGTACTTTTTTCATTGTTGAACTCGACTGACCACCAATATTTTCAGCTACGGCTGCATTAAATCTAAAATCAAGATGTTCACGAATCAAGTTAACATAACCCTTACCATCAACCTTGATCGCAGGCGATGCCAGATCAATCTTAGTCGATGTTAACTTACCACCGCCCAATTTAAAGTTTGCCACCATTACACTAAAGTCTGTTTGTTCAGCTTCATCAGCAGTCGTCTCTGATTTGCTGCTAAACATGGCAATCGCTTTACGCACTTCTTGCGCGACGTTCATACCCAACACGGCACCATCAGTGAAGCTGGTATTGATTGTGCCCTTAGTCGCCGATTTAAGTTTAGTCGTCGTCAAGCCTTTACCACTTATACGCACATCAACATCAACCAAACCAGTTAACAGTTTTTTACCTGCCGCGATCGTAACCAATTGCTCAGATTGCACTTTTTCAAGCGTACTGTTCACATTAAATGTAGCGGGTTTCTTGTTACTGTCTAATAACGCTTTAACCATTAACTTGCCTTCATAAAGATCTGACGATAATTTGGTTAACTGGAATACGCCGTCTTTTAACTCACTCTGCACCTTAATATTATTCAAGACATACTCGCCTTGTTTAATTTGAGTAATCGTTAATGACCCTTTTTGATTCACACTTGATAATACACTCAAGTCAGGTTCGACGTCTGCCGGTGATTTTTTACCGCTCTGCTTACCTGTCGAGGTTTGAGTCGCGTTTTTACTTGTGGCTATCGCTTTCGATCCATTCTTTTTCTGTACGGGCACAGACTCAGTCTTAGGCAACCAATCATCAACAACAAGTGTGTTCATGGCTAAGTTGTATTCAAGGCTCGGCTTTGAAAATACATCGACAGACAGATCACCGGTAATACTAAGTTCATCAACGTCTAATTTAAGTCCTGCCAATGTCATTTTTTTATAAACATTGTCGTATGTCATGTCACCTTGCAGTGAAATATTCATTTCTGGACGCGGTAATAATTTGCCCGTTAGCGCGAGTTTATTATCAAGCAGCGCTAATTTTATTTCATTAAATTGCTCATCAATCGTCAGTATCATGCTTGTTTTGAGTTTAGCCGTTAACTCATTGGTACGGTAATTTGCAGCTAACGTAATCGCAACAGGCTTAGCAAAGGCAAACTCACCGACGGTTAAGCTACTGTCAGACAATTTATGATAGGTACCATCTTGACGGTTATTCAATGATAATTGTGCGTTGGTGATACTCACCGCTTTAATCACAAACTTATATTCGCTCTTTGCAATGTCACCTTCTGATGTGACTTTAATCGATTGAATGTCTTCGTTTGATAATGGCTTTTCTGGTGGTGATAATGTGGCTAATAATACATCCATGTTATTACGGCCATCTGCTAATGTTTCAACATTAATGGTTAAACCATCCACGTCCACATTTGTAACCACAATCGTTTTAGTAAAGAGTGACATCAGCTCGACAGCTACCTGTATGCTTTTAACTTCAATTTGTTTTGAATCTGCATATTCATGCTTATTGAATAAGGTAACTTTTCCGAGCTCAAAACCAATTTGTGGATAGAAGGTTAAATTTAAATTACCTTCAATTGTGACGTCTTGTTTAGTGAACTGCTTTGCTTGTGTAATTAAGTTATCTTTAATTAGCTCCTCATTAACTAAAAACTTAATCGCAATAAATCCCACGACGATAATAATCGCAATGAGCCCACCAATACCAAGGAGTATTTTTTTCATCCTGAAACCACCTTATAGAAATATATCTTAATCAACTAAGACAACACATAGAAGATTATGTTTACGCTATCGACACTAAGAATATCATGTAATTACCAGAAAGGCAGAAAGATACACAATAAAACACCGAGCCGAGATAAAAGGAAAGGAAAGCGCATTTAGATTATACAAGAGAACTCATTATATTTAGCAATACGAAAAAATCAGCTTAAAAAAGGAACATAAAATCCACTTAGTTATTTACACATTATTCACAATTTTAGACGAAACACGAAAATATAATCACGTTTACTGCATATCTATTAAAATCCGATATATAAAACTAGAAAAATCACACTAATCAACACAATTGTCCGACATTAAAATCTATTTATGTGACATGGAACACCTAAAGTAAGATAAAAAAATTTATTTTCATGACAGCTGACACATGGTGTTAATAATATGTTTCTCACATGTATGTTCGCAGTTACTATCTCCAGCAATTAAGTTTACGGCAGTTAAAAACACCGAACCTTAAATAAATGGAAGATGGAATACTTAGTGACAATACTGTTATATCGAACTGGTGATCAGTAATTAGTCCTATAAAAGGGAACAATTCAATGAAAGATAATAATATTTACGCGGAAGCACCGCGTAATCTAAACAAAACAAACACAGATGCTCAGACACACACAGGTAATAAATCAGTATTACGATTTTTACTGCCTTCATTAATCGGTTTATTTTTATTTATGACCCCGGTGACCTATGAAGGAGACATGACGATCCCAGTCGCGTTGTTAGCAAAAGTGCTAATGGCAGCACTGGACGGTTATTTGCTTCATATCATTACCGTCATCATTTCATTTATGGCGGTGGCATCAACATTAGCGGTTTTACTTAAACCTAAGTTTATTACTCAGAGTAAATTCCTTCATGAATTATTCATACCGACACCGCTTTGGCTAGCCGTTCGAATTATCAGTTGTGTGTTTACTATCGCGACTGTATTTCAGATTGGTCCAGAATATATCTGGAATGAAAATACCGGTGGCCTTGTGCTCAATGACTTGCTGCCGACTCTATTTGCAGTATTCATCTTTGCAGGTCTGCTACTGCCTTTATTGCTTAACTTTGGGCTGCTGGAGCTGTGTGGTTCGCTATGTACAAAGATTATGCGTCCAATTTTCAATCTACCAGGACGTTCAGCGGTTGACTGTATCGCCTCTTGGTTAGGTGATGGCAGCGTAGGTATCTTACTGACCGATAAACAGTATCAAGAGAAATTCTATACTCAGCGTGAAGCAGCCGTTATTGGCACCACATTCTCGGCTGTATCGATTACATTCAGCCTTGTGGTTATCGCACAAGTGAATTTAGAGCAATACTTCTTACCTTATTACTTAGCAATTACATTATCGGGCATTGTGGCTGCGATCATCGTACCTAAATTACCGCCATTATGCTGGAAGAAAGATATCTATATAGATGGCACAGAAAAGACCCATGATTTAGAATCGATTCCTGCTGGCCACAATGTTTTTTCATGGGGCATTAACCAAGCAATTGACCGCGCATCAAAAGTAACCTCGTACCAAGCTGTGCTTATCGAAGGTCTTAAAAACGCGGCGCATATGGTGTTTGGTATTTTACCGGTAGTGATGGCAATAGGTACAATTGGTTTATTAATCGCAGAATACACCTCGCTATTTGCAATTCTTGGTAAACCATTTATGTATTACCTTCAATTCATGAACGTACCAGAAGCGGCACAAGCATCTGAATCGTTAGTGGTTGGTTTTGCCGATATGTTTGTACCAAGTATTCTTGCTACGTCTCTCGAAAATGACATGACTCGTTTCATTATTGCGGGTGTATCAGTGTCGCAACTTATCTACATGTCAGAAGTCGGTGCATTACTGCTAGGCAGTAAAATCCCGGTTAACATCGTTGATTTGTTTATTATCTTCGTACTACGTACAATCATAACACTACCGATTATCACGGGTGTTGCACATCTTATCTTCTAATTACGATTAGCTAAGAAAACGCAGTAAAATGCAGACAAAAAAATGCCCATCACTCTAACAGTGATGGGCATTTTTATATTCTATTTAAGTGATATATTAGTTGTTATACCAGTTAGCTAGTCATTATATGACTGAGTAATCATTATTCACTTTGATCAGTATTATCGTCTTGGTTGATACGACTTGAATCAGCACCATGTTGATTTTTATACTTCGCATCTTTACGTTTATTATAAGGACGTGCAGCAGGTGCAGTCAGTGTTTCAAAGTTTAACGCAGCAATCGTCATTTTCGGACGTAATGCTAGCGGCAATTTACCACTGTTATAAAACTCAAGCACGATACGACCAGACCAGCCAGGATCAATACGATGTGCTGTTACATGCACCATAAGACCAAGACGAGCGAGTGATGAACGTCCATCTAACCAACCAACGATATCCGCTGGCAACGTTACTTTCTCAAACGTCACAGATAAAGCAAATTCACCTGGGTGTAAGATAAATGCTTCACCGTCAGGTATAACGATTTCGTCGCTCATTACTTTATCAAGCTGAATAGCCACTTCTTCTTTAGGGCCACTCAAATCAATATAAGGTGCGTTATGCGCTTGGAATACTCGGAATTCATGACCTAAAGTAACATCAACGCTTACGCCACTAATTTTACTTTGGTCTGGTCTTGGTTCAATAGAAATTCGACCATCGTCTAAGTAGTTTTCAATATCTGTATCGCACAGGCGCATGTTTTCTCTCTTTAATAAGTGCAGTGTTAGTTATAATGCTTTTCGCGTTGATAATACAAACCATTTAAATTAGTCGTTAAGTAACTGACAAATCTTCGCTTTTAATGTATCAATCGCAAAACGGTTTTTACCACCACGCGGGACAATAAGATCCGCATATTGTTTTGATGGCTCAATAAACTGTAAAAACATTGGACGAACCGTCTCGTTGTATTGCTCAATTACCGATTCCATTGTTCTACCACGTTCAGCAACATCACGCTGTAAACGGCGGATAAAACAAATGTCTAACGGGGTTTCCATAAATACACTTGCGTGAATGATTTCACGGATATTTGGATCTGTCAGTAATAAAATACCTTCTAAAATGATCACTTTCTTGGGTGTCAATTTAATCGTCTCAGCCAAACGCGTATGTTCTGTATAGCTGTACGTTGGAATTTCAACTGCCTTGCCGTCACTCAAATCCTGTAAATGACTGCACAATAATTTATGATCCATCGCTTGAGGATGATCATAATTCGTTTTAACTCGCTCTTCCATCTCGAGGTGACTTTGATCACGGTAATAACAATCTTCGGTAATTACTGCAATTTGTGATTCGCCAAACTCAGCAACAAGTTCATTATAGATTGTTGAAGAAAGTAAGCTTTTGCCAGATGCAGAAGCACCTGCGATTGCGATGATCACACAAGAGTTAGATGTATTATTCATTAATAAGATGATCCGTTGGGAGCCTAAGACACCGCTATTATAGAAATTTATAGTCTGTCATTCTAGAGTAAACCGAAAAATACCTACAATAAGTTAGTAAATACCTATATTAAGTTAGTAAATACCTAGAATAAGCTAATAAATACCTATACTAGCTTATCAAAGTACCTATATTACGTTAGCTTAATCGGTATCTCTGTTGATATTGTGTGCGTTTGAAAAAACATTTTACTAACAATGTCATTTGCTAATTGCGCATAGATAGCTGCAAACTCAGAATCAGGTCGTGCAGCAACCGTTGGAGTACCAGCATCAATATCCGCACGCAGGTCAATATGTAACGGTAGTTGAGCAACACATTCAGTGTCAAAACGAGCCGCCATTTTCACTACACCACCCGTACCAAAAATGGCTTCTTCATGACCACAGTTACTACAAATATGCGTACTCATGTTTTCGACAACGCCTAATACCGGTACTTTAACTTGTCTGAACATGCTAATGCCTTTTGCTGCATCAGCAAGGGCAACATCTTGCGGGGTTGATACGATCAATGCGCCCGTCACTGGAATATTTTGGCTCAACGTTAATTGAATATCACCCGTGCCCGGTGGCATATCGATAAATAGATAATCCAGTTCACCCCAATGGGTTTCACTTAACAACTGCATTAATGCTTTACTCGCCATTGGTCCACGCCAGATCATCGCTTGATCATTTAGTGCAATAAAACCAATACTATTAACCGCTAAACCATGAGCCTTGATCGCCATCATGGTATTACCATCGTATGCTTCAGGGCGAGATTCGCTTACACCAAGCATGAGGGGAATTGAAGGGCCATAGATATCCGCGTCCATGATACCGACTTTCGCCCCCATTTTAGCCAAAGCAAGTGCCGTATTAACGGTTGTCGTCGACTTACCTACGCCACCTTTACCAGACGCAACCGCAATCACATTTTTCACACCGTGAATAGCTGGCGCGTCGTTACAACGGGCTAAGGTCGCAATATCTAATGTTATCACCCATTCTACGCTTTCCACGCCCTTCATGAGTGCTACTTTGGGTTCTAACTTGGTTTTAACGTCGCTTTCAAAATCCAACGATGGAAACGGTAACCGTATCTGGATCTCAACACAACCATCTTTGTTGCTAATTGTTTCTAATACATTACTGTCGCCAATATTTTTTAACCAATTTTTAGGTTGAAAAATACCAACGAGCCGAGTGATCTTTGCAATATCCATAACCGCCTCTTTATTTGAACTTGTAAGTGTTTAGCTTTTAAGCATTTATACTTTATTAATCTACTATATCAATGATAAAGCAAAGAATCACAAATAAATACGCTAAAAATAGCAGGGTTTTTAGCCTAACATCTATGCTTTATAGGTCGTATCAGGTAACATCGGATAACTTTATTTTTAACCACAAGATGAATCAGATTTTTATGACATCAGAACGCAAAATCTTAGTAACAAGCGCATTACCCTATGCCAATGGCCCTATTCATTTAGGTCATATGCTTGAGTATATCCAGACTGACATCTGGGTTCGTTTCCAAAAGCAACGTGGTCACACATGTACATATGTATGTGCAGATGACGCCCACGGCACGCCAATCATGCTTAAAGCGCAAGAGCGCGGCATTACGCCGGAAGCAATGATCGCGCAGACTAAAATTGAGCACATGGCAGATTTTGCTGATTTCAATGTTGGTTTTGATAATTACCATTCAACGCACAGTGATGAAAACCGTGAACTTGCAAATATGATCTACACGCGCCTGCGCGATAATGGTCATATCAAAACACGTGTAATTTCACAGCTATTCGATCCTGAAAAAGAAATGTTCCTGCCGGACCGTTTTGTTAAAGGTATCTGCCCTGAATGTAAGAGTGAAGATCAAAACGGTGATAACTGTGACGCTTGTGGCGCAACTTATTCGCCAACAGATTTAATCTCGCCAAGATCAGTTGTATCTGGTGCCGAGCCAGTACTTAAAGATTCTGAGCACTATTTCTTCGACTTACCTGCATTTTCTGACATGTTACAAACATGGACACGTTCAGGTGCGTTGCAAGATGAAATCGCCAATAAACTCGCAGAATGGTTTGAAACAGGCCTGAAACAGTGGGATATCAGCCGTGATGCACCTTACTTTGGTTTCGAGATCCCAGATGCACCAGGTAAATTCTTCTACGTTTGGTTAGACGCACCAATCGGTTACATGGGTAGCTTCAAAAACCTTTGTGATCGTCGTGACGATCTTGATTTTGACGAGTACTTCAAAAAAGACTCAACGACTGAACTTTATCACTTCATTGGTAAAGACATCGTTAACTTCCACAGCCTATTCTGGCCAGCAATGCTTGAAGGCACAGGTTTCCGTAAACCAACAGGTGTATTTGCACACGGTTTTGTTACTGTAAACGGTAAGAAAATGTCTAAATCACGCGGCACATTCATCATGGCCCGTACTTACCTAGACAACCTAAACCCAGAATACCTACGTTATTACTACGCTGCAAAACTCAGTAACAAGATTGTTGATTTAGATTTAAACCTAGAAGATTTTGCACAACGCGTAAACTCTGACGTTGTGGGTAAAGTAGTGAATCTTGCAAGTCGTACTGCTGGTTTCATCTACAAACGTTTTGATGCAAAACTAGCAAGCGAAATCTCAGAACCTGCATTATTAGCTGAATTCGTTGCTGCTGGCGATACTATTGCTCAATACTACGAAACGCGTGACTTTAGCAAAGCAATCAAAGAAATAATGGCACTTGCTGATAAAGCAAATGCATACATTGCAGACAAAGCACCGTGGCAACTTGTTAAGCAAGAAGGCTGTGAAGCAGAAGCGCACCTTGTTTGTACTATGGGCATCAACTTATTCCGTATCCTATCGGTTTACTTGAAACCTGTGCTACCAGAAATGGTTGCTGAAGTTGAAAAATTCTTAAATGATGAATTCAACTGGGAAAGCTACAAAACAGTATTAACAGACCACGAGATCAACAAGTTCAAACCGTTAATGCAACGTGTTGACATGGACAAAGTTGAAGCGATGGTTGAAGCATCTAAGCAAAACTTAGTCGTTGCTGAAGAAGAGAAAGAAGAAGTTGTTGTTGAAGAAACACCGCTTGATCTTGCTTCTGATAAGCACCTTAAAGATGAGCCAATTGGTGAAATGATCGCATTTGATGATTTTGCAAAAGTTGACTTACGTATTGCTAAAATTGTAAAAGCTGAACATGTTGAAGGCGCTAAGAAATTACTTAAGCTAACCTTAGATGTAGGCGGCGAAACGCGTCAAGTATTTGCTGGTATCAAATCAGCTTACGAGCCAGAGCAACTTGAAGGTCGCTTAACGGTTATGGTTGCTAACTTAGCACCACGTAAGATGAAGTTTGGTATGTCAGAAGGTATGGTACTTGCTGCAGGCCCTGGCGGCAGCGATATCTTCGTACTAAACCCGGATGAAGGTTCTGAACCTGGCATGCGCGTAATGTAAGACGGTTTAGTCATAAAAATAGTGTTTCATCGCTATTATTATCGCTAACTTTAAAGGGACTCGCACTGAGTCCCTTTTTATCTATCTACTATAGAAGAATAAGAGATTTAAATGACAGCTCAAATTATCCTTGCTAAAGGCAAAGAAAAAGCACTTAAACGTAAACACCCGTGGATCTTCTCTGGCGCAGTTTCAAAAGTCAAAGGCGAAGCAACCGCTGGTGAAACAGTTGATATCATGAGTGCGGGCGGCGAATGGCTAGCATCAGGCAGCTACTCTCCAGAGTCTCAAATTCGTGTACGTGTGTGGCATTTCGACCGTGGCGTAGAAATCGATCAAGCATTCTTTGAAAAGCGCATCAAACAAGCACAATCATTACGTGATGAGTTAATCGCAGAAAAAGGTCTAACTGGCTACCGTTTAATCGCAGCTGAGTCTGATAGCCTTCCAGGTATCACGATCGATCGTTACAACGATTTCTTAGTATGTCAGTTATTATCTGCTGGTGCTGATTTTCACCGTGACACACTTGTTGCAGCATTAAGCGTTCTTTACCCAGAGTGCAGCATCTACGAACGTTCAGATGTAGCAGTACGTAAAAAAGAAGGCCTAGAGCTAGTACAAGGTGTTCTTAAAGGTGAAGAGCCACCAGAAGTAGTTATCATCGAAGAAAACGGCGTTAAAATTGAAGTTGATATCAAAAATGGCCACAAAACTGGTTTCTATCTTGATCAACGTGATAACCGTCAAGCAGCTGCAAAATATGCAAAAGGCAAAGACGTACTTAACTGCTTCAGCTACACTGGTGGCTTCGGTGTTTACGCACTGCAAGCTGGCGCTAAATCAATCACTAACGTTGATTTATCACAACCTGCGCTAGACATTGCAAAACGTAATATGGAACACAACGGACTAGACCTTTCGAAAGCTGAGTTCGAACGTGCTGACGTATTCAAAATTCTACGTAAATACCGTGAAGAAGGCCGTACATTTGATACTATCATTCTTGACCCACCTAAATTTGCAGAAAACAAAGCGCAAATGAAAGGGGCTTGTCGTGGTTATAAAGACATCAACTTTGTGGCAATGCAAGTACTTAAGCCAGGCGGCACACTGTTAACATTCTCATGTTCAGGCCTAATGGAAGATGGTTTATTCCAGAAAATTGTGGCGGATGCTGCACTGGATGCTGGCCGTGATGCTTATATCGTTGAACGTTTATCACAAGCAGGTGATCACCCAACGGCTAGCTTCTATCCAGAAGGTTATTATCTAAACGGTTTAGTACTAAAAGTTTTATAATTTAGGACTTTGACCTTGTAATAAATTGGATTTAGTTGCAAAGTGGCACTCAGATAGAATTTAATTCTCTATTCAGTGCCACTTTTTAACAAGGCCAATTTTTATGAAAGAAAATCTTCAAACAGCACTTTCGTGCTTACCACTATCACTTCAAAGCCATGTTCACCCTATAATCTCTAAACCTGATTTTAAAGGTGTTATTAGCGCTGAAGATGTCGACTTATTACAACTGCATTCTGCACTTGAAACGCCTGAATTATTATTCAGTTTATTGCCCCTCGCGGCAGCCTATTCTGTTGCACCAATCTCTGATTTTAATGTCGGCGCAATTGCACGAGCAGGATCTGGTAATCTGTATTTCGGTGCTAACTATGAATTTACGAATCAAGCATTATTCAACAGTGTTCATGCTGAACAAGCCGCTATCAATAATGTATTTAGTCACCATGAAACAGAAATTTTAGATATTACAATTACCGCAAGCCCCTGTGGTCACTGCCGCCAGTTTATGAATGAATTAAGCTGTGCTAACGAATTGATTGTGAACCTTGAAGCCAGCGGTAGCAAACCACTGTCAGCACTATTACCCGATTCATTTGGCCCGAGTGACTTAGGAGTGACCTATCCCCTGCTTACCGCAGAGGCGGTGTCGCTTACGCTTAATAGCGACTCGGCATCCACAGTTAATGAGCATAATTCAACACTTACAGAGATGGCTCTTCAGGCAGCTAATACAAGCTATGCTCCTTACAGTCATTGCCATGCTGGCATCGCGTTAAGAACAACATCAGGTACTGTTATTACAGGTCGTTATATTGAAAATGCGGCATTTAATCCATCACTATCACCACTGCAATCTGTGTTAATTAATTTAAATTTAGCGGGATTTGGATTGGCCGATATTGAGGCGATGATCTTGGTTGAAAAAGCAGAGACTAAGATGAGCCATGCACAAGCAACACAAGTACTCGTATCTGAAATAGGTATTGTGAATTATCAATATTTATTGGCAAATTAAACAGTGAAAATGAAAGCATCAACCATCTGGAGAATACTTGATGCTTTCGTTATTAAATAACTTTTAGTCTAGAATGTTAAAGAACACCTAGCTCACGTAGTCTTTCTGTTAAGTATTCACCTGCGGTATAACGCTCTGATAATACAACCTCTGAATTAGGATGTAAAAATAGCGGTAGCGAAACACGCGCTTTAGTCATATCAGCACCTTCAGGGTTTATCACTCGGTGTGTTGTCGATGGAAAATAACCACCCGATGCTTCTTGCAGCATGTCACCAATGTTAATAATGATGTTACCAAAATCACTTGGCACATCTAACCAGCTACCATCTTGTTTCAGTACTTGTAAACCAGGTTCATTAGCAGCAGGTAACACAGTTAGCATGTTAATGTCTTCATGCGCGGCAGCACGAATAGCACCCACTTCTTCATTACCCGTCATTGGAGGGTAATGTAATACGCGTAGTAGCGTAAGCGAGCTTTCTTCAACCATCTTTGACAATGGCATACTGTATTTTGCAGATACTTCAGCTGGTGAAAATTCTTCAACCCAATCAAGTAACTCAGCGGCAAGAGCATTTGCTTGCTCATAATACGCTAGAATATTTTCTTTTAATGACTCAGGAATACGACCCCAAGTATATACATGGAAATATTCTTTAATATCTTTAACACTGTGGCCTTTTGCTGTTTCAGAAACAGTTGCAGGGAAAAAACCATCTTGCGTTTCAGGTTTAAACAAGAAATCATGTTTTTCTTCTGTTTCGAAAAACGCTTGCCATTCAGTATAAATAGCTCGAACTAGTTCCGGATTAATCGGATGATTAGTTAATACACCAAAACCTGTTTCACGAAGCGATTTTACAAACGCTTCAGCGCTGTTTTCTGCGCGGTAATCAATTGCTACTAATGTCATTATATATACTTCTTTGTCTGATATTACGAAATATAATAAAATTCATTAAACATAATGTCTACTGTTATCAACCATTTTTACCATATTATTTATTGAATGTTCTACAATAGTACCTACTTGCCATCACAAACAATACTATTAACTTTTGAGTGAAAGTCGATATAAAAACACAGAATAAACAACTAGCCGATATTTAACCCTACATAAATACAAAAAAGGGAGCCACATAAATGCAGCTCCTCAGTGTTTATATCTGTTATATCATGTGATTAAAGGCTATTGCTCTAGAGTGTTTAAGTAAGAAATAGTCGCAGCCAGTTCTTCTAATGTTTTATGCGCACCAGAATTAACTAAGTACTTACCTTTTACTAAGAAAACAGGTACAGATGCAATGTTAGCGTTAGTCACAATCTCTTCTGCTTTAACCATTTGCTGATATACCGCTTCATGTTCAGCTTCGTTTAAATCGATTGGGCTCTTCATGTTGTATTTTTTAAATATGGTTATCATCTGTTCTTTTTTCTGTGCTGGCGTCATATCTTCAGCAGGTTTTTCATTCTTTTGACCTTCACCATGATCATGGTTATCTGCACCCGCACCACTTTGCGTATAAGTAAACAAATCAGCCATCATCTCTGAACTCGGTTTACCACCATTTTGATTTGCTGCTGCATAATAAACATAAGCCGAACGCTGCGCACTTTCATTAAACGTTACGTGGGTTTTGGCAAAATCTATTTTAGTCATCTCTTCGATTACAGGAATCATCGTTTCCATGTTCTTACAATTGCCGCACGCAAGAGAAAAAATCTCTACAACATCAGGTAAATCAGACATAGGCGTCGGGATAATTGTATATTCGTTCCCTTCTTTTGGACTATTGTCCTCACTGCAGCCAGCAAGCGCAAAGAAAGAAACAAAAACGAATAATAACGGCTTAAAGATAGATTTCATAATAAATAGAGGACCATAAGTTGGAAAGTTCGAGAGAATATAATGTATTGTCGATAGTGTCGAATAATATTACCTTGGTTTACTTTCGGTATGATATAGATCAATTAAGTGACGCCATAACGACTATCATCTAATTTGGATTAGAATATTGTAATCTTCAAATACCAAGATAAATAGGTTCATAACACTATTCCACCGACTTTACTGGTCATTAAATAATGATAATAACCATAATTACAAAATTAATAGGTAGTTAGCTGTAATTAAAGTGATCTAGATACAGATTATAATATAAAAAAATATACAATAAAGAACCATATGGATACTATCCTGCGGGCTATATCTACAGGTACCATATCTACCACTCGCGACTTCTACTATCAATTAATACCGTTATGTAAGGATTAAGTTAACGTGAATTTTTTATCCAGTTTTAAAGGCCGTATCATTACAGTAGTGATACTACTCGTTATTTCCTCACTCGTGATATCGAGTTTTATTTCTTACCGACAATTATCTACTTCTATCGTAGGCAATATTGATAAATATTCACAGCTACAAGTCGATAGCACAGCCAACAAAATTAATAGTTGGTTTCAAAGTATCAAAAAAGGTTTAGCTTCAACAGCGCCTGATTTTGCAATCCCTCGTGATGATGAACAATTATTACTCATGGTGAAACAAGTATTTCTCGCTACCGACGCAAATGATATTTTGGCTGCTTATGAAGACGGTAAAGCAATTACGGCGATAGACGGCAAGCTAAATTTAGATAGCTTTGATCCACGTACTCGCGACTGGTATAAAGAAGCAAAACAAAAAGGCGCTACAATCATTACGGGCATTTACAGTGATGCTACAACGGGGGGATTGATGATAAGTATTGCTGAACCTTTCTATTATAATAGCCAATTTACTGGCGTATTATTAGCTGATATTCGCTTAGAAACAGTAAGTAACTTTATTAAAAATTCATCATTTTCAGATACCACGCTTAATTTATATGACATGACAGGCATGACCATCGCGTCAACAGATGATCGTCAAATCGTAGGTAAGCCGATGGACTCAGCTAATGCCACATTTACACCACTTAAAGACATGATTTCAAGTAACCAAGAAGGCACTTTCGAATTTAGCCAAGATAAGAAAACAACGCTTGCGTATTTCACAACATTAAACCTTAATGATACTATTTCTTGGAAAGTAGTTATCACAGTAGACAAGTCTTCTCACTTTATCGAGATTAAAGAAGGTTTAAACAGCGCACTTATCACTGGATTCATCCTCGTTATTCTAGCATCTATTATTAGCTTATTTTCCTTAAACCGTTTATATCGCCCTATCCTCACACTAAAAGAAACAATTGTAGATCTTGCTAATGGCAATGCTGATTTAACCCGCCGTATCGATGTTCAAAGCAATGATGACTTAGGCCAGATTGCAGATGCGGTAAATAAATTCACGCTTAATTTACAAAGCATGATGTTAGACATATCACAATCAACAGCCTATATCTCAGACGGTATTGAAGCACTTCGTTCACAGACAGTACACAATAATAATGTACTACTAGAGCATGCGGCTGAAACAGAACAGATTGTCGTTGCTATTACAGAAATGAGTTCAACAGCAGATAGCGTTGCTCAAAGTGCCGCTCAATCAGCAACCTTCACACAAAAATCAACAGATGAAGCAAGACGCTCGAAAGAAGTAGTTAAAGGTGCGGTATTTGGCGTTGCAGAACTCGTTACAGAAGTGGATAAGATGGCATTGAACATTCAAACCATGAATGAAGATACCAATAAAATTAATTCAGTATTAAGTGTCATTGGAGAAATTGCAGACCAAACGAATTTACTCGCATTAAACGCCGCAATTGAAGCTGCTCGAGCAGGTGATCAAGGTCGTGGATTCGCCGTCGTCGCAGATGAAGTGCGAACGTTAGCAGCCAGAACACAACAAAGTACCTCTGAAATTAACGATATGCTAACCCGATTACGTAGCGGTGCGGACTCTGTTGTGCAAGCAATGAAAACCACAAAAACAAGCTGCGAGCAAACAGCGGAAACAACTGAAAGTGTGAATGAAAGCCTAGATTCAATGACGGAGTCAGTACTTCAAATAAACGATCTTGGCATTCAAATCGCCACAGCAGCAGAAGAACAAAGCTCAGTAACGGAAGAAATTAATCGTAACATGACCGCGATTCAACATATGGTACAGCAATTAACAAGTAACAGTGAAAAGACACTCAATAGCACCCATGACTTAGCAAGTAGCAATGCGCAGCTAATGAGTATTGTTAGCCAGTTCAAACTAAAATAAATAAATCATTAAACAATGCGTTGAACCTTATTCAACTTTGGAACAACGCATTAATTCATTGCTAAAGCCTCACAAGTATAACCACTCTAAATCCCTCAAGACTCAATCCAACCCAATGTATGCATTAATACTTAATGATTAGAGACACTAAATATTAGTGACTAAGATCACTTATTTGGCATTAATAATGCGATGTCGATTCTCCCTGCCGATAACCTGGTAACAATGTAATTACGATAGTGTTGTCGCGTTTTCATGCGCATTAACACTCACGATACTCATGATTATAAGGATGTACCCACGTGAATTTCTTATCAAGTTTTAAAGGCCGGATAATTACAGTCATTATGTTACTGCTTATTACAACGCTAGCAATTTCGAACTTACTTTCTTATCGTCAAATGTCTTTATTAATTAAAGAAGATATCGATAACTACTCAACACTAAAAATACATAGCACGTCAGACAAAATAAACACATGGTTTCAAACTATTAAAGATGGTTTAATCGGAACAGCTCCTGACTTTGCTAAACCGCATAACGATTACCAAATTAATTTAATGGTTCAACAGATTAATGCATCAACAAAAGCAACGGATATTCTTGTTGGGTTTGAAGATGGTAGCTCATACAGTGCTATGACTGGCACTCGTTATGTCGCTGATTACGACCCTCGTTCTCGTGCTTGGTATGAAGATGCGAAACGTAGAGGTACAACAATTATTACCCCGATGTATAAAGACGCACTGACTAAAAATTTATTAGTCAGTATTGCCGAACCTTTCTATAAAGATGGGCAACTTGTCGGTGTATTACTTGCTGATATCGAACTAAACATACTTGAAGATATCGTTAAATCATCAGCATCTGACCATGCCAGCACTAGCCTATTTGACGAAGTCGGCACTATAATCGCGTCAACAGATAAAATAGAAGATCCAGGAAAATCAAAACTTGCAGACAATAGTGCTCTAACAGAACTACAACAGGCAATACTAACAGGAGACGCTGGTCATCTAACCCATTCAGTTAATGGCAAAGAAAAAATCAGCTATTTTGATTCAATTAAACTTGATAACCAGCTAAGCTGGCATATATTGGTAACGGTAGATAAAAAGGCTCACTACGCAGTGATCGCAGATAGTTTAGAAAACTCAATCATCATTGCTCTTATCATGATACTTGTTGCCTCCGTGTTGATATACGTTTGCCTTAATAAACTCTACCAACCAATCATCGCACTAAAATCGACGCTTCAAGACCTAGCGCAAGGCAATGGTGATTTAACCCAGCGACTTGAAGTAACAAGTAAAGATGATTTAGGTCAGATTGCTGAAGCGGTAAATACCTTTATTGCGAATCTCCAAACAATCATGCTAGAAATATCGCAATCAACAACACATATTTCTAGCGGTATTGAGCAACTTCGATCCCATACCGAACACAATAATGCCGTATTAATTGACCACGCCAGTGAAACAGATCAGGTCGTTGTCGCAGTAACAGAAATGAGTTCGACTGCTGACAGTGTGGCTCAAAGTGCAGCGCAAAGTGCAACCTTCACACAAAAATCAACCGATGAGGCACACCAATCTAAAACGGTAGTTCAAGGTGCAGTAAACGGGGTTGCAGACTTAGTAAATGAAGTTGAAGCAATGGCGTTAAATATTCAAACCATGAATGAAGATACTCACAAAATTAGCTCGGTATTAAGTGTCATTGGTGAAATTGCAGATCAAACTAACCTACTTGCATTAAATGCTGCGATTGAAGCGGCACGTGCAGGTGAACAAGGCCGAGGCTTCGCGGTTGTTGCAGATGAAGTTAGAACACTAGCGGCAAGAACCCAGCAAAGTACCTCAGAGATTAACGAGATGCTAACCCGCTTACGCAGTGGTGCTGATACCGTTGTAAAAGCCATGGACGCAACGAAATTGAGTTGTCAACAAACCGCAGATACAACAGCAAGTGTGAATGTCAGCCTTGATTCTATGACGAATTCAGTGATGCAAATTAATGATCTCGGTATTCAAATTGCGACAGCAGCAGAAGAACAAAGCTCAGTAACAGAAGAGATAAACCGTAACATGACAATGATTCAAAACATGGTTTCTCAGTTAACTGAAAATGGTGAAAAAACCATGGACAGTACACATACTCTGGCAAGTACGAATGATCAACTTGTTGCCATTGTTGGACAGTTCAAGCTGCAATAATTTGATTTGATATAGGCCTTCATCGTTTTGAAGGTCTACCGATTAAATTAGGATAATTTTAAGCAACTATTTTATAAAAATCACCTTGCAATTGTAAGCCATCGTAAGTTTTCACTGATTGTCGAAACTAAGTATATACAACAAGTTATCTTGTATATATCATCCGCTGACTATCACACACTAATGAACATTTATACAAAGTTACTGCGTATTTTTTATCATTAAAATACAAAAAACTACAATTTCAAAGGATTTTATTTCATGGGCTTTATGGCGAGTTTTAAAGGAAGAATCATCTCGGTTGTTATTTTATTATTGATAACCTCACTGACAATTGCGAGTTATATCTCCTATAAGCAATTATCAAACTCAATGGTAAATAATATTGACCAATACTCAAAATTAAAAGTTCAAAGCACAACTGATAAAATTACCGATTGGTTTGAAACAATTAAAGATGCATTAACTCAAACAGCACCAAGTTTTGCTATAACGAGAGACGATGAACAAACATTACGTATGGTGAGACAAGTTGCAAATGCAACTAAAGCTACCGATATAATTGTAGGCTATGAAGACGGACGTACATTTAGTGCATTAGAGGGTTTTATTCCATTATCAGTCTTGGATGCAAGAACCAGAACTTGGTATAAAAGTGCACGACAGAATCAAACGACAGAAATCACCAACATTTATAAGCATGCCATCTCTGGTGAGCTTATTATTAGTATTGCCGAACCATTTTATGAAAACGGTCAATTGAAAGGCGTACTATTGGCTGACATTAACTTAAACATGCTTAAAGACATGATCAAAAAATCCGCATTCTTTGGCGCCACAACGAGTCTGTATGATATCAGCGCCATGACAATCGCATCAACGGATAACCAAGAAATTATCGGTAAAAAAATGCAACCATATGATAATTCTTACACCGCGCTTCAAAGAGAAATATTTCAAAATAATACGGGTACGTTTCAATTTGAAAATAATGGTCTAAACCAAATTGTATACTATAAAACGTTACATTTAGATGATAAATCAAGCTGGAAAATTGTGGTCACCATAGATAAATCAGTGCTCTTCTTACCTGTTCAAAACAGCCTGAATAACTCAATTATCAGCAATGTATTACTTGTCATTCTTGCCTCAATTATGATATTTATCGCCCTTTCACGTTTATACCGACCTATCCTAGCTTTAAAAGCGACCGTTTATGACTTAGCACAAGGCGATGCAGATCTAACTCGACGCTTAGAGGTGAATAGCCGTGATGACCTCGGACAAATTGCCGAATCAGTGAATGCGTTTGTCAGCAATTTACAACGCATGATGTTAGAAATATCAGTGTCAACGGATCATATCTCAATGGGTGTTGAACAATTAAAAGCACAGACAGAACATAACAATTCAGTGCTGATCGATCACGCAAGTGAAACAGATCAAGTGGTTGTTGCGGTAACAGAAATGAGTTCAACAGCAGATTGCGTTGCTCAAAGTGCCGCACAATCGGCAACGTTCACTCAGCAATCAGCTGACGAAGCGCATCGCTCAAAAGTAGTTGTCGAAGGTGCTGTACATGGGGTGGCTGATTTAGTGAATGAAGTTGAAGCAATGGCGTTAAATATTCAAACCATGAATGAAGATACTCACAAAATCAGCTCGGTATTAAGTGTTATTGGAGAAATTGCAGACCAAACTAACCTACTTGCATTAAATGCTGCAATTGAAGCAGCACGCGCAGGTGAACAAGGACGTGGCTTTGCCGTCGTTGCTGACGAAGTACGTACACTTGCAGCAAGAACACAACAAAGTACATCTGAAATTAACGAGATGCTAACCCGCTTACGTAACGGGGCCGATATGGTTGTGCGGGCGATGGATATCACTAAAGCAAGCTGCCAACAAACAGCCGCGACGACAGCAAGTGTCAATGATAACCTCGATTCAATGACTGACTCTGTAATGAAAATTAATGATCTTGGTATCCAAATAGCAACCGCAGCTGAAGAACAAAGTTCGGTGACCGAAGAAATTAATCGTAATATGACGATGATCCAAAGCATGGTTAATCAACTTACTGAAAATGGCGAAAAGACCATGGACAGCACACGTAATCTAGCAAGTTGTAATGAACAACTATTAGCTATAGTTGGCCAATTTAAACTAGAATAACCACAAGATAAAATATCAAACTTTGTGGTATTTTATAGTCACAAAGTTTGATATATAATGATAATCAAGAACTTCACGCCAAAACTAACCTTACAAAACATTACAAAACCCTACCGAAACCTTCATATGAATGATAGGATGTTCAAAAAACTGCCATAATCTGAATATATATTGGCAAATCAGCTGAATAGCAAGATTTATAACTATTAAAGGGTATGAACTCACGTGGATTTTCTATCAAGTTTTAAAGGGCGAATAATATCTGTCATTATTCTGCTCTTAATAATCACCTTAACTATTTCTAATTTATTTTCTTATCGCCAATTATCTTCTTCAATATCGAGTAATATCAACGATTACTCGATATTAAAAGTGGACACCACATCGGCAAAAATCAACACTTGGTTTCAGACTATTAAAGAAGGTTTGATTGCGACGGCACCCGATTTTGCGCAGACGCGTGATGACGAGCAATTAAACCTCATGGTTCGACAAATTACCGCAGCGACAAAAGCCAGTGATATTGTTGTGGGTTTTGCAGATGGTCGTTCTTATGGCGCAGCAAGTGGCAAGCGAGATCTGGCAAGTTACGATCCTCGAACACGTGACTGGTATACCCTAGCACAACAAAAACGCACCACGATCGTAACTGCAATGTATAAAGATGCGCTAACTAAGCAATTACTTATCAGTATTGCGTCACCGTTTTATAAAAATGGTCAACTTGAAGGTGTGCTACTTGCCGATATCGAGTTAGGCGTTTTGAATGATATGGTTCGTGCATCAGCATTTGCCAACGCGGTAACAAGCTTACACGATAACCAAGGCACCACCATCGCATCAACAGAGCAGATCCGTAATCCAGGACAAAGCAAGCTAGCTGATGATAGGGGTTATGCGCAACTACAACAAGAAATACTAAACAAAGATGAAGGTGTAACGAACTTCACTGTCAATGGTGCAGATAAAGTAAGTTACTTTGAAAGCATCAAGCTAGATGACTCGATGAGCTGGCATTTACTCATCACAGTAGATCAATCTGCTCACTATGCAACAGTACAAGAGCTATTAAAAGACAGCATACTCAGTGCCCTGCTCCTTATTTTCGTTGCATCCGCTATCGTATATGCCGCACTTAATCGATTATACCGTCCAATTCTGGCGTTAAAGTCAACGATTGTAGACCTTGCTCAAGGCAACGCTGATTTAACACAACGCTTAGCGGTAAACAGCAATGATGATTTGGGTCAGATTGCCGAGGCGGTAAATCGCTTCGTGAGCAACTTACAAGCAATGATGTTAGAAATATCACAATCAACAGATCATATTTCCTCAGGTATTGAGCAATTAAGATCGCAAACTGAGCACAATAATACAGTACTCATCGACCATGCGAGTGAAACAGACCAGGTTGTTGTCGCGATCACAGAAATGAGTTCTACCGCTGACAGCGTTGCCCAAAATGCAGCGCAATCTGCAACCTTCACTCAGCAATCTGCAGACGAGGCACATAAATCAAAAGCGGTTGTAGAAGGTGCTGTGCACGGTGTGGCAGACTTAGTTAATGAAGTTGAAGCAATGGCTCTGAACATTCAAACAATGAATGAAGACACCGATAGGATCAGTACTGTATTGAGTGTTATTGGTGAAATTGCAGACCAGACTAACTTACTGGCATTAAATGCCGCAATTGAAGCGGCACGTGCTGGTGAGCAAGGTCGTGGTTTTGCGGTTGTCGCTGATGAAGTGCGTACGCTAGCAGCACGCACACAACAAAGTACGTCTGAGATTAACGAAATGTTAGCCCGCCTACGTAACGGCGCAGACATGGTTGTTCGTGCTATGGACATCACCAAAGCCAGTTGTCAACAAACAGCGGCGACGACAGCAAGCGTAAATGATAACCTCGATTCAATGACCAACTCTGTCATGCAGATTAACGATCTTGGTATTCAAATCGCAACCGCAGCCGAAGAGCAAAGCTCAGTAACGGAAGAAATTAACCGTAACATGACTATGATCCAAGGTATGGTTAATCAACTGACCGAAAATGGTGAGAAAACCATGGACAGTACACGTAACCTAGCAAGTTCAAATGAACAACTCGTCGCTATTGTGGGTCAGTTTAAATTGAAGTAAGACGTTGTAAGTAATAAGCTAAACTACAGAAAAAAAAGGCCTTTAGCATTGTTTGATACAGTACTAAAGGCCTTTTTATTAAGCTTAATTGTTAGCGGTAGCTATTTAACCATTAACCAACTGAATCAATCGCATCCGTTAAGATAGCGACAACCACATCAATCTCCTCAGCCTGGATAATCAGTGGTGGTAACATCCGAATCGTTGAACCAAAACGTCCACCTAATTCGATAATCAAACCACGACGTAGTGCCGCTTGTTGAATGTCTTTTGCACGTCGACCATCTTGCGGTAGATTACCTAACGCATCTCGTTCGCCATTAGGATCAACAATCTCGATACCTAACATCAAGCCACGACCTCGAACATCACCAATAACGTCACTTTCAATCGCTTCTAAGTCATGTTTTAACTTAGCGCCCATCGCACCCGCATGTAAATGTAGCTGCTCTTGAGCAAGGTGACGCATCACCACCAACCCCGAGGCCATAGCCAATTGATTACCACGGAATGTTCCCGCGTGAGCACCAGGCTCCCATTTATCAAAGTCATTATGATAAATAATTGCGGCTAATGGTTGCCCACCACCTAGTGCTTTAGAGACAACAATCACATCCGGTTCAATATCGGCATGTTCAAACGCAAATACTTTACCCGTACGCCCCATACCGGCTTGAATTTCATCAATGATGAGTAGAATACCGTGACGTTTAGTAATATCACGTAAACCTTTAAGCCATGTTGGATCAGCAGGTAATGAACCAGCTTCGCCCTGCACTGCTTCAACGATGATCGCAGCGGGTTTAGCAACGCCTGATTCAGGATCTGTTAGCATCGTCTCTAGTTGATAAAGACTGGCTTTAATCCCTGTTTCACCTAAACCATAAGGACAGCGAGGTGCATACGGGAATGGCATAATTTGCACATCCGCTCCCGTCATACTCAATGCAGATTTAGGCCCTAAGTTGCCCATCATTGCTAACGCGCCATGCGTCATGCCATGATAAGCACCCGAGAATGCCAGTATCGAACGACGGCCAGTAGCAATTTTAGCCAATTTTAATGCCGCTTCCACTGCATCTGAACCACAAGGGCTACACATTTGAATACGTGCATGTTCAGCCATATCTCCCGGTAACAAATCCAATAACTGGGTCATAAACTGATCTTTAATCGGCGTCATCAGATCTAACGTTTGCATTGGTACTTCTGATTGCACAGCTTGTATCAAGGCTTCTGTCACGTCGGGATGACTATGACCCAATGCTAACGTCCCCGCGGCAGCTAAACAATCAATAAAGATCTGTTGTTCAGTATCTTCAACAAAGATACCTTGACCGCGTTTCAGCGCAAATGGCAAACGACGCGGATAACTGCGTGCATTTGATTCACGCAGTTCTTGACGTTGTAAATAGCTATTAGTCGCTAGCACACGTGTAGGCTGACTAAGAAACGAAGCAAGATTTAACGCAACGGGCGTTGTTGGACGCATCATCGGTTTATCGTTATTCATTTCTGTCACATAATTTAAAACTTCGCTCACGACGTTTCCACCTTTTCTGATCTTGTATTCATTAAGCTTGACCTAATGTCGCCTTAAAATCCCGATAATCAAATTGATTCAGGGTTTCAATTTTTCCGTCAATACCGTCAGCATCTACACGTTTAAAGTAGATACTTGGCATTTTTAGGCCGTTAAACCAATTAAGCTTTACCATGGTATAACCCGCTGAATCTTTGATCGTTAAACGATCACCGACTTGTAAGGGCTGCGGAAAGTTGGCTTCACCAAATATATCTCCCGCTAAACATGAACAACTGCCAATGATATAAGGGTACTGACCAGCTTCAGTCGCTTCAGCAAAACTCGCAGGCTCGTTATAAATAAGCGTGTCTAAACGATGCGCTTCAGTTGCACTGTCTACAATCGCTGTTTTTTTATCGTTTTCAACAACATCTAATACCGACACAACTAAATCTGTCGTATCAGTAATAATGGCTTCACCCGGTTCAAGATAAAGCTGTACTTGGTGCTTTTCAGCAAATGCTTTAAGCACTAACGCTAATTCAGCCACTGGATAACCAGGGTAAGTGAAGAACAAACCACCGCCTAAGCTAACCCAAGAAACTTGATCTAAGTGCGCTGAAAACTGTTCTGAAATTGTGTTAAGAATAGTGCTGTAAGCAACAAAGTCCTTGTTTTCACAATTCATGTGGAACATCAAACCATCAAGTTTAGACACTGTTTCCGCAGTTAACCCTGCTTGTTTAACACCTAAGCGAGAATATGCACGCGCTGGATCGGCAAGATCTTGGCCTGCATAGCTCACTTCAGGGTTTATACGTAGCCCAACGCTGCTCGCTGCGTTTAACAAAGGTTGCATGCGTTCAAGTTGTGATACCGAATTAAAAATGATTTTATCGGCGATATCACGCACAGCAATCACGTCATCTTCGCTGTAACCCACGCTATAAGCATGTGTTTCACCAGGAAATGTGTCGTGACCTAGCTGTACTTCGTACGGACCACTGCTGGTTGTACCGTCAAGGTATTTACTGATGGTGTTAAATGTTCCCCATGTCGAGAAACACTTCAATGCCAATACCAGTTTCACGCCAGAAAGATTTTTTAACTGCTTGCAGATTTCAAGGTTACGCAGCAGTTTATCTTCATGGATCATAAAATAAGGTGTTTTCAGAGGTGCATTTGGCGCCCCAGAGAATGTCGCTTTAGCAGCCGACATTACTCGCAATCCAACTCTTGAACTTCCCACTTTAGACCAATGCGAGGCATCAATTCTAAGAAGTCATCAGGGTTAAGCTGTTCTACGTTGAACAAACCAACCTCGCTCCACTTACCTTGGAAGTAAAGTAATGCGGCAGTGATTGCTGGTACACCCGTTGTGTAAGAAATCGCTTGGTGCTCAACTTCTTTATAAGCTTCTTCGTGATCACAAATGTTGTAAACGAATACGCTACGCGGCTTTCCAGCTTTCGTTCCACGTACCCAAGTACCGATACAAGTTTTGCCTGTGTAACCTTCAGCAAGTGATGTAGGATCCGGTAAGATCGCTTTTAATACTTTAAGTGGTTCAACCGTTATACCGTCCGTTGTTGTTACTGGTACTTGGCTTAATAAACCAATGTCACGCATTACATTAAAATAGTTTAGGTAGTTATCAGAGAAACCCATCCAGAATTCAATGCGTTTAGCTGGAATGAATTCTGCTAATGAACGTACTTCATCGTGCGCCATTGAGTAAACTTTTTGCTGACCAACGACAGGAAAATCAAATTCCATTACACGACTGTGACAAGGTACTTGATGCCACTCTTTGTTCTCGTAATAGAATGAATCGCCTAAGATCTCTAACATGTTTGTTTCTGGATCGAAGTTAGTTGCAAAGCGTTGACCGTGATCACCCGCGTTTACGTCCATTACGTCGATGCTATCGATTTCATCAAACAAGTGCTTGTAGGCATACGTTGCGAATACGCTTACTACGCCGGGATCAAAACCAGCACCGAGAATACCTGTGATGCCGGCTTTTTCGAAGTCGTCACGGAATGCCCATTGTGGATCGTAAGCTTCTGGTACTTGCTGACCTTCACTGCATAAATCAGTCGCAACAGATGTATCAAGGTAAGCCGTTTTCGTTGCTACACACGCAGCCATAATGGCCACGTTAACCCATGGAGGACCGGCATTGATTACAAGGTCTGGGTTCACTTCTTCAATCAGTGCAATTAGCGCATCTTTATTATCAACATTAATCTGGCGTGATACTAAGCGACGACTCTTATCTTTTAAGTTGTCGCGGTTATGCACACTGGTGATGATCTTGTCACATTTAGCGATTGTGCGTGATGCAATTGTAATATCACCAAACACGTCATTATTTTGTGCACATTTATGCGCAATAACCCAACCAACACCACCAGCACCAATTTGTAATACAGACATATCTATTCCTTAAACTTATTCTTTGTTATTTATTAATTAGCTTTTAGATTCAATATCTAAACAGCCTATCCTGTCACTAATTGGCGTATTCAAGAAACGCCAACCGGTATTATCTTTGCTTTGTCTACTTGATATAATCTTGCTCTGCAGCAAAGTCAGCAATCTTGGTAAACAGACTTTCAAAATCACTTAACTGCAAGCATGGATTCAAAATGGTCAGTTTTAAGCAGGTATAACCATTGATTTTGGTCTCACCTAATACTGCCTGTCCTGCGGTTAATAAATCTAAACGTAAACGCTGATTGATCATGCTGATTTCTTCTTCATGCTCAATGCTTACATCGCTGTTTGTAGATAAATGGTTATATCTGAATAACACTGTGCTTAATTGCGGTTGCGCTAACAGTTCAAACTTGGCTGTCGCTGTCACTAACGCAGCCACATCTTGAGTTAAGCTAATTAGGTGATCGTACATCGCACCAAACTTGTCCGTACCTAAAGCCTGCATAGACATCAGTAGTTTTAACGCATCAAAACGCTTCGTCGTGGCAATCGATTTGTCCACCAAGTTTGGAAGTTCATCAGTTTCACGATTAAGATAATCCGCATGATGTAGCAAGTATTTGAAATTGTGGTTATCACGAATAAGCAATGCGCCACAGCTAATCGGTTGGAAGAATAACTTGTGGAAATCTGTACTAATCGAATCGGCTAGCTCAATACCAGCCAGACGATCTTTGTGTGAGCTTAGGATCAATGCGCCACCATAAGCACCATCAACGTGGAACCACATATTGTGTTGTTCACTGATAGCCGCAATCGCTTGCAGATCATCAATCGCACCAAGATCTGTCGTACCCGCCGTACCAACCACACTGAATGGGATCAAGTCTTGCGACTGTAGATCGGCAATCGTTGTAGTGAGTGCGTTAATATCTAAACAGCCAAATTCGTCGGTCGCCACAGTAACCACGGCACGTTCGCCAAGTCCCATTAACGATGCTGATTTTTGCACGGTAAAATGACTTGTTTGTGAGCACAGGATACGGAGCTTTTTCGCGTAACTTGGTAAACCGTCCTTCTGTACGCTTTCACCCGAGATCTGTTCTACCGCACGGTCACGCGCCAATAACAGACCCATTAAGTTACTTTGTGTACCACCACTGGTAAACACACCATCAGCGCCATTATTTGTCGCTGACGGCACAAGGTCATAACCAAACAATTCACATAACCAATCTGTCATTTTCTGTTCAACATAGGTTGCAGAAGACGCTTGGTCCCATGAATCCATTGATTGATTTAATGCCGAGATAATCGTTTCAGCAGCAAGCGCGGGGATTAACGGTGGCGTGTGTAAATGCGCAATACAATGCGGGTGTTGTACGATAATGGCGTTTTTACCAATGAGGTTAACATTGTTAGAAATGATTTCAGCCAAGGGTGCAATCGGCGATTTACCAATTGGCATCGCCATGATTTGTGCATTTAACTGCGCAGGTTCAAGCCCTGAATACGGTGCATCAACAGCGGTAAACATCGCTGATAATTCACGTGCAGAATGCTCTATTGCGTTAAGGTAATGCGGTTGTGCTTTAGGATCAAGATGTACGAATACATCAGACCAATCACTGTTGTGATTTGAGTTTTGGTTTGAGTTTTTCATCATTCTTCAAATTTTAAATAAAAAAATGCATATTCGAATGTTTAATCGCGCTAAAAACGTTTTAATCACGCTAAAGACAAGAGTTTAAACAAGCGAACAGATAAGCTGCGTTGAGCAACAGATAGAAAATGCTAAATTTTAGGCAAAGCGGTAAAGCGCTCGCGCTAATCAGAGATCAGAAGTACGGTAGGGAAATACGAAATGTGTGATTAATGGTTTCTATCACTGTGTTTTAAAGTCCATATAAAAACAAAATAATCGAGGAGCTCGATTTAATGGCGACAATGTAAGTTAAATGTAATTTAGATGCAAGTGTTTTATGTCGAAATTATTATAAATTAATCTGTAAATACAAGATCATTTGGTGATAACAACCAGTTTGTTAACAAACCATATACATATTTAGAAGGCTTAACACTACCGTTTATTTAAGATAATATAGCCCATATATTGATGTACGAGACATTAAATAGTATTACTCGCTACTAAATTTGGCGTTATACGCTCGTATCTAGGAATAAAATTGATGACGAATATTATTTTTGAACAAATACCGATACAAGAAAATGGTGAACCTCTACTCTGTCTTGCTGAACTCGGCTTCATACTTGAACCAGCCTATTTCAATATGGGCCTTTCAGATGACCCGAATCTCTATGCTAGAGAGGGCGTTGTAAAAAAATTGATACAGATTAGTAACCGCCTAGGAGAATACCGTTTCAAAATTTGGGATCCTTGGAGATCAAGAGAAGTCCAAAATAATATTTATCAAAAATATTGGTCAGAACTCAGCACAGAACACCCCGAATGGGATGAGGATCAACTGAAGGATGAAGTTGGAAAGTTTGTCACTGTTCCAGATAATCCTGAACGCGTTCCACCTCATGCGACTGGTGGCTCTGTTGATCTGACATTAGTTGACTTAGATGGAAACGAACTTGATATGGGGACTTGTTTCGATCACTTCGGAGCAGAAGCTGCAACGCTTTACTACGAAGAAGATGGAAGAGATATAGCGATAAGAGATAATCGCCGACTGTTGCGCCAGGCTATGGAAAGTGCAGGCTTTCGATCTGACGAAGATGAATGGTGGCATTTCGATTACGGAAATCAGCTCTGGGCAGCTCAATTTGGTCATGATTTTGCTATTTATGGTGAAAAATAAGCTTTAGTTTTCCGCCCCCAATAACGCTATCGTTTACGGCGCGGCTGAACTCTGATTTTCTAAAGGTGAGGTATCTATGTATATATTAACAGCCCTCACCTTGTTATCACTGTCATAGATAAACATATCGACAAATGGGATAGACACTTGTCCATTATCTTTTGTGGTATATGTCACAACTCCCTCTGCTGCTACGTTACATTCGTCTATCCAGATATGCCGCAACTTGTGACTCATTCCTTTAACAGAGCTAAAAAAATCTTTTTGTGCTTTGCGAATAGCCTCTCGTCCCTTAGAAGCAGGAAAATTAGCAAATTTAAACGTTGAATCATGAGTTATAACGGCTTGATACGTCTCAAGATCTATACGTGCAGTATCAATCGCGGTAAAGGTGTCATACACAGTACTTTTAATAATGTTGCATTGTTTAGCTGCACAACCGAAAAACTCAAAGCCGATACCAAGCAAATAATACCGATTTTTTATCATTATGCCCTCCTTTACCCTTTACACTCTTGTGTTTAATTCTTTTTAATGAGTCTAGTTTAAGCGCAGGATTAGGGGAAATCGTAATGTAGATAGTGTATTAAGCATCGGATTTTTATCTCAAATATCATAAAATATATAAATACATCTTTGATTAAAATTTCATATCCGATCAATTATTGAATATGGCAACAAGATAAAATAACTGAGTATGCCCTTCATGCTCAGTTATATTCACGCATATCCATTCTCATAAAGTCTTCATAAATAGATTAAAATCAGAACCACTTAACACGATATTTATTATAATAAATATTTGATGTTTTTATATGAATTTTCGTATTTAAGTTATAAGTGCCATATGACATTATTGAAATACAATAATATAATAAAAGATGGACTAAAGTGGATATTAAACACCTAATTTTAGCTGCTACGATACTAACAAGCTCGATGATTAACGCCGAGGAATACACGGCGCCACCTAAAATCATGAGTTATAACGTGTATATGCTCTCAAGCACACTATTTCATACCAGCCAAACGAAAAGAGCGGAGCTTCTTACGCAATCCAACATTTTTGACATCACAGATATTGTTTCTTTTAACGAAGCATTTGATAATGAAAGTAGCCAAATTATCTCTGATGGATTAAAAGAACGCTTCCCTTATTACACCCCCGTTCTAGGTCGAGAAATAGACGGTTGGGACAACACGGACGGAAATTGGGATCCGTTCACCCCTGAAGATGGCGGTGTATTTGTGATGAGCCGCTACCCGATAAAGTACAAAGCACAATATATATTTTCCAATGCTTGTGGCGCAGACGATCTATCTCAAAAAGGTTTTGTTTACGTCAAAATTAAGAAAGGTAATAAATTATTCCATATTATCGCCACGCACGTACAGGCAGATGATCCCGGTTGCTCAAATCCTGCCGATATCCGAGCTCAACAATTCGAAGAAATAACCCGATATATAGCCCAACAAAACATCCCGAATAATGAAATGGTCATCATTGCTGGTGATTTGAACGTAGCCAAAAATTCAAATGAATTTGATTCAATGTTATTAGCTTTAAACAGCTCTGAACCCGACAGCTTTGCTGGTGCTGATTATTCATGGGATCCCGCTGCGAATGCGTTAGCGTACGACAGTTATCCCAACCTAGATGGTCTATTACTCGACTATATCTTAATTGAAAATAATCACCTACAACCTGAATTTTGGCACAATCAAATACTCGATGTGATATCACCGAAAGTAGAAATATCAGGCACACTTGACAAGTATTATGCTTATGAATACTCAGATCATTTCCCTGTAACCGCTTTTGAATATGCCGATAGCACGACGCTAACCCAAAGCTTTAGACCAAACAACACACCGTACAACAATATCAAAATTGAACACGTCGATACGAGTAGTTACATTAAAGCTGATACTGACAAGTGGATCACTACCGCCGATATAAATAATCCGTTATCGATAGAATTTAAACTTGACACTTGGATACCTAAAGATGCATTTTGCGTACACGATGATGATTACATCCAACTATCACTAACAGGTGACTATTCGAATTACTTTTGGAATTGGGATTTGTGGGGTTATTACTATGCACGAGAAAATAATGCCGCTGATTACTTAAAAATACGACGTAAAAACCCGCAAAGTGGCTGTATCAAAGATGGTGATGAAATCTATATGTATGATCATTCAGAATTAGGACCTGATGAGTACCTGCTACCCGATGGATTAGGATGGATGATTTCAGCAACAATGCCATTTAAAAACGATGGTCTATTTATAATCAAAATGCCTGAAGCTACCTACACAGATTGGTCGCATGAATTGCATTACCGTTAACCAATAAGTAAAAGGAAGTAGACAAAATATTATCTATTTCCTTTTAATCCGAGCATTCTTGAACCGTAAATTAAAATTAATTGAATCATCACTATAGCCGAGTATATCCGGTCCATTATCCTGCCCATATTTGTTAAAGTGACTACCACCGATTGAACTAATACCCAGAAAATCAATTCCCACAGATTTACGACTACAGGTCTAACACAGCTCCGCTATGCAGAAACGGCATGTCATTAACCTTATCACCGCAACATGAGCACGTTTTAGAACTCGCATACCACTGCTACATATCACAAGATGATGGTCTCATACCGACAACCAAGAAAAGAACCTACGGAGTGTTAAGCTACTGATACAACAGGATTAAAAGTTTACTATGGAGTTTATAATGTGAAGGTGTTGAATAAAAAAAACCACTGCTTAGCAGTGGTTAGAAGTACAGTTAAATTATAACTTAGTTAATATGTTTTGAGATCACACTAGATAACACAGTAGCAACTTTCATATCAGCTGTATCTTTACCAACATTATAAGTATTAATTTCTCTTGTTTTTAAATCATGAATATTACTAATTGCAATGACATCACGTTGAATACCAAAACCAAAAAGGTCAATCATTAATGTTTTATTTAATGATTTATCACCAATAATAACAATAGCGTTATACGCAGATAACATCTTTTTTGTCAGTTGATCAGCTTTAGTTATACGACTATCAATAAATAAGATGTCGGCATTAACCTCCAAAGGAGCCCCCCGATTACCGGGCTTATCTTGTTCAAGCTGTAATTGTTGCATAGCAAGAAAAACACCATTATCTTGAGCGCTAACGGAATCTAAACTTGATGCATTCACGCCAGATGTAAGTAGTAGCATGCCTACAGCAATAGTATTTTTAAATAAATTCATCTCGATCACCCTATTATAATAATGTTTCTTTTTTAAGACGGAATGTTTGACCTTTTTGGTCAGTTATACATTCTGTAGCAACCACTACACCGTAATCAGCATCCACTATTTTTGTATCTTCGTCTGCAATATCCCAATTAGAGCCATACATATTTAAATGTGTACGAGCAATTTTAAGTGAATTACCAAAAATAAGGTTTTGCGACGTACAAGAACTAGAATCCTCTGTATAATTCTCTTGCCATGCTTCATAACTTGTTAAAGGATAGCTACGATAAAGGTCTTCACCCCAAATTTCTGCCGCATTGACAACACGATTCCAGCCATCATTACTAGCCTGATAATCATAAGCAGCGGCCCCTAATGCAAGAGTATTGATTTTTTGCGTAACAGCAGTACCAATGTCATTACCTTGGCCTACAGATTTCAGCGTCAGTACATTATGTGTTTGTGATGATGATGTCGTTTGATCAAAGCCAAAAGAAACGCCTAAACCAGCAGAAGGTCCATCTGATTTACTCGCCTGAAACTCACCGCTGATATTGAAGCTAAATGATGTACTATTAGCAATATCAACTGTATTTCCACCCGCATTGGTTGATGATGGAAATGTTTCAGTACCAATTAACTGATTCCCAAACCTCTTCCCTTGAGGAATACAGCTTGCATTTATAGCTCCATCACCGCATGTTTCAGCTAAATATTTCCAAGTTAAACGCTCAATTTCCGCGTCGTCATTAGTCTCTTGCATAGCTTTAAATTCCGCCGAGTCATATGCAGATTCACCAGCAATATAATTAAACTGAGAGTTACCATGAAAAACTTGTCCAATATATCCTTCCGAGTACCAAAAGAATGGAAGAACATTTTCGTCATACCAACTTATTTCGCCACCCCAATTAACAGTCTGTTTTGATACATCGACAGAACCATCAACAATAACGACATAGTCTGTTTTATTAGATTGCGAAAACATTAATAAGTCGATGGTACGTGCAACATCAAGTTGCTCCGTAACAGGGTAACTATTGCTGCCATCTTGGTAAGCGCCATTAACAGTAGTCAAATAGTATGTATCTTCAATTTGACCATCGGTAAACCGTACGGCTTGGCATAGATTGCTAATATGTCCAGCACCCTCAGTATCACTAAGTACACCATTAATATACTTGACTTTCTGATTGAAAACATCGCATGCAGTTCTTGGGTCTTTATATGCTTGAAATTGATCAGCACCGTGGAAATAAGCATCATCAATACCATCAATTGGACTTGCATTAGCTAAACCAGATGCAACTAATAGAGCTGCATAGCTCATTTTAAAATATTTTTTATTCATGAAATTCCTTTCCTTGTATATCACTATAAAAAGATCGTAATTAAACACAGCCAGTTAATGTTAATCTATTGCTTACTTTGCGTTAACGGCTGAAACTTAACACTCATAAAAGTTAACATTTAAGATCGAAGTAATCATAAAAACACCATCAAACTTATGTGAATAAAAAATCAAATTAATATAAAGGTATTATCAAATAGAATACACATTATCAACCGGACTAAAAAACCAACAAAAACAATACATTGATACTATCAACATAACTTTGAGATACGAATGTGCAGGATCAGTAATACGAGATTATCTATGGCTAATTTGTAAAGACCTGTCATTTTCATTATTGTTACGCTAATTAAAAAAGTATTAATTAAATTACGTATAATACAAAAAACGCCAGATATAGATCCAGATTCGCGAAGGGCTAGCCAAATACGATACAGTGAATTAGGCCTAAGATTTGATAAGTCGTAATGTGGCATTAAACTGTAGGCTATTATCTAAATAATAAAAGATATAAATACATCTTTTATTAAAATTTAATATCCGTTAAATTATTAAGATAAATTAAAACCAAAATCACTTAACATGATTATTATAATCAAAATACCTCAAGCTACTTATACCGGTTAGCCGCATGAACTTTATTACCGTTAACCAGTAATAAAACGGAAGTAGATAAAACATTGCCTGCATTAAGTGACATCTCCATGTTCAACTGGTTGTATTTTACACAACAAAGTTATAAACCCCTACGTAACTTAAAACAGAACAGGTAAGACCAGATGTAATAAAATTACATTATTAACATAGATAAAATATAAAGTTTCAGTTTTCATCATTATAGTTATTTAATAAGAGTTCGATTCGTTAAAAACAACTATTAAATACATACAAAATAAAAACACACCAAGTAACCATTCAATAAAGTACACGTAATAAGCATCAAATACATTACCCCTTAAAATAGGTAGATGCTATATTGATTTACATTAAATACCTTACCTATCCTGGTAAAACTATTTTTAAATAATAAACAAATCGATATTGGAATTAATTATGACTGCGA
>NZ_LOCN01000016.1 GCF_001574435.1 Moritella sp. JT01
ACGGTTCTGTCGCAAACTCAGATTGTGCGTTCTAAATTAAATAGGTACTTTTCCTTAGATACAATTATGCCGCTAAAGAATAAAACTGCTCCCATGGCGTCATTCCTTCTGAGTTAATCATCTGTCCTTGCTTAATCATGGCGCACACTTCAACACCTGATAATGTTGATTCTGCACCAATCCAAGACTTCCATCCTAAACATTGATGCATTTTACCTTTCACTTTTCGATGACTTTGTTCAACAATATTGTTGAGATATTTAACTGCCAATACTTCGATCATACGCAACATGTATCCACCTAACCAAAGGCTAATATTGATGGTATCTAACGCTGCTGCATTCGCGCCACTTTTATCGATAACAATTTTACTTGGCAATCCACTACTGCCTATCGCTTTATCAAAGAAGGCCCGTGCATCCTGTTCATTACGCGTTTCACTCAAATAGAAATCAATAATATCGCCATACTTATCGACGGCTCTATAGTAGTAGACCCACTTACCTTTGACCTTAATATAGGTCTCATCCATGCGCCATGAATCAGCTACTTTACGTTTTCTTTTTCTGAAATTGGCTTCAAGTAATGGCGGATATTTCGCTCAGCAAAAATCTCTTCTATTTCACGGTAACTTAATTTGTACGCTAAGTAATAACGAAGTGCTTGCATGATGATCTCTTGCGGGAAATAGCATCCTGAAAAGTTAAGTTTCATGTTAATAATACTCCGTTATTGTGACGTTGCATTATCAATATATCGCTTCACTTCGTCAACTTTGCGACAGAACTATAAGATATATGATGTAACCTGCGGGTTTGAAGTGGCTAAAAAAGGGGCGGAAGCAATAGGAATGTTGCACGTCACATTACAACATTCATTTGATAATAAAAATAATCTATTTACTGATTGGGTAGTTTTTCATTTTCCACTCACGGATGCCGCCATCCATTGAGATTACGTCTGTATAACCCATGCGTTGGATGAACTCAGCTGATAATGCAGAACGATAACCGCCACCGCAGTACAGTACGATACAGGTATCAAGTGCTGGGTATTTAGCTTCTAAATCACGCTCGATGATGCCACGGCCCATGTATTCAGCGCCACTAATACGACTTGCAGCCCATTCGCTTTCTTCGCGCACATCAACCAGTACAAATTGCTTACCTTCGTCTTGCCACTGCTTCACATCATCACAGCTACATTCTTTGACTACTTTACGTGCTTCATTACATAAATCTAAAAATCGCTGACTATGAGCCATGTTGTTATCCTTTTTTGTTTAATAGCAAATGCTTACCGAACTACAATTTCACTTTATATCTTATAATTAAATCATACAACGCATAAAACAACAAAAACCCGCACTAGGCGGGTTTTATGACAGTCCAAAGACCAATAAGTTAGCTAGGTTTCCCTAAGGCTTACATCATTGGGTCTTGGTCTGCGCCTTCTTTTTCTACCACTGGTGGTAACATCGTTTCACGACTTACGCCTAAGCGTAGTGCTAATGCACTTGCTACGTAAATCGAAGAATATGTACCAACCACGATACCAATCAGCAATGCGAGTGCAAAGCCGTGGATCAGTGCGCCACCTTTCAGGAATAATGATACTAATACCATTAATGTTGTACCTGACGTGATTAACGTACGTGACAATGTCTGCGTTAATGATACGTCCATGATTTCCACAGAGTCATCAGTACGCATGCGGCGGAAGTTTTCACGGATACGGTCAAATACAACGATAGTATCATTCAATGAATAACCAATAACGGTCAATAGCGCCGCTAAAATAGTTAAATCAAATTCAATCTGTAATACCGAGAAGATACCCAACGTGATAATAACGTCATGCGCCAGTGCCAATACCGCACCCGATGCTAAACGCCATTCAAAACGTACGCCAACATAAAGCAAGATACAAATTAACGCAGCAAGTAGCGCTAGGCCACCTTGCTCGGCTAATTCATCACCTACATTTGGACCAACAAACTCGATACGGCGCATTTCTACACTCTTATCGTAGACCTGTAATGCACTGATAATTTGGCTACCAAGGTGCTCATTGTCCAAACCTTCACGTGGGGCAAGACGGATCAAAACATCACGACTAGAGCCGAAATGTTGGATCACCGCATCACCAAATCCTTCCGCAGATAACAGCGGACGGATAACCTCAAGATCAGCAGGTTTATCATAACCCACTTCAATCACCGTACCACCAGTGAAATCAAGCCCCCAATTAATACCTTTAATCGCAATAGAAGATATCGATAAAATAACTAACAGCGCTGATAAAATAAACGCGGGCTTCGCCATTTTCATAAAGTGGATCGTGCGTTTTGTTTTAATAATTTCAAACATAATTAATCCCCTTAGATTGAAAGTTTATCGATTTTTTTATTACCCCAAAGGAAATTCACGATCGCACGTGTACCTATGATGGAAGTAAACATAGAAGCAGCAATACCAATTGCTAGCGTAATAGCGAAACCTTTGATCGCACCAGTACCAACTGCAAACAAAATGATCGCCGTTAATAACGTAGTAATATTCGCATCAGCAATAGTTGATAACGCATTATCATAACCACAATGAATCGCTTGTTGAATGCTACGACCGTCCCTTAGCTCTTCACGAATACGTTCAAATATCAGTACGTTTGCATCAACCGCCATACCGATTGTTAATACGATACCGGCAATACCAGGTAGCGTCATTGTCGCGCCCGGGATCATCGACATGATACCAATGATCATGATGATGTTTGCAGATAATGCAACATTGGCAACAAGACCAAATTTACGGTAGTAGATAGCCATAAAGATAACAATAGCGATCATGCCATAAATCATCGCAGCTAAGCCGTTTTCAATATTTTGCTTACCTAAGCTAGGACCGATGGTACGTTCTTCAACGATTTGAACTGGCGCTACTAATGCACCTGCTCGTAATAACAACGCCAGATTTTTAGCTTCGCTGCTACTGTCTAAGCCTGTAATACGGAAGCTACGGCCTAACTGTGCTTGAATTGTCGCCACGTTAATGACTTCTTCAACTTTTTTCAGTTTCGATTTGCCATCAGCCGTTTTCTCACCCGTTGGCTTGTATTCAATGAATACAGTTGCCATTGATGTACCGATTGCTTTCTTCGTCGCACGAGACATTTTACTGCCACCTTGCGAATCAAGATCGATATTAACCTGTGCACGACTAAACTCATCTAAGCTCGATGTTGCACCTGTGATGTGGTTACCTGTTAAGATAACTTGTTTCTTCAGCACAACTGGACGGCCGTCACGTGTGGTATATTTTTGGCTACCAGCAGGTACTCGGCTGCTGTAAGGGTCTGCTTTATTATCAACTAAACGGAATTCTAACGTTGCTGTTGCGCCTAAAATTTCTTTCGCACCAGCGGTATCCTGAACACCCGGTAATTCTACCACAATGCGGTCTGCACCTTGACGCTGTACTAGCGGCTCAGCAACACCTAATTGGTTTACACGGTTACGGATAATAGTGATATTTTGTTGAAGGGCATATTCTTTTATTTCGGCAAGTTTAGCTTCTGACATTTTTGCCGTTAGACTAAATTGACCATTATTTTCACTGTCGGTTAACAGTAGGTCGGCATATTTAGACTTAAGAAATTGCTCTGCTTGGTCACGTGTTTCAGCATCACGAAAACGCGCTGTGACACCGTTACTGTTTTTACGTATTGCGGTATAACGCAGTTTTTCTTCACGTAAATCGGTACGGAAATCTTGCAACATTTGATCTTGTGCTTTAACTAACGCTTCTTCCATATCAACTTCGAGTAAGAAGTGAACACCACCACGTAAGTCCAGACCCAGTTTTAGTGGTCCAGCACCAACGGCTTGTAACCATTCAGGCGTAGCAGGGGCAAGGTTTAAAGCAACAATAAATTTCTGACCAAGTTGTTCTTTTAATATTTCACTAGCAAGGAGTTGTTGTTCGCTGTCATTTAAACGAATTAACACTTGGTTTTTTTCTAATGAAACACTTTTATAACTGATTTCTTGTTTATCGAGTTCTGCTTTAACTTTATCGAGTGTTGATACTTCAATAACAGCACCACGTGCAGCAGAGACTTGAACAGCGGGGTCTTCCCCGTATAGATTCGGTGTGGCATAGAGTAAACAAATGGCGATCGTAGCGATCACCATTAGATACTTCCACAGAGGATATTTGTTTAACACAATATTACCTTACTGGGATACGGAAAAGATTAAAGCGACTTCATGCTGCCTTTTGGTAATACAGCGGCAATGTAGTCACGCTTAATAGTAACGTTAGTTGCTTCAGCAATACTGATCACAACATAATCATTACCGTCAGAAATCTTTGTGATCTTACCTACGATGCCACCAACAGTAAGTACTTCTTCACCTTTTGACAACGATGACATTAAGTTCTTCTGTTCTTTTTGACGTTTCGCTTGTGGGCGATAGATCATGAAGTAAAAGATCACACCGAAAATACCTAACATGATCAACATTTCGTAACCACCACCAGCTGGAGCAGAAACACCTTCAGCAGCAACTGCATTTGCAATGAAAAGACTCATTTTTATTTTCCTTTATAAATTTTGATATTGATATCATAAACCAATCACATTACATTACTACTAATGAGAAAGGTTTACCAAACTTTGATCGACAATCAGATTAGTGTTTGCTTAATAATTAAGCGTCAGACTTCGCTAAAGGTGGCACTTCACGGCCTTGTTTAGTATAGAAATCTGTAACAAACGCTTCAAACGTATCAGAATCAATCGCGTCACGGATACCTTGCATCAGGTTTTGGTAGTAACGCAAGTTATGCATTGTATTTAAACGCGCACCTAAAATCTCATTACATTTGTCTAAATGGTTCAGGTATGAACGCGAGTAGTTCTTACATGTGTAGCAATCACATTCAGGATCAAGTGTACCGGTATCGGTTTTATGCTTAGCATTACGGATCTTAATAACGCCTTCACTTGTGAACAAATGACCATTACGTGCATTACGCGTTGGCATTACACAGTCAAACATATCCACACCGCGACGCACACCTTCAATCAAATCTTCAGGTTTACCAACGCCCATTAAGTAGCGTGGTTTGTCTTCAGGTAGTTGTGGGCAAGTGTGCTCCAGAATACGGTGCATGTCTTCTTTTGGTTCACCTACTGCTAGGCCACCAACTGCATAACCGTCAAAGCCAATGTCTAATAAGCCTTTTACCGAAATATCACGTAAATGCTCGTAAACACCACCTTGAATAATACCGAATAAGTTATTTTTGTTTTCTAACTTATCGAAGTGATCACGTGAGCGTTGTGCCCAACGTAATGACATACGCATTGATTTGTCAGCTTCTGATTCTGTCGCTGGGTATGGCGTACATTCATCAAAAATCATCACTACGTCAGAACCCAAGTCATCTTGGATTTCCATTGAGATTTCTGGATCTAAGAAGATCTTGCTACCGTTTACAGGATGACGGAAATGCACACCGGCTTCGGTAATTTTACGCGTTTTACCTAGGCTGAATACTTGGAAACCGCCTGAATCAGTCAGGATAGGACCCTGCCAGTTCATGAAATTGTGTAAACCACCGTGTAGCTTCATCACTTCTTGACCAGGACGTAGCCATAAATGGAAAGTATTACCTAATAGGATATCAGCGCCGGTTGCATCAACTTCTTCAGGTGTCATGCCTTTTACCGTACCGTAAGTACCTACTGGCATGAATGCTGGTGTTTCAACTACACCACGTTCAAAGATTAAACGACCACGACGTGCGTTACCATTCGTTTTATCTAATTCGTATTTTAACTTCATATAAACCTCAAGTCAGAGAAACAGTCTGACATTACTTATCTCAAAAAATTCAAACAACGTACTTCAATAGCAATTGTTGATCGTTAACAAACTAGCCCTGAACGGATACGTATCAACTCACGACTAATCGAATTTATTTTACCGTTTGTTTAGTGACAAACATGGCGTCGCCATAACTGAAGAAACGGTATTTCTCAGCAATAGCATGTTGATAAGCAGACATCACATGGTCATAACCCGCGAATGCAGATAACAACATAATCAACGTTGATTCTGGTAAGTGAAAATTAGTGACCATGGCATCAACAAGCTGGAATTTGTAACCCGGATAGATGAAGATCTCGGTGTCTTCAAAGAATGGCGCAAGCGGTAAGCCCTTCGCCATTGTTGCTTGCGCTGCACTTTCTAAAGAACGCACTGACGTTGTCCCTACAGCAATCACGCGACCACCTTTCGCTTTTGTTTCAGCAATTTTGGCGACAACTTCTTCAGATACTTCGGCATATTCTGAATGCATATGGTGATCAAGAATATTATCCACACGGACTGGCTGGAAAGTACCCGCACCAACGTGTAGCGTCACAAATGCCGTGTTTACACCTTTCTCGGCGAGTTCAGCTAACAATGCTTCATCAAAGTGTAAGCCCGCGGTTGGCGCCGCTACAGCACCGGGTTTTTCATTATAAACCGTTTGGTAGCGTTCTTTATCTGAATCTTCGTCAGGGCGATCGATATAAGGCGGCAATGGCATATGACCAATGTCTTCCAATATTTCTAATACATGGCGTTCATCTAAAAATTTAAGTTCAAATAACGCATCGTGGCGCGCAACCATCTCGGCATTAACAGTGCCTTCTAAGATAAGTTGAGCACCTACTTTTGGTGACTTAGAAGAACGTACATGCGCAAGTACAGAGTGCTCACTGATAACACGTTCAACAAGTACTTCAATTTTACCACCTGAAGCTTTTTGACCGTACATACGCGCAGGAATAACACGCGTATTATTAAATACCATCAGGTCGCCAGCTTCCACTAAATCGAGGATATCAACAAACTGCTTATCAGCCAGCTCTCCGCTATTACCATTTAGTTGGAGCAGACGGCTTGAACGGCGATCCGCTTTCGGATAACGGGCAATTAACTCGTCAGGGAGACTAAAATTGAAATCTGAAACCTGCATGAAGGTACCTTAAAATCGAACTTAAAATTGAAATAGTCCGCTAGTCTAGTTATCAACAAGAAGAATATCAAGTATAGAAGAGATTAGTTCCAATTAAGGCACTTTAAACACGCACAAAAAAGCAGCTCAAGAGCTGCTTTTCATATTTATATCCGTATTTACTGCTTAATCAATGAGGATTATTCCCACTCAATTGTTGCAGGTGGTTTACCAGATACATCGTAAACAACACGGGAAATACCATCAATTTCATTAATAATACGGTTTGATACATGACCGATTAAATCATATGGAAGATGTGACCAACGAGCTGTCATAAAGTCAATTGTTTCAACACAACGTAGTGATACAACCCAATCATATTTACGGCAATCGCCCATTACGCCAACAGAGCGTACAGGTAGGAATACCACAAATGCTTGGCTTACTTTATGGTAAAGTTCCGCTTTGTGTAACTCTTCAATGAAGATAGCGTCAGCACGACGTAATAGGTCGCAATATTCTTTCTTCACTTCGCCAAGTACACGCACACCTAGGCCTGGCCCAGGGAATGGGTGACGGTAAAGCATGTCGTATGGAAGACCTAATTCAAGACCAATCTTACGCACTTCATCTTTAAATAATTCACGTAATGGTTCAACTAGACCCATTTCCATATCGTCAGGTAAACCACCTACGTTATGGTGTGATTTAATCACGTGTGCTTTACCATTTTTAGTCGCTGCAGATTCGATAACATCAGGGTAGATAGTACCTTGTGCTAACCATCTTGCATTGGTTAATTTCTTTGATTCTTCATCAAAAATTTCAACAAATACACGACCGATAATTTTACGTTTAGCTTCTGGATCACTTTCACCAGCCATTTGCTCTAGGAAACGGTTTTCAGCTTTAACATGCACAATTTTCAGACCAAAACGATCACCAAACATGTCCATTACTTGCTGACCTTCGTTTAAACGAAGTAAACCGTTATCAACAAACACACAAGTCAGCTTATCACCGATTGCACGTTGTAATAACATCGCAACAACAGATGAATCAACACCACCAGATAGACCTAAGATAACTTCATCATCACCGATTTGCGCTTTCATACGGGCAATTGCATCATCGATGATTGAGCTTGAAGTCCAAAGTCCGTCACAGCCACAGATATCTTTTGCAAAGTGAGCAAGCATACGCTCACCTTGACGAGTATGTGTTACTTCTGGGTGGAATTGAACGCCATAAAAACGTTTTTCTTCGTTTGCCATCGCAGCAAACTGACAAGTCGCTGTATTAGCAACTGTTACAAAGCCTTCTGGAATAGCAGAAACTTTATCACCGTGGCTCATCCATACGTCTAATAGTGCTTTACCTGATTCAGATACTGCATCTTCGATAGAGTTGAATAGCGCAGACTGTGCTTGCATTTCGATTTGTGCATAACCAAATTCGCCTTCGCCAGTACCTTTGATGACTTTGCCACCAAGTTGCTCAGACATAGTTTGCATACCGTAGCAGATACCCAATACAGGAACGCCTGCGTTGAATACATATTCAGGTGCTCGAGGTGAGCCCGCTTCAGTTACACTTTCTGGGCCACCAGCAAGGATAATACCGTTTGGATTGAATTCACGGATTGCCGCTTCATCTACATCCCATGTCCATAATTCACAGTAAACACCGATTTCACGGATACGACGAGCGATTAACTGCGTATATTGAGAACCAAAGTCCAAGATTAGGATTTTTTGCTCATGAATATTTGTGGTCATTAAAGATATTCCTGTAAATATATTTAGTAGTGGTTGTAATAATAGTAGAGGAGACACTTGTCTCCTCTTACATTATCAGTTTCTAACTATCTGTTCAGCTAAGCTTAGTTTGAACGGTAGTTTGGCGCTTCTTTAGTCATAATAACATCATGCACATGGCTTTCTGTGATACCAGAGCCAGTGATACGAACAAATTCAGCTTTGGTGTTCATTTCATGAATCGTTGCACAACCAGTTAGACCCATTGAAGAACGAATACCACCCATTTGTTGATGGATGATTTCTTTCAATTTGCCTTTATAAGGAACACGGCCTTCAATACCTTCTGGTACTAATTTGTCAGCTGCGTTTTCTGATTGGAAGTAACGGTCAGATGAACCCTTAGACATAGCGCCTAATGAACCCATACCACGGTAAGATTTGTATGCGCGACCTTGGTAAAGTTCAACTTCACCCGGTGCTTCTTCAGTACCAGCGAACATAGAACCAACCATCACACATGATGCACCAGCAGCAAGTGCTTTCGCGATATCACCTGAGAAACGGATACCACCATCAGCGATAACTGGAATACCAGTACCTTCTAATGCTGTTACTGCGTCGTTGATTGCAGTAATTTGTGGTACGCCTACACCAGTAACGATACGGGTAGTACAGATTGAACCAGGGCCGATACCTACTTTCACACAGCTAACGCCAGCGTCAACTAATGCTAGTGCACCAGAGCCAGTTGCAACGTTACCACCGATAATTTCTAAATCAGGGTATGCCGCGCGTGTTTCTTTAATTCGGTTTAAAACACCTTGAGAGTGACCGTGAGATGAATCAATTAATAATACATCAACACCGGCTTCTACTAATGCGTCGATACGTTCTGCAGTAGAACCACCTGCACCAACAGCAGCACCTACACGTAAACGACCTAATTCGTCTTTACATGCATTTGGTTTTTTCTCTGCTTGTTTAAAATCTTTAACCGTGATCATACCCGTTAGTTTGAAGTCTGTATTTACTGCAAGTACTTTTTCAATACGGTGTTTGTGCATTAGGCCAAGAACTTCTTCACGAGAAGCTTTCTTTCCAACAGTCACTAAACGATCTTTCGGTGTCATCACAGATTCAACTAGGGTAGTTAAATCATCAACAAAACGTACATCACGACCAGTAATGATACCCACTAGGTCATTGGCTTCGGTTACTACAGGAAAGCCAGCAAAACCGTATTGCTTAGCTAGTTCAGCTACATCAGCAATAGTCATATCAGGTTTTACAGTAACGGGCTCAGCAACAATACCACTTACATATTTTTTAACTAAACGTACTTCAGCTGCTTGGCGTTCAATAGACATGTTTTTGTGAACGAAACCAATACCACCTTCTTCAGCTAACGCGATCGCTAAACGGCCTTCAGTTACTGTGTCCATCGCAGCAGCAAGCATAGGGATATTTAGTTGGATATTTTTTGTTAGTTGAGTTTTTAGGTCAGCATCGTTCGGTAAAATAGTTGAATGAGCAGGTACAAGTAGTACGTCATCAAAGGTAAGGGCTTCTTTGGCAATTCTTAGCATGGGCAATATCTCACCTTGTTAAAGGTATAAAATGGACGACATAATTGGTATAAATATTGCGGACGAAGTATATTGATGGTTGAGGGTAAAAGCAAACTATATTTCAACTTTTTTTAGTTGTCATTGATCTTAATCCCCATTAAAAAGCAAATCTGCTACAATGTACCGACGCAATTACACCTACTTTTAACAGCTTAACGCTTAGAGAGCCTTATTTTGAACAATACCAATATTTATACAGTGACTCACTTAAATGCCAGCGTTAGGCAATTGCTTGAATCAGAGATGGGGACGCTGTGGTTAACGGGTGAAATCTCCAACTTTGTCGCACCGGCATCTGGACATTGGTACTTATCGCTTAAAGATAGCCGCTCACAAGTTCGCTGTGCAATGTTCAAAGGCAGCAACCGTCGAGTAACATTCCGTCCAGCCAACGGCCAGCAAGTATTAGCCAAAGTACGCGTCACCATGTACGAACCGCGGGGTGAATACCAGTTAATCATTGAATCATTAAGCCCGGCAGGCGACGGTTTATTACAACAGCAATATGAGCAGTTAAAAGCATCGTTAGATGCACAAGGTTATTTTGCCCAAGCGCATAAAAAACCCCTGCCCTTACACGCCAAACGCATTGGTATTGTGACTTCGGCAACCGGTGCGGCGGTACACGATATCCTTACCGTACTAGAACGCCGTAGCCCAAATCTGCCCGTGATCATCTACCCAACACTGGTGCAGGGCGCACAAGCAGCACCCGCGATTGTTAATGCCATTAATATTGCCAATCAACGTAATGAAGTTGATTTGTTGATTGTCGGCCGCGGTGGCGGTTCATTAGAAGACTTATGGTGCTTTAATGAAGCCTCTGTTGCCCATGCTATTTTTAACAGTCAATTACCGATTATCAGCGCTGTTGGCCACGAGATAGACGTCACTATCGCCGATTTCGTCGCCGATATGCGCGCACCAACCCCTTCTGCCGCAGCCGAACTCGTGAGTCAGGATCAAGCACACCTGCAACAACAGGTGACTAACCTGAGCCGACGTTTAAACAAAGCCATACAAACACAGTTAGCGAAAAAGCAACATCAACAGCGTTACTTACAACAAGCGTTGATGAACCAACACCCCCAGCGTAAATTGCAGCAACAAAGTCAAAAGCTCGATGAACTGAGCCTACGTTTAAACCAAGCAGTTAATAGCCATATTGGTAAGCAAAAATTACATCTAACCCAACTAACGGGTCGCTTACAGTCTCACTCTCCAGTGCATAAATTAACCGCGATGAAGCAACAACAAGCCAATTTACAAACTCGCTTACACAGTGCAATGCAACGCCGTTTACAACAAGAACAAAACCACTTACAAAACCTTGTACAACAACTCCAGACTGTGAGCCCATTAGCCACATTAACCCGTGGTTATTCCATTACGCAGAATGACAAACACCAAGTGATTACCTCAGTGGCCAAACTAAAATCTGGCGACAAGCTAGTCACCCGTTTTACCGATGGAGAAATACGTTCAACCATCGATTAAATTTAGATAAACAACTGATTTAAATGACAGTCCGTCACAAATTAAGATCGGGTTAATAAAAATAATAAATAAAAAACCTTGTGATACCGATCATTCGGCCGATACCCTAAATAGCTTTAATTTATGGTCATCACAAGGTAATTCAGTCATGAGTTCGATTAAAAATATTTACTCTTCCTACTTCATTGCGTTTATGCTCGCAATCTTGGTCTTAACAACCATCGGTATTAAAACGTTTGTCTCGCCACAGTTACTTGAATCTTCAGAAGACATCATTCACAAGTCATTACAAAACGTATCTGCAAACATTTTTAATAAACTGAATAAAGTAGAAGCTCAACAAAAAAATATCACGCAAGTTATCCCTGAATTATCGAGTGAACAAATTGATAAATTACTGCCAGCATTAGTCGACCAATATGGTGATAGCAACGTATTCGGTGGTGGTATTTGGCCATTACCTGATCAGCGTCAAGAAGGCACGCGTAAATTCAGTTCTTTTGTGCATCGTGATAGTAACAACCAATTGATCAGCAATGATTATTGGAATACCGCTGCAGCGCCAAATTATTTTGAACAGTCTTGGCACAGAGCCGGACAAAATGCCCCAAGAGGCACCTGTGCCTGGGCACCTGCATACAAAGATTCCGCCAGTACCGAAGCACGTACCAACTGTAGTATGGGTATCTATAAAGACGGTCGTCTATATGGTGCGGCGACGATTGACGTAACACTCGGTTTCTTTAATCAACTTGCTAAAGACTTAGAGCGAGAGTTCGGTGGCTACATTCTGGTTGTCGAACAAGATGGTAAGATCCTGAATAATACAGCAGCAACCTCGGGAGATTTATTATTAAAAACCACCGCATCTCTGGCATCACGCTCTGCATTTATTAATGCCGTAAATAGCAATTTAAACAATCAAAATAACAAACAATATATTAGTTATGATGCAGAGAATGGCGAAGAGTACGCGCTGTATTTTGAACCATTAGAAGGTACACCATGGTCCATTGCATTAGCAGTGCCAGTGGTATCTTTACATGAAAATGAGTCAGTTATTTTATCGATTATTGCAGCAATCCAATTACCACTCATGCTGGCTATCATTTGTTTTTGTTACATCACCTTTAAACGCCTGTCACAACGCTTAATTGTATTACGTGAAAGCATTGACCTACTTTCACAAGGTAATGCAGATCTAACAACACGTGTGCAAATCAAAGCAAATGATGAAGTTGGTGATATTGGCAACTCAGTGAATAATTTTATTAACTACTTACATACGCTAATGCTGTCAGTGAATAATTCATCAGTAAAAATTTCGGACTCGTTAATACAGGTCGAAGAACAAACTAAACTCACACACTGCATTATTCTCGGTCATGCGAAAGAAACGGAGCAAGCCGTTACTGCGATGGAAGAAATGAGTACCACAGCAAATATTGTGGCAACGAACGCGGCAGAAGCAGCGGCCGCAACACAACAAGTACATGACTCCGTTTCACAATCTAAATTGACCGTGGTTCGCGCGTCAAATAATGTACAGACTTTACTCGATGATGTGGAAGACACAGTTGTCAATATCGAAAATATGGCGCAGCATACCCAGCAAATCAGTGCAGTATTAACCGTAATTGGTGAGATTGCCGAACAAACCAATTTGTTAGCATTAAATGCGGCAATTGAAGCAGCGCGCGCTGGTGAACAAGGGCGTGGTTTTGCCGTGGTAGCCGATGAAGTCAGAGCATTAGCAGCACGCACACAAAACAGTACATCTGAAATTAATGCCATGTTGACGAAGCTTAATTCTGGGGTAAATGCGGTAGTCAGTGCGATGGATAAAACCAAAGAGCGCTGTATTACCACTGCAACGGATACCCAAGAAGTAAACCAAGATCTAGATAATATGGAAGTGGCGATTTCAACCATCAGTGAGCTTACCATTCAAATAGCGTCTGCGGCAGAAGAACAAAGTACAGTAAGTGCCGAAGTAACGCGAAATATGAATGAAATACAACTTATCGTGAATGAACTATCAAATAATGCAGAACATACTACAGCGACAACTCAAGAACTCGGTACCATGAATACCGAATTAAAAGACGTTGTAAGTAAATTTAATTTATAACGACAGCAATCACTGAATATCAGCCTTGTTTGTTTATCGCAGACAAGGCTTTTTATCTTTAATCATAATCAAAAGTAACACTCTGAAAATGAGGGTTATCGACTGTCACATCGAGCGTTAAGATCGTATCGAGTACAATCAAACGAATAACATCATCAACCGTCATCTTAATACATTCGTCGCGATTTTCGTTACGTTGCGTATCGAGCCCAATACCGTATATTTCAGCACCCGATTTAAGCGTTAACTTAACCGGATATTTGTGCATACACACTATTTCAATATAGTCATACTGATCGCATTTCATCATAGTTTATATCTCCACGTTACCCTGAAACAAGTCCTAACTTTTATCATAGTAGTTGAACATATACTAATTTTAGCTCTTTACAAACTAACGCTAACGTATGAATGCACCTTGTCATCAAATGAGAGGACATTAACCTAAGCGCTTCGCCCAATTACCCGCATTGTCACGAGTACAATTTTCTTCACTATCAAACTTCACTTGCTTGTTGATATTTTTGAGTCTCACATCAACAGCATTAAGTGCTTGAGTCAATAAACCATGTAAACGCTGATCTTGCTGCGATGCCGTTAATTGCGCAATATCAGCATTGCTATCAAACACACAGGTTATTTTTAAAGATGCCGGAAAATTATTGTAATTAACTGTATGTGTTAACCATTGAAACCCTTGAATTTCATCTTTTGCATCTTCACAAACACCAGTAAGCACTTTGCATAAAGTGTTATCAATCTTCTTTTCTGTTTTGGTCATATTCTGCCAGCTGTTATCTTCTGAGTATTTATAGCGCTATCCTACCGTAAATCATCCCCTATAAACAATAAAGCCAACCCGAAGGCTGGCTATCAATAACAAATATAGGGGTTAACTAAACACCAACTTCACCACCGTCGTTTTTACGAATAATAACCGTTGCAGCCCGTGGTCGAACAGTTTGATTACTCGGTGTTTCCATCGACGCGTCATTACTGTACGGCCAATTTTTAGGGTGTTGGATATTCAAAAACAGGTCCGTTTGAGCAGGACTAAAAGCTAAGCCTGTAACCTCTGCACCATTAGGGCCAACAAAGAAACGTTTTAGCGCAGTTTGATTCTCGCTGTTAATTGTCTCTAATTCTTCAGTATCAGTCGTTAGCTGACTTGGCACGACAGCGAGCATTTGATCATTTGTGTACTCAGTTAATTCTGGTGCGCCATTATCCGTCTGGATCCACATGATACCGCGTGAATCAAATGTAAGACCATCTGGACTTGCAAACTGATTTCGCTCGTCTAATCCAGAGATATTAATTTCTGGTGCTGCATCTTCTGCGGCACCAAATACAAAGATATCCCAGCTAAATTGCTCAACATCATCACCTTCTTGCCAACGAATAATATGCCCAGTGCTATTATTTAATCTTGGGTTAGCAGGATTGGTTGTATCTGTACGTTTGGTATTATTCGTCAAGGTCATGTATACCGCACCATTAACAGGATCAACGGCCGCCCACTCAGGACGATCCATTGGCGTCGCACCAACAAGATCCGCAGCCCCTGCTGTATTTAAAATCATATCAGCAAGATTAGCGAAGTGATCTGCTAACACACCTTTATCTTTCGTAACCGCAGTCATCGTTAGTGGTAACCATACACCGACCCCATTATCGTCAAAACGTGCGACATACAAAGTACCTTGATCCATATACTTATCACCCACCGTTAAACGGTCAGTACGACTGGCGTCAGCAGGATCCCACAACGCATCAGAAACGAATTTATAAATATATTCAAAACGAGAATCATGGCCAGAATAAAATACTATCGGTTTACCTGCAGTCACTTTTCCATAAACACAATCTTCATGGCGGAAACGCCCTAATGCGGTACGTTTAATCGCATTCGATTGATTATCATAAGGGTCTATTTCAACAATATAACCATAACCATTAGCTTCATTACGGTAGTCATCAGTCGCACTCGCGCCTTTAATCGTAATATCAAAACGGCTAAATTCATCAGCAACTTCATCAATATTTCCCGCTAAATTATCCCAACCATAACGGGTATTCTTATCGTCAATGCCGATACGTAATTGATCTGCGGTTTGCGTGCCAGTATTAACAAAGTAACCCGGCCAGTTTTCTTCACAAGTCAGGTAGGTACCCCATGGCGTATAACCATTACCACAGTTATTAAGCGTACCACGTACTTTATCGCCATCTGTAGCGAAAGCCGTTACGAGTAATTCCTTATCAGCAACAGGGCCGCTAATATCCATAATAGTAGCACCTGTAAAGCGACGATTATGGCTATCATTTTTAACTACATCCCAAATACCATTAGTTTGCTTAATACGTACAACGGTAACACCATGCGCATTAATTTCTTTACGTACCTCGTCAAGAATTGTACGTAAGCTATTCGAATCGTTAGTCGGTCCTGCAGGGTGTAATGCCTTTTGATCTATATACTCGTGATTAATACATAATAAACCATCAGTAGAGCTGCCATTTAGTGGAAAATAATGCATGCCGTCATGATGCATACCCAGTGAATTAGCTTGATCTAATGCGGTATTTGAACCATCTGCTTGCCACTCTTGAGCAAAGTCATTAAGCGGCGTACCCCAAGGTGCAAGTACTTGTGCACTGTAACCTTTAGGCACAACAACAGCGTCTAGCTTAGCCCCCGAAATAGAGTCGAACCCTAATTCTACTTTTGGTGTAGTCGTCAGATTTTTATCATTCCCAGTATTTGAACAACCTGTTAAACCAATACCACTTAACATACCAACAGCAGCCATCCCCACGCCTGCTCTTAATATACTGCGGCGAGATAATTCTCTCTCCATTACTGCTGCAAATGGTTCATTATTACTATTATTATATTTAGTTGGGTCAAATGTATCTTTGCTCATGCTTCTATCTACTCAATAATTATTTAAGACCGATATAAACTAGCAAGCAATTATGTATTTTCTATTTCAGAAATATGACAGTTTTTATAATCAACCGTATAAACAGCTAAAATAATTATATTTCCCTTCAATTACAGATAAACTCACCGTGCTAATACACCTCAACAGGCAGTAATAAATCATTATGAACGACGGCTTTTTCGTGTAAATAAATAGAGAATGTCGACCCGATGCCAAGATCAGATTTTACCGTTATTTTGCCGCCAACTTCGCTAATAATACTTTGACTCACAGATAAACCTAACCCTGTACCACTACGACGTGTAGTGAAAAACGGGTCAAAAATACGCGCTAAATTGTCTTCACTGATACCACACCCATGATCACTAATATGTACTGCCGCACCAATAATATTACCGTTATTATCATGCCAGTCCTCAGTTTTAATCTTCAACAACCCTTTGTCACCCATGGCATGTACGCCATTCATTTGCAGGTTAACTAATACTTGTAAAAGTTGATGACGGTTCACTTCGACACAACATTTAGCATCAAGTTGCGATTCAATTTGCACATCGGCAGATTTAGTGCCTGAACCGACCAAAGTTAAACTCTCTTTTACAATCAAATTTAAGTGCTGCCAAGTGATCTCGTCTTGTACCCCACCTTGACGGCTATACTGCAGTAAACTTCGAGTAATATTACGAATTCGATCAATCTGCTCATGTATCGCCTCAAGCTCTTCAGTGACTCGTTGACTGTCTTCTCCAAGTTCGAGTTGCAACAATTCCACATTGCCTAGAATCACCGCGGTTGGATTGTTAATCTCGTGAGCAATACCGGCGGTTAACTCACCAAGAGCAGCCAACTTTTCACTCATCACTAGCTTACTGCGCGTTTGATTTAGCAACTTAATGTATTGCTCTAACTCTTGGGTTTTATCATGTAAGCTCTGCGTTCGACTATGAACCTTATCTTCAAGCTCCAGCGAAGCCCGTTTAATTACATCATTACGCTGTTGCAACTGATCTAACATCGAATCAAATTGCTGACCAAAGATCGCTAATTCATGATCCTGACATAACCCCAGATCACCAATACGACGATTTAACCCTAATGGCACTACTCTCACCACATTATGGATCTTTTCAATCGGTATGAATAAATCCCGTGCGCCACGATATACCAAGCCACCAGAAAGTAACAATACCGCTATAATACCCACGCTAAATTCAGCAATATTGGTTAGAAACGTTTCCAATAATGGCCACTCTAAATAACCGGTGTAGAGCATACCGATCACATGACCACCATAGTCTCGTAACGGCTCATAAGCGGAGATGTACCAATCATCGTAAACGAATGCCCGACCAACCCAATTATCTCCTCCAATAAGCACCTGCTGTTTTACTTCTAGAGAAACGCGGGTGCCAATTGCACGGCTATTAAGCTGGTCACTATCAAGCAGGACATTGGTACTGACTCGGATATCATCCATAAAGAGTGTCACCGTCCCAATACTGTCTAGCGGCAATGTCCCATCGCTGTAAACAAGGTCTCGAATACGGTCAACAAGTTGGGTGCTATTATTCAGTAATATGCCACCATCAATAATCCACTCTAATTGATTATCACGATTAAAAATAGGGAGCAAATTACGGCTAATAAGCCCTCGATACTCCAATTTATTTTCTCGTAATAACGGGATCTGAGCTGACAAAGGCAGCGTACTATTTAATGCCAACAATTCATCATGATTAAGTACTTGAAAAAACGTTTGTGGTTTAGCGGTAAGTAATAACTGTTGATTCACCAACGGGAACGAATCTAATGCTGACGCAGGATGTAATACCACAAAATCTAATGCGTAATTTTCAGCTTGGCGTTTAACCCATTCTGGTAACTTATTTTCATTTGTGCGTAGTAAATGTTGGAAATCATAAGATGAAGACAGTGATGTCAACTTCATCCGTTGTTCTTTTTGCAATAACTCTATACTGTTATGCGCAACAGCCAGATCCGATTTCACATTCATTAATGCGTTTTGCCATGTATACGTCATTGTCCAATACATGGTCAGTACAAATAAAGCAAACAGCGTGATCACTATGGGCACCGATGTAAGCACTAGCAAACGATAACGTACCATGGTTCTAAAACGCTTAATCCATAACAGTATAAATTGCTTCATTTTCATAAGGCGGCTTCATCAATCCATTCTTTATATTTACGCTCTAACGTTTTACGTGCCACGCCAAGCTTACGCGCAGCCGCTGACTTATTCCCTTCGTGAGAGTCAACTACCTGCATGATATGTGCTTTTTCTACTTCTTTTAATGTCCATGTCGTTGGATAACAATATTGATCTTCATCACCGATGACCTCAGACGAGCAACGACAAGGGCTCTCGAGATTCGCTTCATCCATACGTATTTGGTCAAATCGCGTAATAGCCGCTCTTGGCAGTGGGACCGCATCACCTTGCAGCTCTCGCCAATATTCAGCAGGCGGTTTACCGAGCAAAATACAACGTTCCATCATATTCCGTAATTCACGAATATTACCTGGCCAATCATATGCTTGCATCGCAAGTATATCTTCATGTGTCCAACTGACACTTTTCATGCCTAAATCATTAGATAATTTGAGTGTAAAATGATGAGCTAATGCTGGAATATCTTCAACACGATCACGCAAGGGTGGTAAGTCTACCGTTAATACATTTAGACGGTAATACAGGTCCTGACGAAAACGCCCCGCTTCGACTTCCACTTTTAAATTACGATTGGTTGCCGCGACAATGCGCACGTCAATGGGAATTTCACGCTCACCACCAACAGGTCTAATCGCTTTTTGCTCTAATACCCGTAATAACGACGATTGCATGGCAAGTGGCATTTCACCAATCTCGTCGAGGAATAAGGTACCGCCGTTGGCAACGCGAAATAGCCCTTCTCGGCTTTTTTTAGCGCCCGTAAACGCGCCTTGAATATGACCAAACAATTCACTTTCTAATAGGTCAGGTGCAATCGAACCACAGTTTAATGGTACAAAAGGACCATTACGTAAACTAAGTTGATGTAAAGCCCGCGCCACTAATTCTTTACCGGTACCCGATTCACCCTCAATTAATACAGCTGCCATGGATGGGGCAATCTGGGTTATCAGCTTTTTCATTGATAAGGTTTTAGCGGCATCACCGATAATATCGATAGGAAATGTACGTTCAATATCACGTTGCAGCGCAAAGTTCTGACGTTCCACTAAACGGCGTTCGATACAACGACTTACCGATTGCATCATTTGTTCGAGGTTGAACGGTTTTAAAATAAAGTCTGAAGCACCAGCCCGTAACGCTTTAATCGCGGTATCTAAATCGGCATAGCCAGTCATAAAGATCACATCACTACGACGCGTTTGCGGATCAAATGCTTCGTGCCACTCAATACCAGATCGCCCAGGTAAATTAATATCAACAATAAGTAAATCGAAATGGCAGCGCTTACGGAGTTCTTCTGCTTCTTCGATGCTACCAGCAGTATCAACTTGGGCAAATTTTTTGCTTAACGCTTTCTTTAAGATCGCGCGCATACCCGGTTCATCATCAACAACAAGTACAGAGACCGCAGCCCAAGAGGGAGAAGAAGTAAATTCTGACATAAATATAAATAACTACCGTAATTTTTAAGTTGCGACATTTTGTCCCATATCGACTAACAAAGTCAAAACTGTTTCAACCCTTTATTTACGCTCAATTTAATCAAAATATTATTTACCTTTTAAATTAACCACTTACTGGTATTTATAGTGTTTTATCTGGTTTATTTTTAATTTGGCATCTAATTTGCTACATAACGAGAAATACGGTGACTTTTCAACTAACTTATATAAATAACTTTAACGTCAGGAAGACCTAATGACTGTAAAACCGATGAAATTTATCCAAACATCGCTTGCCTTATTCGCACTTGCAACGGCAGCCGGAGTCAATGCCGCAGACGACATGAAAATCCGTTTGGCCACCACAACCAGTACTTATCATTCAGGGCTGCTTGATTTTTTGTTACCTGAATTCAAAAAAGACACAGGTTATACGGTTGACGTACTTGCAGCTGGTACGGGTAAATCACTACGCATGGGTCAAAATGGCGATGTTGATTTGGTCATGACGCACGCAGCAAAATCAGAAGCGAAATTTGTTGAAGCGGGTTACGGTGTACTACCACGTCAACTCATGTATAACGATTTTGTCCTTGTTGGCCCCAAAGCTGACCCAGCAAAAATCAATGCTGGAACAGATGTTGTGAAAGCATTAGCTGGCATTGCATCTTACAACGCAACCTTCATTTCTCGTGGTGATGATTCAGGCACCAACAAAAAAGAACTTAGCCTTTGGGCTCAAACTAAAATGGAACCAAACTTTGCTGGCTACAAAGCGATAGGTCAAGGCATGGGACCAACGCTGAACATGGCATCTGAGCTGCAAGCGTACACGTTAACAGACCGTGGAACTTGGTTAGCTTACCAAAATAAACTAGACCTTAAGATTGTTGTACAAGGTGATAAACGTTTATTTAACCCATACCAAGTGATCTTAGTGAACCCAAGCCGTTATCCAGATATCAATTACCGAGGTGCAAAAATATTCAGTGATTGGTTAGTCAATCCAAAAGCACAAACCATGATCAACAGTTATAAACGTAGCGGCGAGCAATTGTTTGTTGCGAATGCCAAGTCTTAATAACCGAATTAGAAACCTAGATACTTAATGGATATTTGGCAAACCACCCAACAAGCCGTACAACTTCTCTTCAACGGCGATATGGCACTGTGGGGAATTGTCGGTGTGTCATTTTCAGTGTCTTTACTGGCGATTGCGTTGGTATTAATACCAGCATTGTTGATCGCATTTGCTCTCGCCTACGGGAAGTTCCCAGGTCGTTGGCTATTGCTATCATTATTCAATACCTGTCAATCCATCCCGACGGTAGTGATTGGCTTATTACTTTACATGATGCTATCTCGTGCAGGTCCGCTCGGTAATTGGCAAATGCTATTTACCCAAAAGGCGATGATCTTGGGACAAATGATGGTTTGTTTTCCAATTTTAGTATCCATGATGCACGCCGCGTTTCAAAACAGCGATCGCCGTGCTTGGGAAACAGCATTAACCTTAGGTGCAAGTCTACCCCGAGCATTATTAAGTTTGATGTGGGAATGTCGTTTCCCACTCCTTGCCGCCATTATCGCCGCATTTAGTCGTATTATTACTGAAGTTGGTTGCTCTATGATGGTTGGCGGTAATATTTTAAATTCAACGCGGAATATTCCCACGGCAATCGCATTAGAAAGCTCGAAAGGCGCGTTTGCACAAGGTGTAGCCTTAGGCATGGTCTTATTGATCCTTGCGCTAGGACTTAATGTCTTATTATCCTTCGCTCGTGGTAAAGCCCACTTGCGCACCAATTAGCTAAGGAATAGATAGTGTCGCAAATTACTATTCAAGCAGAAGATATCTCGATTCGATTTAAAGATCGTCTGCTATTTCATATTCCTCATCTTAAGTTCGGTCCGCAAGAAGCCATTTATCTCACTGGTGCTAATGGCGTAGGTAAGACCACGTTATTAAAAATATTATCTGGTTTACAAAGCCCAACCACGGGTAAAGTAAACTTACAGTGCAATACTTGGTTTCGCCGTTTATTTAAAAGTAACGCCAAAAATGGTGTTATTTATATGCACCAAACCCCCTACATGTTTGACGGAAGCGTACTTGATAACGTTCGTTATGGATTAAAATTCACCCGAAAAGGCCGCCAAGAGCAACGAAGTGAAGCGATAACAGCGCTACGTATGATAGGGTTAGAAACTCTCGCTAATGAACATATTTCGGTATTGTCTGGTGGTGAACGCCAACGCGTCGCAATGGCAAGAGCTTGGGTACTCAAACCCAGTGTATTATTAATGGATGAATCAAGCGCCAGCATGGATACAGAATCCATTGAGCGCCAGGTGGTGCTAGCCAAAGATTTACTCGAGCGCGGTTCAACCTTAGTCATCACCAGCCACCAGCAAAATGCGCTTACCGCACTTTGTCGCCGTCAATGGTGCATTAGCAATAGCAAACTAATCGAACGAGCAGATCTACAGCTCATCAAAAAAGATAAGGATACTTATGCCTTCGGCGGAACAAACAAGTTGGGTAATTTTAGCGGGCGGACAGGCCAGCCGTATGGGCGGTAATGACAAAGGTTTAGTTAAATTAGCCGATAAAGCCATGATCGAACATGTCATCGATACACTTTCGCCACAAACCAACAAAATCGCCATTAACGCAAATCGAAATCAAGACGTTTATAGCCAATATGGTTCTGTATTTGGCGATCAGCTACAAGGTTATCCGGGGCCTTTAGGTGGTATGCATGCTGCTATTTTACATTTAAACGATGCAGAATGGATTGGTTTTGTCCCCTGTGATTGCCCACAGCTACCAAGCGATTTAGTCGTCCGTATGGCTGCCGCGTGTGAAACCAACACTGATATTGTGGTAGCCCATGATGGTGAGCATATTCAGCCAGTGGTGACGCTATTACACCGTCGTATTTTGCCAAAACTAGAAGCCTTTTTAGCGAACGGGGACCGCAAGATCATTCTATTATACCGTCAATGTAACATGCTCACAGTCGACTTTAGTGATCAACCCAACGCTTTTATAAACTTAAATACCCCAGCAGAATTACACCAGTTTGGACAAACAGAATGAGTCAACAACAATGAGTCTACATCTATGAGTCAACATCTATGAATAAAATCTACGCGTCACTCCCTTTACTCGGCTTTGCTGCATTCAGCGGTACAGGCAAAACGACATTGCTCGAGGCAATACTGCCTAAGTTAGTTGCGCGTGGTATTCGTGTTGCCGTGATTAAGCATGCGCATCATGATTTTGATATCGACCTTCCGGGAAAAGACAGCTACCGCCTGCGTAAAGCGGGTGCTAGCCAGATGCTGATTTCATCCCGTTGTCGCCGTGCATTAGTGACTGAAACGCCGGATGAAGAAGCGACGCTACCGCACTTGATCGCACAGTTAGATCAAACTCAGCTCGACCTAATTTTGGTGGAAGGTTTTAAACAACTGAATTTCCCTAAAATTGAATTACACCGCACTGAAGTCGGTAAGCCTTGGTTACATCCAACGGACAATAACATTATTGCTATCGCAGCGAATGTATCTGCGCCAGCACCTTTAGCAGAAAAGACGCCATTACCTAAGCTCGATATTAACGATCTTGAGCAGATAACCGAGTTTGTGATCAGCTTTATTCAAGGCGAAGTAGGTGCTGTAAAGCCTGAACAACCTCAGGGGTTACAGTGTGGCGACCTAACACCACAGGGTATGCTGTCTGTCGCAGAAGGTCGTGATCGTATTCTTAGTCATATTGTACCACTTGATCAATCACAGACTGTTGATTTAAAAGCAGCTTTGGGTCAAATTGTCGCACATGACGTACTTTCACCAGTGAATGTACCGCAACACACTAATTCAGCAATGGATGGTTATGCAATCCGCGGTGATGATTTAGAATGTGAATGCTATAACGTTGTCGACCACGTGATGGCGGGACACAGTTACGACTTACCACTTGAAAAAGGCCAAGCAGTACGGATCATGACAGGTGCTGCGGTTCCTGAGTGTGCCGACACAGTCGTCATGCGCGAACAAGCTGAACAGACAGATAGTGCAGTAGATAATATGGTAAACAGTACGGTGCGTTTTGATCTGACAATGGCAGCCATCCACCCCGGTCAAAATGTACGTCAAGCAGGCGAAGATTTAGCGTTAGGTCAAACAGCCGTGGCCGCAGGTAGCAAGATTTCGGCGCCAGAGTTAGGCATGATTGCTTCACTCGGCATTAACCAAGTTACCGTGAAAAGTAAGGTACGTGTTGCTATCTTTTCAACCGGTGATGAAGTGCAACATCCAGGCGAAGCACAAAAGAATAACTGTATTTACGATTCTAATCGTTACACCCTGCACGCGATGTTAACCCAAGCAGGTTGTGACGTGATCGACTTAGGCATTATCGAAGACAGTGAAGCCGCATTAGAAGCTACATTACTACAGGGTAGTGAACAAGCTGACTTGATCCTGTCCTCAGGCGGCGTCTCTGTTGGTGATGCCGATTACATCAAAACGGTATTGGATAAACTCGGAAAAATTAACTTCTGGCGTATTAATATGCGTCCGGGCCGACCTTTGGCATTTGGTCAAATAAACGAAACACCATTCTTTGGTTTACCGGGCAACCCAGTTGCGGTAATGGTGGTGTTCTTACAATTTGTTGAACCAGCGATCCGTAAGCTACAAGGTATGGAAAATTGGCAGCCACAAATATTCAATGCTGTTGCCACAGAACGCTTCCGCTCTCGTCCTAATCGTACTGAGTATACCCGCGGTATTTTTGGTTTTAATGCTAACGGTCGATTAACAGTGAAAAGTACCGGGCAACAAGGCTCAGGTATCTTACGCTCGATGAGTGAGGCTAATTGTTTAGTTGAAATATTACCTGAACAGGCGAATGCAGAAATTGGTGATTCGGTTCGCGTGATCCCATTACAAGGTCGCGTTTAGTACTCGTAACTCATTTAATCCTATTTTAGCAACGAGATAGGATTAAAAAATAGTGGTGTGCTCACATCACGCCACTATTCCCCTATCACGTCGACTCTTATTTTACGCCTATTCTTACTTTTTATTACTTATCATCTAACGTTGATGATGACTCACTTTTTGGTTGATTCTCTGGTAAGTCTTTTACTTTTTCATACCAAATATCATGGTGTTCTTTTGCCCATGTTTCATCAACTTCACCCGTCACCATACCTTCTAGTGACGCTTCAATACCCACTAGACCGACATAAATGTGAAATACAAAACCACAAATAAGCATCAGTGATGCTAATATATGAACTAAGTTAGATAACTTCATATCAAGACGAGTTTGTCCGAAGATCGGAAAATCGAGAATAAAACCACTAAAGACAATAAACACACCACCAAATATCAGTAACCAAAACAGCGCTTTTTCACCACCGTTAGAAAAATCAGCTGATGGATGCGACCCTTTATGTTTGCCGGCCATGCCGCCCATTTTCTTAAACCAATTAATATCCACTTTGGTAAATAAACTCTTACGCCACCATTTGATCATTACCGTGAACAGTAAAACCGCAAATAATGGACTAACATAGTTATGGTACTGTTTCGCGCCATAAATTAGCATTGCCCAGATATCACGAGGGATAATTGGCTTAATCAAATGTTTACCATATACCAGTGTTAACCCAGTCAACGCAAGACTTAAGAAGGTAAACGCCATACTCCAATGCAATGTGCGATCTATGAGACTCCAACGCTTAATTTTACGCCCAGTTCGCTGCTTACTTAATCTTAATGGACCTATGGTAAAGTAAGCTAATATCACTAACCCAATACAACCCAATATCGCCAATGCACCTAATGGTGATATCCACTTTTCTTTAAGAATCGACCACGCCTGTCCAGATGAACTAATTAAGATACCGTGCTCTGCGGATTTTGATGTAGTGTAACCCTCTTGCCCATCTCGTACTGCACGCCAATAATCAGCGCCAGCAAAACCGGTAAGCTCACCTTCCACCGCTGACTCACCTAAGCGTTCACTGGTTGTATTGTTATCCGCGGTTTCACTAGCAAATGCCGACAAGGTAAAGCTCAGCATTAATACACTCACTAACAAAGTGAACCAATGTTGAATTCGCTTAGTCATTAAATCTCCTCACTGTGTTTAAACCACAGCGCTAAATAGACGCCTGATTATCACTAAACAAACAGTCTATGTTTATATTACAGCTAACCTATATTTATATTAAAAAATAATTATTGTAGGTTCGTAACCAAGTCCTGACAGCTGGCTAATTTACATTAACCAGCCTGCCAGCATTAGCTTTCTTGCGGTTTACTCGCATCATAAGCAAGGTCGACAGTACTTGCCCAACCCGCATTTTTAGCGCCACGTGCAACAACACGTTCACTGTAAATATCAGAGATCTTCGCCGCATCACCAGCAAGCAAGGCTTTAGTCGAACAAAGCGATGCACACATAGGTAATTTGCCTTCTGCAATACGGTTGGCACCGTACTTTTTCTTCTCTTCTTCAGAGCCGTCTTCTACATTCGGTCCACCTGCACAGAAGGTACATTTATCCATCTTGCCACGTTCAGCAAAGGCATCTTGTTTTGGAAATTGCGGTGCGCCAAATGGGCAGGCAAACAAGCAATAACCACAACCGATACACAAGTCTTTATCGTGCAGCACAATGCCATCTTCAGTACGCTCAAAGCAATCAGCAGGACAAACGGCCATGCACGGCGCATCGGTACAATGCATACATGCCACTGAGATTGAGCTTTCACCCGGCTCACCATCATTCAGAGTAACGACGCGGCGACGTTGGATACCCCATTCAAGTGCATCATCATTTTCGTTCTTACATGCGGTTACACAACCATTGCATTCAATACAACGTTTAGAGTCACATAGAAATTTCATACTAGCCATTTGAATGACTCCTTACGCTTTAGATATTTTACAGAGGGTTACTTTCGTTTCCTGCATTTGTGTCACAGGGTCATAGCCATAGGTTGTTGCTGTATTTGCTGACTCGCCTGATACATATGGCGTTGAGCCTTCAGGGTAATTGCCACGTAAATCTTCACCTTGGAAATAACCACCAAAGTGGAACGGAATAAAGGCAAGACCTGGTTTAACACGACGTGTAACCATTGCTTTAACATGAATACGGCCTTTTTCAGCACCTTCAACCCACACCATTTCGCCATCTCTGAAACCTAAATCGTTAGCATCTTTTGGATTAACTTCAACAAACATTTCTTGTTGTAATTCAGCTAACCATGGGTTTGAGCGGGTTTCATCACCACCCCCTTCATACTCAACCAAACGGCCGGAAGTAAGCACGATAGGGTATTCACCTGATACATCTTTATCTTGGATTGATTTGTATAAGGTTGGTAAACGGAACATCGCTTCACTGTCATCCCAAGTCGGATAATCAGTAACTAAATCACGACGCGGTGTGTATAACGGTTCACGATGAAGCGGCACGGCATCTGGGAAGGTCCATACCACTGCACGCGCTTTCGCGTTACCGTAAGGGATACAACCGTGTTTAATTGCCACACGTTGAATACCGCCAGATACGTCAGTTTTCCAGTTTTTTCCTGCTGCTTTCACTTTCTCGTCAGCAGTCAGTTCATCCCACCAGCCAAGTTGCTTGAGTAGTTTGTCACTGAATTCTGGGAAGCCACCTTCCAGCTCACAATCTTTTGAGTAGCTATCAACAGCCAGCAAGCTTTCGCCATTCCGTTCAACACCAAAACGTGCGCGGAAATTACCGCCACCGAGCGCCACTGGTTTCGATGTATCATAAAGAATATGCGTACCTGGATGTTTCATCTCTGGCGTACCCCAACATGGCCAAGGTAGACCGTAAGTCTCACCATGAGCAACACCGCCTTCAGCTTCAAGCGTTGTTTTGTGGAATGTATGCCAGTTTTTCTGGTGTTCTTTAAGACGCTCGGGACTTTGTCCGGTATAACCTATGGTCCACATCCCCTTGTTATATTCGCGGGTAATGTCTTCGATCACGGGTTGGTTGTTCTTCACTTCAATATGCTTGAACAATTGATCGGCTAAGCCAAGTTTCTTAGCGAGTAAATACATGATCTCGTGATCAGGTTTAGACTCAAACAGCGGCTCAATCACTTGGTCTCGCCATTGAATTGAACGGTTGGTCGCGGTGACGGAACCTGTGGTTTCAAACTGCGTCGTCGCTGGTAGTAAATAAACATTGTCAGTACGACCGTTCATGACGGCTGCAACACCCGGATACGGGTCAACAATCACCATCATGTCCAGCTTGCCCATCGCCGTGCGCATTTCTGGGCCACGGGTTTGTGAATTAACCGCATGCCCCCAATAGAACATGGCGCGGATATTATCGTTCTGCTCGATGTTGTCTTTATTTTCTAATACACCATCAATCCAACGAGATACCGGAATACCCGCGTGGTTCATTGGTTTTTTGCCGCGGTAAGCATTTTGATCAAAGCGGTTTTTCAACCATTCATAATCCACATCCCAAACGCCAGCCCAATGTTTCCATGCGCCTTCAGAAAGGCCGTAATAACCCGGTAAGTTATCTGATAATACACCAAAGTCAGTCGCACCCTGTACGTTATCGTGGCCACGAAAAATGTTCGCACCACCACCTGGCTTGCCTATGTTACCTAACGCAAGTTCCAGAATACAATAAGCACGGGTATTGTTATTACCTGTGGTATGTTGCGTACCACCCATACACCAAACTACGCAGCCAGGACGGTTTTCAGACAGTAGTTTTGCTGTTTCATAAACTTCCGCTTCTGGTACGCCTGATACACGTTCAACTTCGGCGGGTGTCCATTTATCGACTTCTGCACGTACATCTTCCATGCCGTAAACACGTTGGTGAATAAATTCTTTATCTTCCCAACCATTTTTAAAGACGTGATATAACACCCCCCAAACGAAAGCAACATCTGAGCCTGGACGTAATGAGACGTAATGATCCGCTTTTGCTGCGGTACGGGTACGGCGAGGATCGGCAACCACAATCTTACAGTTGTTCTTTTCTTTGGCGATCAGGATATGTTGCATCGCTACTGGATGCGCTTCAGCTGGATTTGAGCCAATAAATAAGATAGATTTACAGTTATGCATGTCATTTAGCGAGTTCGTCATCGCGCCATAACCCCAGGTATTTGCGACACCAGCTACGGTGGTAGAATGACAAATACGGGCTTGGTGATCGACATTATTGGTACCCCACATCGATACCATTTTACGGAACAAATACGCTTGCTCATTGTTATGTTTTGCAGAACCTAACCAATAAACAGAATCTGGACCTGATTCTTCACGGATCTTAAGTACTTGCTGGCTGACTTCTTCAAGTGCAGTTTCCCAGCTCATTTTTATCCATTTGCCGTTAACCAGCTTCATTGGATATTTTAGACGTTTAGCACCATGGCCGTGTTCACGTAGTGCGGCACCTTTAGCACAGTGACCACCCGCATTAAACGGATGATCAAATGCGGGTTCTTGACCTGTCCATACACCTTCTTGTACTTCGGCATAAATACCGCAGCCCACAGAGCAGTGAGAACAAATCGTACGTTTAATTTCAACGGGTGATTTTGGATCGACAGATTTTGCTTCGGCTTTTTTCATCATACCCGGTGCGAACATACCAACACCGACTACACCACCAGCGGCAGCAATTGAAGAGTTACGCATAAACGAACGGCGCGAAATACCGAGTTGTTTTTCGTCCTTGTTGACCGTATCGGAACGTTTAGTTAATTTCATTTAGAGCTCCGCTTATAGAGAATCGTAGTAATCACGAATGTGTTGAGTTTCATGGTAACCTTTTGTCTTTTCCTGCTTATCTTTCTGATCTCGCGTGTCGACAGATGCATTAACAGAGGTCGATACACCTGTTGCAATAGCACCTGCAACGGCTCCTAAACCAATATTTTTTAACAATTGGCGGCGGTTTTTATCCGGCTTATTTTGTTTACTCATCCAGTTTGATCCTCTATCGTTATTATTTTTTTACGTCGATAAAACGTATTTTTTCAATACTTAAAAATTGCAAAGCTAGCTCGGCGACGGCGCTATAAAACACTGCGTTTTTCGCTACCTTTAAATCCTGACAAAAACGCTCAAACCAGGTATCGATATGGCGATTAAAGAATTCGGCTTGTACTTTTTGATTACTTTCTGCGACTAACATCGTCATGACTTCGAGCAATGCAGCAATATGATCTTCCGGTTCTTTCACGTCTTCATCGCGTTGAAAACCCAGCTTTTTCAAATCATGGCGTAAATGCGCTAATGGCATTTCCATTAATGAACCGGTGAGGAACCAAGAACCAAACGGCACGATCTCACCATGGCCAATACCAATAAACAGATCTTGGTATTCATCTTCAACCGCGGTTAATAAGGTCTTTTGTGACGCGAGTTTTAATAACGGCCAAGCCGCCGACATACCCGTGGTTTGAATGAGTTCGTTCGGTGCATCCACATCTAAATTCGCTAACCAATCAATAACGTCAGCATCTGGTGCCTTACGTAATAGATGAGCAAGTAAACTATAGATATCGATACGTAATGTTGTTTCTTCAGCAACTGGCTGTGACATTTTTTGCGTTTCCATCATTTCGTTTTACACTCGCAACTGACTTGTTGGATCATCAGCCATGTCAGAAAAAATATCGCGTACACGACAGTCTTCACACATAGATAAACGGCGAATAGCATCACCCTGAAATTGTGAATGACCTTGTAATTTCTCGGTCAGCATTTTAATCATCGACGCTGGCGCAAATGCTTTACCGCAACTTAAACAGCAAGCTGGCTCCTCTTCATGGATCATCACGGTACTTTGGCGACTTTCTGCATCCCAGTTAACACCCGGTTTAAGACTAATCACTTGCTCTGGGCAGGCTTTTTCACATAAGCCACATTGCACGCAATCTTGCTCTCTAAACTGCAAACCGGGGCGTCCACCAACAGCATTTAATGCACGGGTTGGACATACCGCCACACACCCCATACATAGCGTGCAATCATCTGTTTTACATTCAACACTCCCGTAAGGTGCATTTTCAGGTACGCTAGACACTGTTGGTCTAACTGTGCTTTGCGCATGCAACTTATCTAATGCACTAAACAGTTTTTCACGCTTAGTCCCTGATAATTGCTCGGCCAATACACCGCTATCCATCACAGCGATCTTGTTATCTACAACAGGCAACAAAGATGCAGGGAACGCCACGAATTCAGCCGCGGAGCTAAGTTCAAACAAGCAAATGCGATCTGCTTCAAAACCAAGTTCAGTTAAGAAGTTATTCGCAATGGCTAACTCATCTTTTAAAACGCGATCAATTGTCGCAGGCATATAAGCTATATTCGTGGCGAGCAGTACTTGATGCGCACCATAAATCAGCGCACTAAACCACGTATCAACACCCACAGTCGCTAACTCTTCCAATGCAATCGGGATCACATTCGATGGTAATGACGGTAATTGTGCTGCAACGTTTTCTTCATCACGGTTACCAAAGAATAAGATCGTCGGCTTAACACCACCCGCCATTTGATAACTGTTTAACAAACGGTAAATGAAGTTCTGGGTTTTCTCTGGATCTGGTAATGCATACGTGATCGCTTCTGTCGGACAAGCCGTTGCACAAGTACCAACCCCTTGACATAAGAACGGGTTAATCTCGATCGCATGGCCATTACTTGATAACGCACCCGCTGGACACGCATCAACACAACGCGTACAGCCACTCACACCACGGGATGAATGCGCACAAATGTCATTGTTTAAACGGAAATACTTAGGCTTATCAAACGTGCCAAGCATGTCAGGTAAGGTTTCAATCACATCTGCAATCGCCGCTTTACCACTACCGACAGGGTAATAACCAGGTGCCGGGATCTCGGTGTTGATGATGCTCTTGGCACTCATATCAACCACTAAATCAAAGCTATCACCCCCGATCGTTACTTCCGCTAGATTGATATAGGTATCAAGTAACGTACCTGCGACACGGCAATTCACTTCGAATGCGCCTAGATAACCTTTTATTGTCACGTCATTACTAAAAAATACCTTAATGTCATGACTTGTTTTCGCCGTGTTTTCAGCTGCCCACGAAGTCGCAAGGAGTGTCACTGAATTAAGTGTTGAAAATTGCGGGGCCAGCGCAGTAATAGTATCGTGCGGACCAATGATCAATAGATTCCCTCGGCTCTCATAAGAAACCGTTGGCGGGATCAAATTCGATAATTCAACCGTACCAGCGATTGCACTTAAACGTGCTTGACCATTGCTATCTGTAAATGTTTCTAGAATACTTTTTAACATTGCTATTCCTGTATACTCGTCACCGCTAAAATTGGTGCCGATTAAACTGCGAGTTTAGTGCCCGCGGCTCTTTCTGCCGTACGATTTTTACCGTACTTTATGCTGTAGCTAATAGAGCAATAACCGAACCAACTTTTAACGGAAAAAAATGACCTATAAAGAGCTAAAGTCAGATAAGGACAGTTGAGCCATTTCCAACTGAGACATTTTGTCGCTACAAATGATCACACCTGTATCAAATTGTCCCAATTGAAATAAGGGTTATTAGTCCCTTTATGTCTCACCTTGCTGAATAATCTTGTGATGTGGCTCATCGCAGCCTTGCGATAATTTGAAATCTTCCGTGACGGGTTCAACTGTTTCATCTTCAACAGCTGACATTTCTGCTTCTTCTGTTCGTTCAATACCGGTGTCTTCTGCTTGATCAGGTTCTTCTAATACTGTCTTAACCCAACCACGTAACTGCTTTGCAATACTATCGTCGAGTTTAGGGATATTAGAAAAGTCTTCAGTATGATCGTCCATATCACTGATATAGTTGAATTCATCTGAATGAAATAATTTAGCCAGCGCGGCTTTTTTTACTGACTTATCAACCCCCTGCTTTAGAAATGAAGCGACGCCACTGTCAAATGTCACACTATCTGCATCAGTAATTGTTAATACGTCATCACTGTTCTTGTCTGCAATATCGTTCTGCTGATCTACAACACGATCTACCGCATCATCAACAACGTCATCCGGCGTAACGGCTTGATTTAGTTCTGTGTTAGCATCATAAATCGGCTCAAAAACTTGATCAGCTTCGGTTAATTCTGCAACGGTAGCATTCGTTTCCGATAACGTTGCTGAAGCTTTTTCTTTAGCCGTCAGAGAACGGCTAGACCAACGTTGAAAAAAGTTAGTTGCCACTTGAACGTCCTTTTTTATCTTTATAACGTTTCTTTTTAAATTCAATCAGTTCGCCATGACGCCCAATGAATGCTTCCATCCAAGCTTGCACGGGTAAGGGCATCTGAATATGTAACACTTGGTAGTCGCCATCCATGTAACTGCTTGCGACACTTTGCGCGACAGTGATAAGTAGCGGCGATAACTGCTCATTATTTTCTTCACAAACAATAAACAGATGCGGGTCTTGTGAACTGAGGTTAAAACGATAATCTGTCCGTTCATCGCGGTATAACGTTAATACACGCTCATAACAGGTGCCAGTGCTGGCATCACCTTGTGTGCGGTTATGGTCATATAATTCGACATTATCAATAGACCAAGATAGCGTCGTCCAGCGTCCAATTTGCTTTTCTTCAGAGCGAAGACGAAACCTGATTGGCCAACTTGATTCGTCTTTTTCTAAGCGCTTATGTTCATCAATTTGTTGCACACATGCTCCTTTATTCTATTTTTATAATTATTTAGTATTTTATAATTTCTTATATAACTCACCCTACTCAGCAAAATTTAGACCAAGTTCAAGATAAGTGACAAATAAAATGGTTAAGTTGGAATGAACTTTGCTTTACCTCTCGATAGATATATAAACCAGCAGGACTTTCGGATGCCGCAATTACCAAAAATAATTAGAACTAATTCTTCAGTTGAGCACACCATGACCGTCGACATTATGGATGAATATGGCGATACCATGACCAAAGAGATCGCATGTGAACATCCGTTAACGATTTATTTAAACTGGGTAGAAATCGTAACAGTGATGACGCTCGGTGCCCGCCCTGCCGACCTCGTGCTTGGATATTTAAAAAACCAAAGTTTCATTGAAGACATTGCCGCGATTGAATCTGTGATTATTGATTGGGATACAAATTCTGCAGCCGTGATCACCCGTGAAAATACTGATGGTTTAGAAGGTAAGTTATCGAAAAAAACAGTTACCTCAGGCTGTGGTCAAGGCACCATGTTTGGCAACGTAATGAAAAAATTAGAAGGTATCACACTGCCACAACCTACATTACGTCAATCAAAACTGTATGGTTTGTTAGAAGCATTAACTCACCACAACGCAACTTATAAAGCGGCCGGGGCAGTACATGGCTGTGCAGTGTGTAAAGACACCACGATTTTATCGTTTGTCGAAGATGTAGGCCGTCACAATGCAGTTGATACCTTGGCTGGAGAGATGTGGCTAAAAGGTCAAACCGGTGAAGATAAGATCTTCTATACCACAGGCCGCCTTACGTCTGAGATGGTGATTAAAGTAGCACAAATGGGGATCCCGGTATTATTGTCTCGCTCGGGTGCCACACAAATGGGTTACGACTTAGCGAAAAAACTGGGTATAACCATGGTTGCTCGCGCCAAAGGTAATCGCTTTCAAGTATATAACGGTATGGCGAACCTGATTTTAGATGTCAAAGGCCCTGACGCAGAAGCGCTCGCACAAGAGCAGTCATCAACACTAATCGGTAAAAGTGCATGAGCGAACACTTCCCTGCTTTTATGAATGTAAAGCAAGTCGCTGAGTATTTAGACCTGAATGAAAAAAAGGTCTACACACTGGCTAACGATGGCCATTTACCTGCAACGAAAGTAACGGGTAAATGGTTATTTCCCAAAGCAATGTTGGATAAATGGCTACTGGAATCTTGTCATAATGGTGTACTGAATGACCGCTTACTCATCGCAGGTTCTGATGATCCACTCTTACAACTCGTCGTGGGGAAGATGGCACAAAAGCTTGGCAGCACCGCACTGGTTGGTTATACCTCAACTGGCACTCGCCAAGGTTTAGCGATGCTCAGTAAAGGTCATGTGGATATTTGTGCTATCCATTGGGGACATGCAGAAGAAGCACGCTTACGTCATCCCGCATTATTACAGCAATATCCAGGGCATAAAAACTGGGTACTGATCCACGCCTTTGAGCGTAAACAAGGGTTAGTAGTCAATAAAGAGTTGGCCGATTTAGTAAACTCACGCTCTTTAAATTTACAAGAGTTACTGACTTCACGCTGGCGCTGGGCACTGCGCCAAGAAGGTGCTGGAAGTATGCGCGCCTTAGGTGAATGGCTACATAATCATGCTTACACCGTCGATATGCTTACCGCAGCGGAAACCTGCCACAGTGAACGAGAGTTAGCTTCCTGCATTGCCCGTGGAGAAGCAGATGTGGGCTGTGCAAGTCAAAGCACTGCAGGCGAATTTGGTTTAGGCTTTATTCCACTGAGTACCGAAGCTTTTGAATTGGTGATCCCAAAAAATATCTACTTTCGCACCTTGCAACAACAATTGCTACAGTCGCTATCTGATATGAAGATCCAAGCTAAAGGAGATCAGCTAGGTGGTTATAACTTTAGCCGTACAGGTCAGCAAGTCTGGAGAGCCAATTAGCCTTCAATTTACATAAAAAGTAGCCCTAAATACCAAAAGCCAAGCTATCAATATTGATAGCTTGGCTTAATAAGATTACTTTATTGGCGTTATTTTTATACTGACGATTAAAATGGATTACATGGCAGCGTTAAAAATTGCGCAGATTTCTTCATGGCTCGCTTGTTTTGGATTCGTAAATCCGCATGCATCGTTTAATGCATTTTTAGCCAGCTCAGGAATATCTTCAACCTTTACCTTTAAGCTTGTTAAACCTGCAGGAATACCTACCGCTAACGCTAATTCTTTGATCGCCGCAATCGCTGCATCTGCACCTTGTTCTGGCGTCATGTCTGCCACATCAACCCCCATCGCTTTAGCTACATCACGTAGACGCGCTGGACAAACTTGTGCGTTATACGCCTGTACATATGGTAGTAATACCGCATTGCATACACCGTGTGGTAAGTCGTAAAAACCACCCAACTGATGCGCCATTGCATGTACATAACCGAGTGAAGCATTATTAAATGCCATACCAGCCATGAACTGTGCATACGCCATTTGCTCACGCGCTTCGATATTCTCACCGTGTGCTACCGCTGTGCGTAAATGCGCTTGAATTAATTCCATCGCTTTAATCGCAACGGCATCGGTAATCGGCGTTGCCGCTGTAGATACATACGCTTCGACCGCATGAGTCAATGCATCCATACCCGTAGCAGCGGTTAATGACGCTGGTTTAGCTAACATTAATTCCGGATCGTTCACTGACATGAGCGGTGTGGTATTTTTATCCACAATCGCCATTTTAATGTGTGTTGTTTCATTGGTAATAATACAGAAACGCGTCATTTCAGATGCTGTGCCTGCCGTGGTATTAATTGCAACAAGTGGAAGCTGGGCTTTTTCTGATTGATCTAAGCCTTCATAATCCGCGATATGACCACCATTGGTCGCCACAAGTGCAATACCTTTAGCGCAATCATGTGGGGAACCACCGCCTAATGAAATCACAAAATCACACACTTCTGAATTTAATAGCTCAAGACCAGCAGCAACATTCGCTGTCGTTGGATTCGGCTGAGTACCATCAAAAACGGCTGATTCAACGCCTCTCGCATCTAATAAGTCTTGAACTTGTTTCACCATGCCAATGCTATTAATCACTTTATCGGTCACGATTAATGCTTTTTTGAAACCATGAGATTTGATTGCGTCAGCCGCTTGAATTAGACAGCCAGCGCCCATTAGATTGTAAGCAGGAATAAAGAATGCAGTGCTCATAATATATCTCCAAAATAAATCAATAATTATTGCCGCAGTACACTTTTAAAATTCACTGTAAGTAATAATTATCTCAGTGTCGTTACTTGATAGCGCAACCCACCAACAAACTAACCACTTTGAGGTGATTATAACTTTAAACCTTACAAAATAAAGGGGTTTATAAAATCAAAATAAATTATCTACTCACTTTGATATACAAGTCACATAATTAAGTAATTTAGATATCAATTACAGCGTACGCAGTGGGTGCGATTCTATTTTCCAAGGCGATACAAATAAACCATCAACAAAATCAACAGATACGTCTTTAATCTGTTTAAATAACCAATTCGGCTGGTTGTCTTTATCGACTAACAAAGCCCTTACACCTTCAACAAGATCAGCATTTAGACAGACATTCACGGCTAAATCTAATTCCAGCTGAAAACAGGCCGCTAACGATAGTTCAGAATATTGGTTTACCTGTCGGTATAAGATATGCGCTGATATTGGGCTACCTAATAGCAATTTGTTAACGCTGGTTTGTAACCACGGATCACCACTTTCGTGCGCTTGGATACATGCCATCACGTCAGTCAGTTCTGTATAAGCACTCAGCTGAGTAAACAAAGCTTGATGATTGACTAAATGACAGTTAGCGAAATCAGCATCCACGTAGTACTGTGCTAGTAACTTATCAACTTGTTGGTGATGTAACGCAGTATCACTTTGCCAATCAAGCGTGGTTAATGCATTCAGCACATCCGTATATTTTGTAGCAGGAATTAAATACTCGCTTAACCCTAAATATTGCGCATCTTTGGCATTAATACTGGCGCCTGTTAACCCTAAAAATAATCCGACACCTGGGTGTGGTAAACGATTTAAGAACCAAGTCGCGCCAACATCTGGGAATAAACCGATAGTGATCTCTGGCATGGCAATACGTGCAGTTTCAGTAACCACACGGTGACTAGCCCCCATAAACAGCCCTAATCCACCGCCCATAATAATGCCATCACCCCAAACGATCAGTGGCTTGCCAAAATGATGCAATAAATAGTCGACTTGATACTCGGCCATAAAATATTGACTGGCAACCTGCTGCTTAGCCTCATGGCCTTCAGTGACGACTAACGCTTGTTGTAATGATTTAACATCACCACCGGCGCAAAATGCTTTCTCACCAGTACTCGTCAGTAATACGCTGACCACTCGGTTATCACATTGCCAAGCAAGTAACTGCTGACGTAATAATGGAAACATATCCGCACTCAGAGCATGCAACTGTCGTGCTTTATTAAGGGTAATAATACCAATGACATGACCATCATCCGTGGCTAACTCATCAAATAATACGCTTGCTTCCATGTGAACTCCGACTTGATAAAAAACCAGTGTAGCCAGATTCGGGGGGGTAATTCAACTCGCGAAGGTATTGATTATGAATTTAGCCAAGCACATCTATCCATTTAACCTACATCATCCGATTGAAACCTATTGCAAGATACCCAAAATACTCACGCTGTGGCATAATAGCCCCACAAAATTTAGAGGATTAATTCAATGACTATCGAAACAACGCTATTACAACGCAGTGGTTCTAAATGTGAAATGTGCACATCAGAATCTAACCTATCCGCTTATGAGCTACCTGAATCACCAGAAAAAAGCTCTGACTGTGCAGTAATGCTTTGTGATACTTGCCTTGAGCAAATCAACAACTCAGATACTCTTGATGAAAACCACTGGCGTTGCCTAAACGACAGCATGTGGAGCCAAGTACCAGCAGTACAAGTACTTGCATACCGCATGTTAAGCCGCCTAGATGCAGACTGGTCACGTGATCTACTTGATATGATGTATCTAGAAGAAGACGTAAAAGCATGGGCTGAAAAAGGCGTGTTAATTGCAGCAATGACAGACTCACCAGCGCGTGACGTAAACGGTACTATTTTAAAAGCTGGCGACAACGTAAACATCATCAAAGATTTACCTGTTAAAGGCTCAAGCTTAGTGATCAAACGTGGTACAGCTGTGCGTAATATTGGTTTAACAGATAATCCATTACACATTCAAGGCCGTGCTAACGGTACTGCAATGGTGATTATTTCTGCATACTGCAAAAAAATGTAATTTGCTTAGTTTGTCTCGTCTTTAGATACGTGACAGCTAGCAGATCAAAAAAGGCCGATTACCCATTCTAATAAAGAAGCGGTAATCGGCCTTTTTTATGCGCGGTATTAATAACCGCACATCATTGACTAATTAATCAATGATCGCATTGTGATATACATCTTGTACATCATCACTGTCGTTTAATGCTGCAAGGAAACGTTCGAACATTTCAACGTCATCACCCGTCACTTCAATTTCAACTTGTGGTAAGAATGTAATGTCTTCTGCATCAAATTCAATACCAGAAAACGCTTCTGATAATGCTACTTTCGTTTTGTAGAATTCAGTATGTGGAACATAAACAGTGATCGTACCGTCTTCGTTCTCAACATCAGCTACATCGACTTCCGCTTCCATCAATGTTTCTAATACCGCATCCTCGTCATCAAATTTGAATTCAAATACAGCTTGATGATCAAACATGTGTGATACAGAACCTTGCGCACCTAATTTCGCGCCATTCTTAACGAATGCTTGACGAACTTCAGTGAAAGTACGCTTACCGTTGTCAGTTAGACACTCAACAATAACCATGCAGTTACCCGGGCCAAAGCCTTCATAACTTGCGCGTTCATAATCTTCACCGCCAGCGCCAGATGCTTTTTCAATCGCACGATCGATAACGTGACTAGGAACTTGATCTTTTTTCGCTTTTTCAATGATGCGGCGAAGACTTAAGTTGCTATCAGGGTCGCCACCACCAGTTTTTGCACATACGTAGATCTCTTTACCATATTTAGAGTAGATCTTAGTTTTCATGCCAGCTGTTTTAGCCATCGATAATTTACGGTTTTGGAACGCTCTGCCCATCTTAATTCACTCTCATTTTAAATTTGAAATAAATACTTCTCGATTTTAGCAGGATTAGTACCATTTTTTCCACAAAAGCGTAAATATCTTATCTTTCATCAACAAAAATTGGCTAAACATCCCACGGAACTATAACTAATATAGGCCGTCTTACTATTTGTCACTGTTATCGGTTAATATTATGTTCTACTATGTTAACTAAATTTACTTAGTTATTACCGCATAGGTCACCCATTTGTATCTAAAAAAAGTATTACGCTTGACCAGTACAGCATTATTTTTCGGTACGTTAGGTCTAGTAAGCACAGTACAAGCAACCAACAAACTACCCGAAATTGGCACAGCGGGTGTGACGGCTTTATCGATCGATCAAGAACGTCAATACGGCGCCGCTTTTATTAAAATAGCGCGTGGTTCTTTCCCTATGGTTAGCGACCCAGTTTTACAAGAATACATTGCCGAACTTGGCGCAAAACTCATTAATCAAACCGATTCAGTTCGTTTTCCATTTAATTTTTTCCTCATTAAAGATGATGAAATTAATGCGGCGGCATTTCTTGGTGGCTATGTAAAAGTGCATACAGGCTTATTTTTATATGCCGAGAGTGAATCTGAATTTGCATCGGTTATCGCCCATGAAATCTCGCATATCACTCAGCGCCACCTTGCACGTAGTTTAGAGGCGCAAGCAGGTAATACCCAACTGACTGTTGCAGGGTTAGTTGGCGCAGTATTATTAGGTATTGCGAATCCAGTTGCGGGCATCGCCATGTTACAAACCACAGTAGCGATTAATGCGCAGTCTGCCATTAACTATACCCGAGCCAATGAATTTGAAGCCGATCGTATTGGTATTCAAGTGCTGGCGAATGCTGGTTATGATCCTGCAGCAATGTCGACTTTCTTCGGTAAATTATCTGCACAATACCGTTTTAGCTCAAAACCACCACAAATGCTGATCACTCACCCATTACCAACCACCCGAATCACCGAAGCACGTGATAGAGCAGCACTATATCCAAATCGTTATTATCCGCCAAGTCTCGATTATCAATTAGCAAAAGCGCGTATTCAAGTCCGTTATGGCACCTTAAAACCAAAAGAAGCACTGCAATTTTTTCAGCATCAACTTAAAACCAAAAATTTCAAGCTCAAAGAAGCTGCACAATACGGCCAAGCATTAGCGTTACTGCAATTAGATAAAAATGTAGAAGCAAAAAAGATCGTTGTCGAATTAGCTAAAACACAGCCAAACAACCTATTTTACCTCGATACCCTTACCGATGTTGATTTAGCCTTAAAGCATAATGACGAAGCTATTGCGAGATTACAAAAAGCCAATAACAGATACACCAATAACCCGGTTACCACTATAAATTTAGCAGTGGCCTTGCAACAAGCGAAACAGTATACCCAAGCTAAAAAGCTCATTCGTAATTACTTACGTGACAATGAAACAGATATGATTGCCTTGAGCATTTATATTGATTTACTTCGTCAAACGGATGATAAGGTAAAGATGTATGTCCAACGTGCAAATCTGGCACAACTTAAAGCTAACTATCCAAAAGCCCTTAATGAACTGCAATCAGCGCGAACACTTGCAACAAGCTCAGCAGATATTGCTCGAATTGATGCGCATATGGAGCAAATTGAGTTAGAAAAGCAAGAAATGCAGGCATTGCAAAACTAGCCAAGGGACAGGAAACAAGGCAAAATGGGGACTTTAAGGATCCCATTTGTTTTAAGACTTGTTTAAGGAAAAGGCCAAGCATGACTAGTGTCACTATTTATCATAATCCACGTTGCTCTAAAAGCCGCCAAACTCTTGCTTTATTAGAAGAACAAGGTGTAACACCAAACATCGTAAAATACCTCGAAACGCCACCGTCAGCAGCACAACTGCAAGAAATCCTAACCTTACTCGCATTAACACCTCGTCAATTAATGCGTATTAAAGAAGCTGAATATAAAGCACTTGGTTTAGATGATGAAAGCTTGTCTAATGACGAACTCATTGCAGCAATGATCGCAACACCGAAATTAATCGAACGACCAATTGTACTAGCAAATGGCAAAGCTACGATTGGCCGTCCACCTGAAAATGTTTTAGCCATTCTCTAACAACGAGCAAATAATGCAAACAACACAAGAAAGACAAAAACGTATTACTCAGTACCGGTTTCTGGGACTGTTTGGCTTCTTTGGCCTGATCATACTCATGTTCGTATGGCAGTTATGGCTAACGCCAGAAAAACTACAAGACCATACCCAATCACAAGCATTAGCTGAATTAACAGCAATGGCAGAAGTGAATCCAGAATTATTACCGCAGGTTGAAGCTGAAAAACAGAAATGGTTAGAGCGCCAGGCATCACACGAGTCAAATCCATTAGCCAAAGCCTTTATTTGGATCTTGCCATTATTATTCCCCTTCTACGGATTGATCAAAGGCAAACCTTACACGGCAGCTTGGAGTAACTTTGTTGTCATGATCTATTACATGCATTCATTAACCATCATGTATACAGATCCAGATGAGCGTTATCTTGCGATCCTAGAGTTTGCCTTAGCCAACTGCATGTTGTTTGGTAACGGTATTTATGCCCGTATGCAGGGCAAAGAGTTAGGCCTAGGTCTTGATAAGCTAAAAGTAGTGATGGCTGAAGAGAAAGAACGAGAAGAAGCATACAAAGCGCAAAACAAAGATTAACCTTGTGTAAGCTAACCGTATCACTTAAATAACAAAAAAGGAAATAGTGTCATCGAACCTATTTCCTTTTTACTTTTACTTTTACTTTTTCAATATCTTGTAAGTAGTTTTACCTTTGTTCATTATAAAGAAAGGGTTTCTTTCACAAACGGGATGGTTAAACGACGCTGGGCACTAATTGACGCATTATCTAATCGATCTAATGTCGAAATAAGGGTTTCCATATCTCGAGATGAACGATTTAATAAGAAACGGCCAACATCAACGGGTAGCTTCAGTCCTCTAAATTCAGCACGTAGCTGTAACGCGGCTAGCTTGCCGTCATCATCCAATAACTGCAGTTGGTAGCTAACGCCCCAATCTAATCGAGAAAGCAGATCCGGTAATTGAATACCTAAATGCCGTGCCGCGCTATTGCCCGTGACAATGAGTGATCCTGGATTTTCTTGATCATGACTATCACGCCAACGATTATAAAAATTGAATAATGCGACTTCCCATTCACGGTTCCCTGCGATCAATTCAATATTATCGATACAAACAATATCAAGATGTTCCATGCCATCTAATACAGACGGAGACATCATGGCAGACATTGCCATCGGTAAATAAGCGGCAGAACGATCAGCGTCCGTACACTCGGTACAGGTTGCGTGGAGTAAATGAGAGGTACCCGAACTTCGGCTACCAAATAAATAAAGAAATGGATCACCGTCGCCGACAGCAGCATTTTTTAATGCTGTCAGTAGTTGGACATTAGCACCGGGGTAAAAACTCGCGAAAGTCTCACCATCGGGTAATTGTACAGATAAAGAAAGTTGTGCTGGAGTGTTCAATATCACCCTTTCATACAATCATAAGATTAGTGAGGCCATTGTAGCACCTCAGTGCCCGATAGAAAACGACTAGTAAAAAAACACGATGTAAATTTGCTTAATTTATCACATTCCATTGAAAATTCGTGTCACCAAAGGCATTTTCAGTACTTTGGATCCGTTGATCTAACGATAGCTCGGTCAATAGATCTTGCTGCGTACCCAATAATACTAGTTTTAATTGCACATTCGATCCTGTCACGGTATCAAGATCAACTTGTGCAACTGCGGATAATTCAGAAAACATTGCAATCAATTTAGCATAATCAGTAATGTCAGTGACAGCATCTACATTTAAGAACACCACTTCATCTTTACCCGATGCTTTCACGCTATAACGTTCACCCAGATGATTCGCAAGACTATCTGTTAGTTTTGTACCTATGGCTGCAAGCTCACCTTGGCCTTGTCCATTTAACCAAACCTCATACGGCTGATTATTATTGTTACGACCATACATACTCCAATTTAGTTGGTAATCATCATTTTGCTTAATGATCTTAGCAATAATATAATTGTCGGCACCATAACGTGTTGAAGCAAGTTCAACCGGATCTGTAAACTGTCCCCATAAATCACTACTACTTACTTGTAGTTGATCATCAAGATCCATCACAGGGAATAATACCGGGATCCCACGTTTATTTGCTTGTGCTTTAATCGCATCAATGAAATCAGCGTAATCACGATCATTTTCACCTTTTACGCTACGACTAAAGTTTTCATCAACCACCAGCCATATTACTTGTTGTGGGCGATTCTGACTCCATACACCAAATTCACTGCTGCGTAATAAGCGATTTATCTTTTGCTCATTAAAGCTTGCTTGTAAATAACGCTCACCATCAACACGCTCTTCAGCTTGCTTCACTAAATATTCACGCGCATTAATTAATGCTTTTTTGATCACCGGATTAGTCGCAATTTCCGCATTACCAGAAACCTTGACCAATACTTCTGCAAAAGCAACTTTTTGTAACGTACGGTTGGACTGATTATTAACAGCCATAACAGATGCCGAATAAAGATGCTCAACCTCAACCGCACGCGCAGTCAAAGGTAAAAGAGATAACAATGATAATAAAATAGGAAATAAACGCTTCATACGATCCTTTTTAAGAGTAACGTGATGACTCAAATTAATTATTTGAATAGTACCATAGCCAACGCTATTAATTTACCTCAAATAATAACCAAACCAGCCACTATGTCCAAACATATTCTATGGCCTCAGGTTAATTAGCCGTATAGATAAACATTGACCATACTAAAGTATCAAGGCGTTGTCTTTATAATGAAGGAATTAGTTGTATGGATAGTAAAGAAACCGAGAGTGAGCGATATTTTGATATCGATATTGAAAAAATATATCTATTGAATATATTATTCGTCTGGGGAGGGTATTTAGTGGGTAGTCAAGTTGAGTAGTCAAATATAGGCATCAGCATAATATGCAGATGCCTATAGAATTCAATTATACAAACTAATTAAGTTGTTTATAAATGGTGTTATTTAGTACCAAAGATCTTATCACCAGCATCACCAAGACCAGGTACGATGTAACCTTTTTCGTCTAAACGCTCATCTACAGATGCAGTGTAAAGTTCGATATCTGGGTGTGCTTCTTCTAACGCTTTTAGGCCTTCTGGTGCAGCAACAAGGACTAGCACTTTAATGCGCTTACAACCTTTTGCTTTTAATAGATCTAAAGCTGCGATCATAGAGCCACCTGTTGCTAACATCGGGTCAACCACAATTGCTAAACGTTCATCAATACTGTGAACAATTTTTTCAAAGTAAGGTATAGCTTCTAAAGTTTCTTCATCTCGGTAGATACCAACAACGCTCACACGTGCACTCGGCATATGCTCTAGCACACCATCCATCATGCCTAAACCAGCACGTAGAATCGGTACGACAGTGACCTTTTTCCCTTTGATTTGCTCAACGGTAACATCGCCATTCCAACCTTCAATGGTCTTCTGCTCTAGCTCTAAATCAGCCGTTGCTTCATAAGTCAGTAGACTACCCACTTCTGTTGCTAGTTCACGAAAACGTTTAGTGCTGATATCAGCAGCGCGCATTAAACCTAATTTATGACGTACTAACGGGTGCTTAACCTCAACAACTTTCATGGAGTCTCCTAATAAAATCAAAGTAAGTGCGATACAAAAAGGCGTAATATTACCAATAATGGCCATATAATGATAGCTTATTCCAAGGAAAAGCCAGAGTTAAGAATAAAAACAATTTGCAGGTCGAACAAGGCATAATTTTGTTTCTATTCTGTGGTTAAAATTGTTAACATGGCGGCGATTTTTTAATCCAATTGATACGATTAGTTTGTGAGGGATCCAGTGAGCAACCAAAATACTTCTCTAAGTTATAAAGATGCAGGCGTTGATATAGACGCAGGTAATGCATTAGTAGAACGCATTAAAGGTGTAGCAAAAAAGACTAAACGACCTGAAGTTATGGGTGGTCTAGGTGGCTTCGGCGCACTTTGCCAATTGCCTACTGGTTATAAAGAACCAGTGTTGGTCGCAGGAACAGACGGTGTAGGAACGAAACTACGCCTCGCTATCGATTTAGCTAAATACGATACAGTTGGTATCGATCTAGTTGCTATGTGTGTAAATGACCTTATTGTACAAGGTGCTGAACCACTCTTCTTCTTAGATTACTACGCAACAGGTAAACTGGATGTAGATGTAGCTACAGCAGTTGTTACCGGTATCGGTGAAGGTTGTCTATTATCTGGCTGTGCATTAACAGGTGGTGAAACCGCTGAAATGCCAGGTATGTACCATGGTAAAGATTTTGACATTGCTGGCTTCTGTGTTGGTATTGTTGATAAAGAAAACATCATTGACGGCACGAAAGTTGCGGCTGGTGATAAACTTATCGCTTTAGGATCGAGTGGCCCTCACTCAAACGGCTATTCTTTAGTTCGTAAGATCCTTGAAGTTTCAAAAGAAGATCCAAGTCAAGCATTTGGTGATTCAACACTAGGTGATACGCTTCTAACACCAACTAACATCTATGTTAAGTCTGTGCTAGCTGTGTTGAAAGAGTGTGAAGTTCATGCTTTATCACACATCACTGGTGGCGGTTTCTGGGAAAATATCCCACGTGTACTACCAGCGCTAACAAAAGCTATCATTGATGAAAGTAGCTGGCAGTGGCCTGAAATTTTCAACTGGTTACAAGAAAAAGGTAACGTTGAACGTACTGAAATGTACCGTACGTTTAACTGTGGTGTTGGTATGGTCATTGCCCTACCAGAATCACAAGTTGAAAAAGCACTGGAAATCTTCACTGAACACGGCGAAAATGCGTGGCTAATCGGTGATATTGCAGACGCTGCAGAAAATGAAGAACAAGTAGAGATAAAATAATGTCTAAACAAGCATCTATCGTAGTATTAATTTCTGGTAATGGAAGTAATTTACAAACCATTCTAGATCAGTGCGAACAAGGTTCTATTAACGGTAAAGTAACCGCTGTTTTTAGTAACAAAAGTACTGCTTATGGCTTAGAACGAGCACAACTTGCTGGTGTGGACGCGATATCACTGGCTCAAGGTGATTTTTCTGACCGCACTGCATTTGATGCCGAACTCATGACACAAATAGACCAGTATCAACCCGATCTGATTGTGTTAGCAGGCTATATGCGTATTCTGAGTGATAACTTTGTACAGCATTATGCTGGCAAGATGCTTAATATACATCCATCTCTACTCCCTAAATATCCAGGTTTAGATACACATCAACGTGCAATTGATAATGGCGATGAAGAACACGGTGCTTCAGTGCACTTTGTAACGCCAGAGTTAGACTCAGGTCCCGTGATCTTGCAAGCAAAAGTACCTGTATTTTCTGACGATAGCCTAGATGATTTAAGTTCACGAGTACATACTCAAGAACATATGATCTACCCTATGGTTATACAATGGTTCTGCGCTGAACGTTTAGCAATGATCGACGGTAAAGCCGTACTTGATGGTAAAGAATTAGCACAAAGCGGCTACGCTGCAGACTAAGTTAATTCATTAATCCTAGATAATAAAAAGCCTTTATCGCATTACTGCATAAAGGCTTTTTTTATGGGACTTCCATGACATATTAATGAAATGAGATTAATGCGTTAAACATTAGTCAGCATAATATGACCACGACAGAATACACAATACTCCCCCGGCTGCATTTTGTGCCAAACTTCATTATCCGTCAGCGGTTGCGTCGCTATAATCGCGACAACATCAGAATCTGAGGTTTCATTCGCAAAGTTAACTTCAATATTTTCATCAATTAACTGCGCATGACCAAACGGTGCTTCGCGAATAATATGATGCAAGTTATTAGTACAGTAGGCAAATACGAAATCGCCATCGGTTAGTAACAGATTAAATACACCCAATGCTCTTAACTGATCACATAAGATCGCAATAAAACGAAACACGGGTTTCATATCATTAGGCTTAATAGGAAACTGTTTACTTACTTCTTGTAAGATCCAACAGAACGCAAGTTCACTGTCAGTCTCACCAATTGGTGTATAAAACCCAGTCGCTAAACCTTGATAATCAGTGAGCTGGCCATTATGCGCATACGTCCAGTTTTTACCCCAAAATTCACGGGTAAAAGGATGGGTATTTTCTAATGCCACACCACCACGATTAGCTTGACGAATATGCGAAATAACCGCTTGGCTTTTAATCGGGTAATCTTTGACTAATTGTGCGACTTTTGACTCGCAACTTGGTTTCGGATCACGAAAAGTACGGCAACCCTTGCCTTCATAAAAAGTAATCCCCCAACCATCAGAATGTGGTCCAGTCTTACCACCACGCTGCATCAGCCCAGAAAAACTAAAACAAATGTCGGTAGGCACATTTGCGCTCATACCTAATAATTCACACATATACTGATAACTTCACTTTTATGGCTTACTAACATTAACCACACAGGGTTAAATTAATTTCACGAAAGACTATAGCTTAATCTGCATAACCCATCATTTTCTCGACTAACTGAATCAACAAGTGGATCACTTTAATGTGGATCTCTTGGATACGGTCAGCATAACCGAAATGCGGGACGCGAATTTCAATATCAGCAATACCCGCCATTTTACCGCCATCTTTACCTGTTAATGCAATGGTCTTCATACCTTTTGCTTTCGCAGCCGCAAATGCATTTATTACATTTTGTGAATTACCACTGGTACTTAACCCTAATAACACATCACCTTTCTGGCCGATGCCTTCAACGTAACGTGAAAATACATATTCATAACCAAAATCATTGCTCACACAAGACATATGACTCACATCAGAAATAGCAATTCCTGGCATTGCTGGACGATTTTCACGATAGCGGCCTGATAGCTCTTCCGCAAAATGCATCGCATCGCAATGTGAGCCACCATTACCACAAGATAATACTTTACCTCCGGCTTTAAATGAATCAGCTAATAAGGCTGCTGCTGCTTCGATATTTTCACCATTTTTCGGGTCAGCTAAAAAGTCATTTAAAACTTGTGCTGCTTCGACTAATTCTTGCTGAATTAAGCCTTGATAACTTGTCATTTATTATCGCCTCTATGCCTAAAATATATTTGTATAATAGTACTATTGTTTCACAAAATAATGTACCTGTATCACCCACATAAATAAAAGGTTAAGCATAACCAAAAATAAGCGAATGACATGATAAAATGCTTAGTTAACATCCACTTAATACCCAATAGTGAGTACTTAAGTGCACAATTTATTGACCGTACTGACCTAAAATAAAAGCAAATAGGCAATTAAATTATCAATTCAATAACGCTATTATCAGTGAACACTTGTAAACCCAATTGGTTAAAAACAAGCGTTTAGCGGCAGGTTCTATAAATAGTATGTAAAATACATGTAAAAAACTTGCTAATTTAATAGTTATCAACTAGAACTAATACTCAAACCAGCGTTCTGGTCTGACCTCTGACTTTGCTATTTAGTTGCTTAATGAAAGGAGAAAATCATGGCAACCACAATTTCACTATTAGCCTTAGTGGCAATATTTGGTACATTATCTTACCAAAGAGCATCATTAACTGCTTTTACCGGTGCGTTTTTTGTTGCACTTGCAGCCGTTTCATATTTCGGTGATGTGCCATTAGCTATTTGGATAATAACAGCTGTAATTGCGATACCATTAAATATCACCAGTATTCGTCAAGGCTATTTAACAACGCCTATTTTAAAAGGCTTCCGTAAAATCATGCCTGAAATGTCTCAAACCGAGACTGAAGCATTAGAAGCTGGTACCACTTGGTGGGATGCTGATCTATTCAGCGGTAAGCCAAATTGGGAAAAATTGCACAATGTGCCAGCGCCAGCATTAACAGCTGAAGAGCGAGCTTTCCTTGACGGCCCCGTTGAAGAAGCATGTCGCATGGCTGATGAATTTGATATCACGCATAATCGTGCCGATTTACCTCCAGAATTATGGGAATTCCTTAAGACGAAAGGTTTCTTCGCCATGATCATCAAGAAAAAATACGGTGGTCTAGAATTCTCTGCATTAGCACAATCAATGGTACTACAAAAATTAACTGGCTCAAGCGCAGTAATGGCGAGCACAGTTGGTGTACCTAATTCATTAGGACCTGGTGAACTACTACAACACTACGGCACTAAAGCGCAACAAGATTACTACCTTCCTCGTCTTGCTGCTGGTGATGAAATTCCATGTTTCGCACTAACAAGCCCTGAAGCTGGTTCTGATGCAGGTGCGATCCCTGACTTCGGTATCGTATGTAAAGGCGAATTCGAAGGTAAAGAAGTTCTCGGTATGAAACTGACTTGGAACAAACGTTATATTACTTTAGCTCCTATTGCGACTGTACTTGGTCTGGCGATTAAACTACGCGACCCAGACGGCCTACTTGGTGATAAAGAAGACATCGGTATTACTTGTGCACTTATCCCTACGGATATCCCAGGTGTTGAAACTGGTCGTCGTCATTTCCCACTTAACTTACCGTTCCAAAATGGTCCAACTAAAGGTAACGAAGTATTCGTACCATTAGATTACATCATTGGTGGTCCAGAAATGGCTGGTCAAGGCTGGCGTATGCTGGTTGAATGTCTGTCTGTGGGTCGTGGTATCACGCTACCATCTTGCTCTGCAGGTGCAGTTAAGATGGCCGCACTAGGCATGGGTTCTTACACTGCTATCCGTCGTCAATTTAAAGTTGCGATTGGTAAAATGGAAGGTATCGAAGAGCCACTAGCACGTATTGGTGGTAATGCTTACCTAATGGGCGCGGCATCGACGTTAACAACAAGTGCCATTGATTTAGGTGAAAAACCATCTGTAATCACTGCGATTATTAAAATGCATTTAACCGACCGCGCACAGAAATGTGCAATTGATGCAATGGACATCTCAGGTGGTAAAGGTATCTGCCTTGGTCCAAATAACATGGCAGGTCGTGGTTACCAAGCTGCACCGATTGCAATTACGGTAGAAGGTGCAAACATTCTAACGCGTAACCTGATTATTTATGGTCAAGGTGCTATCCGCTGTCATCCGTTCGTATTAGCAGAATTAAATGCAGCTGCACTTGACGATAATAAGAAAGCGCTGCAAGACTTTGATGCCGCATTATTCGGTCACGTTGGTTTTGCAATGTCTAACTTCTTCCGTTCATTTGTAATGGGTATTACTAACGGTAAAGGTTCTGCTGCACCATTTAAAGATGAAACGGCACAATATTACCAACAGATGAACCGTTTAAGTGCCAACTTAGCCTTCCTATCTGATGTAGCGATGGGTGTACTTGGTGGTGAGCTTAAACGTAAAGAACGTGTTTCAGCACGTCTAGGTGATATCTTAAGTCAACTATATTTATCATCTGCAACGCTAAAACGTTTTGAAGATGAAGGGCGTCAAAAAGATGATTTACCATTCGTTCATTGGGCACTACAAGATTCATTATTTAAAGCTGAGCAAGCAATTGATGAATTATTACGTAACTTCCCTGTTCGTGTTGTAGGTATCGCTCTTCGTGCAATGGTATTACCAGCAGGTACGCGTCTATCTCGCCCTACTGACACGTTAGACCATATTGTTGCAGGTTTACTACAAGTTCCTTCTGAAGCGCGTAGCCGTCTAGCAACAGACATGTACCTAACTGAAGAAGAAGGTAACCCTGTTGGCCTACAAGAGAAAGCCTTGAGAGACATCATTGTTGCTGAACCTATCTTCATCCGTGTTTGTAAAGAGAATGGCGTTAGACTACCATTTATCTATCTAGACAAATTTGCTGACGAAGCACTGGCTAACAAGCAGATCACAGCAGATGAAGCGGAACTACTGAAAGAGGCAGAGGTTGGTCGTTTACGTACAATTAACGTTGATGACTTTGACCCTGAAGTACTTGCAGCAGATAAGTCATTAGTTAACCAACTAAACGGTGACTGGCGTGCACGTGCAAATGGCACAGCTAAACCAGCGAAAAATAAAAAAGTAAAAACGGAAGCGATAGCTTAGTCTTTACTTCATAACAGGTAACAATTCATCGTTGTTACCTACAAAAATCCCACTGTTATCGTTGATGACAGTGGGATTTTTTATTCACCACAAATTACTGTAGTGATCTATTACGTAACCTGTATTGCCTAAGCGTCTAATAGCGTTTTAGCCAAAGTACGAATACCATGGCCTTTCCCACCTGTTGCCCATAAATCATTGGCCGCTTTTTGATACGAACCCGCTAAATCTAAATGTAACCAACCTTGCCCATCTTCACGCACAAAACGCGATAAGAATGCAGCTGCTGTAGATGCCCCAGCGCGTCCTTCACCAGCATGGATATTAGCCATATCGGCAAAGCTTGATGGTAATTGTTGTTGATGCCATTTTTCTAATGGTAACTGCCAAGCAAACTCATTTTCTGCTTTCGCATTCGCCAATAACGAATTAACAAAACCCTGATCAAAACCAAATACCGCATTATAATCACGGCCAAGCGCCATCTTAGCAGCACCTGTCAATGTTGCTGCATCAATCAAACGTTGTGGCGAGTTTTCTTCTGCTGCAAGCAAACCGTCAGCTAGCACTAAGCGGCCTTCAGCATCGGTATTAAGCACTTCTACAGTAATATCATTTTTGTATTTAATAATATCGCCAAGTTTAAATGCATTGCTGCTGATCATGTTTTCTGCACAGCATAAGAATAACTGCACACGTTGATTTAAGCCTTGCTTGATTGCTAATGCGAGCGCACCAGTCAATGTCGCCGCGCCACCCATATCACTCTTCATGGCCGACATCGGCTCTGATGGTTTGATACTGTAACCGCCAGAGTCAAAGGTAATGCCCTTACCCACTAATGCTGTCGCCACAGGTGCATCAGCGTTACCCGTTGGATTGAAATCCAATTGCAGCATTGCAGGTGGATGTTGACTGCCACGACCCACAGTATGAATCCCTGTAAAACCGTGTGTTAATAATTCTTCACCCGCAATAATCTTGTACGTAATCGATTCTGGTGCCAATTGTAATAATAAGTCTGCAGCACTTTGAGCTAACTTAATCGGATACATTTCTTCTGCATCGGTATTAATGGTTTTACGCACCCAATGACTGGCTTGTTGAAATGCAATGAAATCTTTCTTTTCAGCACTGCTCGCTTGATCTAAACCAAAACAAGCTTGCTGATTTTCTTTTGCTGTGTAATAACCTTGATCAAATGCAATACGTAATTCAGTATTCCATAACTCGCCCTTTAAGGTCACTTTACCTATCCCTTGATTAGATAGTTTACGTGCCGCACGTTGTACCTGTAATGGGTAATCGGCACTATTATCACTGAGGTGAATAGAGGCGACACCGGCATCGAAGCTCACTAATGCATTATTACCCCAAAAATCTTCCGCGGGAGCAAGCGTAAGCTCAACGCTCATGAAATCCTTCATTGAATATCCTTAATTTAAACGTGTTAATACGATTACTATAACAATACTTTAATGTTTTGTTTGGTTATGTATCATAAATTTTTGTTAATCATTTTATTATTCCGCCCATAGAAGATCGAGTCGAAAATTGCATGACCAACTGAATAATCGCAAACTACAATTTTTTATCCTTGGATTGTTTTGGAAAAATATAGTTTGTACATAGACCGTAAAGTTTGTACACAAGACGATTTTGGAAGAATAAAGATTGCACATAGCAGTCGTGGGGCTAGCTGTAACAGCGCTGGAAACAGTCGGTTCTTTACCCATTGGTGGCTTAATTACTTATTTCCTTAAACCAAAAAACCATCGCTTAACATAACCAATTCAGAAAATAAGTTAATGGCGATGGCTAAGCCAATCTAAGGTTAATTATTAGATTTATGAGTAGTTTTACGTCGAAGTATTGATACTAACCCTAATAATCCAAATCCAAATAACGATAAGCTGGTTGGTTCATTGACACTAATAGGGGGTGGCTCTGGATATACTTGTAATAGGTCTTGTACTCCATCGTTATGATAGACATCAACAATAACGTCATTTGTCCACGTATTTAAAGAGTCAAGATAGTCTTGGGCAAGGGCTGCACCACCACCGCCGAGTTGAAATAAAATAAAGTCACCAGCACCTAGATCAAAACCATTTGTATTGTAATCTTCATGCACGATTTCCCAAAGTGCAATCTGGAAGGCTGCAGCTGTGGCGGCATCAGAAACACTGGCATATTTGTTTGTATAGAGGCGGCCTATGTATTCTGCCACTTCAGGTCCTGTTCCAAAAGGTTCTGGATCTGTGGCAGGGTGAATAGTAAAGTCTGCTGTATCACCAAAGTTAATTGGCTCGGTTATCTCAAGACAAAAAGCTAAAAAATCTGATTGTGTCGTATTATTCGTGAAATTAAACAATCCTGCCGATGAGGTGCCAGCACCAAGGCCACCGTTAACGGAATATAGAACTCCCTCACTCCAACCATTTTCCCAAGAGTTTAAGGTTGCAGAAATTGTAGTCGCACTTACTTGGTTAGCCGATAAAATGAGGCTGGAGGTTAAAATTAATTTATGTATAAATTTCATATTTAAATTCCTATTAAGTTATGCCATCTGTGCATATTCTATATAAGCATTTACCATGCCATCAAAAAAATACTTAAAATACAAAGGATTAATCCCACAAGATAGTTAAAACATAATAAGGTGTAAAAAAAATCAACGCTTTAAATTTAGTTTTGTAATGGTTCTATTGTTCTGACATTAGTTGACTTAGATGAAAACGAGCTTGATATGGGATTCGTCCGCTCATAGGGAGAGAGTTTGAAAGAATAAAGATTGTACATAGCAGTTGTGGGGCTAGCTGTAACAGCGCTGGAAACGATCGTTTCTCTACCTGAAAGATCCCATTGCTGGCTTAATTGATTATTTCCTTAAACCAAAAAAGCCATCGCTTAAACCAAATAATAGATTAATCATTAGATCTTTGAAGCTCCCCCACCTCGCTTCGCGCCCGACAAGTCGGGGAAGGAAGGGGATTCTTG
>NZ_LOCN01000017.1 GCF_001574435.1 Moritella sp. JT01
CCATTCCGAACTCAGTAGTGAAACGTAATAACGCCGATGGTAGTGTGGGGTCTCCCCATGTGAGAGTAGGGCATCGCCAAGCGCCAATTACTATTTATTCAGCGCTAGCTCTGAATAAATATTGTTTAAGACGTAGTCTTAAACAAGAGCAGATGATTCGTAAGACTCGAAAAATTTGTTTGGTGACCATAGTGTTGCGGTACCACCTGACTCCATTCCGAACTCAGTAGTGAAACGTAATAACGCCGATGGTAGTGTGGGGTCTCCCCATGTGAGAGTAGGGCATCGCCAAACGCCAAATCAGATTCAAGGTATAACCTTGGGTAAAGAATGATTCAAGACACTGTCTTGAACGAAAAAAGCCGATATCATTGATATCGGCTTTTTTTATATCTGTAAATTATTAGCGATTAAGCTAAAATCTATTCAAATATACTTTCACCACTTAGACTTAATCACATTTTTTGTGGTTAACTCCTTAAATTCAGATGTTTAGGATCCTTGTATGACTGATAACCATGAGATAATTAAATTACAGACTCTAAAGTGGGTGAAAGAGATCATTGTGAAATATAATATTTGTCCTTTCGCGAAAAAAGAATTAGAGCGAAAGTCGATTCATTGCACTGTACTTGACGGGACTAATTTAACTGAATTGTTAGAGCACGTTAACGCTGAATTTATTCGTTTAGATACGAATGAAGATATTGCGACAACATTAGTTGTTATTCCTAAACTGAGTGGCAACTTTGATGATTTTCTCGATTTAATCGATTATGCGAACGACTTATTAGAGATGCAGGACTATGAAGGTGTTTATCAATTAGCGCATATGCACCCTAAATATCGTTTTGATGATACGACAATGCAAGATGCTGCTAACTTTACTAACCGCTCTCCTTATCCGATTCTTCATATTATTCGCGAAGATGAAATGGCGCGCGTATTAAGAGTATTTCCTAATCCAGAAGCGATCCCTGAACGCAATATTGAGTTGTTAAGAAAAAAAGGATTTGCAGAAATAAAAGCAGAATTAGAAGCGTGTTTTGATGTGAAAATTAAATAATTCTATAAAGTGAATATAGCAGAGCTGTATCAGTGAGAAGCAACTCTGCATTAATCTGAATTAAACTTGTGCAGTTACAATTTCTTTTGAAAATGTTTTTTCACAATACTTACATTTCAGACCTATATTACCTTTGATCATTTTAATGGTAAAAGATGAAATGACGGGTTCTCCGTGCGTAATACAATTTGAATTTGGGCATGGGAACACATTTTCAACTTCTTTTGGTAATGCTAGCGAATGCTTATCTGTCACCTCGAAGTTTTCAATAATATTGATTGTTGCATTTGGTGCGAGTAGTGCTAATTGATTCGCTTGTGACTTTGTTATTTCAGTGTTTTCAACTTTAATTAAGTCTTTGGTCGCACCATCATGAGTTGGCAGGTTGAAACCAACCGTAACACGCTGCTTAGTGTCTGTAAGACTGAATAGTCTTAGGATCTTAACACCTTGTCCCGATGGGATATGATCGATAACATAGCCATTACAGATAGCTTCTACTTGCATATGATTGCTTTTCATTATCTTATCCTTCAATTGTTTCGTTTAATACAAGTGCAAGTAATGCTTCACGTGCATAAACGCCATTTTCAGCTTGCTGAAAGTAATAAGCGTATGGCGTTTTATCCACATCGACAGTGATCTCATCAACGCGTGGTAGAGGGTGAAGTACTTTTAAATTATCTTTCGCATTTTTTAATGAACTGGCAGATAAAATAAAACCAGCTTTCATGTGTTGATACTCTGTTTCATCAAAACGTTCTTTTTGTACGCGAGTCATGTATAAAACGTCGATTTCAGGCACGACTTCTTCAATTGAGTTATAACTGGCATAGCTGACATTATGTTCATCAAGCTCGTCACAGATATATTCAGGCATTGCTAACGCATCAGGTGCAATGAAATAGAATTTACAACCACTGAACTTAGCAAGGGCTTGTGCTAAAGAGTGAACCGTTCGACCGTATTTTAGATCTCCCACCAGAGCGATATTTAAATTATCTAAACGGCCTTGTGTTTCGTAAATAGAAAACAGATCAAGTAATGTTTGTGTAGGGTGTTGATTCGAGCCATCACCGCCGTTAATAACGGGTACATTGGAGAATTCTGATGCTAATCTTGCAGCCCCTTCTTGAGGGTGGCGCATCACAAATGCATCCGCATAGCTTGAGATCACACTGATTGAATCGGCAAGGGTTTCACCTTTCTTCGCAAGTGAGGTGTTACTCGCATTATCGAAGCCAATAACGGTCCCTCCTAATCGTTGGATAGCCGTTTCGAATGATAATCGTGTTCGTGTTGATGCTTCAAAGAAACAGCTCGCAATTACTTTGTTTTTTAAAAGTTCGGGCTGTGGCTGCTTTTTTAGTTTTGCCGCAGTTTTAACAATAAGTTCTAGCTCATTACGTGAGATATCATTGATAGATACTATATGTTTTCTAAATAACGGATTTACCATTTTTGTGCCCTGATGATCAGAATTATCCAAAAAAAGCCTCATATGAATACTTATGAGGCCTTACAAGTTTGCATGCATAGGGTGAGGGCTCTATGGTCTAATGATATGAACATTCGTTAACCCTCTAATCCGCTAAACACAATTGGTAATTTTAGCTTAAAATAAAAACGACAGAAAGCACTAATCAAATTAATTTTATGTAAAAAAATCTATAAAGTTTAAACTATTCGTTGCTCTAGATTTGCTTATTACGCGTGTTATTAAATATAATGCGTATAGATAGTGCAATATACTCGCTCTGAATATGGGAGCATTGATAAATTTATGGAACTTACAATGAGTAAAAAAATCATTTCTACAACGAATGCACCTGCTGCAATTGGTCCGTACTCACAAGCTAATCAACTTGGTAATATGGTTTTTACTTCAGGACAGATCCCATTAGTGCCAGAGACGATGGAAATTATTGAAGGTGGCGTGAAAGAGCAAGCTGAATTAGTCATGGAAAATCTAATGGCAGTTTTAAAAGCAGCAAATGCAAGTGCAGATACAGTAATCAAAACAACATGTTTCTTAAGTGATATGAATGATTTTGCTACCTTCAATGAAGTGTACGCACGTTATTTCCCTGAGAATGCACCTGCACGTTCATGTGTTGAAGTTGCTCGTTTACCGAAAGATGTATTAGTTGAAGTTGAAGCTATCGCTTACACACTTTAATTAGGCTTAATTATGTCTAAATCGGTCACTATTGCTGTGCTTGTTACAGGTCCAGCATATGGTAGTCAAGACGCTTTAAGCGCCTATCATTATGTAAAGTCAGCGATTGAGTTAGGTCATACTATTCAACGTGTATTTTTTTATAATGATGGTGTGCTTAATGGTTCAACATTGACATCTCCAGCCGCAGATGAATTTGATTTATATAATGCTTGGCTCGTGATGGCTCGTGAGCATCTAATTCCTTTAGATATATGTTCAGGTGCAGCGCTAAGGCGTGGTGTTATTGATCAAAATGAAGCGGATAGGACTGGAAAGAATCAGTTTAATCTTGAGTTACCATTTCAATTAACCGGATTAGGTCAATTAGCAGAGTCGATTATGACTGCTGATCGGGTTATCCAGTTTTAATTATCTACATTTGGTTGAAAATATGTTGAGAGCCGCGTTTGTTACTCGTCAAGTTCCTCATGGCACCAGTCTCGCCAGAGAAACACAAGACGCCATCCTTGCTACGTCTGCATTAACGGAAGAGTTAAGTGTTTTTTTTATTGGCGATGGCGTTTATCAGTTAGTCAGCAACCAAAAGCCTCAAAATATCGCTTGCCGGGATTTTGCGCCTACATTTGGACTGTTTGACTTATATGATATCGAAAACATTTATGTGTGCGCAGACTCGCTTCTAGAGCGTGGTATAAGCGATATTGAGTTGATTATCGATGCTGAACGTTTACCACAGCTAGAAATTAATCAGCGAATACGCCAGCATGCTATTATTTTGAATTTTTGATTGGTGATAACATCATGCTTCACATTATTAAATCGTCGCCGTTCTCAAAAAACACATTTATTGACAGCCTGGCTTATCTCAATGAGGGTGATGCGCTGCTCTTTATTCAAGATGCTGTCGTCATTACGGCATCACAGCATAAATATGCTAAAATACTTCAAGATCTCCTACCAAAGATAAGTGTTTACACTTTGACTGAAGATCTGGACGCAAGAGGGTTGAAATGTATTCTAGGTCAGCAAGTTAGCTATCTAGAATTTGTTAACCTGACTGTGTCGCATTTACAAGTACAGACTTGGAATTAAAGAAGCATAACTGTACGAATTTTCATTGTTGCCCTATAAACTGTGGGTAAGTTTTTATCTAGTAGTGTTGTAAAAGCGGTTTATTTGCGATTTATTGGTGAATAAACTGATTTATTTTGAATAATACTGTTCTTATGCTTGACAGCTAAAGGCTCAATGACTAAAATTCTGCGTCCCTATATTAGGGATGATTTTTCACACGTAAAAAACTCAACGGAGCTATTTTAAATGGCAACTACTAACCAATTAGTACGCAAGCCTCGCGTAAGAAACGTTACAAAAACTAACGTTCCTGCTCTTGAAGCTTGTCCACAACGTCGTGGTGTTTGTACTCGCGTATACACAACGACTCCTAAAAAACCTAACTCGGCTCTACGTAAAGTAGCACGTGTTCGTCTAACTAACGGTTATGAAGTAACTTCATACATCGGTGGTGAAGGCCATAACCTTCAAGAGCACAGCGTGATCCTAATCCGTGGTGGTCGTGTTAAAGATTTACCGGGTGTTCGTTACCATACAGTTCGTGGTGCGTTAGATACAGCTGGTGTTAGTGACCGTCGTAAAGGTCGTTCTAAATACGGTACTAAACGTCCTAAGAATTAATAATTCTTCGTTTAGTAAGGCCAAGCAAACTGTTAACTATTTATTAGTTTTGGGTAATACCTGAAGCACAACGAGGAATAAGAGATGCCAAGACGTCGCGTCGTAGCTAAAAGAGAAATTTTAGCAGATCCAAAATTCGGATCAGAAATCCTAGCAAAATTCATCAACATCGTAATGGTAGACGGTAAAAAATCTACTTCAGAAGCGATTGTATACGGTGCGCTAGAAACTATCTCTACTAAAAGTGAAGATAAAACACACCTAGAGCTTTTCGAAATCGCTTTAGACAATGTTCGTCCATCGGTTGAGGTTAAATCTCGCCGTGTTGGTGGTTCAACTTACCAAGTGCCTGTAGAAGTTCGTCCTTCTCGTCGTAATGCACTAGCTATGCGTTGGTTAGTTGAAGCAGCACGTAAACGTGGTGAAAAATCAATGGCTGCTCGTCTAGCTGGAGAGCTATTCGACGCTGCTGAAAACAAAGGTTCTGCGGTTAAGAAACGTGAAGACGTTCACCGTATGGCTGACGCGAATAAAGCATTTGCTCACTATCGCTGGTAATTTTTGGACGCAGATTTTAAATCTGCGTCAATTACTTTCTGTCTAGGTTTCCTAGTAAGGGATTTATTGTGGCACGTACAACTCCGATCGAGCTCTACCGAAACATTGGTATTTGTGCTCACGTTGATGCGGGTAAAACTACAACTACAGAACGAATTCTGTTCTATACTGGTCTTTCACATAAGATGGGTGAAGTTCATGATGGCGCAGCTACTATGGATTGGATGGAACAGGAGCAGGAGCGTGGTATTACCATTACTTCTGCTGCGACAACAACAATGTGGAAAGGTATGGATGCGCAATTTAAGCAGCACCGTATCAACATCATTGATACTCCGGGACACGTTGACTTCACGATTGAAGTAGAACGTTCTTTGCGAGTCCTTGATGGCGCAGTTGTCGTGTTTTGTGGTGCATCAGGTGTTGAACCACAATCTGAAACGGTTTGGCGTCAAGCTAATAAATATCAAGTACCACGTATCGTATTCGTTAATAAGATGGATCGTACCGGTGCTGATTTTGAAGCTGTCATTGACCAAATTCGTAATCGTCTGGGCGCGACTTGTGTTCCTATCCAGTTAAACATTGGTGCGGAAGAAGAGTTTGAAGGCGTAATTGATTTAATTAAGATGAAATCAATTAGCTGGAATGAAGCAGATCAAGGTATGTCATTTAGTTATGGCAATATTCCTGCAGATCTACTTGAGCGTGCAGAAGAATTACATGAAGAATTGGTTGAAGCAGCCGCCGAAGCTAACGATGAGCTTATGGATAAATACCTTGAAGAAGGTGAATTATCTGAAGAAGAAATTAAAGCTGGTTTACGTCAACGTACGCTGAACAACGAGATCGTACTTGCGACTTGTGGTTCTGCCTTTAAAAATAAAGGTGTACAAGCGGTACTTGACGCAGTAGTTGAATTTCTTCCTAGCCCAACGGAAGTGAAAGATATCAATGGTATTGATGAGAATGAGAACGAAATTACTTGTTTATCAAGTGATGACGCTCCCTTTGCTGCATTAGCCTTTAAGATCGCGACCGACCCATTTGTAGGCACGCTTACGTTCCTACGGGTGTATTCTGGAGTGGTCAATACGGGCGATGGCGTTTATAATTCTGTTAAGCAGAAGCGTGAACGTTTAGGTCGTATTGTGCAAATGCATGCCAATGATCGTCAAGAATTGAAAGAAATACGTGCCGGCGATATTGCTGCGGCAATTGGTCTTAAGGATGTTACTACTGGTGATACGCTTTGTGATATTAATCATAAAGTAATTCTTGAGCGTATGGATTTTCCGGAACCGGTTATCCAAATTGCTGTAGAGCCGAAAACAGTAGCCGATCAAGATAAGATGGCTATCGCGCTAAGTAAATTAGCCGCTGAAGATCCATCATTCCGTGTTGAAACTGACGAAGAGTCAGCGCAAACATTGATATCTGGGATGGGTGAACTTCACCTGGACATTATTGTTGACCGTATGCGTCGTGAGTTTAACGTTGAATGCAACGTTGGTAAGCCTCAGGTTGCATATCGTGAATCAATTCGTGATTCAGTTGAAGCAGAAGGTAAATTCATTCGCGAATTAGGCGGGAAAGGTCAATATGGCCATGTTCTGCTGAGATTGGAACCGCTTGAAGCGGGCGCTGGTTTTGAATTTGTGAATGAAATCGTTGATGGTGAGGTTCCTAGCGAATTCATCCCAGCGGTAGAAAAAGGTTGTAAAGAACAGATGGATCAGGGCGTGTTAGCTGGATATCCTATCATGGATGTTCGTGTTACACTCTACGGTGGTTCATTTCACGATGTTGATTCCAATGAAATGGCATTCAAGGTCGCGGGTTCTTTTGGTTGCAGACAGGGCGCATTGGATGCAAATCCAGCCTTGCTTGAGCCAATGATGAAAGTCGAAATTACCACTCCTGAGGGGTGGATGGGTGATGTTGTTGGTGACGTAAGCCGTCGTCGCGGCATGATCGAAGGTATGGATGATGGCCACTCAGGTCTTAAAATTATTCATGCTAAGGTTCCGTTGTCTGAAATGTTCGGTTATGCAACTGCACTACGTTCAGCTACACAGGGCCGCGCTTCGTATTCAATGGAATTCCTTGAATACAACGAAGCACCTAAAAACATCGCTGACAAAATTATTGAAGCGAAATAAAGTTTAACTTTGGTAGTCTTTATCATAAGATAAAGGCTTAACTGATAATTAGAAGGTACACGTCGTGTCTAAAGAAAAATTTGTACGTAATAAAACCCACGTAAACGTAGGTACAATTGGTCACGTTGATCATGGTAAAACAACTCTAACAGCTGCTATCACAAATGTACTTGCAAAAGTATACGGTGGTGAAGCTCAAGATTTCGCATCAATCGATAATGCTCCTGAAGAAAGAGAACGTGGTATCACGATCAATACTTCACACGTAGAGTATGATACAGAACAACGTCATTATGCACACGTGGATTGCCCAGGACATGCTGATTACGTTAAAAACATGATCACTGGTGCTGCTCAAATGGACGGCGCTATCTTAGTTGTTGCTGCAACTGATGGTCCTATGCCACAAACACGTGAGCACATCCTGCTTTCTCGTCAGGTTGGCGTTCCTTACATCATCGTATTCATGAACAAATGTGATATGGTTGATGATGAAGAACTACTTGAACTAGTAGAAATGGAAGTTCGTGAACTTCTTTCTGAATATGACTTCCCAGGTGATGACCTACCAGTTATCCAAGGTTCTGCTCTTAAAGCTCTTGAAGGCGAAGCTGAATATGAAGCTAAGATTCTTGAACTAGCTGCAGCGTTAGATTCATACATCCCTGATCCAGAACGTGCTATCGATATGCCTTTCATTATGCCTATCGAAGACGTTTTCTCAATCTCTGGCCGTGGTACTGTTGTAACTGGTCGTGTTGAGCAAGGTATCGTTAACGTTGGTGATTCAGTAGAAATTATTGGTATCCGTGATACTCAAACTACTACTTGTACTGGTGTTGAAATGTTCCGTAAACTGCTTGACGAAGGTCGTGCTGGTGAGAACATTGGTGCACTTCTACGTGGTACTAAACGTGAAGATGTTGAACGTGGTCAAGTACTAGCTAAGCCTGGTTCAATCACTCCACATACTAAGTTTGAATCTGAAGTATACGTACTTTCTAAAGAAGAGGGTGGTCGTCACACTCCTTTCTTTAAAGGTTACCGTCCACAGTTCTACTTCCGTACAACTGACATCACTGGTGCTGTAGAGCTTCCAGAAGGTGTTGAAATGGTTATGCCTGGTGACAACCTTAAGTTTGTTGTTGAGCTAATCAACCCAATCGCGATGGAAGAAGGTCTACGCTTCGCTATCCGTGAAGGTGGCCGTACTGTTGGTGCTGGTGTTGTTTCTAAAGTAATCGCTTAATTTCGATTGTTTTAAACAATATTGAGAAAGGTCGCTTCGGCGGCCTTTTTTTTCGTCTGTAATTTATAGTTTGTTATTAATAACTGAATCAAGGATGCGAATATAGTATTAACTTTTGGTCAACGTGAGTAATGAAAACGCAAGATATGACGAACGCTGTCCGCCATATCCATCTTAGTCGTTAACGCTTCTTGGCATTAGCAAAGGCATCGGCAAACGCACTGTTACTGATCGCCATATTCTTATTCTCCGGTATATTTTGTTTTCTTGGTTGTGACTGCTTGCTTGGCTTAGGACTGTTGCCAAATGATGGCTTCGTATTGCTAGCTGCATGATGATTTTCCGCTGGCACTTCATCCTCTAACCGCATCGTTAGTGCAATACGCTTTCTGGCAATATCAATTTCTGTGACTTTAACCTTAACGATCTGACCCGCTTTAACGATTTCATGTGGATCTTTAACAAAGCGATTGGTTAACGCTGAAATGTGTACTAGACCGTCTTGGTGGACACCGATATCAACAAAGGCACCAAAGTTAGTCACATTACTAATGATCCCTTCAAGCTGCATACCTGGCTTTAAATCGGTTATTTTTTCAATTCCCTCTTTGAATGTCGCAGTTTTGAATTCAGGTCTTGGATCGCGTCCTGGTTTTTCTAATTCTTGAATAATATCCTGAACTGTCGGCAGACCAAATTTAGCATTGGTATAATCTTGTGGATTGAGTGATTTAAGCAGTTCGCCATTGCCCATGATCTCAGTGATTTTTTTACCTGTTTGTTGCGTTATGTCTTTTACTACAGGATATGATTCCGGATGAACAGCTGTGCTGTCTAATGGATCTTTCGCATTTAAGATACGTAAGAAACCGGCACATTGTTCAAATGCTTTAGGGCCTAAGCGCGCGACTTTCTTTAGCTCATTTCGTTTACTAAACGGCCCATTGTCATTGCGGTAATTCACAATATTTTCGGCGATGGTTTTATTCAGTCCTGCAACACGAGAGAGTAGGGCGGCAGATGCCAGGTTAACATCAACACCGACTTTATTTACGCAATCTTCAATAACGATATCTAATTGTTTTGATAATAAGCTTTGGTTCACGTCATGCTGATATTGACCAACACCAATAGCTTTAGGATCAATTTTTACCAGTTCTGCGAGCGGATCTTGTAAACGTCGAGCAATCGATACCGCACCACGAATAGAGACATCAAGTTGTGGGAATTCATTCGCTGCTAATTCTGATGCTGAATACACAGAAGCCCCTGCTTCACTGACCATTATTTTCTGTAATGTCAGTTCTGGTTTTGCTTTGATTAATTCGGCAACCAGTTTGTCTGTTTCTCGCGATGCAGTACCGTTACCAATACTGATTAACTCAACGTTATAACGCTGACATAGTGTCGCTAGTGTTGATAATGATTGTTGCCACTGTTGCTGTGGAACATGTGGATAGATAGTGGTGTGATCAAGTAATTTACCCGTTGCATCAACAACCGCAATTTTAGAACCTGTACGTAAACCAGGATCAAGTCCAAGGGTGACTTTTGGTCCCGCAGGGGATGCCATTAGTAAGGCTGTCAGATTAGCAGCAAATACTTTGATGGCTTCGATTTCAGCTGACTCTTTCATTTTCCCGATTAACTCAGTTTCTAATTGGCTGAGTAATTTTTGTTTCCAACTACTGTGAACAACCGACTTTAACCATTCATCTGCGGGTTTGTTTTGATAGCTAATACCGAGGTGCTTGGCGATAATGACTTCACAATAACTGGTGGCATTTTTTTCAGTAAATTCGGGATCTGCGTTTAAACCAATCTGTAATTCACCGGCATTTTTACCTCGTAACATGGCGAGCATACGGTGTGAGGGCACTTTTCTGATGCCTTCACTGTGACTGAAATAGTCTTTAAACTTACTGTCTGCAGTCGCTGATTTTTTATTTTCTTTTGATTCCAGTGTTGCATAGGCAAGTAATTGTTTACGTACTTTGGCAATAAGCTCAGCATCGACACTGGCTTTTTCCATCAGGATAAATTTTGCACCTTCTAATGCTTGTTCTGGTTCGGCAAAATTAGCGTCTGATGTGATAAATTGTTTGGCTAGTTTGAGCGGTTGTTGTTGTGGGTTTGCAATCAGAGATTCTGCTAATGGTGCTAACCCTGCTTCAATCGCTATTTGTCCTTTCGTACGGCGCTTTGTTTTAAAAGGTAAGTAGAGATCCTCTAAACGTGTTTTTGTTTCTGCTGCGTTGATAGCGGCTGTTAACTGCGGGGTTAACTTATCTTGTTCGGCGATATTTTTTAAAATTGTTTCACGGCGCGCTTCTAAGTCACGTAAGTAGGTCAGGCGCTGTTCTAACGTTCTTAATTGACCATCATCTAAGCCTTCTGTGGCTTCTTTTCGATAGCGTGCGATAAAAGGGACAGTCGACCCGTCATCAAGTAGGGTAATTGCAGCGTTAACTTGGCGGACATGCGCATTAATTTCTTGCGCGATAAGAGTTGCTAATTTAGACACTTTGGATCCTTAAAATGAATAGATTGGTGATGACATGAATACCGATGATTACGCTGTAAATGGGTGGTATTGGATCTTGTTGATGTACCACGTTTTACTACCGGCAGGCGTATGCACTATCGCCTCATCATCAACTTGTTTACCGATAAGGGCTTTTGCCATTGGTGAGTCAACGGTAACGAAATTACGCTTTGAGTCTAATTCGTCACGGCCGACAATACGGCATTGGATCACCGTGCCATCATCATCTTCTAATTCGGCATAGGCGCCAAAATAAACGGTGCCATCTTGCTGTGGGTTATAATCGACTATTTCTAGTACTTCGAGACGTTTAACTAAAAAACGGATCTCGCGATCGATAGTACGCAGTAAATGTTTATTCTCTTTATAATCTGCATTATCACTGCGGTCGCCTAGAGACGCCGCCCAAGACACAACTTTTGTGACTCTTGGCCGCTCTTCTTTCCAAAGGAACTTAAGACGCTTATCTAAGGTTTCCCAGCCGACTCGGGTGATTAAGTTTGATATAGCCAATGCTGTGACCTTGTTAAATTATGGTGATTTGAAATTATAGCAATAGCGCAGCCGAATAGCTCATTATCGTTTTTGCAGGTATAAAAAATGCCAGGTCGATTGCTCGATACTGGCATTTTTGTGCATTATTTAAAGCGGTATAACGTTAACTTAAATAAAATTTAAAGTTGCGGTCCTGCAGCAAGCAGTGCTTTGCCTTCTTCGTTATCGGTGAACTTCTCGAAGTTGCTCACGAAACGTTTTGCAAGCGCCACTGCTTTCTCGTCCCACACATTTGCATCTTCGTATGTATCACGTGGGTCAAGGATCTTAGTATCACAACCTGGTAGCGTTGTTGGTACTTCTAAATTGAAGTAAGGGATAGTTTTACTTTCCACTTTTTCAATTGAGCCATCAAGAATGGCATCGATGATTGCACGTGTATCTTTAATTGAAATACGTTTACCTGTGCCGTTCCAACCCGTATTAACCAGGTAAGCTTGCGCGCCCGATGCTTCCATACGTTTAACAAGTTCTTGGCCGTATTTGGTTGGGTGAAGCGATAGGAACGCCGCGCCGAAACAGGCAGAGAATGTTGGTGTTGGTTCTGTAATACCACGCTCAGTTCCGGCTAATTTAGCCGTGAAACCTGATAAGAAGTGATATTTAGTTTGTTCTGGTGTTAGTTTAGATACGGGTGGTAACACACCAAATGCATCAGCACTTAAGAAAATAACTTTATTTGCGTGACCGCCTTTCGAGATCGGCTTAACGATATTTTCAATGTGTTCGATAGGGTAAGAAACACGGGTGTTTTCTGTTTTCGAACCGTCGTCATAATCAACTACGCCACCGTCAAGTACGGTTACGTTTTCAAGCAGTGCATTACGACGAATGGCACCAAAGATTTCTGGTTCTGCTTCTGCACTTAACTTAATTGTTTTTGCGTAGCAACCACCTTCGAAGTTGAATACGCCATCATCATCCCAACCGTGTTCATCATCACCAATTAATTGGCGTTTTGGATCGGTTGATAATGTTGTTTTACCTGTACCAGATAAGCCAAAGAAGATGGCGGTTTCACCGTCAGAACCGATGTTTGCTGAACAATGCATTGATGCAATACCTTGCAGTGGCAATAGGTAGTTCATATAAGAGAACATACCTTTTTTCATTTCGCCGCCGTACCAAGTACCGCCGATAAGTTGAATCTTCTCTGTTAAATTGAAAGCAACAAAGTTTTCAGAATTTAGGCCGTGCTTTTCCCAATCTGGGTTTGTGCATTTAGCACCATTCATAACCACGAAATCTGGTTCGTAAGTGGCTAATTCTGCTTCGGTTGGACGGATGAACATGTTCTTAACGAAATGCGCCTGCCATGCAACTTCAGTGATGAAGCGAACTTTAATACGTGTATTAGCATTAGCACCACAGTAAGTATCAACAACGAATAAACGTTTTGTTGAAAGTTGCTGTGTTACCAGTGTTTTCAGATCGTTCCAGACGTCTTGAGAGATGGCTTTGTTATCATTCTTACCTTGATCTGACCACCATACTGTATCGCGAGTCGTATCATCACGAACAATGTATTTATCTTTTGGTGAACGACCAGTGAAGATACCTGTATCAACTGCAACGGCACCTGATTCAGTGACAGTCCCTTTTTCATAACCTTCTAGACCTACTTTTGTTTCTTCTGAAAAAAGTAGCGCGTAAGAAGGGTTATATACGATTTCTTCAACATCCTTGATGCCATATACCGATAGATCGATAGTGGCGCCAATAACTGTATTTTTATGTTTTACTTCTGTCATTGGTATCTCCTGGGGGTACAGAGTTTAATTTATTGTTTCAGATTAAATTAAGTTTGGTTTCAAATTACATTTTATTAATAGTAATGGGTGCACTAACGGCACCCTTATTACTAAATGTAGTCTTGTTAAACTATGTGCTGCGGTGTATTTGCTACACTCTTATTCACATCTTGTTTAATGTACTGGGTTGCCAATTTGCGGTGCATGTATATCTTCTACATCTCCCGCATTAAAGGCATAAAGCGAACCGCAATAATCGCAGTGCATCTCTATTTGTCCTTTTTCAGCAATAATATCAAGTAACTCTTCTTTTGCTACGCTAAGTAATGCTGTTGCACTACGTTCATGTGAACAACCACATTTAAATGACACGGTTTGTGGGTCGAATAAACGTACTTTTTCTTGGTGATAAAGTCGTACTAACACATCTTCAGCATCAAGATTAAATAATTCATCATCTTTAATCGTTGCTGTTAATGCTGCTAGGTGTTCAAAATCTTCGTGTGAACTTTTCTTGTCGTCTGATGCTGGTAATTTTTGTAGCATCATACCGGCAGCTTGTTTTCTATAGCCAACTTTACCAGTACGGAACCACAAACGTGTTGTTAGCTGTTCAGACTGTTCGAAGTATTGTTCCAAACATTCTTGTAAAGTCTCGCCACCAAGATCAACGATACCTTGATAACGTTCGCCTTTGTCTGGTGAGATAGTAATAACCATTACACCTTTACCAATCAGTTCTTTTACATTGTTGGTGTCTGGTACTGAACCATTCCAGCGAGCCACTCCACGTAATTCAAGATCTTCGTTGCCATTAATAACAGCAAGTGTCACCGGACCGTCACCTTGTAACTGAACCGTGATAGAGCCTTTAAATTTTAATGTCGCTGTTAATAGACTTGTTGCAACTTGTAGCTCACCGAGTAGGCGCTGAACAGGTCTTGGATAATTTAGGTTTTCTAAAATATCAATAAAGCTTTGTTCAAGTTGTACAATCTCACCACGTACTTGGTGATCTTCAAACAGGTAACGGTGTAATAAATCTTTCTGGCTCATAATATTCTCGACGTTAAAGTTAATGATTTTTTATCCGCAATAGTTCTCGACGTTGTTTCTTGTCGGGACGTTTATCAGGGCTAGGGTTATACAATGTATTCAGTTTACGCGCGACATCATTTTGTGCACGCTTTTCAACACTGGTTGGTGTTTCTTCATACAAAGTAGCCGCTTCTGGTGCCCCTCTCCTTTGTGCGGAAAGCTGCTTTACGATCACTTCCTTTTCATCAAAGCCTTGTTTTATTTTTATTGTTGCACCCAACTCAACGGTTTTACTGGGTTTTGTGCGTTGATCATTGTAGCGGATTTTACCACTTTGGATCATTTCTCTGGCAATGGCGCGGGTTTTAAAAAACCGTGCAGCCCATAACCACTTGTCAAAACGCACATCACTATCTGGTTTGGTATTTTTTGACATATTGAATGTAACCATATTCCAAATAAACGATCTTATTGACCTGATTATAACAGATAAATAAAGCAGTAAGAGAGTCTTTTATTCAGCAGTAATACACATTTCATTAACTAAATCACGTCGTTGATTTCACATTTCTTTCATCATAGTTTCATTTGTAAGTGTTGTAATAATAGTGTGGCGAATAATCAGAATTCATATATTCTTTAATGGTTAGCGCTGGCATATATTTTTATCAAAAAAATATTAATGTTTTATCATAACCCCCCCGATTCATCTGATTCATCTGATTTATATGATTTAACTGATGTTTGTCGTGTTTAAGGCTTGTACGGATAGAGCGAGAAGGCTAGTATTGGTCAGTTCAATTTACGACTTTTATTCGTGTTAATCACAAACGTTGGTAAACATAGCTTATTTTGAAAGTAATGCTGTATTAGGGTAATACAAAAATGGATAATTTAGACGCGCTTAAGCAGCTTATAATCAAACTACCTCAAAAACAAATATCGACCTTTTGTTGCTGTTTTTTACTCGCTGTATTTTGTTATCAATCAGCGGTGTTAACTTGGCAGTTATGGCCGACAAAGTCAGATTCTGCAACATTATGGCAACCTATATTTGGCCATGGCAGTGATCAAGCCAAAAGTTATGAATTAAACACACTTCGTAATTTAAATTTATTTGGAAAACAGAAAACGGAAAATCAAGCGTCTGTCGCTGTACAGACTATTGATGCACCAAAAACACGCTTACGTTTAATATTAGTCGGCCTTGTCGCGAGTAGTGAACCAAGTCTTGCATTAGCTATTATCGAGCTCAAAGGTAAGCAAGACACGTACGGGATTGATGATGACATTGGCGAGACGAATGCGGTGTTAAAGCAGGTACTGGTTGATCGTGTAATCATTGAATATAGAGGTAGCTTAGAAACGTTAATGTTAGATGGTGAAGAGTTCACTCGTGAGACGAGCGGGCGACAGTCTTATAACGAAAGTTCAAGACAAGCACCTAGAGACCTTTCTAATCTACGTAAAGATTTATTAGCAAACCCTGCCAGCATTACCGATTATGTACGTATTTCTCCCGTTCGCACGAATGGGAAATTAGCGGGTTACCGTGTTAATCCAGGTAAAAACCGTGAACTATTTAAAGAAGTTGGTTTAAAACCAAATGATCTCGCCGTATCGTTAAATGGATATGATTTAACGGATACTCGCCAAGCAATGGAAGTTGCCAAGCAACTGAAAGACTTGACCGAAATGTCCCTGACAGTTGAGCGTGATGGGCAATTACACAGTATTTATTTAAGTATGCCAGAGTAGCCATTTGAGCGACACACTTTTTAAGCCGGTAACTTAGGTAGCTAAGGATAAAGATGAACCTTAATAACGTTGGAAAAAAATTAACAAGCTTAACCTCAGGGATATTGCTGAGTTTGAGTGGGATGGCCATGGCTGCCGATTATTCTGCAAGTTTTAAAGGCACAGATATTAATGAATTTATTAATGTTGTGGGTAAAAACTTAAATAAAACCATGATCATTGATCCGAGTGTGCGTGGCAAGGTGAATGTTCGTAGTTACGATCTATTAAATGAAGAACAGTATTATCAGTTCTTTCTTAATGTTTTAGATGTATACGGTTATTCCGTTGTCAAGATGGACAATGGTGTACTTAAAGTTATTAAAAGCAAAGTAGCAAAAACATCAAGCATACCTGTGGTTGACGATAACAACCCTGGTCAGGGTGATGAAATGGTTACGCGTGTCGTACCTGTACATAATGTATCGGTACGTGAGCTCTCTCCGTTATTACGCCAATTAAATGATAATGCTGGTGGCGGTAATGTAGTGCATTATGAACCGTCTAATGTGTTAATGCTGACAGGCCGCGCAGCTGTGGTTAATCGTTTAGTAGACATTGTCCACCGTGTAGATAAAGCGGGAGATCAGGCCGTTGATATTATTCATCTTAAATACGCATCTGCTAGTGAGATGGTTCGTATTATTGATAGTGTGACCAAAGGCGATGGGAAATCGAAGATCCCAAGTATTTTACAACCTAAAGTTGTTGCTGATGACAGAACTAACGCGGTTGTGATTAGTGGTGATCCCAAAGCGCGTCAGCGTGTAGCTAAATTAATCCAACAGCTTGATAGCGAATTAGAAAGCACAGGTAATACCCGAGTCATTTACTTGAAATACGCGAATGCCAAAGAAGTTGCCGAAGTTTTAAAAGGGGTGAGTAACGCTATTGAGGGTGGGACGTCTGGTTCATCGAGTAAATCTAAATCAAAATCGAGTTCAAAATCAAGCCCGGGTATTGAAGCGCATGAAGACACCAATGCGTTGGTGATCACCGCGCAACCGGATGTGATGCGTACCTTAGAACAAGTAATTAGTCAGCTTGATATTCGCCGTGCACAAGTATTGGTTGAAGCGATTATTGTCGAAATATCAGAAGGTGACGGCATTGACTTTGGTGTTCAGTGGGCAACCGCCGCAGGTGGCACGCAATATAATAATGGCAAACAAGTATCTTTAGGTGCACTTGCTGGTGGTATTTATGATGCACAGGATAAAAAAACGACAACGATTTATACTGACCCTATAACAGGTATAGAAACACCTAGGACGACTACAACTTCTGGTGATACTTCAACACTTGCTTCTGCACTTGGTAGTGTGAATGGCATGATTATGGGGGTTATGAATGGGTCGAAAACCTTCGGTGCTATTATTCAAGCGGCTGCTACAGATTCTAATTCTAACCTTCTTGCTACGCCAAGTATCATGACACTCGATAATCAAGAAGCCACATTTATTGTTGGTGAAGAAGTGCCCGTTATTACAGGTTCTTCAACAGGTTCGGATAATAAAAATCCGTTCCAGACGATTGAGCGTCGGGAAGTGGGAATTAAATTAAAAGTAACGCCACAAATTAACGAAGGTGATGCGGTACAGTTAACAATTGAGCAAGAGGTATCACAAGTATTAGGTTCTACTGCGGTGGATGTGACTTTTGCGAAACGTCAGGTAAATACCACTATTTTAGTGGACAGTGGGCAAACGATCGTGATTGGTGGCTTACTTGATGAGCAAGTGATTGAAAGTATTTCTAAGGTACCTTGGCTCGGCGACATTCCTTGGATTGGTAATTTATTTAAGTCTACATCATCAAGTACTAAAAAACGTAATTTAATGATCTTTATTAAACCAACCATTATTCGTGATAATGCATCGATTCGTGGTATCAGTAATCGTAAGTACAGTTTAATGCGCGCGAATCAACTGCTACAACAAGAAAAAGGTGTCGCACTGATGCCGTTTACTGATGTTCCAGTGCTACCTAAATTTGATGAAGAGCGTGTTATTTCGCCTGCACTTCGTAAATATCTGGAAGAACAAGATAATCAAACGGTTGAATTTGATATGAGAACGAAACCTAAAACGACAAGTGAGGCTGAGTAGATGAGTACTCAGGATTATGACGAGGTAAGTGAAAGCGAACGCTTGCCTTTTTCGTTCGCCAAAAAATTTGGGGTGGTGCTAAGTGAAGGTGAACAGGGCTGGGTGTTATATCACAAGGCCGATGTTGTTCCGAGTACGGTACTTGAAGTACGCCGTAACCTTGGCCAAGCGTTTCAATTGGTGTTGTTAGATGATGAAGCATTTGAATTAAAACTGACCGACGTATTCCAACGTGACTCATCAGAAGCCAGACAGTTAATGCAGGACATTGGTAATGAAGTTGATTTTTTTACGTTAGCTGAGGAGCTACCAACCGAAGAAGATTTGTTGGAGTCCGATGACGATGCGCCGATCATTAAATTGATCAATGCCATGCTCAGTGAAGCGATTAAAGAAGGTGCTTCAGACATTCATGTGGAAACATTTGAGCGTGCACTGGTGATCCGCTTCCGTATTGACGGTGTATTAAGAGAAATTTTGAAACCGAATCGGAAATTGGCATCATTGTTAATATCACGAATTAAAGTCATGTCAAAAATGGATATCGCGGAAAAGCGTGTTCCCCAAGATGGGCGAATTTCGTTGCGAATTGGTGGACGTGGTGTTGACGTGCGTGTATCAACCTTACCATCGAGTTTTGGTGAGCGTGTCGTAATGCGTTTACTCGATAAGAATAACGCTAAGTTAGAATTAAAGCATTTGGGGATGACGTTAGATAACCGAAATAAGATGTCGGAACTGATTCATAAACCGCACGGTATTATTTTGGTTACCGGTCCTACTGGTTCAGGTAAGAGTACTACTTTATATGCTGCGTTATCGGAAATTAACAGTAGAGATCGTAATATCTTAACGGTTGAAGATCCAATTGAATATCAACTTGATGGCATTGGGCAAACGCAAGTTAATCCAAAAGTTGATATGACCTTCTCACGTGGTTTACGTGCTATTTTACGTCAAGATCCCGATGTTGTGATGATTGGTGAGGTACGTGATTTAGAAACAGCGCAAATTGCCGTTCAAGCTAGTTTAACGGGTCACCTCGTATTATCTACCTTACATACCAATACCGCAGTGGGTGCCGTCACTCGTTTACGTGATATGGGATTAGAGCCCTTTTTATTGTCGTCAAGTATATTGGGTGTACTGGCACAACGATTAGTACGAACGCTTTGTCCCGATTGTCGAGAGGGCGCTCCGCCAACAGAACGCGAACTTGAGCAACTGGCTTCTAATCGTGTGGCTGACGCGACAGTTATTTATCATCCTAAAGGTTGTGAAAACTGTAATCAAACAGGTTACCGTGGTCGAACTGGTATTCATGAATTATTAATTGTCGATGAAGATGTGCGAGATATGATCCACAGTGGTGCAGGTGAACAGATTGTCGAGCGGCATATTCGCCCATTCACAGCAAGTATCCGTCAAGATGGCCTAGCTAAAGTACTGGAAGGTATCACCACCTTAGAAGAAGTACTTCGTGTGACAAGAGAGGGATAAGCATGCCTGCATTTTCTTATTTGGCGATTGATCAAAAAGGTAAAAAGAAAAAAGGGGTTGTGGAAGCCGATGGGCCAAAGCAAGCGCGTACTTTGTTGCGCGAGAAAGGCTTAACCCCACTGGAAGTGGAAATGTCTGCAGCGGCTGAAAATAAAAAAGCGGCAGGTATTTTTTCATTTAAACGTGGTATTAGTACGGCGGATATGGCGTTATTAACCCGCCAGTTATCCACGTTAATTGCTGCTTCCCTACCACTCGAAGAGTCATTAAAAGCGGTAGCAGAACAAAGTGAACTACCGCGTATTCAGAACATGATCTTAGCCGTACGCAGTCGTGTGGTTGAAGGACATACGTTAGCAGAAAGTTTTGCTGAGTTCCCTCATGCCTTTGACGATTTGTATTGTTCTATGGTGGCCTCTGGCGAAAAGTCAGGTCATTTAGATAAAGTACTAAATCGCTTGGCTGACTATACCGAACAACGCCAAAAAATGGCCAGTCAATTAACGCAAGCCATGATTTATCCGGTCATGTTAACGCTGGTGGCTATTGGTGTTGTGTCGCTATTATTGACAAGTGTTGTGCCCAAAGTTGTTGGCCAGTTTGAACACATGGGACAAGAATTACCGCAAATCACCCAAATATTGATCGGACTTTCTGACTTTGTCAGTAACTATGGTCTTTATCTTGTTGTTGGCATTGTCCTTACTATCATTCTTATTAAACGCTTGTTATTAAAACCCGCGAATCGCTTGATATTCGATGAACGATTATTAAAAGTGCCTGTCATTGGTAAGGTGAGTCGTGGAATCAATACTGCGCGTTTCGCGCGAACATTAAGTATTTTAAATGCCAGTGCGGTACCGCTACTCGAAAGTATGTCGATTGCAGGGCAAGTATTAACGAATATGCATGCACGAAAATTAGTGGAAGCAGCGACAATGCGCGTTCGTGAAGGTACCAGTTTAAGAGCTGCATTAACGGAAACAAAGCTATTTCCACCTATGATGCTACACATGATCGCCAGTGGTGAACAGAGTGGTGAATTAGGCCCAATGTTAGAACGTGCGGCAGATAACCAAGATTCACAATTTGAAGCGCAAGTGGCTATGGCATTAGGCATTTTTCAACCCTTACTGGTGGTGAGTATGTCGTTTGTTGTATTATTTATCGTGATGGCAATTCTTCAACCGATTTTGTCTTTAAACAATATGGTTTCAGGTTAGATTTTTATTTAAAGTAGAGGACGTTATGAATAATAAAAAACGGAATGTGTCAGGTTTTACCCTGTTAGAGATCATGGTCGTTATTGTGATTTTAGGTGTACTTGCATCAATGGTTATTCCTAATTTACTAGGTAATAAAGATAAAGCAGATCGTCAAAAAGTAGTATCAGATCTTGTCGCGTTAGAAAATGCGATGGATATGTATAAGTTAGACAACAGCCGTTATCCAACAACAGAACAAGGTTTGGATGCATTAGTTGTAGAGCCAGATGTGGATCCTGCGCCAAGAGATTATCGTAACGGCGGTTATATAAAACGGTTACCGCAAGACCCTTGGGGTAATGAATATCTGTTAGTGAGTCCGGGTGAAAATGGCCAAGTTGATATTTATTCTATTGGCTTAGATGGTGAAGAAGGTTCCGATGATGATATCGGCAACTGGAACATGCATGATAAGTAACTAATTTTTTATTGAGGCACAGGTTATTTTCTGTGCCTTTTTTTATCCATCTGAACGCATTCGATGTTAACTTCTACTCTATTAGAATGCATATCAACAATGACCAAAGGTACACAATGAAAAATCGTACTCATCAAGAATCTGGCTTTACACTATTAGAGATAATGTTAGTTATATTCTTAATGGGCATGATGGTCACCGGTGTTGTCATGACAATGGGTTCCTCTGGCCCTGATAAGCTACTCAAAAAAGAAGCAGCTCGTTTTATCGGTGTGCTAGAACTGGCCGAAGAAGAAGCCTTACTCAGTAGTATTGAAATGGGGATCGTGATTGAAGAACAGCACTATCAATTTGTTTATTTAAATGACAATGATAAATGGTCCGCATTTAATGACTCTAAGTTTTTTGCTAAAAAAGAGCTACAAGAAGACATGCTTATGTCACTTGAGTTAGCAGGGCTGAAAGCGGAAGGCAGCTTGTTAGGTGATCGCAAGCTATTTGCTGATGATGATGGTTTGTTTGAGGATGATGGCGGGCTATTTGAAGGTGATGAAAAAGACGAACGTATCGAACCAGATGTGTTTATTTATTCAAGCGGTGAAATTACCGATTTTACGTTGACGTTTACCTACATGGATGCGGACGTTGGGGACAGTAGTATCAAGGTCCAATTTGATGAATATGGAAAATTAATGATTAATACCACGATGGATGGATTTTAATGAAACCATGTTTAGGAAAGAAAACATTATTTAAGCAAGCTGGCATGACATTATTAGAAGTCATGGTAGCGATGGCGGTATTTGGCACGGCTGGTCTGGCCGTGATGAAAGTCGCGACTGAAAATCTCAGTAGCTTAGCCTATTTGGAAGAAAAAACATTCGCTAATTGGGTAGCTGCTAATACTTTAACTGAATTAAAATTATCAAAAACAATACCTGGAAAGTCATGGCGAAAAGGTGAGTCTGAATTAGCAGGTCGAACTTGGTATTGGCGTTATAAAGCAGAATCGACAGACAGCAGTGATTTTGTCGGGGTGACAGTCGAAGTGGCGACAGATAAGAAGTATGACTCAACGATTAGCCATCTACTCACCTATGTGGTGCGCTAAGATGAGACAACAACATACTATGAAAAAAAGTGGCTTTACATTGATCGAGATGATGATTGCGATCGCCATCTTTGCCTTGCTCAGTCTGGGAGCTTATCAAGTATTGCAAGGCGTATTACGCAGTGATGAAATTTCGAAAGAACACGGGAATGCATTAAAACAATTGCAACGGGCAATGGTCATTGTCGAGCGTGATTTTCAACAAATGAATGCGCGTAATAATCGCAGTGATGACGAACTGACTGCAATGCCACTGCAAGCGGGAAAATTTATGTTTGATAGTGATGACGATGGTATTGCTTTCGTTCGCAGTGGTTGGCGTAATCCGTTATCCCAGTTACCACGTTCATCGTTACAGCGGGTAATGTATCGTGTTAAAGATGCGCACTTAGAACGTTTAAGTTATGTTTATTTAGACCCGACGACAGGCGAAGAACCAAAGAGGCAGTTGATCTTAGAAAATGTTGAGTCGCTCACGTTTGAGTTTTATCATGAAAATAAATGGAGTGAGACTTGGACAAACAAAACCGCACTACCTGATGGCGTTAAAATGACGCTAACATTAAAAGGTTTTGGTGAAATTCAACGCTTATTCCTATTACCTAAAGCGACAATTACCTAAAGCGACAATCGACAGTTAATGATAAAGATAAAGGAAAGAGCAGCTAATGATATATGCCTCTAAACAGCGTGGTATTGCACTATTAACCGTCTTACTTATTCTGGCTGTGATGGTGATTATTGCCACTAATATGTCATCACGTTTACAGCTGGAATTACGCCGTACTAGTAACATAATGACGCATCAACAAGCCCTTTGGTATGCTTATGGTGCAGAGGCGTTGGTTGAAAAGGGCTTAAAGCAAGCATTGAAAGACAGTGATACGATCACCTTAGATCAATATTGGGCTACAGAAGGCATGATGTATCCGGTTGAAAATGGACTCATTGGTGGTCAGGTTTTTGATATGCAAGCCTGTTTTAATGTTAATGCTGTTACTGGAGAAGATGATAAAAACGGTCAAGCCCCACTGCATGTCCGCTTATTCCGTAATTTATTAGAACAGCTGGATCTGGATGCGTATGACGCGGAGCAATTAAGTGATGCCTTACGTGACTGGATTGATAGGGATACCAATGTCGTGTCGAGTTACGGCGTTGAAGATGCTTACTATGAATCCCTCGATTACCCTTATCAAGCGGGTAATCAACGTTTAATTAATGTCAGTGAACTACGGGCAATAAAAGGATTTAACCAAGCTGTTTATCGTAAGGTTCGTCCTTATCTTTGCGCCTTACCAACTGCAGACTTAAAGATAAACGTGAACACCATTGTGATTGATAAGCCTGAGATATTAGCTGGATTATTTGCAGGGAAGTTATCATTAGATGTAGCGAAAACAATATTGGAAGAACGGCCTAACGGTGGTTGGAAAACAACTGCGGATTTTTTGGCGTTACCGTTATTGGCTGGTATTAAGATGGATGCGGCAGATAAAGCGGTGTTTGATACAAAAAGTAGTTATTTTGTTGCGCTATTACAAGCTGAATTTGCTAGCGCAACCATGAAATTAGAATCGTTATTTAAAGCTGAAAGCAAAGATAGTGTTTATGTTATTCGTCGACAATTCGGAGGAGCTCAATGAGTGAGCAATTAGTAGTAAGGCTTGGTAGTGAAAGTCGACAAGCAATACATTGGTTAGTGTGGTCAACCGTTGAAAGTGAGATCATTGCATCGGGTGTTTTGACCTGTGCCGCTGAACTTATCGAGCTAAAATCCCGTGCTGGTGGGCGACCTATCATTGCATTAGTACCAAGCTGTGATATCACCTTTAAAGAGGTGGAATTACCTGGGCGTAGCAACAAACAATTACTCAATGCATTACCCTACATGCTCGAACAAGAATTGAGTAGTGATATTGATAAGTTACACTTTTCTGTTTTAAGTAAGGTCGCGAATACAGTTTCCGTTGCGGTGATTGCGCATGACAAGATGCAGCAGTGGCAATCTTGGTTATTGGATGCCGAGCTGGTATGTGAAAAATTCATTCCTGATGCCTTAACACTGCCGTACAGTGACGAGAGTTGGAGTGCGATTGAATTAGATGGTCAATGGATTATTAGGCAAACACGCACACAAGGCATGTGTATTGAGACTGCTCTGTTAGGTTTTGTCTTGGCTACGGCTGATCATGTCGACGTTGATAGTGAGAGTGCTGTGCAAACAGTGACGAGCTATTCTGCTATCGATAATATTGAGTTAGATAATTGGCACCAGCATACAATTGAATTGCCCATGAAACTTTGTGCTGAAGGTGCTGTTACCAGTCGTTATAACTTATTGCAAGGTGAGTACAAAATAGCACGTAAAGAAAACGTCGCATTAAAATTATGGCGTGGTACGGCTATCGCAGCAGGTTTAGCTATCGTGATGATATTTGTGAATCAATTTGTGACGTTAAATAAGTTAGAACAGCAACAAATGGTATTAGAAAACGAGATTAAGCAGGTATATAAAACGGTATTTAAACCGAAGAAAATGCGCCTAAATGCGCGTTTGGTTAAAAAACAGATGCAGAGACGATTAGATGATTTACGTGGTGGTGGCGATAATTCAGGATTCTTAGTGATGTTAAGTCAGTTGACCCCTACATTTAAACAATCACCGGGTATTAAACCTATTTCAGTTCGATTTGATACGAAACTGGCAACATTACGATTGCAAGCAAGCGCGGTAGACTTTCAGGCCTTTGATCAATTCAAATTATCGTTATCGACACAGTTTGATGTTGAGCAAGGGACGTTAAGTCAACGAAATGGCCGCGTTCAGGGAACGCTGGATATTAAGGGTAAAAAATGAAGGCATACTGGCAACAATTAGAGCAAAAAGAAAAGCAGCTCATTAGTTTATTAATCGCCACATTATTGCTTGCAGGTGGTTATTGGCTGGTTTGGCAACCGTTACAAAATGATATTAGCAATACCCAACGAAAAGTTAATGTCCAAACGCAAACACTCGCCGATGTGAAAGTGATAGGGCAGAAGATCATGAATTTACAGGGAGGCCAAGTAAACCGTCCTGAAGCTGGTGATCTTAACCAGCTTGTTAGTCGTAGTGCTAAACGTAATAAGATAATGATCACTCGTATTCAAGCAAAAGCAGATAATCTGCAAGTATGGATTGATGATGTTAATTTTAATCAGCTTACCGCTTGGTTAGAACAATTGAACAAACAATACGGTATTGAAATCCAGAATATTGATCTGAGTGTGTCAGATAAAAAAGGGATGGTTAAGGTTCGCCGATTACAGTTAGGAAAAAGAGCATGAGAAATAAACTTCTAGGGCTATGTTTTATCATGATTGCGTATGTATCCTTTCTTATCGGCACACTACCAGCTACATTAGTATTATCATATGTTCCATTACCAGCGAACTTAACGATTAGCCAAGTTGAAGGTACGGTATGGAAAGGGGAAGCAAAACAGGTCTCTTTTAATCATATTGAAGTGAAAAATGTCCGCTGGGATACATCGGTAATTGCGCTATTAACGGGATCTGCACAAGTTTACGTTGAGTTTGGTCGTGGTAAGAATAGCTTACGCGGCAGTGGTGAACTAGGTTACTCAAGTGCTGGTGTCTATGCGCAAGATTTCACGGTAACGGCAAGTTCTGAATGGTTAGTCACGGCGAGTAATATTCCATTACCAGTGACGACCAAAGGTAGCGTTAAATTGACAATAGCAGAGATGCAGCAAGGAAACCCTTGGTGTGAACAACTTGATGGACAGCTGAGTTGGTCTAATGCGGGCATTGAATCACTGCTGGGAAATGTAGAGATTGATTCTGCTGTCGCTAATTTAAGTTGTGACAATGGGGCGATTGTTGCCAACATCAAGCAGAGCTCTAATCAGCTGAAGTTATCTGGTATTGCTAGGTTAGAAAATAAAGGTAAATACACGTTTTCAGGCGTACTTGTACCAAGTAATGAATTACCGCAATCAATACGCAGTAATTTACGTTATGTTGGGCAAGAAAATGCCAAGGGTGAGTATAAGATTAATTACGCTGGCCGCATATAATGTTGTTATATAACGCGTACTCGTTATGACAAGGATGCAGAATTAAAATGACACATCAGAAACCTAAAATATTAAGCACGAACATTGTTGCAGAAAGTCGACTATTTAAAATCGAGTCCGTTGCTCTGCGCTTTTCTAATGGTGTTGAACGTACTTACGAAAGAATGAAAGGCGGTGGTCACGGCGCCGTTATGATGGTGCCTGTCGATGCGGATAATAATCTCATCTTGATCCGTGAATATGCTGTCGGTACTGATAGTTACGAGCTCGGTTTTCCCAAAGGGGCGATCGATAAAGGTGAAACAGCATTGATTGCTGCTAATCGAGAGTTAATGGAAGAGATCGGATATGGGGCTAAAACACTAAGCTTACTGAAAGAAGTTAACTTAGCACCGAGTTATTTTTCTGCCCGAATGCAGATTTATCTTGCACAAGATCTGTACCCTGAGTCTTGTGAGGGGGATGAACCTGAGCCACTCGAAATTATAAAGTGGCCATTAGCCAGAGCAAATGAGTTACTTGATAATGATGAAATCACAGAATCACGTGCTATTTGTGCATTATTACTTGCCCTAAAACAACTAGATAAGTAATACTAAATCATTAAGCGATGGCGAGAATAAAGTAGGAAGTGCGATATGCAAATAATGACCTTAATTCCAGAGTTAAAAAAAATTGCACGCGCCACTGGTGCAGTGATTTATGATATTTATCAATCGGGCGAGTTTGAGCAAGAAATTAAACTCGATCATACACCAGTCACCAGTGCTGATATCGCCGCTCATCACTATTTATCTAAGCAACTTGCGTTACTGACGCCTGACATTCCAATCTTGTCTGAAGAAGATTGTGATATTGCCGTTGCAGTGCGTCAATCTTGGGACACTTATTGGTTATTAGATCCGTTAGATGGCACCCAGGAGTTTATTTCTCGTAGTGGTGATTTTGCGACGATTATTGCATTGGTGCACAAGAATAAACCTATCTTGGGGATGATTTACGGCCCTAAAGATGACGTTCTCTATTGGGCTGTTGACGGTGAAGGTGCATACAAAGAAACATCGGAAGGTGAAGAGAGAATCTTCAGTCATACATGTCCGCAACCTTTAACCAGTTTAAATGTGGTTGTGAGCCGCGTTCAGAATCCAGACAACATCCGTAAGTTAGTTGAAGATGATATTGACTTAGAATTACAATCTCTCGGCTCTGCGAGCTTAAAAGGTTGCTTGGTTGCAGAAGGTAAAGCGGATTGTTATATACGCTTAGGCATTACTGGTGAGTGGGATACTGCGGGTACGCAATGTATCGTGAGTGAAGCGGGGGGGGCTATTCTTGATTTGAATTTAAACCCACTCTCTTATAACCAGCGCGATACATTAAAAAATCCTGACTTTATTGTACTCGGAGACCGTAATTTGACATGGTCTGAGATCTTAACGGGTTAAATAAATTAGTTTTATATCAAATAGAGAAAAGGTCAGCGTATTGCTGACCTTTTTATTATTCATTGAACTGTATGTTCGTTTATTGGAATGATGCGAACACCAGGATAAGTACTAATACTGGGCAAACAAATTTTACGTATACAGGCCAGATCTTCCAGAAGATAGAATGCTCTGTTACACCTTCCTGTTCTCTGATCTCTGCCATTAAGCCTTTACGGCTCCAAACCCAACCTGCAAAAATTGCTACGCCTAAACTAATGAGTGGTTGTGCGTATTGTGTCGTGAGTGTGATAACAAAACCAAACAGTGTTGAGAAGTTAAATACAATCACTAAGCTAAGCGCTGTGACGACCGTACCTACGATATAGGCCGCTTTCTTACGTGTCATCGATGCACGTTCTGCAAGATAACTTGTTGGTGATTCCATCATACCAATCGCCGATGTTAATGCAGCAACAAACAATAACGCAAAGAATAAAATTGAAACAGGGTATTGTGCAGCGCCCATCGTTGCAAATAATGCCGGTAATACTGTAAACACTAATGTATCAGAACTCAGTAGACTGCCGTCTGCAGCGAAAATCTCAACGCCGTTATGTGAAGCCACATACATAGCAGGTAAGATCACCATACCTGCAACAAATGCGACAGCGGTATCCATCAGTGTCACTTGCGCGGCTAATTTAGCAATATTTTCTTTTTTGTTTAAGTAAGAACCGTATACCATCATGCAACCACTGCCTAATGATAGTGAGAAGAATGTTTGACCGAGTGCACCAATCAGTACGTCAGGGTCTAGGATGCGACTAAAGTCAGGAATAAGTAATGCTCGTAAACCTAGCTCTGCGCCTGGTTGAGTCAAGATATAAAGCATTGCAGCGATAAGCATTACAAATAACAATGGCATTAAACGCTTCGACCATTTCTCGATACCGTCTTCTACACCTTGTTGGATAACGAGGACCGTGAACAGCGCGAATATCACTGTAAATATCACGTTGCGTGATAGTGACATATCAACTAACCAGTTAGCGGTTGTTGTAGACCCCATCATTTCTGCCATTGGTGCTAAGGTATTGCTGATGAACCAACCAGATAAAATACCGTAGAAAGAAAAAATCAGTGCTGACGTTATAATTGCCGCAAGACCAATGGTAATACCAATTAACTTAACGCTTTTACTTTTAGCGAGTTTACTTAATGCATTTGCGGGGTTTGTTTGTCCATGGCGGCCGATCATCAATTCCGCAATTAGCATTGGATAACCAAGCATGAAGATGAGAACAAGATAAACCAGTAAAAAAGCACCGCCGCCGTTACTTGCTGCTTGAGTTGGGAATCCCCAAATATTACCAACACCAACAGCAGATCCTGCTGCCGCCATAATGAAACCAAATTTAGAGCTAAACTGGCCGCGTTTAGCTGATTCTATTGTTGTACTGATGGTCGACATAACTCTCCGTGTAAACTTTTATTTACTATAAGTTTTATTTGTAACTAAATATTTACGGTGAATATCCTATTTAAGCTTGTTTTAGTCAATGTTTAATTTTGGTTGTGGTGTTTTATATGGCTTTAAGCGTTGTTTGATGATGTTTTAGACGGTTTTTGTTTCAAATATGCGAGTGTAAATAATTATTTACACTTCCTGTTTTTTGGTTTGTTTATAACGTATTTGTACCTGTCTTAAACACGATAAAAATAAGTTAGTTGCTGATAATGTTGAAAGTAGTATTATAATATCAGTGTTAACAACCCCTTCCCTTAATTAATGACATTTAAATTATGACCGGAATTAGAGCCCAGCAAAAAGAAAAAACCCGCCGTTCACTGATCAGCGCGTCATTCAGACTCGTGACCGCAGAGCGAAGCTATTCAAATTTAAGCTTACGTGAAGTTGCACGTGAAGCTGGGATCGCACCTACGTCTTTCTATCGCCATTTTTGTGACATGGAAGAGTTGGGTTTAACCATGGTTGATGAAGGAGGGCTGACATTAAGACAACTGATGCGTCAAGCACGACAACGTATTGAAACCGGTGGTAGCGTGATCAAAACCTCTGTAGAAACATTTATGGAGTTTGTTGAACAGAATCCAAATATTTTTCGCGTGTTATTACGTGAGCGTTCTGGTACATCGGCAGCCTTTCGAGCTGCGGTATCTAGAGAATTACGTCACTTTAGTGCTGAGCTAACCGATTATATTGAACTCGCAAGTAAACTTAGTCGTGATGAAGCGACGATTCAATCTGAGGCAATGGTCACAATTGTTTTTAATGCGGGGGCTGAAGCGTTAGATTTATCGAACGAAGAACGTCGAATATTGTCTGACCGTACTATAATGCAATTGAGAATGATTGCAAAAGGCGCAGCGGTATTAAAAATGACAAGAGGTATTACGCTGTAAACTTTGAACATTGAGGTATCTAAATGACTACAAAGAATAAAGCGGGTTATAAACCATTATACTTTGCCTTCTTAGCTGGCTTATGTGGTAACGCAACATTAGCAACGTTAACGACAAGCGAGGTTCCATTCAGTATTTTTCCGCTCATTGCATTAGTGCTGGTGGCTTATAATTGGTATCAAGTTTACATGACTAGCGCTATTGAAAGTCATATAAGCAAATCGTCATTAGGTTTGTTTGTTATTGGTGTTTTGACGTACACGACATTTGTACGTATGGAATATCCTGAATTGGGCAGTAATTTCTTACCTTTGATATTGGTATTAGGTTTATCTGCTTGGGTAGCAAAAACCATCGGTGTGTTTAAAGCTAAAAAACAGGCATAATATCGAACTTATAAAAAAGCTCGTTAGCAACAATGTTGTTAACGAGCTTTTATCTATTCAAATTAATGTTGAGTTAACTTTTCGTTAGCTCTTTTTCGTTAAGTACACACCTGATTCAATATGGTGGGTATACGGAAATTGATCGAACAATGCAAAGCGGTCGATATTGTGCGTTTGACTTAATGCTTCGAGATTGTCACTTAATGTTTCTGGGCTGCAAGAGATATAAACGATATTATCGTATTCTTGTACCATTTTAACGGTGTCAGCATCCAAACCTGCACGTGGAGGATCGACAAAAATAGTGTTGCAATTAAATGTTGTTAAATCAACTTTTGCATCTTTAAGGCGGTTAAACTCTCGTTCACCATTAATCGCAATTGTAAATTCTTCCGCAGATAAACGTAAGATAGTTAAATTGTCTAATCCGTTTTCGGCGATATTGTATTGTGCAGACTGCACTGATGATTTAGATATTTCTGTCGCTAATACTTTTTCAAAGTTTGGTGCCAATGCGATAGAGAAATTACCATTACCACAATACAACTCAAGTAAATCACCACTACAATCTTTAGTTACGTCTAATGCCCACTCTAGCATTTTCTGATTGACGATACCGTTTGGTTGCGTGAAGCTGTTTTCAACTTGCTTGTATTTTAATTTTTTACCCGCCACGTTAAGTTCTTCGACCACGAACTCACGATCTAATACGACTTTTTGTTTTCTAGCACGGCCAATAATATCGATATTGAAGCGTTCACTTAGTTTTTCTTTTAATGCTTTTGCTTCAGTGATCCATTCATCACTTAATTGGCGATGGTAAAGTAAGCTAACTAACAGTTCACCGCTTAGTGTTGATAAAAAATCGACTTGGAAAAGTTTGAAACGCAATAAGTTTGATTTTTTCAGTTCCACAATCAGTGCCGGCATTATCTCGTTAATCAATTTACTACCAGGCAGGAAATAATCGATTTTTATTTTTTGCTTAGTTTCTTTATCAAACATGATGTAGTAAAGATCGTCGCCATCATGCCAAACACGAAATTCAGCACGTAAACGATAGTTCTCTGCCGGAGAGTCAAACACTTCTAATTCTGGTGGTGAGAATTTTTTAAATATGTCACGTTGACGAGCTGCTTTATCGTCAAGCTGTGATTGGTAGTTGTCGGGGTGCATTTCGATCATGTGGGCTCACCGTAGTTAGATACTAAACAAAAGAGTAGGGATTGTAAGACCCAAATAGAGTTTGTCCAGCATATTTTACCTTCAGTTCGGTACTTACCTTGCCTTATCTCTAAAATATAAATAACCGAATTATAAATATACATTTATCTCGCATGACTCTATACTTTTTGCCGTTATTACTTGTAGAACTAAATCTCTCGTTTAGTAACATACATTTATTGGGGGAATCCAGTTAGATTCTGGACCTGTCGCGCAACGGTGATAGTGCTTAGCACTTAAGGCCGGTCTCCAATAGGAACCTGAGTAATTAATAAAATAATAAATACTCAATTTTGCTGAATGATTCGGCTTATTTTTCTACGCGTAAATAGGAAAAATTTACAATGTCTAAAAAACTCTTAGCAGCGGCGCTTTTACCGTTCGCAGCTCTTGCCCAAGATCCATCGACTACCAATAATGAAGAAGTAACTGTCGTTACTGCCAACCGTGTTGAACAAGCCGTTTCTGATGTGCTTGCACCTATTACTGTTATCACCCGTGATGATATTGAATTAAGCATGGCAAAGTCAGTACCTGAGATCTTAAGAATGCTACCAGGTATCGATATTGGTCAAAATGGTGGTCGCGGAAGTAAAGCCTCTGTTTTCATGCGAGGATCTGAGTCAGACCATGTATTAGTATTGATTGATGGTGTTCGTTTACCATCGAGTATCACATCTGGCGTTGATTTTAGTAAGATTCCTGTTAGTCAAATTGAAACAATTGAGATTGTTCGTGGTCCTCGAGGCGCTATTTATGGTTCCGAAGCTATTGGTGGTGTGATCAACATTATTACTCGTGGTCAACAAGGTACCAATATTAAACAAGTCTCAGTGGGAATCGGTTCTGATAAATACTATGAAACTGACTTGTTCTTATCATCAGATTTGACTGACAAGCTACACGTGAATTTCGGACTTGGCTATAATGATGCTGAGGGTTATAACTCTAAACCTGTCGTTGGTGTTAATGATGGTGATAAACATGGATTTGAAAATAAAGACATTTCATTAGGTGCTAACTATCAATTATCATCACAATTAAATGCTTTTATTAATACGCGATATTCCCAGAGTGTATCTGAATATGATGGTTCTAGCGCGGCTTCTGCGTGGGGTCCTGAGGTACATTTGAAGAAAGAGCAGTGGTTAGAAACAACCTCTATAATTACCGGTGCTAAATATAGCCGTGATAACTATCTTGGTTCGTTAACGTATTCATTTGGTGAAAATAAATCATATCAATACAAATCTGGTGATGATTATAAAGATGCTACTAGTACACTTTTCACTAAGCAACATAATGTAAGCTTTATCAATTCGTTTGTGCTATCGGATTCATTATTACTAAACGCAGGTTTAGATTGGCGAGATGATCAAGCTGAAGATGAGGGCGGTACTCTTGACGGTATTGTTTCTCGTTCGAATACCGGTATATTTACAACGGTTGTATATGAAATCTCATCAATCACATTAGATGGCTCAATTCGATATGACGACAACGAAACATTTGGTGGAAATACAACGTGGGGTTTAGCTGCTGGTTGGGAGTTTGTGAATAATTATAGTGTCATTGCTTCGACTGGTACATCGTTTAAAGCCCCATCTCTGTACGATCTATATGCAACAAATGCTTATACTAAAGGAAATCCAGATTTAAAACCTGAGTCTGGTGAATCTATTGAAGTAGGTATTAAAGGTATTACAGGACTTGTGGATTGGAAAATTATTGCTTATAAGAATAAAGTACAAGATTTAATTGATGGGAAAAAGATCAACACAGTACGAACTGCTTACAATAAAGAAGGGAAGAGTACCCTCCAAGGTATTGAACTAGAAATTAATACCGTAACGGGTATTGTTTCACATCAGGCGGTGCTTGAGTATTTAGATCCTAAAGATGCGCATGGTAAGACACTATTACGTCGTGCTAAGTATAAAGCAAAATGGAAAGGTACTGTTCAATTAGGTGATGTTGATTTGTCTATGCGCTATTTATACCAAGGTAAAAGAGATGATTATGGCACTGCTGGAATTGACACTTTTGCTGGTTACAGCCTATGGGATATTTCAGCTGCTTATCTAGTGACGGATGCGTTCAAGCTCAGTGCTAGAATCGATAATGTATTCGATAAAGAATACGCAACAGCGCAAGGTTACCCAGCACCAGAACGCGGTTACTACATTAATGCTACTTATGAATTTTAATTTGTAATTTCACATTAAATGATGATTGAGAAGCCAGCGATATGCTGGCTTCTTTTATATTCATCTATTCCAATTTATCCTGCCCTTGACTATTATATGTCTTTTATAATAATCCAATGGTTTGTACATGAGTAAGATATTGATTTTTGATTCTGGTGTAGGTGGTATATCTATATATAAAGCAATCAAAGAGCAATTACCAAACGCTGATTACCTTTACTTGTTTGATAATAAGTATTTCCCTTATGGTGAACTTGAACCTGAGTTTCTTATCGAACGTGTTTGCCAGTTAATCGGTCACATGTATGAAAAACATAACCCTGACCTTGTGGTTATCGCATGTAACTCTGCGAGCACATTAGTATTACCTGCTTTACGCAAACGCTTTCCTATTCCTTTTGTCGGCGTTGTACCCGCAATAAAGCCCGCTGCATTACAAAGTAGAAAGAAAAAAATAGGTTTGCTGGCAACGCCTGGCACGGTGTCTCGAGACTATACGCAATTACTTGTGAATGAACATGCTCAAGATTGTGAGATCGACATGATTGGAACAACAAGTCTTGTGTTACAAGCTGAAAACAAACTATATGGTAAACCTGTCGATTTAGATGAAATAAAAAAGGTTGTATCAAAATGGACCGTTGCTATTAATAGCCCCGATATTGTTGTATTGGGGTGTACTCACTTCCCGCTGCTAGCTGAGGAGTTAGGGCTGATTATTGGTGAGCATATTAAATTTATCGATTCAGGGATGGCTATCGCATCTCGCGTTAAACATATCCTTGGCGATAGGGTGCTTTTGGGCGGTGACAATGATGGTGGAAAAGCGTTTTGTACCAAAATACAGGCACAAAAAAAGCTGACTTGCCTATTTAATGAAATAGGGTTAAGTCAGCCTTTATATATAGACGTATAATTTAATGAAACAAATTACTCTGCAGAATGAACCGTGCGTTCATTTGCTTCACGTACTTTTAATGTCCGTTGTTGATATTCAGCATCGTTAAGCGATTGAATTGCTTCTTTCGCGTCAGCCTCTGGCATTTCTACAAAACCAAAACCACGACGTTTACCTGTATGTTTATCTTTCATTAAGCGAACCGATAATACCTGACCATGTTCTGCAAACAATGTACGTACTGATGTTTCGTTTGCTCGGTAAGGTAAGTTCCCTACGTATAATGTCGTTGTTTCTACAGCTTCGCTGTTTGAAGATAAAGGTGTTGTGAATTTAATTGTAATACCAGTAATAATTGCACCAATAGCAAACGCAATAGGCGCTGGTATGGTATTTCCTATAAAGGAAAGCGCTACAAAACCAATTGCTGCAATTGCTACCGAAATAATGGATGCTCGAGTTGCATTAGATAAAGTTGAAAAGCCCATCGTTTTAAAGAACCTCTGAAAACACATAAGTGATTAATATTAAAGAATAATTCATCAATTGCTACTCTTGTCCCTAATAGTAACTAATATCTAGAAGAGCGACAATCAGTCTCAATGTATCAATAAAAAGCTACAAAAAATCATAGCTGTGTCTTATTTTGTCAAAAAATGTATGAAATACAAACAAAAATATTGCATTCATTCAAATATAAATGGTTACTCTGTGTATAACTTGGTAGTAAGTTGTTATTAATATTATCTTTCGTTTTTTATGTGAAAATGCTTGTCATCATCAGCCATCTCTCTATAATGCGACCTCACTGACACGGCAACAGCCGCTAAGTAAAGGTGTTTATCAGTATCGAAAGTTACTTTTTAACCTCCTGAAATAAAGTGAAAATATGCACTTGACTTCGAAATTGGTTTGCGTAGAATACGCAGCCTGACTACGACGGATAACGTCAAGGTCAATGCTCTTTAACAATTTATTCAAGCAATCTGTGTGAGCACTTGCAGAGATAT